>NZ_JAAXPG010000009.1 GCF_012396365.1 Nocardiopsis alborubida | reverse complement strand
CGTTTCCGCTTTGTTGTGTCTTTACTTTATCAGGTGTTCCGCACCCCGCCAAATCGGCGGTTCGTGGTGTTTCTGATCGGGGTAAAGCCCGTTTCCCGTTTCGCTTCCGTGTTTCCTTGGAAGCGCCCTCCGAGCTTATCCGGTCCGAAGCAGTGCTCGGAACGGCGGTTCGGAGGAAGGGGTCGACCGGCCCGGCCGCGGGAACCGCGTCCGTCTCGCTCGGTCTTCCCCAACTCTACCCCCGGCCCGGAGTGCTCGGGACACGTTCACCGGATCTTGGCCTCAGAGCTTCTCGATCGGCGCGTACTTGACCAGGAAGTCCTTCTCGCCGATGTCCGCGCCGAAGTCGATGCGGGCCTTGGTCCTGTCCCCGGCACCCTCCACCAGCTGCACCCGGCCCATGCCGAAGGAGTCGTGGTTGACCAGGTCCCCCACGCTGAGTGTGGGCGCCTCCTTGGCCGCCTTCGCTCCCCCGCGCGACCGGGAGCCGCCGCCGAAGGTGCCGCTGAAGCCGCCCCCGCCCCCGAAACCCCCTGAACTCCGGCCGCCGATGCTGCGGCTGGGCGGAGCGGCCAGGGTGGACTCGGCGCGGCGCCAGTCGACCAGGGACGAGGGGATCTCGTCCAGGAAACGGGATGCGGGGTTGTAGGAGGGGGTTCCCCAGGCGCTGCGCACGGCGGCGCGGCTGACGTACAGCAGGCGCTGCGCACGGGTCAGGCCCACGTAGGCCAGGCGGCGCTCCTCCTCCAGCTGCGTCTTGTCGCCGAGTGTGCGGGTGTGCGGGAACACCCCGTCCTCCATCCCGGTGAGGAAGACCGCGGGGAACTCCAGCCCCTTGGCCGCGTGCAGGGTCATCAGCGTGACCACACCGCCCTCGTCGTCCTCGTCGGGGATCTGGTCGGTGTCCGCGACGAGGGAGATCCGCTCCAGGAAGTCGACCAGTGTCGGCGCCCCGGGGTCGACGGCCCCGTCGGCCTCCTCCCCGTCCTCCGTGGGCTCCTCCTCCAGGAGTGCGGCGAAGGTGTGCTCGAACTCGCGGGCGACGTCGACGAACTCCTCCAGGTTCTCCACCCGGCTCTCGTCCTGGAGGTCCTTGGACTCGGCCAGCTCGGACAGGTACCCGGTCTTGCTCAGCACCGCCTCGACGATCTCCGCGGGCGTGCCCTCCGGCACGGTCTTCTCCAGCTCCTCCAGCAGGGCGATGAAGTTGAGCACCGCCTTGACCGAGCGGGTGGCCATCCCCGGGATCTCGTCCACCCGGCGCAGCGCCCGGGAGAAGGAGATGCGCTCGCGGGCGGCGAAGAGCTCGACCGACTCCTCCGCCCGGGCCCCGATCCCCCGCCTGGGCACGTTGAGGATGCGCCGCAGGCTGACGGTGTCCTCGGGGTTGGCCAGGACCCGCAGGTAGGCGAGGACGTCGCGGATCTCCTTGCGCTCGTAGAAGCGCACGCCGCCGACGATCTTGTAGGGCAGCCCGGTGCGGATGAACACGTCCTCGAACACGCGGGACTGGGCGTTGGTCCGGTAGAACACCGCGACCTGGCTCGGGGTGAGCGTCCTGTCGTCGGTGAGCCTGTCGATCTCGCCGACCACGAAGGCGGCCTCGTCGTGCTCGTTGTCGGCGACGTAGCCGACGATGGCCGGCCCGTCACCCTGCTCCGACCACAGGTTCTTGGCCGGGCGGCCCTCGTTGCGGTCGATGACCGCGTTGGCCGCGGACAGGATGGTCTGGGTGGAGCGGTAGTTCTGCTCCAGGAGGATGGTGCGCGCGTCGGGGAAGTCGCGCTCGAACTCCAGGATGTTGCGGATGGTGGCGCCGCGGAACGCGTAGATGGACTGGTCGGCGTCGCCGACCACGCACAGCTCCGCGGGCGGCACCACGCTGGTGTCGGAGCCCTCGGCCACGCCGACCAGTTCGCGGATGAACACGTACTGGGCGTGGTTGGTGTCCTGGTACTCGTCGACCATGACGTGCCGGAACCGGCGCCGGTAGTACTCGGCGACGTCCGGGAACATCTGGAACAGGTTGACGGTGACCATGATCAGGTCGTCGAAGTCCATCGCGCCCGCCTCGTGCAGGCGGCGCTGGTAGAGCTGGTAGGCCTCGGCGAGCTTCTTCTCCTGCTCGGTCTGGGCCTGTCCGGCGAACGTGTCGTAGTCGACCAGCTCGTTCTTGAGGTTGGACACCTGGGCGGAGAAGGCCTTGGGCGGGAACCGCTTGGGGTCCAGGTCCATCTCCTTGCACACCAGCTGCATCAGGCGCGCGGAGTCGGCGGAGTCGTAGATGGTGAAGCTGCTCGGGTAGCCGAGCCGGGCGGCCTCCCTGCGCAGGATGCGCACGCACGCGGAGTGGAAGGTCATCGTCCACATGCTGTTGGCGGCGCGCACGCCCAGCAGCGCCTGGATGCGCTCGCGCATCTCGGCGGCGGCCTTGTTGGTGAAGGTGATGGCGAGGATCTCACCCGGGCGGACACCGCGCGCGGCCATGAGGTGGGCGATGCGGTGGGTGAGGACCCGGGTCTTGCCGGACCCGGCACCCGCCACGATCAGGAGCGGGGAGCCGCTGTGGGTGACGGCGTCGCGCTGGGGACCGTTCAGACCTTCGAGAAGCTGTTCTTGGGAGGACACGGCATCCAGGTTACGGCCGCCCGGTGACGCTGCCGTCCCCGTCCACAGGGACGGGCCCCCACACGCCCGTTTTGTCGGGCAAAAGCCCCCTGACCGGCGTCTTACGCTGTTTCGGTAGGGGCCTCCGGTCGGAGGCCCTCGTGTTCTGAGAGGGAGTTTCCTTGAGCATGCGTGTGTTCGTCGACTGCGACCCGGGGATCGACGACGCCGTCGCGCTCGCCTACCTGGCCGCTCGGCCCGAGGTGGAGATCGTCGGCGTCGGGGCGGTCTTCGGCAACAACAGCGTGGACGTCACGACCGACAACGCGTTGCGGCTGCTGGAGCTGTACGGCCGTCCGGACGTCCCGGTGGCGGTGGGCGCCGCGCGTCCGCTGGTGCAGCCGCCGCGTCTGGCCGCGCACGTGCACGGAGGCAACGGCCTGGGGGACGTTGAGCTGCCCGAGCCCGCTGGCCGTCCGGTGCCGGGGACGGCGGCCGAGCTGCTGGTGCGCCTGGTCCGCGAGAACCCGGGCGAGATCGACGTGCTGGCCGTGGGGCCGCTGACGAACCTGGCGATCGCGCTGGCCCTGGAGCCGGAGCTGCCGAGGCTGGTGCGGCGCCTGGTGGTGATGGGTGGCGCGCTGCGTGTGGCGGGCAACGTGTCCTCGCACGCCGAGGCCAACATCAGCAACGACCCCGAGGCGGCGGAGGCGGTGTTCGCGGCCGGGTTCGACCTGGACCTGGTGGCGCTGGACATCACCATGAAGACGGTGGCCACCACCGAGTGGCTGGCTGAGCTGGGGACGGTCGCGGGCGAGCGCGCCGCGCGCACGTCGGCGTTCCTGGACTTCTACGCCGACTTCTACTCGGGGATCTTCGGGGTCCGCCAGTGCGCGATGCACGACCCGCTGGCCGCGGCGGTGCTGGTGGACCCGCACCTGGTGACGGAGTCCTTCGAGGCCCCGGTACGGGTGGAGCTGACGGGGACGCTGACGCGGGGGATGACCGTGGCGGACCTGCGCCCGCGTCCGCGGGACGACGACCGCCGCCCCGCGCGGGTGGTCACGGGCGTGGCCGAGGCCGAGTTCCTGGGGCGGATGCTCGACTCGCTGCGCTGAGAGGTCCCGGGGTCGTCCACAGGTCGCGGGAGGGGGTGGCGGTGCGCTCCCGGACGGTGGTCCCATGGATAAGGGGGGTCCCCAGGGCCTCCGGCCTCGCCATGCCCCGCGGTCCGCGTCCGCCCGGTGCACCCGCCCGGTGGTCCGCACCGGGCGGACCGTGGCGACTCCCACCGGGGGCTCCCCGCCTCGGGAGTCCTCACGCGGACCCTGAGCTTCGGCGCGCCGCTCACCGCCGTCGGGCCGGCCAACGGCCGTGGCGCCCTGCGCCGGGCTCAGACCAGTCTGCGGGCCGTGGCCCAGCGGCTCAGCTCGTGGCGGTTGGACAGCTGGAGCTTGCGCAGCACCGAGGACACGTGCGTCTCCACGGTCTTGACGGAGATGAACAGCTCCTTGGCCACTTCCTTGTAGGCGTAGCCGCGCGCGATGTGGCGCAGGACCTCGCGCTCGCGCTGCGTGAGCCGGTCCAGCTCGGGGTCCACCGGCGGGGCGTCGGTCGCGGAGAAGGCGTCCAGCACGAACCCGGCCAGCCGCGGGGAGAAGACCGCGTCGCCGTCGGCCACGCGCACGATGGCGTCGGCCAGCTCCCTGCCGGAAATGGTCTTGGTGACGTAGCCGCGGGCGCCGCCGCGCACCACGCCGATGACGTCCTCGGCGGCGTCGGAGACCGACAGGGCCAGGAAGCGGATCTGGGGGTGCTGGGCCAGGACGCGGCGCAGCACCTCCACGCCGCCGCCCCCTGGCAGGTGGACGTCCAGCAGGACGAGGTCGGGCTGCTTCTCGCCGATGACGTGCACGGCGCCGTCGACGTCGCCGGCCTCGCCGACCACGTTCACGGCGTCGCCGAGCTCACCGCGCACACCGCTGCGGAACAGCCGGTGGTCGTCCACGATCACGACGCGGGGGACCGCGTCACCGCCACTGAAGGTCGTGCTCTCGTCTGCCACACCGTGGACTCTACCCACGCCGGGGCCGACGGGGGCACCCGCGTCGGGGGCTGTCCGCTTTCGGCCGTCATCCGGTCCCGGCTGCGGTCGCGGTGGGCGAGCGGAACCGTCCGTGCCCTCCGCCCGGTCCGCGCCCTACAGGTCGGGGACGCGCGGCATGCGCAGCTGCACCTCGGTGCCCTCGCCGGGACCGGTGCGGATGCGCGCGGAGCCGCCGTGGCGCTCCATCCGGCCCAGGATGGAGCCGCGCACGCCCATGCGGTCCTCGGGGACGGCGTCCATGTCGAACCCTGCGCCGCGGTCGCGGACGAACACCAGCACCTCCTCCTGGTCGACCTCTCCGAACACCGAGATGCTGTCCGTCCCGGCGTACTTGGAGGCGTTGACCATGGCCTCGCGTGCGGCCCGGAGCATGGCGGCCAGCGCGTCGTCCATGGGGCAGTCGCCCACGCACACCACCTCGATGGGAACCCCGTGCTCCTCCTCGACCTCGGCGGTGACGCGTTCGAGCGCGGGCGAGACGGTGGTGTCTGCGTCGGCGGGCCGCTGGTAGAGCCAGCTGCGCAGGGCGCGCTCCTGGACGCGGGCGAGGCGCTGCACCTCGCGGGGGTCCTCGGCCCGGCGCTGGATGAGGGTCAGGGTGTGCAGGACGGAGTCGTGGATGTGGGCGGCGAGTTCGGCGCGCTCGGCGTTGCGGATGCGCTCGCGGCGCTCCTGGTCGCGTTCGCGGACCAGTCCGATGATCCAGGGGGCCACGATGAGGGCGATGCCCGCGAGCACGGTGAAGGCGAAGGTCAGGCCGGCACGGGCGTTCTGGAGCTGTTCCTGGAAGACGAGGAAGCCGATGGCGCCGACGACGACGAGCAGCACGCCGGCGACCGCGCGCATGATGCCCTTGGGCGAGGAGCGGCTGACGGTGCTGGTCATCCACTGGTCGCGCTGGGACGGGTTGGCCTGCTGCCAGAGGATGATGCCGCCGAGGGCGCCGAAGACCACGAACCACAGCAGCGGGTCGAAGACGCCGCCGAAGAGCAGGAACAGGAGGCCGAGTCCGGCGGCGAGGCCGACGTAGGCGATGAGTTGGGAGAGGTCGCGGCCCTTGCGGCGGCTCTCGGACTCGGCGGTCTCCTCCTCCGAGGAGTCGTTGGGGACGAAGAAGTACAGGGCGGCGTAGACGGCGATGCCGATGCCGCCCACGGACAGCGCCATGAAGGCGAGGCGGACCACCACCGGGTCCAGGCCCAGGTGGCGGGCGAGCCCCGCGGAGACACCGCCGAGGAGCCTGCCCCTGACCGCGCGGGTGAGTCGCGGGGTGTCCGCGGCCGTTGCTGCCACCGCCCGATCACCGCTTTCGTCCGTGCGGCGGGGAGGATGTACGCGCCCGCCGCGTTCGTGGGTCCTGTGCTGTCCAGGATGCCCCCTCCGGCGCCGACCGGACATCGGGGGCACGCCCCTGGTCCTGGCCGGGCCCCCGTCAGGGTGGGTTCAGGGTCGTCCCGGATGTGCTGGTGGACGGTGGCGGGTGACCATGGGTGGGTGAGGAGAGCGCGGTGAGTGACCATGACTGACGACCCGGTACCGGAGGGCGCCCCGGCCGCGTCCGCTGCCGGTACGGCGGAGGCGGACGCCGGGACCTCCGTGCGCGAGCTGCGCAAGGGGGACGAGGACCGGGTCCTGGCCGGTGTGTGCGCGGGCCTGGGCCGGTACACCGGGGTCGACCCGGTGGTGTGGCGTGCGGCCTTCGTGCTGACCTCGTTCGCCGGGGCGGCGGGTCTGCTGCTCTACATCGCCGCGTGGATGCTCATGCGCGACGCCCAGGGCGTCCCGGCGACGTTCGAGCAGATGCTCAACCGCAGTATCCCGCCGCGGACGGTGCCCAAGCTCCTCGCGGTGGGGTTGGCGGTCGCGACGACGTTCAGCCTGGTCGGCGGACTGGGGTGGTCGACACTGGTGCTGGCGGTACCCCTGGTGCTGGGGCTGCTTGCCGCACGCAACCGGGGCGTGGACCTCCGGACGGCGTTCGCCGAACTGCGCGAGGACCTGCGGACCACGGAGCCGCCGCCCGCGACGCCGTCCCCGGAGCCGACCGCGACCTACTACAACCCGGCCCAGCCGTGGGCGTCCGCGCCGCAGGGGCCGGTGGACCTGGCGGTGGTGTCGGAGCGCACCGCCGCGCGGGACTCCGGGGAGACCGGTGACGAGGACGAGGGCGAGGAGGAGCCTTCCGGCGAGGCGGGAGGGTCCCGCACGCGGAAGGCGGAGGACGGTTGCTCCCTCCCGAAGGGCAGGCGTCTGCCGCTGGCCTCCCTGGCCCTGTGGACGGTCGTGGCCGGGGCGGTCCTGGTGCCGGTGCTGGAGTTCGGCTGGTCGTCCTCGCTGTGGAGCGGTCGGACGGCCGACCTGCTGCTCGGGCCGGAGACCGGGGTGTTCTTCCTGGCCGGCTCCCTGGCGGTGATCGGCGTGTACGCGCTGGTCGGCGCCTGGGCGGGCAGTCCACGGGGGCTGATCCCGATGGGCGCGGCGGCCGTTCTGCTGCTGGTGCTGGCGTCGGTGACCGATCTGACACGGGTGCGGATCGGCGACGAGACGTGGCGGCCGACCACGGTGGCCGCGGCCGAGTCCGGCGACCACCGGCTCACCGTGGGCTCGGGAACCCTGGACCTGACCGGGCTGGAGGACCTGGAGCCCGGCGGGACCGTCGACGTGTCGCTGCGGATGGGAGCGGGCCGCGTGGAGCTGGTCCTGCCCGAGGACGCGGAGGTCGCGGTGCACTCGGAGATCGGTCTGGGGGCCGTGGAGTTCGGCCCGAAGGACGGGCGGGACGACATGTTCGGGGTCTCACTGGACTACGAGGAGGTCCACGGGGCCGCGGCGGACACCGGGTCGCGAGGCGGCGACGGGGCCGGGGCCCCGCGGATCAACGTGCGCACCGACTCACTGGTCGGGGTTGTGGAGGTGAAGCGTGGCGGAGCGTAGGACTGACTGGGGCTCGCTGGTCGCGGGCCTGCTGTTCCTCGGCCTGGCGGTCGGATTCGTCATGCGCGGCACGGGCGACTGGGAGTTCAACGTCCTGTGGGTGCCGCCGGTGCTGTTGGCGGGCCTGGGCGCGGCCGGGGCGGCCCGCGCGCTCACCCGGCCCCGGCGCGAGCGGCCCTCCACGGAGAGCCGCTCCGACACCCTGGAGTGACGGACACACCCCCGGACGCGGGGGTCACGAGAGCCACAACGGAAAACACCAGGACCCGCTGGGGACGCGGGAACGCGGGGCGCCGACCGGGACGGGGAGGCGCCCCGCGGCTTGTCCGGGCACCCGGGCCGGACCCGTCGGTGCTCATCAGGCCCGTCGGGGCTCAGGGCCGCGGGCGCTGCTCGGCGATGGCCGCGAACGCCGTCACGTCCAGCGACTCGCCCCGGGCCGAGGGGTCCACGCCCGCCGCGCGCAGGGCGGTCTCGGCCGCGGGCGGCGAACCGGCCCACCCGGCCAGGGCGGCGCGCAGGGTCTTGCGGCGCTGCGCGAAGGCGGCGTCGATCACCCGGAAGACCTCCTCGCGGCTCGCCGTGGTGACGGGCTGCGGGCGGCGGATGAGTTCGACCAGACCGGAGTCGACGTTGGGTGCGGGCCAGAACACGTTGCGGCCGACCGATCCCGCGCGGCGGGCCCCGGCGTACCAGGCGACCTTGGCCGAGGGCACCCCGTAGACGCGGCCGCCCGGGGAGGCGGTGACGCGGTCGGCGACCTCGGCCTGCACCATGACCAGCACCCGCCGCAGGCTGGGCAGCAGCTCCAACAGGTGCAGCAGGACCGGGACGGACACGTTGTAGGGCAAGTTGGCCACCAGCGCCGTGGGCTCGGGGCCGGGCAGCCCGGTCACGCGCATGGCGTCGCCGTGGACGACGGTGAGCCGGTCGGCGAGGTCGGGCGCGTGGTCGGCGACGGTGCCCGGCAGGGCCTCGGCCAGCGCCGGGTCGATCTCCACGGCGGTCACGTGGCGCACGTGCGGGAGGAGCGCCAGGGTGAGCGAGCCCAGACCCGGGCCGACCTCGACGACGGTGTCCTCCTCGGTGACCCCCGCGACCCGCACGATGCGGCGGACGGTGCCGTGGTCGATGACGAAGTTCTGGCCCAGGGTCTTGGTGGGCCGGATACCGAACCGCTCCGCCAGTGTCCGCACGTCGGCGGGGGTGAGCAGGCGGGAGCGGTCGTCGGGCGCGGGTGTCTGTGTCACCCCCACATCTTGCCAGCTCCCGCACGTCGTCCCGTTTACGGCGGATCTGTGCGGCGGTCCGTGCGGTTCTCCGACCGCCGTCCCGCTCCGGGTTCCGTTCAGTCGAACAGGTGCGTGCCGCGGTGGGGCCGCTGCCTCCGCCAGTCACCGCCGGCGCCGTCGTAGAGCTGCTGGGCGCGCCGGGCCTGTTCGGCGGGGCTGGCGTCGCAGGGCGGGCCGCCGTCCCCCGCTGCGGCGGCGGGTGCCTTTCCCCGAGGCGTCGGTCTCCGGAGTGCTGGACATGACGTATTCGCCCTTTTCGGAAAGGTCGGTACGGTTTTCCCATGCTCTGTCCGGCGCGGGCGCGCTCCGGCGCGCCGTCGCCGGCGGAGGGGTGACGGAAATTTTTTTCCGGAGGCGGAAAACGACACTTCTCCCAGCGAACACCGACACATTAACACCCCTTGTCGGAGCGCTTTTGTATCTGACCGAAAAAGGCGGGGCTGTGCGCGGCCCTTCGAGCCCGCATTCCCCTTTCGCCCCCTTTCCCGCATTTCCGCTCCCCTCTCCCCCGGCACCCGGCGGGGCACCGCCGTGGCGCGACGGAAGCGGAGACTGCACAATGAACCGAGCGCCGTTCTGGTCGCGCGCGCTCCCCTCTACCGCCTTGGAGACCTCCCCATGGGACCCCTGAACGGAATCCGCGTCGTCGAGTTCACCGGGATCGGCCCGGCACCGATGGCCGGGATGCTCCTCGCCGACCTGGGCGCCAGCGTCATCCGCCTCGACCGCCCCGCGGCCGCCGACGCGATGAACGCCGGCGCGGGCGGGCCCCACATGAGCGAGGGGCGCACCGTCCTCCCCGCGGACCTCAAGTCCGAGGAGGGCCTCGCGCTCGCCCGCGACCTGGCCTCCCGCGCCGACGTGCTCCTGGAGGGCTTCCGACCGGGGGTCATGGAGCGCCTGGGCCTGGGTCCCGAGGCCTGCCTGGAGGCCAACCCGAGCCTGGTCTACGCGCGGGTCACCGGCTGGGGCCAGGACGGGCCGCTCGCCCGCACCGCCGGGCACGACATGAACTACATCTCCGTGAACGGAGCCCTGCACGCCATCGGCCGCGCGGGCGGCCCGCCGGTCCCCCCGGTCAACCTCCTGGGCGACTTCGCCGGGGGCACCATGTTCGCGGTCACCGGTGTCCTGAGCGCGCTGGTCGAGCGCCAGTCCTCCGGCCGCGGCCAGGTCGTGGACGCCGCGATGGTGGACGGCAGCGCGCTGCTGATGTCGATGCTGCACGAGGACCGCGCACGCGGCTCCTGGAGCGACGAGCGCGGTACCAACTACCTGGACACCGGCGCCCCCTGGTACGACGTCTACGAGTGCGCCGACGGCCGCCACGTGTCGGTCGGCTGCATCGAGCCCCAGTTCTACGCCGCGTTCCTGGAGGGCGTCGGCCTGGCCGGGGAGGACCTGCCCGACCAGTGGGACCGGGAGGGCTGGCCCCGGCTGCGCGAGCGGTTCGCCGAGGTCCTGCGCACCCGCACCCGCGACGCGTGGGGTGAGGTGTTCGGGGGCGCCGACGCCTGTGTGATGCCCGTCCTGTCCCTGGAGGAGGCCCCCGACCACCCGCACGTGCGCGCCCGCGGCTCGCTCGTGCGCGACGGCGACCGGATCCTGTCGGGCCCGGCGCCGCGCTTCGACCGCACCCCGGGCGGGGTCACCCGGGGCACCGAACAGCCCGACACCGCGAAGACCCTCCAGCAGTGGGGCATCACCCCCTGACCGAAACCCCGTCCGCGCGCCGCCCTTCCCCGGCCGGAGCGCTTCCGCGCACACCGTCACACGTCACCCTCCCCACGCGCCGGGCCCCGCGGATCCCCCTACGCGGCGCGAAGAGTGGCTAGGGTGAGCGACCAGTCCGGCTGAGCGCGCGACGGGGGGTCCGCCATGCCACGACGGCTCGTCACACCGGGGGCGCACTGGGGAGCGCGCCTGGGTGCCCTGCTGCTGTCCGCGACGGTGCTGCTGTGCACCGCGCCCGCCGCGTCCGCCGCGGTTCCCGCCGAGACCGAGGCCCTGTCCGGTCCGGAGGGACCGGCCGGGCAGCGTGAGGGACCCGTGGTGCTCGTGGGGGTGCCGGGCCTGCTGTGGCAGGACGTTACTCCCGAGACCACACCGACCCTGTGGGGAATGGCCGAGGAGGGCTCGATCGGCAACGTGTCGATCCGCACGGCCACCTCGCGCACCTGTCCCACCGACGGCTGGCTGTCGGTGTCGGCCGGGCAGCGCGCCCTGTCCATCCGGGAGCGCTTCACGGTGTGCGAGGCCGCCCCGGAGCCCCAGCGCACCGGCTCGGGCGCGGTCGTCCCGGGTTTCGACGCCTACGTCAGCCAGAACGCGAGGACCTTCTTCCGCGCGCCCGTGGGGCTGCTCGGGCAGACCGTGCACGAGGAGGGCGGGACCACGCTCGCCGTCGGCCACGGCGCGGCCCTGGGCGTGGCCGACGCCTCCGGGCGGGTGGACCACTACGTCGACGACGTGCGCGATCTGACCACCGACCGCCTGGAGGGGGTCTCCCTCGCGGCGGTCGAGCTGGCCGGGCTCACCCGTCTCTACCCCGACTACCCGGATCCGCCGATCACCGACGAGGAGGCCCGGGAGGCCGCGCAGGAACCGGTCGGTGAGGCCGCCGACGAGGACGAGGAGGCGGACGGGGAGGCCGGGGGACCGCCCGAGCCCAACCCCGACGACGTCCCCGAGTGGGAGCGCGACAAGGCGCTCGCCGCCATGGACGAGCGGCTGAGGACGCTGGAGCGCGTACTGCCGGTCGGATCGTCGCTGATGGTGGTCGGCGTCTCCATGGACACCGGGCCCTCCCAGCTCACGGTGGCCGTGTCCGGGGAGGTCTCGGAGGCGGGGTTCACCGGGGACGGAGCCTTCCTGGCCTCGGACTCGACCCGCCGGGCCGGGCTGGTGGTGCTCACCGACACCACACCGACCGTCCTGACCGCCCTGGGGATGCGGGCCACCGAGCCGACCAGCGGCCGGGCCTGGCACCTGGCCGACCGGCCGCCGCGGACCGACGAGGCCGTCGGACGGCTGGTGGAGTTCAACACCGCCGCGGTGGTGGTGGGCGCCGCCGTCCCGGGCTTCTTCAGCGGTCTGGTCGCCTTCCAGCTGCTCATCTACGCGGCGGCGGCCTACGCGCTGCACCGCTACTCCAACCGCCAGCGCGGCAAACGCGCGCGCGTGCTGACGCTGACGCGGGCGGTGGCGCTGGCCGGAGCGGCCTTCCCGGTGGCCAGCTACCTGGCCAACCTCATCCCGTGGTGGGCCTCGTCCTCTCCGCTGATGTCGCTGCTGGTGTGCGTCCTGGCCGCGGACGCCCTGGTGGTGGCGCTGGCCATGGCGGGACCGTGGCGGCGCACCGCCCTGGGCCCGATGACGGTGGTCGCGGGCGCGACCACGGCGGTGCTCTTCCTGGACCTGTGCTTCGGCGCCTACCTCCAGATGAACTCGCCCACGGGGTACTCGCCGATCGTGGCGGGCCGGTTCTACGGGGTCGGCAACATCGCGTTCGCGACGTTCGCGACCGGCATGCTGATGACGGTCGCGGGGATCTCCCACGAGCTGGTCTCGCGGGGCTGGCGCCGCTCCGCCGTGGCGGTGACCCTGGTCGTCGGGGCGGCGACGGTGCTGATCGTGGGCTGGCCAGGCCTGGGCACCGACTTCGGCGGGGTGATCGCGCTGATCCCCGGCCTGGCGGTGACGACGATGATGATCGCCGGGGTACGCGTGACGGCGGTGCGCCTGGCGGTGGTGGCCCTGGTGACGGTGACGGCGATCTCGCTGATCTCGTGGCTGGACTACCTGCGTCCGCCGGAGGACCGCAGCCACCTCGGGGCGTTCGCCGCCCAGGTGGTCAGCGGCGAGGCGGGTGCGGTGGTGGCCCGCAAGCTGAGCGCGATGCTGGGGACCCTGGGCAACTGGCAGCTGACCCTGCTGGCGGCGTGCGCGCTGGTGTTCCTGTTCGTGATGCTGCACCGGCCGACCCACTGGCGGATCGGCGCGCTCCAGGTGGCCTACGAGTACGCGCCGACGCTGCGCGCGGGACTGACCGGCTCCCTGGTGACCGCGCTGGTGGGCTTCGCGGTCAACGACTCGGGGGTGGCGATCCCGGCGATCGCGCTGACGGTGGTGGTACCGCTCACACTGTCGGCGTGCGTGTGGGCCCTCCAGCAGAGGGACGAGGACCGGACATCCGATCCCGAACCCGTCGAGAACGCCCAGTGCATGTGATGCATACCTCATAAAGCACACGGAGAGCAAAGGACGCGAGCACGACCTTGCGTCGCTCACGTCACGAATCGGCCACGGCGCTGTGGTAAAGTCCGTGGCCGGGCGGCTTCTCGCGGGAGACACCCGGCGCTTCGCCGGGCGCAGAACCGGCCCGACCGACCGTTCGGAAGAGGCCAGGCACCGCCGTCCGACGGCCACCCCCGCCGCACCGGCGGGGAATGCCCGCCCCCGCGGGCTGGTTTGCACAGTTGCCGAGGGCGGGAGTGGCCCGAGGCAGCGACTCGGCGCCCACCGGCGCACCGTCCGTCTCCGCCGCCTCCATCGCAGAGCACGGACACGCAGGAACTTCCGGTCCGGCTCCGTACGTTTGCCCGATGACCCCGCTTCACGCGGACCTGTCCGGCAGACCCAGGCGAGAAGGGCGTTTCACCCCCGTTCGGGGGCAACACGCAAGGAACTTGATGAACCATCAGCTTGGCCACCGCGGTAACACGACCAACGTCCCGGTCGGCACGCGCTCGTGGAGCCGTGTGCGGCCCACCGCGCCGACCCGTCGGGCGAGGCCCGAATACGCCGGAGTCGCCATGCCCGACCTGAACATCTCCTCCACCCTGCACGACGCCGGACGGGTTCTGGCGTTGGACGGGGAGATCGACATGGCCACCGAGCACCGCTTCCAGGAGGCGGTGACCGAGGCTCTGACCACGCAGCCCTTCGGCCGTGTGGTCCTGGACTGCGCCGACCTGCGGTTCATCGACTCCAGCGGTCTGCGCGTCCTGATCCGCGCGCACAAGGCCGCCAAGGAGCAGAAGGCGGTCCTGGCCATCGCCTCCCCCATCCACCGGGTGCTCCAGACCCTGCGGGTGACCTCGCTCGACACGCGCATCCCCGTCTTCACGACGGTCTCGGAGGCGCTCACGGCGCCGCGCGCGTAGCGCCCGTGCCGCCCATCCCCGGGCGTCCTCCCGGGACACAGGTTCACAGCAAGCACGGTCACGGCAAGCACGGCCACAGCAGACACCGGCCACAGCAAGCGCGAGGGGCGCGACCACCACGGTCGCGCCCCTTCGTCGTGTTCGGGTCCGTCGTGTCCGGGCGGCGGGGCCGACCGGGACGACCGGACCGGTTCTACTCGTGCCCGCGACCGCGGTCGCGGAGCAGCCGCTCCGCGGTTCTGTTCACCACGCGCACCGGGTAACCCCCCGCGAAGTCGAACGCGAACAGGGCGACACCGCGTTGGTCGGCGTACTCGACGGCGGCGTCCGTGTAACGCGAGGAGGTGAAGAACACGGCCACGTCACCGACCCGGGCCGCTCCGACCAGCTGCTGCACCTCAGGGCGCCCAACGCCTTTGGAGCCGTAACGTTTGACCTGCACGGAGATACCCGAGGCGGTGACATCGATCCCCGCGTCACCCGACGGAGGCGTGGCCCGGGCTCCCCGGAAACCCCGGCTCCGCAGCCACTTCGCCACGAATGCCTCGGCCTCCGTGGGCGTGTGGATCCGCGTCCGTGCGCGCTCCCGCGCCTCCTGCCTCCTCTCCCGCTCGGCTGCGGCCCCCTCCTCCATCACACGCGCCAGCCAGCCCTTGGGCCGGGCCGCCGTGTCCTGGCCCTTTCTCGCCCGCCTGCGCCTGCGCAGAGCGGTGAGCGCCCAGTACAACAGCAGGCCGCCCAAGGCCGACGGCCCGAGAGCGTCGATGAGAGCGGACCCCTCGGAGCGGTATTCCACGAACAGGGCGGCGGAGAACGCCGCCGAGACCAGGACGAAGACCACCGTGGACCGTTCTGGCCCGGTCCGGATCGCGGGCGAGTTCGCCTCGCCATCCGAAGACGACGCGGGGGATGAGGGTGAGGAGGGGGATGGTTCTGGAGTCACTCTGTTTCCTCTGCTTCCGAGGATGCCGACTCTTTGCAGCAAACCAAGAAGAGGTCAAAAAGGAAAAACTGAGCATATAGGACATATGTTGGCCGCGTCCGGACGCGGCCGCTGCCGGGCCCCACCTGCTCGCCGGCTCCCGCCAACGGCCCCTGGCCACGCTCTCCTCAGCCCGGGCGAGCGCGCGGAGACGATCTGATGTCCGAGCCGTTGACGGCCGCGTTGCGACCGCCCCGCCGTGTGGGCAGGCTCCGGACCCGTCCGGACCGGGTACTGGGCGACAAGGCCTACTCCAGCAGGGTCAACCGGGGCCACCTGCGCCGCCGCAAGACCAAAACGACTGTCACCCGGCCCAGGGACCGGTGTGAGCACCGCCGCCGAAACACCGTGGAGCGGTCTGTCAACCTGCTCAAGCAGAACCGGGCGGTCGCGACCCGCCATGACAAGCGGGCCGTGGTCTTCGACGGGACTGTGTTGGCGGCTTCGATCCGGATCTGGGGCTCCGCGACCTCATCCGTCCACAAAACAGTGCCTAGAAGAGCAGCAGCCAGACGCCGAGGACGGTCACCGCGGCGTTGACCAGGAAGAAGACCACGACCCACAGGGTTCCCGGCACACCGGTGAGCCGGGCCAGCTGGTCGGCGTCGGAGTGCGGTGAGGGGTTGCGCCCGCGCTGGGCCTGGAGCTCGATCACCGGCCGCACGCCCGCGAAGAGCAGGAACCAGATGAAGAGGTAGGCGAAGGCCGCCTGCACCTCCGGCGGGGTGAACCAGCTGATCCCGAACACCACCGCGCCGGTCGCCACGATCGACACCACGCCGTAGACGTTGCGGATCATCAGGAGCATGGCGGCGAGCACGACGATGCTCAGCCACAGCAGGGCGGTGATGCGGTCCGACATGAGCATGAGGATGCCGAGCAGACCGATGACCGACGAGGCGACGTAGCCCGCGAAGACGGTCAGGATCATGCCGATGCCGGTCGGCTTTCCCCGGGAGACGGTGACCCCGGAGGTGTCCGAGTGCAGACGGATCCCGGTGAGCTGGCGGCCGCTGAGCAGGGCGACCAGGGCGTGCCCGCCCTCATGGGCGATGGTGACGACGTTGCGCCCGATCCGCCAGGGCGGGCCGAGCAGTACGGCCGCCAGGGCCAGCACCGCCGCGGTCACGATGATCCACCGCTCCGGTTCGGGCTGGACCGACAGCACTTCCTGCCAGACGTCGCCCAAGGTTGTTCCCACGTGTGCCCCCGACTCTGGTTCGGCCCGATCGTGCACGGGCCCACCGGTGCGCGCCGCGGTTGCCGGGAGACGCGTGGAACAGGGGCCCTTGCCGAACTTTAGGGCATGTGGGGACGTTCCGTGTTCTGTCGTGGAATACGAGCGTTCCCCGAGGTCAATGTGACTTCCTCGCGCCGATGAACTGGCCAAACAGGGGTCGCCAGCTTACATTCATCACTGGCAGTGATTTTCTGGCTACTCAAAGCAAGGATTATTGTGAAGCGTATCGCTGGACTCGCCCTTATGGCCCTGACCGCCGGTGCCGTCATCGGCGCCTCCTCCCCCGCCATCGCGGACGAGGAGCACAACGGCTACCACGGTTGGCACCACGACAACGGTGACAACGGGCACGACCACGGCGACAAGGGTGACGACCGCGGCGACCGCGGCGACCGCAAGGGCGACGACGACCGCAAGGGCGACGACCGCGGCGACCGCAAGGGCGACGACGACCGCAAGGGCGACGACCGCCGGAAGGGCGACCACGAGGGCCACGACCACGGCAACGGCTGGCACCACGACCACGACAACGGGCACGACCACGGCGACGACGGATACGAGGACGACGACGAGAAGGAGGACGAGGGCAAGAGGGACAAGCGCGAGAAGGGCGACGACGAGGGCGACGACCGGCGCAAGGGCGACCACGAGGGTCACGAGGGCCACGACCGCAAGAAGGGTGACGACCGCGACCACAGGCACGACCACGACGACGATGAGGACGACGAGGACGAGGACCACAAGGACGGCTACTACGAGGACGACGAGGACGACGACGAGGACAAGGACCACGGCCGGCGCTAGCCGCCCCGGCCGGGTCCGCGCGACCGGTTGAGCCCGACGCGCCCGCGCAGGAGCGGGCGCGCGGCGCCGACGCGGCGGACCCGCTCTCCTCAGCGCAGCGCCGCCCGCGGCCCCCGCCCCGCGGGCGGCGTCTGCCGTGTCAGCGTCCGACCGTGCGGCGGTCAGTC
Source organism: Nocardiopsis alborubida (assembly GCF_012396365.1). Lineage (GTDB taxonomy): Bacteria > Actinomycetota > Actinomycetes > Streptosporangiales > Streptosporangiaceae > Nocardiopsis > Nocardiopsis alborubida. Next base: position 203,477 of record NZ_JAAXPG010000009.1, on the reverse strand, counting down.
CTCCCGCGACTCCGCCGCGGCCTTGAGCCGCACCAGGGTCCGCTCGATGCTCCTCGCGTTCCTGGCGGGCATCCCCATGAGGACGTAGAAGGCCGGAAGGCCCCTGGAGTAGTCGAAGGTCTCCGTGACCCGGGTGCCCCCCTCCGCCAGTTCCTCCAGTTCGTAGCGCCAGCGGTGCGGGCCGAAGTGCCGCCAGGCGATGAGGCGGTCCTCCTCGTACTCCACCACCCTGTTGGTCATCCGGTAGCCGACGCCGAACATCCTCATGTCCATGCCGAACTCGCTGCCCCGCTCCAGCCGCTCCGGACCGAAGAGGCTGGAGAGCACGGTGTCCGAGCCGTCGAACTCGGCGTGCCGCTCCGGCGCCGCGATGATGTCGAAGATCCGCTTGGCGGGAGCGTCGACCACGACGCTCCGCGTAACCCTGTGTCTGGTCATGAGCGCATCATGGCAGCGCCGTGCGGCCCGGTCCCGGGCACCCCGCCGGATCCGGGTTCAGGCCCGGACGGCGTGCCGTTCCACCGCCGCCAGCCCTCCGCCCTCCGCGGTGACGTGCACCACCCAGAAGGAGCCCTTGCGCAGCCCCAGTTGCTGGGAGAACGGCGCGTCCAGCCGCGTGAGCGCCTCGGCCATCAGCTGCGGGACGAGCTCGCCGTGCGTGCACACGACGGTCGGCCTCCCCTCGGCCAGGACGCGCGCGAACGCCTCGCGGGCCTCCTCCACGCCGTACGGGGAGCCGCCGGAGGGACCGTCGGAGGGCGTGTGGACCGTGAACGCGCGTTCGGTGCGCGTCGGAACGTCGTACTCCACCGTGTAGGGCAGCAGCGACTCGGTGCACCGCGCCGCCGCCGACGTCACCACCCGGGGCCGCCCGTAGGCGCTCAGCACCCGGGGCAGGGCAAGGGCGTCGGCGCGCCCGGTCCCGTCCAGGGGCCGCAGGATGTCGTCGTCGGTCCAGGCTCCCTTGTCCCCCGCCGACAGGTGCCGCAGCAGGATGACGGGGAAGGTGGTCGCGGGTCCGGCCAGGAAGTTGTCCACCACCCGCACGTCGTGGTCGTAGGTGAGCCGTTCGCGGGCCCTGTCCACCGGCACCCACTCGACCAGGTCCACCTCCGCGTTGGGCGGGTAGTCGATCCCCGCCGCGGGGTCGGCGGTGGTGGCCGCCCACCACTCCACCTGTTTGGGCCAGCCGTCCTTGAGGTAGCGCTGCGGGGGGAGCCTGCGGCCCAGCACGGGGACCAGGCCGGTCTCCTCGACCACCTCGCGGACCGCGCCGGTCACGGGGTGCTCGCGGCTCTTGAGTTTGCCCTTGGGCAGGGACCAGTCACCCCGGTCGGGCCTGCGGACGAGGACGATCTCGGTGCCGCCCGGGCCCTCGCGCCACAGCAGGGCACCCGCCGCGCGGATGGGTTCGAGGTAGCCGCCGACCGCCGTCTCCCGCAGGGGTCCGGATCCGCTGCCGCCCTCGACCGATCCCTCCACGTCGCCCCCGTTCGGTCCGGCGCTCATCCGCCCTCCACCACGCGCAGGTGGCGGTCGCCGCGCAGGCTGTCCTGGAGGTCGGTGAGCGGTCGCCCGTCGCCGTCGCGGGTGAACCTGGTCCACGTCCCGTCGGGTTCGAGCCGCCAGGACGAGGTTCCGTCGTCCATCGCCAGGTCCATGAGGCTCACCAGCCTGCGGCACTGCTCTGTGTCGGCCACGCGCACCAGGGCCTCGACCCGGCGGTCGAGGTTGCGGGGCATCAGGTCGGCGCTGCCGATCCACACCTGGGGCCGCCAGCCGTTGGCGAAGACGAAGATGCGGGAGTGCTCCAGGAAGCGGCCCAGGATGCTGCGCACCCGGATGTTGTCGGACAGGCCGGGCACCCCGGCGCGCAGGACGCAGCTGCCGCGCACCCACAGGTCGACGCTCACGCCGGCCTGGGAGGCCCGGTACAGGGCGTCGATGATCTCCAGGTCGACCAGGGAGTTGACCTTGATCCGGATGCGGGCGGGCTCGCCCTTGAGGCTGTTGTCGATCTCGACGGCGATCTGTTCGAGGAGGCTCTCGCGCAGGGCGGCGGGCGCCACGAGCAGGCGCTGGTAGTGCTTCTTGCGGGAGAAGCCGGTGAGGCTGTTGAACAGGTCGCTGACGTCCTCGCCCACCTCGGGGTCGGCGCTGAACAGGCCGAGGTCCTCGTACATGCGGGCGGTGCTCGGGTTGTAGTTGCCGGTGCCCACGTGGCAGTAGCGGCGCAGCAGCCCGTCGTCGTCGCGGCGCACGACCATGGACAGCTTGCAGTGGGTCTTGAGGCCGACGACGCCGTAGACGACGTGGCAGCCCGCCTGTTCGAGCTTGCGGGCCCACTGGATGTTGTTCTGCTCGTCGAAGCGGGCCTTGATCTCGACCAGGACCACGACCTCCTTGCCCTCGCGTGCGGCCTCGATGAGGGACTCCACGATGGGCGAGTCGCCGCTGGTGCGGTACAGGGTCTGCTTGATCGCCACGACCTCGGGGTCGGTGGCGGCCAGGGCCAGGAAGCGCTCGGTGGTGGTGGCGAAGGACTCGTAGGGGTGGTGGACGAGGATCTCGCGCTCGCGGACGGCGGCGAAGAGGTCGCCGGAGGTCAGGGCGCGCGGCTCGACGGGGACCATGGGCGGGTAGCGCAGCTCGGGGCGGTCGGTGTCGGCGATCTGGGACAGTCCGGCGAGGTTGAGCGGGCCGGGGACCCGGTAGATCTCCTCCTCCTCGGCGCCCAGCTCCGCGGTGAGTATGGCCAGGGCCTCGTCGCTGATGTCGTGTTCGACCTCCAGGCGCACGAGCGGGCCGAAGCGGCGGCGCAGCAGCTCGTTCTCCAGGGAGGTGACGAGGTCGTCGGTCTCGTCCTCGTCGACCTCCAGGTCGGCGTTGCGGGTGACCCGGAAGGCGTTGTGCTCCAGGATCTGCATGCCCTCGAAGAGCTGGGGCAGGTGGGCGGCGACGATGTCCTCGACGGGGACGAACCGGCCGCCCTCCCGGTCGCCCAGCTCGATGAAGCGGGGCAGGGAGCTGGGGATCTTCACCCGGGCGAACATGCGGCGCCCGTCGCGCGGGTCGCGGACGGCGACCGCGAGGTTGAGCGAGCGGCCGGAGATGTAGGGGAAGGGGTGCGCGGAGTCGACCGCGAAGGGCGTCACCAGCGGGTAGACGGAGCGCTGGAAGTAGCCGCGCAGGTTCTCGCGCTCGACGGTCTCCAGCTCGCTCCAGCGCACGATGCGGATGCCGACCTCGCGCAGGGCGGGCGCGACGCTGTCGTGGAAGCAGGCGGCCTGGCGGAGCATGAGCTCGCGGGTGAACCGGGAGACGCGCCCGAGCAGCACGCGGGGGTGGTGCCCGCTGGAGGAGGCGACGGCCAGGCCGGTGGCCAGGCGGCGCTTGAGCCCGGCGACGCGCACCATGAAGAACTCGTCCAGGTTGTTGGAGAAGATCGCCAGGAACCGCGCGCGTTCCAGGAGGGGGATGTCCTCGTCCTCGGCGAGTTCGAGCACGCGCTGGTTGAAGCGGAGCCACCCCTCCTCCCTGTCCATGAACCTGTCGGCGGGAAGCTCGGGCGTACCGGCGGCGGGCCCCTCGGGTGTTGGCGCTGTTTCCGTGCTCACAGTGGGCAGAATCCCCCTTTTCCATGACCGCAAGGTGACAACCCCGTGAGGGGAAAATGACCGAGACACGACCGGTGTGGGCCCTCTGTAGCTCTATGCCCGCTCCTGCCGTGGTCTCCTCCTCCTGACCGCCGGTTTTACCGTTCGTCCGGTGGGCGGGTCCGGTCACATGACACCGGTCTGGAGGTCGGGTGGCATGAGCATGAGGAACATGCCGACACGCATCACCACCTGGATCCACGTGTTGCGGAAGCACGTCCACAGGTAGCCGTAGAGGAGGCTGGCCGTGGCGTAGGTGAGCAGGGCCAGGCCGGTGTTGTACACCAGGTCGGTCCCCGGCAGCTGGGACAGCGCGTCGTAGGGCTGGATGAGGGCGTAGGTGAGGGCGAAGAGCACCGAGGTGGCGACGATGCCGCCCCAGCGGCCCGTGAGGATCTCCAGGCGGGTCTGCACCATCCCCCGGAAGAAGATCTCCTCGCACACCGCCATGACGGTGAACGCGAGCACGTAGCCCAGCAGCTGGAGGGAGGGCCCAGGCAGCCCCAGGCGCGGGATGAGCAGGTAGCCGATCAGGGCCAGCGCGATGGCGATCGGGACCATCCCGAGCCATCGCCAGGGCTCGGACACCTTCAGGGCGACCGCGGGCATGGCCGTGCCCTTGCCGTCCAGGGTGATGCCGGAGCGGTCCATGACCAGCAGCGGCAGGGTGAAGAGGAACAGCAGGCGCGAGACCAGCGCCTCGGACATGGCCAGGTCGGCGCCGAACACCGCCTCGTAGGTGGCGAAGAGCATCGACAGCAGCGCCATGGACACCACGAAGCCGGCGAGGAACAGCCCCAGCCAGCCCAGCTCGCGGACGATGGGGTGGCCGTCCATCGCCTGGACGACGCGGCGGTCCAGCTGCTCGCGGGCGCCGAAGCCCCTGACCATGGCCCAGGCCAGGATCCCGCCGATCAGCATCGGGGACCAGGAGATCAGGAAGAGGACCAGGGAGTCGTCGAGGACGTCGGAGCGCAGCACGGGGTGGAAGAGCATCGGCGCCACGAAGAGCAGCAGGGCGACCGACACCCCCCAGACGAGCCCCCATCTTCGCACCATGGTCACAAGAGTCCCCCCTGTCTCAGAACTCTCATTCTGCCCAAGGGGAAACTAAAAGCTACTTAATGACTACGGTATGTCGCCACTCGCCTCGACATGTCCCGTCACACCGAGGGGCCGCTCCCGGAGGAGCGGCCCCGGCGGTACGCGGGTTCGGGGCCCTCAGAAACCGTTGTCCAGGACCGAGCGGAGGAAGGACCTGGTCCGCTCCTCCCTCGGGTCGCCGAAGATCTGCTCCGGCGTGCCCTCCTCGGCGATCTGTCCCTGGTCGAACATGAGCACCCGGTGCGAGACGTCGCGCGCGAAGCCCATCTCGTGCGTCACGCACAGCATCGTGATGTCGGTGGTCTCGGCGATCTCGCGCAGCACGTCCAGGACCCCGGCCACCAGCTCGGGGTCCAGGGCCGAGGTGACCTCGTCCAGGAGCAGGATCTCCGGCTGCATGGCCAGCGCGCGGGCGATCGCCACGCGCTGCTGCTGGCCGCCGGAGAGCTGGGTCGGGTGGGCGTCGATCTTGTCCCCGAGCCCGACCAGCTCCAGCAGTTCCTCGGCCTTGGCGTTGGCCTCGCCCTTGGGGGTGCCCAGCACGTGCACGGGCGCCTCGGTGATGTTCTGCCGGACGGTCATGTTCGGGAACAGGTTGAACTGCTGGAAGACCATGCCGATGCGCTTGCGGCGCGCGCGCAGGTAGGACTCGTTCGCCCGGGTCAGGCCCTGGCCCTTGCGCATGTGGCTGAAGGGATCGCCGCCCACCCAGATGACGCCCTCGGTGACCTTCTCCAGGGTCATCAGCAGGCGCAGGATGGTGGTCTTGCCCGAACCGCTCGGTCCGATGAGGGTGACCCGCTCGCCGGGGGCGACGGAGAAGTTCAGGTGGTCGAGCACCGTGAGGTCGCCGAAGCGCTTCACCACGTCGTCGAAGACGATCAGGGGCTGGTCCTGGGGCCCGTTGCCGACACCCTGGGGTTCTTCGTTCACGGTGGTGTCAGACGGCGGCATAGCGTCGCTCCAGTCGTCGGATGAGGATGGCGGACGGGATGCTCACGAGGAGGAACAGGATCCCGACCAGGGTGTAGGCCTCGACGATGCGGAAGTCCGCGCTGCCGACCTGCTGGGCCTCGGTGAGCAGCTCGGGCACACTGATCGCCAGCAGCAGCGGCGTGTCCTTGAACATCGCGATGAGGTAGTTGCCCAGAGCCGGGATGGTCTTGCGGATCGCCTGCGGCAGCACGATGGCGCCCCAGGTGCGGCTCGTGGGCAGGCTCAGCGCCCGGGCCGCCTCCCACTGCCCCTTGGCCACGCCCTCGATGCCCGAGCGGTAGACCTCGGCGGTGTAGGCCGCGTAGTGCACGCCGATCACGACGACGCCCACGGTCATCGCGGAGATGTCGGCCGGGGTCAGGAGGAAGACGAACACCAGCTGGATGATCAGCGGGGTCGTCCGGACGAACTCCATGACCGCGTGCAGGACGGAGCCGAAGATCGGCGTCCGGCGGGCGATGGCGATCGCCAGGCCCAGGACCAGCGCGATCAGGTAACCGAGCACGGTGATCTGGACGGTCACCCACAGGCCGCCCAGCAGGTCGGGCATGACCTCGAAGGTCCACTCGAAGTCCCAGAACATCACTTGGCCACCCCCGCCTTCGCGTCGACGGCCGGGGGCCGCAGGAGGGACGCCAGGCCTCCGCCGCCCGGAGCGGCGCGGCCCAGCTTGCGGTTGGCGCGGCGTTCGAGCAGTCGCATGCCGAGGATGAGCACCTGCGCGATCAGGTAGTAGAGGACGAACGCGCCGATGAAGGCGACCACCGTCTCACCCGTGGCCTGGCGCATGTTCTGCGCCACAGCCGTCAGGTCGGCCACACCGATGAGGTAGGACACCGCGGTGGCCTTCATCAACTCGATGTTGAGGTTGCCGAACGTGGGCAGCATCTGGGCCCAGGCCTGGGGCAGCACGACCAGGCGCGTCCGCTGGAACCAGGAGAGGTTCAGCGCGACGGTGGCCTCGACCTGCGGCTTGGGCACGGCGTTGATGGACGAGCGCACGACCTCGGCCCCGTAGGCCCCCAGGTTGAGGCCCACGGCGAGGATCGCGGCGAAGTTGTCGGCCAGCTGGAAACCGGTCAGCTGGGGCAGGGCGAACGCCATCCAGAACATCAGCACAAGGGCGGCGATCCCCCGGAACACCTCCACGTAGACCGTGGCGACGGCCCGGGGGAGCCAGTGCCGGATCGTCCCCATGATCCCGAAGACCATGGCGAGGACGAAGGCCAGTGCGATGCCCCCGAGGGTGAGCTGGATGGTGACCCATGCGCCCTCGGCGTAGAGCGGCAGTCGCTGGATCAGGAAGTCCACTGCGGGTTCATCCCTCGCAGAGTTCGGCGGTGGTCGTGTCGTCGGGCAGGTCGGCCTCGGTGAAGCCCCACTCCTCGCCCAGCTCCAGGAGGCGTCCGCTCTCCTTGAACTCGGCGATCACCCGGTTGACCTCCTCCAGGAGCTGGGTGTCCTGCTGGCGGAAGCACAGCCCGCCCCAGCCCTTCTCCTCCTGGCCGTCGATCTCGGGGAAGAACGCCTCGGTGACCTCGAAGGGGCCGCCCCGGTCCTGGAGCAGGTAGGTGTGGGACACGCTCAGCATGGACATCGCGTCGACGCGCCCCGCCTCCAGCAGCTCGTAGCCGGCGGTCTGGTTGGGGATGAGCTCCATCTGGTCCTCGGGCACCTCGAAGTACTCGGCGTAGGTCTGCTCGACCGAGCCGTTGAGGACCGCGAGCACCAGGTCGGGGTTGTCGACGAAGTCCGTGAAGTGCTGGATGCCGTGCGGGTTGCCCTCCGCGACCATGAAGGCCTCGGGGGAGGTCGCGGTGGGTTCGCTGAAGGCGACCTGCCCGCAGCGCTCGGGGGTGATGAACACACCGGCGGCGATGACGTCGAAGCGGTTCGCGTTCAGGCCGGGGATCAGCCCGTCCCAGTTCACGGAGGAGGCCTGGATCTCGGGGACGCCCAGCTCCTCGAAGACGGCCTTGGCCACTGCGGGGGACTGTCCGGCCGGGTTGCCGGAGTCGTCGACGAAGCCGAAGGGGATCTCGTTGGCGAGGCCGACGGCCACGAAGCCCTGTTCGCGCAGCCGGTCCAGGGTCGAGGCGCCCTCCTCCCCCTCCCCGCCGCCTCCGCCGTCGACGCGGCTGCACGCGGCCAGGCCGAGGGTGGCCAGCCCCACGCCTCCCAGTCGGAGTGCGTCACGGCGGCCCCAGGCTCCTCTGCGTACTGCGGGTACCTGCTTCTTCACGACTGCTCCTCGAAAGACTCACGGGGGGGGCGGCGCTCTCGCCTGGCTGGACGACAGCGCCGCGCATGCGGATCGGGACGCCTGGTGTGGGCGGTCCGCGGCGCCGGGGCCGCGGCTGCGGCCGCCGCCCGGGGGCAGGGCGCGGCGGCATGAGTACGGGGGTCTCCCTCCCCGGACAGAACCGGCAGTAACAAGACCCGTTTAGTCCGTTATGCACTGGTTATGCACGTGCGGTCTCGGAGTTATCCGGCCTTTCGCCTGCTCAGGGCGGGTCACCTGGTGCTCGTGACCCTGGGTCCGGCGCTCCGTCACCCTGGGGCGCCACCCGCGCGACACCGCGCGGACGCCCCGGCGTCGCCCCTGCGCCCCCGTCTCCCGACGCGAAAGGGCGGGGGCCGACCGGCCCCCGCCCGCGTGGTCTGACAGTCCTGGGACGGACCTCAGGCGTCTTCCTCGACGACGAGGGGGTAGACGCCGTTCTCGTCGTGCACCTCACGTCCGGTGACGGGCGGGTTGAACACGCACAGCACGCGGAAGTCCGTCTTCGGGCGGACGGTGTGCTTCTCGTGGCCGTTGAGCAGGTAGAGGGTGCCCGGGGTGATGGTGTGCTTCTCCCCGGTCTCCTCGTTGGTCAGCTCGGCCTCGCCCTCGATGCAGTGCACGAGTTCGACGTGGTTGGCGTACCAGAAGGTCGACTCGGTGCCCGCGTACAGGACGGTCTCGTGGAAGGAGAAGCCGACCTTGTCCTTGGCCAGGACGATCCGACGGCTGCGCCAGTTCTCCGTCTTGATGTCGGCGTCGGTGTCGTTGACCTCGTCCATGCTGCGAACGATCACTGTGTCCCCCTCTACGCGCTCTGAGCGCTCCTGTGGTGGTGCGGCACGGGGGCGGGGCCGGTCGACGTCCCGAGGGTCGCCGCCCGGCCCCGTACCCACGTGGGTGTGGAGTCCCCTGGCTGGAGACTTCCTAGGCGGGCTGAGCCGCCTTGACCGCGGCACGGGCCGCGTCAGCCATGATGTCAAGACCGGCGGTGAGTTCCTCCTCGCTCGCCGTGAGCGGCGGCAGGAGCTTGGCCACCTCGTCCTCGGGACCGGAGGTCTCCAGGAGCAGGCCCCGGTCGAAGGACTCGGCGGCGACCCTCTTGGCGATGTCGGTCTGCTCGAAGGCCAGGCCCCGGGCCATGCCGCGGCCGCGCACGTGCGCGCCGAACTCGGCGTGCTCGGCGGCCATCTCGGCCAGGCGGGCGGCGACCATGTCGCCCTTGGCCTTGACGGAGTCGGCGAAGGCCGAGTCGCTCCAGTAGCGGCGCAGGGCCTCGCTGGCGGTCACCATGGCCGGGTTGAACCCGCGGAAGGTGCCGTTGTGCTCGCCCGGCTCCCACACGTCCAGCTCGCGCTTGAACAGGGTGAGGGCCATGGGCAGGCCGTAGCCGCTGATGGACTTGGACAGCGTGACGATGTCCGGGGTGATCCCGGCCTCCTCGAAGCTGAAGAAGTCGCCGGTGCGACCGCAGCCCATCTGGATGTCGTCGACGATCATGAGGATGTCGTACTCGCGGCACAGCTCCGAGAGCTCGCGCAGCCACTGGGCGCTGGCGGCGTTGATGCCGCCCTCGCCCTGGACCGTCTCGACGATGACGGCGGCGGGCTTGTCCAGGCCGCTGCCGCTGTCGTCCAGCAGGCTGCGCAGCCACAGGAAGTCCGGCGTCTTGCCGTCCAGGTAGTTGTCGAACGGCATCGTGGCGACGTGGCCCAGCGGCACGCCCGCGCCGCCGCGCTTCATCGAGTTGCCGGTGACGGCCAGGGCGCCCAGGGTCATGCCGTGGAAGCCGTTGGTGAAGTTGACGATGGTCTCGCGACCGGTGTACTTGCGGGCCAGCTTGAGCGCGGCCTCGACCGCGTTGTTGCCCGCGGGTCCGGGGAACTGGACCTTGTAGTCGAGGCCCCGGGGTTTGAGGATGATCTCCTCGAAGGTTTTCAGGAACTCGCGTTTGGCCACGCTGTAGGCGTCGAGGCTGTGCACGATCTTGTCGTCGGTCAGGTACTCGATGAGCGAGGTCTTCAGCTCGGGGTTGTTGTGCCCGTAGTTGAGCGACCCCGCTCCCGCGAAGAAGTCGAGATAGGGCTTGCCGTCCTCGGAGTAGACGTGGCTACCGACGGCCCGGTCGAACACGACCGGCCAGTTCCGGCAGTATCCGCGGACTTCGGACTCCAGGCGCTGGAAGGTCTCCATCGTGTGTTCCTCGGTTCCTTTATCCCAGGTTCGTGGGCTCATGGCTTGGGCGACGGGGTGGGTCGAGCGGGTCCGGTGCGGACGGTCGGTCATGCTCCGGACCCGGCTCCGAGGGGGCCGATGCGTACGAGGTCCTCGGGGTCGTGCGGGGTGTCCCCCTGCGGGAAGTGTTCCCCGGTGAAGAGAGGACTCCACACGGCCTCTGCGTCCCGGTCTCGGGCGAACGAGGCGAACAGGGCGCGGGAGGCGGTGTTGTCGGCGGTGACGGTCGCTTCGAGGTAGCGCAGGCCGCTGTCGACGATCCGGTCGCCGACGAAGTCCAGCATCCGGCGGGCCAGCCCCTGTCCGCGGTACGCGGAGTCGACGGCGACCTGCCAGAGGAAGTACGTGTCGGAGCTGTCGGGCCGCACGTAGCCGGTGACGTAGGCCGCGACACGGCCCTCGTCGTCGCGGGCGACGACGCTGGTCGTGGCGAAGTCCCGGCACCAGAGCGCGTAGGCGTACGGGGAGTTGACGTCCATGCCGTTCTCCCGCGCCAGCCGCCACATGTGCGGTCCGTCCTCCGGGGACGGGTGCGACAGGCGCACGCCTCCACGGCCCGCGGCGCCTGGGGCCTCCGAGGCCGTGGCCCCGGTGTCAGTCCGGTCGCGTGCTTGGAGGTTCGTTCGTAGATGTGGCACGTCGATCGAACTTAGCGAACGAATGTCAATGACGTTTCACGGAAGCCGCTCGCGGATGTTTGGGCAGACCGTTCACGGGTAGGGCCTGTTTATTTAGCAGCGCCCCAAGGCTCTGACCAGGAGGTTCGGGGGACGTCCGGGAGCGGACGGGACACGCGTTGACGCCCTGCCCAACAGGGGGTTCGACGCCGTGGTCGTGCGGGCCGGACGCGGGGCGCCGCCGGGGAGGGCAACCGTTCGCACCCGGGGGGCCGACAGCCGTCAGGGTCAAACATAGATCCTCGCAGAGCAATATTAAGCGTGCGTTAAGTCACACCGATTCGGTGGAAAGCTCGCGACATAACGCCACTTTGGGCTCCCGGCTCGCGCCACACGGTACGTCGGAAGGGGCCCGGGGGCACACGCGCAACGCCGACACGCGGGAGGCCGCGGCCTTTGTCACCGCCGCACGGAGACGGCGGGAGGGGTGGCGCACCCGTGCGCCGCCGCCTCCGGGCCCGCGCCTCCGGACGCGGCGGTGGAGCGCGGCGGGCCCGCACCCGGGGACGTTCTTGAGTTTTCCGGTTTTTTCACGCAGACTCCGTGTAGTACTACGTTGAGTCGTACTACAATTGGTCGCATCGCCGCGCCGCAGTTCCCGGGTCGATCACCCGTGGGCGGTGGGGCGGAGAAGCCCCCTGACCCGGCCGTGGAAGCACGGCACGGGGACAGGGACCACCAGCCACGGATCGGAGGCGCCCGTGAACCGCCTGTACCACGAGAGCGAGGACTGGGTCCTGCAGGGCAGCTGCCGCTCGCAGGACCCGGAGATCTTCTTTCCGGTGAGCAGCACCGGGATCGGGCGCGCCGACACCGAGCAGGCCATCGCCGTCTGCCGCAGCTGTACTGTTCGCCAGGAGTGCCTGCGGTGGGCCCTGCGGGCGGGAGAGGCTCACGGAGTCTGGGGTGGAACCACCCCCGAGGAGCGCCGCTACATGCGTCGCGAACTCGTCCCGGCCGGTCGTCACTGACGAGGGCGACGGGGGCCGCCGGAGGGCGCCAGCCCGCCCGGCGGCCCAGCCCCTCGGTCCCGCCGACCCGCCTCCGCCCCACCCGCCGCCCGAGCGGCCGCGCCCCGCGCCGGTACGCCCGGGCCGCGCGACCGCCGCACTCCGGGGATCTTGCGACCCTCCGGGGCACGGCCTAGGTTCTTTCTCGTGCGACCCGCTCACGGCACGCTCCGCCTCCTGCGCACGGCACTCCTCGCCGCTGCGTGCACGGGGCTTGCCTGGGGCGGGCACAACCTGTGGGCCGCGGCGCCCGCCTCCCTCGGGGGACTGGCCGCGGCGACCGCGGTCCTGTTCCCCCTGCTGTGGTACTTCACCCGCACGATGCGCGGGTTCGGCGACATCTTCGCCGTCATGGCCTCCGTGCAGATCCTCCTGCACCTGGTGTTCCAGGGCTCGGGCGAACCCGCCCCCGGCGTCCTCGACACAGGCGCCGACCACGCCGGGCACGGCCTGCTCACCCACGCCCTCGGCCTCGCGCCCGGCATGCTGTTCGCGCACCTGTGGGCGGCCCTGCTGGCGTCGGCGCTGCTCGCCCACGGCGAGGCGGCCCTGTGGTTCCTGACCGCCCTGCTCGTCCGGGCGCTGCCGCCGCTGCGCGTGCCCGGCCTCGCGTTCGGCGCCCGTGTACCGGTCACGGGCGCCGCCTCCCGGACCGCTCCCCCGCCCGTCGCGCTCTCGGCGCACGGCCCGCGCGGGCCTCCCCTCCCCGGGGCGTCCCCTCGCGACGCCCCCGCGCGCACGCCGGAACCCACCGAACGCTGAGAGAAGCCGTGACCACCATGACCCGCACCATCCGCACCCCCGACACCGCCGCTGAGCCCTCCCGCGCCCTCCCGCGCGCGGCCGCCGCCGTACTGGCCCCCCTCGCCGCGGCCGCCCTGGCCCTGGCCCCCGCGCCCGCGCTGGCGCACGACGTCCTGACCGGGTCCAGCCCCGAGGACGGGGCCACCCTGGACGCCGTGCCCGAGGAGGTCGTGCTGAGCTTCAACAACGCCCCGATGGAGGGCGGCAGCGGCAGCGCCGTCGTCGTCACGGGGCCGGACGAGGAGACCACCTACGAGGAGGGGGACCCGACCTTCGACGGCACGGACGTGTCGGTGGGTCTGGCCCCGCTGGACCAGGCCGGTGAGTACACCATCGGGTTCCGCGTGGTCTCCTCCGACGGCCACCCGATCCAGGACACCCTGACGTTCTCGGTGACCGAGGAGGCCGTCGCCGCGGCGGCCCCCGAGCCCGAGGAGAGCGAGACCGCGCAGGAACCCGCCGGGGAGACCGGGCAGGAGCAGGCGCAGGAGCCCGCCGACGAGGTGGACGCGGACGAGGCCGCGGCCGAGGAGGAGTCGGGCGGCGTGTCGCCGGTGGCGCTGGCCGTCGTCGCCGTCGTCGCGGTCGCCGGTATCGCCGCGGTCGTCCTCGTGGCCGTGCGCATGCGCAGGCGCCCGGGTGGGGACGCCGGGCAGAAGTAGGTACCGGCGAGACGACCGAGGGGCCCGCACGCCCTCCCCCGCTGGGGAGGCGCGTACGGGCCCCTCGTCGTGTCCGGTGTCCGGTCCGCCCGGTGACGGGGAGGGCGGACACGGGAGGCGTCGGCGGTGTCCGCCCGCGCGGGGGCCGGGGCCGTGCGTCGGGGGATGCCGGCGGATGGGGGTTCAGGGGTCGACGGGCGGGCCCGGGGCCGACCCGGCCGGGGGGACGGGAGCCGACCGCCGGGGCCGACCCGGTCGTGACGGGTCAGACGCGGCGCGCCAGCAGGATGCTGATGTTGTCCTTGCCGCCCGCCTCCATGGCGGCCTGCCACAGGGCGTACACGGCGGCCTCGTCGCTGCCCGCCTCGGCGATCATCCGCTCCATCTCCTCGGGCAGGACCAGGTCGGACAGGCCGTCGCTGCACATGAGCCAGGCGCTGGGGTCGGCCGCGTCGTCCCGACCCACGTGCGGGACCATCGTGCCGCCCGAACTGCCGCCCAGGGACTGGGTGATGAAGTTCGTGGTGACCGGGCGGCCGTCCTCGGACGGGGGCAGCGCGGGCGAGTCGTCCTCCGAGAGCTGGCGCAGGCGGCGCCCCTCCAGGCGGTAGGTGCGGGAGTCGCCCACGTTGAACCAGAAGTTGCCGTCGTTGTTGAGCAGGACGCCCGCGACCGTGGTCCCCATTCCGGAGAACTCGGTGTGCTGGGTGGCGTGGTCCTTGATCTCCTCGTCGATGTTGCTCAGCAGCTGGGCGATCTCCTCGGGGCCGTTGAGACGCGGCCCCATCTCGGCCATGCGGTGCACGGCGTGCTCGGAGGCGATCTCCCCCGCCGCCTGACCGCCGATCCCGTCGGCGACCGCCAGGATGACGGGCTCCCCGACCGGGAGGACGCAGCGCACCGGCGAGGTCATGTTCGCACTGGCGACGGTCAGGGCACCCATGACGATGGCGTCCTCGTTGGCGGAGCGAATAGCGCCCCGGTGCGTGAGGGCCGTGACAATGACTTCCCCACCAGCGACACCCATACGCCCTTCCTCCCGTTTCATCGGCCGTGGCCGGTTGCCCGGCGCCCCGCGCCGGACCTTGGTCGAGTCCCGTTCAACGTCCGGATTCTGTCACCGTACCGAGCCACCGCCGGAGTGGGTCAAAATCCGCGTACATCATGGCGGAAAACACCCGGATACGCAGTTCCCGCCCCGGGTCCCGCCGCCGGAAGTGTCGTGCCGGGCGCTCCGCGGTCCGCGCCGCGCGCTCACGGTGTTCCGGTCTGACAGTAGCGGCGGCACCGCCGCCCCGACAGGGGCCACCCACGGCTACCGCGAAACCGCAGACCAACGGGGAGGGCTCCGAGGTTACGGACAGCACCGAAACCCCGAAGTTCTTGGTGTCGGATCGACGTCACGTTGTCGAGACGTGAACCGTCTGGCAGAATGGGCCCCGTTGGGTGTCTAAGACGCAGACACACACGACCAGCCCCGTGCGGCATCATCCTGTCTCGCACGGTGGCCCCAGTCTTCCCCGACCGGTCGTTTGGTGTGATCTCCGTGCGTCTTCCCTTCTTTCTTCCTCTTCCTCCGCTCAGCGGCAGCCGTAAGCGCCACGCGCCTACGGCTCCTCGTGCTGCCGGGAGGCCTCCACCGGCGCGGCGCCCGGCGCCGTGTGCCGCCCTCACCTGACCGCGCCTCCCCCCGCAGCCTCCTTACTCCGGACCCGGCCCCACGGCCCGAGGACCGGAACGACGGCCCCAGCCCCGCCCGTGAGGACTCCGATCCCCGCTCCGGAGTCGCCTCGGGCGCACCTACGACGGACACCGACGAGACCGTGTCCAAGGAGTTCAGCCCAGTGAAGATCGCCATGGTCGCCGAACACGCCAACCCCCTCCCCGCGCACAGGGGGGAACCCGCCTGCCCCGCGAGCCTGCACGTGTGCGCCCTGTCCCGGCAGCTCGCCAAGCGGGGGCACCGGGTGACGGTCTACGCCCGCCGCAGCGACCCCGGCCAGCCCGACGGCCGCACCCGCATGGCGCGCGGCGTCTCCGTCGCCTACCTGGACGCCGGTCCGGCCCGGCCGCTGTCCGCCGAGGAGCACGCCGAGCACACCGGCGCCTTCGGCAGCGCCCTCGCCTCCGTCCTGGACGAGGACCACCCCGACGTCCTGCACGCGATCGGCTGGACCAGCGGCCTGGCCGCCCTGCACGCCCAGGCGCACAGCGAGAGCGACCAGAGCGGCACGCCCATCGTGCAGACCTTCCACTCCCTCAACGCCAGCGAGCAGCGCTCCGGCCTCGGCCACCACCCCGAGCGCGTCCGCATGGAGACCATCCTCGCCTCGCGCGCCGACCGCGTGCTGGTCAACTCCACCGACCAGCAGGTCGAACTGGCCCGCCTCGGCGTCCCCCGCCACCACGTCAACGTCGTGCCCTTCGGTGTGGACCCCGACCACTTCAGCGTGGAGGGCAGCGCCTCCGCCGAGCACTGGCACTCCCGGCGCGAGGAGCGCGCCCGCCTGGTCTCGGTCACCTCCCTGACCGAGGCCGGCGGCGCCGACCGGCTCGTGGAGGCCATGACCCGCCTCCCCGAGGCCGAGCTGCTGCTCGTCTCCACCTCCGAGGACCTGGACGTGGCCCTCGACGAGAACGCCCGCCGGATCGAGCTCCTGGCCAAGGAGGCCGGGGTGGACGACCGCGTCCACCTGGCCGGGCCCGTGGAGCGCAAGGAGCTGCCCCGCCTGCTGCGCTCCGCGGACGTGTACGTGTCCGCCGCCTCCTACGACCCCTACGGCGGGGCCGTGCTGGAGGCCATGGCGTGCGGCCTGCCCGTGGTGGCCACCGCCACCGGCGCCACCCCGGGGGCCGTCCTGCACCGCACCAGCGGTGTGCTGATGCGCTTCGGCCGCCCCGAGGAGGTCGTGCGCTCCGTGCGCGCCGTCCTCAGCACCCCGACCATGAGCACCGCGTACGGCATCGCCGCCGTGGACCGGGCCCGCTCCCGGTTCACCTGGCAGCGGATCGCCGTCGAGACGGAGCTCGCCTACGAGCGCTCCCGTCCGCAGCAGACGGAACAGGACCGTGCCGACGAGGACGAGACGGACGGTCTGCTACTGTCCGGGACCGCACACTGAGCCGTGCCCGTCCCGACAGCGTGCCCGTCCGACCGGTCCCCCGGGGTTCCCTCCGAGGGGTCGGAACGGGTACACAGACAGTGGCGCCCGGCGGCCGGACGGCCGGCCCCGGGCGCGGACGCCACGTACCGATGACCTTCGAACACCAGGGACTGCTCTTCCGCCGCGGGCAGCGGTTCCACGAGGTGGCCCGGCAGCGGTTGCGCTCAGCCGTACGCGAAAACGCCCACGCGGTGCTCGCTGTCTCAGGTGACCGCGCCGTCGCGCTCACCCGGGCGCTCTCGGCCTCCGAACGCGAGCGCGTGCACGTCCTGGAGCGGGACCGGTTCTACGACGCCCCGGGACGCACCCTGGCCGCCCTGCACCGTCTGGCGCTCGTCCACGACCCCGTGCCGGTGGTCGTGGTGGCCGAGCCCCCGCTGCCCGTCTCGGGGATGGAGCTGCGCGAGTGGCACCGGCTGGAGTCGGTGCTGTCCACGGCGCTGGCCCCGCAGCGGCTGAGTCTGCTGTGCGTCCACGACGACCGGGACCTGACCCCGCGGACGCGGTCCGCGATCCTGGCCACCCACCCGGTGCTGGTGGAGCCCGACGGGCCCCGGCCCAACCCCGCCTACCTGGGTACGGCGGCCTTCGGCGCCCGGCCGGTCGCCCCGGACCCGCTGCCTGTCAGCGGACCCGTGCACCGGCTGGAGATCGGGCTGTCCCTGCCGCGGCTGCGCGGTGACCTGACCGCGCTCGGAGAGGCCGTGGGGTTCCCGCCGGAGCGGATCGACAGCCTGGTGGTGGCGGTGAACGAGCTGGCCGCCAACGTGCTGGAGCACGGCGCGGGCAAGGGCACCGTGCAGGTCTGGCGCGCCCCGGGGCGGTGGGTGTGCGACGTGTTCGACGAGCGCGGCGGGCTCTTCGACCCGCTCACCGGCTACCGTCCGGCCGACAGCATGCGCCCGCGCGGGTACGGGCTGTGGATCACCCGGCAGACCTGCGACTTCCTGGAGATCAGCGGCAGCGGCGAGGGGTCCCTGGTACGGCTGCACTTCGTGGACGGGGCCGGGGAGACCGGGGCCGTCCGGGAGGCCGGGACACGGGCCCCGCTCAGCCCCTGAGGGATTCCGCCGCGGTGCCGGTGCTGGCCACGATCGGGATGACCTGGTCGATTCCGGCTATCACGAACAGGCGGTTGACCTGCGGCTGGGGCTCGGCGACCACCAGTCCCACGCCCAGGTCGCGGGCCTGCCGGTAGGCGGAGACGAGCACGCCGATGCAGCGCGAGTCGCAGAAGGACACCTTGGCGAGGTCGACCACCACCCCCCGGGGCGGCTCGGCGGCCAGGAGGCCGTCGAGGACCTCGGCCAGCGCGGGAGAGGTCACCGCGTCCATCTCCCCCGCGGGGCTGACGACGACGACGCCATCCTCGCGACGGATCGAGATGTCTGACGTCACGGTCACTTCTCCTTCTTGTTCCGGGACGGCCCCGAGCCCTCATCATGGCGCTTTTCGATCACGCTCGGGACTCATCGCCCGGTGTTGCCCGCCCGTTCACCTTCGGTCGGGGCGCATCCGGGGCTGGGGGCCGGTGTTCTCCGCCACGAGGTCGCGGGCCACGTCCACCACACGTTTGCGGTTGCGCTGGGCGACCTCGCGCAGCGCGGTGAAGGCGGTGTCGGCGTCGCAGCCGCGGGCGTGCATGATGATGCCCTTGGCCTGGTCGATCACCGTACGCGCGGACATGGCCCGGCGCATGTGGGCGGTCTCCCTGGCCACGTCGGCCTGACGTCCGGCGCTGTACAGCGACACCGCGGCGTGCTCGGCGAGCAGGGCGGTCAGCGGGGCGACGACCTCCTCCTCGAAGGCGTCGGCGCGGCCCGAGTGCACCCCGAAGGTGATCACCCGGTCGTCGCCCTCGCCGGGCAGCAGGCTGGGCAGGGTGATGGAGGAGCGGTCCCCGCACTGGACAGCCATGCTGGTGTAGCGGGGCCAGCGGTGGGGTTCGCGCAGGATGTCGCCCACCCGCACCTGGCCCATCTCGCGGACGGCCTCGACGGTGGGCCCCTGGTCGGTGGTGTACTGGTGCTCGAAGGCCGCGGACAGGTCGGCGTGGGAGGCGCCGTAGTCGGTGACGACGTGCCGCACGGAGCCGTCGGCCCCCTCGACCTCGCGCCAGACCACGACGAGCGCGGCCGAGCAGCCCGGGACGCCCAGGGCCGCGGCCCTGCTCATCTGGTCCAGGGCCCGTTCCAGGGTGGTGCTGTCCGCCTGTCCCAGCGCGCCGATGTCCCGGGCCAGGCGTTCGATCCACACAGTCGGGGCCTCCTTCCGTTTCCGGGCTCGGACTAACCGTAACCTTGGGAGACCGTGGGAGCGGACATCCGCTAGCTTCGGGAAGACGCCATCCACGACGGGAGACCTGAGCGTGTCGGAGAACCTCGCCGGGTTGCAGCGTGAGATCACCGCACTGGGTGAACGCATCGCGGCCCTGCGCAACACGCACACCATGTATCCCGACGACGCCCAGGGCACCGCCGAGGCGGCCCTGGCCGAGCTGGAATACGCCGAACGCCTGCTGGGCGACGCGGGGGCCGAGCTGGCCCGGGCCCACGCCCAGCCCGAGCCGCGCCGCCAGGGCGACGACGGCGACCGGGCCCTGCTGCGCGCGATGTTCCAGGAGCTGAGCGTCCCCACCGTGCTGCTGGACCACGAGGGCTACATCCGGCGCATCAACAACTCCGGGGCCGCGCGGCTGGGCAGCGCGCCGGGCTACCTCACCGGCAAGCCCTTCGCCCACTTCGTCGACCTGCGCAAGCGCGCGGCCATGCAGTCCTGGCTGGCCGCGGTGCTGCGCGGCGACGGCGACGCCGCGCTGGAGTCCCGGCTGGCCCAGCGCGGCTGGGCCGAGGACGTGCACCTGACCCTGACGCGCCTGGAGCTGCCCACCGAGCCCAACCCGCTGGTGCTGGTGGCGATGTCGCCGCCGATGAACGGCGTCGAGGAGGAGGGCCCCGCCCCGCTGGAGACGGAGGTGGAGGACCAGGTGGTGGTGCTGGCCGCGCGCAGGCTGGACGTGCTGACCCGGATGACGCGGCTGCTGCTGCGCTCGGCCGGGCCCGGCGGGGCCGGGAAGCCCCTCGCGCTGGCCGACGCCGCCGACCTGCTGGCCGACTCCTACGCCGACTGGGTGGTCGTGGACGTGTGCGACCTGCCCATCTCCTCCGACGCGCCCCGCCGCGCCGTGGTCGCGGGTCCGGCCGACGCGCTCCCGGCGCAGAGGGAGGCGGTGGCCTCGGCCGCGCCCGGCGACTCGGACATTCCGGGCGAGGTGCTGGAACGGGGCCAGTCCCTGCTGTTCCCGCTGATCGAGGACGAGGCCGTGCTGGGTCACGCCCCGTCCGGCGCGCCGCTGCTGTCGATGCTGGGCGCGGGCTCTTTGCTGTCGGTCCCCCTGCGCGGCAGCCGGGGCGTGCGCGGTGCGCTCACCCTGATCCGCCGCAGCAACCGGGGCAGCTTCCGCCTGGCCGACCTGGGCCTGATCGAGGAGATCGGCGAGCACATCGGTCTGGCGCTGCCGCCCCGGCCCTGCTCACCGTGATCTTGTGCTCATAGCGGGGATCGAGCGCCGACACCGGCTATAAGTACAAGATCATCGCAGTTCAGAACCCTCGCGACCGGTACGCGGCCTCTCACTCGGGGCCGTGGAGGGTGTCCACCAGGGTGGACAGGCGCGAGACCGCGCTGTCCACCCGGCGCACGCCGTCCACCAGGCTCTGGTCCACGTCCTGGTAGTTGGTCACGATGTGCTCGCGCAGCTGGGCGAGGTCGGTCTGCACCTGGTGGGAGCGCTGCGCCAGCTGCTCGGCCAGGACCTTGCCGGGCTCTCCCGTCTCCTGGCCCAGGTCGCGCTGGAGGGCGCGGGCCTGCTCGCGCATCTGCGCCTTGAGCTGGTGCAGCTCCACGAACACCTCGACCTTGGAGCGCAGCACCCAGGGGTCGAACGGCTTGAGCAGGAAGTCCACCGCGCGCGAGGCGTAGCCGCGGAAGACCTGGTGCCGGTCGACCTCCTGGGCGGTCAGGAAGATGATCGGCACGTCCTTGGTCTTCTCGCGCTGCTTGATGTGCGCGGCGGTCTCGAAGCCGTCCATCCCCGGCATGACCACGTCGAGCAGGATGACCGCGAAATCGGTGCCCAGAAGGTGCTTGAGCGCCTCCTCACCGGAGTTGGCCCTGACCAGGTTCTGGTCGAGTGAGGTGAGTGCGGCCTCCAGCGCGATCAGGTTCTCGTCGCGGTCGTCGACGAGAAGGATGTTGGCCTTCTGGGTCACGTCGGGTTACTCCAGGTCTTCGTTCGGGGTGCTGGTGCCAGTCTCCCCGTTCGGATCGTTGTCATGCCCGGTACCGGCCTCCTCCGGCCCGGCCGTCGCGCCGCCCCCGCCGTCGGCCGCCGCTCCGGCGATGGTCTCCTCGCGCCCCGCGGTGAGCCAGCGCCGCATGACGTCCAGCAGGTGGTCCAGGTCGACCGGCTTGGTCACGTAGTCCGTGGCGCCCGCCGCGAGGCTGCGCTCGCGGTCCCCCTGCATCGCCTTGGCGGTGAGCGAGATGATCGGCAGACCGGCGAACTGCGGCATCTCCCGGATCCGCTGGGTGGTCTGGTTGCCGTCCAGCTCGGGCATCATCACGTCCATCAGGACGAGCGCGATGTCCTCGTTGGCCTCCAGCCTGGCGATTCCGGCGTGTCCGTTGTCAGCGTAGAGGACCTCCAGGCCCTGCGCCTCCAGAGCACTGGTGAGCGCGAAGACGTTGCGGACGTCGTCGTCGACGATGAGCACCCGCTGGCCGCTCAGGACGGCCCGCCGCTCGGGGTCGGTGCGCGGCTCGGACTCGGCCGCCTGCTCGGGCGCCTCACCGCTCTCGGCCGCCGCGGCGTGGGACTCGGGCGCCTTGAGCACCGGGACCGTGGGCAGCGGCTCGTCGGTGATGTCGGTGAGGGCGGCCAGGGCCGCGTCGAAGTCCTCGTCCGGCATGGAGAAGCCGTCGTCCAGCGGGGAGGAGTCCAGGCCGCCGGTGTCCGCGCCGCGGCCGGGGTCGAGCATCGGCGCCGAGTCCATACCGCTCAGGGCGCGGATCGGGGAACCGGCCTCCTCGGCCCGCTCCCCCGCGTCCTCGGGCAGGCGCACCGGGAGCAGCAGCGTGAAGGTGGATCCCTGGTTGGGCACGCTCTGCACGCGGATCTCGCCGCCCAGCAGGCGGGCGAAGTTGCGGCTGATGGACAGGCCGAGGCCGGTCCCGCCGAAGCGCCGCGAGGTGCCGCCGTCGCCCTGGTGGAAGGCCTCGAAGATGACCTGGAGCTTGTCCTCGGCGATCCCGATGCCGGTGTCGGCGACGGTGAACGCGATGACCTCCTCGTTCTCGACGAACATCTCCAGGTCGGCGTCCTCCAGCGCCCACGCGGGCTCGATGAGCAGCCGCACCTCCCCCTGCGGGGTGAACTTCACGGCGTTGGAGAGCAGGTTGCGCAGTATCTGCTGGAGCCGCTGCTCGTCGGTCCACAGCGTGCCGGGGATGTCCGGCGACACGTCCACCGCGAAGGCGAGCCCCTGGTCCCCGGTGACCGGGCGGAAGGTGGCCTCGACGTAGTCGACCAGCTGGGCGATGGAGACCTCGCTGGGCTGCACCTCGGCGCGCCCGGCCTCCACCTTGGACAGGTCGAGGATCTCGTCGATGAGCAGCAGCAGGTCGCTGCCCGCCTTGTGGATGGTCTGGGCGAACTCGACCTGCTTGGCGGACAGGTTCTGCTCGGCGTTGTCGGCGAGCAGGCGGGCCAGGATCAGCAGGCTGTTGAGCGGCGTGCGCAGCTCGTGCGACATGTTCGCCAGGAACTCGGACTTGTACTTGGAGGAGACCTGGAGCTGGTGGGCGCGCTCCTCCAGGGCGTTGCGGGAGCGCTGGATCTGCTGGTTCTGGAGCTCGATCGCCCGGTTCTGGTTGGCGAGCTGGGTGGCCTTCTGGCGGAGCTCGGCGTTCTTGCCGCGCAGCTCCTCCTGCTGGCGCTGGAGCTCGTTGGAGCGTTCCCTGAGCTGGCTGGTGAGCTGCTGGGACTGTTCGAGCAGGTCCTCGGTGCGGTTGTTGGCCAGGATGGTGTTGATGGTGGTGCCGAGCAGGCTCACCAGCTGGCGCAGGAAGTTCTTGTGGCTCTCGCGGAAGTCCTCGTAGGAGGCGAACTCGATGGCGCCCAGCGAGCGGCCCTCGGAGACGATCGGCAGGATGTACAGGTTGCGCGGAGAGGCCTCGCCCAGGCCCGACTGGACCTTGACGTAGCCCGGCGGGATGTTGCCGACCTGCTGTTCCACCTGCTGGGCGAGGGCCTCGCCGACCAGGCCGATTCCCGTGCGGACGCGGCGGCGGTCCTCGTCGGGGTCGAAGCCGAAGCCCGCGTAGAACAGGAAGTTCTCCTGGTCGTCCTGGTCCTCGGGCAGGTAGCAGGCGCCGTGCTGGGCGCCGATGAGCGGCGTCACCTCGGTCATGATGAGGCGGGCCAGCTCCTTGAGGTCGCGGTGGCCCTGGATGTGGCCGGAGATGCGGGCCACGTTGGACTTGAGCCAGTCCGCGTCGCGCTGGGTGGCGGTGGTCTCGCGCAGGTTGGACACCATCAGGTTGATGTTGTGCTTGAGCTGCTCCATCTCACCGCGGGCGTCGACCTGGATGTTGCGGGTCAGGTCGCCCTTGGCGACGGCGTTGGCGACCTCGGCGATCGCCCGCACCTGCGTGGTCAGGTTGCCCGCCAGGCCGTTCACGCTGTCGGTGAGCTGCTTCCAGGTGCCGGTCACGCCCTCGACCTTGGCCTGGCCGCCCAGCTGTCCCTGGCTGCCCACCTCGTGGGCCACGCGGGTGACCTCGGTGGCGAACGCCGACAGCTGGTCGACCATGGTGTTGACCGTCGTCTTGAGCTCCAGGATCTCCCCCTGGGCGTTGACGTCGATCTTCTTGTTGAGGTCGCCCGCGGCGACGGCCGTGGTCACCTCGGAGATGTTGCGCACCTGCGTGGTGAGGTTGTGCGACATCGAGTTGACGTTCTCGGTGAGGTCGTTCCAGATGCCGGAGACGCCCTTGACGTCGGCGCGGCCGCCCAGCTTGCCCTCGGTGCCCACCTCGCGCGCCACGCGCGTGACCTCGTCGGCGAACGCGGAGAGCTGGTCCACCATGACGTTGATGGTGTCCTTCAGCTCCAGGATCTCGCCCTTGGCGTTGACCGTGACCTTCTTGGTCAGGTCGCCCGCGGCCACCGCGCGCGTGACCATGGAGATCTGCCGCACCTGGTAGGTCAGGTTGTTGGCCATGGAGTTGACGTTGTCGGTCAGGTCCTTCCAGACCCCGGACACGTCGCGGACGTGTGCCTGTCCGGCCAGCTTGCCCTCGGTGCCCACCTCGCGGGCCACCCTGGTCACCTCTCCGGCGAAGGAGTCCAGCTGGTCGACCATCTTGTTGATGGTGTCCTTGAGGTCGAGCATCTCGCCCTGGGCGTCCACGGTGATCTTCTTGGTGAGGTCACCGGTGGCGACCGCCGTCGTCACCTGGGAGATGTTGCGGACCTGGTAGGTGAGGCTGTTGGCCATGGAGTTGACGTTGTCGGTCAGGTCCTTCCAGATGCCCGACACGCCCTTGACGTTGGCCCGGCCGCCCAGCTTGCCCTCCGTGCCGACCTCGCGGGCCACGCGCGTGACCTCGTCGGCGAAGGAGTCGAGCTGGTCGACCATGGTGTTCACGGTGTTCTTCAGGGCGAGCATCTCGCCCTGCACGTCGACCTGGACCTTCTGGGTGAGGTCGCCGCGGGCCACGGAGGTCGTCACCTGGGAGATGTCGCGCACCTGGTTGGTGAGGTTGTCCGCCATCGAGTTGACGTTCTCGGTGAGGTCCTTCCAGATGCCCCGCACGCCGCGCACGTTGGCGCGGCCGCCGAGCTTGCCCTCGGTGCCCACCTCGCGGGCCACCCGGGTGACCTCGTCGGCGAAGGTGGACAGCTGGTCCACCATCGTGTTGACGGTGTCCTTGAGGTCGAGCATCTCGCCCTGCACGTCCACCGTGATCTTGCGGCTGAGGTCGCCGCGGGCGACGGCGGTGGTCACCTCGGAGATGTCGCGCATCTGGTCGGTCAGGCGCGAGGACATCTGGTTGACCGACTCGGTGACTTCACGCCAGGCGCCGGAGACCCCCTCGACCTGCGCGGTGCCGCCGAGCTTGCCCTCGGTGCCCACCTCGCGGGCCACCCGGGTGACCTCCCCGGCGAAGCCGCTCATCTGGTCGGCCATGCGGTTGACCGTGGTGGCCAGGCGCAGCAGGTCGCCCTTGAGCTCGCCGCGGCGGCCCTCGGTGGAGGCGCGGCGGCTGAGCTGGCCCTCCGCGACCGAGTCCAGGACCCCGGCGACGTCGGTCACGGGTTCGGAGACCTCGTCGAGCAGGACGTTGAGCGCCTGGGCGCTCTCGCCCCAGGCGCCCCGGGCGGGGTTGACGTTGACGCGCTCGTTGAGCCTGCCCTCGTTGCGGACGACGTCGCCGACGCGCTGGAGTTCGTCGCTGAGCTGTTCGCTGTGGTCGACCACCTCGTTGAAGACGGACGCGATCTCCCGCATGGTGCCGCCGCCGCGCTTGCGCAGGCGGACGCTGAAGTCGCCGTCGCGCATGCGGTACAGGGCACGCAGAATCTCGTCGAGCTGGTCGTCGGCCGCCAGTTCCTTGACCGCCTCGGGCATCGAACCCCCTCCTCAGCCTGCTCCGCCACCTCGGCTTCCCGTCCCGGCCCCCGTGGGCCGGTCCGCCCGCGGGCGGACCGGCCCGCGGAGCGCGCACGGGACAGGGGGGTCCGCGCGGTGTCCGCCGCGTCGACCCCCTGGTGACACCCCGTCACGCTACCGGCGGGAAGTACCACCCGAAAGAAGCGCATGTGTCGACTTACACTAACCGGCCGAGCCGTCCCGCACAGGACGCTTGGCGATGTTGTCCCCCCGCCGCCGCGTCCGGGGTGGGCGGGGCGGCGCGGCCCCGCGCGGGCGGCCCCGCCGGGAGGGGAATGACGGTTCGCGCGGCGCCGGCCACCGCGGCACGCGTATCGTGGCAGTGACACCACCCCCCGCGCACGCACCCAGTGACGAAGGACACCGACGGCTTGCCAGCACACGACGCGTTGAAGGTCGCTCGACGAGAGTTCCCTCCCGCCCCGGAGACCGCGGCGGCGGCCCGCGAGTTCGTTCACGACACCCTCCTGTCCTGGGGTATGACCGACCCCTCCGACGACGTGATCCTGCTGGTGAGCGAACTGGTCACCAACGCCGTCATCCACGCGCGCTCGTCCCTGGACGTGACCGTGCGCCGGACGGAGGGGGCGACCGAGGTGATGGTCACCGACGCCGTGCCCGAGCGCGCGGTCCCGCAGGCCGGGCCCCTGTCGGTGGACACCTCACGGTCCCGGGAGAACGGGCGCACCGGCGGCCTGGGGCTGGCCCTGGCGTCGGCCATCGCGTCGAGCTGGGGTGTGAGCTACGGGCGCAACGACAAGGCCGTGTGGTTCCGGATCGAGGACGGCTCGGGGGAGCGCGCCTCCCTGGAGTCCCCGCCGGTGCGCAGGAGCCCCTCCCGCCCCGGGCGCCCCGCCCCGTGGTCGGCGCTGGACTCCGCCCTGGGCTCGCGGCTGTCCCTGCCGCAGCTGCTGGAGCGCACCGTGGAGTACTCGACCACGGCTCTGGGCGCGGACGCGGCCTACATCACGCTGGCCACGTCCGACGAGACCATGTGGGAGGTGCGCGCCGCGGTCGGTCTGACCTCGGGCGGCGCCCCGTGGCGGCCGCTGCGCGTGCGCACGGAGGAGATCTTCCCGTCCTCCGCGCCGGAGCCGGGCGCGGTGATCAACGACGACCTGATGATCGCCCGTACCAGCCGGGGGCGCCTGTCGCGCGCGGGGATGCGCTCTCTGGTGACGGCTCCGCTCATCGTGGACGGGCGGGTGGTCGGCCTGCTGGGGGTGGCCTCCCGTCGGGCCCGGCACTTCGGGGCGTCGGCGGCCAAGCGGCTCCAGGAGGGCGCGGACCTGATCGCGCTGCCGGTGGAGCGGGCCCGGCTGGCCGAGGTGGAGCTGAGCAGGCGGGCCTCGCTGAGCTTCCTGGCCGAGGCCAGCGACCTGCTCGCGGGCACCCTGGACGAGCGGATGACGGGCGCGCTGGCGGCGCAGCTGATCACCTCCCGGCTGGGCCGGTGGTGCGCCATCGAGACGATCAACGAGATGGGCGTCTCGCAGCTGACGCACGTGGTGCACAGCGACGAGAACTACAACGACATCCTGCGTGCGCTGCTGACCGGGCTGCCGCCGCACGAGCAGAGGGAGCCGCAGCCGCTGTGGTCCCCGGCCGAGCTGGCCAAGGAGGGGCTGGACGAGCAGCTCGTCCGGGAACTGGCGAGCGGTCCGGCGATCTGCATCCCGCTGGTGGCGCACGGGCGCGCGCTGGGGCGGATGACGGTCGGCAAGAGCGGGTCGGACGACTTCACCCGCGAGGAGGTGGACGTGGCCGACGACCTGAGCAGCCGGGTGGCGTCGGCGATGGAGAACGCGCGGCTGCACGAGAAGCAGGCCGCGATGAGCGACGCCCTCCAGCGCAGCCTCCTGCCGGCCAAGGAGAAGGAGCCGGTGATCCCGAACGTGGACCACGCGGTGTTCTACCGTCCGGCCGACGAGCGCAACGTGGTGGGCGGGGACTTCTACGACGTGTTCGCGGCGAGCGGGCGGTGGTGCTTCGCGATCGGCGACGTGTGCGGGACGGGCCCGGAGGCGGCGGCCGTGACCGGCCTGGCACGGCACACGCTTCGGGCGCTGGCCAAGGAGGGGTTCACTCCCTCGCACATCATGCAGCGGCTGAACATGGCGATCCTGGACGAGAACACCTCGACCCGGTTCCTGACGATGCTGTACGGGGAGATGACCCCGGCCACGGACGGCGGGGGCGGGATGCGGCTGCGGATGGTCTCCGCCGGGCACCCGTTGCCGATGCGGCTGAACCAGAAGGGCGAGGTGAAGTCGTTCGGGGCCTCGCAGCCGCTGCTGGGCGCGTTCGAGGACGTGGGGTTCACGACCGAGAACGTGGACATCCGCCCCGGTGAGGTGGTGCTGGCGGTGACCGACGGCGTGACCGAGCGGCGCAGCAACACGGACATGCTCGGCGACGAGGGGCTGACGGAGATCTTCTCCGGCTGCGCCGGGCTGACCGCCCAGGCGGTGATCAGCCGCATCGACCGGGAACTGGAGGAGTACGCCCCGGGCGGGCGCAGCGACGACACCGCGATGCTGGTGCTGCGCTTCCTCTAGGGGGCCGAAAACGTCACCGCTGTGACGCACGGTTCCTGACCTGGGATGATCTTGTACTTATAGCGAGGTTGGACGCTCGAACCTCGCTATAAGTACAAGATCACGCGTGCGGCGCCGGGGCCGTCGGCCCTTTTCGGTCACCGCGCGGGAGTGCCCGCCCCGGGTGGCGCCCGCGGGAGCGTTCCGGTTCCGCGGGACCGGTCAGAGCCAGCCCATGTCCTGGGCGGTGCGGATGGCGGACATGCGGTTGTCGGCGCCGGTCTTGCCGATGGCGTTGGAGAGGTAGTTGCGCACGGTGCCCTCGGTCAGGTGGAGGGCGGCGGCGATCCTGGCGACGGTGGCGCCGTCGGAGGCGGCGCGCAGCACCTCGGTCTCGCGGTCGGTGAGCGGGCTCTCGCCGCCGACCATCGCGGCGGCGGCGAGGTCGGTGTCGATGTAGCGCCCGCCCCCGTGGACACGGCGGATGGCGCCCGCGAGCTGGTCGACGGGGGCGTCCTTGGCCAGGAAGCCGCGCGCGCCGGAGGACAGGGCACGGCGCAGGTATCCGGGACGGCCGAAGCTGGTGAGGATGACGACGCCGCAGTCGGGGGCGTCCACCCGGAGCCGCGCGGCCACCTCCAGTCCGGTGGCGCCGGGCATCTCGATGTCCAGGACGGCGATCGCGGCACCGTGCCGGAGGACGGCGTCGACCACCTCGTCGCCCCGGCCGACCTCGGCGACGACCTCCAGGTCGTCCTCCAGGCCGAGGAGGGCGGCGATGGCCCCCCGCACGAGGTGTTCGTCATCGGCCAGCACGATCTTGATCAAGGTCGGCTCTTCTCCGGTGTCTCGCTTTGACTTCGGCACGATATCGTTTCGGGCATTGTGGTGCATACGGCGCCTACGGGAAGCGCACCGGGGTAGCGGGCGACGTGCCGGGGCGCGGCGGTGCGGGAGTCCGGACGCTCCCGCGGACGTCGGGGCCGGCCATGGACGGCCTGGTCCGGCGGCGCCGGGCCCCGGTGCCGCCGACGCGGACCGGACGAGGGCACGGCAGGGGCGGAAGGACTCGAAACCCCGGTATATCGCGCTCTCACCCTGTTCTAACCCATGCGCCGCATGATGGAACACGTCACTGAACATCGTCCCGCCAGTCGGAGGATGAGTTGAACCCCAACGAACCGAGTGCAGGTACCGAGCCAGGTGCGGCGGCCGGGAACGGGCTTCCCGAGCACCGTCCCGCCGAGCCCGCCGACCAGGCGGGGCCCTCCGGCCCGCACGAGGGGGGGTCCTCCGCAGATGACGGGACCGACGTCCGTGGCACGTCCGGCGGGGAGCACGGGGGTGTCCCCGCCGGACAGGACGAGCGGACCGGCGGCGGGTACCCGGGCCCCGAGCAGAGCGGCGGGTACCCCGCGGCCGGGCAGACCGGTGAGGGCTTCCCGTTCCAGCAGGGCGGGTCGTTCCAGCAGGGCGGGTACGCGGGGGCCGGGCAGAGCGGCGGCCACCCCGGACCCGAGCAGCACGGGCGTCCGGAGACCGGCCCCGCGGGGGCGGGGCCGACCTTCTCCCCGCCCGGGCAGCCGCCGAGGTGGGCCACCGGGCCCAACGACCCGGAGCGCGCCTCCTACACCTTCCCGCCGCCCGGAGGCGGCTACGGCGCAGCCGGCGGCCAGCACGAGCAGTTCTCCGCGCACCAGGGCGGCCCCGTCCCCCCGCACGGCGGGCAGAGCGGCCCCCACGGTCCGGTCGGGCACGGGCAGCCCCCGTACGGTGACGGCGGCGCGTTCGGCCCCGGCGGCCCCGGCGGCGGGCAGCCCCCGTTCGGCGCTCCGTTCCCCGGAGCGGTGCCCCCGCAGGGCGGCGGCAAGAAGCGGGGCTCCGGCAGGATCGTGACCGTCGCCGCGATCACCGCCCTGGTCACGAGCCTCATCGTGGGCCCGATGACGGCCCTGGGCACCGCCTACCTGTTCCCCAACGGCCTGAGCGGGCCGATCAGCTCGCTCAACCAGGATCAGGAGAGCACTCCGACCGAGGGCGAGGTCGGCGAGGTCGCCGACACGGTCCTGCCGAGCGTGGTGTCCATCCGCACCGCCAACGGCGGCGGCAGCGGCGTGATCATCTCCTCCGACGGCCAGATCCTCACCAACGCGCACGTCGTGGCCGCCGCCGAGGGCGGTCCGATCGAGGTGCTGTTCAACGACGGCAGCTCCGCGCGCGCCGAGGTCCTGGGCGCGGACCCGGTCTCCGACATCGCGGTGATCCAGGCGGAGGGGCGCAACGACCTCACCCCGGCCACCCTCGGCGACTCCGAGCAGGTCGGCGTGGGCGCCGAGGTGGTCGCGATCGGTTCCCCGCTGGGGCTGTCGGGAACGGTGACCACTGGTGTGGTCAGCGCGCTGAACCGTCCGGTGAACACCGGGCAGTCCGGTCAGACCTCCACGGTGATCAACGCGATCCAGACGGACGCGGCGATCAACCCCGGCAACTCGGGCGGCCCGCTGGTGAACATGAACGGCGAGGTGATCGGGATCAACACCGCGATCGCGGGCGTCTCGCAGGACAGCGGATCGGTCGGACTGGGCTTCGCCATCCCGATCAACCAGGTCCGCCCCATCGCGGAGCAGCTGGTCGAGGACGGCAGCGCGAGCTACCCCGCGATCGAGGCGACCATCACCAACTCCCGCGTCGGCGGCGCGGAGATCGTGGAGGTCACCGAGGGCGGCGCGGCCGCCGAGGCCGGGCTCCAGACCGGTGACGTGGTGGTGTCCGTGGACGGTGAGCCGGTGTCCACGCCGGACGAGCTGATCGCGCAGATCCGGATCCGCCAGCCCGGCGAGGAGGTGACCCTGGGGGTCGTCCCCGACGGCGGCAACGGTTCCGAGGAGGAGGTCACCGTGACGCTCGGGGAGCAGAGCGTGGAGTCGGCCCAGAACGAGGAGGGCGGGAACTGACGGGCGCGGCCCCGGCCATCCCGCACACGGGCGGCCCCGGACCCTCGGGTCCGGGGCCGCCCGTCGCGTGCGCGGCCGCGGAGGCCCGGGAGCACGCGGGCCGTGCTGGCGGGGCCGCGGGCGCGCACGGCGTCGGGGCCGCGGACATCGACTGTCGACGTCGCCGGGCTTGTGGGTAGACGGAGGGGCACGGAGAGTTCCCTGTCCCGCGCCGCGTGCCACCGAGCGGTCGTCCCACGGTCACCGAGAGGTCGGCGGGGGTCAACGCGGGTGACCCACACTCGGGCGTACGCGGCGACCCGACAAAGGAGATCAGGTCATGTCCACGTCCTTCGCCTCCCCCGCGGTGGCGGCACCGCCCCGGACCGCCGTCGGCGCGACGCGCCGCACCCGGGTCCTGATCGGCACCGACACCTATCCCCCCGACGTGAACGGCGCCGCGTACTTCACCGCCCGCCTCGCGCGCGGCCTGGCCGCGCGCGGCGCGCGGGTACACGTGGTGTGCCCCTCCCCCGAGGGCGCCCCGTACACGGTGGAGCGCGGAGGAGTGGTCGAGCACCGGCTGCGCTCGGTGTCCTCCCTGGTCCACGACAGCGTGCGGCTCGCGGTCCCGCTGGGCGTGCGCGGCCACCTGGACCGGCTCCTGGACCGGCTGCGCCCGGACGCCGTCCACATCCAGAACCACTTCCTCGTCGGCCGGATGCTGGCCGCCGCCGCGCACGCGCGCGGCGTCCCCGTGGTCGCCACCAACCACTTCATGCCGGAGAACCTCTTCGACTACGTGCACGTGCCCGGACCGCTGCGCCCGCACGCGGCCCGTCTGGCCTGGTGGGACCTGGGCGCGGTGCTGTCCAGGGCCGAGCACGTGACCACGCCCACCCCGGCCGCCGCGCGGCTGCTGGTCGACCAGGGGTTCACCCGACCGGTCGAACCGGTCTCGTGCGGGATCGACCTGGACCGGTTCAGCCCCCTGGACGGCGGCGCGGCCACCCGGCGACGGCTGCGCGGGCGGCTGGGCGTGCCGGACCGCAGGACGGTGCTGTTCGTGGGGCGGCTGGACGAGGAGAAGCGCGTGGACGAACTCGTGCGCGCGGTGGCCCTGACCGACGGGGTGCAGCTCGTACTGGCCGGGCACGGCGCGCACCGGGCGCGGCTGGCGGAGCTGGCGGCGGAGGTCGGCGCGGCCGACCGGGTGGTGTTCCTGGGCTTCGTGCCGCACGCCGACCTGCCCGACGTGTACCGGTGCGCGGACGTGTGGGCCATCGCCGGGACCGCCGAACTCCAGAGCATCGCCACCCTGGAGGCGATGGCGAGCGGTCTGCCGGTGGTGGCGGCGGACGCCATGGCGCTGCCGCACCTGGTGGAGGAGGGCGGCAACGGGTACCTGTACCCGCCGGGAAGCCCGGAGGCGCTGGCCGCGCGCGTGGAGTCGGTGGTCGCCGACGAGGGCCGGAGGCTGAGGATGGGCGCGTGCAGCCGCGGTATGGCCGAGCTGCACCGGTTGGAGGACTCCCTGGAGCGGTTCGAGAGGATCTACCGCGAGGCGTCCGCCGGTGCGGGAGCCGGCGCCGGAGCCGGTTCGGGTGCGGCGCTCACCCCCGCGCCCCCGGCTCCTGGTCCCGCGGCGGTGTGAACAGCGGCAGGCGGAAGCCGATGGCGGCGCCGCCGCCCTCCCTGTTGCGGGCGAACACGCTGCCCCCGTGGGCCCGCGCGATCTCCCTGACCATGGACAGGCCGAGCCCCGAACCGGGCAGGCCGCGGGCGACGGTGGCCCTGTAGAAGCGCTCGAAGACGTGGTCGAGTTCGGCCGGGTCGATGCCGGGCCCCCGGTCCAGGACCTCCACCGCCCCCGCGCGCACGCGGATCTCGATGGGAGCGGTGCCCCCGGGGTCGAACTTGGCGGAGTTCTCGACCGGGTTGGAGACGGCGCGCTCCAGGGAACCGGGACGGCCCCACACGACGCTGTCGTCGGCGTCCACGAGGATGTCGCGGCCGGTGCGGCGGCGGGTGCGCTTGGCGACCTTCTCGGCGACCCCGGCGAGGGGGACGGCGCTCATCTGCTCGTCCTCGTGGTCGCCGGTGGCCAGGCCGACCAGCTCGTTGACCAGGGCGGTGAGCTCGCGGGTCTCGCCGCGCAGGTCCTCGATGAGGCCGGCGCGCGCCTCCGGGCTGAGCCGGTCCACCCTGCCGAGCACCTGCACGTTGGTGTACAGGCTGGTCAGCGGGGTGCGGAGTTCGTGCGCGGCGTCCTGGACGAGGCGGCGCTGCTCGTCCTTGGAACGGGCCAGACGGGCGAGCATGGCGTTGAACGCGCTGGTGAGGCGGCCGACCTCGTCGCGGCCGACGTCCTCCTCACGGCTCTCGCCGCCCCGTCCGGGGTCCACGGGGTCGAGCCGCCCCGTGGAGCTGACGTACTCGGCCGCGTCGGTGAGACGCACCAGGCGGCCGGTGGTGCGGTGGCCCACCAGCCAGCCCACGGCGGCCGCGCACAGGGCGACGAACAGGCCCACCCACAGGATCTGGGTGGCGAGCCGGTCGATCATCAGCTCGGTCGGGGACAGGCGCTGGAGGAGCTGGAGGGCCCCGGTTCCGTCGCCGAGGGAGACCGTGGCCAGCCGGAACTCCTGTCCGCCGATGGCCTGCTCGCGCATGTCGACGATGCCGGGCCGGCCCTCCCCCGCGACCTCCAGGTCCCTCTCCGAGGGCGCGAAGAGGATGATCTCGGACGGGTCGGCGATGTTGACCGTCCTGCTGCCGTCGGGTTCGAGGAGCTGGAGCTGGAACTTGTCGCCGGGCAGGAACGGGCCGGGACCGGCGGAGCCGCCCTGCCCCTGCTGGTGGTAGTCGACGAGCTGTTCGGACAGGGCGGTGACGGTGCCCTCGAACTCGGTACGGGCGTCGGCGCGGATGAGCGTGGCGGCGGTGGTGTAGGCGAGGGTGCCGACCAGGGCGATGACGACGGTGGCGACCAGCGCGAAGATCACCGCGAAGCGGGTGCCCAGCCGCCACTCGCCCGGCTGGAGCAGCGTCCGGCGCCACCTCGGGACGGCGGCGCGCGCGGCGGGCACGAGAGCCCTGAGACCGGACGGGGCTCCGGGGCCGTGCGGGGTTCCGTTCCCGGGCTCCTGCGGGGTGCCGTCGTCGGGTCGCACGGAGCTCAACCCTGCGGCCGGAGCGTGTAGCCGACCCCGCGCACGGTCTGGATCAGCGGCGGCCCGCCGTCCTCCAGCTTGCGGCGCAGGTAGCTGATGTAGACGGCGAGGTTCTTGGACTCGGGGCCGAAGTCGTAGCCCCAGATGCGGTCGTAGATGGTGGAGTGGTCCAGCACGATCCCGGCGTTGCGGACCAGGAGTTCGAGCAGGTCGAACTCGGTCTTGGACAGCTCGACCTCGCGGTCGCCGCGCCAGACCCGGCGTGAGGGCGGGTCCAGGGAGAGCTCGCCGACGCGCAGCGGGCCCTGCTCGGCGGTCTCCTCGGGAAAGGGCGCGGCCCGGCGCAGCAGGGCGCGCAGCCGGGCGAGGAGCTCCTCCAGCTCGAAGGGCTTGGCGAGGTAGTCGTCGGCCCCCGCGTCGAGCCCCGCCACCCGGTCCGGCGTCTCCACGCGCGCGGTGAGCATGAGGATGGGCGTGCGGTCGCGCTCGGCGCGCAGCACGCGGGCCACCCCGAGCCCGTCCACCCCCGGCATCATCACGTCGAGGACGAGCAGGTCGACCGGGTCGGAGTGCACGGCGGCGAGGGCCTGGACCCCGTCCGGTACCGTCCTGACCCTGTAGCCCTCCAGTTGGAGCGCGCGTTCCAGTGAGTCCCTGATCGCGCGGTCGTCGTCGGCGACCAGGACCGTGGCGGTGGCTTCCATGGCGTCCATGGTTCCGTATGAGGGTGAGAGCGCGGTAAGAGCGGGGTGGGGCGCGTGTCAGACTCCGCACCGGTCAGGCCCGTGCGGGCCCCGCCCCGGCCCGCCCCGGCCCGCGACGGCTCCCGCCGGGTCCGCACGCGGTCCAGCCGGGCTCCACAGGCCCGCTTCGGTCCCCCGCCGGAGTCCGGCCCCGGGGTTCGGGCCTCCGGGGTTCGGGCCCCCGGGGTTCAGGTCCCCGGGTCGAACGCGCGGGTCCGGCTCATCCCGGCCGCGCGCCCCTTGCCCGCGATCACGAGCGCCATCTTGCGGGAGGCCTCGTCGAGCATCTCCTCGCCGAGCATGACGGCGCCGCGCCGGTCCACGGTGGTGGCGTGGGCGTAGGCGTCCAGGATCAGCTCGGCGTGGTCGTAGTCCTCCTGGGAGGGCGCGAACACCTCGTTGGCGGCCTCCACCTGGAGCGGGTGCAGGACCCACTTGCCGTCGAAGCCGAGGGCGGCCGTGCGCCCGGCGGAACGGCGGAACGCCTCCACGTCCCGGACCTGGAGGTAGGGGCCGTCGACGGCCTGGAGTCCGTGGGCGCGGGCGGCCATGAGGATGCGCATGAGCACGTAGTGGTAGGCGTCGCCGGTGTCGTAGCCGGGCGGCTGCTCGCCGACGACCAGGCTCCTCATGTTGATGGAGGCCATGAAGTCGGCGGGCCCGTAGACGAGGCTCTCCAGGCGGGGCGAGGCGGCGGCGATCTCGTCCACGGCGACCAGGCCGCGGGCGTCCTCGATCTGCGCCTCGATGCCGATCCGGCCGACCTCCAGGCCGACGGCGCGCTCGATCTGGGTGAGGAGGGTGTCGAGCCACTGGACGTCGCGGGCCGCGGTGACCTTGGGCAGGACCAGGGCGTCGAGCGCGGCCCCGGCCCCCTCGACGACGGTGATGACGTCGCGGTAGGCCCACCCGGTGGTGACGTCGTTCACGCGGACGGAACGCACCTTGCCGTCCCAGCCGCCGTCGTTGAGCGCCCGGACGACGGTGTGGCGGGCGGAGTCCTTCTCCAGGGGCGCGACCGCGTCCTCCAGGTCGAGGAAGAAGGCGTCCACGTCCAGTCCCCGCGCCTTGTCCACGAACCGGGGGTTGGACCCCGGAACCGCGAGTACCGACCGCCGCGACCTGAGTTCGCCCATCGCCGTTCGTCCCCCTGCTCCACTCGTCCGCGTGCGCGGTCGGCACCGGTCGGCCGCGCACGAGCGCGGTCGCGGCACCGGCCGTGCGGCCGGCCCGTCCGGCCTGTGCGGTCCGGTCGTCGGACCGGGTCGGCCGCCCCTCCGGGCGTGACCGCGCCGCCCATCATCGCACTGTGAGGTGCATAGAGTGAGTTCCGGGCCCCCGGTGGGGCCCAAGGGGATTCCAGGGGGGAAACGAGCATGTCCGGCACGTCGTCGTATCCGACCAGCGCCCACTGGGGCAGTTACCGGGTGGTCGTCGAGGACGGCCGGGTGGTCGAGGCCCTCCCGGACCCGGACGACCCGGCGCCGTCCCCGGTGATCGCCAACACCCCCGTCGCCCAGCACCACGCCTCACGGGTGGCGCGTCCGGCGGTGCGGCGGCGCTGGTTGGAGAACGGTCCCGGCCCGGACCCGCTCCGGGGCGACCCGGACGACGCCTACGTCGAGGTGGAGTGGTCCACGGCGCTGGACCTGCTCGCCGGTGAACTGGACCGGGTGCGCGGCGCGTACGGGAACGCGGCGATCTACGGCGGTTCGTACGGCTGGGGCAGCGCGGGTCGGATCCACCACGCGCAGAGCCAGCTGCACCGGTTCCTCAACGCGATCGGCGGGTACACGCGCTCGCGCACCACCTACAGCCACGGCGCGGTGGAGGTGCTCTTCCCGCGGATCATCGGCGTCCCCGCGGCCAACCGGCTGCTGCACCGGGCCCCGTCGTGGACGCGGATCCGCGAGCACACCGAACTGCTGGTGAGCTTCGGCGGGCTGCGGGTGTCCAACACGTGGACCTCCTCGGGCGGGCGCGCCGCCCAGACCGCCGGTCCGGCGATGCGCGACGCGTCCGGGGCCGGGGTGGAGTTCGTGTCGGTGTCGCCGCTCCTGGACGACACCCCCGAGGACGTCAAGGCCGAGTGGGTCCCGCTCAACCCGGGGACCGACACGGCGGTGATGCTGGCGCTGATGCACGTGCTGTTCACCGAGGGCCTGGCCGACACCGCCTTCCTGGACCGCTACACCGTGGGCGCGGACGTGCTTCGCGCGTACGTGCTGGGCGAGCGCGACGAACGGGGCGGGCCGGGCGGGACCGCGCGGACGCCGGAGTGGGCCGAGCGGATCAGCGGGGTCGCGGCCGAAGGGCTGCGGTCGCTGGCGCGGCGCATGGCGGCGCGGCGCACGCTGGTCAACGTGGGGTGGTCGGTGCAGCGGGCGCGGTACGGCGAGCAGCCGTTGTGGGCCGGGCTGGCGCTGGCGTGCTGCCTGGGGCAGGTGGGGCTGCCGGGTGGCGGTTTCGCGTCCGGGTACGGGTCCATGGGCAACTACGGGGGCGGTTCGACGCCGCTGGGGCTGCCGAGGATGCCGCAGGGCAACAACCCGGTGGACTCGTTCATCCCGGTGGCGCGGGTGGCCGACATGCTGCTGGAGCCGGGCGGGCGCTACGACCACGACGGCGAGGAGCGGCGTTACCCGGACGTCCGGCTGGTGTACTGGGCCGGCGGCAACCCCTTCCACCACCACCAGGACCTGAGGCGGTTGACCGAGGCGTTCGGGCGGCCGGAGACGGTGGTGGTGAACGAGACGCACTGGACGGCGACGGCGCGGCACGCCGACATCGTGCTCCCGGCCACGACGGTGCTGGAGCGCGACGACATGGCCGCCAGCCAGGGCGACCTGAGCGTGCGTGCGATGCCGCGCGCGGTGGCGCCGCACGGGCAGGCGCGGGACGAGTACGACACCTACGCCGACCTGGCCGAGAGGCTGGGGGTGCGCGAGGAGTTCACCGAGGGGCGCACGAGCGGTGAGTGGATGCGGGTGGTGTACGGGCGCTGGCGGTCGCTGGTGGCGCGGCGGGGCCTGGAGGTGCCGGAGTTCGAGGAGTTCTGGAGGCGCGGTCGGGTGGAGATGCCCGGCCGGGTGGAGGACGAGGCGCTGTTGGGGGAGTTCCGCGCCGATCCGGAAGGCCAGGCCCTGCGCACGCCGAGCGGGCGGATCGAGCTGTTCTCGGAGACGATCGCGTCGTTCGGATACGAGGACTGCCCGGGACATCCGGTGTGGCTGGCGGGACCGGTGGTGACCGGTTCCGGGCCCGAGACCAGGGCGGGGGGACCGGTGCTGACCGGTTCCGGTCCTGGAGCTGGGGACCCGGCGGCGACCGGCTCCGCTACCCGTGCCGGAACCGGGCGGTTCCCCCTGGTGCTGATCGCGAACCAGCCCAGCGGCAGGTTGCACAGCCAGCAGGACATGGGCGCGCACAGCATGTCGCAGAAGGTGCGCGGGAGGGCGCCGCTGCGGATGCGTCCGGAGGAGGCGCGGGCGTGCGGTGTGGCAGACGGGGACGTGGTGCGGGTGTCCAGTGCCACGGGCTCGTGCCTGGCGGGCGTGGTGGTGAGCGACGCGCTGCGGCCGGGGGTCGTGCAGCTGTCCACGGGGGCCTGGTACGACCCCTCAGCGGAGGGTGTGACGTGCGCGCACGGGAACCCGAACGCGCTGACGGAGGACGTGGGAACGTCCTCGTTGAGCCAGGGGTGCACGGGTCAGCTGGTGCGTGTACGTGTCGAACCGTTCACCGGACAGGTACCGCCCGTGCGCGCCTTCGAGCCGCCGAAGGGCGTCACCACGGCCTGACCGCGGCGGCCCCGAGCGCTCCGTGACGCGTGCCCGGCTCCGCGGGGTCGGGCTCCCCGTCCCCGCCCCGCGCGGCTCCCGCGGCTCCGGGCCGATCCGCCCGAGCACCCGGGCGGTGCCGACGCGGCCTTCCGGCGCCCTGCCCCTTCCGGAACCTCCTGGCCCGGAGGTCCCGGCGGGGCGGGCACACCTGACCGGCACGGCCAGGAGCAGGAGAACGGCCTCGGGGTGAGCGCGGCGTCCCGGGACCGGGTCCGTCACCGTACGAGGAACCGGTTCACACGTCGGGGCAGCAGCAGCCCCGCCCAGCCCAGGAGCGCGTACCCCACCTGGCCGGGCGCGAGCATGCCGAGGATCGCCCCGGTGTTCGCGGTCGGCGCGCGCAGGAACTCGCGCATCCGCGGATGCGCGTGCGGCACCCCGTTCCCGGACAGCAGCAGTGTGAGCACCGCGACCAGCACCACGGCCGCCCAGAGTACGTCGGCACCGGCCAGGTCGCCCAGCCACCCCTGGATCCGGTCGAGGGCCACGAACGCGTAGGCGGGCGCACCGGTCGCGACCGGGTCGGACACGGTGACGGCGGTGAACACCGCCGCCGCGCCCATCGCCGCCATCGCCCCGGTGACCCCTCCGGTAGCCGCCAGCCCCAGCCGCATCGCCAGTTCGCGCGCCTGCCGGGTCAGTTCCTCCTGTGCGGGATAGTGGCGCCAGGGCCGCCCCGCCGACCGGGCCTCGCCCATGGCGTTCGCCCGCCGCCAGCGCAGGAACCGCCAGGTGTCGCAGAGCACCGAGGGGCCGCGCCGCGCCGCGATGGCCGCGACGGCCAGCTCGTGGGCGATCGTGGACACCGTGGTGGCCAGGGTGATCGGCAGGTCCACCCATGACAGCGCCGTCCGGCGGAACAGCGGCGCGATGTCGGCGGGCACGCGGACCCGCATGGCCACCGAACGCCCCCGCGCCCGACGGCGCAGGCGGGCCAGCGGCGGCTGCCCGGGCAGCGGCGGCGTGGACTCGGCCGCGGTCGCGATCATCCGGTAGTCCATGGCCACCGCGCACAGCAACAGCAGCACCAGCAGCCACGGAGTGAGCACCCCGCCGCCGAGGAGGCCGTGCACGAGGTCGGAGGCCGGGTGCAGCTGGGCGTTGGCCAGCCGCGCGTTCAGGTTCAGGTGCTCCAGGAACGCCAGGGTCAGCGCGACCGGCGGCAGCAGCCACAGCCAGGCCCCGTAGCGGCGGCCGACGACCGCCAGGCCGAGCGCGGCGCCGACCAGGCCGGTGGTGACGGCGTGCCCGGAGAAGACCGCGAGCACGGTGCCCGCCGGATCGGTGACGGTACTGCCGCCGGGCAGGAGCAACCCGGTGTCCGCGGGCAGGCCCGCCCCTCCGAGGGCCACCTGCGTGAGCAGGCGCTCGGCCAGCTGGAACCCGGCCCCGGAGGCCGCGGCCAGCAGCAGGAAGTCCACGGCGGCCAGGCGGCGCAGCCGTCGGCGGGCCGCCAGGGCCAGGAACAGCAGGGGGAGGAGCTTGCCGACCTCCTCCACGGTCACGGCGACGTAGGTGTAGCCGAGGACGCCGTAGGGGTCGCCGCCCAGCAGCCCGACGACGGCGGACTCGGCCAGCGCCAGGGGCCACAGCAGCAGCGCGCCGAACGCGGCCACCCGCAGCAGCGAGGCGAAGGAGACCGTGCGGGAACGGGCCAGCAGGGCCAGCTGGAACAGCAGGACGAAGACGGCGACCAGCGCCGGGAACGCGGCGCCCAGGCCGGGGACGGCCAGGGGGGCCGCGAGCAGCGCCACCACCATGAGCCACCCCCAGGCCCCGCGCAGGGCCCGCAGGGAGCGGACCGCCCGCGGTGAGCGCCGCCGCGCGCGCTCGGCGCTGCGGGCCAGGAGTTCGGCCGGGTCCGGACCGGGCCCGCGCGGGCCGCGGGCGTGGCGCGCGCCGGTCTCGGCGCAGTGGTAGAGCTGGGCGGCGCGGGCGAGGACCGGGCCGCCCTCCCTGCGGGCGCGCGAGGCGAAGTGGCTGCGGGCCTGGGGGATGTCGGCGCCGACGAGTTCGCGGACGAAGTCGGCGGGACCGGCCGCGACGGTGAGTTCGTCCGCGGTGACCAGGACGGCGGCGGAGAAGTCCTCGACGCAGACCAGGAAGTCGGTGGGCGCGGGCCCCCAGCCGCGGATGAGGTCGATGAGGGTGTCGGTGTCGAGGGGGACCTCGGTGACGGGGTCGTAGGAGAACTCGGGCCGGGTCCGGCACACCAGGAGCCGGTCCACGCCCATGGCGCGGCCCGCGGCGACGATCGCGCGGATGAGGTTGCGGTCCCGGGGGACCAGGAAGGGGGTGGTGACCTTGCCGTCGGCCCGGATCCAGTGGGGGTCGAACTCGGTCGCTCCGGCACAGACGCGCAGCACGAGGTCACGCGCGAGCATGGCCTGTTCTTCCATGGGTCACCTCGTGCCTGGGGGCTTCACTCGGGGGTGGAGACGACGGGGCCGCTTCCGCCGCCTTCCGGACGGATCGGCCCGACCGAGCATAACGGTGGGCCGTCCGCCCGGGGGAGGGCGCCGTGGGGCCCGCGGGCCGCGGTGGAGGTCGGCGGCGGAACCGCCGACCGGGGTCCGCGCCCGCCCCGCACCCGCGCGCCGCGCGGGGCCTCCCCACCGCCCGGAGAGCGCACGCACCTCACACCCGCGTACCGCGACCGGGTGCCTCCCCGCCACGGGGAGCGCTCGCCTCCTCCGCGCCCTCCCGCTCGTCGAGGGGTTCGCGTGAGGGCCGCGGACCGGCCCCGAAGGCGTCCGCGCACAGCTGCGCGAAGTGCCGCACCCCCGGCAGGTCGAGCGCCCAGCCCGCGAGCGCCCACCCCAGGTGCAGGTGTTCCAGCGCCCGGGCCAGCGCCGACACCCCGCTCCAGCGCAGGCCCTCGGGGTTCTCGTAGGTGAGGCGGTACAGCACCTCGGGGTGCTCCGCCGCCGGTCGCGGCTCCAGCGCCACCGGCGCGCGGGCGGCCAGCCAGCCGCCCAGGCCCCGGCACATGGCGCAGTCCGCGGCCACGTACAGCGTGCCCGGCGCGCGGCCGGGCCACGGGCGCCACCGGGGCAGCCAGGCGCGCACGCCCGCCCGGTAGTCCTCCCAGTCCCTCCCGAACGCCGCCCGCAGCTGGCCCCCCTCGTGCCAGGCGGCGAACCCCGCGCCGTAGGCGAAGGCGGCGAGCGCGCCGAACAGCAGCCACGGGGCGCCGGTCACCGGAGTCAGGACCAGGTACACCCCGGCGACGGTGGTCTGCATCGGGTTACGCAGGTAGGCGTAGGGGCCGCTGGTGACCAGCCGCGACGGCGGGTCGAAGGGCAGCGGGGTGCCGCCGCCCACCCGTGCGAACTCGCGGGCCGCCGCCAGTCCCGGCAGGCACACCAGGGCCAGGAGCTGGGCGGCGGTGAAGGCCGAGCCCGGGTCGCCGGGCAGGGCGTCCAGCGCGGCCAGCGGCAGGACCACCATGACCCCGAACGCCAGGAGCGCCTGCGCCCACATC
Organism: Nocardiopsis alborubida; assembly: GCF_012396365.1. GTDB lineage: Bacteria > Actinomycetota > Actinomycetes > Streptosporangiales > Streptosporangiaceae > Nocardiopsis > Nocardiopsis alborubida. The sequence continues at coordinate 161,441 of NZ_JAAXPG010000009.1, read as the reverse complement.
CGGGCGTGCACCAACTGGCCGGTGCGCGTCCAGTAGGCCAGCATCAGCGCGGGGATCAGGCACAGCGCCGAGCCGACGAACTCGCCGAGCAGCCAGAGGGGGCCCAGCACCACGACGGGTTCGGCGAGCGGCATGACGATGACGTCCACCCACACGAGCAGGCCGCTGAGCAGCGGGACCGGCAGCAGGCGCAGCAGCAGCGCGGGCAGCGCGCCCCACAGCACCGCCCAGGCCAGCAGCAGGTCCACGGGCATGCCGAGCCACACCGCGCCCTCGGCGTGGAAGGACCACCAGCCCGCGCGCAGCGCGTACAGGTTGAGCGGGACGAGCGTGAACAGGGCCCACGCCCCGGCCACCAGCATCGCCGCGACCTCGCGCGGACGGGGCGCGCGCCACAGGCACAGTCCGGCCAGCAGGAGCAGGGGGGCGAACAGGCCGACGCCGCGGACCAGCACCGCGGGCAGTTCCGGGATCATCGGGAGCCCTCCAGGGCTGCGGTGCCGAAGGTGGCGGCGAGGTACCCGGCGGCCAGGTCGGTCGCGTAGGACTGGATCGGCCCGAAGTACCAGGAGGGCTCGTAGGTGCGCTCGTAGTCGATGGACCAGGCCAGACGGGTTCCGTCCCCCTCGGTGTGCCACACGGCCTCGGCGGCGCGCATGTCCATCCAGTTCGCGAACGCGGTGTCCTCGACCACATCGAACACCACGCGCCCGCCGTCCTCGCGGACCTCGCTCTCGGTGATCCGGAGCTCCATGTGGCGCGGCGTGGGCTCGGCGCCGAACTCCAGCGTGCGGCGCGGGGTGAAGCGGACGAGCCGGGTGTCACCGACATCCAGGCCCTCACCGGAGGCCGAGACGGGTTCGGGGAAGGGGACCACCCGCAGGAAGAGCGCGTCGGGGGCGGCGTAGGAGGGCGGGGCGGCCAGGGCCGCGGCGACGTCGTGCGCGGTGGCGGGGACCAGGGCGTGGCCCTCGCCGCGGCCCTCCCGCGGCAGCAGGGAGGTTCCGGCGACGCCCTCCAGCGCGAGCACGAACAGCAGCGGCACCGCGAGCAGCGCGTGCCGTGAGCGGTCCCTCCAGGCGACGAGCGCCCCGGCCGTCCAGGTGACCACGGCGACGACCCCGTAGACCAGCGGAGCGGCGATGAGCAGGCAGACCATGCCCTCACCGAGCAGGGGGCCGGCCAGGGCCAGGCAGAGGGTGGTGGCGGCCATGGTGACGCCCATGGCGCTGCGGGCCCGCACGGTGAGCACCACGAGCAGGGCGATCGTCGCGGGCAGGCCGACGTAGAACAGGGCGGTCTGGTCCAGGCGGCCCCAGTGGTGGATCCGGAGTGCCAGCAGGGCGGCGAAGGCGGCCAGGACCAGGGCGGCGAGCAGCAGGCGCGCCCTGGACGGCGGGGGATAGTCGCTTCGAGGCACGGGGGAGCTCCTTCAGCATGCGATTAAATCGCTTGGTTTAATCACTCGATTAAACCGTATGCTGAACACCTCCCCGAGAGCAAGGAGGGCCATGGCCAAGGGCAGCGGAGGACGGCGCGCGAGCGAGGAGACCAGGGAACGTCTCCTGGCGGCCGCCAGCGAGACCGTGAGCGAGGAGGGCTACGCCGGGGCGTCGGCGCGCGCCATCGCCGCGCGCGCGGAGGCCAACTCGGCGCTGGTCTTCTACCACTTCGGCGGGGTCGACCAGCTGCTGCTGGCGGCGCTGGACCGCTCCAGCGCCGAGCGCATGGCGATGTACCGGGAGATCACGGCGCGGGCCAACACCCTGGAGGAACTGGTGGAGGCGGCGATGCTCATCTACCGGACCGACCTGGAGCGCGGCTACATCACCGAGTTCTCCGAGCTGGTGGCCGCCGCCGTCACCAAACCGGAGCTGCGCACGCAGATCCGGGACCGCGCGGAACCGTGGATCGCCTTCATCGAGCAGGAGTGGAACCGGGTCCTGGGCGGATCCGCCCTCGGCAAACTGCTGCCCGCCCGCGAGGTGGCCTACGGGGCGATCACGTTCTACCTGGGGGTGAACCTGTTCTCGGTGCTCGACGAGGACCACTCGCGCACCGAGGCGGTGTTCGACCTGGCCCGCGGGCTGGCCCCCCGGGCCAAGCTCCTGACGCTGCGCCTGCCCCGCCGGGGCCGGGACGTAGGCTTGCCCGCGGACGAGGAGGACGAGGACGCATGAGCACAGGCATCACGGTGGCCCCCGGGATCGAGTTCCCCGACACCGCCGACGGCCGGACCCACGTGGCGGCCGCGGTGATCGCCGACGACCGGGGAAGGGTCTTCGCGCAGCGCCGGTCGCCCACGCGCAAGGTGTTCCCGCACTGCTGGGACATCGTGGGCGGGCACGTCGAGCAGGGCGAGAGCATGCTGGAGGGGCTGGCGCGCGAGGTCGAGGAGGAGACCGGCTGGCGGCTGACCGGGGTGCTGGCGGAACTGTTCCGGCTGGACTGGGACCCCGGGGACGGCGTGACCCGGCACGAGGTGGACTACCTGGTACGGGTGGAGGGCGACCTGGACGCGCCCCGCCTGGAGCCGGGCAAGCACACCGAGTTCCTGTGGGTGGACGACTCCCTGGTGCACCGGCTGCGCGACGACCGCGACCCGGGCGACTACTTCATCACCGACATCGTGAGGCTCGGCATCGACGCCGCCCGCGCGCTCTGACGGGCGGGCGCGGGAGCGGGGTCAGTGCACCAGAGACTCGGTGACGTGGAGGGCGAGGGCCAGCCACAGCGCGCCCGCGCCCCAGGCTCCCCCGGGACTCACCAGCACCTGGCGACGCACCTCCTGGGGGAGGTTCCGCGGCATCTCGGGCACGTCGGGACGAACCCGGTCCACGTAGCGGACAACGCGCTCCGCACGGCGTCGGTCGGCCTCGCCGTTGGTCCACCTGCCGCTCCGGGAGCCGAACAGGGAGAAGGCCGGGTACGCCCCGCCGTCGTCGGTGTGGATCAGCAGACCGCGCTCGGCGCTGACCCCGGTGATCCGCTCCACCGGAATGACCACGAGGTCCCCTCCTCCGCGTGTGACGACGTGGGTGCCGTCCAGGCGCACGTACACGAACAGGCTGCGGCCGAGCAGCCAGCCGCCGACCGCGGGCAGCGCGATGACCGCCGCGAGGACTCCCAGCATGAGCAGCAGCGGTTGAAAGAACCCCTCATCCGGGAGCCGCACCCGGCCGAACTGGAGGGTGAGCACGAGCAACGGCAGCGCCAGGAGCACGCCGCCGAGCATGCCCCACCAACTGCGCAGGACCACCGGTCGCGAACGGGGACGGCCCTCCCCGCGGGGGTCCGACCTGCCGTCGGGCCCCAGACCGCGCCGGTGGTAGTCCAGAGAGCGCTTGGAGCGGTACGCCCCGACGATCCCCATCATGGTGGGGGCCATCCACGCCCCGGTCTCCGCGAACGCCAGAGACACCACCAGCACCACGCCCAGACCAACCCAGAAACGGACCAGCGACCAGGGCATGACCGAGGCGGTGAGGGTGTCGCGCACCAGTGCGGACAGGTTCGCCCACACGCCGATCCTGCGCTTGCGCGCGATCAGCCAGAGCTCGCTGCCGAAGGCGACGGCGCATCCGGCCAGGGCGACGGACAGGGAGACGACCGCGGCAGTACTCATACGGCACCGGCCGGGTGCGCGGAGGCGGGGAACATGGGGGATGCCCGTCTGTCCGGGGGGAGGGAACCCCAGCATCCCACGGCGGCCCGACACCCCTCCGCCCGCCCCGCACGCGAACGGCTGGCAGGTCGGGCTCGGCCCGCACTCTTCGGCCCCGCCCCGCACGGCAACCGCGCCGGAGCGAACCCGTGAGGGAGCGACCACGTCACTCCCCGGGGACGGCGCCCCGGGGCCGGGCGGCCCGCCCGGCCCCGCCCCGGCTCAGCCTCAGGCCCCGGCTCAGCCTCAGGCCGCCCGGCGGACCTCCGCGACCGCGAGCGGCAGCGCCTCCAGCAGGTCGGACGCGCTGATCGGTGCGCCGTCCCGGGCCAGCGAGGCGGCACGTCCGTGCAGGTAGGCACCGCACATCGCCGCCTCCCTGGCGGGCAGCCCGGCGGCCAGGAGCGCGCCGACAGCCCCCGACAGCACGTCTCCGGTCCCCGCCGTGGCCAGCAGCGGCGTTCCGGTCGGGTTGACGACCACCGGGGCGCCCGGATGCGCGATCACCGTGGTCGACCCCTTGAGCAGGACCGTGCACCCGAAGCGGTCACGGGCACGGGCCGCGTGCTCCAGACGGCGCGCCTCGACGTCCTCCCGCTCGGCGCCCAGCATCCGGGCCAGCTCCCCGGCGTGCGGCGTCAGCAGCGTGTGCGCCTCCCGCTCCCGGAGCAGCTCGCACAGCGGTTCACCCCAGTCCCCGGTGAGCAGGGTGAGCCCGTCCGCGTCCACCAGCACCGGGACGTCGCTGTCCAGGACCGCGCGGAGCTCGTCGGCGTTGGCCGGGTGCGTCCCCCTGCCGGAGCCGACGACGAGGGCGGACACCCGTCCGGGCGACAGGTCGGTGCTGTTCTGCGGGTCGAGGAGGCTGGCGACGGTCTCCGGCCAGCGGGCGAGCACCTGGTCGACCACGGCCGGGCCGCCCCCGTAGCGCACCATGCCGACCCCGGTGCGCAGCGCTCCGCCCACGCACAGGACGGCGGCGCCCCGGTAGCGGTCGGAGCCCGCGCGGACGGCGAGGACGCCCCGCCGGTACTTGTCCGACTCCGCCCCCGCGACCGGCAGGAGCGAGGCGATGTCCACAGCCTGTGGACAGACCAGTCCGGGACCGGGCAGCTCGGGGGACAGTCCGATGTCCACGAGGTGGACCCGACCCGCGCGTTCGGCGCCCGGATCGACGAACAGGCCCGGCTTGTGGGTGCCGAAGGTGACCGTGACGTCGGCGCGGACGGCGTGCCCGGCCACCTCGCCGGTGTCGGCGTCCACCCCGCTGGGCAGGTCCACTGCGACCACGGGGGCGGGCGCGTTGGCCGCGAGCAGGGCCAGGGTGGAGTGCGGCCTGCGCAGGCCGCCGCTGCCGCCGATGCCCACGAGCCCGTCCACGACGAGGTCGGCGTCGAACAGGTCGCCCTCGTCGGCCAGGGCGTCGGTGAACCAGCGGACCCGCCCGCCCGCCGACCGCAGGGCGGCGACCCCGCCCTCGTGGACGCGCCGCCCGGCGACCAGGGCGCGCACGGCCGCGCCCCGGGCGGCCAGCGCGGCGCCCGCGTACAGCGCGTCGCCCCCGTTGTCGCCGCCGCCGACCATGAGGACGACCCTCGCCCCGTACACGCGGGGCAGGAGCCGCGCGCACTCGGCGGCGAGCCCGGCCGCCGCCCTGCGCATGAGGGCCCCCTCGGGGAGGCGCGCCATGAGCGCGCGCTCGGCCTCGCGGACGGTGTCGGCGGTGTGTGCGGAGCGCACGGGTTACCTCCCAGGTTCGGGTCGGCCACCATCGTGCCGCAGAGGACTGCGGGTACGGGGGCTCCGCCACACCAGGTGGCCGACAACAAGGAATTTTCTACACAAAGTGATCACCCCTCTACCCTTCGGAGTGTCGACTTGACACAATGGGGGGCATGCCTCGACCGAGCAAATACGTCTCTCGGTCCGATCTGGGATGGGGTTCCTCGCCCGCGACCCGGGCCAATCCCCGATCCGGACTGGTCATCCACTACGACAGCACCGACCAGGGGCTGGCCGGAAAGAACCACTCGGCCTGCCTCCAGTACTGGCGCGACACCCGCTCCTTCCACACCGGCTCCTCCCGAGGGTGGGCCGACATCGGATATTCCTTCATGTCCTGTTCGCACGGTTATGTCCTGGAAGGCCGGGGGCTGTACAAGACCCAGGCCGCACAGCCGGGCGGCAACACCTCCCACTACTCGGTGACCCTGGCCACCGGCCCCGACGACACCATCACCCCGGAGCAGATCAACGCGGTGCGCGCGCTCCGCCAGTGGCTGATGGAACCGGACACCTCGATCGCCGGAACGGTGCTCGGGCACCGCGACTTCATCTCCACCTCGTGCCCGGGCGACAAGGCCTACGCCCTCGTCCGCGACGGAACGTTCGAAAAGCCCCCCGGGGAGATCACGGAGGTAAACGACATGCTCGGACTCGCGATCGGCAGTACGGGGGACGCGGTCAAGCTCCTCCAGCTCAAGGTCACCCGGGCGGGCTTCGGCGACACCCTGGGTGCGGGCGGGGTCGACGGCGACTACGGGGAGGCCACCGCCGAGGCCGTGCGACTGACCCGCAAGTACGTCGGCAGCCGCGCTCTGCCCGGGTACGGCGACAAGATGACCGCCCACGCCGTCGACCAGGTGGAGGCCGCCGTCATCAAGCGTGCGCTGGCGGGGAGCGCCACGAAGGCGGAGGCCTCCGCCGAGGAGGCGTCCCCGGCGTAGGGAGGGCACCGACGGGTCGGGGCGCTCCGCGCTCCGACCCGGTCCGACGCCACCACCGGAGCCGCTCCCGGGCCGGACCCCCGTCATTCGCAGGCGACGCCGTCGCCGTCGCGGTCCAGGTGGGATCCGTAGCCCGGGTCGCCACGGTGCACGGGCGCCGCGCCCGCGGCGCGCGCCGCGTCGCAGTTCTCGTAGTAGGCCGGGGCGCCGTCCCCGCCACCGGAGCCGCCGGTGTCCCCTCCACCGCCCCCTCCGCCGCCGCCGTCCGGGCGTTCGGTCACCGTCTCCGTGACGGTCTCCGTGGCGGTGACCGTCACCTCCACCTCGACCTCCTCGGTCTCGGTGGCGGTCGGCTCCACCGTCTCGGACACGGTCGCGGTCACCGTCGCGGCCGGGGGCGGCGGCCCCGCCTGGTCGGAGCCGCCTCCGGCCAGTGCGCTGGCGCAGGAGCCGATGACCGCGGTGAGGATCAGGGCGCCGAAGCACCCCAGGCATCCGAGGCCGATCTTGCCGCCGGTGGACACGCTGGCGGCAGGAGGCCGCGGGGGCGGAGGTAGGGACATGGCGAGGCTCCGGGGGATGCGCAGGGAGCGGTGGAGCGGGAACCGCGCTGGACGGGCGCGTGCGGGCGGGGGCGCGCGCGTGCGCCGACGATATCCGAGCCAGCCGCGGAAAAGGACCCCTTCTGCGGTAGAAAGCGGCTTTCGCCGTACCCGGCCCTTCCGTCGCCGCAGCCGGACGCTCCACCGGGCACCCCCGGACACAGCGGTGCACCGCCCGACAGCCGCGGACTACTGGACCGTCGTGACGATCGGGTCCTCCATGCCGAAACTCGGGTCGTAGCGGACCTCGGTCACCACGACCTCGCCGACCACGGCGATCTGCCCCGAGACGGAGGAGCCGGGCGCGAGGGTGCCGACCTCGATGTGCTGGATGTCGGCGAAGAGCGCGTCGGCCCAGTCGGTGCGCTCGGTTCCGTCGGAGAGCACCGTCGTGAAGTACAGCGGGTTGATGTCGAGCGGCTCGTCGCCGTTGTTGGTGAGCTCGACGTCGAGCACCGTGTAGACGGTGTCGTCGATGGTGTCACCGGCGGTGCCCGCGGCGGTGGCCGTCAGGGTGACGCCCTGCTCGCCGACGGGCTCCTCGGCCGCGCCGCCCTCCGGCTCCGGCGTGCTCTCCTGCTGGGTGGGGGCCGAGGAGGTGGAGGTCGACCCGCTGTCGTCGCCGCCCGCCATCGAGGCGATGATCACGATGACGACGACCACGAGGACCACCAGGCCGAGGCAGCCGCCGCCGATGCCGAGGCCGACCTTGGCGCCGGTGGACATGCCCTTCTTCGGGGGCTGGGCGCCGGGCGGCGGGCCGTAGGGGTCCCCGGGAGGGCCGGGGGGCATGCCGCCGTAGGGGGGCTGGCCGGGAGGCGGGCCGCCCGGGCCTCCGTAGGGCGGCTGACCGCCGGACGGATCGCCGTAGCCGGGCTGGCCCCCGCCGGGAGCGCCGTAGCCGGGAGCACCGTAGCCGGGCTGGCCGCCGTAGGGCTGCTGGCCGCCGGTGCCGTCACCGTGGGGCGGCTGCTGGGGGCCGGAAGGGTACTGGGGATAGGACAAAGGGGTGCTCCGGTCTCGTACACGATGCCTGAGGGGACGTGCCGCGGGCCTGAGCCGTGTACCGGCTGGAACACATGCGGCTTCGAGGACCATATCCGACGCGGGTGCGCCGCCGTCTCGTAAGCCCCATGTCGGAGCTGTCCGGAACCGGACGTGCCCGCTGGTGGGCGGACCCGGGCGCAGCCGCCGACGGGGGGACGCGGTGCGATGCGGTGGCCCTGACGTACTACGCTGTGTCGTAGAAGCCCGCTGACATGGCATGGGGACGACGAGCGGAGGCGGCGTGGTCGACTGGCTGACCATGACGATTCAGATGGTGTCACTGGCGTTGGCCGGGTGGTGCCTCGTCTCGGCCTTCCGCGACCAGCCCATGGTGGTCCCGCACCTGGTCGGCATGGCGGTCCTGTGGCTGCTCGTGCTCGGACAGGTGACCGCCACCGTCGTCACCCTGGTCGGCGGCGAGCGGCCCGCGGAGATGGCCATGTTCGTGTCCTACCTGGCCACGGTCGCGCTGCTGCCGCCCGCGTGCGCCGTGTGGGGCTTCATGGAGCGGAGCAGGTGGGGCCCGGCGGTGATCGCCTTCGCGTGCCTGATCCTGCCCGTCCTGTTCGTCCGCCTCGAACAGCTCTGGAGCCCCGTTGTCTGAGTCCGCCGCGACCCGCGACAGAACCCTGCGCACCGGCCCCGGGCGGCTGCTCGTCGCCGTGTACGGGGTGTTCGCGCTCGCCGCGACCGCGCGCGGGGGCTACCAGCTGGCCACGAGGTTCGACGAGGCGCCGCTGGCCTACGGGCTCTCGCTGCTCGCCGGGGTGGTCTACCTGGTGGCGGCGGTCGGCCTGGCCCGGGCCGGGCGGACCTCGCGCGGGGTCGCGCTGGTCTCGTGCAGCGTCGAACTGGTCGGCGTGCTGGCGGTGGGCGCGGTCAGCCTGTTCCTACCGGGGGTGTTCCCCGACGACACGGTGTGGTCGAACTTCGGGGCCGGGTACCTGTTCATCCCGCTGGTGCTGCCGGTGCTGGGCCTGTGGTGGATCCTGCGCGTCCACCGCATGGACCGGGACCGCGGGGGCCCCGGCGCCTGAACAGCGCCCTGCGGGCCCCTCCCGGTCCGCGTCCCGACGCCCGCCCTCCCCCGGGCCGGCCCTCCCGGAACGGACACCGGGCACACCCCCTCCCACCTGCCGGGACGGAACGCCTAGGGTGGTGCCCATGTCCGAACTCCTGACCCTGCCGGTGGCCGTGTCGGCCGACTGGCTCCGCGAACACCGCGACCAGGTCGTCCTCGTCGACTCCCGGTGGTACCTCGACGGGCGCTCCGGCCGCGACGCCCACCGCGCCGGACACCTGCCCGGCGCCGTCTTCACCGACCTGGACACCGACCTGGCCGCACCGGCCGGTCCCGAGGGCGGCCGCCACCCGCTGCCCTCCGCGGCCGACTTCGCCGACGCGCTCGGCCGCCTCGGCATCGGCGACGACTCCTCCGTGGTGGTCTACGACGACGCCGGCGGTTCCGTGGCCGCCCGCCTGGTGTGGATGCTGCGCGTGCTGGGGACCCCGGCGGCCTTCCTCGACGGAGGCGTCCAGGCGTGGACCGGCGAGCTGGAGGAGGGCGACGTCACCCCCCGGCCGGTGCACCGCACCCCGCTGCACTGGCCCACCGACCGCGTCGTGCACACCGACACCGTCCGCGCCGAGACGGGCGATCCGGCGCACCTGCTGGTCGACGCCCGCGCCCGTGACCGCTACACCGGTGAGCGGCCCGCGCCCGTCGACGCCCGGCCGGGGCACGTGCCGGGCGCCCGCAGCGCCGAGTGGACGGGCAATCTGGGCGATGACGGGCTCCTGGCCGCCCCGGGAATCCTGCGTGAACGCTTCGCCGCCCTCGGCGCCGACTCCGCCGACACCATCACCGCCTACTGCGGGTCCGGGGTCACCGCCTGCCACGACCTGCTCGCCCTGGAGCACGCCGGGTACTCCGGTGCCCGCCTGTACCCGGGGTCATGGAGCCGTTGGGGAGGCGACGACAGCCTTCCGGTGGAGACCGGCGACCCCCGGGCCTGAAACCCCCACGCCGCGGGGGCCGGACGCGTCGGCCCGCGCCGACCGGACACGGGGCTCCGGCGCCCCGGAGCGGTCCCGGGAGCGCGTCCCCGGAGCACTCCCGCACACGGGTCCGTTACCAACGATCACCTTCGGTGAGAGGTTCCCGGATGGAATGACCTTCGTGTCCTGATCTGGTCACATATGGAACCGACCCCTCGCCCGCGGCGTCAGAGCGTCAGTAGGATTGCCCGGCTCCCGGGGAACAACGCAGGCAGGGGACGTACACGGCCTCGCTTCCCCCATGCCCCACCGCGAAACGAGGAACATTGGCCATCGAACTCCTGCTGCTGCTCATCCTGGTCGGCGTCGCCGTCGTGATCGGCGTCCTGGTCTACGCGCAGCGCGCCAAGAAACCGAAAACGGCCTCCGAGCCCCCCGCCCCGCCTCGGGACCCCTTCGCCGACACGGGCGACAGCACCGCGGGCGACCCGCGCGCCATCAAGGCGGGCGACATGATCGACTGGGGCACCGAGCGGACCTGGATCCGCGGCACCCTGCGCCTGTCCGAGGGCGGATTCACCTGGTCGGAGCACTTCCTGGAGGTCGAGGGCGGCAAGCGCTGGCTCTCGGTGGAGGAGGACCCCGACGTGGAGCTGGCCCTGTGGACCGGCCGCCCCGACCTGGACATCATCCCCCAGGGCAAGAGCATCGAGCTGGAGGGCACCGTCTACCGGCTCCAGGAGAAGGGCACCGGCTCCTACCGTTCCGAGGGCACCACCGGGCTCAAGGCCTCCGGGGGCCTGGACTACGCCGACTACGAGTCCGACGACGGCAGGCTGCTGTCCTTCGAGCGCTTCGACCACGGGCGCTGGGAGGCCAGCACGGGGGACAAGGTCGCCCCGGGAACCTTCACCATCTACCCGGGGAGCTGACCCGAACGTGCGCGCGAGCATTAGCGCCCCCTTCGTCGACACCAGCGCCGACGACCTGGTCTGGACCCTGCACCACCCGCTGGTCGACCCCCTGGCAGTCCGCACCGTCCGGGTGCCGGGAGCCCGGGTCGAGCTGCGGGTGCTCGGCGCCTCCCACCAGGTGGTCGTCACGCCGGAGCCGTCGCCCGGGGCACTGGTGGCCGATGAACCGCTGGTGGAGACGGTGGCCTGCCTGCCCGGTCTCCCCGGCGGCCTGCCCGGCAGCGCAGACCGCCCCGACCTGGGCGGCTACCGTTTCGGCTCGCGCGTGGAGTCCCTGTCCCGCACCGAGCTGGCCCGCAGGGTGGAGGGGATCCACCGGGAGGTGGCCGACTCCCCCGGCGGCCTGCTCGTCGCCTTCCCCGGCGACCCGTTGGCGGTCACCGCGCTGCACCTGGTCCCCGGCGGACCGCTCGACTGGCGCACCTGGCACGCCTACCCCCAGAGCGGCGAGCTGGTGACGACCACCTCGACCGTGACCCTTCCCCCCACTTCCGGGAGAACCGCACCATGAAGGCATACGAGGAGCCCGCGGACAACGGCAACAGGAACGTCATCATCACGGTGTTCGTCGTGATCGGCGTCATTCTGCTGATCCTGATCCTGCTCAGCGCCTGCTCCAACAACAGCAACAACTACTGCCCCGACGACGACGTGGTCCAGATCGAGGGCTACGACGACGACGACTGCGACGGGTCCTCGGGATCCTCGGGGTCCTCGGGCGGAGGGTTCTTCTTCTTCGGCGGGGGCACCGGCGGCAGCAGCTACCGGGACAACAACAGCAGCTACAGCGGCGGAAGCAGCAGCAACGGCAGCGGCAGCAACTACCGCGGCGGCGGCAGCGGCTTCGGCAAGTAGTCTCCCCCCACACGTTCCGAACATGTCGATCGAAATCCCCTACCTGCGAACAGGACCATGAACGAGATCCTCTTCAACGCGCTCGGAGCCCTCGCCTACGGCGGAGTGGGCATCGTCATCCTCGTGCTGGGCTACCTGCTCACCGACCTCCTCACCCCCGGCAAGCTGCACGTGCTGATCTGGGAGAACCGCAACCGCAACGCGGTCCTGCTCGTTTCCGCGAACACCCTGGGTTCGGCCATCGTCGTCACCTCGGCGATCCTCTCCAGCGAATCCGAGACCGGCCTCGGGGCCGGTCTGATCTCGACCGCCGTCTACGGCCTGATCGGCCTGGGCGTGATGGCGCTGGCGTTCGTACTGATCGACCTCCTCGTCCCCGCCAAGATCGCCCAGATGATCAGCAGCGACGAGCCGCACCCGGCCACCTGGGTGAGCGCCTCCGCGCACGTGGCGATCGCGGTCGTCATCGCCGCGGCCCTGACCTGACGCCCCTTCCCCCCACCGGCCCCCTGCCCCGGGCAACCGCACCACCGCACCACCACACGAAGGCAGTTCCGTTGACTGAGACCACCGTCCGCACGCGGTCCCGACTGCCGGTATCCGCCAGGGCGGCCCGGTTCCTCGTGTTGCTGGCGGTGTTCGTCTGCGCCGCCTGCGGCCTGGTGTACGAGCTCGCGCTGGTCGCCATCGGCAGCTACCTGCTGGGCGACAGCATCACCCAGGCCTCCGTGGTCCTGTCGGTGATGGTGTTCGCGATGGGCGTGGGCTCCCTGTTGTCCAAGCGCTTCCAGGCGTACCCCGCAGCGGCCTTCGCCGTGATCGAGGGCCTGCTCTCGCTGGTCGGCGGGCTGTCCGTGCTGCTGTTGTACGGGGCGTTCGCCTGGTTCTCCGCCTACCAGCCCGCCCTGGTGGTGCTGGCGTTCGTCATCGGTCTCCTCATCGGCATGGAGATCCCGCTGCTGATGACGCTGATCCAGCGCATCCGCAGACAGGACGCCTCCGACGCGGTCGCCGACCTGTTCGCCGCCGACTACGTGGGCGGCCTGATCGGAGGCCTGGCCTTCCCGTTCCTTCTGCTTCCGCTGCTGGGCCTGCCCAAGGGCGCGCTGATGGTGGGCGCGCTCAACGCCGTCGTCGGCGTGGCGGTGGTGCTGTGGCTGTTCCGCGCCGAGCTGACCCGACGCGCCTACGTGGGCCTGAGCGTGGGCCTGGCCTTCATCATCGCGGTGCTCGGCCTGGCCTACGCCTACGCCGACCAGTTCGAGGTGGACGCGCGCCAGGCGCTGTACCGCGACCCGATCGTGCACGCCGAGCGCTCCGAGTACCAGGAGATCGTGCTCACCCGGTCCCTGGACGGCGATGACGTGCGCCTGTTCCTCAACGGGAGCCTGCAGTTCTCCAGCCTGGACGAGTACCGCTACCACGAGTCGCTGGTGCACCCGGCGATGGCGGGACCGCACGAGGACGTGCTGGTGCTGGGCGGCGGCGACGGCCTGGCCCTGCGTGAGATCCTGGCCTACGACGACGTGGCCTCGGCCACCCTCGTGGACCTGGACCCGGCCGTGGTCGAACTGGCCTCGACCGATCCGGTGATCAGCGACCTCAACGGGGACTCCTTCGAGGACCCGCGCGTGGACGTGGTCAACGCCGACGCCTTCCAGTGGCTGCGCGAGAACCGCGAGGAGTTCGACGTCGTCATCGCCGACCTCCCGGACGGGGACTCCGTGGGCACCGCCAAGCTCTACTCGGTGGAGTTCTACGCCCTCCTGCGCCACGCCCTGTCCGAGGAGGGCCGCATGGTCGTGCAGGCGGGTTCCCCCTTCTTCGCTCCGGAGGCCTACTGGGGCGTGGGCGACTCCCTGGAGGCGGCGGACCTGGCGGCCACGCCCTACAACGTGGACGTGCCGAGCTTCGGCAACTGGGGCTTCTACCTCACCTCCCCCGGGTCCGCGCCCGAGCTGCGCGTCCCCGAGGACGCGCCGCCGCTGAGCTTCCTCGACCCGGCCCTGATGGAGGCCGCGCAGGTCTTCCCCAAGGACCGCCGCGAGGAGGACGTGGAGGAGTCGACCCTCATGCACCCGCGGATCATCGGGTACCACCAGGGGGCCTGGCGGGGCTACTGACGCCGGTCCGCCGCGGACCGGCGCCGCCTCGGCGAGAAAACACCGCGCGGCCTGAGGACTTGGGCCAGTGGGCGGCCACGCGGTGTGTCTGGGGAGGGGCTGGTCGGGTCCCGGGCCCGCCCGGGGACGGCGGTCGCGGGTGGAGAGGCGGACGGAAGGTCTGCGGCGCCGGACGGGGCAAGGGTGCGCTTCCCCGCGTTCCCCGACGACCTGGGCCCATCCTGACCTGCCGGTCGAAGGCGGCGAAACCGCCACGCCGCATCCGACACCGGACCAGCCAACCCCTTACCCAGACTTTCCCGCCCTTTTCCGGCTTCCCGGCCGCTCGCCCGCCCCCGTGGCAGCGGGTCCGCGGAGCCGTCCGCGCACCGTGCGACCCGCGCTTCGGGGCCCCTGGCCCGCAGCCCGTGGCCCCGGTTCCCGTGGCGGGACCGCTCAGGAGCGCTCCAGGGCGGCGAGGGCGGTGACAGCGCCCAGCTCCCAGCAGGCCTCGCGGTCCGGTGCCCCCGGTCGGCCCGTCACGGTGACCGGCGGGCGGTGACGGCGCCACCCCATGCCCTTGGCGATCGACTCGACCGCCCGGACCGCGCCGGAGGTGTCGCTGTCCCCGTGCACGTACAGCGCGTAGGGCAGCCCCTCGGTCGATCCCTGGGCGGGGTAGAAGACCGTGTCGAAGAAGACCTTGAGGGCGCCCGACATGTACCCGATGTTGGCCGGGGTCCCCAGGATGACGGCGTCGGCGCCGAGCAGGTCGCTGGCCGTGGCCGACAGCGCCGCCTCCGCCCGCACCTCGACCCCCTCGACGTCGTCGTCGCGGGCGCCCTCCAGGACCGCGCCCAGCAGTTCCTGGGTCGCGGGCGAGACCGTGTGGTGAACGATGAGCAGTCGTGCCATGTCCCCCACACTAGGAGGCGGCGGCGCGCCACCGCCGCCTCCCGCACGGCGCCACCCGGCACCGGCGCGCAGCCGCCGCCCGCAGCAGAAAGCCAGGCCCCGCCATGAGCCAGCCCCCGCACGGCCCCGGTGACGGATCCGCGAACCGCGACCAGCCGCCCATGGGCCCGCCGCCCGGAGGCATGCCGCCCACCGGATGGCAGCCCCCAGCGGGCCCGCCGCCCTCTCCCGGGTTCGGCCGCTCGGGCCCTCCCCCGCCGGGGGAGCCCGGGGGTGCCGAGGAGCGCTCCCCCTGGCTGTTCCTGGGCCTGGGCTGCGGCGGCCTGTTCCTCATCGGGGTCGTCCTGGTCCTGCTCATCGTCCTCGTCTTCGACGACCGCGCCGAGCGCAGCGAGGGCGCGGGCGGACCCCTCGGGCACGGCGGCGCGTCCGTCACCGGGGACCGCCTCGCCGCCTGACCGCGCGACGGCCGGGAAGGGTGTGTGTCCTCATCCGAAATTCAGCGGGAAAAGGCCGGGAAACATGTCCTTTTCTCCGAGATTATCCGTGTCACAGAAAGGACATCGCGCCCCGTAAGGGCACGAGCGCGCGATTCCTTCACCCGGGCGCGCGCGGAGAACGCGGATGTCGGACATTGACCGGCCATTCGACGTTACCTAAGGTGCGACGGCACGAGCACCACCCGCTCGCACCACCGTGCCAGCAGGGCATACGCGGACGCGACCCACCGTTCTCGCCCGCCCCGGCGGCGCACACGCAGGAACGAGGAACACATGCCGCACAACGTCCGTGCCGCACTCGTCCAGACCGAATGGACGGGCGACACCGAATCCATGCTCGCCGTCCACGAGAAACACGCACGCGACGCCGCCGAACAGGGCGCGCGGGTGATCGGTTTCCAGGAGGTGTTCAACGCCCCCTACTTCTGCCAGGTGCAGAACACCGAGCACCACCGCTGGGCCGAGGCCGTCCCCGACGGACCCACCATCACCCGGTTCAGCGCCCTGGCCCGCGAACTGGGCATCGTCATGGTCCTGCCGGTCTTCGAGGTGGAGTCCCCCGGCTTCTACTACAACACCGCCGCGGTCGTCGACGCCGACGGCAGCTACCTCGGCAAGTACCGCAAGCACCACATCCCGCAGGTCCACGGCTTCTGGGAGAAGTACTACTTCCGCCCCGGCAACCTCGGCTGGCCGGTCTTCGACACCGCCGCCGGGCGCATCGGCGTCTACATCTGCTACGACCGCCACTTCCCCGAGGGCTGGCGGGCCCTGGGACTGGCCGGGGCCCAGCTGGTGTACAACCCGTCCGCGACCAGCCGCGGCCTGTCAGCCCACCTGTGGAAGCTGGAGCAGACCGCGGCGGCCGTGGCCAACGCGTACTTCGTCGCCGCGATCAACCGCGTGGGCGTGGAGGAGTACGGCGACAACGACTTCTACGGCACCAGCTACTTCGCGGACCCGCGCGGACAGTTCGTCGGCGACGTCGCCTCCGACACCTCCGCCGAGCTGGTCGTGCGCGACCTGGACCTGGGCCTGGTCGACGAGGTCCGCCGGCAGTGGGCCTTCTACCGCGACCGCAGGCCCGACGCCTACGGCCCGCTGGTCCAGGGCTGAGGGGCGGGGGCACGACATGGCACGACGCACCGTCATCCGCGGCGGCCTGGTCGTCACCGCGGCCGAGGAGACCGAGGCCGACGTCCTCGTGGAGGGCGGGAGGGTGGCCGCGCTCGCGCTGCGCGGCAGCGACGCCGCCCGCTCCTGGGCCGACAGCGGCGCCGAGGTCATCGACGCCGCCGGACACTACGTGGTCCCCGGCGGGGTGGACGGCCACACCCACATGGAGATGCCGTTCGGCGGCACCTCCTCCTCCGACACCTTCGAGACCGGCACCCGGGCCGCCGCCTGGGGCGGCACCACCACCATCGTCGACTTCGCCATCCAGCGGCCCGGGGAGTCGGTGCGCGCGGGCGTGGACGCGTGGATGGCCAAGGCCGAGGGCAACTGCGCGGTGGACTACGCCTTCCACGCCATCCTCTCCGACGTCCAGGCCTCCTCGCTCAGGGAGATGGACGCCCTCGTCGACGAGGGCGTGACCTCGTTCAAGCTGTTCATGGCCTACCCGGGCGTGTTCTACAGCGACGACGGCCAGATCCTGCGGGCCATGCAGCGCGGCGCCGCCAACGGCGCGCTGACCATGGTGCACGCCGAGAACGGCATCGCCATCGACGTGCTGGTCGAGCAGGCCCTGGCCGAGGGCCGGACCGACCCGAGGTACCACGGCGAGGTCCGCAGGGCCCTGCTGGAGTCGGAGGCCACCCACCGCGCCGTCCAGCTCGCCCGCGTGGCGGGCGCGCCGCTGTACGTGGTGCACGTCTCGGCCCGGGAGGCGGTGGAGGAGCTGGCCCGGGCACGCGGGATGGGGCTCAACGTGTTCGGCGAGACCTGTCCCCAGTACCTGTTCCTGTCCGCCGACAACCTCGCCGAGCCCGGTTTCGAGGGCGCCAAGTACGTGTGCTCCACACCGCTGCGGCCCCGGGAGCACCAGGAGCACCTGTGGCGGGCGCTGCGCACCAACGACCTGTCCGTGGTCTCCACCGACCACTGCCCGTTCTGCTTCACCGGGCAGAAGGACCTGGGCCGGGGCGACTTCTCCAGGATCCCCAACGGCGTGCCCGGGGTCGAGCACCGTATGGACCTGCTGCACCAGGCCGTGGTGGAGGGCCGCATCGGCAGGCGCCGGTGGATCGAGATCGCCTGCGCCACCCCGGCCCGCATGTTCGGCCTGTACCCGGCCAAGGGCACGATCTGCCCGGGCTCGGACGCCGACATCGTGGTCTACGACCCCGGCGCCGAGCAGGTCCTGTCGGCCGGGACGCACCACATGAACGTGGACTACTCGGCCTACGAGGGCAGGCGGATCACCGGCCGGGCCCGCACCGTGCTCTCGCGCGGCCGGGTCGTGGTGGACCGCGGCGCCTACCTGGGCGAGGCCGGGCACGGCCGGTACGTGCCCCGCTCCACCTGCCAGTACCTGGTCTGAACGAGAGGGCAGCACATGGACATCGGACTCGTCCTCCAGACCGACCCGCCCGCCGACCTGCTGGTCGAGCGGATGGTCCGCGCGGAGGGGTACGGCTTCACCCACGGGTGGACCTTCGACTCGGTCGTGCTCTGGCAGGAGCCCTTCGTCGTCTACAGCCGCGTCCTGGAGCGCACCCGCGACCTGGTCGTGGGGCCCATGGTGACCAACCCGGGCACGCGCGCCTGGGAGGTGACCGCCTCTCTGTTCGCCACCCTGAACGACATGTTCGGCAACCGGACGGTGTGCGGGATCGGCCGGGGCGACTCGGCCATGCGCGTGGCGGGCCGCCGACCCGCCACCCTGGAACGCCTCTCCCGGGCGATGCGCGCGATCAAGGACCTGGCCGAGGGCCGGGAGGCCGACGTGGACGGCGCGACCGTGCGCCTGCCGTGGGTGCGGGACGGCGCCCTGCCCGTGTGGATGGGCGCCTACGGGCCCCGGGCCCTGGAGCTGGCGGGCCGCCAGGCGGACGGCTTCATCCTCCAGTTGGCCGACCCCTACCTGACCGAGTGGATGGTCAGGGCGGTGCGCACGGCCGCGGCCGACGCCGGGCGCGACCCCGACGAGGTGGCGGTGTGCGTGGCGGCGCCCGCCTACGTCACCGACGGCTCCGCGCGGGGGCTGGCCCACGCGCGGGAGCAGTGCCGCTGGTTCGGCGGGATGGTGGGCAACCACGTGGCCGACCTGGTCGCCCGCTACGGCGACTCCTCCGACGCGGTCCCGCAGGAGCTGACCGACTACGTCAGGGCCCGGCGGGGCTACGACTACAGCCACCACGGCCGGGCGGACAACCCCGACACCGCGTTCGTCCCGGACGGCATCGTCGACCGGTTCTGCCTGGTGGGACCGGTGGAGGAGCACCTGGAGAGGTTGGAGCGGCTCCGGGAGGCGGGCGTGGACCAGTTCGCGGTGTACGCGATGCACGACGACGTGGACGGGGTCATCGACGCCTACGGGCGCCACGTCGTCCCGGCCGTGTCCTGATCCGCGCCGCGGGGCCGGGACGGGCGGGCGCGTCACGACGGCCCCGCCCGTGGCACCTGTGCGCCTTGTGACGTGCGAGGATATTCGGCGGTCCGGAACATCTCCGGACTTCTCGCCGCCCCCACGGGTCCCGCCCAGGCGGGCCCGGCAGCGCTGTGTACCCCGCCCCTCCCCGCCCACCGAGACCAGGTGACCCGTGACCCACACCCCGACCCCGCCGGAACCCGCCGCCGTCACCCACCCCGACGGCCGGGTCTCCCTGGCGGAGGGGGCCTCCCTGCCCGAGGGCCCCTACGTCAACGCCGACCTCCAGCCCGTCCCGATGTCCCGTCGCACCTGGGGCACCGGCAGCTTCGGCGCCCTGTGGGTGAGCATGTCGGTGAGCATCCCGGCCTGGACGCTGGCCAGCGGCCTGATCGCGGCGGGCCTGGACTGGCGCCAGGCCATGCTCGCCGTGGTCCTGGGCAACCTCGTCGTCCTGCTGCCCATGGTGCTGACCGGCCACGCGGGCGCCAGGTACGGCATCCCCTTCCCCGTGTTCGCGCGCGCCTCCTTCGGCCTGCGCGGCGCCAACCTGCCCGCGCTGCTGCGCGGCGCCGTCGCCTGCGGCTGGTACGGCATCCAGACCTGGGTCGGCGGCCAGGGGGTGTACGTCCTCGTCGGACGCCTGCTCGGCGACGGGTGGACGGGGGCGGCGGCGCTGGGCGGTCAGCCGTGGACGCTGTGGCTGTCCTTCGGCCTGTTCTGGGTCGCCCAGCTCGCGATCATCCTGTGGGGCATGGAGGGCGTGCGCCGGATCCAGGTGTGGGCCGCGCCGCTGATGATCCTCGGCGGCGTCGCGCTGCTGGCCTGGATGGCCGTGGAGGCCGGGGGCCTGGGCACGATGCTGTCCCTGGACTCCGGCGAGCCCCTGGACTGGGGGCCCTCCTTCTGGGCGCTGTTCTTCCCGTCTCTGATGGGCGTGATCGGCTACTGGGCGACCCTGACCCTCAACATCAGCGACTTCACCCGCTTCTCGTCCTCCCAGCGCGCCCAGGTGGTGGGCCAGTCGCTGGGCCTGCCCACCACGATGACGCTGTTCTCTCTGCTGGCCGTCATGGTCACGGCGGGCACCGCGGCCGTCTACGGCGAGCCCCTGTGGAACCCGATCGACGTCGTCGCGCGGATGGACAGCGGGATCGGTCTGCTCTTCGCGGTCTTCGTCGTGCTGCTGGCCACCGTCTCCACCAACATCGCGGCCAACCTGGTCGGCCCGGCCTACGACCTGTCCAACCTCAGGCCGCGGCTGATCAGCTTCCGCACCGGAGCGATCGTCACCTGCGTGCTCAGCGTGCTGATCATGCCGTGGCGGCTGCTGGAGAACGAGAACGTCTACATCTTCACCTGGCTGGGCACGGTGGGCGGCCTCCTGGGCACCGTGGCGGGCATCCTGCTCGCCGACTACTGGCTGCTGCGCCGTACCCGGATGAACCTGCCCGCGCTGTACGAGCGCGGCTCGGAGTACTGGTACCGGCACGGGTGGAACTGGCGCGCCCTGGTGGCCTTCGGCGTCGGCTCGCTGCTGGCCGTGGGCGGTTCGCACTCCCCCGAGGGTTCGGGGCCCTTCCCGACCGAGGGCCTGGTCCCGTTCCTCGCCCCGCTGGCGGACTACGGGTGGCTCGTGGGGCTCGTCAGCGGCCTGCTGCTGCACTGGGGCCTGGGTGTGCTCCTGCCCGACCGGGGCGCCGCGGAGCGGGCTTCGAGGAGGGCGGAGAGGGCCGCCGCCGGCTGAGCGGGGTTCCGGTGGCGGGTTCTCCGGGGTCAGTCCCGCCGGGTCCACTCCTCGTGGGCGGACCCGGCCGTCAGCGGGAGCCCGACACCGAAAGTGCCCTCATCGTCGTAGAAGTGCTCTTCGCCTTCTTCGTACTCTTCGTCCCACTCGTGTTCCATGCCCGGCTTTGCCCTTCTTTTGGCATCGTCTCATCGACGCTTGGCGCTTCAAGAAGGTTGTCCCCGGTAGCAGGGCGCACCGGCGGCCCGGGAGCGCGGAGGACGGCGCCGCTCCGCGCTCCCCGGGGTCACCTGTAGCCGTCGGGGTTGGCCGACTGCCAACGCCAGGCGTCGGCGCAGGCCTCGGCCACCGTGTGCTCTGCCCGCCAGCCCAGTTCGCGGTTGGCCAGCCCCGGGTCGGCGAAGCAGGTGGCGATGTCCCCGTCGCGGCGCGGCCCGACCCGGAAGGGGATGGCGTGGCCGCAGGCCGCCTCGAAGGCGCGGATCGCCTCCATGACGGAGGTGCCCCTCCCCGTCCCCAGGTTGAAGGACCTGAGCCCCTTCTGCGAGGCCAGGTGGTCGAGCGCCGCGACGTGTCCCCGGGCCAGGTCCACCACGTGCAGGTAGTCCCGGACCCCCGTCCCGTCCGCGGTGTCGTAGTCGTCGCCGAACACCGTGAGCTCGGGCAGCCTCCCCGCGGCGACCTTGGAGATGTAGGGGAAGAGGTTGTTGGGGATGTCGTTGGGATCCTCCCCGATCAGGCCGCTGGGGTGTGCGCCGACCGGGTTGAAGTACCGCAGCACGGTGATGCGCCAGTCGGGGGCGCTCACCGCGAGGTCCTCCAGGATCCTCTCGCCGAACAGCTTGGTCGCGCCGTAGGGGTTGGTCACCCGCAGCGCGCTGCCCTCGGCGATCGGCACCGTATCCGGGTCGCCGTAGACGGTGGCCGAGGAGCTGAACACCAGGTCGCGCACTCCGACGCGGTCCATCGCCTCGGCGAGCGTGAGCAGGGCGTCCAGGTTGTTGCGGTAGTACCGCAGCGGCTGGCTGACGGACTCCCCCACCGCCTTGAGCCCGGCGAAGTGCACCACGGCCTCGATGCCGTGCTCCACCAGGAGGCGCTCGACGACGCCGTGCTCGGTGCAGTCGCCCCGCACGAACGGGATCTGCGCGCCGGTGATCTTCTCGACCCGGCGCACGGCCTCCTCGCTGCTGTTGACCAGGTTGTCCAGGACGACCACCCGGTGCCCGCGCGCGACCAGCTCGACCGCGGTGTGGGAGCCGATGTACCCGGCTCCTCCGGTCAGCAGAATCCGCACTCTACTCATCCCCTCCGGTGTGGAAGCACTTCCGCGCGTGCCTCAGCTCTGCTCAGCGCTTGCTCAGGAGCAGGTCGACCGCCCTGGCGGCCGACTTCCCGTCCTCGTACGGGCAGAAGAGCTCACGGAACGTCTCGTACTGCTTCTTGGACTTCTCCCGGTGGCCTTCCAGGTCGACCAGCGCCTCGACGATCTCCTCGGTGTCCCTCAGGATCGGTCCGGGACCGTACTCCTCCAGGTCGAAGGAGAGGCCGCGGGTGTGGTCCCGGTACTGCTCGTAGTCGTAGCCGTAGACGAGTATGGGACGGCCCGTCCCCGCGTAGTCGAACATCAGCGAGGAGTAGTCACTGATCAGGACGTCGGAGGCCAGGCACAGGTCGTTGACGTCCGGGTAGCTGGAGACGTCCTTGACGAACTCGTCCTCCCGGGTCACGTGGTGCCGGTTGATCAGGTGGTGCAGTCGCAACAGGACGACGTGGTCGTCGCCGAGCTTCTCGCGCATGCGCTCGACGTCCAGCCGCAGGTCGAACTGGTAGGTGCCGCTCGCCGTGTTGCCCTCGTCCCGCCAGGTCGGCGCGTACAGGACGACCCGCTTGTCCGGGGCGATGCCCAGGGCCTCACGGACCCGCTTCGCACGCTCATCGGCGTCGGGAGCGTGCAGGGCGTCGTTGCGCGGGTAGCCGATCTCGGCGACCTCTCCTTCGTAGGCCATGGCCCGCCGCATGATCGGCGTGGTGAAGGCGCTCTGCGAGAGCAGGACGTCCCACTTCTGCGCGTCATCGGCCAGTCTGCGCAGCCGCTCCTGCGCACGGTCGAAGGAGGCGTTGGAGACGTCCAGCCCCACCTTCTTCAGAGGGCTTCCGTGCCAGGTCTGAAGGTAGACCTGGCCCTCGCGCTTGACGTACCAGTGCTGGATACCGCAGTTGCTGACGATGAACCGGGCCTGGGCCAGCGCCTCCAGGTGCTCCGCGCTGCCGATCAGGACGGTGCGGCCGCCGTCGGGGATGCGGAGACTGCCGTCATCGGTCGCCCAGACCAGTTCCATCTCCGTGTTCCGGGCCCGCAGCTCCTCGTAGACGGCCTTCGGGTTGCACGAGAACTGCTTGCCGAAGTAGCTCTCGAACAGCACCATGTCGCGCAGGGGCTCTTCGCGCAGCCGCGGGTAGAGCTCCTCGCGCAGGCGGAGGCGTCCGAAGCCGCTGCCCTCCTCGCCGGTGTAGTCCGCCTGGACTCTGAGCGACATCTCGTAGAGGCGGCGCGGCAGGATCGTGAAGCGCTGTCTGTGATGGCGGTGGTCGTCGTGCTCCGTCCCGCCCAGATGACGGTTGAGCATGACAGGATTCTCGGTGCCGTCCTGGCGGTGCACGACCAGGTCCCACCTCCCGCGGGGGAGCCCCCGCTCCTCGCCCCAGGCGCTCGTCCTCCCCGGCTCGATCTTGACGGTGAAGGTGTTGTCGACCCAGGTGACGGGGAAGGAGTGCACCAGGTGGGACAGGCGTTTACGCAGCTGGAGGCTGGTCGGTCTCTCCTCCGGGTCGCCGTTGTAGTCCCCGATCATGTGCAGGGTGCCGGTGTCCGTCCACCTGTACCGCTGGATCACCATGCGGGGCAGGCGGTCGACCAGGAGCAGGGCGCCGTGCTTGCTCCGGGTGACCACAAGCTCGCTGCGCCCCACCCGGGCGCGGTGCTCCTCGAAGTCGGCGGAGACGACCAGGTTGAACTGCTCCGAGCGCTTGGCCTTGGGTACCACACGCAGTTCCCAGTCCAGCTCCTCGGACCACACGGACCCGGACTCGTCCTCCGACGCGCCCTCGGCCGCGTCGGGGAAGGAGACCAGGGTCTCCAGGGGGACGGACGCGCCGAGGTACCTGCGCCCGTCCGCGTCCTCATGGAGCGTCATCGGGTAGGAGTGGCGCAACGAGCCCACGCGTCGGACGACCTCCAGGACCGGCTCGTCGATCGTGCCGCCGCGGGGAAGCTCGCACTCGACGTGCCAGTGGCCGTCCTCGATCCAGTCCCTGCGGTGCAGGGCGTACTTCTTCTCCACCCGGACCATGAAGCGTCCGCCCGCCTCGAAGGTGGGCAGGACCCGGGTGCTGTCTCCGACGAAGTAGGCTCCGGCGGGCCGGAGGACCCCGTCCTTCTTGGCCTCGCCGAGCGGCCCCTCGCGGGTGACTCCCTGGCCCTGGACCTGGACCGTGACCTCCCACGTGCCGCGGACCAGCATCCCGGCGACCCGGAGCCGACTCAGGTCGATCGTGGTCTCGAAGGCCGACCACTCCACGCTCCTGGACTGGCCGATGCGGTTGTTGGCGGCCGGGTCCGCGAACTGACGGACCGGCAGGGTCTTGGTCAGTCCGAGGCGTGTGTGTTTGAGGCGGAGGGTGATCCGGTTCGCCTCCCGGGAGGGAGCGCCGATGTGGTTGATGGCGGCGTAACCGCTCAGGTGGAGGCGGTCCGCGCGCCAGTACAGCTCGGTGACCACGGTGCGGAGGGTGAGCTCCTGGTCCAGCTGGTAGACGCCGTCGGGAACTCCGACCTCGGGATCCTGGAAATAGGGGTAGTTCCCGTACCAGTGGCCGCCGTGTCGCACGGCCTCCCGCACTCCGCGACCGTAGCCGATCACGGCCATGAGCTCTTCCATCCGGCCGTGGCGCAGCAGCCAGTACTGGAGCCGGCTCGAGGCGGGGAGCTCATCCAGGATCCCGGGGTCGATCTTGTCCACGTAGGCGATGACCAGTTCGGCGAACTCCTGGCGGAACTCCTCGGTGACGAGGGGCAGGAGCCGCATGAAGATCCAGAAGTCGTCCACCAGCACGCGGCTGTCGTAGGCGCGGCGGAGCGCATGGTGACCGGCGCTGCCGAGCGACTGGCTGGCGCTGGTGACCGACAGGACACGGGCCCGCATGTTGGCCGGGTCGGTCCGCTGCTGGGTGATGGAGGCGTTGCCGCCCTCCCTGGCCCGGTAGTGGTAGACGGTGTGGCGCAGGATGTCCACACTGCGCGCCTGGGCGTGCGCCGGCACGATGACCGGCACGTCCTCGTACCGGCCCGGGGGGAACTCGAAGCCCTCCGCCCGCCAGAAGGAGGTCCGGAACACCTTGTTACAGGCGATCCGGTCCCGGAGCAGGGCGTTCTCCTTGGACACGTGTGTCTTGAGCCGGGTGTTCCGGAAGAGACCCTGGTGCATGTCCGAGGGATAGGTCCCCCGACTGTTGAAGCGCACGACGTTACCGCTGGCGAAGTCCGAACCGGTCTTCTCCAGGGAGGAGACGAGCAGTTCGTAGGCGTTGACCGGCAGCACGTCGTCGCTGTCGAGGAAGGCCAGGTACTCGCCCTGGGCGTGACGCGCACCGGTGTTCCGGGCAGGGCCCAGGCCCTGGTTCTCCTGCCGGACCACACGGAACCGCTCGTCCCTGGCCGCCCACCTCTCGGCGATGGCCAGGCTCTGGTCCGGCGATCCGTCGTCGACCATCACGACCTCGAGGTCCCCCAACGTCTGCCGCGCCACCGAGGCGAGGCACGCGTCGAAGTACTCCTCCACGTTGTAGAACGGGACAACGACACTGAGTTTGGGACTCATCCATCCACTCCATGAGTACGGCAGGAACGGCGAAGGGAAACGCGGTACGGCGGAACGCCCGGTCTCCGAGCCTTTCCATGTGAGTGCGGGTACGGGACGGTCCCGCGGCGACGGGCGTCCCGACCAGGCGTATCTACCATCCGGTAACTTCCAGGATCGCCGGTTCCAGGAGCCAGGACAGCGATCGGGAGAACGAATACGTGAAATGGCTGTTGTCGTAGTAGGCCAGCTGGTTGCCGATGACGGCCGCACAGGTCCCCTGCGGGCACAGCTGCTCCGTCAGGTCGATGGAGTGCACGTTGTCGGGCACGCCGGCGAGGCTGTCGACGGGTGACTCCTCGGCGAGCCCGTAGCCGACCTCCGTCACGCACTCCGACCCTCCGTGTTTGTCCACGCAGTCCGGGGCGATGAAGTCCAGTCGCGGGGTGTCACGGACGGCGATCACCTCGATGCCCAGCTCGTCCATCTCCTGCCAGCGCTCCAGGTACCCGTCGGGCACGTACTCCTCGTCCGGGGCCGCCTGGGAGCGCGTAGCGGTGGTGAAGACAGCGTCCGGACGCAGTTCGCGGAGCTGTTCCATCTGCTCGGTCTTCCACTCCTCGCACTCGGAGTAGACCGCGCCCTCGCGCATCTCGACGGCGGCGCTGAACTGGCAGACGTCCTTGGTGAAGGTGACCAGACGCCATCCCCGGGCCTCGGTCACCTCGCGCAGCCCCTCCATCCAGTGGATGGCGTGCGAACTGCCCACCAGCGCGATGGTCCGCTCCGCGTCCTCGGGGCCGAACTCACAACTGACCATCTCGGTCTGCGGAATGCGTGCGTGGCACTCATAGATCCGGTCGAGGGAGAGGGCACGTGCGTCGGCCGTGTCGGGGTAGACCGGCAGGTCCGTGAGCTGCTCGGCGGATCCCTCGTCCACGAGGACCCGTGCTCCCGGGTAGCTGTCCACGTCGGAGGCCAGGGTCTCACGGAGCTCACGGTCGTGCTGGATGCGCACCTCCCACGCCCCCGCGGCGATCAGGACCGGAACGAGGAAGAGCGCGCCCACCGCGAGGGAGGCCCTGCGGCTGGGACGCAGTGCCGCCAGCCGATCGGCGTTTCCCTCGACCAGTCGCTTGGTCGCGAAGGCCAGCACGAGGGAGGTGCCCAGGACGTAGAAGCCTCCGATCAGGCTGGGGCTGTTCCGCTCCGTGACCTCCAGGTAGAAGAGGAGCACCGGCCAGTGCCACAGGAAGAGCGCGTAGGAGAGGCTGCCGAAGTAGACCAGGGGGCGCCAGGTCAGGAAGCGGTCGGCCGCCACCGGGCTCCCCGTGGTCCCCGCCAGGATGACCAGGATGGCCGCGCCGGTGGGCCACAGGGCGACGAACCCGGGGAAGGAGAGGGAGGACGGGACCAGCAGCCCGCACAGGACCAACGCGAACAGGCCGACCCAGCCGAAGACCACGCGCAGCGCGCGTGGCAGGCGGATCCGGGACACCGTCAGCGCCAGGACCCCGCCCAGGGCCAGTTCCCACACACGGGCGGCGCCGTCGAAGTAGGCCCAGGACGGGTCGGAGTGGGTGATGAACAGCGAGTAGGAGAACGAGGCGACGAAGACCGCCGCCACGGCGGCGGTGGCGGCCTTGCGCACGCTCCACCCGATCCGGGGGGCGATCAGGCCGGCGGCGGCCAGGAGGACGGGCCACACCAGGTAGAACTGCCCCTGGATGGCCAGTGACCAGAAGTGCTGGAGCGGGCTGGCCCCGTCGTGCTCCGCCAGGTAGTCGACCGCGCCGAAGGCCAGGTGCCAGTTCTGGTAGTACAGAGCGGACGCGAAGACGTCGGAGATGATGTCCGACCAGCGAGAACGCGGCATCCACAGGAAGGTCGCGACCAGCACGCCGGCCATGACGACGGCGGCGGCCGGAAAGAGCCGCTTGACGAGCCTCGCCCAGAAGGCCCGGAAGGCCACGCCCGTCCCGCGTTCCATCGCGCGTACCAGCGATCCGGTGATGAGGAAGCCGGTGAGCAGCAGGAACACGTCGACGCCGCCGGAGACCGTCCCGAACCAGATGTGGTAGACGGCCACCAGCGACACTGCGACGGCACGCAGCCCTTCGATCTCGGGCCGGTACTCCCGTTTCGCCGTCGACCGGGAAGGGCTGGGAGCAGGTGTCCCATGGCTCGCGTCGACGACGTTCACAGAAGGTGCAGACACAGAGAAGTCCACCACCTCGGGTCAGGAAAATTCGGAGGGGAACATGGCCAGACCGCAGCGCGAGGCTTCTCGGAGCGGGGCGAGGGGTCCTGGCCGAGCCATCGAAGGCGTCGTCCTGGCCACAGCCAGGCTACGTGATGTTTCCTCCCATTTTGCCGCCAGGTGAACACTGACTAACGCCCGCACCGGCCCCGTCCGCCGTGAACGCACACGACGGAAGCCGCCCGCACCGGAGGCCCGAGACAGCGGCCACCGCGCCCCGACCCGCCAGCACACCCACGCCCCGGGGGCCCGACACCGCACCGGACTCGGACTACGCCAAGGTGACGGGGAATCCGCCGAACCCGTGCCGGGGAGCCCTCGTGGCACCAGAGGCCGTCGACGACGCCCTTCGAGACCGGGGGACACGCGCCGGGCCCTGCTCACCGACGGGGAACGGAACCGTTCTCCTCCCCGCGGCTGCAAGGGGAATCACACTCCACCGGGAACGGAACACGAAAGGCCCGGGAAAGGAGGAGGATTTCTGTTATGGATTCGATCCCGACACGTGACAGGTAAAAGTGATGCGCGTCACTTTACCCTTCGGAGAGGTTCACATCCTTCCGTCGGACGACACGAAACCGTTCACAGAAGGTGGCCGAAGACCCGGTCGACGACTCGTGTGGCGGCCTTTCCGTCGTCCAGCGGACAGAACTGCTCGACGAAGGCCTCGTAGCGGTCCTTGTGCCGTTCGCTCACCTCGTCGGCCCCGCGAATCGCCTCGATCACCTCGTCCGAGGTACGCAGCAGGGGGCCGGGAGCGGTCTCCTCGAAGTCGAAGTAGAAGCCGCGCAGGTGGTCCCGGTACTCCTCCAGGTCGTAGGTGAAGAACAGCATCGGACGGCCGGTGTTGGCGAAGTCGAACATCAGCGACGAGTAGTCCGTCACCAGGACGTCCGTCACCAGGAACAGCTCCTGGACCTCCGGATACGCCGACACGTCGTAGACGAAGTCCTCACCCACCACCGGCACACGGTCGACGATGTTGGGGTGGCACCGCACCAACAGCACGTGGTCGTCGCCCAGCGCCTCGTACATGCGGGCCAGGTCGAGTTGCAGGTCCAGCTTGTACTTGCCCGCCGAGTAGAACCTGTTGTCGCGCCAGGTCGGCGCGTAGAGCACGACACGCTTGCCGGCGGGAAGGCCCAACCGCTGACGCACCCTCTCCTTGACGGCCTCCCGATCGGGGGCGTGGAAAAGGTCGTTTCGCGGGTATCCGGTCTCCAGGATCTCCCCCTCGTACCGGAACGCGCTGCGCAGGATCGGTGTGGCCCACGGGCTGGGAGAGATCAGGTAGTCCCACTGGTGGGTCTCCCGGAGCAGGCGCTCGTGGTAGTCGCGGTTACCGAACCGGACGTCCTCGATGTCGAAGCCGATGCGCTTGAGCATGGAACCGTGCCAGGTCTGCACCACCTTCTGCCCCGGGCGCTTGTCGAACCAGGTCGGCAGGTGGGCGTTGGAGACGATGTACTCCGAGCGGGCGAACGCCTCGAAGTACTCCCTGCTCGACACGTGGACCTCGCCCAGTCCTTCGGGCAGTCTGACCTGGCGGTCCTTGACCAGCCAGGACATCGGCGTCTCGACGCCCCGGCGCCCCAGTTCCTCGCAGATGCCCCGGGGGCTGTCGGAGTACTGCTTGCCCGAGTAGGCGTCGAAGAGCAGGCCCGGAGCCACGGGCTTCTTCCGGAAGGCCGGGTAGTTCTTCTCCCGCAGGAGCTGCTGCGCGTAGGATCCCTGCTCATCCGCGCGGAGGGCGCCGTTGACCCTCAGCCAGGGCCGGCCCTCGCTGTCCGCTTCCAGGCTGGCCGCCGGCCCGTCCTCGTCGAAGGTCGAGGGAAGCGACCGCAGCAGGGCGGCGTCCATCCCCATCAGGGCGTCGCGCTGATCGCTCCCGTCATCGCGCCTCAGGAGGAACCTGTAGGCGCCAGAGGCCAGGGGGAGGGTCTGGCCGAAGAACGGCATGGCCGTGGGAGCGAAGCGGATGTGGAAGGTCGACCCCTCGAACCTCATCGGGAAGATCCGCTCGTCCATCCGCTCCTTGGCGGACAGCAGGAAGGAGAGACCCGCAGGGTCTTCCCCGTGGTACTCACCGGACAGAAGCAGTTCCCTGCCCTCCCAGCGCACCGACGTGATGACGGCGGACTGCCGCTCCACGCGAAGACTGAGACGCTGGGAGAAGTCAGTGCTCACCAGGACGGCCAGTCCCGCGAAATCGTGACGCGCCGGTTCCACGCGTCGTGCGCTGGTGACGTCCTTGGTGCCTGACGGCGTCTCCAGCTCCACACGCCAGTCCTCGTGCTCGCGGGCCCCCGTCACGCCCACCCGTTCCGTGTAGCCCGCGACGAGTTCGTCAAGACGGACCCGCGCACGGAACGTGCGGCCCTCCGCGACGACGGGAACCGTGATCTCCGTGTCCCCGGGTTCCCTCCTGAACCGCAGCCCCATGGGCTGCTCGACCGCGTCCTCGGGAAGTTCGCCGATGAGCACGACCTCGTCCCCCTGGAGTTCGTGACCGGTGAGGAGCACCGGTCCACAGTCCACGGAGAGACGCAGCTCGTGGGCGTCGGGCCAGTGGGGACGGACCCACACGCCGGGGGCCACCTCCGCGGGGCCGACGCGCCGCACCCTGCTCTCACCGGGCCTCGCGAGCCGGGCGGTTCTGCGAAAGCCCCGGTTGAGCACCCCGAGTTCGATGTACCACTCGGAGTCCTGCCACGTGTTGTCGGTCTGCAGTGACCGCGGGTCCACGGTGATCTCATATCCTCCCCAGTCCTTGCGGGAGGTGACCACGTTGGAGGCGAAGCGGAACTCGTTCGCCTGGTGCACGGAGACTGGGATCCGCACCTTCTTCCCGGTACGTCCGTTGACCGCCCAGGCGCTCAGGTGCTGCTGGATGCGCTTGTTGGGTCGGAGGAACTTGAGGCAGACCCTCCCCCGAACCACCAGCTTGCCGTCACGCCAGGTCGTCTCCTCGACCTTCTGGCGCAGTTCGAGTTCGGTGTCGAGTCGGTAGACCCGGCGGGGGATCCCCATCTCGGGGTCATCCTTGAAGGGATAGTCACCGTAGAACCGGAGCCCGTGCCGCACGACCTTCGCCTGCCGCGCCTGGACACCCTTGCTGAAGGCGACGACCTGCTGGACCTGGGCTCCCCGGCGCCCCCCGATCAGGTGCCACTTGAGGCGTTCGATCGCGGGCATCCCACGGTGGGCACGTGAGTCGACCGTCTCGAGATAGGTCGCGGCCAGATCCAGGAACCGCTCCAGGAAGTCGTCGTCGGCCTGGTCGAGTACCTGGACGAAGGCGCGCAGATCCTGGCCGAGCGCGACCTGGTCCCACTTCCGCTTGTCCTCCGGTCTCTGGCTCCTCACGATGAAGTCGCTGACCGAGGTCACCGCCTGGAAGCGGTCCTCCAGGGCGCGGGGGCGGAACCGGTCCTGGGTGATGGAGCGGTCGTCGCTGGGCCTTTGCCGCCACAGGTAGACGGGCTCGGACAGAACGTCCACGGACCCCGCCAGGAAGTGGAGCGGAATCACCACGGCCTCGTCCTCGTAGAGGACACCGACGGGGAAGGACATCCCCTGCTTGTCCCAGAAGGACTTCCGCCACACCTTGTTGGTGGCGAGCCTGTCCACGAGCAGCCTGTCGTCCCGGGTGATATGCGTCCCCGGCCGCGTGGTCAGAAAGATCTCCCTGTGCATGGGGGACTGCCAGACCCTCAACTCGTTGAGCAGGTGAACGTTCCCGCTGGAGAAGTCCGACCCTGTCCGGCGCAGGCTGCTGAGGTGGTAGCCGAAGGCATGGGACGGGATGACGTCGTCGCTGTCGACGAAGGTGAGGAACTCGCCTCTCGCGTGGCGGGCCCCGGTGTTGCGCGCCGCGCCCAGGCCCCCGTTCTCCTGCCTGATGAGCCTGAATCTCTGGTCCTGCTCCGCGAAGCGTGCGGCGATGTCGGAACTGCCGTCCTTGGAACCGTCATCCACCATGACGACCTCGAAATCGGTCCACGTCTGGACACGCAGCGAACGCAGGCATTCGTCGAGGTATCTCTCAACGTTGTAGATGGGGACGACAACACTGAGTGCGACCACGGTTACTCCAAGGTTCCACGTATCCGGACACGCCCGTCTCACAGCGCAGGTCGCGGTGA
Source organism: Nocardiopsis alborubida (assembly GCF_012396365.1). Taxonomy (GTDB): domain Bacteria; phylum Actinomycetota; class Actinomycetes; order Streptosporangiales; family Streptosporangiaceae; genus Nocardiopsis; species Nocardiopsis alborubida. The sequence continues at coordinate 129,455 of NZ_JAAXPG010000009.1, read as the reverse complement.
CGCGAACCCGTTACCGCTGAGTGAGTGATGGGGGATCAGGATGCCTGCCTGCCAGTTCACAGATGCACAACAACTGACAAGTCATGACAAGGTGGGCAAAGTAAACCCTAGGCTAGCCCATGGCTTCGGAATCCTGGACATCGCGGTACCGACCGTCGCGCCTCCGCCGGAGACACCTGCGGCGGCCCTCCCCAACGGGGAGGACCGCCGCACGGCGTCCGGGGCCTGCTCGCCCCGTCCGGGGTCTACTCGCCCCTCCACACGGGGGCCCGCTTCTCGGCGAAGGCCGCCGCGCCCTCCATGGCGTCCTGGCTGACGAACACCGGGCCCGTCAGCTCGTTCTGCTTCTCCCACATCCGCTCGGTGGACCAGTCGCCGGAGGAGGTGATGACCTCCTTGGACACCCGCACCGCCAGCGGACCGTTGGCGGTGATGCGGGCAGCCAGCTCACGGGCGCCCGCCAGGGCCCCGCCGGTGGCGGTGACCCGGTTGACCAGCCCGAGCTCGGCCAGGCGCGGGGCCTCGACGAAGTCGCCGGTCAGGGCGAACTCCATCGCGATGTTGCGCGGGATGCGGTGCTGGAGGCGCAGCAGGCCGCCCGCACCGGCGACCAGGCCGCGCTTGACCTCGGGGATGCCGAACCTGGCGTCCTCCGCGGCCACGACCAGGTCGCAGGCCAGCACGGCCTCGAACCCGCCCGCGAGGGCGTACCCCTCCACGGCGGCGATCAGCGGCTTGCGCGGCGGGCGCTCGGCGAAGCCGCCGAACCCGCGCCCCTCCACCAGCGGGACCTCGCCCCGCATGAAGGCCTTGAGGTCCATCCCGGCGCAGAAGGTGCCGCCCGCGCCGGTGATGACGCCGACGCTCAGGTCCTTGCGCGCGTCCAGGTCGTCGAGTGCCTCGGCGACGCGGGCGGCGACCGCGGCGTTGACCGCGTTCCTGGCCTGGGGCCGGTTGATGGTGATGACGGCGACGCCGTCCTCGGCGGTGTAGAGAACCTCGTCGGACACGGTGTCCCCCTACTTCGGCGGCATGCGCAGCGCGCCGTCGATGCGGACGACCTCGCCGTTGACGTAGCTGATCTCCAGCAGGGCCCGGGCGAGCCTGCCGAACTCCTCGGCGGTGCCCAGGCGCTTGGGGAAGGGCACCGGCGCGGCCAGGCGCTGCTTGAACTCCTCGGCGCCCTCGCCCTCGCCGTAGATGGGCGTCTCCAGGATGCCGGGGGCGATCGTGTTGACCGTGATGCCGACGGCCGCGAGGTCGCGGGCGGCCGGGAGGGTCATGCCGATGACGCCGCCCTTGGAGGAGGAGTAGGCGATCTGACCGATCTGGCCCTCGATGCCCGCGAGGGAGGCGGTGTTGACGATGGAGCCGCGCTCGCCGTCCTCGTTGACCGGCTCGGTCTTCGCGATCTCGGCCGCGGCCAGGCGCAGCACGTTGAAGGTGCCGATGAGGTTGACCTGGATGACCTTCTGGTAGCTGTCCAGGTCGTGGGGGTTGCCGTGGCGGTCGACGGTGCGGGTCGCCCAGCCGATGCCCGCGCAGGACACGGCCACCCGGAAGGGTTTGCCGGTGTCGACGGCGGCCTGGACCGCGGCCTTGACCTGGTCCTCCTGGGAGACGTCGGTGCGCACGAAGACACCGCCGATCTCCTTGGCGACCGCCTCCCCGCGCTCGGCGTTGAGGTCGGCGACGACGACGGTCGCGCCCGCGGAGGCGAGCTCCCTGGCGGTGGCCTCACCCAGGCCACTCGCGCCGCCCGAGACGAGGGCGGAGATTGCGTTGAGATCCATGGCGGCACTCTACAGAGGATGTGACCTGCGCACTAGAACCGGGTTCGGTTAATTGTGGGTAGCCCTTCCGAACAGGCCTTTCGTTCGAAATCCGAGGTTCTTCGCGGAACTTGCGCGCACCGTCGTCACGGAGCGCTACGGTCCTGTCATGGCGATGACGTCCGCATTAACATGGGCTCAGGAATCGACCCCGGAGGCTTCGATGACCGCTGAGCCGCTCCCCGACTGGTTCATGCCCCCGCCCGGCGGCTGGACCGCCGACGACATGGACAACCTCCCCCCGGGAGCGCCCCGGATGGAACTCATCGACGGAGCCCTCGTCTTGCTTTCCCCCCAGACCCGATTCCACGCCAAGGTCATGATCCGCCTCGCGGCCCGTCTGGAGGAAGCGGCGCCTCCCAACGTCGACGTCCTCTCGGAAATGACCATGAAGCTCGGCAAGCGCCAACGCCCGGAGCCCGATCTCGTCGTCTACGAGTTCGAGGAGGGGGCCGAGGAGCACCTCGGCTGGTACCAGGCCACCCACGTCCCTCCCGAGGACGTACTCATCACTGTGGAGATCGTGTCCAAGGAGTCCCAGGACCGGGATCGCTCCACCAAGCCGCTCAAGTACGCGCAGGCGGGCATCCCGCATTTCTGGCGGATCGAGCACGAGGAGAACGGACCCGCCGTCTACGTCTATGAGTTGGACGGCACGAAGGAGCCCCGCTACATCCCTGTCACCGTCGCTCGGGAACGCCTCAAACTGGAGCTCCCGTTCCCGATCGACATCGACGTGAGGGCGCTGTCCCGCTAGGTCCCGCGCAACGCGGCGCGCGGCCCGCTCCGGCCGCGTGCCGCCGCTCCCGACGGGGCCACCGGACCTAGTGCTGCGACCACAAAGGTTCACCGAGGTCGCCCCCTCCGCCGTGATCTTGTACTTATAGCGAGGTTCGACCGCCCAACCTCGCTATAAGTACAAGATCAACGCAGGTCAGGGCTCTTGTGACACACCAGCAACGGTTCTGGTCAGTCCACTAACTCCTGCCGAAACGCCCCAGACGGCGCTGTCGGCGCCGCTGGTGCCACCGGGGCAACGCCTCTCTGGCCAGGTCCGCGGCGCCGATGAGGCCCGCTTCGTTGCCCAGTTCGGCCGCCGCCACCCGGGCCTCCGGGCGGTATCCGCGCCCGGTGAGGCTGCGTCCGAACGCCTCCCTCGCGGGCTCCAGCAGCAGCTCCCCCGCCTCGGACACGCCGCCGCCCACGATGAACAGCTCCGGGTCGAACGCCGCGGCCAGGTTGGCCAGACCCGAGCCCAGCCATCCCCCCGCCTCCCGCATCAGCTCCACGCACGCGCGGTCCCCCTTGCGCGCCAGCTCGCTGACCAGCGGCCCGGTGATCTGGGCGGCGTCGCCGCCCACAGCCTGGTGCAGGGCCTCCGCCACCGGCGACTGCGAGGCCACCAGCTCCCGCGCCTCCCGGGTCAGCGCGTTGCCGCTGGCGTACTGCTCCCAGCAGCCCCGGTTCCCGCACTCGCAGCGGTGGCCGCCCGACACCACCGTCATGTGCCCGAACTCCCCGGCCAGCCCATACCGGCCCCGGTGCAGGTTCCCGTCGAGCACGACCGCTCCGCCGATACCCGTGCCCAGGTTGACCACCACGACGTTGTCCACGCCCCGGCCCGCCCCTGCGCGCACCTCGGCCCAGGCGGAGGCGTTCGCGTCGTTCTCCACCACCACGGGCAGCCCCAGCCGCAGCGCCAGGGCGTCGCGCAGCGGCTCCCGGCGCCAGGACAGGTGCGGGGCGAACAGCACGTTGGCCCGCCGCTCGTCGACGAAACCGGCGGCGCCCACCCCCACGGCGCGCACCCGGAACTCCCGGCGCAGCTCCCGCACCACCGAGACGATCGTGTCCTCCACGACCGCCGGGCTCTTGCTGCGCTCGGGGGTCTCCGTGCGCAGCCGGGCCAGGATGCGCCCGCCGGGCGTCACCACACCGGCGGCCACCTTCGTCCCGCCGATGTCCACCCCGATCGTCAGGGCGTGCCCGTACCGCGTGTCCGCCACCGTGACCAACTCCACCGCCTCGGACCCGCACTCCGCGGGTCAGCCACACATGAGAACGCGCACCCGGCCGCCTCGGTGCCCGGGTGCGCGTGGAAGGGGTTCCTTCAACCGAGCGCGGAGCGCACCACGGCGGCGAGCCGCTCGGCCACCGCGGTGGCCTGCTCCTGCTCCGGCGCCTCGACCATGACCCTGACCTTGGGCTCGGTTCCGCTGGGCCGGATCAGCACCCGGCCGGTCTCGCCCAGCTCCTCCTCGGCCGCGCGCACGGCCGCCGCGAGCTCAGCGGAGTCCTTGGCACGGGCCTTGTCCACGTCGGGCACGTTGACGAGCACCTGCGGCAGGCGGGTCATCACCTTGGCCAGTTCCGCCAGGCCCTGCTCGCGGTGGGCCATCGCGGCCAGCAGGTGCAGGCCGGTCAGGACACCGTCGCCGGTGGTGGCGTGCTCCAGCAGGATCACGTGCCCCGACTGCTCGCCGCCCAGGCCGAACCCGCCGCGCTTCATCTCCTCCAGCACGTAGCGGTCGCCCACCGCGGTCTCCGCCACGGTGATGCCCTCCCGCTCCATCGCCAGCTTCAGGCCCAGGTTGGACATGACCGTGACCACGAGCGTGTCCTGGGCGAGCTTGCCCGCCTCCTTGGCCTCGGTGGCCAGGATCGCCAGGATCTGGTCGCCGTCCACCACGCGTCCCCCGGCGTCCACGGCCAGGCAGCGGTCGGCGTCGCCGTCGTTGGCGATACCGGCGTCCGCGCCGTGCAGGCGGACCGCCTCCTGGAGCACCTCCAGGTGGGTGGAGCCGCACCCCTCGTTGATGTTGTGGCCGTCCGGCTGGTCACCGATCGCCACGACCTCCGCGCCCGCGCGGCGCAGCGCCTCGGGCGCGACCAGGGCGGAGGCGCCGTTGGCGCAGTCCACCACGACCTTGAGGCCCTTGAGGCTGTGGGGCACCGAGGCCAGCACGTGCTCGACGTAGCGCTCGGCGCCGTCGTGGGCGTCGGTGACCCGGCCGACGAGGTCGCCCACGGCGGGGGTGGAGGGCACGCCGAGCATGCCCTCGATCTCCTCCTCCAGGGCGTCCTCCAGCTTCTGGCCGCCCCGCGCGAAGAACTTGATGCCGTTGTCGGGGGCCGGGTTGTGGCTGGCGGAGAGCATCACGCCGAAGTCGGCGCCGAGCGCGCCGGTCAGGTAGGCCACGGCCGGGGTGGGCAGCACGCCCACGCGCACCACGTCCACACCTGTGCTGGCCAGGCCCGCGACGACGGCGGCCTCAAGGAACTCGCCGGAGGCACGCGGATCCCGGCCCACCACGGCCTTGGGCCGCGCCCCGTCGCCGCCGCGGGTCAGCACCCGCGCCGCCGCGACGGACAGCTCCAGCGCGAGGGCGGCGGTCAGGTCCCGACCGGCGACACCGCGTACACCATCTGTTCCGAACAGCCGAGCCACAGGAGGACAGCCCCTTTCGAAGACGGCACCGAATCGCGGCGCCGGTGGAGTAGCGAGGGTGGCCCAGACAAGCCACCGGGAAAACCGAAGGCCCGCACGCCGCCCCCGGTGGTGGGAACGGCGTACGGGCCGAAGCTCAGCCGAGCGGTTGCCGGCGCATGAGCACTAGCGCTTGGAGAACTGGGGAGCCTTGCGCGCCTTCTTGAGACCGGCCTTCTTGCGCTCCACCTCACGGGCGTCGCGGGTCAGGAAACCGGCCTTCTTGAGGGTCGGGCGGTTGTTCTCCGGGTCCAGGGACGCCAGCGCGCGGGCGATGCCGTGGCGCAGGGCGCCGGCCTGGCCGCTGGTGCCGCCGCCGTCGAGACGGGCGAAGACGTCGTAGGCGCCGTCGAACCCGAGGGAGACGAACGGCTCCTTGATGGTCTGCTGGTGGACCTTGTCCGGGAAGTACGCCTCAAGCGACTTGCCGTTGACCTTCCACTCGCCCGCGCCGGGGGCGATGCGGACACGGGCGACGGCCTGCTTGCGGCGACCGGTGCCGGCGCTGGGGCCGGACGCGGTGGGGACGTAGGCGGCGGCGTTCTCGTCGGACTCGCTGGTGTACTCGGAGGGGAACTCCTCCGGGTTCTCCACGTACTCCTGCTCGACGTCTTCGATGCCGGTGGGCTCGACCACGGTTCTCCTCGTGCTCTCTGTAAAAGTCTGCGAACGCCTAGGCGGGCTGCTCGATCTTGGTGATTTCGAACGCAACCGGCTGCTGGGCCTGGTGCGGGTGCTCCGGACCGGCGTACACCTTGAGCTTCTTGGCCATCTGGCGGCCCAGGGAGCCGTTGGGGAGCATGCCCTTGATGGCCTTCTCGATAGCCCGCTCGGGGTTCTTCTCCAGCAGGTCGGCGTAGGAGACGGAGCGCAGGCCGCCCGGGTAGCCGGAGTGCCGGTAGGCGCGCTTCTGCTCCAGCTTCTTGCCGGTCAGGGCGACCTTGTCGGCGTTCACGACGATCACGAAGTCGCCGGTGTCGATGTGGGGCGCGTAGTACGGCTTGTGCTTGCCCCGAAGCAGCGTGGCAACCTGGCTCGCCATACGCCCGAGCACGAGATCGGTAGCGTCGACAACGTGCCACTGACGCTGGACATCGTTTGGTTTGGGGCTGTATGTGCGCACGATCGTTTGCCTTCGCTCTTCAGTCGGCTGCCCCATCCCGTGCGGGGATGGGGGACTCGTATACACACCCGCGGTTGCGGGGGCGTCTGGCCGGATATCCCGTGCCATGTCACAGGACTCTCCGAGTGGTGAGTGCGCAGACGATGGTGCGTGGATCGGCGCCCGATGCTCGGGGCCCACGGCAACTCAACGCACAACGACGGAATATCCTACCTGGCCACCGCCGCGCAGGTCAAAGCCAGCGGCGGGGCGGACCGGCCGGACCGCGCTCGGCGGGAAAAACACCGGCACGGGGTCACATCCGTGACCTCTCCGTCTTTTATTATGCCCGTTGCCGGGAGTGCTTCGTCCTGTTCCCGCCCCCGCGTTGGTTACGCTTGCACCGAAAGGCCGGTCTGCTCCCGTGATGACGGGCACCGACGCGACCTTGGAGACGCCCGTCACGGTCGCCGGCACCACGGGAACCCGGAACGGACGGCACCGCGCGGCCCAGGCACACGTGCCGGTGGACCGCGGCCCAGTCCCACCCCCAGAGCCCTCGGAGACTCCCATCAGTACCCATCCGAACCAGCCACAGTACGGTCCCGACGGGCGACCCGTCGGACCGGAGGCCGGTGAAGGCCAGGACCTGCTCGGGTCAGCGCCCTCCCACACCGAGGGCCAGCATCCCACATCGGGGCCACAGCAGACACATGCCGCGCCCCCGCCCGACCAGTATCCCCCGCACCCACAGCACCACCCCTCCCCCGCGCAGCCCAGCGCCCCCCAGACCCCGCCGTACGACCAGGTCGGCCCGCAGCAGGGCTACCCCGGCGGCGCCCGTCAGGCCCGCCCCGGCGGCCAGGGCGGACCGAGCGGACCGCAGGCTCCGCCCCAGCCCCCGAACGGCCCGCAGAACCCGCGCTACGGCCAGGGCGGGCAGCCCCAGGGCGTGCCCGGCTCCCCCGGCGGCCCGGTGGGCGCGCCCACCGGCGGGCAGGCCCCCATGCGTCCGGGGCAGCCGCCGCAGGGCACCGGCGGCCAGTTCCCGCCGCACGGGGCCCCCACCGGCGGCCAGCCGCCGATGCAGGCTCCTCCGGGCGGGCGTCCCCCGTACCAGGCGCCCACGGGCGGACACCCGTCACACCAGGGCCCCGGGCACCAGGCTCCCACCGGCGGCCACCCGGGCATGGGGCAGGCTTCGGGCCCGCACGTGCCCCCCGGGCAGAACGCCGCCCCGGGCCAGCCCGCCCAGCCCGGACAGCTTCCCCCCGGTGCGCTCCCACCCGGCGCCCCCGTACCGCCGCACGCCCCCGGGCACACCGGCCACCGGCCCGGACCCCAGGGCCCCGTCCCCGGGCTCCCCCCCGGCGCGCAGGGCGTGCCGCAGGGCCGTCCCGGGTACCCCGGAGCGCCCGTCGGCCCTCCCCCGGGCATGCCCCCCGGGTCGGCGCCCCCGAACGCCCAGCAGGCCTACCAGGCGCCGCCCCAGCCCCCCGCCGCCGCGCCCCCGGCGCCCGTCCGGGAGGAGCCCGTGTTCCCCCCGGACGCGATGGGCGCCACACAGCACATCAGCGCGGTTCCCCCCTCCCCCGGCGGCCGCCCGCTGTTCCGGGACGAGGTCCCCGACGACGCCGGTGTGGACACCGCGCAGTTCGACGCCCAGGGGGTCAACGACTACGACGAGTACGACGGCTACGACGACGACTACCAGTACGGCGACGGCGGCACTGACACGCGCGCCCGCAAGCGCCGGATCATGATGATCGCCGGTTTCGCCGTACTGCTGGTCCTCGCGGGCGGCGGGACGTTCCTCCTCGCCACCAGCATGGGCTCGGGCGGCGCGAACGCCGCGACCGTCGCCGACGAGGCCGACGACCCGGGCGCGCTCGACGCGGAGGCCCTCTTCCCCGAGAGCATGGAGGTCGAGGGCCAGGGCACGTTCACCCGCGTGGCCGTCGAGGACACCGAGGACTGCGCCGCCGGGGCCCACGGCGACTACGGCCAGGTGCTCGCCGACAACGAGTGCCGCCAGATGGTGCGCGCCTCCTACCTCAGCGAGGACGAGGGCCACGCCGTGACCGTCGGCGTGGCCGCCATGCCCACCGGCGAGGAGGCGGCCGCCGCGATGGAGGCCCAGGACCTCGTGGCCACGCAGTGGTTCGCCGGCCTGCCCGGCGAGGAGGGCAGCCCCGCCGAGCGCCTGGGCCACTCCGGCGGCCACGGCAGCAGCGGCCAGTGGGGCCGCTACCTGCTCTTCTCCCTGGCGGCCAACAGCGACGGCACCGAGGAGGGCGGCGAGGGCGAGTCCGCCACCGAACTGCGCGCCATCAGCGAGGGCTTCCTCCAGGAGGCCCACACCAGCCTCAGCGACAACCGCGGCTGAGCGGTCGCGGGCGACCGCGAGGGGCACCCGGAGAACGGGTGCCCCTTCTTCTTCCCGTCCACAGGCGGGTTCCACCGGCGTCCGCGGCGGGCAGGAGTCCCGGCGGACCGGTCCGCGAGCACTGGGGGAGATCGCGACGATGACAGAACCCGCCGAACGGATCCGGCGCATCGCGATGGAACTCACCGCGCAGTCGGAGTCGGGACTGGCGTACTGCACCAACGGGTTCGATATCGAGCGGTTCCACCGCGTCGGAGCCCTGGCCCGCGACCTGATGCAGATGGTGGCCGCCGGGGAGCTCCCCGGGTACGAGCGGGGCGTGGCCGCGGCCGCCGGTTACACCACCCCCAAGCTCGACGTGCGCGGCGGCGTCTTCGACCCCTCCGGCCGAGTGCTGCTCGTCCGGGAGATCTCGGACGGCCACCGCTGGACCCTGCCCGGCGGGTGGTGCGACGTCCTGGAGAGCCCGAGGCAGGCGATCGAACGCGAGGTCCGCGAGGAGGCCGGGCTGCCCGTGCGGGCGGTCCACCTCGCCGGGGTCCTCGACCGCCACCTGTGGCCCCACGTGCCGGCCTATGACCGCCACATCTACAAGCTCCTCTTCGTGTGCGCGCCGCTGGCCGCCCCCGACCCCGCCTTCAGCAGCGACGAGACCAGCGCGGTCGGGTGGTTCGACGTGGACGGCCTGCCCGAGCTGTCGGTGTCGCGGGTACTGCCCGAGCAGATCGCACTGCTGCACCGGCACTGGGCGGACCCGGGGCCGGCTCACGTCGACTGAGAACACGGGGGGCACCCGGCGAACGGGTGCCCCTTCCTCCTGGCCACGGGCACTTGTCCACAGGCGTGTCTCCGCGCTTTCCCGCGACCCGGCGCGACTCTGACCTTGATAAGGGGGTTCCCACCCCGCCGCCTCGTGCTGCCCGCGCTCCCGAAGCCGCCGGCCCCTCGGGCCGGACCCCGGGGCCGAAGCCACCGGCCACCTCAGACCGAGTGGCCCCGGCAGGGCAGCTCCCGCACTCGGCGGGTCGCCGAGGCGCGCACGGCCAGCTCCTCGTCGGCCGGGTAGCGCACCTCCTCCAGGCTGAGCCCCTGCGGCCCCACCACGTGCACCGACGAGTCCCGCGTACCGGCACCGAGCACCTTCCCCGGCCAGTCCACGTCCCGGCGGCCGTCGCCCACCGCCAGGAGCGCGCCCACGAGCGCGCGCACCATGTTGTGGCAGAACGCGTCCGCCTGGATCGTCCCGTGCAGCAGGTGCTCGTCCACCCGGGTCCACTCCAGGCGCAGCAGCTCCCGGATGGTCGTCGCGCCCTCGCGCTTCTTGCAGAACGCCGCGAAGTCGTGCTCACCCACCAGGCGCTCCGCCGCAGCGTTCATCCGGTCGGCGTCCAGCGGGCTGCGGTGCCACAGCACGTCCCGCCGCAGCAGCGGGTCCACCCCGTAGGGGGCGTCGCTCACCCGGTACAGGTACCGCCGGAACAGCGGCGAGAACCGGGCGTCGAACCCGGGCGGCGCCAGCCGCGCCGCGCGCACCCGCACGTCCCTGGGCAGCACCCCGGCCAGGCGCCGGAGCACGCGCTCCCCCTCGCTCTCCCACGTCCGCGCGGGGATGTCGGCCTGCGCCACCTGCCCCCGAGCGTGCACACCGGCGTCCGTGCGCCCCGCACACGTCAGCGACACCTCCGGCAGGCGCAGCACCCGCGCCATCGCCGCCTCCAGCTCGCCCTGCACCGTGCGCCGGCCCGGCTGCGCGGCCCACCCGGAGAAGTCCGTGCCGTCGTAGGCCACGTCCAACCGCACCCGAACCGTCGTCTCGTCCATAACCCGACCCTCTCCGCGTCCACGAAAAAGACGAGTGCCCGACCCCCGCGGGGATCGGGCACTCGCCGAACGGTGCGTGCGCGGTACGCGTTCGCGCGCCCGCGCCCCGCACGCTACTTGTCGTCAGCCGGGCCCTCCGCCTGGGCCGTCTCGTCGGCCTTGGCGGTCTGGTCGGAGGTGGTGTCCTCCGCCGGCTGGTCGCCGGCCTCGTCCGCCGCGGCGGTCGCGTCGGCCTTGGGCTCCTCGGCCTTGGGCTCCTCGGCCGCGGGCTTGGCGGCCGGGGCGGCGGCCTGGGCGCTCAGCGCCTCGACCAGCTCGATCACGGCCATCGGGGCGTTGTCACCCTTGCGCGGACCGATCTTGGTGATCCGGGTGTAGCCACCGGGACGGTTCTCGTAGCGCGGGCCGATCTCGGTGAACAGCTCGTGCACGACGGCCTTGTCCGTGATCTTGGTCAGGACCTGGCGGCGGGCGTGCAGGTCACCGCGCTTGCCGAGGGTGATCAGCTTCTCCGCGTACGGGCGCAGGCGCTTGGCCTTGGCCTCGGTGGTGCGGATGCGGCCGTGCTGGAACAGCGAGGTGGCGAGGTTCGCCAGGATGTGCCGCTCGTGAGCGGGCCCGGAACCCAGACGGGCGCCCTTGGTAGGCGTGGGCATGGTGTCGTTCTCCTAGTGATGCGGTCCGCGGCCGCACTCGGCCGGGGACCATGTGGGCGACGAAGGTCGGTTAGTACTGCTCCGTCTCGACGAAGGACTCGCCCTCGTCGTCCTCGGAGCTGTAGGAGTCGGCCGCCGAGCTGGGGTCGAATCCGGGCGGGGAGTCCTTCAGCGACAGGCCCATGTCGACGAGCTTCTGCTTGACCTCGTCGATGGACTTGGCACCGAAGTTGCGGATGTCCAACAGGTCCTGCTCGGAGCGGGCAACCAGCTCACCGACGCTGTGGATGCCCTCACGCTTGAGGCAGTTGTAGGACCGGACCGTGAGGTTGAGGTCCTCGATCGGCAGCGCCAGGTCCGCCGCCAGGGCGGCGTCCGTGGGCGACGGGCCCATGTCGATGCCCTCGGCGTCGACGTTGAGCTCACGCGCCAGACCGAACAGCTCGACCAGGGTCTTGCCCGCGCTGGCGACCGCGTCCCGGGGACGGATGGCCGGCTTGGTCTCGATGTCGACGATCAGGCGGTCGAAGTCGGTGCGCTGCTCGACACGGGTGGCCTCGACCTTGTAGGTCACACGCAGGACCGGGGAGTAGATGGAGTCGATCGGGATCCGGCCGATCTCCTGTCCCGCCTGCTTGTTCTGCGTCGCCGAGACGTAGCCGCGGCCGCGCTCGACCGTCAGCTCCATCTCCAGCTTGCCCTTGCCGTTGAGCGTGGCGATGTGCAGGTCGGGGTTGTGCACCTCGACACCGGCCGGCGGAGCGATGTCCGCGGCGGTCACCACACCGGGGCCCTGCTTGCGCAGGTACATCAGCACCGGCTCGTCGTGCTCGGAGCTGACGACCAGGCCCTTGAGGTTGAGGATCATCTCGGTGACGTCCTCCTTGACACCGGGCACGGTGGTGAACTCGTGCTCGACGCCCTCGATGCGGATGCTCGTGACAGCCGCGCCGGGGATGGAGGACAGCAGGGTGCGCCGAAGCGAGTTGCCGATGGTGTAGCCGAAGCCCGGCTCCAGCGGCTCGATGACGAACTTCGAGCGCAGGTCCGAGGCGACTTCCTCGGTGAGCGTGGGACGCTGTGCGATCAACATGGTCCGTGTCTTCCCTTCCACATGGCCGCCCGCTATTTGACGGCCACCCGGCGGACACCACCTCGGTGTCCGCTACTCGGATTCCTACCCCGTCCGCGCGGGCTCCCACAGGGGAGCGCGCGGAACCAGGCGCGGCGCCCGCGCGGGTAGGTGCGCGGGCGCCGATGCGGGATCAGACCCGGCGGCGCTTGGGCGGACGGCAGCCGTTGTGCGGAACCGGCGTCACGTCCTGGATGGAGCCGACCTCCAGCCCGGTCGCCTGGAGCGAGCGGATGGCGGTCTCCCGGCCCGAGCCCGGGCCCTTCACGAAGACGTCCACCTTGCGGACGCCGTGCTCCTGGGCGCGGCGGGCAGCGGCCTCGGCGGCCATCTGCGCGGCGTAGGGGGTCGACTTGCGCGAACCCTTGAAGCCCACCTGGCCGGAGCTGGCCCACGAGATCACGGCACCGGTCGGGTCGGTGATGCTCACGATCGTGTTGTTGAACGTGCTCTTGATGTGAGCGTGCCCGTGGACAATGTTCTTCTTTTCCTTGCGGCGCACCTTGCGCGCGGCACCCTGACGGCCCTTAGGCGGCATGAGCGAAACTCCCAGAGATCATCGGTCCGTTGTCGTTCCCGGACGCGTGCTTACAGTCCAGTCCGAGCGGACTACTTCTTACCGGCCTTCTTCTTACCGGCCACGGTCTTCTTCTTGCCCTTGCGGGTGCGCGCGTTGGTCTGCGTGCGCTGACCGCGGACGGGGAGTCCACGGCGGTGGCGGATGCCCTGGTAGCTACCGATCTCCATCTTGCGGCGGATGTCGCCCTGCACCTCACGGCGCAGGTCACCCTCGACCTGGTAGTTCGAGCCGATCCACTCGCGCAGCTTGACGAGGTCTTCCTCGGACAGCTCGTAGACGCGCGTGTTGCCGTCGACGCCGGTGCTCTTCAGGGTCTCCAGGGCGCGCGTGCGCCCGATCCCGAAGATGTACGTGAGAGCGATCTCCACCCGCTTGTCGCGGGGAAGGTCAACACCTTCGATACGTGCCATGTGGGCGAAACTCCTCGTTGCCCTATGCGGAGGTCTGGCCCGTTCCACCCTCTCGTCGCCCAATCGACGAGGCCCCGGCCTCCGACCGGGGGTGCCTCCCGCACCGCACTGGCGTCGGGAGTCGGAACAGGTTTTCGTTGTGTCGTGCGCCCGGTGCGGTGCTGACGCACCGGCCGGGCCGATCGCGGTGTGTGAAGCCGCGGCGAGCGGAGCGGGGGTGACTAACCCTGGCGCTGCTTGTGCCGCGGGTCCGAGCAAATGACCATGATCCGGCCGTTACGGCGGATCACGCGGCACTTCGCGCAGATCTTCTTCACGCTCGGCTTGACCTTCATGGTGACTCCGAACTCATACTCTCCCGGGCCGCGAGGCCCGTGAGGGGCTACTTGTAGCGGTAAACGATGCGCCCGCGCGTGAGGTCGTACGGGCTCAGCTCCACGACGACACGGTCGTCGGGGAGAATACGGATGTAGTTCATCCGCATCTTGCCGCTGATGTGGGCAAGGACCTGGTGCCCGTTGTCGAGCTCTACCTTGAACATAGCGTTGGGTAGGGACTCGACAACGGAACCCTCGATCTCGATGGCGCCGTCTTTCTTGGCCATGTCCTTCCACGCCTCGCTCATCGTTTGGTTGATCAGGACAACCCGACGCGACCCCAGTGGCCCCGCATGACGCTACGGCCCCGGCAACGGCGGATGGCCGTCACCGACGCCGAGGGACACTGGAAGTTCAGGCCAACTGCAAAGGCGAACGTCGGTTGGAGGACGTGGCGCAAAGAAGGCAGACTGACCCAACAGCCCGCGTATGGGCAAGGACAGTCTATCCCCTTCCGGCAAGTACTTCCGCCCGCCGAACGGAGCACCCTACCGCACCGGGACGCGGGCGGGCACGGGGCCCGGGTCAGGGCGTCCCGTCGCCGTCGGTGTGGTGCTTCTGTCCGGCCAGGACCCCCACGGTCACGATACCCATCACGATGCCCCACGGTCCCATGACCCACAGGAACCACGGGTAGTCGTAGTCGGTGGTGAGGAACAGGATCAGCCAGATGACGAAGCACAGGATGTTGACCCCGCCGTAGAGGGCCCACGGCACCATCAGCGCCGGATCGCGCATGCTGATCCGGGGGGCCACCGCGAACTCCTCGTCCCCGGGGGCGGCCCCGCGGATGTCGGCGAGGTCGCGCTCGGGGAGGTCCTGGGTGACCGTGGCGAGCTCGCCCGTGGTCCTGGCCTTGTAGACGCGGCCGAGGCGGTCGGTGAACTCCTCGTGGTCCAGTCGCCCCTGGGCGAAGTGCTCCTGGAGGAGCTGGGCGACGCGGTCGCGTTCCGCGTCGGACGTTCGTATCGACGGCACCGGGTCGGACACTGCGCGCACCTCGCATCTTCACCCGGAAGCGGCCCCGCGCTCCGCGCGGGACGAAACCCCTACCAGGTTGGCTGGACGAACCCCATGTCGGCGATTTTATCGCGGTTGGACTCGCGCGCGGTCAGCACGACGGGCCCGTCCGCGGTCACCGCGACCGTGTGCTCGAAGTGTGCGGCGCGACCGCCGTCGCGCGTCACCACGGTCCACCCGTCGTCGAGCTGCACCACGTCGTGGCGGCCCAGGGTGGTCATCGGCTCGATCGCCAGGCACATGCCCTCGACCAGTCTCATGCCCTTGCCGCGCTTGCCGTAGTTGAGCACGTGCGGATCCATGTGCATCTCGGTGCCGATGCCGTGGCCGCCGTACTCGCGGACGTTGCCGTAGCCGCCGTTGCGGGAGATGTGGCCGCCGATCGCGTGGCCGATGTCGCCCAGGCGCCTGCCCGGACGCAGCTCGGCGATCCCCTGCCACATGGACTCCTCGCAGACCTCCATCATGCGCAGGTCCTCGGGGCGGCCCTCGCCGACCGCGACGGTGATCGCCGAGTCGCCGTGCCAGCCCTCCAGGATGGCCCCGCAGTCGATGGAGATGATGTCGCCCTCGGCCAGCACCCGCTGAGCGCTGGGGATGCCGTGGACGACCTCCTCGTTCACAGAGGCGCAGATGGAGCCCGGGAAACCGTGGTAGCCCTTGAAGGAGGGGACGGCGCCCGCGTCGCGGATGACCTTCTCCGCGAGGGAGTCCAGCTCCAGGGTCGACACCCCGGGCCGCACCGCGGCCCGGAGGGTGTCCAGGGCGCGGGCCACGACCTGGCCCGCCGCCCTCATCCTGGCGATCTGCTCCGGAGTCTTGATCTGCACGTCCGGATCGGTGTTGCGAAACATCAGGAGCCGGCCCCGACCTTCTCGATGGCGGCCTTGGCGCGGGCCGTCACCTCGTCCACGGTCCCCGTCGCGGCGATGGTGGCCAGCAGGCCCCGGGCCTCGTAGAACTCCACCAGCGGAGCGGTCTGCTCGCGGTAGACCTTGAGGCGGTGCCTGATGGTCTCCTCGCGGTCGTCCTCGCGCTGGTACAGCTCGGCGCCCTCGTTGTCGCACCTGCCCGCGGTCTCGGGGGCGTCGTACTCCACGTGGTACACCCGGCCGCACTCGGGGCACGAGCGGCGTCCCGACAGGCGCCTGACCACCTCGTCCTCGTCCACCCTCAGCTCCAGGACGACGTCCAGGCGGGTGTCGAGGTCGGCCAGCATGCCTTCGAGCGTCTCGGCCTGCGGGACGTTGCGCGGGAAGCCGTCGAGCAGGAAGCCCGCCGCGGCGTCGTCCTGCGCCAGCCGGTCCTTGACCATGGCGTTCGTGACCTCGTCGGGGACGAGGTCACCGCGGTCCATGTACTCCTTGGCCTTCTTGCCGAGGTCGGTCTTACCGCTGACGTTGGCCCGGAAGATGTCCCCCGTGGACACCTTCGGGATCGACAGTTCGGACGCGAGGATCTGGGCCTGGGTGCCTTTGCCGGCCCCAGGCGGCCCCACCAATACTGCTCGCATTTATCGCAGAAAACCTTCGTAGTTCCTCTGCTGGAGGTGACTCTCGATCTGCTTCACCGTGTCCAGCCCGACACCGACCATGATCAGGATGCTCGTCCCTCCGAAGGGGAAGTTCGCGCTTGCGCCGGTGGCGCCGAGGGCGACCATCGGCAGGAGAGCGATCACACCCAGGTACAGGGATCCGGGGGTCGTCAGCCTCGTCAACACGTAGTCGAGGTACTCGGCGGTCGGACGCCCTGGTCGGATACCCGGGATGAACCCACCGTACTTCTTCATGTTGTCGGCGACCTCAGCGGGGTTGAAGGTAATCGCCACGTAGAAGAACGCGAAGCCGATGATCATGACGAAGAACGTCGCCATGTACACGGGGTGGGTGCCGGTGAGGAAGTAGTCCTGCACGAAGGTCGCCACGGGATGGGTGGAGTCCTGTCCCATGAGGCCCACGAGCAACTGCGGCAGGTAGAGCAGCGAGGAGGCGAAGATCACGGGGATGATGCCCGCCTGGTTCACCTTCAGCGGGATGTAGGTCGAGCTGCCGCCGTACATGCGGCGGCCGACCATGCGCTTGGCGTACTGCACCGGGATGCGGCGCTGGGCCTGCTCCATGAAGACCACCGCGGTGATGAGCACCAGGCCGGCGATGCAGATGAGGGCGAAGACCCAGATCGAGCGCTCCTGGAACAGCGCGATCATGGAGGAGGGGAACATCGCGATGACCTGGGTGAAGATCAGCAGCGACATGCCGTTGCCCACGCCGCGCTCGGTGATGAGCTCGCCGAACCACATGATGATGGCGGTACCGGCGGTCATCGTGAACACGATGGTCACCAGGGTCAGGATGTCCTGGTTGGGCATGTAGGAGCTGACCGGGATGGCCCCCTGGAACAGGGCGCCGGTCCGGGCCATGGCGACGATGCTGGTGGCCTGGAGGACACCGAGCATGAGCGTCAGGTAGCGGGTGTACTGGGTGATCTTGCTCTGCCCGGACTGGCCCTCCTTCTTGAGGGCCTCCAGACGGGGGATCACCACCGTGAGCAGGTTGATGATGATGCTCGCGGTGATGTACGGCATGACCCCGAGCGCGAACACCGCCAGTTGCAGCAGGGCACCGCCGCTGAACAGGTTGACGAGTGCGTACACACCGGACTGGTCCGAGGAGGTGATCGCCTCCATCTGGTCCCTGATCGCCGCGGAGTTGATACCCGGCGCCGGGATCACAGAGCCCAGACGGAAGATCGTCAGGATGAACAGTGTGAACAGCAGCTTGTTGCGCAGGTCGGGCGTGCGGAATGCACGAACGAACGCACCTAGCACGTCTCCTCCTGCGCAGCTTCGGCGGCGGAACGGGTTCCAGACATCGCGGCCGATCCTGAATCGTCGTAGAACGTCAGCTCCGGGCGGTCGCCCGTTGCTCGGAAGTATTCACAGTACGTCAAGCGGTGAACTCAAACAGATGGCACTGTAACAGTGATCACTCGGAAGTTGAGTTCGTGAGACATAACGATCACCGCTCACAACGCGTGGGGGCGTCCGCCAGCCGGTCCTTGACCTGCCGGGCGAACGCCCCCAGTCGCTCATCGCGGGGAAGCCCCCTACAGCTCGGTGGTCGAGCCACCGGCGGCGGAGATCTTCTCCTTCGCCGAGGAGGAGAACGCGTGCGCGCTCACCTGCACGGCGACGGAGATCTCACCCGTACCCAGCACCTTGACGAGCTGGTTCTTGCGAACCGCGCCCTTGGCGACCAGGCTCTCGACGGTGACCTCGCCACCCTCGGGGTAGAGCTCGCTCAGCCGGTCCAGGTTGACGACCTGGTAGGTCGTCTTGAACCGGGCGTTGCTGAAGCCCTTGAGCTTGGGCACCCGGCGGATGAGGGGCATCTGCCCGCCCTCGAAGCCGGGGCGGACGGTGTTACGAGCCTTCGTGCCCTTGGTGCCACGACCGGCGGTCTTGCCCTTGGACGCCTCGCCACGACCCTTGCGGATCTTGGCCTTGTTGGAGCCCGGGGCGGGACGCAGGTGGTGCAGCTTGAGCAGCTCGTCGGGGTTGTAGTCGCTCATTCGGCAACCTCCTCGACAGAGACGAGGTGCGCGACGATCGTGATCTGCCCGCGAACCTCAGGGCGGTCCTCACGGACGGTGGACTTGCCGATCCGGCCCAGACCCAGCGACTGGAGAGCAGCGTGCTGCTTCACCTTGCCGCCGATCTTGGAGCGGGTCTGCGTGATCTTGAGCTTGGCCATGGTCAGGCTCCTGCCTTCGCCTCAGCGCGAGCACGCAGCATGGCAGCCGGGGCGACGTCCTCGATCGGCAGGCCACGGCGGGCGGCGATCTCCTCGGGCTGGTTGATGCCCTTCAGAGCCGCCACGGTGGCGTGCACGATGTTCAGCGGGTTGGACGAGCCGAGCGACTTGCTCAGCACGTCGTGGATGCCGGCGCACTCCAGCACGGCGCGCACGGGGCCACCGGCGATGACGCCGGTACCCGGAGCGGCCGGACGGAGCAGGACGACGCCGGCCGCGTCCTCGCCCTGGACCCGGTGCACGATCGTGCCCTGGATGCGGGGAACGCGGAAGAAGTTCTTCTTCGCCTCCTCGACACCCTTGGCGATCGCGGCCGGGACCTCCTTGGCCTTGCCGTAACCGACACCGACCATGCCGTTGCCGTCGCCGACGACGACCAGGGCGGTGAAGGAGAAGCGACGGCCGCCCTTGACGACCTTCGCGACCCGGTTGATGGTCACGACCTTCTCGATGTAGGAGACACCCTTGTCTGCGGCGCCGCCGCGGCGATCGTCACGGCGATCACGCCGCTCGCCACCGGCGCCGCGCCGCGGTGCTGCAGCCATCAGTGGTTCCTCTTCTCGTGGTTGATCTTGGCCGTTGCAGAGGTCATCGCTAGAACTCCAGCCCGCCCTCGCGCGCCGCGTCGGCGAGCTTGGCGATACGACCGGCGTACTGGTTGCCGCCGCGGTCGAAGACGACCGCGGAGACACCGGCGGCCTTGGCGCGCTCGGCGATGAGCTGACCGACCTTGACGGACTTGTCGGACTTGGTGCCCTCGTCGGCGCGCAGATCGGCCTCGACACTGGAGGCGGCGGCCAGGGTGTGACCCCTGGTGTCGTCGATGACCTGCGCGACGATGTGCTTGGAGGAGCGGAACACGGCCAGGCGCGGACGCTCGGCGGTACCCACGACCTTCTTGCGGACGCGGAACTGGCGGCGCGCACGGGAGGTGGCGCGCTTGGTGGTCCGCTTGCGGCTCACGGTGCTACCCATGCCTACTTACCAGCCTTTCCGGCCTTGCGGCGGATGTGCTCACCCTGGTACCGCACGCCCTTGGCCTTGTACGGGTCAGGCTTGCGCAGACCGCGGATGTTCGCGGCGACCTGGCCCACCAACTGCTTGTCGATGCCCTCGACGTGGAGGATGGTCGGCTTCTCCACGCGGAAGGTGATGCCCGCGGGGGGCTCGACCACGACGGGGTGGCTGTAGCCCAGCGAGAACTCCAGGTTGGAGCCGCGGGCCTGGACGCGGTAACCCACACCGTGGATCTCCAGCGTCTTGGTGTAACCCTTGGCCACGCCCTCGACGAGGTTGGCGATGAGCGCACGGGTAAGACCGTGCAGCGAGCGGTTCTCCGGCTTGTCGTCCGGACGCGCCACCGTGATAACCCCGTCTTCGAGGGCCACGGTGATCGGCTCGGCGACGGTGTGCTTCAGCTCGCCCTTCGGACCCTTGACGGTGACGTCCTGCCCGTTAATCGTGACTTCGACGCCCTTGGGGACCGAGAGCGGCAGTCGACCGATTCGCGACATGCTTCAATCTCTCCCTGTTACCAGACGTAGGCGAGGACTTCGCCGCCCACGCCACGCTTCTTGGCCTGCTTTTCGGTCATCAGGCCACCGGACGTCGAAATGATCGCCACGCCGAGGCCACCCAGCACCCGCGGCAGGTTCTCCTTCTTGGCGTACACCCGCAGACCGGGCTTGGAGACCCGGCGGATGCCCGCGATGGAACGCTCCCGGGTGGGGCCGTACTTCAGGTCCAGGACGAGGTTCTGGCCCACGGGGGCCTCCTCGGTCCGCCAGCCCTGAATGAAGCCCTCCTGCTGGAGGATCTCGGCGATGTGCGCCTTGATCTTGGAATACGGCATTCCCACGGTGTCGTGGTAAGCCGAATTCGCGTTGCGCAGACGCGTGAGCATGTCTGCGATCGGGTCGGTCATCGTCATGGCCGACTGGCCCTTCCTCACCGCGGTTTCCGAGTGCGGGCTTTCCCAGAGCCTGCCCTTGCGCGGGTACTCCCGCGAAGATGCACAAACGGACCTACGGCGTGGTCGTGGGCACCGCGGTCCCCTTCGGGACTGCCGTGCCCTGGTGGTTGGATGTTGCCGGACCGTGCCGCATCGTGCGGTCACGGACGCTGTGCGCGCCGAGGATGGCGCTTCGGGGGGCCGACTCCGTGCGCTCAGGGGAGAGCGACCGGTCGGCCCCGCCGGAAACTACCAGCTCGACTTGGTGATACCGGGCAGCTCGCCCCGGTGGGCCATCTCACGGAAGCAGATACGGCACAGGCCGAACTTCCGGAAGACGGCGCGCGGGCGGCCGCACCGCGAGCATCGAGTATACGCGCGAACGGCGAACTTCGGCTTCCGCTGCGACTTCGCGATCAGCGACTTCTTGGCCATGTGTGCTTACCCCTCAGGCTTCCTTGAACGGGAAACCGAGCCGCTTGAGCAGGCTGCGGCCCTGTTCGTCGCTCGTGGCGGTGGTGACGACCGTGATGTCCATCCCACGCTGCCGGTCGACCTTGTCCGGGTCCACCTCGTGGAACATGACCTGCTCGGTCAGCCCGAAGGTGTAGTTGCCGTTCCCGTCGAACTGCTTCGGGGAAAGGCCACGGAAGTCCCGGATACGGGGCAGGGCCAGCGAGAGCAGCCGGTCGAGGAACTCCCACATCCGGTCGCCGCGCAGCGTGACGCTGGCGCCGATCGGCTGACCCTCGCGCAGCTTGAACTGCGCGATGGAGTTCTTGGCCCGGTTGATCCGCGGCTTCTGGCCGGTGATCGCCGACAGGTCGGCGACCGCGCCCTGGATCAGCTTCGCGTCACGAGCCGCCTCGCCCACACCCATGTTGACCACGATCTTCGTCAGACCGGGGACCTGCATGATGTTGGCGATGTCGTGCTCCTCCTTGAGGGCAGCGACGATCTCGTTCCGGTACTTCTCCTTGAGCCGCGGCATCGGAGGGGCGGTGATGTCGTTGGTAACCGTCATCAGATGTCCTTACCGGTGCGGCGGGAGACGCGAACCTTGGTTCCGTCTTCCTCGAAGCGGTAGCCGACCCGGGTGGCCTTGCCATCCTCCACGAGCGCGACGTTGCTCACGTGGATGGGGGCCTCCTTGGTGACGACCTCGCCCTGCTGGCCGCCCGCCGGGTTGGCCTTCCTGTGCTTCTTGACCAGGTTGACGCCCTCGACAACGACACGGTCTTCCTTCGGCAGGGCCTTGACGACCTTGCCGGTGGCACCCCGGTTCTTGCCGGCGAGAACGATGACCTCGTCGCCAGATTTGATCTTCATCGCTTAGAGCACCTCCGGCGCCAGCGAAATGATGCGCATGTACTTCTTGTCACGCAGCTCGCGGCCGACCGGGCCGAAGATGCGGGTGCCTCGCGGGTCCCCACCGTCCTTGATGAGCACGGCAGCGTTCTCATCGAAGCGGATGTAGGAGCCGTCGGGCCGGCGGCGCTCCTTGACGGTGCGCACGACAACGGCCTTGACGACGTCGCCCTTCTTGACTCCAGCGCCAGGCAGGGCGTCCTTCACCGTGGCGACGATGGTGTCGCCGATCCCGGCGTAGCGCCGACCCGAGCCACCGAGAACACGGATGGTGAGGATCTCCTTGGCACCCGTGTTGTCGGCGACCTTGAGTCGCGACTCCTGCTGAATCACGTCTGCTCCTGATGTGATGCGTGCGGTCCACTGCCGCACGGCTAGGTGGTCTCACCCCTGGGATCGGCGGCCGACACGGGTGTCGGCCGCCGACAGGCTGGGGTTACTTAGCCTTCTCCAGGATCTCCACGACGCGCCAACGCTTCGTCGCGGAGAGCGGCCTGGTCTCCATCAGTCGGACCAGGTCGCCCACACCACAGGAGTTCGCCTCGTCGTGCGCCTTGTACTTGGACGTGCGACGGATGACCTTGCCGTACCTGGCGTGCGTGATGCGGTCCTCGACCTCGACGACGACGGTCTTGTCCATCTTGTCGCTGACGACGTAGCCCTCGCGCACCTTGCGGTAGTTGCGGGTCGCGGTCTGGTTCTCACTCATTCGGCTGCTTCCTTCTCCTGCGCCGACTCACCAGACAGCGGGGCGATACCCAGCTCGTGCTCACGCAGGATCGTGTAGATCCGGGCGATCTCGCGCTTGACGGTACGCAGTCGGCTGTGGTTGTCGAGCTGGCCGGTGGCGGCCTGGAAGCGGAGGTTGAACAGCTCTTCCTTGGCTTCCTTGAGCTTGGCGACCAGGTCCTCGACGGACTGGTCACGGAGCTCATGGGCAGTCACGGACTTGGCCATCACTCCCCCTCCCGCGTAACGAACTTGCACTTCATCGGGAGCTTGTGCATCGCACGACGCATCGCCTCCTTGGCGATGGCCTCGGGCACGCCCGACAGCTCGAACATCACGCGACCGGGCTTGACCGGCGCGACCCACCACTCCGGGGAGCCCTTACCGGAACCCATGCGGACCTCGGCGGGCTTCTTGGTCAGCGGGCGGTCCGGGAAGATGTTGATCCACACCTTGCCGCCACGCTTGATGTGACGCGTCATGGCGATACGAGCGGACTCGATCTGACGGTTCGTCACGTAGGCCGACTCCAGGGCCTGGATGCCGAACTCGCCGAAACTGACCGTCGTGCCGCCCTTGGCCTTGCCGCGCAGATCCGGGTGGTGCTGCTTGCGGTACTTGACCTTACGAGGAATAAGCACTGGTCAGCTCCCCTCGGACTTCGCGGACTCGGCCGGGGCCTTGGCCTCGGCGTTCTGCGGCTGACCGCCACCGGCGCCACCGCGACGACGACGCTGGGGGCGCTCGCGGCGCTGACCGCCGCCACCGCCGCCACCGCCGCCGGCGGAGCGCTGCGCGGCCTGGGCCGCCTCGCGCTCGGCGCGGGTGGCGGGCGCGTCACCCTTGTAGATCCAGACCTTCACACCGATGCGGCCGAAGGTCGTACGGGCCTCGAAGAAGCCGTAGTCGATGTCGGCGCGCAGCGTGTGCAGCGGCACACGACCCTCGCGGTAGAACTCCGACCGCGACATCTCGGCCCCGCCCAGACGGCCACCGCACTGGATGCGGATGCCCTTGGCACCGCTCTTCATCGCGGTCTGCATGGCCTTGCGCATCGCGCGGCGGAAGGCCACGCGGCTGCTCAGCTGCTCGGCGACGCCCTGGGCGACGAGCTGCGCGTCGATCTCGGGGTTCTTGACCTCGAAGACGTTCAGCTGGACCTGCTTGCCGGTCAGCTTCTCCAGGTCCGTCCGGATGCGGTCGGCCTCGACGCCGCGGCGGCCGATGACGATGCCCGGCCGGGCGGTGTAGACGTCAACACGGACGCGGTCACGGGTGCGCTCGATCTCCACCTTGGAGATGCCCGCGCGCTCCATGCCACGGGTCAGCATCCGACGGATCGCGACGTCTTCCTTGACGTAGTCCTTGTAGGACTTGTCGGCGTACCAACGGCTCTTGAAGTCGGTGGTGATGCCGAGGCGGAACCCGTGCGGGTTTACCTTCTGCCCCACTATCGGGTCCTTTCCTTCGTCTTGGACGAGGCGCCCGAGCGCTCAGCGACGACCACGGTGATGTGGCTCGTGCGCTTGGTCACCCGGAAGGCGCGGCCGAAGCCTCGCGGGCGAATGCGCTTCAGGGTCGGACCCTCGTCCACCCACGCGCCTTCGACCACCAGCGTCCCGCGGTCCAGCTTGTCGTTGTGCTCGGCGTTGGCGATGGCACTAGCCAGCACCTTGCCAACGGGCTCGCTCGCCGACTGGGGCGCGAACCGGAGCACCGCCTGTGCCTCGTCAGCGGGCAACCCGCGAATAAGGTCCACCACCCGGCGGGCCTTTCGGGGCGTAACACGGACGAACCGTGCCTGTGCCCTCGTTCCCATCGCTTTTCCCTCGCTCACGGAAATTCATCTCCACTCACCGTGGAGAAATGGTTCTTTCTCCTGCTGCAACCGCTAACGGCGGCTACGGCGGTCTTCCTTGACGTGGCTGCGGAAAGTACGCGTGGGAGCGAACTCACCGAGCTTGTGGCCGACCATCGACTCGGACACGAACACGGGGACGTGCTTGCGGCCGTCGTGGACGGCGATCGTGTGACCGATCATCTCCGGAACGATCATGGACCGCCGGGACCACGTCTTGATGACGTTCTTGGTCCCCTTCTCGTTCTGCGACTCCACCTTCTTGATGAGGTGGTCGTCGACGAAGGGACCCTTCTTAAGGCTACGTGGCATCAGACGTGCTCCTTACCGCTTCTTCTTACCGCTACGCCGACGCCGCACGATGAGCTTGTCGCTGGCCTTGTTCTTGGCCCGGGTCCGGCCTTCCTTCTTACCCCAGGGGCTGACCGGGTGACGGCCGCCGGAGGTCTTGCCCTCGCCACCACCGTGGGGGTGGTCGACCGGGTTCATCACGACACCACGGACGGTCGGGCGCTTGCCCTTCCAGCGGGAGCGGCCGGCCTTGCCCCAGTTGATGTTGGACTGCTCGGCGTTGCCCACCTGGCCGACGGTCGCGCGGCAGGTGATCTCCACCATGCGCATCTCGCCGGAGGGCATACGCAGCGTGGCGTACTTGCCCTCCTTGGCCAGGAGCTGGATCTGCGAGCCCGCGGAGCGGCCCAGCTTGGCGCCGCCACCCGGCTTCAGCTCGACCGCGTGCACGAACGTACCCGTGGGGATGTTGCGCAGCGGGAGGCAGTTGCCGGGCTTGATGTCGGACTGCGGACCGTTCTCGACCCGGTCGCCCTGCTTGAGGCCGGCCGGAGCCAGGATGTAGCGCTTCTCGCCGTCCACGTAGTGGAGCAGCGCGATGCGCGCGGTGCGGTTCGGGTCGTACTCGATGTGCGCGACCTTGGCCGGCACGCCGTCCTTGTCGTGACGACGGAAGTCGATCACGCGGTAGGCGCGCTTGTGGCCACCACCCTGGTGACGGGCGGTGATCCGGCCGTGGCCGTTGCGGCCGCCCTTGGAGTGGAGCGGACGCACCAGGGACTTCTCGGGCTCCGAGCGCGTGATCTCGACGAAGTCGCTCACGCTGGAGCCGCGACGACCCGGCGTCGTCGGCTTGTACTTACGAATGCCCATCTTCTTCGCGCATTCCTTTACGTGTTGCTTGGTGTGTAGCGGTCAGACCCGGGAGAGGTCAGACACCGAAGATGTCGATCCGGTCGCCCTCGGCGACGCTGACGATCGCACGCTTGGTGTCGGGACGCTTCCCGTAACCGAAGCGGGTGCGCTTGCGCTTGCCCTTGCGGTTGATCGTGTTCACGCTCGTGACCTTCACCTCGAAGATCTTCTCGATCGCGATCTTGATCTGGGTCTTGTTGGCGTCCGGGCGGACGATGAACGTGTACTTGTTCTCGTCCATGAGCCCGTAGCTCTTCTCGGAGATCACCGGCTCGACGATGATGTCCCGGTGGTCGGCGATCCTCACTGGTCGTCCTCCTCGGACTGCGCGGCCTTCGAGGCACCGGCCGCGTGGGCCAGGAACTCGGCGTAGCCCGCCTCGGTGAAGACCACGTCGTCCGAGTAGAGGACGTCGTAGGTGTTCACCTGGTCCGCGTCGAGGATGTGCACCTCTTCGACGTTGCGCAGGGCGCGCCGGTTGTGCTCGTCCTCGCGGGCCAGCACCACCAGGACCTTGTCGGACTCGGTGACCTGGCGCAGCGTCTTCAGAGCGGTCTGCGTGAACTTGCTCTCCAGGTCCTCGGCCACGAACTGGCTGACGACGTGGATGCGGCCGTGGCGCGCCCGGTCGGAGAGGGCTGCGCGCAGGGCGGCGGCCTTCATCTTCTTGGGGGTGCGCTGGCTGTAGTCGCGAGGCTGGGGTCCGTGGACCGTGCCGCCGCCGGTGTACTGCGGGGCGCGGATGGAACCCTGGCGGGCCCGGCCGGTGCCCTTCTGGCGGTAGGGCTTCTTGCCACCGCCGCGGACCTCGCCGCGGGTCTTGGTGGCGTGGGTGCCCTGACGGCCAGCGGCGAGCTGGGCGTTCACGACCTGGTGGATCAGCGGGATGCTGACCTTCTGGGCGAAGACGCTGTCCGGCAGCTCGACGCTGCCCTTGGCGCCGCCCTCGGGGTTCTTGACCTCGATCTGGGCCATGGCTTACTTGTCCCCCTTCACAGCGGTGCGGACGAGCACCAGACCGCCGTTGGGACCGGGGACGGCACCCTTGACCAGGATGAGCCCCTTCTCCGCGTCCACGGAGTGGACGGTCAGGTTCTGGACGGTCTTGCGCACGTTGCCCATGCGACCGGCCATGCGCATGCCCTTGAACACGCGTCCGGGCGTGGCGCAGCCGCCGATGGAACCGGGCGAGCGGTGCTTGCGCTGGGTGCCGTGCGAGGCGGAGAGGCCGCGGAAACCGTGGCGCTTCATCACACCGGCGAAGCCCTTGCCCTTGCTCTTACCCGTGACGTCGACCTTCTGGCCGATCTCGAAGCTGTCCGCGGTGACCTCCTGGCCGAGCGTGTACTCGGTGGCGTCGACCGTGCGGACCTCGACGTAGTGGCGGCGCGGGGTCAGGTCGTGGCTGCGCAGGTAGTCGCCGAGGGGCTTGTTGACCTTGCGCGGGTTGATCTGCCCGTAGCCGAGCTGGATGGCGGAGTAGCCATCGGTGTCCGGAGTCCGGATGCGGCTCACGACGCACGGACCGGCCTTCAGAACCGTCACGGGCACCATCTTGCCCGTGTCGTCGAAGACCTGGGTCATGCCGAGCTTTTCGCCCAGAACTCCCTTGATCTGCTTGGTGGCCATGTCTGTGCGTCCTTAAAGCTTGATCTCGATGTCAACGCCCGCCGGGAGGTCGAGTCGCATGAGCGAGTCCACCGTCTTCGGCGTGGGGTCGATGATGTCGATCAGCCGCTTGTGCGTGCGCATCTCGAAGTGCTCGCGCGAGTCCTTGTACTTGTGCGGCGATCGGATGACGCAGTAAACGTTCTTCTCCGTCGGCAGCGGCACCGGGCCCGCGACCTGTGCGCCAGTTCGCGTCACGGTCTCGACGATCTTGCGAGCCGAGCTGTCGATGACCTCGTGGTCATAGGCCTTTAGCCGAATGCGGATCTTCTGTCCCGCCATGTGGCCTGTTCGTCCTTCGCTTCAGTGTCCGTAACGGTGAGCTGTCCCGGTCACAGACGCCCAGGCCCGGCGGATCCGCCGTTGCAGCCGTGAGCCCCTATTCCCTTGAGAAACCGCAACAGGGCTTGCCCCTGCGGTGCGTCACCGTCACAGAGCCCGATGACGTCTTGTGTGCTGGCGGGCGGGCCGTGGACCCACGGCCCACCCACCATGGCGGGGACGGCTCCGGAAGGGGCCGCCCCCGCACGGGTACTACTTGAGGATCTTCGTGACGCGACCCGCGCCCACGGTCCGGCCACCCTCGCGGATGGCGAACTTCAGACCGTCCTCCATGGCGACCGGCTGGATGAGCTGGACGGTCATCTCGGTGTTGTCACCGGGCATGACCATCTCGGTGCCCTCCGGCAGCGTCACGACGCCGGTGACGTCGGTCGTGCGGAAGTAGAACTGCGGGCGGTAGTTGTTGAAGAACGGCGTGTGGCGGCCACCCTCGTCCTTGGACAGGATGACGACCTGGGCCTCGAACTCGGTGTGCGGGGTGGTCGTACCGGGCTTGATGACGACCTGGCCGCGCTCGACGTCCTCGCGCTTGATGCCGCGCAGGAGCAGACCGACGTTGTCGCCGGCCTGGCCCTGGTCGAGCAGCTTGCGGAACATCTCGACACCGGTGACCGTGGTGGTCTGCTTCTCGTCCTTGATGCCGACGATGTCCACGGTCTCGTTGACGTTGACGATGCCGCGCTCGATGCGACCGGTGACGACGGTGCCGCGACCGGTGATCGAGAAGACGTCCTCGATCGGCATGAGGAAGGGCTTGTCGGTGTCACGCTCGGGCTCGGGGATGAACTGGTCCACGGTGCCCATGAGCTCCAGGACGGCCTTGCCCCACTCCTCGTCGCCCTCCAGCGCCTTGAGCGCGGAGACCTTGGTGACGGGAACGTCGTCGCCGGGGAACTCGTACTCGCTGAGGAGCTCACGGACCTCGAGCTCGACGAGCTCGAAGATCTCCTCGTCGTCCACCATGTCGGCCTTGTTCAGGGCCACCACGATGTAGGGCACGCCGACCTGGCGGGCCAGGAGCACGTGCTCCTTGGTCTGCGGCATCGGGCCGTCGGTGGCGGCCACGACCAGGATGGCGCCGTCCATCTGCGCCGCACCCGTGATCATGTTCTTCACGTAGTCGGCGTGACCGGGGCAGTCCACGTGGGCGTAGTGACGCGCCTCGGTCTGGTACTCGACGTGGGCGACGGAGATGGTGATACCGCGCTCGCGCTCCTCAGGAGCGTTGTCGATGTCCTCGAACGGCGTGAACGGGTTCAGCTCCGGGTACGCGTCGTGCAGCACCTTGGTGATGGCCGCGGTCAGCGTGGTCTTGCCGTGGTCGATGTGACCGATGGTGCCGATGTTGACGTGCGGCTTAGTCCGCTCGAACTTTGCTTTCGCCACTGGATGTCTCCTAGACGTACAGAGCTGTCTGGTGCTCGCTCCCCGCGTGGACGGGGAGCGGGCTGGTTACGTGTTCGCGACTATTCGCCGCGGACCTTCGCCACAATTTCTTGGGCGACAGCGGACGGAACCTCCGCGTAGGAGTCGAACACCATCGAGTAGTTGGCTCGACCCTGCGTGCGGCTGCGCAGGTCACCCACGTAGCCGAACATTTCGGAGAGGGGCACGAGGGCCTTGACGAGACGGACGCCGGAACGCTCGTCCATGGACTGGATCTGTCCACGACGGGAGTTCAGGTCGCCGATCACGTCACCCATGTACTCCTCGGGAGTGGTGACCTCGACAGCCATGACCGGCTCCAGGAGAGTCGGCTTGGCCAGCTTGACGATCTCCTTGAAGGCGATCGAACCGGCGGTCTTGAAGGCCATCTCGGAGGAGTCGACCTCGTGGTACTGACCGTCCTGGAGCGTCACCTTGACGCCGACGAGCGGGTAGTGCGCGAGCACGCCCAGCTCGGCGGCCTCCTGGCAGCCGGCGTCGACCGAGGGGATGTACTCCCTCGGGATACGGCCACCGGTGACGGCGTTGACGAACTCGTAGCCCGAGGCGTCGCCGCTCTCGGTCTCCAGGGGCTCGATGTCGATCTTGACCTTGGCGAACTGGCCCGACCCACCGGTCTGCTTCTTGTGGGTGTAGGTGTGCCCCTCGACCTTCTTGCGAATGGTCTCGCGGTAGGCCACCTGGGGCTTGCCGATGTTCGCCTCGACCTTGAACTCGTCGCGCATGCGGTTGACGAGCACCTCGAGGTGCAGCTCGCCCATGCCCGAGATCACGGTCTGACCGGTCTGGTCGTCCGTGGCGACCTGGAACGAGGGGTCCTCGTCCGCGAGGCGCTGGATCGCGATGCCCAGCTTCTCCTGGTCGCTCTTGGTCTTGGGCTCGATGGCCACCTCGATGACCGGAGCCGGGAAGGTCATGGACTCCAGGACGATCGGGTTCGCCTGGTCGCACAGGGTCTCACCGGTCGTGGTGTCCTTGAGGCCCATGACGGCGACGATGTCGCCGGCGCCGACCTCGGCGATCTCCTCGCGCTTGTTGGAGTGCATGCGGTAGATCTTGCCGATGCGCTCCTTGCGGCCCTTGAGGCTGTTGAGCACCTGGGTGCCCGTCTGGAGGACACCGGAGTAGATGCGCACGTAGGAGAGCTTGCCCAGGTGCGGGTCGCTCGCGATCTTGAAGACCAGGGCCGACAGCGGCTCGTCGTTGCTCGGCTTGCGGACGAGCTTGGTCTCCTCGGTCTCGTCCTTGGGGTCGTGGCCCTCGATGGCCTCGACGTCCAGGGGCGAGGGGAGGTAGGCGGTGACCGTGTCGAGCAGGGGCTGAACGCCCTTGTTCTTGAACGCGGTGCCGCACACGACCGGGACGGCCGTACCGGCGATGGTCGCACGACGGATCGCGGGGACGAGCTGCTCCACGGTGGGCTCCTGGCCCTCCAGGTACATCTCCATGATCTCGTCGTCGGCCTCGGCCAGCGTCTCGATGAACTGGTCGCGGGCCTCACGGGCGGCGTCGGCGTGGCTCTCGGGGATCTCGGTCGTGTCGTACATCTCGCCGAGGGCGGCCTCGTCGTTCCAGACGTAGGCCTTCATCAGCACGAGGTCGATGACACCCTTGAAGTCGCTCTCAGCGCCGATGGGCAGCTGGATCGGCATGGCGTTGGCACCCAGGCGCTCGCGGAACATGTCCACGCAGCGCTGGAACTCGGCGCCGATCTTGTCCATCTTGTTGACGAAGCAGATACGCGGGACGCCGTAGCGGTCGGCCTGACGCCAGACCTGCTCCGACTGGGGCTCGACGCCCTCCTTGGCGTCGAACACCGCGACCGCACCGTCGAGCACACGCAGCGACCGCTCGACCTCGACCGTGAAGTCGACGTGGCCGGGCGTGTCGATGATGTTGATCGTGTTGTCGTTCCAATGGGTGGTGATGGCAGCCGAGGTAATGGTGATACCCCGCTCCTGCTCTTCCTTCATCCAGTCCATTGTCGAGGCGCCATCGTGCGTCTCGCCGAGCTTGTGCTTGACACCCGTGTAGAACAGGATGCGCTCGGTGGTGGTGGTCTTACCAGCGTCGATGTGAGCCATGATCCCGATGTTGCGGACCTTGGCCAGGTCAAGAACAGTTTTGGCAGCCATGAGGCTCGTCGTCCCTCGGTCTGTTTCGAACCCGCCGGAATTACCAGCGGTAGTGCGCGAAGGCCTTGTTCGACTCGGCCATCTTGTGCGTGTCCTCACGCTTCTTGACGGCCGCGCCGAGACCGTTGCTGGCGTCGACCAGCTCGTTCATCAGGCGCTCGGTCATGGTCTTCTCACGACGCTGGCGCGCGTAGGAGACCAGCCAGCGCAGGGCCAGCGTGGTGGACCGGGAGGCACGAACCTCGACCGGCACCTGGTAGGTCGCACCGCCGACGCGACGGCTGCGGACCTCCAGCGCGGGCTTGACGTTGTCCAGACCCCGCTTCAGGACGACGAGCGGGTCCTGGCCGGTCTTCTCGCGAGCGCCCTCCAGGGCGTCGTACACGACGCTCTGGGCGATGGAGCGCTTGCCGTCGAGCAGCACCTTGTTGATCAGTGCGGTGACGAGCGGCGAGCCGTAGACCGGGTCGGTGATGAGCTGGCGCTTCGGCGCCGGGCCCTTGCGCGGCATGCTTACTTCTCCTTCTTGGCGCCGTAACGGCTACGCGCCTGCTTGCGGTTACGGACACCCTGCGTGTCGAGCGAGCCGCGCACGATGCGGTAACGGACACCCGGCAGGTCCTTCACACGGCCACCGCGCACGAGCACGATGCTGTGCTCCTGGAGGTTGTGGCCGATGCCGGGGATGTAGGCCGTGACCTCGATCTGGCTGCTCAGCTTGACTCGGGCGACCTTGCGCAGAGCGGAGTTCGGCTTCTTGGGCGTGGTGGTGTAGACACGAGTGCACACACCACGACGCTGCGGACTCCCCTTCAGCGCCGGGGTCTTGTTCTTTGCGACCTTGTCCTGTCGGCCCTTGCGGACCAGCTGCTGGATGGTGGGCACCGCGTCTCCGTCTTCCTCGTGACCTACGCCGGTTCTCGTAGCCGATATCGCTATTGACCTGCTGGATTTCCCGAACCTCGCCGACCCCCGATGTCGGGCGTGTCGCGTTGGTTCCCGCGCATGGCGAAACCGAGTTCACACCCGACCGAGAGGTCGAATCATGGGAGGGGGTTCACATGCGCCGCGCACCGTAGGTCCTCGTCTGCGGAACCGGGCGCCGCACACACATGTGCGACCCGTCGACTCACGGGCACAATCACACAGGCTACCGCTTGCCGTCAGGACGGTCAAAACGATGTGCGACATGGCGGGAACCGTGGGAACGGATCCTCGCGTAGCCGTGGGTCACCACCAGTCTACGCGGTCCCGCGGCTGCTTCGCCCCACTTCGCCGAGAGCGCGGCCGACGACTGACGGCCGCCTCCCCGGAACGATTGTCCCCGAGAGGCGGCCGTCGCGCTACAGAAGCAGCCAGAGGGCGACGGAGATCACCGTCACCAGGATGCCGATGACGGCGAAGACCGTTCCGGTCGTGATCAGACCGAGGCCGTCCAGCTGCCCGCGTGACTCCCGGATCGCCCTCTTCGCCCGAGGCCCGGTGACCAGCAGGGCCAGGACGGCCGTGACCAGTCCCACGCCGGGCAGCAGTGAGGCGACGCCCAGCCACAGGGTGAGCATCGCCCCCCGCTCGGTGTCGGCGAGGAAGTCGATGCTGTCGTAGCCCGGGTAGGCGTCACCGGCCTCACCGCCCAGGGGGCGGTCGCCGAAGCCGGGGAAGTCCTCGGCGATCGGGTCCTTGCGACGCCTGCTGCGTCCCGCCGGGGCCGCGGCGGGCATGCCGTAGTCGGCCGGGGTGAACCCGTCCTCGTACTCCGAGTCGTCGCGGTCGTCGCGGTCGTCGCGGTCGTCGCGGTGTCCGCGCTCGTCCCTGCGGAACTCGGGCTCGGGATCGTCGTCGTGGCCGTACTCCGGCTCCGGCCGCTCCGCCTCCCCGTCATAGCCGTACTCCGGCCCCTCGGGATCGTCGTCGTAGGGGCCGTAGTCCGCCCGGTCGTCCCCGCGGCGGTCGTCGCGCCGGTACCCGTCGTCGTCCTTCCAGGCCCCCTCTGCCAGGGCCCGGGCGTCGAACATCTGGGTGGCCCCGTCGGGGTCCTCCGGCAGGTCCTGGTCCCTGGAGCGGGCGCGCGACTGCATGTCGGCGATCGCGCCCAGGGGGTCGTCCGCGTCGGGGACCGCAGCGGAGAGCCCACCGGTGTCGGGCCCTCCCCAGTCGACGGTCTCCGGCCCTCCTGAGGACTCCCTGCGGCGCTGCTCCGCCTCCCGGACCACGTCCGGCAGCCGGGGGTCGTTGCGGTCGAACGCCCAGGTGTTGCCGGTGCCCGCGCCCAGCCCGGGGGACGAGAGCTCGTCGCCGTACCCGTCGCCCCACGAACCGCCGGAGTCCGCTCCGGGCCGGTCGTCGGCCCGGCCGGAGGGCGACCAGGCGTCCGGGGCGCCGGCTCCCGCCGCAGGGGCCCTGTCGGCGCTCCGGAGGTCGCCGCCGAGTTCGTCGTCGTCCCAGGACCTGCCGCGTGCGCCTTCTCCCCCGAGGGGATCGTCGTCGCCGTAGGGACGGTCGGCCCAGGCGTCGGCACCCCGCTCGCCGCCCCCGTGCCGCGGGGCGTGGTCGTCCCAGGGCCGGTCCACCGGGGCGTCGTCCTCCCAGGAACTGCCGTCGGGCCCGGGGACATCGGTCCAGGAGGCGGGGCCGCGCTCGCGGTCCCGGTCGCGGGCGGGAGCGTCGTCGTCCCAGCCGGAGGTGCCGCGTGCGTCGCCCTCCCAGGGCTGGTCGCCCCGGTCGGTGTTCCAGGCACCGCGGTCGCCGGCGGGGTCGGAACCCCACGGCTGGTCGGTCGCGGGGGACCGCGTCTCCCACGACGCGGGGCCCAGACCGTCGTCGAGCGGATCGCGCGTACCGCCCACGGGTGCGTCGTCCCACGGCTGACCGGTCGCGGAGGAGGACGGGGCCTCCCACGAGGCCGGTCCCAGACCGTCGTCGAGCGGATCGCGCCGGTCCGCGGCGGGAGCCTCGGCGCTCCAGGCCCCGAGGTCCCGCTGGCCGCTGTCCCCGAACCCGCCGTCGGCCGTAGCGCCGGATCCCGGAGTGCCGTCCCAGGGTTGTCCGGCCGCACCGGAGGACGGGGCCTCCCACGAGGCCGGCCCCAGACCGTCGTCGAGCGGATCGCGCGTACCGCCCGCGGGTGCGTCGTCCCAGGGCCGGGCGCCCTCCACCGGACCACCGCTCCCGGAGGCCTCCGGCCGGGGAGCCAGGCCCCGGTCACCGCCGCCGCGGGTGGGAGCGTCCGCGTCCCAGGCGGAGGAGGCGCGTGTGTCGTCCTCCCACGACCGGGCACCGGAGGCCGGGGCCTCCCACGAGGCCGGGCCCAGGCCGTCGTCGAGCGGATCGCGCCGGTCCGCGGCGGGAGCCTCGTCCCACGGCTGACCACCGGACGTACCGGAAGCGGGAGCGCCGTCCCACGGCTGGCCGGACGCGGAGGAGGACGGAGCCTCCCACGACGCGGGCCCCAGGCCGTCGTCGGCCGCGTCACGGCTGCGGCCCGGGGTGTCGTCCCACGGCTGACCGGACGCGCCGGAGGCCGGGGCCTCCCACGAGGCCGGGCCCAGGCCGTCGTCGAGCGGATCGCGCCGGTCCGCGGCGGGAGCCTCGTCCCACGGCTGACCACCGGACGAACCGGAGGCGGAGGTGTCGTCCCACGGCTGACCGGACCCAACGGAAGCGGGAGCGTCGTCCCATGACCGCCCTCCGGACGCACCGGAGGCGGAGGTGTCGTCCCACGGCTGACCGGACCCAACGGAGGCCGGGGCGTCCCAGGGCTGGGACCCACCCGCGGAACCGTCCTCCACGGAACCGGCGGCCCCGGAGGAGTCAGCCCACGGGGCGGCGTCGCGGTCGCCCCCGCCTCGGGCGGGGGCGTCGGCGTCCCAGGCCGAGGAGGCGCGCGCGCCGTCGACGGTGTCGGACGGCGCCTCCCAGGAGGGCCTGCCCCGGTCGTCGTTCACCTGGGTGCCGGAACCCCACGGCTGCTCAGCGGGTGCGGGGGAGGGCGCGTCCCAGGGCTGTCCGGCGTCCGGGGCGTCCCGGTCGCCCAGCACGGGGATCTCCTGGGTTCGGGGACCCTCGGACCAGGACTCGGGCCGGTCGGTCCCCTGCTCCGAGGGGAGCGGCACCTGGGCGCTGGCCGCGACGCTCGGCAGGGAGGACTCCTCGCTCTCCCCCGGGACCCTGGTCAGCGGCTGGTAGGCCGACGATCCGGCGCCCGGGTAGGAGATGCCGTGGGAGACGGGCGGCGGCGGTCCGCCCAGCGCCTCCGGATAGGGCTCGACCATGGCCGGACGGGACGAACTCAGCCCCGCGTACCCCCCGCTGTCCGGGAAGACCGTGTCACCGGTCCCCTCCGGTTCGAGCGGGTCCTGGTAGTCCGACTGTGTGCGATAGCGGTTCTCGCTCGGCTTGAACCACGAGTCCTCCGCGTCGGAGTCCCGCCGTTCGCCCCCGTTGTCAGTCACCTGTGCCTCTCCCGCCAGCGCAGTAGCGCCGTCTTCCGTCCGTGTCAGCGGACCCTGTGCGCGGAACGGCGGCGGTACCACCCCCCGCGAGGGGTGGCATACCGCCGCCGTCAGTCCAGCAAACCGCTTCTACCGGTTGTACGGCCCGAAGTCGTACTCCTCCAGCGGAACGGCCTCGCCCGAACCCTGTCCGAAGGTGTACTCGCTCGGCTCCTCGTACCCGGAGACCGAGTACATCGAGGCCTTGGCCTCCTCGGTCGGCTCCACCCGGATGTTGCGGTACTGCGGAATACCGGTACCGGCCGGGATGAGCTTACCGATGATGACGTTCTCCTTGAGGCCGAGGAGCGGGTCGCTCTTGCCGTGGATCGCGTTCTCGGTGAGCACCCGGGTGGTCTCCTGGAAGGAGGCCGCGGACAGCCAGGACTCCGTGGCCAGAGAGGCCTTGGTGATACCCAGCAGCACCGGGCGCCCGGCCGCGGGCTGGCCGCCCTCGGACACGACGCGGCGGTTGATCCGCTCGAACTTCGGACGCTCGACCATCTCACCGGGCAGCAGCTCGGTGTCGCCCGACTCCAGGATGTTCACCCGCTTGAGCATCTGGCGAACGATGATCTCGATGTGCTTGTCGTGGATGGACACACCCTGCGACTTGTACACCTCCTGGACCTCGGACACCAGGTGCTGCTGCACCGCGCGCGGTCCCTGGATGCGCAGGACCTCGTGCGGGTTGATCGCACCCTGGATCAGCTGCTGGCCGACCTTGACGTGGTCGCCGTCGGTGACGAGCAGCTGGGCGCGCATCGGCACCGGGTAGGCGATCTCGTCCGTGCCGTCGTCGGGGATGACGACGATCTTGCGGCTCTTCTCGGTGTCGTCGATCCGGATCCGGCCCTCCATCTCGGAGATCGGGGCCACACCCTTGGGGACGCGGGCCTCGAAGAGCTCCTGGACACGGGGCAGACCGTGGGTGATGTCCTGACCGGCCGAACCGCCCATGTGGAAGGTACGCATGGTCAGCTGGGTGCCGGGCTCACCGATGGACTGGGCCGCGATGATACCGATCGCCTCACCGACGTCCACCGGCTTGCCGGTCGCCATGGAGCGGCCGTAGCAGGTGGTGCAGACGCCGATCTTGGCCTCGCAGACCAGCGACGAGCGCACACGGACCCGGGTGATCCCGGCCGCGATCAGCTTGTCGATGTTCTGCTCGGAGGTGTCGCTCAGGGCGGGGAGGACGACCTTGCCCTCGGCGTCCAGCGTGTCCTCGGCGATGGTCCGGCCGAAACCGGTGTTCTCGACGTTGTGCTTGCGCACGACGACGCCGGCGGCGTTCTTCTCGCCGATCTCGTGCCAGAGCGAGCGCTCGGTGCCGCAGTCGATCTCGCGGACGATGACGTCCTGTGCCACGTCCACCAGACGACGGGTCAGGTAACCCGAGTCGGCGGTACGCAGGGCGGTGTCGGCCAGACCCTTGCGCTGGCCGTGCGTGGAGATGAAGTACTCCAGCACGGACAGGCCCTCGCGGTAGGAGGACTTGATCGGGCGCGGGATCGTCTCACCCTTGGTGTTGGAGACCAGGCCGCGGATACCCGCGATCTGGCGCACCTGCATCGGGTTGCCTCGGGCGCCGGACTGGACCATCATCCACACCGGGTTGTCGGCGGGG
Source organism: Nocardiopsis alborubida (assembly GCF_012396365.1). Classification (GTDB taxonomy): domain Bacteria; phylum Actinomycetota; class Actinomycetes; order Streptosporangiales; family Streptosporangiaceae; genus Nocardiopsis; species Nocardiopsis alborubida. The sequence goes on along the minus strand of NZ_JAAXPG010000009.1, from coordinate 92,017 downwards.
AAGTTGGCCTCCATGTCCTGGGCGACCTCGGTGGTGGCCTGGGTCCACACCTCGGTGAGCTCCTGACGGCGCTCGTCGTCGGTGATGAGACCGCGGTCGTACTCGCGCTGGATCTTGTCCGCCTTGCGCTCGTACCCCTCCAGGATCTCGGTCTTGCGCGGCGGCGCGACGACGTCCTCGATGCCGATGGTCAGACCGGACCGGGTGGCCCAGTGGTAACCGGCGTCCTTGAGGGCGTCCAGCGTCGTGGCGACCTGGACCTTGGGGTAGTTCTCGGCGAGGTCGTTGACCAGCGTCGAGACCTGCTTCTTGCCCACCTGGAAGTTGACGTACGGGTAGTCGACCGGGGTGGTCTCGTTGAAGAGGTACCGGCCCAGGGTGGTCTCCAGGGTGTACGGCTCCCCCGGCGTCCAGCCCTCCGGCGGCGTCCAGTCCTTGGGACCGGGAGCGCCGTCGGCGATCCGCAGCTTGATCCTCGCCTGGAGGTCGAGGTCCCCCAGGTCGTAGGCCATGATGCCCTCGGCCGGGGAGAGGAACGAGCGTCCCTCGCCCTTGGCTCCGGCCTTCTCCGTCGTCAGGTAGAACAGGCCGATGATCATGTCCTGGGTGGGCATGGTCACGGGCTTGCCGTCGGACGGCTTGAGGATGTTGTTGGTGGCCAGCATCAGCAGCCGCGCCTCGGCCTGGGCCTCGGCGGACAGCGGCAGGTGCACGGCCATCTGGTCGCCGTCGAAGTCGGCGTTGAACGCCGTGCACACGAGCGGGTGGATCTGGATGGCCTTGCCCTCGACCAGCTGCGGCTCGAAGGCCTGGATGCCCAGGCGGTGCAGCGTCGGGGCGCGGTTGAGCAGAACCGGGTGCTCGGTGATGACCTCTTCGAGGACGTCCCACACGACCGGGCGGGACCGCTCGACCATGCGCTTGGCGCTCTTGATGTTCTGCGCGTGGTTCAGGTCGACCAGGCGCTTCATCACGAACGGCTTGAACAGCTCCAGCGCCATCTGCTTGGGCAGGCCGCACTGGTGCAGCTTGAGCTGCGGACCGACGACGATGACCGAACGGCCGGAGTAGTCGACGCGCTTGCCCAGCAGGTTCTGGCGGAAGCGGCCCTGCTTGCCCTTGAGCATGTCGGACAGCGACTTGAGCGGACGGTTGCCCGGTCCGGTGACCGGGCGGCCCCGGCGGCCGTTGTCGAACAGCGCGTCGACGGCCTCCTGGAGCATCCGCTTCTCGTTGTTGACGATGATCTCGGGCGCGCCGAGGTCCAGCAGCCGCTTGAGGCGGTTGTTGCGGTTGATGACACGGCGGTACAGGTCGTTGAGGTCGGAGGTCGCGAAGCGGCCACCGTCCAGCTGCACCATCGGACGCAGGTCCGGCGGGATGACCGGGATGCAGTCCAGCACCATGCCCATGGGGCTGTTGGTGGTGTTGAGGAACGCCGAGACGACCTTGAGCCGCTTCAGGGCGCGGGCCTTCTTCTGGCCCTTGCCGGTGCGGATGATCTCGCGGAGCCTCTCGGCCTCCACGTCCAGCTCGAAGTTGGCCAGCCGGTCCTGGATGGCCTGAGCGCCCATGCCGCCGCGGAAGTACTTGCCGAAGCGGTCCCGCATCTCGCGGTAGAGCATCTCGTCGCCCTCGAGGTCCTGGACCTTGAGGTTCTTGAACCGGTTCCAGACCTCGTCGAGGCGGTCGATCTCGCGCTGGGCGCGGTCGCGCAGCTGGCGCATCTCGCGCTCGGCGCCCTCGCGCACCTTGCGGCGGGCGTCGCCCTTGGCGCCCTGCTCCTCCAGCTCGGCGAGGTCGGCCTCCAGCTTGCGGTGGCGGTCCTCGACGGTGGAGTCGCGGCGCTGCTCCAGGTGCTGCTTCTCGACCGAGATCCGCGCCTCCAGGGACTGGAGGTCGCGCTCACGGGCCTCGGTGTCCACCCACGTGACCATGTAGGCGGCGAAGTAGATGATCTTCTCTAGATCCTTCGGCGCCAGGTCCAGCAGGTAGCCCAGGCGGGAGGGCACGCCCTTGAAGTACCAGATGTGCGTGACGGGAGCGGCCAGCTCGATGTGGCCCATCCGCTCACGGCGCACCTTGGCACGGGTCACCTCGACGCCGCAGCGCTCACAGATGATGCCCTTGAAGCGGACGCGCTTGTACTTGCCGCAGTAGCACTCCCAGTCGCGGGTCGGACCGAAGATCTTCTCGCAGAAGAGTCCGTCCTTCTCGGGCTTGAGGGTGCGGTAGTTGATGGTCTCGGGCTTCTTGACCTCGCCGTGCGACCACTGGCGGATGTCGTCGGCCGTGGCCAGGCCGATGCGCAGCTCGTCGAAGAAGTTGACGTCGAGCACTTAATTCGTCCCCTGCTCTCGAAGAATGCGGAAGTTAGACCTCTTCGACACTGCTCGGCTCCCGCCGACCCAGGTCGATTCCCAGTTCTTCCGCCGCGCGGAAGACGTCCTCGTCGCTGTCCCGCATCTCGATGGACATACCGTCACTGGACAGCACCTCCACGTTCAGACAGAGCGACTGCATCTCCTTGATGAGCACCTTGAAGGACTCAGGGATGCCCGGTTCGGGGATGTTCTCGCCCTTGACGATGGCCTCGTAGACCTTGACCCGGCCCACCACGTCGTCGGACTTGATGGTGAGCAGCTCCTGGAGGGCGTAGGCGGCGCCGTAGGCCTCCAGCGCCCACACCTCCATCTCACCGAAGCGCTGGCCGCCGAACTGCGCCTTACCGCCCAGCGGCTGCTGGGTGATCATGGAGTACGGGCCGGTGGAGCGCGCGTGGATCTTGTCGTCCACGAGGTGGTGGAGCTTGAGGATGTACTTGTAGCCGACGGAGATCGGCTCGGCGAAGGGTTCGCCGGTGCGGCCGTCGAACAGACGGGCCTTGCCGTCCTCGTTGATCAGGCGGTTGCCGTCCGCGTTGGGGCGCACCGACCTGATCAGGCCGCTGAGCTCGTCACCGTGCAGGCCGTCGAAGACCGGCGTGGCCACGCGGGAGCCCGGCGGCACGTCGGTGGCGCCGATGGCCTCCAGCGACTTCTGCCACTCCTCCTCGACGCCCTCGACCAGCCAGCCGTTCTTGGCCAGCCAGCCCAGGTGGACCTCCAGGACCTGGCCGACGTTCATACGGCCGGGCACGCCCAGCGGGTTGAGGATGATGTCGACCGGCGTCCCGTCCTCCAGGAAGGGCATGTCCTCCTGGGGCAGGATCTTGGAGATGACGCCCTTGTTGCCGTGGCGGCCGGCGAGCTTGTCACCGTCGGTGATCTTGCGCTTCTGGGCCACGTAGACGCGGACCATCTCGTTGACGCCGGGGGCGAGCTCGTCGCCCTCCTCACGGCTGAACACGCGGACGCCGATGACCTTGCCGGTCTCGCCGTGCGGCACCTTGAGCGAGGTGTCGCGGACCTCGCGCGCCTTCTCACCGAAGATCGCGCGCAGCAGGCGCTCCTCCGGGGTCAGCTCGGTCTCGCCCTTGGGCGTGACCTTGCCGACGAGGATGTCGCCGTCCACGACCTCGGCGCCGATGCGGATGATGCCCCGGTCGTCGAGGTCGGCCAGGACCTCCTCGCTGACGTTGGGGATCTCGCGGGTGATCTCCTCCGGGCCCAGCTTGGTGTCGCGGGCGTCGACCTCGTGCTCCTCGATGTGGATCGAGGACAGGACGTCGTCCTGCACCAGGCGCTGGGAGAGGATGATCGCGTCCTCGTAGTTGTGGCCCTCCCAGGACATGTACGCCACGAGCAGGTTCTTGCCCAGCGACATCTCGCCCTGGTCGGTGGAGGGGCCGTCCGCGAGGACCTGGCGCTCCTCGACCCGCTGGCCCTCGGCCACGATCGGCCGCTGGTTGAAGCAGGTGCCCTGGTTGGAGCGCTGGAACTTGCCCATGCGGTACGTCTTGCGCGTGCCGTCGTCGGCCATGACGGTGACGTAGTCGGCGGTGACGTCCTCGACGACACCGGCCTTCTGCGCCAGGACGACCTCACCGGCGTCGGTGGCGGCGCGGTACTCCATGCCGGTGCCGACGAACGGCGACTCGGCCGTCAGCAGCGGCACGGCCTGGCGCTGCATGTTCGAGCCCATGAGGGCGCGGTTGGCGTCGTCGTGCTCCAGGAACGGGATCATGGCGGTGGCGACCGACACCATCTGGCGCGGCGACACGTCCATGTAGTCGACCTCGTCCGTGCTGACCTGCTCGAACTCACCGCCCTTGCGGCGGACGAGCACACCGGCCTCGGCGAAGGAGCCGTCGGGGTTCATCGGTGTGTTGGCCTGCGCGATGACGTAGAGGTCCTCCTCGTCCGCGGTCAGGTAGTCGACCTGGTCGGAGACCTTGCCGTCGATGATGCGGCGGTACGGGGTCTCCACGAAGCCGAAGGAGTTGACCCGGCCGTAGGCGGCGAGCGAGCCGATCAGACCGATGTTCGGTCCCTCGGGGGTCTCGATCGGGCACATGCGGCCGTAGTGCGAGGGGTGCACGTCTCGGACCTCGAAGCCCGCGCGCTCACGGGACAGACCGCCCGGGCCCAGGGCCGAGAGGCGGCGCTTGTGCGTCAGGCCCTCCAGCGGGTTGGTCTGGCCCATGAACTGCGACAGCTGCGAGGTGCCGAAGAACTCCTTGATGGAGGCCACGACGGGGCGGATGTTGATCAGGGTCTGCGGCGTGATCGCCTCGACGTCCTGGGTGGTCATCCGCTCGCGGACCACGCGCTCCATGCGGGCCAGGCCCAGGCGGACCTGGTTCTGGATGAGCTCGCCGACGGTGCGCAGGCGGCGGTTGCCGAAGTGGTCGATGTCGTCGGTCTCGATCCGGCGGAGACCGATGGCGGTCTCCTTCTCGATCTCACCCGCGTGCAGGCGGACGATGTAGTCGATCGTGGCGACGATGTCCTCTTCGGTCAGCGTGCCCTGCGTGTAGTCGGTGTCGAGACCGAGCTTCTTGTTGATCTTGTAGCGGCCGACCTTGGCCAGGTCGTAGCGCTTGGGGTTGAAGTACAGGTTCTCCAGCAGCGCCTGGGCCGACTCCTTCGTGGGCGGCTCTCCGGGGCGCAGCTTGCGGTAGATGTCCAGCAGCGCGTCGTCGGTACCCGCGGTGGGGTCCTTCTCAAGCGTGTTGCGGATGGACTCGTACTGGCCGAAGCGCTCCAGGATCTGGTCGGTGGTCCAGCCCAGGGCCTTGAGCAGGACGGTGACGCCCTGCTTGCGCTTGCGGTCGATGCGGACGCCGACGAAGTCGCGCTTGTCGACCTCGAACTCCAGCCAGGCGCCGCGGGACGGGATGACCTTGCAGCCGAAGAGGTCCTTGTCCGAGGTCTTGTCGACGGACTTGTCGAAGTACACGCCCGGAGAGCGCACCAGCTGGGACACGACGACGCGCTCGGTGCCGTTGATGATGAAGGTGCCCGTCTCGGTCATGAGCGGGAAGTCGCCCATGAACACCGTCTGGCTCTTGATCTCACCGGTGTCGTTGTTGATGAACTCCGCCGTGACGAACATCGGGGCGGAGTAGGTCATGTCCCTGTCTTTGCACTCATCCTCTGAGTACTTGGGCGGCTCGAACCGGTGATCGCGGAACGACAGGGACATCGTGCCCGAGAAGTCCTCGATCGGGCTGATCTCCTCGAAGATCTCTTCGAGACCGGACTGCTCCGGAACGTCCTTGCGGCCAGCGTTTCGGGCCGTCTCAACCCGGGTCTTCCACCTGTCGTTGCCCAGCAGCCAGTCGAACGACTCGGTCTGAAGGGCGAGGAGGTTCGGGACCTCCAGTGGTTCCTGGATACGGGCGAAGGAAACGCGGTGCGGACCAAGGGCGTTAGCGGAGGCGTTGCGCGAGGCTGCCAACAGGGGTCCTTCCGAAGGCTTGTGGCGGTTGAAGCGCGCACGCCAGACGATCCGTCACGAGAAGGACCGCCGCAACGCGGTTGAGACGGTCACATCGTGCGGGAGCGGGCCACCGTATGTCCGGAAAATGGAGTGGCGGTAGCCTTCACCGGCACAGGGATCACCAAAGGGCAGCGCAAAAGAGCAGTGTAGCCGAACACCACACCGCTGTCCACTCACGGTCCACAGCGCCACTCACGACACCGGCAGGATCACCCCTGGAGGGCGATCCGTCAAGCCCGCTCCTTGCGGAGGAGCCCGGATTCCGGCCGACCGGGATGGTCCGACGACCTCGTCGGTGGACTGGTGCGCCTGCCCTGGCCCGGGGGTCGGGAGCCAACGACATCCGAAGGATTCCCCCGCCTCAGGCGGGTAAACACGTCCTCCGGGCCTCAGCGGGTTTCCCGGGACGGGAGATTAGCGCGTCCGGGGGACAGTTCGCACACGCACCCCCGGTTCCGGGACCTCCCGGATCTCCCTCAGCTTCGCACAGGGGGCGGGAGGAGCGGTGACGGACACGGCGGGGCCCGGGGAAAGGACTCCGGACCCGCCGCAGGTCAGCGCACCGGCGGGGCGACCCGGCCACGGGCCGGAGCGGCGGGGCGGGAAGGCAGCGCGGGCGCGGTCCGGACCGGCCTGGCGGAGAACACGGCGGTACGGTCCGGATCGGCCGGGCTCGGGGAGGCCGCCCGGAGTCGGAGAGGGAGCCCAGGACACACGAAGGCGGCCGCCCCTCCCCGGAAGGAGGGACGGCCGCCGGAAGCAGGCCAGCGGGCGCTCAGCGGCCCGCGTGGGACTACTTGAGGGTGACGGAGGCGCCAGCGCCCTCGAGAGCGGCCTTGGCCTTCTCGGCCGTCTCCTTGTTGACGCCCTCCAGCAGCGGCTTGGGAGCGTTGTCGACCAGGTCCTTGGCCTCCTTGAGGCCCAGGCTCGTGAGGCCGCGGACCTCCTTGATGACCTGGATCTTCTTGTCGCCAGCGCCCTCGAGGATGACGTCGAACTCGCTCTGCTCCTCGGCCTCGGCGGCGCCGCCGCCCTGACCGGGGGCGGCGACGGCCACGGCGGCCGGAGCGGCGGCGGTGACGTCGAACTTGTCCTCGAAGAGCTTCACGAAGTCGGCCAGCTCGAGAAGGGTCATCTCCTCGAACGCGGCAAGCAGGTCCTCGTTGCTGAGCTTCGCCATGGTGCGATCTCTCTTTCTCTGCGGACACGCGGTCCTGTCGGGTCCGCGTGCGAGTCAGTGTCCGGGCGCCGTCGGCGCCCGGCGGGTTTCAGAACGGTCAGGCGGCTTCCTGGGAGCGCTTGTCCGCCAGAGCCTGCGCGAGACGCACAGTCTTGGAGGGAAGCGCCTGGAAGACGGCGGCGGCCTGGCCCTGCTTGGCCTTGAGCGCACCCGCCAGCTTCGCGAGAATGACCTCGCGGGACTCCAGATCGGCCAGCTTGGTGATGTCGTCGGCGCTCATCGACTTGCCGTCGATGACACCGCCCTTGATCACCAGGGGCGAGTTCGCCTTCGAGAAGTCACGCAGACCCTTGGCGGCCTCGACCACGTCACCGTGGACGAAGGCGATGGCGGACGGGCCTTCAAGCAGGTCCTTGACCTGCTCGTCGACACCGGCCTCCGTGACCGCGATCTTGGTCAGCGTGTTCTTGACGATGCGGAAACGCGCGTTCTGGCCGAGGCTGCGACGCAGTTCAGTGATCTGCGCGACAGTGAGCCCCCGGTATTCGGTCAGCACGGCGCCGTTCGACTCACGGAACTCGCCCGTGAGTTCGGCGACCGCGGCTGCCTTGTCCGGCCTCGCCATGGGACTCCTTCCAACATTGAACGCTGGTTGACTCCAAGGACCCGGGCGATCGGCGTCAGCACGAGAAAAAGCCCCGGGCGCGAGGCGCACGGGGCATGACCGCGTTCTGGCGGCGCGCGGAGCGCGATCCGGAACGGGAAGCTCTTGTGACACCTGCGCGGGCGCCCATCGCGGATGGGCCCTTAGGTCACCCGTTCGGGTGACGACCAGCGGTCTTCGGCAAGAACCCATCGTACCGCACACCTCGGTGCCCCCGCTCCGGACCGGGGGGCGGAAACCGTGATCGCGCTCACTCCCCCCCTGGGCACGGGACCGCCGCGACGTGGCGGAGGTCGAAGCGGTGGCCGTGCGGAGGAACCGGTGGGGGCCGGAACGTCCCTCCGCCGTGGCAGCATGACGTCACCGGGCACCCCCGCTCCCAGTCGTGCCCGTCCCCCGCACAAAAGAAGAAGGCGAACACCCCGTGAAGACCCGTATGCCGGTCCTGATCTCCGCCGGCACCCTCGCCCTGTCCCTCACCGCCTGCGGCGGAGGCGCCGCCGAGGAGGAGCCCACCGAGGCGGCGGCGGAAGCGCCCGAGGAGGGCGGCGGCAGCGTCCTGGACCTGGTCGCCGCGCTCGGCGAGAGCACCCAGAGCGTCGACAACTACACCCTCACGATGGACATCCTCACCACCGACTCGGCGCTGGGTGAGGGGGAGGTCGAGATGTCCGTCGTCTACGAGGTGAGCGACGACCCCTCGGCCCTCCAGGTCACCATGGTCATGCCGTCCCTCGGCGAGAACCTGCTGGAACTCATGGAGATGACCGGTGAGGACGTGTCCGACCTCACCCCCGAGGAGGCCGGCACCAGCGTCATCCTCTATCCGGAGGGCCAGGACGCCCTGCTTTCCAACAACCTGGGGCAGTACGGGGACACCCCCTGGGTGACCAGCGGCGGTGAGTCGCTCGGGGACGTTCCCGCGGACGTCTTCGACGTGGAGACCCTGCCCCAGGTCGCCAGCGCCATCGCCTCGTTGGAGAACGTCTCGGATGCGGGCACCGAGGAGGTCGGCGGCGTGGAGACGACGGTCATCGAGGGCACGATGACCAGCGAGGAGTACGAGGCGCTGTCCGAGGAGCAGTCGGCCGCGCTCCTCCAGGTGCTCGGCTCCGACTACAGCGGCACCCTCGACATCGGCGTCTGGGTCGACGACAACGGCTTCCCGCTGCGCATGGAGTTCGCGGACGAGGTGTCCGACGTGTCCATGGAGTTCTCCGCCCTCAACGAGACCACGGTCGAGATCCCCGCCGAGGACGAGATCGGCACCATGTAGGTCCACGGAGCACGGCTCTCCCGGGCCCCTCCGGCCGCCGCGCGGCGGCCGGAGGGGCCCTCGGGAAGCGGAGCGGCCCCCGCCGTCCTCTCGGACTGCGGGGGCCGCTCTCGTCTGCGCTGGGCAGCCGCGAAGGCTACTAGGCGTCGAGCGGGATGCTCGGGCCCATGGACGTGGAGACCACGGCCTTCTTGATGTAACGGCCCTTGGCGGCGGACGGCTTGAGGCGGTTCACCTCGTCGATCGCGGCCTGGTAGTTCTCCAGGAGCTTCTGGTCGTCGAAGGAGGCCTTGCCGATGATGAAGTGCAGGTTCCCGTGGCGGTCCACGCGGAACTCGATCTTGCCGCCCTTGATGTCGGTGACGGCCTTGGCGACGTCGGGGGTGACGGTGCCGGTCTTCGGGTTCGGCATCAGGCCGCGCGGACCGAGCACGCGGCCGAGGCGGCCGACCTTGCCCATGAGGTCCGGGGTGGCCACGACGGCGTCGAAGTCGGTGAAGCCCTTCGAGACCTTCTCGATCATCTCGTCGTCGCCGATGATGTCGGCGCCAGCCGCGAGAGCCTGCTCGGCACGCTCACCGGTCGCGAAGACCAGGACCCGAGCGGTCTTGCCGGTGCCGTTCGGCAGGTTCACGGTGCCGCGGACCATCTGGTCGGCCTTGCGCGGGTCGACGCCCAGGCGCAGGGCGACCTCGACGGTCGCGTCGAACTTGACGGTGGAGGTCTCCTTGGCGAGCTTCACGGCCTCGGCGGGGCCGTAGAGCTTGTCACGGTCCACCTGCTGGCTGGCTTTGCGGTGGTTCTTGCTGCGCTTCACTCTGTTCTCCTGAGGAACGTGTGGTCACCGGGCCAGCGCCTGGCCCTGCCACGGTGGTTCTTTAACGTCGAGCGTCCCCGGTCGCTCCGGTCTCCGCGGACCGGTGCCACCGTGCGGGGGACTACTTGACCTCGATGCCCATCGAGCGGGCGGTGCCGGCGACGATCTTGGCGGCGGCCTCGATGTCCCCGGTGTTGAGGTCGGGCAGCTTGGTCTGCGCGATCTCGCGGACCTGCTCGGCGGTGATGGAACCGGCGGTGCTGCGGCCCGGGTCGGTGGCGGCCTTGTCCAGACCGGCGGCCTTCAGGATCAGCTTCGGCGCCGGAGGCGTCTTGGTGACGAAGGTGAAGGAACGGTCCTCGTAGATGGAGATCTCTACGGGGATGACGTTGCCGCGCTGGGACTCCGTGGCAGCGTTGTACTGCTTGCAGAAGTCCATGATGTTGACGCCGTGCGGACCGAGCGCGGTACCGACGGGCGGCGCCGGGGTCGCCTGACCGGCGGGGAGCTGCACCTTGACGAGTGCGGCAAGTTTCTTCTTCGGAGGCATATCGGGTCCTTTGCCTGATCTGCGTTGTGTTCTGGTCCCGTTGCCTCCCTGACGGCACCGCGCGGCCGCTGAGGCCGGGGAACCGCTGCCGAAGGAGGCGGGGACCCCGCGCTCGACGGGCGCGGGGCGTCGGCCCGCCGGGACCGGGCGGACCGGGGGCGCGTCCCGCCGGGGCGGGGCGCGCGAGTGGGTCCGCCACGGGGCGGACCCACCAAGTCTATGCCGCTCGCGCGAGTGCCCTGACAGACGCTCCGCGACCGCAGGGCCCGAGCCCGAGCGGCGGGGACCGCGAGTGCCCTGACAGGAGCTCCGCGACCGCAGGGCCCGAGCCCGAGCGGCGGGGACCGGGTGTGGACGTGTTAGATCTTGGCGACCTGGTTGAACGACAGCTCGACCGGCGTCTCGCGGCCGAAGATCGACACCAGCACCTTGAGCTTCTGGGTGTCGGGGTTGATCTCGCTGACCGTCGCGGGCAGGGTCGCGAACGGACCCTCCATGACGGTCACGGACTCGCCGACCTCGTAGGCCACGTCCATACGGGCCTCCCCGACGCCGCCCGCGGCACGGGCCTGCTGCGCCTGCTCCGGCTCGACCTCCGGCTCGGGGGCGAGGAGCTTGGCCACCTCGGTCAGGCTCAGCGGCGCGGGCTTGTTGGACAGGCCCACGAAGCCGGTGACGCCCGGGGTGTTGCGGATGGCCGACCAGGACTCGTCGGTCAGGTCCATGCGGACGAGCACGTAGCCGGGCAGGACCTTCTCGGTGACCTGCTGGCGCTTGCCGCTCTTGACCTCGGTGACCTCGTGCTCGGGCACCTCGACCTGGAAGATGTACTCCTCCATGTTGAGGGACTGGGTGCGGCTCTCGACGTTGGCCTTGACCCGCTTCTCGTAACCGGCGTAGGTGTGCACGACGTACCAGTCGCCGGGCAGCAGGACGAGCTCGTTCTTGAACTCCTCGACGGGGTCCAGGCGGGGGGCCTCCTCCTCGGCGGCCTCGCCCTCCTTCTCGGACTCCTCCAGGGCGCCCTCGTGGTCGTCGGCGGCGTCGGACTCGTCGGCGTCACCGGTCAGCTCCGGGCTGTCGGTGTCGACCGCGTCGGTCGCGTCCTCCGGCACCTCGCCCGCCAGGCCGGTCTCTTCCGCCGACGACTGAACCGGCTCCTCTTCGGGGAAGTCGTCAGAGGTCAGTGGGGACTCGGACACGGCTGCTCTTTCTCTCGTCGGATTCGCTCTCGGGGCGACGCACACGAGGCAGCGCTGTACGTCGAACCCGGTTCTGCCAGCTTACGGTCTCTCCGGGCGAACCGGGACCAACGCGCGGACGAGGAGGCCGCGTCCCGACTCCTGCGGGAGGGGCGGCGCGGAAGGGGCGGTCAGACGCCCTGTGGGGTGCCGAACGTGCCGTACAGCCAGGTGACCGCCTCGCCGAAGCCCCAGTCCACGAGGGAGACGTATCCCAGGACGACCAGCACGAAGACGAGGACCACGATGGTGTAGGTCACCAGCTCGCGGCGCGTGGGCCAGCGGACCTTGCGCAGCTCTCCGGCGACCTGCTTGGTGAACGTCACCGGACCGGTACGACGCTTGGGCTCCTTGTCGGGCTTGGCGTCGGCGTCAGTCTGAGTCACCTGGGGTCCTTAGGGTCGCGGGCTGCTACTTGTCCCCGTAGTTCCGGTGCCCGTGCGGTGCGGCGCCCGCCGGGGCGCCGCACCGCACGCGCGAAGGTGCAGGGCAGGAGGGACTCGAACCCCCAACCGCCGGTTTTGGAGACCGGTGCTCTGCCAATTGAGCCACTGCCCTTAGCGGAAACTGCGATCCCACCATAGCCGGTCCCGGTGCGCTACGCACACCGTGCGCCAGGTAACACCTGGGCCACGACCGGCCGACCCGAGAGAGTGTATGCGCTCGGGGCGCCGTGGCCAAACCGTTCGTCCCGCCAGAGAGGGGAAACGACCTCTTCGTCCGGTTGCGCCCTCCTTCCCGCCCGCCCCCGGACCAGGGGCGCATGACAACATGGGACGCATGACTGATCGACCCCGTCTCTCTGCACGTATCAGCGCGATCTCCGAGTCCGCCACCCTGGCCGTGGACGCCAAGGCCAAGGCCATGAAGGCGGAGGGCCGTGCCGTCATCGGCTTCGGCGCGGGAGAGCCCGACTTCCCGACGCCCGACTACATCGTCGAGGCCGCCGTCGAGGCCGCCCGTGAGCCCCGGTTCCACCGCTACACGCCCGCCGGCGGCCTGCCCGAGCTCAAGAAGGCCATCGCCGAGAAGACCCTGCGCGACTCCGGCTACGAGGTCGACCCCGCCCAGGTCCTGGTGACCAACGGCGGCAAGCAGGCCATCTACGAGGCCTTCGCCGCCATGCTGGACCCGGGCGACGAGGTCATCGTCATCGCCCCGTACTGGACCACCTACCCCGAGTCCATCAAGCTCGCGGGCGGCGTCCCGGTCTTCGTCGTCACCGACGAGAGCACCGGCTACCTGGCCGGTGTGGAGCAGCTGGAGGCGGCGCGCAGCGAGCGCACCAAGGTCCTGGTGTTCGTCTCCCCGTCCAACCCGACCGGCGCCGTTTACCCGCGCGAGCAGGTCCGCGAGATCGGCCGCTGGGCGAACGAGCACGGCCTGTGGGTGCTGACCGACGAGATCTACGAGCACCTGGTCTACGGGGACGCCGAGTTCTCCTCGCTGCCCGTCGAGGTGCCCGAGATCGCCGACCGCACCGTCATCGTCAACGGCGTGGCCAAGACCTACGCGATGACCGGCTGGCGCGTGGGGTGGATCATCGGCCCCAAGGACGTGGTCAAGGCCGCGGGCAACCTCCAGTCGCACGCCACCTCCAACGTCGCCAACGTCTCGCAGGCCGCCGCCCTGGCGGCGGTCTCCGGCGACCTGGACGCCGTGGCGACGATGCGCGAGGCCTTCGACCGCCGCCGCAAGACCATCGTGCGCATGCTCAACGAGATCGACGGCGTGGTCTGCCCCGAGCCGCAGGGCGCCTTCTACGCCTACCCCTCGGTCAAGGGCGTGCTGGGCAAGGAGATCCGCGGCCGGACGCCGCGGACCTCCACCGAGCTGGCCGAGCTCATCCTGGAGCAGGCCGAGGTCGCCGTGGTGCCCGGTGAGGCCTTCGGCACCCCCGGCTACCTGCGCCTGTCCTACGCGCTCAGCGACGAAGACCTCGCCGAGGGCGTGAGCCGCATCCAGAAGCTGCTGGCCGAGGCCAGGTAGCAGCACTGCTTCGGTGCTCCGCCGCGCTTCGCCCCGTGTCCGGGCACCCGGAGAGCGGGGACCGGGCCGCGGCAGGCACGGAGGCGGACACGCGGTCACCGACTCCGTTCACGCGCCCCGGGGGACCGGTCCCCCGGGGCGCGTCCGCGTGTACGGGGCCGGTACCCGCGCACCGAAGTGGGGAGTCCTGGCACCGGAGGCGCGCCGTATACGGCAGGCTTACGTCATGGAGACACCGACCAGCGCCCGCCGGTTGGACCGGCTGCCCAAAGCACACCTGCACCTGCACTTCACCGGGTCGATGCGCCATCCCACCCTGGTGGAGCTGGCCGCCGAGCACGGCATCCACCTCCCCCAGGCCCTGGTCGAGGAGTGGCCGCCCAAGCTCCGCGCCACGGACGAGCGCGGCTGGTTCCGGTTCCAGCGCCTGTACGACATCGCCCGGTCGGTCCTGCGCAGCCCCGAGGACGTGTACCGGCTGCTGCGCGAGGCGGCCGAGGACGAGCGCGCGGCCGGGTCCGGCTGGCTGGAGATCCAGGTGGACCCGAGCGGTTACGCGTCGCTCTTCGACGGGCTCACCGCCACCCTGGAGCTGTTCCTGGACGCGGCCCGCGCCGCCGAGCACGCGACCGGCGTGCACGTCGGCCTGATGGTGGCGGCCAACCGCACCAGGCACCCGCTGGACGCCAAGGTGCTGGCCCGCCTGGCCCGCCAGTACGCGGGCAGGGGCGTGGTGTCGTTCGGCCTGAACAACGACGAGCGGCGGGGCCGCGCCCTGGAGTTCGAGGGGGCGTTCCGGATCGCGCGCCGGGCCGGGCTGCTCTCCGCGCCGCACGGCGGCGAGCTCCAGGGGCCCCGCAGCGTGCGCGAGTGCCTGGACGTGCTGGACGCCGACCGGATCGGACACGGGGTGCGGGCCGTGGAGGATCCGCGGCTGGTGGAGCGCATCGCCGAACGCGGGGTGACGCTGGAGGTCTGCCCGACCTCCAACGTGGGCCTGGGGGTGTACGACGACCTGGGGCAGCTGCCGCTGCGCACGCTCTTCGACGCCGGGGTGCCGGTCGCGCTGGGCACCGACGACCCGCTGCTGTTCGGGCCGCGCCTGGTGGAGCAGTACCGGATCGCCCGCGAGGTGCTCGGGTTCTCCGACCCGGAGCTGGCCGAGCTGGCACGGATGTCGGTCCGCGGCTCGGGCGCGCCGGAGTCGCTGCGCAAGGAGCTGCTGGCCGGGGTGGACGCGTGGCTGGCCGCCGAACCGGAGCCCGTCGGGGACTGAGCCGCTCCCGGCGGCCGAGGCCGTCCGGAGCACGGACCCTGCCCTCCGGAGCGACCCACCGCCCGGCTCAGGGCTCAGGGCTCAGGGCTCAGGGCTCAGGGCTCAGGGCTCAGGGCTCAGGCGAGGAGCATCCAGGCGCCCTGGCCCAGCATGGCCGCGCCCGCGACGAAGAACAGGACGGCCGCGCCGATCTGGATGGCGCGCTCGGGCAGCTTCTTGCCGAGCACGGCGCCCAGCGCGATGGCGATGGCGTCGGCCGCGACCATGCCCACGGTGGAGCCGATCCACACGGGCAGCCAGTGGTACTGGGTGCCGACGGTGATCGTGGCGAGCATGGTCTTGTCACCGAGTTCGGCGACGAGGAAGACGACGAAGACGGTCGCGAACGCGGAGCGGATCCGCCGGGAGGCCGCGCGGGCCTCGTCCTTGTCGCTCATCTCGTCGCCGCGCAGGGTCCACGCGCCGAAGAACAGGAACGCGACACCGGCGGCGAGGGTGAGCCAGTCGGTGGGCAGCGCGGCGCCCAGGACCTCGGACAGCAGGACGCTGCCCGCGTGCACGACGGCGGTGGCGGCGGTGATGCCGAGGATGACGGTGAGGGCCCGGTAGCGGGTGGCCAGGGACATCGCCACGAGTTGGGTCTTGTCACCCATTTCTGCGATGAAGATGGCGAAGGCACTGAATGCCAGCCCGGCGGCGAACCCCGTCATGATTTCCCCTTCCGTCCGACGGCGTCTGGGCAGAAGGCGGCGGACGCCACTTCAACCCGGTCTTTTCCGGGTCAAAGGTCTCGTCCGCTCCTGGCTGGGCGTGTCTGGCCCGGCCGGGCTCGTACGACCGGGCCGCGGGGCGGCCAGTGTGTCGATCGCACGCATTGGGGACTACTCCCCTTCGACGTCTCCGACTTTATGGCAGAACGGAAGCGGAATGCAATTCATGGCTTTACTGAATTGTTTTATCAGTCAGCCCTGAAAAACAAGTTCGCCGCGCCCAACTCAGAGATTGGGCGCGGCTGGGGCCGGGGCGGAGCGCCCCGGGTCAGAGCGAGACGCCGACCATCACCGGCTCGTTGACCAGGCGGACCCCGAAGGCCTCCTCCACGCCCGCCCGCACCTCGCGGGCCAGCTCCAGCAGGTCCTCCGTGGTGGCGCCGCCGGGGTTGGTCAGGGCGAGGCTGTGCTTGCCGGAGATGCGCGCGGGGCCGTCGCCGTACCCCTTGGTGAACCCGGCGCGGTCGATCAGCCAGGCCGCGGAGAGCTTGACGTCCCCCCGCGCGTCGGGGTGGCCGGGCACCTGCACGTCGGCGCCCAGACGGGCTGCGGCCCGCTCGCGCACGGCCGCGAACTCCTCGGCGGTGACGACGGGGTTGGTGAAGAACGACCCGGCGCTGCGGGTGTCGGGGTCGGCGGGGTCCAGGACCATGCCCTTGCCCCTGCGCAGCCCCAGGACGGTCTCGCGCGCCTGTTCCAGCGGCACCCGGGCACCCGCCTCGGCCCCCAGGGTGCGGGCGACCTCGGCGTAGGCGACGGGACGGCTGAGCTTGGACCGGCGCAGCGCGAAGACCACCTCGCACACCACGTGGCGGTCGTCGCCCTTGAAGACGCTGTCGCGGTAGCTGAAGCCGCACTCGGCGTTGGTCATCCGGCGCCGCTCGCCGGTGCGCCGGTCGTGGACGAGCACCTCGCGGATGGTCTGGCTGACGTCCTGGCCGTAGGCGCCCACGTTCTGGATGGGGGTGGAGCCGACCCGGCCGGGGATGCCCGACAGGAACTCCAGTCCGCTGAGACCCTCGGCGACGACGCGCTCCACCAGCGGGTCCCACTCCACGCCCGCCTCGGCGCGCAGCAGCACGACCGGTTCGCCCGCGTCGTCGGTGCCCGCCTCCTCGAAGGAGACCCCCTTGGAGTCCACGAGGACCACGGTTCCGGGGAACCCGGCGTCGGAGACCACGAGGTTGCTGCCGCCGCCCAGGACGAGGACGGGCTCGCCGGCGGCGTCGGCCCCGGCGACGGCGGCGACCAGCTCGTCGGTGGTGCCCGCGACCCGGAAGGTCCGCGCCGGGCCGCCCAGGCGCAGGGTGGTGTACTCGGAGAGTGCGGTCACGTCTACCTCGCCAGGCGCACGGTGGCCTTGGACTGCACCAGAACCTTGGCGCCGCCCGACCGCGCGGTCAGCAGCACCGTGACGGTGCCGTCGTCGTTCTTGCTCTTGACCTTGCCGCCGACGGAGATCTCGGCTCCCTCGTCGTCGTCGGGGACCACCACGGGCGCGGAGAAGCGCACCGAGTAGTCGACGACGCAGCCGGGGTCGCCCGCCCAGTCGGTGAGCACCCGCGCGGCCTCGGCCATGGTGAACATGCCGTGCGCGATGACGTCGGGCAGCCCGACCGACTTGGCGAAGCGCTCGTTCCAGTGGATCGGGTTGAAGTCGCCCGAGGCCCCCGCGTAGCGGACCAGGTCCAGGCGGCGGACCGGGAAGGTGCGCTCGGGCAGCTCGGTGCCGACCTCGACGTCGGCGTGGCGCAGCCTGCTCATTCCTCTCCTCCTCGCGCGACCAGCATCATCGTGGCGGTGACCACGTGCTCGCCGTCGGCGTCGTGGGCCACGGTCTCCAGGGTGATCAGCTCGTTGCCGCCCAGGGCCCGGATGGCCGTGATACGGGTGACACTGCTGAGGACGTCCCCGGCGTACAGCGGACGGCTGTAGCGGAAGCTCTGGTCGCCGTGCACGACCCGGGAGAAGTCCAGTCCGAGGTCGGGGTCGGCGATGGCCTGGCCCGAGCCCGCCATCCCCAGGATGACCGGGAAGGTGGGCGGGGCGACCACGTCGGGGTGTCCGGCCGCCCGGGCCGAGGCCTGGTCGGTGTAGACCGGGTTGGGGTCGTTGACCGCCTCGGCGAACTCCCGGATCTTGCCCCGGGTGACCTCGTAGGCCTCCGGCGCGGGGTACTCCCGGCCGAGGTAGTCAGGGTTGATCGCCACGCTCTCTCCTGTCGTGAAGGGGCCCGGACACGCGAACAGCCCGGTGAGCGGATCGCTCACCGGGCTGGAAGCCTTCGAGAACTGCCTCTGCGACGTCGCGGCGGAGACGATCGCGCTCGACAGGGGCGCTCGCGCGGGACCTAACGGGTCTCGCGGTGCTCGTTGTGCTTGCGGCAGTTCGGGCAGAACTTCTTGATCGCGAGACGGTCGGGGGTGTTCCGACGGTTCTTGCGGGTGATGTAGTTCCGGTGATTGCACTCCTGGCAGGCCAGGGTGATCTTCGGCCTCACGTCGGTGGCAGCCACTTCGGAGTGCCTTTCTCGCTGGAAACAGTGGTAAACGCCCGCGACGACCCCTGAGATGTGGGCTCAGGGGTCAGCGGGTTGGTAGCGGGGGCCGGACTTGAACCGACGACACAGCGATTATGAGCCGCTTGCTCTACCGACTGAGCTACCCCGCCCCGATCAACGGGCACAACCCTAGCAGGGCTGTGACCCGGTGCAGGCCGGCGGATGCTCCCTCCGGCCACCCACCTGAGTGGACCGTACCCCGTCAAGTGGTGGAGCCCCTTTACGGAATCGAACCGTAGACCTTCTCCTTACCATGGAGACGCTCTGCCGACTGAGCTAAAGGGGCGCGCTGGTGGGGCTTTCTCTCGTCCGCCCCGGGGGCGTTGCCCCCTTGCGCTGGTCATGACTATACAGGGATCCGGGGGTGGTCTGCCAAATCGAATGCCCCCGGCCCGAGCCCGGACACCGAAACCCCTGTTCACAGGGGGTCCGGCACCACGGCTGTGACTCAGACCGCCTCGACCCACACGTTGGACATGGCGTCCCGGTTGATCGTGCGGATGTTCGCGGGCAGGCCCAGCCTGCGCAGGGCGTCGGACAGGCGGGTGTCGTGGGTGAACACGATCAACTGCCGGTGCCTGCCCACCTCCGCCAGTACCGCGGACAGCCCCTCCACGGTCTCGGTGTCCATCGCCTGGACCGGGTCGTCCAGGACCAGGAAGCCGAAGGGGTTGCCCTCCACCAGGGTGCGCGGCAGGCAGATGGACAGCGCCAGCGCCTGGAACTCGCCCTGGCTCAGGAGCCCGGGCGCGCTGGTCTGGTCCCCGACTCCGTCGACCGACACGTCCACCTCGACCCGGCGCCTGGCGCCCCGGCCGATCAGCCGCATGCCCTGGAGGTCGATGTGGCGCTCCTGGCGCAGCCGGTACCAGACCTGCTCGGCCTGTGCGGCGACCGGGCCCAGCCGCTCCTCCCGCAGGATCCTCGCCTGCTCCGTCAGCCAGGTCAGCGCGGCCTCGGCCCCGTTGAGGGCGTCGCGCGCCGTGAGGGCGTCCTGGGCGTCGTCCAGCCACCCCGAGAGCTGCTCGGCCAGCTCCGACCAGCCGCCGGTCGGGTCCTCCAGCCGCTCGCTCGCGTCCCGGCGGGCGCTCACCGCGGCCGCGCGCAGCCTGCGGCCGACCGCCTCGACGTGCTCGGCCAGCTCGGCCAGGTCGTCGATGTCCGCGCCGGACTCCCACAGCGACCACACCTGGCCCAGCTCGCTCTCAGGCGGCAGCCAGCCCGGTGCCGGCGACATCAGGAAGCGGGCCTGGTCCCTGGCCGCGTCGGCGCGCTCGTAGGCGGCCGAGACGACGGCCGCCTGCGGTTTGAGGGCGCGCAGCTGGGCGTTGGCCCGGCGCACCCAGTCGGCGCCCAGCGGCGCGGTGCACGTGGGGCACTCGGTCTCCGAGGGGTGGCGCTGGTGGTGTTCGAGGGCCTGTTCCAGGAGCCTGACCACCCCGTGCGCGCGGTCGCCCTTGCTGCCCGCCGCCATGGCCAGCTCCATGGACGCGCCCCGGAGCTCGTTGACCACGTCGGACATCAGCGCCCGCTCGGGCACGGCCAGCCGCCGCAGGCGGCGCAGGACCGTGTGCAGCTCGGGATCGCTGGGCCCGGTGTCGGACGCGAGCCTGCGCAGGGCGTCCATGTCGAAGTAGGAGGCGGTGAGGAGCTGGACGGCCTGGACGGCCCTGGGGTCGTCGGAGGCCCGGAGCGCGTCGAGCAGGTACCGCAGCTCCCGCGAGGGCCGGTCGCGGCGCTTGGCGAGCCCGTCGCACACCTTGGCCAGGCGGCGCTCGGCCTCCGCCAGGCCGCTGAGCCCGAGCAGGCCCGTGAGCGTGTCGTACAGCTCGGCCGAGCGCCCGGTGACCGTGCGGCCGAGCTCGTCGTAGGACAGGAACGGGCGGTAGCGCACGAGGTTGTCGCCCCAGTCCATGGTCCTCAGGGGGGAGACCTCGCCGTCCGGGTGGACGACCTCGCCGCGTGCGGAGCGGACGCTCTCGCCCGTCCACCTGCGGCTGATGCGGGTGGAGCCCTCGTCCCCGGCGACGCGGACGTCCACGGTCGCCTCGGTGCGCTCGTCGTAGTGGAGGTTGCGCCAGCCGTCGCGCCAGCCCGTGGGCATGGCGTCCCACCGGGGGTTGCGGCCGGTGAGGGCGGCCTCGGCCGCCTCGGCGAAGCTGGACTTGCCCGAACCGTTGCGCCCGACGATCACGGTGAGCCCGGGACCGGCGTCGAAGGTGAGCTCGGCGGGGCGTCCGATGCCCCGGAAGCCCTGGACCCTGATCCCCGTGAGGTAGGTCCGCCGGACCCTTCCCGCGGGCGGCTCGGCCGCGGGTTCCGGCTCGGGGACGCGCTCACCCCTCAGGCGGGCCTCCAGGGCGTCCTCGCCCCACAGGGCCGCGCTGACCCAGGAGCTGACCTCCCGGGGCAGCCCGGAGCGCGCCAGAGCGTCCAGGAGCGCCGTCCCACCCTCGAACGTCTCGGGTACCCGAGTCACTTCGTCACCCCGCTCACGTGTCGTCTCCGCACAAGCAGACTAGGACAGGACGGGAGGAAGCACTCGCCGAACGCCGGTCTCCGTCGCGGGAGGAGCCGACTGGCCTCCTCCCCCGACGCGGCCCCCCTCACACCCCCACCAGGCGTCTCCTGCTCCCGTCCCACGTGAAGTGCAGGGTGGCGATCCCGGGCACGTTCGGGTCCCGCAGGCACTCGTAGATGTTCAGGCTGGGGACGCTGGCGAAGCAGCCCCACACCCGCTCCGAGGTCAGGACGAAGTCCAGGTCCAGTTCGACCAGCAGGCCCAGCAGGCGCCCGTGCGTGGGCTCGTCGACCTTGGCGAAGGCGTCGTCGAGCAGGATCAGCCTCGGCGCCCACGGCGCCCTGGCCGCCAGGGCGTCGAAGTGCGCGGCGGCGGCCGCGAACAGCACCAGGTAGGCCACCACGCGCTGCTCTCCCTGGCTGAGCGCCGTGCGGTGCCCCAGGCGCCGCTCGTCGCCCGCGCCGTCGGTGACGTACACGGTGAAGGTGAACCAGGACCGGTAGTCCAGGGCCGCACGCAGCTGCGCGCCCCCCGTGGCGGTGGGGTCCAGGCGGCGGATGGCCTCGATGCAGCGCCGGAGCGCGTCGCGCAGCCGGGTCGTCTGCACGCGGGTCCGCTCCCGGGCCGGGGTGGCCAGGAGCGGCACGACCGCCTCGATGTCCGCGCCCGCGTCGGGTGCCAACCGCCAGTCCAGGCGCACGCCCAGCCCGGCCGAGGTGGTGACGTCCTTGAGGACGTCGTTCATGGTCGCGATGAGGGCCCTGGCCTCCTCGACCTGGCGCGCCAGGTGGCCGGCCAGCTCTCCGAGCAGGTGCCGCTCGAAGGCCTCCTCCTCCGCGACCGCGACGCTCTCCTCGGCACCGGCGACCGCGGCGGCGATCCGCTCCGCGTAGGCGGTGACGTCGTGCGCGCCGTCCTCGTCGTGGATCGTGAGGCGCTTGACGCCCCGCGGTTCGCTCATCTCGGTGCGTACCTGCGTCCAGCCCGCCGAGGCGAGCACCCGGTCCAGGTCCTCGCGACTGGCCAGGACCGTGCTGTCGTCGACCCGCGGCACGTCCGTCGCGCCGTCGCCCTCCGGGGCGGCCAGGCCCTCCTCCATCCGGACGACGAAGGCCTCCAGCAGGGCGAGGCGGGCGTCGGGCCCGGGGGGCGCGGTCTCGGCGCGGGCGGCCAGGTAGGCGGCCAGGGGCGCGCCGTCCTCGGCACACGCGCCCAGTCCGGCGGCACGCAGCAGCACGGCGTCGGGGACCTCTGCCCCGGACCCGTCGGTTCCGGTGACCGCGGAGACCAGCCCGTCCCCGGCCGCGAGCGCGCGGCTGACCAGTTCGGCGCGCTCGCGCGTGGCCGCGGCCAGGCGCGCCTCGGCGCTGACCCGCTCGTCCCGGGCGCGCTGGGCGTCGCGTTCGAGTTCGGGCAGCCGTTGGGCGGCCTCCTCGGCCCTGGCCCCGACCTGTTCGCGGGCGGCGTCGAGCTGTTCGTCGGCCACCCCCCGCGCCCGGTCGCCGAGCTCGATCTGGCGGCGGACGGTGATCATGTCGTCGATCGCCGCGGCGCGGGCGTCCTCGGCCAGCGCCCGGTCGGCCCGGACGGCCCGCCAGGCGGCGACGTGGTGCTCGTGGTCGGCGAGCTCCCAGGCCAGGACGTCCAGGTCGCGCAGCGCGGAGGCGATGAGGACCCGCAGGTGGTCCAGGGCCCGCAGGGCGCTGTCCAGGTCGGCGCGCGCGGTGGGCAGGTCCTGCTCCCCCGCGGCGGGTCCGCCCTCCTCGGTGCCCTCCACCACGGAGGAGCGGCGCAGCCTCTCACGGACGTCGAGCAGCTCGGCCCGGCAGTCCTCGGCCGTGTCGCGGGCCACGTCGTGGGCGCGGCGCGCGGCGGCCACGTCGTCCCGGGCGGCCTCCAGAGCGGCCCAGGCGCGGACCAGGGGGGCGGGGTCGGGCAGGGTGCGGGAGACCTCCAGGAGTTCGGCGTAGGAGTGCTCGACGGCCCAGCGGCGCTCGCCCGCCTCGGCGAGCAGGGCCTCGGCGATCGCCATGCGCCTGTCGGTGTTGGCGGTGGTGCGGTCGCGGGCCCGTTTGCGCGCGGCCTCGCCGATGTACTCGGGTTCGCTCTTGTAGTGGGCGCCGGAGGCCACGCCCAGGCGCCAGCCGCCGGAGAGGGACATGGCGCTGGAGAGGGCGACGGAGCCGGGGCTGTCCTTGCGGTGCCGGGGTTCGGCCTCGGAGTCCTCGGGGTCGCGGGCCCGTTCCGCCTCGGAGTCCAGGGCGATGGAGGAGAGCAGGGCGCGCAGGGTCTCGGGGGCGACGCCGCGGCCGGTGATGGGTCCGGCGGCCGGGACGAGCACGTCGAGCAGCGTCCGGCCCCGGACGGGGCGCGACAGCGCGGGGACCGGTACCGGGGAGACCATGAGGTCGCGCGTGGTCGGGTCGTGCAGGGCGCCGTCGGCGCGGACCCAGCCGGCCAGCAGTCCGCTGGCCTCCAGGGCGGCCTCCAGTCCCGCCTGCTCGCGCGTGCTGAGCCCGTCCGCGAAGTCGACGGCCAGGTAGAGCGGGACGCCGTCCCCGTCGGGGCGCGGGTAGGTGGCCCATCCGGGGCGTTCGGGCGCGTGCTCGGCGTTCTTGGTGCGCCGGTCCGCCAGTTCCGCGAGTTCGCCGGAGAGCTGGCCCTCCTCCCCGACGGCCACGTCGCGGCGGGCGCGCAGCTCCTCCAGGAGGGGGTCCACGGCGGCGTGCGCCAGGCGGGCCACCCTGCCGGGGACCGCGGGGTCCAGGACGCGCAGCGCGTCGTCGATGGGCAGTTCGACGCTGCCCTCCAGCTCGTGGATGGCCCCGCCCAGGGCGTGCGCGTGGCTGGAGTCGCGCAGCCGGGCGGACCACTCCCGGACGCCCTCGGCGTAGGCGGCGCTCTCGCGCCGTACGAGTCCGATGGCGTCCTGCTCGCGCTGGTGTGCGCGTTCGAGTACGGCGTCGGCGGACTCGGCCTCGCTGGTCAGCGCGACGAGGCGGCGGTCGGCGGCGGCCTCGACGGCGGTGAGCCCGGTCAGGCGGGCGGCCAGGTCGGCGCGGTCGGCGGCGCGGTCGGCGGCTCCGGTGAGGCGGTCGTGGAGGCGGCCCAGGCGCTCGCGCAGGCCGTCCAGGTCCACGCCCTCGACGGGTTCGCGTTCGACGGCCTGTTCCAGCCCCCGCAGGTCGACCCGGGTGGTGCTCTCGCGGGGCGCGTGGACGGTGGCGACCGGGTCGGGGACGGTACCGAGGACGCCGGGGTCGATCCCCGCGGCGGAGGCGGCGCGCGCGGCCTCGGCGTGGGTCTGGCGCAGGACGTCGAGCGCGCGCTCGATCGTGGCGGTGTCCTCGCCGATCCGCTCGACGGTGTGGCGTTCGACCCGTTCGGCGTGTTCGGCGGCGACCCAGGCGGCCTCGGCCGCGCGGATGTAGGCGCCCACGGCGGCGTCGTAGGCGCGGCGTTCGCCGTCCGTGGCCGTGTCGGCGCCGCCCTGGGCCGCGGCGAGGGTCGCGTCGTCGGACCGGGCGGTGTCGCGGGTGCGGCGGGCCTGGTCGCGTTCCTCGGAGATCTGGCTCTCCGCCGTGATGAGGCTGTCGAGCTCGTCGCGCAGCCGCGCGGTCTCCTCAGTCCGGTCCGCGGCGGCGTCGATCTGCTCGCGCACCTCGGCGGCCCGGGCGCGCAGGGTGTGGACAAGGTAGCCCCGGTAGTCCTCCAGGAACGCGGTGACCCCCGCCCCGGCCTCGGTGAGGGCGTCCTTGTCGGAGCGGGCCCGCTCCAGGTCGGCGATGTTGCGGGCGACCTCGTCCAGGATGGTCTCGTCCATGGGCGGCAGCGCCTCGGACAGGACGCCGACGAGTTCCCCGGCCTCCAGGCGGTCGCCGATGGTGGGGCGGCGCAGCCGGTAGAGCAGGTGGACGAGGTTGCGGTAGCGGACGGAGTCGTCGATGCCGAACAGGTCGTGCATCACCCGGGCCCGGTAGGGGACGGGGCTGGTGAAGCAGTTGTCGGCGCCGATCTCCGAGCGGAGGCGGTCGACGGGCTTGGGACGGCCGTCGGTGACGAGTTCGAGGTCGTGGCCGACCCTGCGGTCGGTGACGAAGAACACGCAGCGCGGGTCGGAGTCGCCGACCGCCATGACGGCCGCGCCCAGGGTCAGGTGGCTGGGCGGGGCGTCGGGGTCGCGGGGCTCCGGCTCCGGCTCCGCCGCGTCGGACCCGGCGGCTGCGCTGGCCGCCGCGCTGGCGGCGAGGAGGGCCGAGGCGCTGTTGGCGCCGGTCCCGGCGAGCAGCGCTGAGGCCCCCCGGCCGGCTCCGGGGCGGGCCGCGGCGTCGAGTCCGCGGTCGCCGCGCTCGGTGGTGAACTCCACCCACAGGTAGCCGAGCCGGGTGGCGGGACCTGAGTCCTCCTCCCCCTCGGGGTCGCCGGACGCGTCGGCGCCGTGCTGGCCGTCCGCGGGTTCGTCCTCCGCGTCGGGGCCGCCGAGCAGGTCGGGGCCGCCCTCCTCGGCCCCGTGGACGCGGCCCGGCCGCGTGTCCTCGGCCATGAGCCAGCGCAGGCTGGTGCGGTTGGTGCCCGTGGTGTCCAGGCGGCGCACATCGCCGTCGAGCAGGAACGGGAGCAGCATCTCCAGCGCCTTGGACTTGCCCGCGCCGTTGCGGCCGCGCAGCAGCAGCCGCCCCTCGGCGAAGTCCAGGACGTGGTCGTCGTACTGCCAGACGTTGCGGATGCCCGCGCGTTCGAGCCGGTAGCGGGGGACGCCGTCGGAGGCGCCGGTACCGGCGGAATCAGCCGGACCCGTCGCCGCCGCCGCTTCCGGGGCCTGGCTGGTCTCCTGAGTCACCACTGGTCGCGCTCACCTTCTCGTTCGCCACCGCTTGCAGCACGGACGCCACCCGGCTCAGGTCGCCGCGGGGGTCGGCGGGAGCGTCGGGTTCACCCTCGTCGTCGCCGGGGGCACGCACCGGGTCGGGGTGTGTCCGGCTGTCTTCGTCATTGTCCTGGATCGGGGGGACGCGGACGTCCGTTTCGGCTCCGTAGCGGGCGGCCGCGGCGGTGAGCCGCCACCGCCCGGGGGCGCCCCGCAGCAGTCCGAGGTCGGCCAGCAGGACCAGGACCCGCTCGCGGAGCCGGACGGGGTCGGGGACCTCGGGTCCCGCGGTGCGGGCCCACTCGGCCCGCGCGGGTGCGTCGGCGCCGCAGAGGACCTCCAGCGCGGCCTCCAGCTCCTCCTCCGGAACGGGCGAGGAGGTGGCGGGGCGACCGGGGTGCAGGCGGCCGGAGAGGTGGCGGACCAGGGCCAGGGCGACCTGTCCGACGGGGTCGTCGGAGGGGAAGGCGTGGCGGGTCCCCGCCTCGTCGGGCATCACGAGGGCGACGCCCTCGGCGCGGACCTCGGTGTCGCAGCCCAGGAGGTTGCCGAGGGCCGCGGCGGCCCGCCACTGGTGCGCGGCGAGGCGGTCGCGCTGGCGGTCGGGGAGCTCCTCGCGGTAGACGACCGCGGTCTCGGCGAGGAGCCTGCGCAGGGCGGTCTCGCCCTGGTGGTCGCCGTCGGGGTCGGTGTCGCTGGCGGCGGCGAGGAAGGAGTCGGGGTCGTCGGAGGCGCGGGGCAGGTGGGCGGCGACCGAGCGCAGGACCTGCGTGTGCGGGATCAGCTCCGCGTCGGCGGAGGGGTCCTCCCGGTGGTCGGCGATGGTGCCGAAGTCCTCGGTGAGGGCGCCGAGCGCGACCAGGTGGAGCAGGGCGGCGCAGAAGGCGCGGCGCTCGGCCAGGCCTCGTGCGGGATCGGCGTCGACCCCGGCCTCGTGCGCGGCGGAGCGAACCCGTCCGGCCAGGCCGCGGACGGTGGTGGGGCCGTGCTCCTCGACCAGGACGGCCAGGGACAGCGCCAGGTAGGTGTGCGTGCGCGGGGTGAAGGGGGCGCCGGTCCCGCGCGTGAGGGGGCGCGCGACCTCGGTGACGAGGCCGCGTTTGACCAGGCGGGCGTGGTCCTCGGCGACGGTCAGGCGGTAGTCGAGCACGCGCTGGAACCGCTGCACGAGCCACTCGGTGTGGGAGCGCACGAGGGCGAACTCGGCGGGGTGGGTGCGCTCGGTGAGCAGGGGGTGCGCCAGGAGTGCGCGGGCCGCGGCCTGGCGTTCGCCGATGAGCGCGGCGTCCTCGCTGTAGGTGTCCGTCTCCATCACTCCCACGATCGCGTCTCGGGCGGGTTCGCGGACAGGCCGTCCGGACCGGGGGTTTCCGGGTCCGGTCCAGGGAGGTTACCGGTGGGTTCGGTGTCCTCGGGGCGGGGCGTGGGAGCGGCGGGGGCCGCGATCCCCAGGATGTCCGCGTAGGAAGGGGCGGCGGGAGTCCCGAGGATCTCCGGGACGGATGGGACACCGGGGTCCACGGGGCGCCGTGAGGCTGCCGGGGACTGGGGGAAGGAGGGTTCTGCCGAAGCCGCCGGGGTCTCGGCGGTGCCGGATGCGGCCGGGGACATTGGGCTCTCCGGATTCTCCGATGCGGCCGGGGTGAACGGGGCCCGTGGGTCGAACGGCGCGGACGGGGCTGTTGGGGTACCCGTGTTCGCGGAGCGGTCCGAGGCAGTCGAGAGCCGAGGGTCGAAAAGGGGTGCCGGGGCCTCGGGTTTCTTTGGGTCTGTCGGGACGGAGGGAGCCGTCGAGGCCTCGGCGTCAGCGGAGCCAGCAGCAGAGGCGTCTGTGTTCACGGAGCGATCCGAGGCGGCAGAGTACCGGGAGACGGTGGGGCCCAGCGGGTCGTCCGAGGTCTCAATGCTCTCGGGTGCGGACGGGACATCGGAGTTCACGGGGTGCTGCGGGACTGCCAAGGAGGATGGGGCCTCCAGGACCTCGGAGGCGGCCGGGGTGAACGGAGTCCGGGGATCGAACGGCGTGGACGAGGCTGCCGGGACGTCCGTGCTCGCGGGGGTGGTGGAGTCGATGGGGGCCGGTGGGTCCTCGGACGGCTTGTCCGGCATCTCGGTGAGGTCCTCGTCGTCCCCCGCGGCGAGCGGGTCCGCGTCGGCACCGGCGGCGGGGACGTCCTCCGCCGGAGAACCGTCGGCGGGGCGGCCCGGGTCGACCGGCTCCGGTTCCTCGGGGAGCTCCGCGTCGCCCTCCTCCGGCTCCTCGGGGAGCGGGGCGAGGTCACCGGCGCTGTGCTGCTCGTAGGGGGTCACCAGCAGGCGCAGCCCCTCCAGGGTCAGCTCTCCGCCCTCCCCCTGGATGGTGACGTCGGCGCCCGGCGCGGCGACGACGTGCAGGCGCAGCGCGAACTCCAGGTCCCCGGCGGAGGTGGGGCGTCTGCTGGCGTCGCCGGACCCCAGGGCCGCGGTGAGGAGCTCCATCAGGACCTCCATACCGGCACCGGACAGGTCCAGACGGGTGCGGCGGCCCGTGGGCTCGGCGAGCAGGGAGCGGATCTGCGCGGCACCGGCGCGGCGCCAGTGGGCGGAGGACTCGGCGGCGTCGCGCAGGCGCGCCTGCTGGGCGCGGTGGTCGCTCACCGGCTCGGGCGGGCGGGCGCCCGGGTGCTCGGTGACGGTGCTGCGGTCGGCCTCGGCCTGCCACCAGCTGGTGGTGGCGGCGACGCCCTCGTCCACCCTCCCCTCCAGGTGGAGCGCCGGGTGGAGGGCGTACGCGGCCGCGGCGAGGGCGTCGGCCCGGTCCGGGTCGGCCTCCTCGAACCAGGCGGCCAGGCGCAGCAGAGAGGCGCGGCCGTGCCGTGGCGTCGGCCGCCCGTCGGCGCCCCGTCCGTCGTCCGCGTGGTTGTCCGTCCACTGGTTGAGTCCCACAACTCAGCAGACTAGAGACCTCGCGGGCGCGCCACGCCCGTTTCGGCGCCGTCCGGTCCCGGGAAGAGGGCCGCGTCACCCGTTTTGATCAGGCGTTATGTTCTTTTGAGGAACTTTGGCATGATTCTGCCGAGGGAGGCGAAGCTCACCTCCGCCGGGTGCTGCGACGTGCCCTCGGCGCCCGGTCCGGATCACCCGGTGCTCGGCAGCGCCAGGGTCCCGCCGTCGACCTCCTCCAGCGTCCCGATCATCTCCTCGGACATCTCCTCGCCGTAGTCGGTGATCGTGTACGTGGAGAAGTACGTGGTGCCGTCGACGTCCACCGGATCGCCCAGCTCGACCTCGACCTCGTAGGGGTCGTCCTGGCAGCCCTCCTGCATGCACCAGGTCCCCTTGACCCCTCCCTCGCCGCGCGCGACCTCGTCCGCCCACGTGCCCCACTCCATGTCGGTGAAGGTGGTGAACTCCGTGGCGACGTACTCGGTGGGGGTCTGGTCGTCGAACCCGTTCTCGTTCCCGTACCGGTTGAGGACGAAGGTCCCGCTGCTCTGGTCGGTGTCCTCCTCCGGAGCGGGCTGCGTCCCCTGCGGACTGGCCTGCTCCTGCGGGTCCGCGGTCTCCCCCTGCGGGCTCTGCTCCGCCTCCGGCGCGCTGGTGCCCTCGGGCAGGTCGGGTGTGCTCACCTGCTCGCCGCAGCCGGTGGCCGCCAACAGCAGTACCGCTCCCGTCAGGATCGTGCGCCTCATCTGGCATCTCCCCCCACGTCGGTTCCCTCAGTCGTCCTACCTGCGACAAGGCCCTCCGGCAGGCTGCCGGAGGGCCTCGACGAACCACTCGCGTTCCGTCACTGCGGGATCGGGGATCCCGCCACTCGAAGGTGGCTAGTACCCGTTGTCCCCGTCCTCGCCCTCGCCCGTGTGACCCTCCGGGGCACCACTGTCGTGGTCCTCGGAGCCGTCGTGCTGGACGTTGGTGGTGGCGGGGCCGTTGATGCAGTCACCCGTCGTCTGTGGCGACAGGATGGGCACGTTGACCCCGGCCACCCCCACGGCCAGTTCGGCGTTGCAGATCTGGACCGGAACCAGCTGGAGGTTCTGGTTGAACTGCTGACCGCCGCCGTGCGAGCCGGCGAACACGGGCGAGGAGGCGAGCAGCGCGCCCAGGGCGACACCGGCGATGGCGGTGGCGGCCGTGAACTTGCGCAGCATGGGCCGTCCCCTAATCGATGTTGGTGCTGATCGGGCCGTTGACGCAGTCGCCCGTGGTCTGCGGCGACAGGACCGGCACGTTGACGCCGGCCAGGAGGCCGACCACCAGCTCGGTGTTGCAGAGCTGGACCGGAACCAGCTGGAGGTTCTGGTTGTACTGCTGGTCGCCGCCGTGCGAACCGCTGGCGGAGGCGGGCGTGGCGGCCAGGATGGCGCCCAGGGCGATCCCGGCGACGGCGGTGGCGGTGGTGAGCTTGCGCAGCATGTCAGGGATCTCCTAGTCGATGTTGGTGCTGATGGGGCCGTTGACGCAGTCGCCGGTGGTCTGCGGCGACAGGATCGGGATGTTGACCGCGATCAGGCCGATGGCGGCCTCCGTGTTGCACAGCTGGACCGGGATGGCCTGCAGGTTCTGGTTGTACTGCTGGTCGCCGCCGTGCGAACCGCTGGCGGAGGCCGGGGAACCGGCGAGGACGACACCGAAAGCAGCACCAGCGACGAGGCCGGCAACTCCGAGCTTACGCAGCATTGGATTACCCTTCGAGAAAGTTTGAGATAGCGTTTCTTGCGGACGGATTGCCGGAACTAGCTGATGTTGGTGCCGACGGGGCCGTTCACGCAGTCGCCGGTGGTCTGCGGCGACAGGATCGGGATGTTGACCGCAACGAGGCCGATGCTGGCCTCCAGGTTGCAGGACTGGATCGGAACCAGCTGCAGGTTCTGGTTGAACTGCTGGTCACCACCGTGCGAACCGCTGGCGTGAGCCGGGGCTCCCATGAGGAGCGCGCCCATCGCGGCACCGGCGACCAGGCCAGCAGCGGCCATCTTCTTGATCATGACTTCCCCCGAGAATCGGTTACGAGGTATTGACAGAAAAAGACTCAGGCGCTTGTTGCACCTGTGTCGCGGTGGACTGGGGCAATCATCATCCGGCCCTCAGTTTTTGTCAACGCCGAAACTCGGAAAGCAATTTGTCCAGATTGTCGCGACCATTCTTTTCGCGCCGCACACGAATGGACGCATTGGTTTCTTTTTCGCTCGACACACCCAAAGGGCCGACGCCGGGCCAAGACGGAGCCGGACCGGCGAAGCGGACATACCACCCGCTATCCGCACAGCAGGGATGGGTTCCGCGCACCAGCCTTCGGAGGGTGGCAGCGAAACCGCAGGTCAGCGACTACATGGGCAGACAGCACGCCCTCAGTGCCCCCGCTGGGAGAGCGGGAATCCGCGTTATCCGCCCGTGTCCAGAACGCGATGGATCCGCGATCGGCCGAATCCGGAAAACAGCGCCGCCCGGGGTCCGGAACGCCTTCCCGCCCCCTGGAGGCGCGGGTATGTGACCCGCGTCTCCCCCGCTGTGGGGCGACACGCCCGCCCCCTACCGGATGCGGCACCTGCCCCTCCCGCGCCTGCCCGGACGAACAGGCGCTGGCCGCCGTCCTGCGCGGCTACGTCACCGCCCACCTGGGCGGTGATCTTGTACTTATGGCGGGGCTCGACGGTCGAAACGCGCTATAAGTACAAGATCACCGCAGGTCAGGCCCCTTCCGTCACACCAGTAGCGTTTCCGGCCAGTTCTTGTCCGGCACCTACTGGCGGACGCTCCCAGGGACTCGGAACTAACGCACCTACGGCCGCGTCTGGCAGCAGGCCCGCAAGCGGGTGCTCACGGCCAGGCAGATGAAGACCGCACCGGCGGGCAGGGTCCACGGCCTCCGGGGGGCCGGGATCTCGCTGGGCCCCAACTCCGGGGTGCCCGTGCCGGTCCTCGCGGACAGGGCGGGGCACGGTCCCGCCGTCCTGGTGAACGTCTACCGCCGGGTGCCTCGAAGGGCGGGACGAACCCTGGAACGCGCGCCTGGAGACCGCGTTCGACGGACGCGCCCCGGACACCCGGGTGAGCGGCGACACACCCGGAACCGCGGCCTGAGAGCGTCCCGTGGCCGTTCCGCGAGCGGCCGTGGACCGCCGTGGACCGCCAGGAACGCGAGAAGGCCCCGGTGTCCAGCGTCTCCGCTGGTCACCGGGGCCTTCTCCCCGTGTGGCAGGTCAAGGATTCGAACCTTGGAAGGCAAAGCCGACGGATTTACAGTCCGCTCCCATTGGCCGCTCGGGCAACCTGCCTGGGCTGCGGCGACGTGTTCGTCGCGGCGCATCACCGAGAATAGCGGATGATCCGCCCGAACCTGAAATCGGTTGTTCGGGCACGCCCCGGACGGGCACGTCGGACGCCCGATCAGCGCGCGGCTAAGCTCTGAGGACCGTCCGCGCAGGATCCGGCGCGGACCGACGAGAACCCACGCGGGCGTCCACGGACGCCCGCGACCCATGAAGACCTAGCGGGGTGTGAGCGAACGTGGCCGCCGAATCCAGTTTCGACGTCGTGTCCAAACTCGACCGTCAGGAGGTCGACAACGCGCTGAACCAGACCGCCAAGGAGCTGGCCCAGCGGTTCGACTTCAAGGGCACCGGAACCACCATCGCCTGGCAGGGCGAGGACGGGATCGAGGTCAGGGGCAACTCCGAGGAGCGGGTCAACGCCGCCCTGGACGTCTTCAAGGAGAAGCTGGTCAAGCGCAAGCTCTCCCTGAAGATCCTGGACCCCGCCGACGAGCCCAGGCTCTCGGGCAAGGAGTACCGCCTTCCCGTCGGCCTCAAGGAGGGCATCACCTCCGAGGACGCCAAGAAGATCTCCAAGCTGATCCGCGACGAGGGCCCCAAGGGCGTCAAGGCCCAGATCCAGGGCGACGAGCTGCGCGTCAGCTCCAAGAAGAAGGACGACCTCCAGAACGTCCAGAACCTCATCAAGGAGAAGGACTTCGACCTGGCGATCCAGTTCGTCAACTACCGCTAGCTGTGGCGGTGGCGGACCGGCAGGCGTAGCCGACGGCGGGAACACGGCGGCCGCCCTCCCCCTCGGGGACGGGCGGCCGCCGCCGTCCCACCGCGCTGTCCTGCCTGCCGGGTTGTCCCGCCGGTGCTGACTCACCGCACCGGCTCAGCACGTCGTCCCGCCCCGCCGTCCCACCGGAACCGCCTCAGTGGCCCAGGTCCCAGCCGCGGCGCAGCTCCCGCAGGCGCCGGACGCGCTCCGCCGTCGGCGGGTGCGCGGCGAACAGGCGGCCCACACCGCTCGGGAACGGGTTGGTGGTCATCAGGTGCGCCGAGGCCAGCAGGCTGCGTTCCCGGGGCAGCGGGTACCGGAACGCGCCCACCTCCAGCTTGCGCAGGGCGTCGGCCAGCGCCAGCGGGTCGCCGGTCAGCCGCGCGGCCTGCTCGTCGGCCCGGAACTCGCGCCGGCGCCCCACCCCGCAGTAGACGACCATGGCCGCCAGCGGCGCCAGCAGCACCGTCATCAGACCGCCCAGCAGGGTGGGCATGTCGCTCTCCTCGGAGTCCCCCAGCGGGACGAGGAGGGCGATGGCGGTCGTCGCGGTGATCACCGCGGTCAGGGTGGTCGCCACCGAGCTGATCAGCGTGTCGTTGGCCCGGATGTGCGCCAGCTCATGGGCGATCACGCCGCGCAGCTCGCGCTCGTTCAGCGTGCGCAGCAGCCCCGTGGTGCAGCACAGGGAGGCGCGGCGCGGGCTGCTGCCGGCGGCGAAGGCGTTGGGCGAGCGCACGGGCGACAGGTAGAGCCGGGGCATCGGCTGCCGGGCGGCCGTGGCCAGCTCGCGGACGATCCGGTACAGCTCGGGGCGCTCGATCTCGCTCACCGGCCGCGCGCGCATCGCGCGCAGTGCCAGGGACTCCCCGAAGAGGTAGACCAGGACCCCGGCGCACAGCACCAGGGCCACGGAGAACTGGGCGCCCTTCTCGGCTCCGCACAGCCAGCCGACCAGGACGACGAGCACCGCGGCGCCGACGAACAGACCGGCCGCGCGGGCCACGCTGACGTGCACGCCACCACCTCCTCGTTCAGCCGACGATGAATGCGTACATGGTGGCAAACGTGCGGGTCGCCGCTCCGCGTTCCCGTTACGGGTCCAACGTCCGAGGCATCACCGACCTCCTTCTCACCTGCTGTCTCTCCTGCACCACCCGTACCTCCGTCCACAGCCACACCCCTCCTAACCCCCTCCGTGTGAGAATGGCCACCCGCGCGCGGCCTCGGCACCCCGACGACTTATAGTGCGAACGTGGCCCTCATCACTCCGCATGCCAGGCCGTCGGGACTCCAGCCCCTCGGTTCGGTGTGCGGGCGGCCGTGTCGTTGAAGGCTGGCCCCTTCACGACCCGGCCGTCGCGGCGCGGCCGCACCGCGCGAGACCGGGTTGGCGCATCCGGCGATCGCGAGGGCCGCGAACGCTGTCCCCACGTCCCCGAGCCAGACACCCGGCCCGCGACGGCGCGGTCCGGTCGGGGGCGACACCCGAGCGCCGCCGCCCGTCACGACCGGCGGCTCACCAAGGAGGTCGTCGATCTCAGTGGCCAAACAGATCGAACAGCTCGACCGCGTCATCATCCGCTTCGCCGGGGACTCCGGCGACGGCATGCAGCTGACCGGTGACCGCTTCACCCAGGAGACCGCGTCGTTCGGCAACGACCTGTCGACCCTGCCGAACTTCCCCGCGGAGATCCGCGCCCCCGCCGGAACCCTGCCCGGGGTGTCCAGCTTCCAACTGCACTTCGCCGACCACGACATCATGACGCCGGGGGACGCCCCGGACGTGCTGGTGGCGATGAACCCCGCGGCCCTCAAGGCCAACCTGGGCGACCTGCCCCGGGGCGCCACCGTGATCGTCAACACCGACGAGTTCACCAAGCGCAGCCTGGCCAAGGTCGGGTACACGGTCGACCCGCTGACGGACGGGACGCTGGACGCGTTCAAGGTGAGCGCGGTGCCGCTGACGTCCATGACGGTGGAGGCGCTGTCCGGCGCCGACATCTCCAAGAAGGACGCGCAGCGGGCCAAGAACATGTTCGCCCTGGGCCTGCTGTCGTGGATGTACAACCGGCCGACGGAGGGGACGACCTCGTTCCTGAAGTCGAAGTTCGCCGCCAAGCCCGACATCCTGGCCGCGAACCTGACCGCGTTCCAGGCGGGGTGGAACTTCGGCGAGACCACCGAGGACTTCGCGGTCTCCTACGAGATCAAGCCCGCGCGGCTCCCGGCGGGCACCTACCGCAACATCACCGGCAACCTGGCCACCGCCTACGGGCTGATCGCCGGGTCCGAGCGGTCGGGGCTGCCCCTGTTCCTGGGCTCGTACCCGATCACTCCGGCGTCGGACATCCTGCACGAGCTGTCCCGGCACAAGCGGTTCGGGGTGCGCACGTTCCAGGCCGAGGACGAGATCTCCGGTGTGGGCGCCGCCCTGGGCGCGGCCTTCGGCGGCTCCCTGGGCGTGACCACCACCTCGGGTCCGGGCATGGTGCTCAAGCAGGAGACGGTGGGGCTGGCGGTGATGACCGAGCTGCCGCTGGTCATCGTGGACGTGCAGCGGGCCGGTCCGAGCACCGGCATGCCCACCAAGACCGAGCAGACCGACCTGCTCATGGCCCTGTACGGGCGCAACGGCGAGTCGCCGGTGCCCGTGGTGGCGCCCGCCTCCCCCGCGGACTGCTTCGACGCCGCGCTGGAGGCCGTGCGGATCGCGGTGCGTTACCGCACGCCGGTGGTCGTGCTCTCCGACGGGTACCTGGCCAACGGCTCGGAGCCGTGGCGGCTGCCGGAGGTGTCCGAGCTGCCCCGGATCGACCCGGCGTTCGCGACCGGGCCCAACGGGCCGGGCGGGACCTTCCTGCCCTACCTCCGCGACGAGGAGACGCTGGCCCGTCCGTGGGCGGTGCCGGGCACGGCGGGTCTGGAGCACCGGATCGGCGGTATCGAGAAGCACGCGCAGAGCGGCGACATCTCGTACACGCCCGCCAACCACGACCTGATGGTCCGCACGCGCCAGGCCAAGATCGACGCGATCGCCCGCGACATCCCCGAGCTGGAGGTGGACGACCCCGGCGGGGAGGCGGACGTGCTGGTCCTCGGCTGGGGCGGCACGTACGGGTCGATCACCGCGGCGGTGCGCCGCGTGCGCCGCGCGGGCGGCCGGGTGGCGCAGGCGCACCTGCGCCACCTCAACCCGTTCCCGGCCAACCTCGGCACGGTGCTCAACCGGTACGAGCGGGTGGTGGTCCCCGAGATCAACCTGGGCCAGCTGTCCCTGCTGCTGCGCGGCAGGTACCTGGTCGACGTCATCGGCTACAACAAGGTCCGCGGCCTGCCCTTCAAGGCCGAGGAGCTCGCGGGCGTGCTTCAGGAGGTCATCGACCGTGACTGAGAACGTGATGGGCCCCGGCGGGGACGGCCACGTCCACGGGGCGCCGGAGGTTCCGGGCGGACTGCGCCTGGTGCCCAGGACCGACACCGCGTACAAGATGAAGGACTTCAAGTCCGACCAGGAGGTGCGCTGGTGCCCGGGCTGCGGCGACTACGCGATCCTGGCCGCCTTCCAGTCCTTCCTGCCCGAGCTGGGCGTGCCGCGCGAGAACATCGTGATGGTGTCGGGCATCGGCTGCTCCTCGCGCTTCCCGTACTACCTGAGCACGTACGGCATGCACTCGATCCACGGGCGCGCCCCGGCGATCGCGACCGGGCTGGCCACCAGCCGCCCGGACCTGTCGGTGTGGGTGGTGACCGGTGACGGCGACGGGCTGTCCATCGGGGGCAACCACCTCGTCCACGCGCTGCGCCGCAACGTCAACATCAACATCCTGCTGTTCAACAACCGGATCTACGGGCTGACCAAGGGCCAGTACTCCCCCACCTCCGAGCCGGGGAAGATCACCAAGTCCTCGCCGGTGGGCTCGCTGGACCACCCGTTCAACCCGCTGTCGCTGGCGCTGGGCGCGGAGGCCACGTTCGTGGCCCGCACCGTCGACTCCGACCGCAAGCACCTCACGTCGGTGCTGCGGGCGGCGGCCGACCACCCCGGCGCGTCGTTCGTGGAGATCTACCAGAACTGCCCGATCTTCAACGACGACGCCTTCGAGCCGCTGAAGGACCCGGCGGCGCGGGACGTCCGGCTGCTGCGCCTGGAGCACGGCGAGCCGCTGCGGCTGGGCCCGGACCGGGGCGTGGTCGCCGGGGAGTTCGGCGGCCTGGAGGTCGTGGACGTGGACTCGGTGGGAGAGGACCGGCTGCTGCGGCACGACGCGCACCGGGAGGACCCGGGGTACGCGTTCGCGCTGTCGCGCCTGGACCAGCCCGCGTTCGAGCACGTGCCGATCGGGGTGCTGCGGGACGTGCGCCGCCCGGCCTACGACGAGCTGGTGAACGAGCAGGTCGCCGACGCGCGCGCCGAGCGCGGTGACGGCGAGCTGGCCGCCCTGCTGGCCAGCGGGGACACCTGGAGGGTGGAGTAGGGCCGTGTCCGGACCGGTGTGTCCGGGTCCCGCCGTGTGCGGGCCCGGACACACCGGGGGTCCGTGCGGCCGCTCCCTCCTCCGCTGGTGGGCGGGGCCTCCGCCGCTGGTGGATGGGCCCGGCCGCCACCGGCCCCGGCCGCACGCGGCACCGCGCCACCCGCCGCCCGTGGGCCGGGCCGGGCGCACGGAAAAGCGGGATGTGACCCGGCGGACAGGGTCGCTACCCCGCCCACCGCACCGCGAGGGCATACGCTCTCCCCCATGCGTATCGTCATCGCCGGAGGACACGGGAAGATCGCACTGCGGCTGGCCAGGCAGCTGGCCGACCGAGGTGACGAGCCCGTCGCCCTCATCCGCAACCCCGACCACGCCCAGGACGTCGTCGACGCCGGTGCCGAACCGGTCGTGATCGACCTGGAGAAAGCCACCGTCACCGAGCTGACGGAGAAGGTCATGAACGCCGACGGCGTCGTGTTCGCCGCGGGCGCGGGCCCGGGCAGCGGCACCGCCCGCAAGGGGACCGTCGACCACAAGGCCGCCGTACTGACCGCCGACGCGGCCTCCCTGGCGGGCGTGCGCCGCCTGGTCCAGGTGTCGGCCATCAACGTGGACGAGCCCGTGCCGGAGGGCACGGACGAGGTGTGGGCCGCGTACGTGGAGGCCAAGCGCGCGGCCGACGCCGACCTGCGCGAGCGCGACCTGGAGCTGGACTGGACGATCCTGCGCCCGGGACGGCTGACCGACGACCCGGGCACCGGCAGGGTGGAGCTGGGCGGGGAGGTCGAGCGCGACGCGGTGACCCGGGACGACGTGGCCTCGGTGATCGTCGCCCTTCTGGACGAACCGGGGACGGTCGGCAGGGTTCTCAACCTGGTGAACGGGGAGACACCCGTCGCCGAGGCCGTCCGCGCCGCTGCCGCCTCCTCCTGAGGGGGCGCCCACGGCTCTCTGTGGCCAGATGCGCCTCCAGGGGGCATGATGGTTGCGGAGCCCGGCGGAGTCCCGCCACGGTGGACGCGGATGACCGGGTGTCAGCCCGACGAGTACGGCAAGCTCCACGCAGAGCAGATGGGTACGGTTATTCATGAGCGTCACGCAGGTCGTGAGGGACAGCACGGTCGTCGAGCACGCCAAGGTCGCCGCGCAGCAGAAGCGCCGGATGTTCATCATCCAGCTGGAGGTGAACGCCTACGACGAGGCCTCCAGCAAGCTGCGTCCCGGACTGACCCGCATCCTGGAGGGGATCGAGGAGGCCGGGTGGCGCCTGGACCTGATCACTCCGGGCGACGAGGGTGACAAGCCCGCCCGTCTGTTCATCTTCCGCCCGGACCCCGACAGCAAGAAGGACGACGCCGCCAGGGCCGAGCAGCAGCACCAGCACCAGCAGGAGCCCTCGGGCCAGCAGCACGCCTACCCGCACCCGCCGACGGGCGCGCAGCCGCAGGACCCGTACGCGGGTTACGGCCAGCAGCCCGGCTACGGGCAGCAGTACCCGGGCTACGACCAGCAGCAGTACCCGGGGTACGGGCAGCAGCAGCCGGGGTACGGCCAGCAGCCCGGCTACGGGCAGCAGTACCCGGGGTACGGGCAGCAGCAGGGCTGGTAGTCCCGCGGCGAAGCCCGTCCCACAGCGAGGCACCAGGCCCGCACGGTCAGCCGTGCGGGCCTTTTTCGTGTGCCTGATGTCGGACAAGTCCAGGTTCCGATGCATTAGTCAGACATCGCTTCTGTCCCTGCTTTCGGTTGGGTAAAACCTGTCCCCGGCGAAGCGGCTATATGTCCGGCATGTCCACCCTGAAGCCGAGGAAACTCCAGGGAAACTCTGGATTCTCCCCTGAAAGTACTCCAAGCGCGCTCGTGACTACGCTAAGTTAATTCCGGCGGATGCAGCCACCCTGTTTGGAACTTCCGAAAGGTAAGAAGAATGTCCCGTATTGCCAAGGTTTCCGGATTCGTCCTCGCCACCGGCCTCGCGTTCGGTGCCTTCACCGGGACCGCCGCCGCGGACAACAACGCCGAGGTCCAGAACGTGACGATCCCGATCTGCCTCGACGTCCTCGCGGCCTCCGGCGTCAGCGGCAGCGAGTGCAACGTCGTCAACTGGGACTCCACGAGCGGCATCCACGTCGAGGACTAGGACCGGGCCGCCCTCGCACCCGGCTCCGTCGCAGCGGGACCCGCGGGTCCTGCCAGCACCAACCATCACACCACGAACCGAAAAGGACCAACACCATGAAGCGTTTCGCCTCCGTCTCCGGCCTCATCCTCGCCACCGGACTCGCCCTGGGCGCCATGTCCGGCACCGCCGCCGCGGACAACAACGCCGAGATCCAGAACATCACCGTGCCGATCTGCGCCGACGTGCTGGCCTTCGACGGCTTCACCCTGGGCGGCAACTGCAACGTGGTCTCCGGCGACAGCACCTCCGGCATCTCCGTCGAGGACTAACCGGTCGACCCGACGAACCTCTTGCGTACGACCTTCTGTGGGGGTGGACGCGGGGCACGGCGCACGCCGCGCCCCGCGTTCCGTGTCCGCGCCGGGCACGACGGTCAGGGCGCGCAGGGCCGCGGTTCGACGCCCTCCACCGGGTCGGTGGCCAGCCGGGCGTGCGCGCCCGTGTCGAAGCGCTCAGCGCCGTAGCGCAGCTTGCTCCGCTCGATCCCCTCCGGACGGAACCCGGACCGGCGCGCCACCAGGCACGACCCCGGGTTGTTCAGGCGGTGCCCCAGCTCCAGCCGGAACAGGCCCGCCTCGGCGAAGGCGTACTCGCTCACCAGCAGCGTCCCGGCCGTGGCCACGCCCCGGCCCCGTGCCTCGGCCAGGGTCCAGTAGGAGACCCAGCCGGTGTCGTGGTTCCTGCTGGTCACGGTGACCTGGACGTGTCCCAGCACCGGCCCGACCTCCTCGACGACCGCGAAGCCGAAGGCCGTGCCCTCCTCCGCCCGGGCGCGCTGTCGGCCGATCCACGCCGCGGCCAGCTCCGGGGTGTCGGGGACCTCGGGCGACTGCCAGGCCAGCTCCGGCTCGGCGAAGGCCTCCAGCACCCGGTCGGCGTCCCCCGGCTCCCACCTGCGCAGTCGGTACACAGCGGCTGCACTCCCCCTCGTCCGCGCTCTGACCGCGCCACGTTACTACTCCCGCCTTCGGGGAGGGTGTGCCGACGGGCCCCGTTCGCCGGCAGGGGCGTCCCAGCGGGCGCAAGGGCCCGTTCCTCGGCCGGGGGATGTCACGTACGGCCGGAGCTGGTACGTCTGCCTGTCATGACCACCGATGTCTTCGAAGAGCACCGCTCCCTCCTGACCGGCGTCGCCTACCGCATCCTCGGCAGCGCCTCCGACGAGGAGGACCTCGTCCAGGAGACCTGGCTGCGCTGGTCCTGCGTCGACCCGGCCGCGGTGGACGACCCGCGCGCCTACCTGGTCACCGTCACCTCACGCCTGGCCATCGACCGGCTGCGCAGCGCCCGGGCCCGGCGGGAGTCCTACGTGGGCGACTGGCTGCCCGAGCCGGTCAGCGACATCCCCGACGGGGCCGAGCACGCCGAGCTCGCGGACTCGGTCGAGTTCGCGCTGCTGGTGGTCCTGGAGACCCTCAGCCCGCTGGAGCGCGCCGTGTTCGTGCTGCGCGAGGCCTTCCAGATGCCCTACGCCGAGATCGGCGCGGTGATCGGCCGGGAGGAGGCCGCCACCCGCCAGCTCGCCCGGCGGGCGCGCGAGCACGTACGGGACAGGCGCCCCCGGTTCGAGGCAGACCGGGCCGTGCGGAGGCGGATGACCGAGCGCTTCCTGGGGGCCTGCCTGGAGGGCGACCTGGAGGGGCTGACCGGTCTGCTGGCCGACGACGTCACGCTGGTCAGCGACAGCGGGGGGCGGACCCGGGCGCCACGCCGGACGATGGAGGGCGCGGAGAAGGTCGGCCGGTTCCTGTCCGCACTGTCGCGGCCGCACAACATGGAGCGCTTCCTCGCCTCGGCGGGCCTGGGCGGCGCGGAGGAGCTGCGGCCCGCGGTCATCGAGGTCAACGGCGGTCCGGCCGCGGCCGTCTCCGTCGGGGGCAGGGTGATCGCGCTCCTGTCCCTGGACATCGCCGACGGCCGTGTGCGGCACGTGTACCTTCTGGTCAACCCCGACAAGATGTCACGTCTGCGGTCGCCCGAACCGTCCTAGGGGCATGGACATCACCGTTGTGGGCGGTGGGCTCGCCGGACTGACCGCGGCCATCGCCAGCGCCGAGAGGGGCGCGAACGTCACCCTGCTGGAAGCGCACCCGACCCTGGGCGGGCGGGCGCGCTCCACCGAACCGCCGTACACGGCCAACGAGGGGCCGCACGTGCTGTACGGCGACGGCCCGCTGTTCGCGTGGCTGGCCGAGCGCGACCTGCTCCCGCCGTACCTGCCCTTCCCCGCGCGCGGCGTGCCCCGGGTGCGCGTGCGCGACCGGGGGCGTGTGGGGGCGCCGCCGGTCTCCCTGCTCCGGGCGGCCGCGCGGCGGCGGCTGCGCGCTCCGCACGACCGGGACTTCGGCTCGTGGGCGCGGGAGTCCCTCGGGGAGGAGCCCGCGCGCGTGGCCGCGAACATGATGGGCGTGGCGCTGTTCGACTCCGACCCGTCGCGGTTGTCGGCCGCGTTCGTCTGGGAGCGGTTCCTGCGGGTCACGAACCCCCGCTGGCCCTCGCCGAAGTACCTGGTCGGCGGCTGGTCCTCGCTGGTGGGGCGGCTGGCCGGGCGGGCCCGGGAGATGGGGGTGCGCGTGGGGACCGGGGAGCGGGTGGACGCGCTCCCCGGCACCCCGACCATCGTCGCGACGTCGCTGGCCTCGGCCCGCGCGCTGCTCGGCGACGACTCGCTGGAGTGGGAGAGCGGGCACACCCTCATGGTGGATCTG
Organism: Nocardiopsis alborubida; assembly: GCF_012396365.1. Classification (GTDB taxonomy): domain Bacteria; phylum Actinomycetota; class Actinomycetes; order Streptosporangiales; family Streptosporangiaceae; genus Nocardiopsis; species Nocardiopsis alborubida. The sequence goes on along the minus strand of NZ_JAAXPG010000009.1, from coordinate 50,035 downwards.
GGGCTGCGGCGCGGCCGGGACCCCTTCATCGTCTTCGACGCCGACGAGTGCGGTTTCCTGGAGCGCTACTCGCTGGTGGACCGCACGCTCGCCCCCGCGGGCGAGGAGCTGGTCCAGGCGCAGCTGCCGGTGCGGCCGGGCGAGTCCCGGACTCGGGTCACCGAGCGGCTGGAGCGGTTCCTGGACCTGTCCCTGCCGGGGTGGCGGGAGCGGGTGACGTGGCGGCGCGACCAGGTGGCGCGCGGGCGCACGGGCGCGCTGGACCTGCCGGGGTACACGTGGCGGGACCGCCCGGCCGTCGATCGGGGCGACGGCGTCTACCTGGCCGGTGACGCGGTGGCGGCGCCGGGCCTCCTGGGCGAGGTGTCGCACAACAGCGCGGTCGCGGCGGCGGAGGCGGCCACGGGCAGGCGCGCCGTCGGCACGGCCTAGTGCCTTCGCCGGGGCCGCGCCCTCCGCCGTGACGCTTCTTGTACTTGTAGCGCGTCTCGACCGCCCGACCTCGCTATAAGCACAAGATCAGCAGGTCAGGACCCGTGCGGCACACCAGCGACGGTTCCGGCCAGCACATGGGGCAGTCGGGGGGGGGCGGGGGGCGGCGGGACCCGCCGAGGCCTCCGCCGTTCCCGTCGCCCGTGCTCCGGCGGCGTGCCCGGACAGGCGGGACGAACCGGTGTGCGGCCGCCCGCGCCCCGGCGTGTTCCGGGGGGCCCGGTCAGGCGGGCGCGTGCGCGACGGCCTCGACGTTGTTGCCGTCCGGGTCGCGGACGAACGCGCCGTAGTAGTGCTCGTGGTACTCCGGCCAGACCTTCGGCTCGTGGAGCACCTCCGCGCCCGCCTCGACGGCCGCGGCGAAGAAGGCGTCCACCGCCGCCCGGTCGGGCGCGGTGAAGGCGAAGTGCGACTCGCGGGCCTCACCGGACGTGGGCGCGGGTCCGATCCAGAAGTCCGGATCGGAAGTGCCGTAGCCGATGTTCTCGCCGAAGTCGAGGACGCGGCGCGCGCCCAGCGGGGCGAGGACGGCGTCGTAGAAGGCGGCACTGGCCGCGGGGTCACTGACCTGGATTCCGAGATGGTCCAACATGGGCCGAGTGTGACACGGGCCACTGACACTTCCGGGGGCAAGGGGCCAGGTGCGGGGCCGGGTTTCGGACACCCTTGCGAGGCTTTCTCCGTGCAACCCGCCGGTAACCGATCGTGCACACGAATACCGGCCCTCATGAAGACGAGGAGGCATGATGTTGGTCATGACTACCAGGCACCCGGAAGCACCCGAACGACGCCTGACCGTGGACGACCTGGAGAACACGCCGGACGACGGACGGCGGTACGAGCTGGTCGACGGGCGGCTTGACGTGTCACCAGCCCCCAAGCCCCTGCACACGCGCGTTTCCTACCGCCTGGGTTTTCACCTCGGTACCGTGGCTCCGGACGAGTTGGAGATCGGTGAGGGTCCTGGTGTCGACCTGAACGCCGAGCGAACCCATCACCGTATTCCTGATCTGGCGGTCTTCGACTGCGAGTTGCCACCACAGGGCTACTTCGATGTTCCCCCGCTTCTCGCCGTGGAGATCGTCTCCCCCGAAAGCGTCCTACGGGACAACCACACCAAGCGCCGCGAATACGCGGCGTTCGGCGTCCCCTCCTACTGGATCATCAACCCTCTAGCCGACAAGGTCGGGCTCGTCGAACTCCGTCTGGAGGACGGCTGCTACCAGGAGGTCGTCCAGGCCCACGGCGAGGACGTCTTCGAGACCGACCTCCCCTTCCCCGTGAAGCTCGTGCCGCACTGGCTCACCGCCAGCGGCCCGTGGAGGAGGCACACCGGCGGCGGCACCGAGGAGGCTCAGGCCGTCCAGCGGTAGAGGTGTTCGGGGCGGCCCGCCGAGCCGTAGCGCATGCGCAGCTCGGCCCGGCCGTTCGCGCACAGGTGCTCCAGGTAGCGCCGCGCGGTCACCCGGGACACCCCGGCGCGCTCGGCCACCTCCGAGGCCGACACGTCCCCCTGCGCCTCCCTCAGCACTCCAGCCACCAGGTCCACGGTGGTCGGGGTCAGCCCCTTGGGCAGCGACCGGCCCGCGGCCGGGCGCAGCAGTCCGAACAGCCGGTCCACCTCCTGCTGGGTGGCCTCCCCGTCGGCGTCCATCCTCCGGCGCGCCACGGCGTAGCGTTCCAGCTGGTCGCGCAGCACGCTGAGCGGGAACGGCTTGAGCAGGTAGTGGACCGCCCCGCCGTGCATGGCCGAGCGCACCTGGCCGATGTCGCGCACGGCGGTGATCATCAGGAAGTCCGTCTGCTGGGGCGCGGCGCTGGTGGCGGCGGCGCGCAGGGCGCGCATCACCGAGATCCCCGAGGCGTCGGGCAGGTGCAGGTCGAGCAGCACCAGGTCGGGCTGGTGCCCCCGGATCTGGGTGAGGGCGGACGCGGCCGTGTGCGCGACCCCCGCCACGGTGAACCCGGGCAGCGACTCCACCAGCTCCTGGTGGTTGCGCGCCACCCGCACGTCGTCGTCCACGACCAGGACGCGGATCATCGGACCGCCCCCAGCGGCGCGTCGGCCCCCGACAGGGGCAGACAGGCGGTGAACACCGCGCCCTCGTCGGCGTCGGGCGCCTCCATCTCCACGCTTCCCCCTCTTCCCTCGCAGACCTGCTTGACCAGTGCCAGGCCCAGTCCGCGCGTGCCGCCGTCCCTGGACGCCTTGGTGGTGAACCCGAGCCGGAAGATCTCCTCCGCCACGTCGTCGGACACGCCGTGCCCGGAGTCGGTCACCCGGATCTCCAGCAGGTCGTGCGGCAGGTCGGTGCCGTCGGCCCGGTGCAGCCGCACCATCAGCTCCACCCACCCGTGCGGGGACGAGGCCACCGCGTCGAGCGCGTTGTCGACCAGGTTGCCGAGGACGAGCAGCGCGTCGGAGCGCACGTCCCTGGCCAGGGCGGGGACGCTGGTGAGGGGGGACAGCCGCAGGTCGACGCCCAGCTCGGAGGCCTGCGCGGACTTGGCGATGGTCAGCGCGGCCAGCGCGGAGTCGTCGACGTGCCGGGAGATGTCCTCGCTGGTGCGGCTGTGCGTCGCGGACAGGTCGGCGAGGTAGGCGCGGGCCTCGTCGTGGGCCCCGAGTTCGAGCATCCCGGCGATGGTGTGCACCCGGTTGGCGAACTCGTGGGTCTGGGCGCGCAGGCCGCGGGTGACCGTGCGCGCGCCGTCGAGCTCACCGGTGAGCCGGTCCAGCTCGGTGCGGTCTCGGAAGGTGACGACCGCACCGGCGTCCTGGCCGCGCACGTGGACCGGCATCCGGTTGGCGACCAGGATGCGGTGCCCCGCCAGAAGAAGGCGGTCGTCGCCGGGGTCGGCACCGGAGACGATGTCGCGGACGCGCTCGGACAGGCCGAGTTCGTCGAGGCCGCGGCCCTCGGCGTCCTCGGGGAGACCGAGCATCTCCCGGACGGGCGGGTTGGCCAGGACGAGGCGGCCCGAGCCGTCCACGGCGAGCACGCCCTCGCGGACCGCGTACAGCAGGGCCTCGCGGCTCTCCAGCAGAGAGGTGATGTCGGCGGGTTCGAGCCCGTGGGTCTTGGTGCGGACCTGGCGGGAGAGGGCCCACGCACCGGCCACGCCCAGGACCAGCACCACCGCCACCGTGCCCAGTATGGCGGGGATCGCGGCCCTGGCCTCGGTGGCGGCGCTGGAGGCGAGGATGCCCAGGGAGACGTAGCCGACCACCTCGCCCCGCGCGTCGCCGCCGTTGACCGAGCCGCCGCCGGAGAACACCGGGACCTTGGCTCGCACGGTGCGCCCCCGGGTCCCCTCCTGCACACCGGTCCACTCCCGTCCCTCCGCGGCGGATCCGGGCGGGGTGGACACGGTGCGGCCGATGAGTTCGTCGTCGGGGTGGGAGTAGCGGATCCCCTCCGGGGAGGCGATGACCACGAACTCGGTGCCGGTGGCGGAGTCGATCCGGTCGGCCAGGGGGGAGAGCTCGGCCGCCGGGTCGGCGGACTGGAGGCCCCCGACGACCTCCGGCATCACGGCCACGGAGCGGGCCAGGCTCAGGACCCGGTCGGCGTAGTGGCGGTCGGTGACCCGGTCCATGTGGACGGCCCACAGCGCGCCCACGGCGGTGAGGGCCAGTGCCAGCAGGAGCACGTAGCCGATGAACAGGGAACCGGTGAGCGACAGGCGAAAGCGCGCGGGGTACGTGATCATGTGTTCTCCAGGCGCCGTGGCGGGGGACGCGGAAGCCCCTGCCGGGCGAACGCGCAGGTGGGCGTTGCACGAACAATACGACCGAACGTGACGCGGGTGTTAACAGAATCCTGACACGCGCGTGACCCGTGTCACCATCCAGCCCGTTTCGCGGCACTCGGGGCGGGGGATCTCAGGCGGCGGCGCGCCGGAAGACCTGCCTGGAGTGCCAGTCGACATGGGCGGGTTCGACGGCGGGGTGCCCCGGGTCCGGGCGGAGGAGTTCGCGCCCGGCGAGGGAGAGGACGACCGTCTCGGCCGCGGGGGATCGGGCCTCGAACCTCGGGGACACCGCGACGGTGAGTTCGCCGGTGAGCCCGAGGACGCCGCGGTCGAACAGCAGGTGGTGCGTCGGGCACAGGCACAGGCCGTTGTCCAGGTCGTTGGGGCCGTCGTGCGACCACCAGCGGATGTGGGCGGCCTCCAGCCCGACCGACACGTCGTCCAGCCGCCCCTCGTACCCGCAGAACGCGCACCGGTGCTCGTAGGCGGTCAGCACGGCCTCCCGGAACCGGGGGTCGCGGACGCCGCCCTCCCCCGGCGCGGGGACCGGCCCCTGGCCCACGCTGAGACCGGTGAGGGCGATGATGCCCTCGTGCAGCGAGGGGGCGAAGTTGTCGTCGAGCAGGTGGCGGCCGATGCGGGCGGCCAGGCCGGGGTCGTCCCGCAGGGCCGCGTCCAGGTCGGCGCTCAGCCTGCCCCGCGCCTCCCTCCCGCGCAGCAGGGTCACCCCCGATCCCGGAGACCCCTCCCCGTCCACCGTGGTGACCCGCCAGAACCCGTCGGTCTCCAGGTGGTGGAAGGGATAACCGGGGTGGGTGGGCTTCGCCGGGCCGAACTCCCGCAGAAGTCGCGCGAGCCGGGCCTCGGCCTCGCTGTAGACGATGGGGGCGTTGCCGTGCCGCTGGTGGTGCGCGAGCGCGTACAGCAACAGGAGGGGCTTGTGGGGGGCGCGGACCCCGGCACGGGTCCACCGTTTGACGGATCCGAGCCGCTGGGTCCAGTCCATAACGGCACACCCTAGTACGGGAGGCCTCTCGTCCACCGCCCCTTCCCCCCGGCCGAGGCCGCCCCGGGCCCGGCAGGCCGCGGTACCAGGCACTATCGACTCGGGCCCCCGGAGTCCGGCGGACTACCATCTTCACCATGACAAGCGGGAGCACGGGTCGAAAGCGCCCCACGATCAGCGATGTCGCCCGTCGGGCGGGCGTGAGCAAGGGCGCTGTGTCACGGGCGTTGAACACCGGCACCGGTACCAGCGCCAGTACCCGCGAACGCATCCGCCAGGCGGCGGTAGAACTGGGCTGGAGCCCGAGTTACGTCGCACGCGCGCTCAACGGCAAGTCGCTGGGCACCATCGGTCTGGTCGTACGCCGCTCCCCCGAGATACTCGACTTCGACGCGTTCTTCCCGTCGTTCCTGTCCGGTATCGAGTCGGTGCTCTCCGGCGAGGAGCACGCCACCGTCATCCGCTTCGTACCCGACGAGCGGACCGAGACCGCCACCTACGAGCGGCTGTTCAACGACCACTTCGTCGACGGTTTCCTGGTCACCGACCTGCGGACGGACGACGGCCGCCCCGCGTTGCTGCGCCGTCTGGGCGCGCCCGCCGTCGTGGTCGGCGCACCGGAGGGCTCCTCCGACTTCCCCACGATCACCAATGACTCCAGGGAGGCGATCCGCGGTCTGGTCCGCTGCTTCGTCGAGGCGGGCCACCAGCACATCGCGCACGTCCAGGGCGACCCCCACATGCTGCACGCGCTCCAGCGCCGACGCCACTGGGAGCAGGCGGTGCGCGAGTTCGGACTGGAGCCGGGGCCGGTGGAGGAGAACGGCGGCTACACCATCGCGGGCGGGGCCCAGGCCACGGAGCGCATCATCGCCGGGCGCGGCGGCGAACGCCCCACCGCCGTCTTCTACGGCAGCGACCTCATGGCCATAGGCGGTTACTCCGTGCTGAGGGAGGCGGGTCTGAGCATCCCCGACGACATGGCGGTGGCCGGGTTCGACGACATCCCCCTGGCCTCGTTCGTCACGCCGCCGCTGACGACCGTCCGCAACAGGCACCGCGCGCTGGGCAGTGTCGGCGCCCGCATCCTGCTGGACATGCTCAAGGGACAGGAACCGCCGCTGTCGACCGTGCTCACCGGCGAGCTCCGCCTGAGGAAGTCGTCCGGACAGCCGGACCCCCGCTTGTAACGGTTCCACAACTGACTCTCCTGCCTTTCTGTGATCTCGCCTACACTGGCCAGGTAAACCGGTTTACCTAATCGTCGGGCCACTCGGGGCGACTGTGTGGCCCACGGTTTTCGATGCTCTCGCCCACGGGTCGACGGGCGCGTCCGACCTGCCTGTTCCGTCACCGCCGACGCTGACGACGGGCCCACACGGCATACAGAGAAACGGAGACGGCCGTGAAGACACCCCCCACAGCACTCCTGTCCGCTTCGACCGCGCTGGGACTGGCCGTCGCACTGACGGGCTGCGGTTCCGGTGAGGACTCCGGGGACCAGACGCTGACCTACTGGGCCAGCAACCAGGGAGCGAGCGTGGAGGAGGACCGGGAGGTCCTCCAGCCCGCGCTCGACCGCTTCACCGAGGAGACCGGTGTCGAGGTCGAACTGGAGGTCATCCCCTGGAGCGAGCTGTACAACCGCATCCTCACCGCGGTCAGCAGCGGCGACGGTCCCGACGTACTCAACATCGGCAACACCTGGGCGGCCAGCCTCCAGGAGACCGGTGCCTTCGTGCCCTACGAGGGCGCGGACCTCGAAGCGGTGGGCGGCGAGGAGCGCTTCGTCAGCACCAGCTTCGCCACCGGCGGCGCCGAGGGTCAGCCGCCGACGTCGGTGCCGCTCTACGGACTGTCCTACGCGCTGTTCTACAACCCCACCATGTTCGAGGAAGCGGGCATCGAGGCGCCGCCCGCGACCTGGGAGGAGTTCGTCGACACCGCGGACGAGCTGACCAGGGACACCGACGACGACGGCGAGGTCGACCAGTACGGCTTCGTGCTGGAGGGCGGCAACGAGCGGCAGAACTCCCACATGGCCTTCATCCTCGGCCAGCAGCAGGGCGGAGGGCTGTGGGGGGAGGACGGGCCCACCTTCTCCTCCGACGAGCAGGTCACCGCGGTCAAGCAGTGGGTGGACCTGATGGCCGTGGAGGAGGTCGTCGACCCCAGCAGCGCCGAGTTCAGCGACGGCACCCAGGGCATCAGCGACTTCGTCGACGGGCGCGCGGCCATGATCATCGTGCAGGGCAGCGCCCGCACCAGCATGGCCGCCCGCGGATTCGAGGACTACGAGGTCGCCCAGGTGCCCATGCTCGACCCGCTGCCGGGCGAGCCCATCCAGAGCCACGCGGCCGGGATCAACATCAGCGTCTTCAACGACACCGACGACAAGGAGGGCGCCCTGCGACTGGTCGAGCACCTGACCAGCCCGGAGGAGCAGGTGTACCTGTCCCAGGAGTTCCAGACGCTGCCGGTGGCCACCGAGTCCTACGACAGCGAGGAGCTGCGGGGCGACGAGTCGATGGAGGTCTTCCGCACGATCCTCGCCGAGCACTCCGCGCCGATGCCGCTGATCCCCGAGGAGGGCCAGATGGAGACGGTGCTCGGCGAGGCGATCGGCAGGCTCTTCGCCCAGGTGGCGACCGGCGGCGAGGTCACCGAGGCCGACGTCCGCCAGGCCATGGAGGAAGCCGAGACCCAGATGGACGCCGCGAACTAGGCGGTGTTTTTTGGACCTCCGCTTCGCTTCGGTCCGTGTTCGGGCGCCCGAAGAACGGAAATCGGGTTGTAGCAGGCGCGGTGGTGTCTACGGCTGGTTCGCTCGTTCCTCACGAACCCGCCTCCGCCACCTCCAGGACCCCGTGGACGCCCGAACCAACCCCCGCAAGCCGAGGCCCGTCCAAAAAACAGACCCTAGGCGGTGTATCCCTTCGGTCGCCTCGTCCCCGCGGCGGGGCGGCCGTCTGATGGAGGCGCTAGATGTCGACTACAGAAGAACAGGGGTCCGGTACCGCTGAGGTCCGGCCCGGGACCGGCCCCGTGGAGGAACCGGGCAGGCGGAGCAGGCGCCGCCCTGGGTGGTTCCTGCCGTACGGCATGCTGCTGCCGGCGGCGGTACTGGAGCTGCTGGTCCATATCATCCCCATGGGCCTGGGGATCTACATCGCGTTCACCTCGCTGACGCAGCTGACCATCCGGCGCTGGACGACGGCGCCGCTGGTCGGCCTCGACAACTTCGTCCGCGGCCTCGATCCCGGGAACGCCCTGGGCAGCGCCCTGTTCGAGAGCCTGTTCCGCACCACCGTCTACACCGTGCTGGTGGTGGGGGTGTCGTGGGTGCTGGGGATGGCCGCCGCCGTCGCGCTGAACACGAAGTTCCGGGGACGCGGCGTACTGCGCACACTGTTCCTCGTGCCCTACGCCCTGCCGGTCTACGTCGCCGCGATCGTCTGGGCGTTCATGTTCAACCAGCGCGACGGCATGGTCAACCGCCTGCTCGTGGAGGACCTGGGGCTGCTGGACGAGCGTCCGTTCTGGCTCATCGGCGAGAACGCCTTCTGGGTGCTGGTGATCGTGTCGGTGTGGCGGCTGTGGCCGTTCGCGTTCCTGATGCTGCTGGCTGCGCTGCAGAGCATCCCCGAGGACATGTACGAGGCCGCCGCCATCGACGGCGCCTCGACCTGGAGGCGGTTCACCGGCATCACGCTGCCCATGGTGCGCTCGGCGAACGCGGTCGTGCTGCTCGTCATGACGTTGTGGACGTTCAACGAGTTCAACATCCCCTTCCTGCTCTTCGGCGACACCTCGCCCGAGAGCGCGAGGCTGATCTCACCGCTGATCTACGAGCACTCCTTCGTCAACTGGAACTTCGGACTGGGCTCCGCGATGAGCGTGCTGCTGCTCGTCGCACTGGTCATCGCGTCGGCGGTCTACGTCCGGATGGTGCTGCCCAAGGGGAGTGGCGATGCGTGAGACACGAGGATTCCGCTGGTTCCGCCGGATCGTCCTGACCTTCCTCACCGTGTTCACCGTGCTGCCCCTGTACGTGCTGGTGGTGACCTCGGTGAAGCCGCTGGAGAACGTCCGGGGCACGTTCACCTGGCTTCCGGACCGCGTCACCCTCCAGCCGTACGTGGACATGTGGACGACGATCCCGTTGGCCCGCTATCTCACCAACAGCCTGATCGTCACCACCACGGCGACGGCCCTGGCACTGGTGGTGGCGGTGCTGGCCGCCTATCCGCTGTCACGGCTGCGGTTCCGCGGCAGGCGGCTGTTCAGCATGACGGTGCTCTCGACGCAGATGTTTCCCGGCATCCTGTTCCTGCTGCCGCTCTTCCTGATCTTCGTGCGGCTGGAGGACCTCACCGGCGTCGAGTTCACCGGCTCCTACACCGGGCTGATCATCACCTACCTGACCTTCGCCCTGCCGTTCTCGATCTGGATGCTGGCCGGGTACTTCAGCGCCATCCCCGAGGGCCTGGAGGAAGCGGCGATGATCGACGGCACCAGCAGGATCGGCGCCCTGGTCCGGGTCATCCTCCCCGTGGCCCGCCCGGGCATCCTCGCCGTCGGGGTGTTCGCGTTCATCACCGCCTGGGGCGAGGTGCTGTTCGCCTCGGTGCTCACCGACACCGAGACCCGCACGCTCTCCATCGGGCTGAAGCTCTACACCAGCCAGACCGACACCCTGTGGAACGAGCTGCTGGCCGCGTCGGTGACCATCTCCCTGCCGGTGGTGGTCGCCTTCATGCTGGTCCAGCGCTACCTCGTGTCCGGGCTGTCGGCGGGCGCGGTCAAGTAGCGCGAGGGCCCCGCCCGCCCCGGGAACCCGCCGACGGCGGGGCCGGAGCGGGCGGGGCCCCGTCCCGCCGGGCGCCTCCGACCGGCTCGGCGGTCCCGGCGGCTCCGTCACGCCAACGCGGGCCTGAGCGGAGAGGCCCCCTCATCACTCCGTGGGCGCCACACCGATCGGACAGCTGGCACCGGTTCCGCCGATGCCGCAGTAGCCGTTGGGGTTCTTGGCGTCGGACAGGTACTGCTGGTGGTGGTCCTCTGCGAAGTAGAACGCGCGCAGCGGCGCGATCTCGGTGGTGATCGGCCCGTAGCCCGCCCGGGCCAGCACCGGCTGGAAGGCGTCGCGGCTGGTCTCGGCCGCGATCCGCTGGGCGTCGTCGTGGTACAGGATCGCCGACCGGTACTGGGTGCCGACGTCATTGCCCTGGCGCATGCCCTGGGTCGGGTCGTGGCCCTCCCAGAACACCTTGAGGATCTCCGCGTACGAGATGCGCTCGGGGTCGAACACCACGCGCACCGCCTCGGTGTGCCCGGTCAGGCCCGAGCACACCTCCTCGTAGGTCGGGTTGGGCGTGTAGCCGCCCGCGTAGCCCACCGCGGTCGTGATGATCCCCCGCTCAGCTCCCAGGCGCCAGAACATGCGCTCGGCGCCCCAGAAGCAGCCCATCGCCACGTCGGCGATCTGGCTGCCCTCCGGGTAGGGCGGGGTGAGGCTGGTGCCCAGCACCGTGTGCCCGAAGGGCACGTCCATCGGGGTGTCCCGACCGGGCAGGGCGCGTGCTGGATCGACCATGGTCGTCTTTGTCCCGAACATGCTTCCCAGGGTATCCGCGGGCCTGGCCCGGCGCACGGACGCAATCGAACCTGTGGACGAACGCGGACGGTGTGGCGGCCGTCGCCGCAGCCACAGGAAGACACTCCGGACAATTCGTCCTACCATTGCTGGCGTGCCGGAATCCAAGCGTGGTGTCGTCCTCGGGGCGGCCGCCTTCCTCCTCTGGGGCGTGGCGGCCCTGTACTGGCCACTCCTCTCCTCCTCCGAACCCAGCGAGATCCTCGCCCACCGCATGGTGTGGGCCCTGCTCGCGATGTGCGTCGTCCTCCTCGCCACCCGCCGGGGCTGGTCCTGGTTCCCCTCGGTGCTGCGCAGCCCCCGCCGCCTGCTGCCGGTGGCCGCGGCGGCGGTGCTGATCTCCGTCAACTGGTGGGGGTTCATCTACGCGGTCTCCACCGAGCAGACCCTCCAGGCCTCGCTGGCGTACTTCATCAACCCGCTGATGTCGGTGTGCCTGGGGGTGATGCTGTTCTCCGAGCGGCTGCGGACCCTCCAGTGGGTGGCGGTCGGCCTCGGCGTCCTGGCCGTGGCCGTGATGACCGTCGCCTACGGCGTGGCCCCGTGGCTGTCGCTGCTCATGGCCTCCTCCTTCGCCGCCTACGGCGCGGTGAAGAAGTACGTGGACCTGGACGGCGTGCAGAGCCTGACCATCGAGACCCTGGTGATGTTCCTGCCCGCGCTGGGCTTCGTGGTCCACCTGGAGGCCACCGGCGCCGGAACCGCGTTCTCGGTGTCGGCGGGCCACACCGCCCTGCTGGTCGGCGGCGGCTTCGTGACCGCCCTGCCGCTGCTGCTGTTCGGCATGGCCGCGCGCCAGGTCCCCCTGAGCGTCATCGGCATCCTCCACTACATCGCCCCGGTCATCATGTTCTTCGTCGGCTGGCTGGTGCAGGGCGAGGACATGCCGCCCGCGCGCTGGCTGGGCTTCGCGCTGGTGTGGCTGGCGCTGTGCGTGTTCGTCGTCGACCAGGTCCGCGACGTCCGCTCCCGCCCCCGGCCACGCGCCTCCGGCCGGGACGGGGAGCAGACCGGGGAACAGCCCGGGGAACAACCCGGGGAGCAGACCGGGGAACAGCCCGGGGAGCCGACCGGGAAGCAGGACGGGGGCCACGACGACCAGCGGCGACGGGAGCCCCGGCGACCCCGGAAGCCGCTTCCGGGGGAACCCACCCGACCGGAGCCCGCGGACTGACCCGGCCTTCCCCGACCACGGAAAACCCAAACTACCCTCTGTGACTCTGTGCTAACGTCAGGTCGCGAGCCGGGGTCCTCCCCCGGCTCGGACCAGGCCGCACGTCCCGGAGGGCCCTTCCATGCCTCGCACCAGCCGAACGGCACGCGCCACGCGCGCCGTCGCGGCCGTGTGCCCCGAGGCGCCCTCCCTGCTCCTGCTGCCGCTGCTGGCCGGGGCGCTGCTGGTCGGCCTGTGGCTGCTCGGCGCGGCCCCCGCCTCCGCTGACTCCGGCGGCTCCGGCGCGGGCGCCTCCCGCTCCCTGCTCGGCGAGGGTTCACTCACCGCCGGCCGGCTGTCGGAGGGCTTCTCCGGCACCTCCGAAGACCACGACCGCGCCCCCTCGGAGCACACCGCCCCGCACCACACCCCGCGGGACCACTCCTCCTCCGGCCGCGCCTCCCTGGACAGTGCGCCCCTGGACGCCTCCTCCCTCCGGCTCGGGGACCCCGGCCGCCTCGGCGAGGTCGTCCCCGGGGGCGTCGGCCAGGTGACCGAGCCGGTCGCCTCCACCCTCGGCACGGTGCACCAGCGCCTCGAACACGGGGCCGGGCGCACCGCCGCCGGGACCGCCGCGGTCCTGCCCGAGGCCGCGTGGCCGGTCGCCGGGATGGGCGAGGGCGCACGGGGCGTGGTCCGCGAACTCGACCGCGACGGCCGCACCGCCGGGGGACTCCTCTCCGCCGTGGCCTCCGCGGTCTCCGGGCCCGCCGCGGAACCGGACGGCGACGGCTCCGGAACCGACCCGCGCGAGCGGGCGGAGGACGACGACGCCGTCGGCGGGACCGCGTACGGGACCGTCCACGGGCACGGCGCCGTCCTCCCCGCGGACACCGCCGGGGCCTCCTCCGGCGAGGACCGGAGCGAGCGGCCGGACGCGGCGGCACCGGTCCCCGGCTCCTCCGCCCACCAGCTCACCACCGGTTCGGCCGCGCCCGCCGGGGGCTCCGCCCCCGTTCCCGCCGTCGCCGGCTACCTCACCGCGGCGCCCGTCACCGCGCCCTCCGCCGACGCCGTCCTGCTCGCCGCCAGGGCCCTGCTCACGGTGCCCGTCGGCCCCAGCGACGACCCCACGGTCTCCCCCGACTAGGACGCGTCCCTCCCGCGCGGACGCACGCTCCCGCGCACGGACCCGTCCCAGCCCGCCCCTCCGCGCGCCCTCTGGGAGCTGACCTGAGTCCCGTGCCCCGTTCACGGAATTCACGCCAGCCGGTGGTCCGCCCCGGCTCCGGCCGAGCGCGCCCCACGCGTTCGGCCCCCGTATCCACTGATCCAGAGCACAACCTCCGAAGGGAAACCCATGACGCAGGTCAAGCGCATATCAGCCAGGGCCGTCCTCCTCTCCGCCGGAACGGCGGGCTTCGTCGCCCTCGGCGCCGGAGTCTCCGGTGCCGAGAGCCTCTCCTCGCCCGTCCACGAGATCGCGCCCGTCGTCGAGCGCGCCCTGGTGGAGGGCGTCGCCCCCACCCTGAACAGCGTGGCGCCCGAGGGCGTCGGGCCGATCGCCGACAGCGCCCTGTCGGAGCTCCAGGAGACCGCGCACAACCCCGACAAGCCCGCTCCCGACCTGTCCGCCCCGCTGCCCGAGGGGGAGGACATCCGGACCCCGCTCGGCGAGGTGTCCAACCCGACCTCCGAGCTGGCCGACACCGTCTTCGAGGTCCAGGACGCCACCGGCCTGGACGGCGACCCCCACGACACCATCGGCCACGACGCCGGGCGGGCCCTGGAGCACGGCGGCCACCGGGCGGGTGAGGCGGTGGAGGAGACCGCCGTCACGGTGCTGCCGCAGACCCTGGAGTCGGTCTACGGGCTGCGCGAGCAGGTGGACCTGCCCCGGGTCGACCAGGTCGCCCAGCTGCCGGACACCTCCCGGCTCCACGACGTCGCCAGGCTGCCCGACACCTCCGACCTGTCCTCGGTGACCGGCGGCAACAGCCTGGCGCTGGACGGCGCCGAGGCCCCCGCTCTGGAGGACGCCCTGGGCCTGGGCGGCTCCTCCACCGTGCGGCAGAGCGCGTCGGCTCCCGCGACGCCCGGCCTGGGCGACCTGGCCGGCGCCCTCAGGAGCGGTTCCGAGAGCGGCGACCTCAGGGCAGCCGAGTTCCGGCCCCTGAACGTGGAGGGCCCCCTGGCCGAGTCCGAGGTGCCCCGCCTCTCCGGCACCGGCGTGCCCGTGGTCGACGACGCGGTGGACTCCGTCGTGCCGCAGCTCGCCGACGCCGGGGTGCCCGGGGTCGCCGAGGGCGTCAACACCGAGACCGCCGAGGACCTGGTGGCCGCGCTGAGCCGGGGCACGGACCTGCTGAACGACGTGGACACCAGCGACCTGCTGTCCATTGAGGGCGGCACCGTCCCGCAGGAGACCCCCGCGGGCATGACGCAGCACCCGACCTTCATGGAACTGCCCGGTTCCGAGGCCCTGCCCGTCGTGAGCTAGGGCGCGACCCCGCACAGCCGGCGGGCGCGACGGCTCTCCCCCGCCGCGCCCGCCGGTCCCGGGGCGGTCCGCCGGACACCTGAACGGAATCCCACCGCGGCACCGGCGCGGCCTCCCCGCACGGCGGGACTGAGAGAACGGCGACGGCGCCGCCCCACCGGGGCGGCGCCGTCGTCGTGTCACCCGCACCGGACCCGGGCCGGAACGCGCTGGTAGCGTCGTCGGGCCCCACCGCGGCCCGCTCCGGGCCGCGTTCCGAACGCCGAGGTGCCCGGATGAACCCGCACACCGACCTGTACTGCAAGGTCTTCGTCGGAAGAACGACCGAGACCGACGCGCGGACCCTGCTGTCCGCGCTCCTCGGCGTCGGCTTCAGCAGGGGCACGGCCCGCCTCGGCGACCTCTTCGTCGACGTCCGCCGGAACAAGGAGCACGTGGCGGGCGAGACGGACTTCCTCTTCTGGCCGGTGGTCGTGGAACTCGACAGCGAGGAGAGGTCGGCCGGGGAAAGGCTCGTCGAGACGACCGCCGCCGTCCTGCGGGCCCTCTGGAACGCCGGGTGTCCCGCGGTCGCCGCATGCGACTTCGAGGACGTCCTGCCCTGGAGCGGGGGCATCGGGAGCCCGGTGATGCCGCCGGAGGACGCCTGACGGCCGCAGCGGCCGCTGGGAGTCGCGCGGGGCCCACCCCCGCCCACCGCCCGGGCACAGCGAGACGGCGCCGCCCCACCGGGGCGGCGCCGTCGTCAGTCCTCGGGTCCCTTGTCCTCGGCCGCCGCAGGCGTCCTCGCGGAACACCCGCGGGGGTCAGCCCGAGCGCTCGACCACGTAGTCGCACAGCGCCTCGAAGGCGCCCCTCGCCGGGCTCTCGGGCAGGGTCGCCAGCTCCGCGCGCGCCTTGTCGGACCAGCCGCGCAGGGTGGCCTCGGCCTCGGCCATCGCCGGATGCACCCGCAGCAGCGCCAGCGCCTCCTCGGCCTCCTCGTCCCCCAGCGGGCGGCCCAGCAGCGACTTGAGCCGCTCGTCCGCGGCGTCCTGGGACCGGAGCGCGTAGAACATCGGCAGGGTCAGCACGCCCTCGCGCAGGTCCGTCCCCGGGGTCTTGCCCGAGTCCGTGCTCTCGCTCGCCACGTCCAGCAGGTCGTCGGCCAGCTGGAAGGCCATCCCCAGCGCGTCGCACGCCCGCGTGACCGTCCCGATCGTCTCGGGGTCGACCTTGCCGAACATGCCGCCGAACTCCGCCGACGACGCGATCAGGGACGCCGTCTTGTCGCTGATCACCCTCAGGTAGTGGTCCAGCGGGTCGGTGCCCTCCTGCGGACCCGAGGTCTCCAGGATCTGCCCCTGCACCAGGCGCCCGAACGTGGTCGCCTGGAGCCGGACCGCCTCGGTGCCCAGGTCGGCGAGCATCTCCGAGGCGCGGGCGAACACGTAGTCGCCGGTCAGGATGGCGACGCTGTTGCCCCAGCGCTGGTTGGCGCTGGGCTCGCCGCGCCGCAGCTCCGCCTCGTCCATGACGTCGTCGTGGTAGAGCGTGGCCACGTGGGTGAGCTCCACCACGGCCGCGGCCGGGATGAGGTCGGGCACGGACGGGTCCCCGAAGTGGGCCGCCAGCAGCACCAGGGTCGCGCGGAAGCGCTTGCCCCCGGCCACCAGCAGGTGGGACGCCGCCTCGGTCAGCAGGGGGTCGCTCGACGCCACCGACTCCCGCAGCAGGTCCTCGACCTTCTCCAGGTCGTCCTGGACCTCCCGGGCAAGGGCATCGTCGACTCTCGGCAGAGCGAGAAACCCGCTCGGGACAGCACCGCTCACCGTACAGCTCCACCTGTCGAACGGCACGGAGGTGACCCCGGGTGAGGGGGCCGCCGCGTGCTCAGCACATGAACATGATCCGACTTGCCACGGTATCCGACCCGGAATGAACAGCCAAAGCCACACCCGGGTACGGAACCGGCAGGTGACCAATCCCAGGTCAGACCCGGTAATTGGTCACTCTGCCGGTCGCTTGGGGTCAGCGTGCGCACCCGCCTCGGGCCCCGGGCCCGTACCCGTCCCGGATCCGGAGCGCATACCCGCCGGTCAGCGCACGTCCACGACCGCCGGTCACTCCGCGCCTCCGGCGGATCCGGTCTCCGTGGACGCCTGGTCCACCATCACCGAGGTCGGAGCCTGGTCGGCGTCGACCGAGGGCAACAGGTTGTCGAGCACCGCGCCCGGGTACACGCCGAGCAGCAGCGTCGCCGCCACCCCGATCGCGATGACCCCGCCCGTGGCCGCGCCCGCGCGCACCACCGTGGGGCCCTCGCCCTCCGGGTCCCGGAAGAACATCACCACGATGATCCGCACGTAGAAGAACGCGGTCACCGCGCTGCTCAGCACGCCCACCACGACCAGCGGAACCGCACCGGCCGCCACAGCCGCCTCGAACACCGCGAACTTGCCGATGAAGCCGCTCGTGAGCGGGATCCCGGCGAAGGCCAGCAGGAACAGCGCCAGCGCCCCGGCCAGCGCCGGCGAGCGGCGGCCCAGCCCCGCCCACCGGTCCAGGTCGCCCAGCTCCTGGCCGCCGTCCTTGGTCCGCACCAGCGTCACCACGGCGAACGCGCCGAGCGTGGTGAACCCGTAGGCCGCCAGGTAGAACATGGCGCCCGCGAGCCCGTCCGTGCTGCCCGCCACGACCGCGGTCAGGATGAACCCGGCGTGCACCACCGACGAGTAGGCCAGCAGCCGCTTGACGTCGCGCTGGGTGACCGCGATGACCGCGGCCACGACCATCGTCAGGACGGCCACCGCCCACAGCATCGGCTCCCAGCTCTGGGCCGAGCCCCCGAAGGGCACGAAGAACACCCGCAGCAGGGCGCCGAACGCGGCGACCAGCGTGCAGGAGGCCATCAGGGCCGTGATCGGGGTCGGCGCGCCCTGGTACACGTCCGGCTTCCAGTTGTGGAAGGGCACCGCGCCGACCTTGAACAGCAGGCCGATCGCCACCAGGCCGATGCCCATGAGCAGCAGCGGTTCGCCGTCGCCGCCCTGGAAGATGTCCGCGCCGCCCGCCTCGACGGCCGCGCGGATCTCGCCGAAGTTCACCGAGCCCGCGTAGCCGTAGACCATGGCGGCGCCGAACAGGAAGAACGCCGAGGAGAACGCGCCCAGCAGGAAGTACTTGACCGCGGCCTCCTGCGAGAACAGGCGACGGCGCCGGGCCAGCCCGCACAGCAGGTACAGCGGCAGGCTCATGACCTCCAGCGCGATGAACATCGTCAGGAAGTCGTTCGAGGCCGGGAACATCAGCATCCCCAGCACCGCGAACATCACCAGCGGGTACACCTCGGTGTGCTGGGAGCCCGCCATGATGTGCGCGCGCTCCTCCTCGCTGCCGGGCACCGTCGCCGCCTGGGCGGCGAACGCGTCGCGCCCGTCCCGGCGCTCGGAGATCAGCAGCAGGCTCACCAGCGCCAGCACGGTGATGGTGCCCTGGAAGAAGATCACCGTCCGGTCCGCCGCCAGCGCCCCGGCGCCGACCGTCACCCCCGGCGCGTCCTCGGGCAGCGAGCCCACCTGGAGCACCAGCAGGACGAACGCGGCCAGCAGCGCGAGCGCCGCGAGAGCGATCTGGATGCCGCGGCGCCGCCCCCGCGGGACGAACGCCTCGAACAGCACGCCCAGCACACCGGCGGCGAACACCGTGAGCAGCGGCGCGAGCAGCCACCAGTCCAGCTGCGGCGGCGCCTCGGTGATGACGGGAAGGTCCATGTGGGGGATCACTCCGCGTCTCCTTCCTCTTCCTGGGCGCCCGCGGCGCCCCCGGTCCCGCTGTCAGGGCCCGCGCCGACCTCCACGGTGCGCTCCACCGCGGGGTTGATCACGTCCAGCACCGGCTGCGGGTACAGGCCGAGCAGGAGGATGAGCGCGAGCAGCGGGGCCACCGCCCACGTCTCCCGCGCGGACAGGTCTCGCAGTCCGGTCAGGTCCTCCCGGGTGGGTCCGTTCATGGTGCGCTGGTACATCCACAGGATGTAGAGCGCGGCCAGGACCACGCCGACCGCCGCGATGACCGCGGGGGCCGGGCTGAACGCGTACACGCCGACGAACACCAGGAACTCGCTGACGAACGGCGCCAGCCCCGGCAGCGCCAGACCGGCCAGGCCCGTCACCAGGAAGACCCCGGCCAGCCGGGGCGCGATCCTCTGCACTCCGCCGTAGTCGCTGATGAGCGCGGAGCCGCGGCGGGCGATCAGGAAGCCCACGACCAGGAACAGCGCCCCGGTCGCGAACCCGTGGTTGACCATGTACAGGGCGGCTCCGGCCTGCCCCTGCGCGGTCAGGGCGAAGATGCCCAGGGTGATGAAGCCGAAGTGGGAGACCGACGTGTACGCCACCAGGCGCATCATGTCGTTCTGCCCGATGGCCAGGATCGCGCCGTAGATGATGCTCACCAGGCTCAGCGCCACCACCGGCCACACGAACCACGACACGGCCGCCGGGAACAGCTCCAGGCAGTAGCGCAGCATCCCGTAGGTGCCGACCTTGTCCAGCACGCCGACCAGCAGCACGGCGGTGCCCGGGCGCGAGGCGCCCGCCGCCGAGGGCAGCCAGGTGTGCACGGGCCACATCGGCGCCTTGATCGCGAAGGCGATGAAGAAGCCGAGGAACAGCCAGCGGGCCGTGGCCGGGTCCACGGCGGCCAGGGCGCTGCCCTCGCCGACCAGGTCGCTCCACAGGAAGGTGCCGCCGACGACGTACACGCCGATCACCGCGACCAGCATGACCAGGCCGCCGGCGAGGCTGTAGAGCAGGAACTTGACCGCGGCCTTGGCCCGGTCGTCACCGCGCCCGTAGCGCCCGATCATGAAGTAGACCGGGATGAGCATGGCCTCGAAGAACACGTAGAACAGGAAGACGTCGGTGGCGGCGAAGACGCCGATCATCATCGCTTCCAGGACCAGGATGAGCGCGAAGTACCCGCGCCCCCCGTCCTCGCGGTCGTCGTGCTCGCGCCAGGCGGCCAGGACCACCAGCGGCACCAGCACGGCCGACATCAGGACCAGCGCCAGGGCGATCCCGTCCACGCCCACGGCGTAGCTGACGCCGAAGCGCGGGATCCAGGGGTAGACCTCCTCGAACTGGAGGGCTCCCGCCCGGGAGGTGTCGAACTGGAGGGCCATGGCCCCGAGCACGAGCAGGGTGGCGAGCGAGAAGCCCAGCGTGAGCCGCTTGGCGGTCTCGGCCGGGGCACCGCCCCCGGCCGCGGCGGCGGGCCGCACGGCCGTCGCCGTGGCGGTGGCGCCTCCCGAGGAGGCGGTGGCGGACGAGGCGGCCGAGGCCGCGGCCGTCCGCTCCGTGGCGGCCTTGGCGGTGCGCGGCAGCGCCCAGACCAGGACCGCGCCGACCGCGGGGAGCGCGATCGCGATGGTGAGCCAGGGGATCATGTCAGAACCTCACAGCCAGCGTCGCGGCGACGATGACGGCGCCGAAGAGCATGGTGAGCGCGTACGTGCGGGCGAACCCGGTCTGGACCCGGCCCAACCCGCTGGAGGAGTCGCGCACCCCGGCGCCCAGCCCGTTGACCGCCCCGTCGATGACCTTGTCCTCGATGACGAGCAGGGCCCGGGTCAGCTGCTGGCCGGGCCGCATGAGCAGGCCCTCGTTGATCTCGTTGCCGTACAGCTCGCGGCTGGCGGCGACGGTGACGAGGTTGCCCCGGGGCGCGGTGCGCTCCACCGGCCTGCGCAGGTACACCGCCCAGGCGGCGGCCACGCCCAGGACCATGACGCCCAGGGCGGCCAGTCCGTAGGGCGCGGTGAACGCGTGCACGACGTCGAAGTGGTGCGGGTGGGCCCCGGTGGCCGGGGCCAGGAAGCCCGCGAACCGGTCGCCGAGCGTGAGGAAGGCGCCCAGCGCGACCGACCCGACGGCCAGCACCACCATGGGGGCGGTCATGCTGACCGGCGACTCGTGCGGGTGCACTCCCTCGTCCCACCGCTTCTTGCCCAGGAAGGTCATGAAGACCATCCGCGACATGTAGAAGGCGGTGAGCCCGGCGCCGACGATGACGGCGGTCCCGAGCACCATGCCCTGGGTGCCGCCCACGCCGAAGGCCGCGGAGATGATGCTCTCCTTCGTCCACCAGCCCGACAGCAGCGGGAAGCCGATGATGGCCAGGTAGCCGAGGCCGAAGGTGGCGAAGGTGACCGGCATGACCCGGGCCAGCCCGCCGTAGCGGCGCATGTCCACGCCGTCGTTCATGGCGTGCATGACCGATCCGGCGCCCAGGAACAGCCCGGCCTTGAAGAAGCCGTGGGTGACCAGGTGGGCGATGGCGGCCACGTAGCCGACCGGGCCAAGCCCGGCGGCCAGGACCATCATGCCGATCTGGCTCATCGTGGACCCGGCCAGGGACTTCTTGATGTCGTCCTTGGCCGAGGCGATGATCCCGCCCGCCAGCATGGTCGCGGCGCCCACGACGGTGACCACGGTCTGGGCCACCGGGGCGCCCTCGAAGATGGGCCCGGCGCGCACGATGAGGTACACGCCCGCGGTGACCATGGTGGCCGCGTGGATGAGCGCGGACACCGGGGTCGGGCCCTCCATGGCGTCGAGCAGCCACGCCTGGAGCGGCAGCTGCGCGGACTTGCCGCAGGCGCCCAGGAGCAGCAGCAGCCCGATCGCGAGCAGCACACCGTCGCTCGCGCCCGGGACGGCCGCGAACACGTCGCTGAAGCTGACCGCGCCCAGCACCGCGAACATGATCATGATCGCGATGAGCAGGCCCATGTCGCCGACGCGGTTGATGAGGAACGCCTTCTTGGCGGCCACCGCGGCGGAGGGCTTGTACTGCCAGAACCCGATGAGCAGGTAGGACGCCAGGCCCACGCCCTCCCAGCCGAGGAAGAGCAGCACGAAGTTGTCCGCGAGCACCAGCACGAGCATGGCGGCCACGAACAGGTTGAGGTAGGCGAAGAAGCGCCGCCTGCCCGGGTCCTCGGCCATGTAGCCGACGGAGTAGATGTGGATGAGCGACCCCACGAAGGTGATCAGCAAGGCGAAGCTGATCGAGAGGGGGTCGACGAGCAGGTCCACCCCGGCGGAGAACTCGCCGACGGAGAACCACTCGTAGACGGGGACGGAGACGCTGCGCGCGTCGGCCGCCCTGCCGAGCAGGTCGAACAGGACGAGGAGCGCCCAGGCGAAGGAGGCGACCGGCAGGGCCGTGGCCAGCCAGTGCCCCCACTTGTCGGTGCGCCTGCCGCCGAGCAGCAGGATCGCCGCGCCCGCGAGCGGCAGGGCGATGAGCAGCCATGCGCCCGACAGCACGGCGCTGTCGGCCGCGGTCGCCACCACGGGTTCGGCGGCGAGGTACGCGTGAGATGTCACAGCCACGTCGCCTTCTAGTGCTTGAGCAGGTTGGCGTCATCCAGCGACGCCGACCTGCGGGTTCGGAAGATCTGCATGATGATCGCGAGGCCCACGACCACCTCCGCGGCGGCGACGACCATCACGAAGAAGGCGATGACCTGCCCCTCGATGTCCCCGTGCATCCGGGCGAACGCGACGAACGCCAGGTTGCAGGCGTTGAGCATCAGCTCCACGCACATGAAGACGATGATCGCGTTGCGCCGGACCAGGACGCCGACGGCGCCGATGGTGAACAGCAGCGCCGCGAGGACGATGTAGTTCATCGGGTCCACGAGGACTCGACCTCCTGCCCGTTGCCGTTGCCGTTGCGCGGTCCGTCCGCGTCGTCGGGACCGCCGGAGCCCTCGGCCCCGCCGGGGCCGTCGCCCTCGTCGGCGTCGCCCTCGACCCGTGTGCCGGTCTCCACCCGGTCCCCGGGCGCCTCCGCGGCGGGCCGGGCCCGGTCGTCGGCGGCCGGCTCGGCCGTCTTGGAACCGGCCGAGGCCGAGGCCCCGCCGGGCAGCGCCGCCTGGCCGGTGCGCACGGTCTCGGGCACCCGCGACTGGTACTCGGGGTCGCGCGCGGTCAGGACGGGGTTGAGCGAGAGCTGGGAGACCGAGCCGTCCGGCAGCAGCGCGGGCATGTCGATCGCGTTGTGCCGGGCGTAGGTGCCCGGTCCCGGCAGCGGGGTCGGGTGGTCGCCGCGGATGCGGTCCTCGGCGATCTCCCGCTGGGTGCGGCGCTTCTTGGTCCGGGCGGTGTGCGCCAGGACCATCGCGCCCAGGACCGCGGTGATGAGCAGCGCGCCGGTGGCCTCGAAGGCGATCACGTAGCGCAGCAGCAGCTCGCCCGCGATCCACGGGATGGTGCCCCCGGCCGCCGCGGCGCCCTCGGTGAGGCCGACCGGGTCTCCCACCGCGATGCGGGTGATGCCGGTGGCCAGGGCGCCGACGAAGGCCAGGGCGACGACGGCCGTCATGACGCGCTGTCCGCTGATGGTCTCCACCAGGGAGTCGGCCGAGCTGACGCCGATGAGCATCAGCACGAACAGGAACAGCATGAGGACGGCGCCGGTGTAGACGACGATCTGCACGACCATGAGGAAGGGCGCCGCGTTGATGCCGTAGAACACGGCCAGGCCGAGCATGGTCAGCGCCATGGACATCGCCGAGTGCACGGCCTTGCGGGAGAAGACCACGCCCAGGGCGCCGAGGAGGACCACGGCGCCCAGGATCCAGAACGCGGTCGCCTCGCCGCCGCCGATCGGCGCGGCCAGGTACAGCGGCTGGTCGGACGGCGCGGCGGCGGAGACGCTGGTGAGCGGGTTCAACGGACCGCCTCCGGAGTCTCGGGCGCCTCGTGCCCGTCCTGTGAGCCGTGCTGGCCGCGCCCGGTGGCGTAGTAGTCCTGCTCGGTCTCGCCCAGGCGCATGGGGTGGGGCGGCTGCTCCATCCCCTCGCGCAGCGGGGCCAGCAGCTGCTCCTTGGTCCAGATCAGGCTCTGCCTGCTGTCGTCGGCCAGCTCGTACTCGTTGGTCATCGTCAGTGCGCGCGTGGGGCAGGCCTCCACGCACAGCCCGCACAGGATGCACCGCAGGTAGTTGATCTGGTAGACCCGGCCGTAGCGCTCGCCGGGCGAGTACCTGTCGTCGTCGGTGTTGTCACCGGCCTCCACGTAGATGGCGTCGGCCGGACAGGCCCAGGCGCACAGTTCGCACCCGATGCACTTCTCCAGGCCGTCGGCCCACCTGTTCAGCTGGTGCCGTCCGTGGAAGCGCGGCGCCGTGGGGCGCTTGACCTCCGGGTACTCGACGGTCGGCACCTTCTTGAACATCGTGTGGAAGGTGACACCGAAACCCTTGACGGGGTTGAGCCACTCAAGCACCGGTAACCTCCTCACCCTTCTTGTTGCGGTCGGCGGCGGCCGGGGCCGTCCGCGGCGGTTCGGCGAGCATGCTGCTGCCGTAGTGCGGGGCGGTGCTCGGCGGCACCGGGAAGCCGCCGAAGGCGGGGTCCCGGTGCGCCCGTCGGGCGTTCTCGGCGCGCTGGCGGGCCTCCTCGGCGCGCTCGCGGCGCGCGTGGCGCAGCCAGGCGGCGAAGGCGGCCACGGTCGCGGCGGTGAAGGCGGCGACCACCGCGCCGATGACCACCGGGGAGGCGCCGTCCAGGACGAGCATCCGCACGACGGCGACGGCGGTGATCCACACCAGCTGGATCGGGATGAGCACCTTCCAGCCCAGCTTCATGAGCTGGTCGTAGCGCACCCGGGGCAGGCTGCCGCGCGCCCAGATGAACAGGAACATCACGCAGACGAACTTGAGCAGCCACCACAGGGCGGGCCACCAGCCCTCGTTGGCGCCCGGCAGGAACGCCGTGATCCCGGGCGGGGCGAGCCAGCCGCCGAGGAAGAGCGTGACGGACACGGCGGCGACCGTGCACATGTTCACGTACTCCGCGAGGAAGAACATCGTGAACTTCATGGACCCGTACTCGGTCATGAAGCCGCCGACGATCTCGCCCTCGCCCTCGGCCAGGTCGAAGGGCAGCCGGTTGGTCTCGCCGACCATCGTCACCAGGTAGATGAGGAAGGACGGCAGGAGCAGCACGGCGAACCACAGCCCGCGCTGGGACTCGACGATCCCCGAGGTGGTCAGGGTCCCGGACATGATGAAGACCGCGACGAAGGACAGGCCCATCGCGATCTCGTAGCTGATCACCTGCGCGGAGGCGCGCAGGCCACCGAGCAGGGCGTAGGGCGACTGGGAGGCCCAGCCGCCGAGCACGAACCCGTAGACGCCCAGCGCGGCGGTGGCCAGGACCACCAGGGCCGCGACGGGCAGGTCGGTGAGCTGGAGCGGGGTGATGACCCCGAACAGGTTCACCTCGGGCCCGATCGGGATGACCGAGAAGGCGATGAAGGCGGGCACGGCCGCGATCACCGGCGCGGCGATGTAGACGAACCGGTCCACCCCGCGCGGGATCAGGTCCTCCTTGAGGGAGAGCTTGATGCCGTCGAAGAGCGACTGGAGCAGGCCGAAGGGGCCCATCCGGTTGGGTCCGTGGCGCTGCTGCATCCGGCCCATGACCTTGCGGTCGGCCATGATCATCATCAGCACGCAGAGCATGAGGAAGACGAAGATCGCCAGCGCCTTGATGGTGGTGATCCACCAGGGGTCGCCGCCGAAGGCGCTCAGCGTCTCCTCGGAGGCGAGGTGGGCGGTCACGCGCGGATCGAGAGCGGCGGGGGTCACTGCTGCCTCCCGTTGGTGCTGGCGGCCCCGTTGCTACCGGTTCCGTTGGTGGTGGACGCGGCCAGCAGCACGGTCTGCCCGGCGCCGCCGCCCAGGTCGCGGGGCACGTCGCACCCGTCGGCGTTGGCCGGGAGCCAGACGACCCGGTCGGCGATGTCGGTGACGATGACCGGCACGGAGACCGAGCCGCGGGCGCCGGTGACGTGGAGCGTCCCGCCGTCGGGGACGCCGACCTCGTCGGCCGTGGCCTGGGACAGGTAGGCGCGCGCCTGCCGGGCGGTCCCGGCGAGGTAGGGCTCGCCGTCCTCCATGCGGCCGGTGCCGAGCAGTTGGCGCCATGTGGACAGCAGGGCCTGGCCGGGCTCGGGCCGCACGACCTCGGCGGGCCGCACCCGCGGCCCGTCCGCGCGCTCGCCGGTCCACAGGCCCAGCTCCATCAGCTCGCCGTAGGCGGACGCGGCGTCGGGCAGGCCCAGGTGCACGTCCATCTGGTCGGCGATCGCGGAGAGCACCCGCAGGTCGGACAGCGCGCCGGGCACCCTGAGCGCGTCGCCGAAGGGCCGGTGGCGGCCCTCCCAGTTGACGAAGGTGCCGGACTTCTCGGCGACGGCGGCCACCGGCAGCACCACGTCGGCGCGGTCGGTGACGTCGCTGGCGCGCAGTTCGAGGCTGACGACGAACGGCACCCGGGCCAGGGCCGCTCGGGCGGCGTCGGGGTCGGGCAGGTCGTCCAGCTCCACCCCGGCGATCACCAGGGCGTCCAGCTCCCCGGCGGCGGCCGCCGCCAGGATGGCGGCGGTGTCGCGGCCGGGGGTCTCCGGCAGGGAGCCCGTGTTCCAGACCCGCGCGACCTCGGCGCGGGCGGAGGGGTCGGTGACCGGCCGGCCTCCGGGCAGCAGGCCCGGCAGCGCTCCGGCGTCGACGGCCCCGCGCTCCCCTGCGCGGCGCGGCACCCACACCAGGCGGGCGCCGGTCCGCTCGGCCAGGGCCGCGGCGGCGGTCAGGGCGCCGGGCACGGCGGCCAGGCGCTCACCCGCCAGGATGACCGCGCCCTCCTCGTTCAGGGCTGCCACGACGCCGGGGTCGTCGGTGTCCAGGGCGTTGAGGACGCGGGCCTCGTCGCCGGGCACGGCCCTGACCAGGGTCCCCCGGGTCTTGGTCAGGCCCAGGCTGGCGTGGGAGCCGACCGAGTAGACCTTGAGGCCGCGCTTGCGCACGCCCTTGCGCAGCCGCAGGAAGACCAGGGGCGACTCGTCCTCGGGCTCGAACCCGGCCAGCAGGACCGCGGGCGCCTTCTCCAGGGCGGTGAAGTCCACGCCGACCGGGGTCCCGGCCACGTGGGCGGCCAGGAAGTCGGCCTCCTCGGACGAGTGCGCGCGGGCCCGGGCGTCCACGTCGTTGGTGCGCAGGGCCACGCGGGCGAACTTGGCGTAGGCGTAGGCGTCCTCGTAGGTGAGGCGGCCCCCGGTCAGGACGCCGACCCGGCCGCGCGCGGCGGCCAGCCCCCGGGCGGCGAGGCCGATGGCCTCGGACCAGGAGGCGAACTCCAGGGCCCGGGACTCCTCGTCGCGCACCAGCGGGCGGGACAGGCGGTCGGACTGGGTGGTGTAGCTGAACGCCCACCGGCCCTTGTCGCAGTTCCACTCCTCGTTGACCTGCGGGTCGTCCCCGGCCAGGCGGCGCATGACCTTGCCGCGCCGGTGGTCGGTGCGCTGGGCGCACCCGTCGGCGCAGTGCTCGCACACGCTGGGCGTGGAGACCAGGTCGAAGGGGCGCGACCGGAACCGGTAGGCGGAGCCGGTGAGCGCGCCGACCGGGCAGATCTGCACGGTGTTGCCGGAGAAGTAGGACTGGAAGGGCTCGCCCTCGGCGATGCCGACCTGCTCGTCCGCGCCGCGCTCCATCAGCTCGATGAGCGGGTCGCCCGCGACCTGCGCGGCGAAGCGGGTGCAGCGGGCGCACTGCACGCAGCGCTCCCGGTCCAGCAGCACCCCGGTGGACAGCGCGATCGGCTTGGGGAAGGTCCGCTTGACGTCGGTGAAGCGGGTCTCGCCCCGCCCGGTGGACATGGCCTGGTTCTGGAGGGGGCACTCGCCGCCCTTGTCGCAGACCGGGCAGTCCAGCGGGTGGTTGATGAGCAGGAACTCCATGATCCCGCGCTGGGCCTTCTCCGCCACCGGGGAGGTCAGGTGGGTGTTGACCACCATCCCCTCCATGACGGTGATGGTGCAGGAGGCCTGCGGCTTGGGCATGCCGCGCCCGTTGCCCATGTCGGGGATCTCGACCAGGCACTGGCGGCAGGCCCCGACCGGGTCCAGCAGCGGGTGGTCGCAGAACCTCGGGATCTGGATGCCCAGGAGTTCGGCGGCCCGGATCAGGAGGGTCCCCTTGGGCACCTGGATCTGGAACCCGTCGATGGTGACGGTGACGAGGTCCTCGGGCGGCGGTGCGGGCGCGGCTCCGCCGGAGGAGTTGGAGGTGACGGTCACTGGTGTCCTCCCGTCGTGGTCGGCCGGTCGCCCCAGAGGGTGGCCCGGGAGTGGTCGAAGGGGCAGCCGCCCCGCTCCACGTGGTCGATGTACTCCTGGCGGAAGTGCTTGATCGAGGAGGTGACCGGGCTGGTCGCGCCGTCGCCGAGGGCGCAGAAGGAGCGGCCGAGCAGGTTGTCGCAGATGTCCAGGAGCTTGTCGAGGTCGGCCTCGGTGCCCTGCCCGTTCTCCAGCCGGTCCAGGACCTGGACCATCCAGAAGTTGCCCTCGCGGCAGGGTGTGCACTTGCCGCAGGACTCGTGGGCGTAGAAGGCGATCCAGCGGCCGACGGCCTTCACCACGCAGGTGGTCTCGTCGAAGATCTGGAGGGCGCGGGTGCCGAGCATGGACCCGGCGGCGCCCACCGACTCGAAGTCGAGCGGGGTGTCCAGGTGCTCCTCGGTGAAGATCGGCGTGGAGGAGCCGCCGGGCGTCCAGAACTTGAGCCGGTGCCCGGGCCGCATCCCGCCCGACATGTCGAGCAGCTCGCGCAGGGTCACGCCCAGCGGGGCCTCGTACTGTCCGGGGTTGGCCACGTGCCCGGACAGGGAGAAGAAGCCGAACCCGGCGGACTTCTCGGTGCCCATGGACGTGAACCAGTCGGCGCCGTTGGCCACGATGCTCGGCACGCTGGCGATGGACTCGACGTTGTTGACCACGGTCGGCGAGGCGTAGAGGCCGGCGACCGCGGGGAAGGGCGGCTTGAGCCGGGGCTGGCCCCGGTAGCCCTCCAGGGAGTCCAGCAGCGCGGTCTCCTCACCGCAGATGTAGGCGCCCGCCCCGGCGTGGACGACGACGTCGAGGTCGAAGCCGGTGCCCAGGACGTCCCTGCCGAGCAGCCCGGCCTCGTAGGCCTCGGCGACGGCCCGGCGCAGGCGCCGGATGACGTGCACGACCTCGCCGCGCACGTAGATGAAGGCCTGGCTGGACCTGATCGCGTACGCCGCGATCGCCACCCCCTCCACCAGCGCGTGCGGGTTGGCGAGCATGAGCGGGATGTCCTTACAGGTGCCCGGCTCGGACTCGTCGGCGTTGACGACGAGGTAGCGCGGGTTGGGGTTGTCCGCGGGCAGGAAGCCCCACTTCATCCCCGTGGGGAACCCGGCGCCGCCGCGGCCGCGCAGGCCGGACTTCTTGACCAGGTCCACGATGGCGTCGGGCTCCATGGCCAGCGCCTTGCGCAGCGCGCCGTAGCCGCCGGTGGCCCGGTAGCCCTCCAGGGTGAAGGAGTCGGGGCGGTCCCAGTCGCGCGACAGGATCGGGGTCAGGGTGGTCACTTGGCGTCCTCCTCACCCTGGTCGGCGGGCTTGGCGGGGAGGTTGTCCGGGTCGGGCGCGGTCCAGCCGCGCTCCCGGGCCAGCTTGAGTCCGGCCAGGGAGGGGGCCGCGGCCTGGACGCCCTCGCCCGCGCGTCCGTCGTCGAATCCGGCCAGCACCCGGGAGGCCTGCTTCCAGGTGCACAGGCTGGCGGGACCGCGCGTGGGCGCGACGTCCCTGCCCAGGCGCAGGTCGTCCACGAGCCGCCTGGCCGAGTCGGGGGTCTGGTTGTCGAAGAACTCCCAGTTGACCATCACGACCGGCGCGAAGTCGCAGGCCGCGTTGCACTCGACGTGCTCCAGCGTGACCCTGCCGTCCTCGGTGGTCTCGTTGTTGCCGACCCCCAGGTGGTCCTTGAGGCTCTGGAAGATCTCGTCGCCGCCCATCACCGCGCACAGGGTGTTGGTGCACACGCCCACCTGGTAGTCGCCGCCGGGGCGGCGGCGGTACATGGTGTAGAACGTGGCGACCGCGTTGACCTCGGCGAGGGTGATGCCGAGCTGGTCGGCGCAGAAGCGCATCCCGGCCTTGCTGACGTGCCCCTCCTCGGCCTGCACCAGGTGCAGCAGCGGCAGCAGCGCCGACCTCGGCCGCGGGTAGCGGCCGATGATCTCCTTGGCGTCCGGCTCCAGCCGTGCGGTGACCTCGGCGGGGAACGCCTCGCGCGGCTCGGCCGCCCCCGCTGTCTCGGTGGTCTCGTGCTCGCTCACCGGTCCACTCCTCCCATCACCGGGTCGATACTGGCCACGGCGGCGATGACGTCCGCCACCGTTCCCCCCTCGCACATGGCCGCGACGGCCTGGAGGTGGGTGAACGAGGGGTCGCGGAAGTGCACGCGGTGGGGACGGGTGCTCCCGTCGCTGACCGCGTAGCAGCCGAGTTCGCCCTTGGCGCTCTCGACGGCCGCGTAGGCCTGGCCCGCGGGGACCCGGAAGCCCTCGGTGACCAGCTTGAAGTGGTGGATGAGCGCCTCCATGGAGCCGCTCATGATGTGCGCGATGTGGTCGGGCGAGTTGCCCAGGCCGTCGGGCCCCAGCGCCAGCTTGGCGGGCCAGCCGATCTTGGCGTCCTGGATCATCACCGGGCCGGGCTGGAGCTTGTCCAGGCACTGCTCGATGATCTTCAGGCTCTCGTCCATCTCGGCCATGCGCACCCGGTAGCGGGCGTAGACGTCGCCGCCGTCGGAGACCGGGACGTCGAACTCGTATCCCTCGTAGCCGCAGTAGGGCTTGGCCTTGCGCAGGTCCCAGGCCAGGCCGGAGGCCCGCAGCAGCGGTCCGGTGACGCCGAGCGCCATGCAGCCGGGCAGGTTGAGGTGGGCCACGTCCTGCGTGCGGGCGAGGTAGACGGGGTTCTCGTCCAGGAGCTTGCGCATGATGGCGATGCGCTTGGGCATCTCCTTGAGCAGCTCGCGGACCTTGCCGACCGCGCCGGGCGGCAGGTCCTGGGCCACGCCGCCGGGGCGGACGTAGGCGTGGTTCATCCTCAGGCCGGTGACCAGCTCGAAGATGTCCAGGATCATCTCGCGCTCACGGAAGCCGTTGGTCATGACCGTGGTCGCGCCCAGCTCCATGCCGAAGGTCGCCATCGCCACGAAGTGCGAGGCCATCCGGTTGAGCTCCATCATCATCACGCGGATGACGTTGGCCCGCTCGGGGACGCGGTCCTGGATGCCGAGCAGCTTCTCGACCGCCAGGCAGTACGCCGTCTCGTTGAACAGCGGCGTCAGGTAGTCCATGCGGGTCACGAACGTGGTGCCCTGCGTCCACGTCCGGTACTCCATGTTCTTCTCGATACCGGTGTGCAGGTAGCCGATACCGACGCGCGCCTCGGTGCAGGTCTCGCCGTCGAGGGTGAGGATGAGCCGGAGCACGCCGTGCGTGGAGGGGTGCTGGGGACCCATGTTGACGACAAGGCGTTCGGCGCTGGTGGCCTGCGCCTTCTCGATGACGTCGTCCCAGTCCCCGCCGGAGGCGTCGATGTAGTCCTCGGTGACGGTCATGCCGGGCCTCCCTTCGTGGCGGAGTGCGTGGGGTTGGCGGGGCTCACTTGTAGGACCTCCGCTCGTCCGGCGGGGGCACGGTGGCCCCCCGGTACTCGACCGGGATGCCGCCCAGCGGGTAGTCCTTGCGCTGGGGGTGGCCGTGCCAGTCGTCGGGCATCTGGATGCGGGTCAGCGCCGGGTGGCCGTCGAAGACGATCCCGAAGAAGTCCCAGGCCTCGCGCTCGTGCCAGTCGTTGGTCGGGTAGACCGACACGATCGAGGGCACGTGCGGGTCGGCGTCGGGACAGGTGGTGGCGACGCGGATCTCGCTGTTGTGGGTGATCGAGCGGAAGTGGTAGACCGCGTGCAGCTCCCGGCCGGTGTCGTCGGGGAAGTGCACCCCCGTCACGCCCGTGCACAGCTCGTAGCGCAGGGCCGGGTCGTCGCGCAGCAGGCGGGCCAGCCCCGGGAGCGCCTCACGGCGCACGTGGAAGGTCAGTTCGCCGCGGGCGACCTCGACCCGCTCGACCGCTCCCGCGTCCTCGCCCAGGGCGGCCTCCAGGTCGTCGGCCACCCGGTCGAAGTCGGCGGTGCGCGGGTCCTCGGGATCGGTGAAGGGGCGCTGGCTGTGCGCGGGAGCGCTCCCCCGCACCCGAAGGCCGCCGAATCCCGAGGTGTCGCCGGTGGTCGTGGCGCCGAACATCCCGGTGCGCCGGATCGGCGCGGCCAGCCGCTCGCGGCCCAGCTTGTCGGGGAGGTTCGCCGCTTCCTCGTCGCGTTCGCGTTCGTTCTCGGTGCTCATGTCAGTCCTTGCTCACCAGCGGCAGCGAACGGCGGAGCATCCGCTCCTCGTTCTCGGTGATCTCCTGCTCCCGGTGGGCGCCGAGCTTGGTGTTCTGCACCTTGTCGTGCAGCTTGAGCACGGCGTCCAGGAGCATCTCCGGCCGCGGCGGGCAGCCGGGCAGGTACATGTCGACGGGGACGATGTGGTCCACGCCCTGGACGATCGCGTAGTTGTTGAACATGCCGCCGCTGGAGGCGCACACGCCCATCGCGATGACCCACTTGGGCTCGGGCATCTGGTCGTAGATCTGGCGCAGGACGGGGGCCATCTTCTGGCTCACCCGCCCGGCGACGATCATCAGGTCGGCCTGGCGCGGGGTGGCGCCGAACTTCTCCATGCCGAACCGGGCCAGGTCGTAGTGCGGGCCGCCGACGGACATCATCTCGATGGCGCAGCAGGCCAGACCGAACGTGGCGGGCCACATGGAGCTCTTGCGGGCCAGGCCCACGACCTGCTCGACGGTCGTGAGCATGATGCCGCTGGGCAGTTTCTCCTCAAGTCCCATCAGCTGTGGTCCTCCTCCGGGCTGGACTGCGGGGTGTGCTCTGCGGCCGGCGCTTTGTCGCGGCGGTTCGCGTTCGGGCGTCGGCGGGGTTCTGGAGGCGATCGGGCGTGCCGCCAGCGAGGAACGAGCCAGGCACGGGAGACGCCGAAGGTTCCCGCCCTCGGGACGCCCGAACACGGGGCGAAGCAGAGCGGAGCCCCGAAGAAGTACTGTTCAGTCCCATTCGAGGCCTCCGCGGCGCCACTCGTAGGCGTAGGCGATGGAGACGTTCACCAGGAAGAGGACGATCGCGACCAGTCCGAACCAGCCCAGGGCGTCGAAGTGCACGGCCCAGGGGATGAGGAAGATGATCTCGATGTCGAAGACGATGAACATCATGGCCGTCATGTAGTACTTGACGGTGAAGCGGCCGCCGCCCGCGGGCTGGGGCGTGGGCTCGATGCCGCACTCGTAGGCCTGCATCTTGGCGCGGTTGTAGCGCTTGGGCCCCAGGACCGCACCGGCGACCATCGACACCACGACGAACGCGGCGCCGATCCCGCCGAGCACGAAGATCGGTGTGTACAGCTCCACGCTCACCCTCCTCCTGGCTGCTGGGCACGCCCGCGCGGCGTGCCGGGGGCGCTTGTGATTGCTTTCACTTGTGCGGGCTCTTCTCCGGTCGTCCCGTGTGTCCTGTTGTGGAGCCGGGCTCGACCGCCCGGTGGGTTGTGTGTCCGGCTGGGCCGGTGCCCCGTACCCGGGGGTCTCGGTGCCGCGGCGCCCGGCTGGCGGCGCTCGGGCGGCTCCGGCCCTCCCCGGTGCGGGCCCCGTCCGGGCGGGTCCGGGCGCGGGCGCCCGGACCCGCCCGTCAGGCCGCGGGGGCGATGCGGGACAGGCCGTTGATGACCCTGTCCATGGCGTCTCCCTGCGTGGGCTCGGTGAGGTTGGCCAGCATCTTCAGCGCGAACTTCATGAGGGTGCGCTGGCGCAGGCCGTACCTGGTCGCGTACTTCATGAACTCGGGCTGGCCGATGACCTTCACGAAGTAGCGGCCGAGCGTGTAGTAGCCGCCGTAGGTGTCGGCGAGCACGTCCGGGTAGCGCAGCAGGGCCCGCTCGCGGGTCTGCTGGGTGGGTCTGCCGTGCGCCTGCACGATCACGTCGGCGGCGATGTTCCCGGCCTCCATGGCGTAGGCGATGCCCTCGCCGTTGAAGGGGTTGACCATGCCGCCCGCGTCGCCGACGAGCATGAGGCCGCGGGAGTAGTGCGGCACCCGGTTGAAGCCCATGGGCAGCGCGGCGCCGCGGATGCCGCCCTTCTGGTTCTCCTCGGTGAAGCCCCACTCCTCGGGCATGGAGTCGGTCCAGCGGCGCAGGAGCTTGCGGTAGTCCACGTCCTGGAAGGAGGCGGTGGAGTTGAGGATGCCCAGTCCGACGTTGCTGGTGCCGTCGCCGACGCCGAAGACCCAGCCGTAACCGGGCAGGAGGACGTTCTTGTCGCCGCTGCGGTCCCACAGCTCCAGCCAGGACTCCAGGTAGTCGTCCTCGTGGCGGGGGCTCTCGAAGTAGGTGCGCACGGCCACGCCCATGGGGCGGTCGTCGCGCTTGCGGATGCCCATGGCCACGGACAGCCGGGAGGAGTTGCCGTCGGCCGCCACGACCAGCGGCGCCCGGAAGGTGACGGGCTCGCGGTCGGCGTCCTTGGCCCGGACCCCGACGATGCGGTTGCTGCGCTCGTCCATGAGGGGGCCGGTGACGGTGGTGCGCTCCAGGAGCTTGGCCCCGGCGGCCACCGCGCGGTTGACCAGGATCTGGTCGAAGTCGTAACGGGTCCGCACGAGGCCGAAACCCGGATAGGCGGCCAGGTCGGGCCAGGGCAGTTCCAGGCGCACGCCCGCGCCGACGATGCGCAGGCCGTGGTTCCTGATCCACCCCTCGTCCTCGAAGGTGACGCCCATGGCGGTGAGCTGCTTCACCGCCCGGGGGGTGAGTCCGTCGCCGCAGACCTTCTCCCTCGGGAAGGAGGTCTTCTCCAGGAGCAGGACGTCCAGTCCTGCCTGGGCCAGGTAGTAGGCGGTGGTGGAGCCGGAGGGACCTGCGCCGACCACGATCACGTCGGCGTCGTACTCGGTCCGCTCCCGGCCTCGGGGAGAGGAGGTGGCTGTCTCGCTCACGGGTGGGTCCTCGACTGCTCGCGCGGATGCACCGTGGCGGGCCTGCCTGCGGGATGGACCCGCTCACGGGGGGAGTTGTATGGGTGCTGTGGGGAGTCCGTTATGTCCGACATAGAGGCATGTGTCCTATACCTCCCAGACTTGTGAAGCACTTCACAAGCCTCTTTTCGGCAGTCTAGACCCTCCCGGAGTCCGAGGCGAGTCCCAGGGGGGTATTCAGACGGCCTGCTATCAAAGGGGACATAGGCCCCCAGAAGGCTTCACGGGCCCCGAACTGCGTCACTCTCCGTCAGAGCCCCAGATCAGAATGGTGAGCGCCGCCTCAGGCATCACACGGGCAACACGAAAATCCCGAGGAGCGGGGTGCTCCTCGGGATTACGGAATCCTTATGCCTGATGTGCTCCGGCCGCGCGCGGGCGTGCGGTGGGGCCACGGGACCCGCAGGGGTCCGCGGCAGCGGGCGCACGGTGAGCCCACAGGGATCCGCAGGGGTTTCGGCGGCGCGGGAGAGGGACGGCCTTCCCGGCGTGATCTTGCTACTGGAGTCGAGTTCGCAGCCGACTTTGACTCCAGTAGCAAGATCACCGCAGGTGGGGACCCCACGTTTCCCACCGGCCACACTTGCGGTGGGGCCGCTACTCGTCGCGGAAACCGCGGTGCAGGGCGACGATCCCCGTCGACAGGTTGCGCCAGGCCACCCGCGACCAGCCCGCGCCCTGGAGGCGGCGCGCCAGCTCGGGCTGCTTGGGCCAGGCCATGATCGACTCGGACAGGTAGTCGTAGGAGTCGCCGCTGCCGGACACCATGCCCGCGATCTTGGGCAGGGCGCCCATGAGGTAGGTGGAGTAGAGCCGGTCCACGAACTCGACCGGGATGTGGCTGAACTCGCAGATGACCAGCCGCCCGCCGACCTTGGTGACCCGCCGCAGCTCGCGCAGCGCCTGGTCCACGTCGTTGACGTTGCGCAGGCCGAAGGAGATCGTGACCGCGTCGAAGGTCTCGTCGGCGAAGGGCAGGTGCAGGGCGTCGCCCGCCACGAAGGTCACGCCGCCCCGGGAGGCTCCCCCGCGCCGCCGCACTCCCGCGCGGAGCATGCCGAGGGAGAAGTCGCAGGCCACCACGCGGGCGCCCTTCCTGACGAAGGACTCCGAGGAGGTGCCCGTGCCCGCCGCCAGGTCCAGGACGAGTTCGCCGCTGTAGGCGTCGACCGCGTTGACCGCGGCCTTGCGCCAGACGCGGTCCTGGCCCAGCGAGATGACGTCGTTGACGAGGTCGTACCTGTCGGCGATGCCGTCGAACATCGCCGCGACGTCCTGGGGCTGCTTGTCGAGTTTGGCGCGGGTCATGGGCACAAGACTAAGGGTGCGGCCCGAGCGCCCCGACCCCGCGGGCCCGTACGGGGCGGACTCCGTGGCGCGAAACGGACAACCCCTGGGCAGACCGACTGTCCGCGCGCGAGAATAAGGTGTGCGCGAGGTTTCCCGAACCACCGAGGGCCTTCGGACGTCACAACGGACGGACACGGTCGGCCGAGAGGGGGAGTACGTGAAGTTCGATCTGGTGGAGCCGAGCGACGAACAGGCCGTCGTCGACGAGGAGCGGCCCGAGGACCCCCGCGAGGGGGCCGCCCGCGGCGTCCACCCCAGGCTCGTCATGGCCTCCGCGCGGATGCGCTCCCGGATCCGGGACGACCTCGCCTCCCTGAACGCGTCCCTGGGCATGCTCAACGAGCAGATCCAGGCCGTCCAGCACCGGGAGGGTTCCGCTGCCGCGGACACGGACGCGGCGCCGCCCGCGAACTTCCGCTCGGGCGCCTTCTCCCGCCCCAGCGACTCCTGAAGCCCCCCGAAGCCCCGGAGAGGAGAGGATCCCGATGTCCAAGTGGAACATCCAGCCCGCTGATGTGGGCGCCGTGCTGACCAGCGTCGCCGGGCACATCGGCGAGGAGGGCGGCAGCGACGGTCTCGTCGGCGCCATGACCTCCGCCGAGAGCCTGATCACGGAGATCAGCACGGAGGCGGACAGCGCGCCCGTCAGCGTCGCGCTGGGCGAGTTCGCCGAGCACAACTTCGGTCTCATGGGCGACATGGCCGGGCTGACCGTGAGCGCCGTGACCGGGGCCAGTGAGGCCACCACGCACTACTTCAACGGCAACACGGAGATGGCCGCCGAGGCGCAGGCCAACGCGGGCGTGGTCCCCGAGCCCGAGCCGCCCCAGCAGTACGGACCCCACGCGCCCGTGTAGCGGGCCCCGTCCGCACGGAAGACCCCGCGCTCCGCCCCCTCCCCTCCCCCGGCCCCCCAGCCCCCGGAGACCCCGGAGACCCCGGAGACCCCCGACGACCCCACCCTCCCTCCCTCCGGTTCCTCAGATGGAGACACCCCTGTGACCGAGATGTGCGTCCCCACGGGCGGCGTGATCGACCCCCGAAACTTCCCCGTCCCCACCGCGAGTCCCGCCACCCTGGAGAGGCAGGCCAGGGACCTGCGCCGGGAGGGGTCCAACGTCGCCGGGATCGGCGGCGACATCAAGAGCGCCTGGGCAGGGCTCTCCTCCTGCTACTCCGCTCCCGAGGCCGAGACCCTGTACGCGGTGGTCGACCCGGTGGCCACCGACGGCGACAAGGTGGAGACCTCCTTCGACAAGGCCGCGAGCGCGCTGGAGACCTTCGCCGAGGCCGTCCGTGACATCCAGGCCAAGTGGACCACGCTCACGAGCGACGCCAACACCTTCCGCAACTCGATCGAGGGCGACGACGACTGGCGCGAGGCCGACGGGTTCTTCAACAGCCTCCTGGGCCGCGAGAGCGACAAGGTCGAGGAGCACCAGGCTCTGCTCGACCGCGCGGACGCGCTGCGGCGGGAGTTCGAGGCCGCCGAGATCGCGTGCGCCAACGCCATCAACGCCGGGATCCCCGACCGCACCAACTTCGTCGCGGGCGACGGCGACGGGGAGTCCGCGCCGGGCGTGTTCGAGCACGGCTACGACGGCTACCTCGGCGACGTCGCCATGGCCTGGGGCGGTCCCATGGAGACCGACCACGGCTGGTGGATCGACGCGGGGGCCGCTGTGGGCGACTTCTTCGTGGGGATCGCCGAGGACGTCGGCGGGATCACCGGGATGTACAGCTCCGAGGGCTGGTTCGAGATGTCCTGGGGCGACGCTATGTGGGAGTACCACGAGGGCAACCTCCAGTCGCTGGCCTCGCTGGCGGGCATGTACGACTCCGAGAACGACAGCTGGGGCTGGTCGGGCTGGGACACCGTCGGCAACGCCTGGAAGGACGCCGCGCACGCGGTGGTGCCCTGGGAGGAGTGGGGCGAGCGGCCCGGCTACGTCATCGGGACCGCCCTGCTCAACATCGGCGCGACCGTGGGCGGCGCCGTCCTGACCGCGACCGGCGTGGGCGCGGTCGTGGGCGTGCCGCTGATGGCCTGGCGCGGTTCGGCCATGCTCAACAGGATGGGCGGGGACGGGCCGAGCGTCCCCGACGTGGACGTGCCGGACATGAGCCGGATCAACCTGAGCCTGCCCCGGTTCGGCAACGTCTCCCTGGCGGATCTCAGGATCGACCTGGGCCAGCTCCGGGAGGGCGCTTTCAGTGCCACGCGGCTGTCGGAGATGCAGAACCTGCTGAGCCGGTTCACCGGCGGAGGCTTCTTCGGCGGCGGGGACAACCCGGGCGGCAACGGCTCCGGCGGCGACGGGAACGGTAACGGCTCCGAGGGCTCCAACGCCCAGCGCGTCGCGAACCACCACGGCGACGGGGAGGGCGACCCCGCCGGCACCCGCCCCGCCGTGCACCCGACCACGCGCCAGCTCGACGACAGCCAGGAGCTCCTGGAGCTGCTGGCCTCCCACCCGGACTTCGCCGAGCTGGGCGACACCGGCCGCCGGATCCTCGGCGAGCAGGGCGACGGCACCGACGCCTCCCGGCCGAACCGTCCCGGGCGGTCCGACGTGGAGGAGCTGGGCCTGGACCCGTCCCTGGAGGCGGTGTTGAGCGACATGAGAGCGCACGCCTCGGACTACCCGGCGTGGGAGGCCAACCAGTCCCCGGACGGCCCGGAGTCTGGGAGGGTTCCCGCCCTCGTCGGCGGCGGGAACAACGACACGTTCGACGCCCAGGCCGATGCGCCCCGTCCAGACACGGTCATCGGCGATCGCAGCGTCATCGACGTCGCGGGCCTCGACGACCTCGGCGACGGGTTCGACGGAGCCTTCGGCGACCGGTTCGACGCCGACGGCCCGCGGATGAGCAACACCATGCCGGAGGTCACCAACCGGGACGGCAACGGTGGTGACCCGCTGGACACCGACGGGAACTCCCCCGGCG
Organism: Nocardiopsis alborubida; assembly: GCF_012396365.1. Classification (GTDB taxonomy): domain Bacteria; phylum Actinomycetota; class Actinomycetes; order Streptosporangiales; family Streptosporangiaceae; genus Nocardiopsis; species Nocardiopsis alborubida. Next base: position 11,158 of record NZ_JAAXPG010000009.1, on the reverse strand, counting down.
GCACGGACGTCCTGGACCGGCCCGGCGACGGCGGCACCAGTACAGGCGGCGAAGGCGGAGGCGACCGGCCGGGCGTCCCGGGCACGCCCGTGCTCAACGGGGACGGAACCTCCGGCGACCGGGATGGCGACAACGGCGGGGAGAACAACGGCCCGACGAACGCGGACGAGTTCAGGACCCACTCGTGGGGGGACAGGAACGACCCCGCCAACCAGCAGCAGCTCCTCGACGATCTCCGACGGCTCCTCAACGAGCGTCAGGGCAACCGCGAGTACAACGACTTCTACCGGGAGTTCTACAAGGAGAACAACGGTCACCGGAAGCGGGCTGACACCGTGGTCGGCGCGGAGAACTGGGAGCTCCCCCGGATCAGCCGGGCCGACAACGGTGACTGGGTTCCGCTGAAGCCCGCGGAAGCGCCTGATTACCTGGGTGACAAGACCGAGGTCCGCCTCGACAACCCAAACTTCATGCCGGAGAGGGGGAACAACCTCTCAGCCGAGGAGGCGGCGCGAATCGACACGGAGATCGCCCGACGCGAACACCTCCGGACCGAGCTGGGCGGACTCGACAGCCTGGCGGAGGACCGCCGCGCGGCCATCATCAAGGACATCGAGGCCAAGAAGCACCTGGACGCGATGGAGGAGCTGCACGGCAAGTTCAAGGAGAACGGACCCAACCACCCCCGGGTGGAACAGGCCAAGCAGGACTACCGGAACACGCACACTGATGCCACCGAACTCTCCGAAGAGTTCGGTGAGAGGACCGCCAGGATCGGTGCGCATTTCGAGTTCAACGGCGATGTCATCAGGGATAACGACGGCAAGCCGGTGATGGCGCACGATGTCGACTCCAACGGCAACACCATCCTCGAGAACGGTCAGCCCAAGCTGGTCGAGCTGAGGCCGAACCTCGAAGGGGCGACCGAGATCCCGGCCTCGCCGTTCGCCCCGGAGAACGGAAACCACCAGTTCGACCAGATCTACCGCACCGTGGACGGCGACTTCGTCATCGTCGAGGCCAAGAGCAGCACCAGGACCGAACTAGGCGAACGCGAGATCAAGGTGCCCGGTGAGGATCCGCGTCTGGTGAGCCAGGGCACGCGAGCCTACCTGGAGGACATCCTCAAGAAGATGGAGGAGAGGGGTAAAAAGCCGGGAAACATCCAAGAACTCATGCTCGCCGATGAAATCCGGGAGAAACTCAAGCAGGGTCGCGTCGTCTACACGGTGTTCAAGGGTGACCCCGTGGACTCCTACCAGCTGAACGAAAAAGGCGAACGGGAGTGGACCGGGGAGTCCACTGCCAACGGCTACGATCATCGCATCTTCGACCTGTCAGATAAGGAGGCCTCGTGACCGTCCACGTCTCCCGGCACGAACTGGACCACGGAGTGGACCAGGACCTCATCGCGTACCAGACCAATCGTCGTGCGAAGTTGGTCAGCAGGTTGGAGCAGGACTGCTCCAACATCGACCTGGACCTCTACCCCATCTTCGACGCAGCGCAGACGAGGCTCCTGCTGGACCCCGAGGCCGCGGAAGTGGAGACTTGGGAGGCGTGGACCGTCGCGATGCAGGTCCACAGCGCTGTCTTCGCCGTCTCCGAGGCGGAGAAGGGGGCACAGGTCGCGTACCTGATCGACCATGAGGTCCGTGCGCTCACGGCACCCGGGATGCTCCACTGCGCCGACCCTGCCACGTGGGAGAAGGCGTTCTACCTGGCGGTCGTCTGCCGCGACAACGCCCGCGCCGACGCCCTGTGCCGCGTCCCCGTGGAACACCTGCGCCGCGCGGCCGAGGGCGCAAAGGTGCGGTACAACGAGTACACCTACCACTGGATCGCCGCTCTCCAGGCCTACGTCAACGGCACCGACAACCTGGTGAGTGAGCTGCGGTCGGCCATGGAACAGTCCTCTCCCCGCAGCGGCGCCTTCGGAGGCGAAGCCCTTGATCTGCTGATCTTCCCGAAGATGGAGGTCTTCCGCCGTCTGCTGATGGGAGACTCCACCAAGTTCAACGAAGCCCTCGTCTTCGCCCTGGAAAGCTTCAAGCGGTACAACACCACCGAGGAGGCTCAGGCCGGGGTCCAGGGCATCGTCCCGCTCGGGCTGCTGGCATGGGCCTGCCTGGCCTACGACAAGTCCCAACGCGGCGACTTCTCCCTCGACGTGGAGTCGGAGTACCTGCCCAAACACCTCGTACAGCGATCCTGGTACGGCGAGTTCCCCGTCTAGGCACCTACGGCGGAATCCGGGGAACCGCCCCGGCTGCGGAGGACAACCGAGCGATGAGCCATTTCCAGCGCGGGCATCTGGGACCGGAAGAGCAGCAGAAGGTCCTCACGCAGATCGGTGGACGCATCCTCGATGAAGCCCCCGAAGGATGGACACGAATCGTCTACACGGAAAAGGCGGTTATCGACCATTCGACCGGCTTGATCATCGTCGAGTTCGGGGACGGGACGACCCGTCGGAAATCTCCTCCATCCGGCATGGGCATGATGATCGACGACCTCAGGGCGGGGATGTACCAGGAGGGCAAGGGCACCTGGTTCTCCTTCGAGTACGTCATCACCCCGCCCGGCAGGTTCAACGTCACCTACAACTACGACGAGGACCCCGGCATCACCTTCCCCACCGCCTTCGGCTTCACCAACGACCTGGTCTACTTCCCGCGCGACGAGGAGTACATGACCGACTGGCTCCGCGAGAAACTCCGGGAAGAGGCCGAGGGCCGGGCAATGGAATAAACATTCTGTTTCTTGCTTCGGCCGTGTCCTGCGGGACGCGGCCGAAGGAACCCCGTTTCATATCCGTGTCGATGAACGGCTACGGGCGGTGCAAGCAGTTCGGCGAGCCTCTGTCACCAGATTTTCGACTTGTCCGAGAAGGCTTCATGAACACTTATGTGCCCCGGCACGACCTGAACCGCGAGCCCGAGGAAGAGATTTGGGAGCTGAACAAGCTCAATCGCGAAGCTTGGTCGGCTCGGTTGGACACCGAGGACGCCAGCACCATCTACTTCTCCCTGACCACGCTCTACCTGAACGCGATGTACAGCGTCCATTCGGACCCTGATGCGGCTCAGGTGGACACCTGGGAGGCCTGGACCACAGCGATGCAGATGTACCATGCCATGTTCGCGATGACCACCAACCCGCCGGGCACCGAACTCGAACTCATGGTCAACCACCAGGTTCGACACCCCCAAGCCACCGGGCCGCGTTACTGCACCAACGCCAGCAACTGGCTCACGGCTTTCTTCCTCGCCGTCGTCTGCCGCGACCAGCAGCGCTACCGTCAACTGTGCGAGATCCCCGTCGACCGCCTGCGCGAGGCCGGGGAGAGCGAGGGGACCCAGTACAACCCCTTCACCTACCACTGGATCTCCGCCCTCCAGGCCTTCGTCCTCAACCGCCCCGGTTTGGGCGAGGAACTCCTGGCCGCGATGGAACTATCCGCCCCCGACCGAGTGGACATCGGCTCTCCCGAACTGATGGAGATGATCGTCTTCCCCCCGATGAACACCTTCCTGCGCCTGGTCGAGCGCGACACCGAGAAGTTCAACGACGCCCTCGCCCAAGGCCTGGAGCTGTTCCGCACCTACCAGACCTCCGACGCCGAACGCACCAGAGACATCGAAGGGGTCGTGTCCCTGCCCCTGCTCGCCCTGGCCTGCCTGGCCTACGACACCGATCAGGTCGACTCGGTCTTCCGCCTGGAGGTCGAGTCCGGTTACCTGCCCAAGCACCTCGTGCAGCGATCCTGGTACGGCGAGTTCCCCGTCTGAGCCAGCATGAGCGATTGAAGGGCCGGGCCCCTCGGCGCACGGGGCCGTCCGCGTTCCCCTGCCCGTCGCGGATTGTCCCTGTCAGACGAGACGATCAACGCGGAAACGGCGCGGTTACGGTCTTCGGAGAGCCGCAGGCACGGGAGCGGAGGGATGCACCAGATCGTGGGCGAACACGTGGTGGCACTCTCCCTACGCGTGCAGGCGATCCGATGGAACGAGAAGTCCCTGTTCCGGAGGTCGCAGGGACGGCTCCTCCAGGAGTACCTGCGAAGATCGGCGTTGTGGAGGCTGGAACTCGGCTGCGGAGGGTGGCCCTTCCACGACATCGCCCTCACGGTGGATCCCGGGGTCCGCGCCCCTCAGAACGTGGTCGACCGGACCCTGGCCTCATTCTCAGGCCATGGGACCTTCTACACGGCCCGCACCGTCGAGTGGGCACTGCACTTCGCCGCGCTCAAGGACTCCGAGCAGGAGCTGCCGGACCTTGCCGACCCCTTCTTCCCCCTCCTGCTCGTGTACGAGCGGGGCGATTCCGTCAACCTCGACTACGCGGGTTCCATCGAGGTGGGCGGAGTCCACGTCCCACGGGGCGTGCCCGAACGCTACGCCCGCACAGCACCACTGACCGACTTCAGCGAGGGTTCCCTGAACGCCATGGACCAGCGTGAACGGAACCGGAAACAGCGCGGCGGCGGAGACGGCGTCGGCGCTCACGATGGGAAGACATGACCTCGCCACGGCAACCAGACCCGGAGAACAACCGCCTGATGCGGCCTTTCAGGCGCGGGCACCTGGACCCGCAGAAGCAGCATGAGATCCTCACCGAGCTCGGGCAGGAGATCGTGCGCTCCCTCCCCGACACCTGGACCGAGATCGCTTACACCGCGCGTGCCATCGTGAGTTACCGCGAGGAGTTGATGCTCGTGCGCCACGATGACGGCCGTTCGGAACGGGCGGATATCCCGATAGGAACCACGCTAAAGCTCGGCGAGTTGCGCAGGGGGATGTACCAGGAAGGAAAGGGGACCTGGTTCTCCATGAAGATCACCGTCACACGCCCCGGGAAGTTCACGACGGAGTTCGACTACGACAACGAACCCGGGTTCCTGTTCCACTCCGGAGACGGTGACTACGTCCGGGAGCTGAGGCAGTTCCCCCGCGACGAGGAGCACGTCCCCGCCTGGCTCCGTGAGAAGGTCCGTGCGAGGCCCGGAGCAAAGAGCGAAGGCCGGGCCACGGGCTGAACGCCGCAGCTCGCGGAACCCGGCATACGCCGTCCCACCGCACCACCCTCATCCCCCGGCCGTGCTCGGCGGGCGCGGCCGGGGGACCCCAGCGATGCGGCCGCCGTCGGCGGGCAGCGGGCACGGGTGGCGCATCGGACGGATCGAGGACCACGCGCACCCCGCGACCGGGCAGCTCCAGTACCCGCCGGCGGCCCCCGCCACCTCGCGTTCCACCTCCCGCAACCGCTCCACCAACCCCGCCGGGGACGGCGCGCCCTGCCACGGCACGGCCTCCGGCCCCAGGTAGAAGGCCGCGTAGGCCCGCATCGACGGACTCCACATGACCGTCCACAGCCGCCCGCACCGCCGGTCGAGCACGCGCGCGGCCTCGCACCGGTCCAGGTCGTCGGCGTGGTTCCAGCCCACCTCCGCCGCCCTCACGACCGCGTGCGCGGCCGGTCCAGCTCGAACCACACCGTGGTGCGGCCCCCGTCGTGGAGGGTCCCCCACCGGCTGGACTCCGTGGCCACCATGCGCAGGCCCCATCCGCCCACGGCACCTGGCTCACCCACGCCGCCTGTCTCTCCCGTCCCACCCGGCACGACCACCCCGACGGGTACCACCGGCACCACCGGGCGCAGGTGCGGCGAGGAGGCGCCCGCGTCGCGCGGGCCCTGGTCGATCACCTTGATCTGGACCCGGCCGGGGAACCGGTTCACGACCACGGTGACCTCGCCGCCCGCCTCCCCGCTGCGCGAGTGGGCGACGGCGTTGTTGAACAGCTCGCTGGCCAGGGTCAGAGCCGTGTCCGCGAGCGAGTCCGGCAGCACCGCGGCCAGACGCCCGCGCAGCACACGCGCTTGGTCCGCCGTCCCCGGCAGCCTCAGCGCGTGGTTCGGGTGGTGCTGCGATATCCGGCCCAGCACGATCGGCGCCCGCGCCTCCGGGTCGACCACCCGCCGCGGCAACGGGTCGGAATGGCGATTGATGCCGCTTTTACCAGGGTTCATACGAATCACTGCGCCCACCTGAATTCCCTTTCCCCGACACCGCGCCCACTGCGGCGCGCGGCACCACCATGGACAAAGGCCGTTCGGGCGCGCCAGGGATATCACCGAACGGTCACACTTCGTCGTTCCCCGCCCTATCGGGTCGCGCCCGGGTCTTGCATGGGTGATGACGGTGATAGCGCGGAAATGGGAGTCGTCATGGCACGCAAGGTGGACCCCAGGCGTGTGCGCCTGGGCAAGAAGGTCAGGAACGTGCGTGACTCGGTGGGGATGACGCAAACTCAGGTGTCCCGGGCGTTGCGGGTGATGCAGTCCACCGTGTCGTCCTGGGAGTGCGGCAAGCGCAGGCTGCCCGCCGACCGGGCGGAGGAACTCGACGAGCTGTTCGGCTCCTCCGGTGCGATAAAGCAGGCCTGGAACACCGCGAACGCGCCCGACGCACTACCGCCCTGGTACACCGAGGTCGGCCAGTTGGAGCGCGAGGCGATCGAGCTGCGCGAGTACCAGCCGGTGATCTTCCCGGGTCTGGTGCAGTGCGAGTCCTACACCAGGAACCTCCTCACCGACAGCGCCCCGTGGTTCTCCGCGGAGGAGATCAAACAGATGGTCACCCTGCGGATGGAGCGCCAGCAGATCCTGAAGGGCGACAACCCGCCGCTGGTGTCGGTCGTGGTGGAGGAGGCCGTGCTCCGCCGCAACGTCAGGGGCGGCCGGAAGGTCCTGGGCGAGCAGATCGCACGGGTCCAGGCCCTGATCGACGAGGAGAGGATCCGCTTCCAGGTCATCCCCGCCGACACCGAGTGCCACCCGGGCGGTTCCGGTCCCTTCCGGCTCTACACCTTCCCCGACAGGCACACGGTCGCCTCGGCGGAGCACATGGAGGGCGAGCAACTCATGGATGACATGATGCAGGTGCAGCACTGCGCGACGCTCTTCGGCGTTCTCCAGTCGGAGGCGATGTCGCCCCGTGCGAGCCGGGATCTGATCAGGAAGGCCAAGGAAGAACTCGATGGCAAAGCGTGAGCCCCACTGGCACAAGAGCAGCTACAGCGGCGCTTCGGGAAGCTGCGTCGAGGTGGCCGAGGGGCAGACGGTCCTCGTCCGCGACACCCAGAACCGCGAACTCGGCCACCTCGGCTACACCCCCGAGGCCTGGACCGCGTTCCTGAGCTGCACCTCCCTCACAAACTCCTAAATACTGGACATAACAACGGCCGACCAGCATTCTGGTCGGCCGTTTCCACATTTCCCTCCACATTACTCCCCAGTATTTTGGCATTCCACTCCCACCACCCCTTATCCTCTCTCTCGAACACACAACCCAAATGACCCCGCGACGGATGTAACCGTCCGGGGCCGTGGCCAGCAACTTCCATCCCTTTAGCAACAAGGACTGCTAGCATGCGCCAGTTTAGCGCTGCCCTTCTCAGCCGTGCCCTCGGCCCGCTGATCGCCTTCCTCTCCGCGCCCTGCGGACGCCACTCCACGGTGGCCGGTCGCCGCCGACGCCGCTCCACCCGCGTCCGCCGCTACGTTCCCGAGGCCCCGCCCGTCTCCGCTTCCGAGCCCGCCATGCCGAGGCTGGCCCCCGCGCGCGAGGTCATCACGGCCGAGGACGTGGCCCTGGTCCGCCCCTACTTCGCCGCCCACGAGCGCCTGACCGCCTCCGCCGCGCCCCGCGTCCCCGCGCCCCGGAGTTCAGAACCCGCTTCCGATGCGGACGAGGTCCGGCGCGCGTTCGCCCTCGTCCAGGAACGCGCCGCCGCCCTCCTCCAGCAGTGGCGGGAGGACCCCGGCGGCGACCTGCTCGGCGAACCCGCTCCCCGCTTCGGCGTCATGCGCCCCACCAGGCCCACCAAGCCCGCCACGCCCACCAAACCCACCCGCTACGCCGAGTGGGACGAACTGGCCTCCCTCGTCCGGATATGGGACGAGCAGCGACAGGGGGTTCCGGCATGACCGCCTCCGGCCTCGACTCCGCCGTCCGCCGCGCCCACGTCCACTGGGAGCACCGCGTCTACCCCGGTTCACTGTCCCGGCTCTCCGAGGTCCGCGCCGACCTGGCCCGCGACCTGTCCGGGTTCGATCCCGACTTGGTGGACACGCTCACGCTGGTCACCAGCGAGCTGTTCGCCAACTGCTGCAAGTACACCGATTCGGGCCGGCCAGACGGCGAGATCCTGCGCGCGCTGTCGATGCCCGATCCGGCCACCCTGCGCGTGGGCCTGTCCGACTGCGGCGGCGGGGGCGGCGTTCCGGCCGTCCCGCACCAGCGCACCGCCGACGAGTGGGACTGGGCCGAGGGGCAGCGCGGCCTGCTCCTGGTCGAGAACCTGTCCGCCGCCTGGGGCCACTACCGCCTCGCGCCCTGGGCCGACCTGGGCACCCACGTGTGGGCCGTCTTCCCCGTGGAGCCGGTCGCGGTGCCGCCCGGTTTGCGCTCCTTCGTGTTCACCCGCTGACCGCGCCGGGCGGACGGGAGCCCGCACCCCGTCCGCCCGGCTACCGGCCCCAGGGAACGGTCGGCTGGAGTACGGCCTCGCTCAGGGCCTCGGTGCGCAGGTGGGTGATCCTCTGGTACTCCGGATCGGCGACCATGCGGCTGAACGCATCCCGGCTGGGGTAGCGCACGAGCAGCACCGCGTCCCAGGCCTGCCCTTCGTCGGCCACCAGGGGCGACGCGCCGTCACCGGCGTAGAGCAGTTCGGCCCCGTAGCGCTTCAGGAACCCGCCCGCCCGCCGTGAGTACTCCTCGTACGAGGGGCGGCCGTCCGGCTTGAACCGGAGCAGGTTGAGCATGACGACCGGGCCGCCGGGGTCCTCGTCCACCAGGCGTGCGAGATCCGGTCCCGAGGGGTCGACTGCCATCGGTGCCTCCTTGGCCATCGTCTTCCGTGCCGCGAGTGGCAGAAGTCTAGGTGTGCCACGCCCCTTTTGCATACCGTCCGGTTGGTATCTCATGCGAGCGCCGCAGCCGGAGACCGCCGCGGCCCCGGCTCCAGCCGTGGGACGCCATGGCCCCTGGCCGGTGCGGTCCGCGTGCGATCATCGCGTTGTGTCAGAGAACAAGGAGGTCCGGGAGCTGCTGGACCGCGCGACCGCGTGGCGCCGGGCGACGGCGCGGGTGATCGAAACGGCGCGCTTCGGCGGCCGGAAGTTCCGCGCCGACGAGTGGACCACCGGCGTCTACCACCTCGCCCCGCGCGGCTGGCTCCGTGTGCACTCCCACACCACTCCGGCCGAGGACTGATGTTCCGTCGCTCAGCCCGCCGCGTTCCACAGTCAGCGCCGAAATCCGGAGCTTCCTGATCACATCGGAAACCGAGAAACAACAGCTCCCGGAAGCTCAGGAACCGGGATCTCGACATCGGTCACCCTGAGCGCGTCACCATCGTGCTCGGGCTCGTGGAGACGTGCGTACGCCACCTCACCGCGAGGCGTGGCCACTTTCCACAGGCTGGGGATATTCTCCGCAGGCGGGAAAAGAACAGCGGTCGCGAGCGCACCGGCCAGATCCAGGGACAGCCGCTCCTCGCTCGGCGGTGACGGCACGCCATCGGCCACGAAGACGCTCAAGCCCCATGAGAGGTCCCCGTTCCGCGGCGAGTAGTCAGTGAACACCTTCGCGTCCCAGACGCGCGCCCCATGGTCGTCCTCATGCCCCACGTCAACGTCCTTCAAGGAAACACCGAGCGCTCCGGCGAGGGCCTCCTTCAACCGGCCCAGGTCAACGCTCCCGACCAGCAACGGATTGTACAGCACAGACACAGAAGGCGGCCTTACTCCCCATCACCAGAGGGGCTCTGCTGCTGACGGACCTGGTACTGACGAAGTTTCTTACGAAGCCAGACAGGAATGTTCTCCCCATCCCTGGGATGGTGTCGATAGTCGTTCGCATAGCACTCCGGATCCAAAGCGCCGAAAAGAATTTTATTATCGAAGTATGCGCACTCGAATTTTAGATTGATCTTCTTCCCGGGGGCTATCTGAGCATCTCGTCGAGCCCAAACTCCATGGAATTCTGAGGCCCTTAGCCTTTCCCGGCCTGTTCGATCTCAAGTTGGAGCCAACCTGGGATAAACTCACTTTCCCTTGGAAATGACTCGAGATCTTGAACGAAAGCTTCCAGGGATGGTGAAAAATCAAAATCTACTTCATCATAGCTGTACTCCGCCCTGTAATCTCCCGACGGAGAGATTGTGTAACGCATCCCATGCCAAGCACCCCTGCTTTCTTGGTACATACCGGAACGCAACTTTCTCACCGATTGCATCACAACCAGAGGAGCACGCCCCTTTTCCGCCTCCCGGTCACCGTATACCACTTCCAAATCTTCTTCCAAATAGCTCTCGATTAGGTTGACAGTGTACTTTACTTCACGCCAGCCATCCCCCAGCACTGCCAGGATCTCTCCCCCAATTTGTTGAAGGATCCACTCCTGTTCAATAGGCCCCAAGGAAGTTCGCCCAGACTCTGCCATTTGCTCCCTTTCGGATAAATTTCCTCGGCACGTTCGAGCAAAAAATCATCCTAATCTTGCTTCCCCCTCCCCATCAGCCTGGCCTCCCTCAGCTTTTGCATCAACCATTCAGGGATCTCATCGACAAGGCGAGGAAAATAATGCATATCTTCATAGAAGCTTCGAGGGCCGATGGGATTTTGAAAGACAGGAGGAACGTCGTACTCAAAATCTGTTTCAGAGACCCCGGTGGGTTCGACCACAGTCCAAGCGTTGTACCAGGTGCCCTTGCCACGCTGGTGCATGCCGGTTCGTAGCTTGTTGTAGAGAACGCCAACGTCGGGAGGGAGGGGGACCAACTCAGTGGAACCGTCCGCCCTTGTCTTCTCAGCTCGAAGAGAGGACACGCTGACAAGACCGGAGAACCTGATCTTTACATCCGTCCAGCCTTCATCGCGGTTCTCACGAAGCACCAAATCAACGATACTTTGCAGGATCTCATTCTGCTCTTCAAGACTCATCATCAAACATCCCCGAGCCGATATTAAGAAATTCATAAGTTCCCGTAGTTACTTTATGCCTTTCGGGTATAATTTTCTGTATGGCGAAGAAAGGGCGCCGGGCCACGGAGGAAGAGCGGGAGTTGGCGATCCGGCTCATCGAGTCCGG
>NZ_JAAXPG010000008.1 GCF_012396365.1 Nocardiopsis alborubida | reverse complement strand
GGTTGCGGGCGATTATTGAGGAGGTGTTGTTGTCGGTGATGTATGAGGTGCCCAGTCGTGAGGATGTGGGTCAGGTGATCATTACGCGGGAGACCGTGATCGACAACGTCAACCCCACCATCGTCCCGCGGGCCCAGCTGCGCCGGACCCGCCAGGAGAAGTCCGCCTAGCAGCATCCCCCGGATCCCCGCCAGACGAAGCTCCGCGCAGACGAGTCCTCCGCGCGTACGACGGGTCCGGCGGTGCCTTGCCGGGGCCCGGCCCCGTGCTCCGGCGGTTCGCCCGTACGGACGACGAGGCCCGGGTACACGCGAGGGGGCGCCCCGACCGGGGCGCCCCCTCGCGTGTACCCGGGGCCACTGTCCGCCCTCCGCGGGGGGCGGGGGTGCGCGGGCCCGCCGGGCCTAGCCCTCCAGCGCCTGCTCCATACGCGCGATGTCGGCCTTCTGCTCGGCGATCACGTCGTTGGCCATGCGCATCACCGTCTGGTCCTTGCCCTCGGACAGCACGTCCTCGGCCATGGTGACCGCGCCCTCGTGGTGGGTGGTCATCAGTTCCACGAAGAGGCGGTCGAACTCGTCGCCCTCGGCCGCCGCCAGCTGCTCCAGCTCCTCCTCGGTGGCCATGCCCGGCATGTCGCCGTGGTCGACCTCCAGTTCGCACGTGGGCACGTCACCGCTCTCGTCGTGATGGGTGCCGTCCCCCTCCAACCCGCAGAAGTTCTGGTGCGCCGGGTTCTCCCTGGCCGGGCCGAAGATGTTCTCCTCCAGCCAGCTCTCCATCGCGGTGATCTCCGGGCCCTGGGCGTCGGCGATGCGGTCGGCGATGAGTTCGATGTCCTCGCGCTCGTGGCGCTCGGGGACCAGGTCGGTCATCTCCAGGGCCTGAGAGTGGTGCTCGATCATCATCACCAGGTAGGTGACGTCGGCCTCGTTGTGGCCCTGTTCCTCGGCGAGGGCGGCGATCTGGTCGGCGGTGGCCGGGGAGGAGGACTCCCCGGGCGCGCCGGGGGCGATGACGTTGGCGGACTCCTGCTCCTGTCCGTCCCCGTCACCCGTACAGGCTGAGGCTCCGAGCAGGGCGAGAGCGGTTCCGGCCGCGAGTACCAGGCGACGCACGAGGTGTCCTCCGATGGGGTGGGGCTGCGGACGGGGCCGCTGTGCCGGTGGGCGTTGTGCCTTGGGGCAACGTCCTGCGGGCTTTCTTACTCACTCGACGGGTGTTCTGTCCAGCCCCGGGCGCGGGTTGGTGCCATCTCGTTCAACTTCGCGGTGTCGGGCGCGGAAGACGGGGTGCCCGTCACTCTGAGGGCTTCTGGGTGCTTTTGGTCTTCCGAAGTGCCATGTGTCCGATTCCGGCGTTTCGTCTGGTTATTGCCAATGGAGGTGAGTATAACCCATAGTAACAAGTTGGATGCTTTGGGTATTTCCGGGAGGTGTGCGGTGGTGTCGGAGACGCGAAGGCACGCGAACGGACTGCGCTGGGGGACGATCGGGACGGCGCCCCTCCTGGTCACCGCCCTCCTGGCCGTTCCGGGGGCGAGGGCCGACGGGGTGAGCACCGGCGGGGGCGTCGTGCACGTGGCCAACCTGCCCAGGCCGGAGGGCCTGGACGGTGTCGCCTCCTACAACACCGACCTGGCCTTCAGCGGTGACCACGCCATCGGCGGCAACTACGACGGCTTCGTCGTCTACGACATCTCCGATCCGGAGAACCCGAGCCGGGTGTCCACGGTCGTGTGCCCAGGAAGCCAGGGCGACGTGTCGGTCAGCGGCGACCTGCTCTACCTCTCGGTGGACTACCCGCGTGCCGGCAGCGAGTGCGGCGCGCCCTCGGTGCCGGCCACCGACCCGGACGGCTTCGAGGGCATCCGGATCTTCGACATCTCCGACAAGGCCAACCCGCGGTACGTGTCGGCGGTGCGCACCGACTGCGGCTCGCACACCAACACCCTGGTGCCGGGCAAGGACGGCGAGCACGAGTACGTGTACGTCTCCTCGTACTCGCCCTCGGAGGACTTCCCGAACTGCCAGCCGCCGCACGACAAGATCTCCGTCATCGAGGTGCCGCTGGCGGATCCGGCCTCGGCCCGGGTGGTCAGCGAGCCGGTGCTGCTGCCGGACGGGGGGCACGGAACCACCACCGGCTGCCACGACATCACCGCCTACCCCGAGAGGGACCTGGCCGCCGCTGCCTGCCTGGGGGACGGCCTGCTGCTCGACATCGCCGACCCGGTGAACCCGGTGGTGGTCGAGCGCGTGAGCGACCCCAACTTCGCGTTCTGGCACTCGGCGACCTTCACCAACGACGCCCGCACCGTGATCTTCACCGACGAGCTCGGCGGCGGGCACGCGGCCACCTGCGACACCGAGACGGGGCCCGAACGGGGAGCCGACGCGATCTACTCGCTGGACCAGAGCGGGGAGGATCCGAAGCTCGAATTTCGGAGCTACTACAAACTGCCTCGTCATCAGACCGAAACTGAGAACTGTGTGGCGCACAACGGCTCGCTGATTCCGGTGCCCGGCCAGGACTACTTCGTGCAGTCCTGGTACCAGGGCGGCGTCTCGGTGATCGACCTCAACGACCCGTCCGAGCCGCGGGAGATCGGCCACTTCGACCGCGGTCCCTGGAACCCCGACGCCCTGACGACGGCGGGCTCGTGGTCGGCCTACTACTACAACGGCTACGTCTACTCCTCCGACATCATGCGCGGGCTCGACGTGCTCCGGCTCACCGACTCCCGTCTGGCCGGGGCGGAGGAGGTGCGGATGGAGGAGTTCAACCCGCAGTCGCAGCCGCCCCCGCCCTCCGGCTGAGCCGTCGGGGCGCGGCGCGCCGGAGGGCTCCGGCGCGCCGCGCGGCACCCGGGTTAGGCGGGTTGTGTAGTCGAATCGGGCCAGCTCGACACCGTGTTAAGAACAAGGTTTCTTTTGTCTCCCCCTATACATATAGATGTTGAACTGTGTACCTTCTTCCTGTTTCGCTCCAATCAGAATCAGGAGTACACAGGATGGCGTCATCCCCCCCGACCCCCAGCTTCCGGCGTGCCAGACGCGGACTGACCGGAGTCTCCCTCGCCGGAGCGGCGGTGCTCATGGTCGGGCTCCTCGGCCCGGCCTCTGCCTCGGCGGACGAAGAGTTCGTCAGTGACGCCGACACCAGCGCCAACATCACCCATGTGACCAACGTCCCGAAGACCGAGGCCATGAGTGACTTCAACTCCGACCTCGCCTTCAGCGGCGACTACGCCATCGGCGGCAACTACAACGGCTTCGTCATCTACGACATCTCCGAGCCGGAGGAGCCGCAGGTCGTCTCCGAGGTCCTGTGCCCGGGCGGCCAGGGCGACGTGTCGGTCAGCGGAGACCTGCTCTACTTCTCGGTGGACTACCCCCGCGCGGGCACCGAGTGCGGCGCCCCCTCGGTGCCGACCACCGACCCGGACGGCTTCGAGGGCATCCGGATCTTCGACATCTCCGACAAGGCCAACCCGCAGTACGTGTCGGCGGTGCGCACCGACTGCGGCTCGCACACCAACACCCTGGTGCCGGGCAAGGACGGCGAGCACGAGTACGTGTACGTCTCCTCGTACTCGCCCTCGGAGCGCTTCCCGAACTGCCAGCCGCCGCACGACAAGATCTCCGTCATCGAGATCCCCGTCGACGAACCGTCTGAGGCCAGGGTCATCGACACCCCGGTGCTCTTCCCCGACGGCGGCAACACCGGCACCGCCGGCTGCCACGACATCACCGTCTACGCCGAACGCGACGTCGCCGCGGGCGCCTGCATGGGCGACGGCGTCCTGATGGACATCTCCGACCCGGCCGCGCCCGTCGTCACCGAGGTGGTCCAGGACGACAACTTCGCGTTCTGGCACTCGGCGACCTTCACCAACAACGGTCGGACCGTGCTGTTCACCGACGAGCTCGGCGGAGGCGGCGGCGCCACCTGCAACGAGGAGATCGGTTCCGAGCGCGGCGCCAACGCCATCTACGCCATCGGCGGCGGTCAGGAGTCCCCCGAGCTGGAGTTCGAGGGCTACTACAAGCTGCCCCGACACCAGACCGACACCGAGAACTGCGTCGCGCACAACGGTTCGCTGATCCCGGTCCCCGGACGCGACTACTTCGTGCAGTCCTGGTACCAGGGCGGCGTCTCGGTGATCGACTTCAACGACCCCAGCGACCCCCAGGAGATCGGCCACTTCGACCGCGACCCGATCAGCGAGGACGAGCTCGTCCTCGGCGGATCCTGGTCGGCCTACTACTACAACGGCTACGTCTACTCCTCCGACATCACCCGCGGGCTCGACGTCCTGAAGCTGGACGACCCCCGGTTCCGGGTGGCCGAGCAGGTGCAGATGGACGAGTTCAACCCCCAGTCCCAGGCCGAGTACCGGCCGGGACGCGGCAACGGCCGCTGACCGCACGGGCGCCCCGGATCCCCGAGGGGACCAGGGCGCCCGCCCGAACGCCGCCCGGCACGTGACCGGGTGACGAAGGACCGGGGCCGCGGCCGTGTACGCCGCGGCCCCGGTGCGTCCACCCCCACCCCCTAGTGCACACAGGAGAACCCATGCCCGCACCTCCCGCAGCACCACGGGCCAGGAAGGCTCTGCGCCGTACCGCGGCCCTCGCGTCCGCCGCGGCCGCGTCCCTGCTCGTCGGGCTCCTCGGCCCGGCCGCCGCGCAGGCGGACGAGGCGCCCGCCGAAGACATCCACAGCGACAACATCACCCACGTCGCCCACATGCCCAAGCCCTCGGCCGTGCGCAACGTCAACTCGGACCTGGCGTTCAGCGGCGACTACGCCATCGGCGGCAACTACGACGGCTTCGTCATCTACGACATCTCCGAGCCGGAGGAGCCGCAGGTCGTCTCCGAGGTCCTGTGCCCGGGCGGCCAGGGCGACGTGTCGGTCAGCGGAGACCTGCTCTACTTCTCGGTGGACTACCCCCGTGCGGGCACCGAGTGCGGCGCCCCCTCCGTCCCGGTGACCGATCCGGACGGCTTCGAGGGCATCCGGATCTTCGACATCTCCGACAAGGCAAACCCGCAGTACGTGTCGGCGGTGCGCACCGACTGCGGCTCGCACACCAACACCCTGGTGCCGAGCAAGACCGGTGACAGCGACCTGGTCTACGTGTCGTCGTACTCGCCCTCCGAGGCCTTTCCGAACTGCCAGCCGCCGCACGACAAGATCTCCGTCATCGAGGTGCCGCACGACGCGCCGGAGGAGGCCGCGGTCGTCAACGAGCCGGTCCTGTTCCCCGAGGGCGGCAACCACGAGCAGGACGGGCTGCTGCTGCCCACCCAGGGCTGCCACGACATCACCGTCTACGCCGAGCGCGACATCGCCGCGGGCGCCTGCATGGGCGACGGCGTGCTGATGGACATCTCCGACCCGGTGAACCCGGTCGTCACCGAGGTGGTCCAGGACGAGAACTTCGCGTTCTGGCACTCGGCGACCTTCACCAACGACGCCAGGACCGTGCTGTTCACCGACGAGCTCGGCGGAGGCGGCGCCCCGACCTGCACCGAGGAGGTCGGTCCCCAGCGCGGCGCCAACGCGATCTACGAGCTGGGCGGCGGCGACTCGCCGGAGTTGGACTTCGCCAGCTACTTCAAGATCGACCGCCACCAGGGCGACCAGGTGTGCGTGGCGCACAACGGTTCGCTGATCCCGGTGCCCGGCCAGGACTACTTCGTGCAGTCGTGGTACCAGGGCGGCATCTCGGTGATCGACTTCAACGACCCGAGCGCCCCGAGCGAGATCGGCTTCTTCGACGTGGACTCCCGCGTGGAGGAGGGCGTGCAGGACAACGACACCTGGTCGACGTACTACTACAACGGCTACGTGTACTCGTCCGACATCGAACGCGGCCTGGACGTGCTGCGGATCGACGACCCGCGCGTGCGCGCGGCCGAGCGGGTGCGGATGGAGGAGTTCAACCCGCAGAGCCAGGAGAGCTACCGGCCGGGACGGCACTGACGGCGGGTGGAGGGCTGACGGGCTCCCCGGGCCCGTGACACGGACGGGGGCGGTGCCGCGGCACCGCCCCCGTCGCCGTGGTGCGGCACCGCTTCGCCGCCCTGTCCGGGGAGAGGGCGCGGCGCAGCGGGGCGGGTCCGGGGACCCCCCGATTCCAGGAAAGCAGGCCGGAGCCCGGCACCGCCAGGGCCTCCTCCGCCCTGTGGACGGAGCGGGCGGCCGGGAGGCCGCGCGGCCTCAGCCGAAGAGGCGGTCGGTGGGGGCGTCCACGGCCTCCAGGACCCGGCCGGTGAAGTAGACCGTGCCCAGCGCCAGCACGCGTCCGCCGAGCGCGCGCAGGGCCGCGGGGGACAGGTCCGCGGCGTCCATACGGCCCCAGTGCTCCGGAAGGGCGTGCTCGAAGCGCAGGTGGGCCTCGGGCAGGCGCACCGCGGTCACGGGCAGGTCGCCGAGGACCTCCACCGCCCCCGACACGTCCTTGTGGTCGGGCAGGCACAGCAGTACGTGGTCCACCCCGCCCCACAGCCCGCGGGCGTGGGCCAGAGCGGCGGCGACCCCGTTGCGGTCGATGGCCGAGTCCACGACCACCTCGGCGCCCGCCTCCGCGCCGGGCACGGCGTGGCGGGACAGCCTCCCCGGCAGCCGGACGGTGCCCAGCACGGCGTGCAGCCGCTCCAGGTCCAGGGGCGGGCGGCCCAGGTGCCCCAGCATCCGCGCGGCCGCCGCCGTCCCCAGCACCCCCGAGGCCGCGGACAGCCCCGGCGGGCGCAGCCCGGGCGGCGGCTCCACCCCCGGCCGCTCCGGATCGACCACCTCGGCCCGGACCCGGCCGCCGGTGGCCTCGGCCAGGGCGGTGTCGACCTCGGCGGCCACCTCCGCGGTCTGCGGCAGGCGCACCAGCGCGCGGGTCCGCTCCCCGGCGACCCGGGCCTTCTCCCGGGCGATCTGCGCCACGGTGTCGCCGAGGACGCCCACGTGCTCGGCGAAGACCCTCCCCAGGGCGACGACCTCCGGGCCGACCAGGCGCAGCTCGTCGCGGTGACCGCCCATCCCGGCCTCCAGCACGCACACGTCGGCGTCCACCTCGCGGGCGCGCAGCAGGCCCGCCACCAGGAACAGTCCGCTCGGCGCCAGGTAGCCGCCCGTCTCCTCCACCGACGGCAGCTCCCGGCGGGCGGCCGCGATCCGCTCGCCCAGCGCGTCCAGTTCGCCGTCGGTCACCGACGTCCCGTCCACCCGCACGCGCTCGCGGTAGGAGCGAAAGCTCGGCCCGGTGACCAGCACCGTGCGCAGCCCGGCCGACGACAGCGCCGCCGCCGCCGTGGTCGCGGTGCTCCCCTTGCCCTTGGAGCCCACCACCCCCAGCACCGGCGGGCGTTCGGCGTCCAGGTCCAGCGCGCGCGTCAGCGCCGCGGCGCGCTCCAGGCTCCGGGTCTGTCCGGGGCGGCGCCGCGCCCACTCGGAGAAGAACAGGTCAAGGCTTGGCATGCTCCCAGTATGGTCTGCGCGACACGGGCCATCGGATCCTTTGCCCGGGGTCCGGGCCCAGGTGGGGGCGCGTAGACTGACGCGGGTGTACACCCCGAACACACGAGACACCGAGACACCGTGAGCGAAGCCAGCGCCGAGCAGCGCTACGCCGAGGTGACCGCGGAGATCCTCTCCCGTGCGCCCGAGTCCGACATCGATCCTCGACTGGACCGGGTCCGCACCCTGCTGGACCTCCTGGGAGACCCGCACCGCAACTTCCGGGCCATCCACGTCACCGGTACCAACGGCAAGACCTCCACCGCCCGCATGATCGACGCGCTCATGCGCGGGCGGGGTCTGCGCGTGGGCCGCTACACCAGCCCGCACCTGCGCACCGTGCGCGAACGCATCGTCATCGACGGGGAGCCCGTCTCCCAGGAGCGGTTCGTCGAGACCTACGACGACATCCGCCCCTACGTCGAGATGGCCGACTCGATGAACGACGCCCCGCTGTCGTTCTTCGAGATCCTCACGGTGATGGCCTACGCCGTCTTCGCCGACGCCCCCGTGGACGTGGCCGTCGTCGAGGTCGGCATGGGCGGCCGGTGGGACGCCACCAACGTCGTCGACGGAGACGTCGCCGTGGTGACCCCCATCGGGATCGACCACACCGAGTACCTGCCCGACACGGTGGAGGGCATCGCCGAGGAGAAGGCGGGCATCATCAAGCCCGGCTCCGTGGCGGTCCTGGCCCAGCAGCCGCTGCCCGCCGCCGAGGCCCTGATCCGCAACGCCGCGGAGGTCGGGGCACAGGTGGCCCGGGAGGGCCTGGAGTTCGGGGTCACCTCCCGCGAGATCGCCGTCGGCGGCCAGCAGATCGCCGTCAAGGGCCTCACCGGCAGCTACGAGAACCTGTTCCTGCCCCTGTTCGGGGCGCACCAGGCCGGGAACGCCGCCGTGGCCGTCGCCGCGGTTGAGGCGTTCGCCTCCTCCGGCGACGACGCCGGGGGCCTGGACCCCGCCATCGTCGGCGAGGCCCTCGCGGGAGTGGACTCCCCGGGCCGCATGGAGGTCGTGCGCACCAGCCCGACCATCATCGCCGACGCGGCGCACAACCCGGCCGGGATGACCGCCACCGCGGCGGCCGTGGAGGAGGCCTTCACCTTCTCCCGGCTGGTCGGAGTGGTCGCGATCATGGCCGACAAGGACGTCGAGGGGATTCTCGAACCCCTCGAACCGCTGCTCGACGAGATCGTCGTCACCCGTAACTCCTCCCCGCGTTCCCTCGACCCGGAGCGGCTGTCCAACGTCGCCCAGCACATCTTCGGTGAGGACCGCGTGCACGTGGAGCCCCGACTCGACGACGCCATCGACCGGGCCGTGGGCCTGGCCGAGGAAGGCGGGGAGTTCGGCGGCACCGGTGTACTGGTCACCGGATCGGTCGTCACCTCGGGTGACGCCGTCCATCTGTTGCGCGGTGTGCAGGAGTGACGGGCCAGGTCTACTACGAAGGGAACCCGCCGTGCGTGTAGTCTGCGCCGTCATCCTGGTGTTCGAGGTCATCGTGATCGGCCTCTTCATCCCCGTCGCCATCTCCCTGGAGGGGATGGACCCGGCCCTGGCCGGGAGCCTGTGGGGAGGGATGGCCGTCGCCGCCCTCGTGCTCTCCGGGCTCCAGAAGCACCGCTGGGCCCACTACGCGGCCTGGGCGCTGCAGGCCGCCTTCCTGTTCACCTCCTTCCTGGTCTCCGGGGCGATGCTGATCGCGGTGGTGTTCGTCTCGCTGTGGGTGACCGGCGTCATCATGGGCCGCCGCACCGACGAGATGAAGGCCGCCCACCTGGCCCGCGCCGAGGCGGAGGCCGCCGGGCAGGGCGGGCAGACCGCGGCCTCCGCGCCCACGCGCCAAACGCGATAGTGTGACGCAGGTCCGGGCGGGCGGCCCGGGGAGACCCCTCCTTCTGCGGCCCCCGCACCTGTGACCCATCACCCGATTCCTCCGCGTGCGGCCGCTGCCGTGGGCGGGTGCCCACGTGCGCCACGCGGAGCCCCAATGAGGAGTTGACACGCACGTGGAGCGCACTCTCGTTCTCATCAAGCCGGACGGCGTTCGCCGCAACATCGTCGGCGAGGTCATCTCGCGTATCGAGCGCAAGGGCCTGAAGCTGGTCGCCATGGAGCTGCGCACGCTCGACGCCGAGACCGCCAGGACGCACTACGAGGAGCACGCCGAGCGCCCGTTCTTCGGCTCCCTCGTCGAGTTCATCACCGGCGGCCCCCTGGTCGCCATGGTGGTCGAGGGCGAGCGCGCGGTGGAGGCGTTCCGCGCCCTGGCCGGCGCCACCGACCCGGTGACCGCCACCCCCGGCACCATCCGCGGCGACTTCGCGCTGGAGGTGCAGCAGAACATCGTGCACGGCTCGGACTCCACCTACTCCGCCGAGCGCGAGATCAAGCTGTTCTTCCCCGACCTGTAGGGGAAACGGAGCGGTCCGCGGGTCCCTCGGCATGTGGGACCCGCGGACACGGGCGACTTCTGTCGGTTCGTCCGCCGACGGGGCGACAATTCGGTGTGTTTGCGTAACGGACTAAGTGCTGACCGTTACGATACGGGGGACTGGATACCTATCGTGCCGGAACGACTACGTATGGTCGCCCCGGGTAACCACGTCCGACACGGCGCCTCTGAGGACGTTACATGCCGAACAACCTTGCTTTTCTCGGCCGGGACATGGCCGTCGACCTGGGTACCGCCAACACGCTCGTGTACGTGCGAGGACGCGGCATCGTTCTGAACGAGCCGTCGGTGGTCGCGCTCAACACCTCAACGGGCCGGATCGTCGCTGTCGGCATCGAGGCCAAGCAGATGATCGGCCGCACACCGACCAACATCACGGCCATCCGTCCCCTGAAGGACGGTGTCATCGCCGACTTCGAGATCACCGAGCGCATGCTGCGCTACTTCATCCAGAAGATCCACCGGCGGCGCCACTTCGCCAAGCCGCGTCTGATCGTGGCGGTTCCCAGCGGCATCACCTCGGTCGAGCACCGCGCCGTCAAGGAAGCGGGCTACCAGGCCGGTGCGCGCAGGGTCTACATCATCGAGGAGCCCATGGCCGCCGCCATCGGCGCGGGGCTCCCCGTCCACGAGCCCACCGGCAACATGGTCGTGGACATCGGCGGCGGCACCACCGAGGTCGCCGTGATCTCGATGGGCGGCATCGTCACCTCCCAGTCCATCCGCGTGGGCGGCGACGAACTCGACCAGGCCATCGCGACCTTCGTCAAGAAGGAGTTCTCCCTGATGATCGGGGAGCGCACCGCCGAGGAACTGAAGATGGCCATCGGCTCCGCCTACCCGACCGGGTCCGAGGAGATCCGCGCCGAGGTGCGCGGACGCGACCTCGTCAGTGGACTGCCCAAGACCATCGTCCTGGCCGAGAGCGACGTCCGCCAGGCCATCGAGGAGCCGGTCACCGCCATCGTCGACGCGGTCCGCACCAGCCTGGACAAGTGCCCTCCGGAGCTGTCGGGCGACATCATGGACCGCGGCATCGCCGTCACCGGCGGCGGAGCGCTGCTCCGCGGGATCGACGAGAGGCTCCTGCACGAGACCGGGATGCCCATCCACGTCGCCGACAACGCGCTGGACTCCGTCGCCGTCGGCTCGGGCACCTGCGTCGAGAACTACGAACGGCTCCACCAGGTACTCGTCCCCGAACGGCGGAGGTGACCCATGTTCCGCGACTCACGCAGATCCCGCGTACTCCTCGCCGTACTCGTCGCCGCGGCGGTGGCCCTGCTCGTCCTGGACGCCCGTCCCGGCGCCGATCCCGTCACCTCCGTCGCCCGCACGGGCGGCGAACTCGTCTTCGCGCCCGCCGCCGCGGGTGTCAGCTGGGCGACCGGGCCCGTGTCCGGCCTCTACGAGGGGCTGGTCCGGGGACCCGAGTCCGAGCGCGTCGCCGAGCTGGAGCAGGCCAACGCCGAGCTGGAGGACGACCTGCGGGCCGCCCGCATCGACAGCGCGCGCGCCGAGCAGCTCGACGCGATGCTGGGACTGGCCGGTCTGGGCGGCTACGAGATCGTCCCCGCCCAGTCCGTCACCCGCGTCACCGCGCGCGGCTACGCCGACACGGTCACCATCGACGCCGGCACCGACTCCGGTGTGCGCCCGGACATGACCGTGGTCAACGGCTCCGGTCTGGTGGGCAAGGTCATCGAGGCCGGTCCGAGCACCGCCACCGTCATGCTCGCCACCGACGTCAACTCCGCCGTCGGCGCCCGCCTGGAGGCCACGCGCAAGATCGGCGTGGTCCGGGGAGGCACCGTCCCCGGCGGTCCCGACGCCGAACTGACCCTGGAGCTGTTCGACCTCCAGGCACCGGTCGAGGCCGGGGACCGTCTGGTCACGCTCGGCTCGCACGAGGGCGCGCCCTTCGTGCCCGGCGTGCCGATCGGCACCGTCGAGAAGGTACAGGTGGCGCCCGGCGCGCTCAGCCGCCTCGCCCGCATCGCACCGGCCGTGGACTTCTCGTCCCTGGACGTGGTGGGCGTGGTGGTCGGGGGGCCCGAGGAGGACCCGCGCGACTCCGTGCTTCCGCCCCGACCCGACAAGGGGGAACGCTCATGAGGAACGCAGCGACCCTGGGCCTGGTGGCCGTCGCCGTCCTCGTCCAGGCCACCGTCGTCAACCGGCTCCCGTTCGAGTGGGGGGCCGGACCCGACCTCGTGGTCGCGGCGATCGTCGCGGTCGCCCTGACCACCAGCCCAGCCGCCGCGGCGGCCTGCGGTTTCGCCGCGGGGCTGGCCATGGACGTCCTGCCGCCCGCCGAGCACGCGCTGGGCCGCTACGCCCTGGTGCTGTGCGTCGCCGCCTACCTGCTGGCCCTGCTGCACAGGAACACCGGCTCGGCCGGAGCGCTGGGCGGCAGGCCCTCGGTGTGGGCCCTGATGGCCGCCACCGCCGTCACCGCCGTGGGAGTGGGCCTGGGCTACGCGCTGGTCGGCGTGCTCATGGGCGATCCGCGGGTGTCGCTGGCCGCCGTGGCGGTCAACACCCTCGTCGGAGCCGCCCTGACGACCCTGGTCTCACCGCTGGTCACGCTTCCGCTGCTGTGGGCGCGGGGGGCGCTCTCCGACAGCGAGCTCGCCGGCGTCCGGGACACCGTGTCCCCGCGGGGGTGGTGAACGTGCACATGTCACCCGTCGACGACGTCGAACTGCCCGGGCGCAGGCTCGGCCGGGCCGGACTGCTGCTCGCCCAGATCCTGGTCCTGGTGCTCTTCGCGGCCCTGGCCGTGCGGCTGTGGTACCTCCAGATCCCGATGTGGGACCACTACCGTGAGCTCGCGGTGGCCAACCACCACCAGCAGCTCCTCGTCCCCGCCACGCGGGGGCAGATCCTCGACGCCACCGGCCGACCGCTGGTCAACAACAGCACCGAGCTGGTGGTCTCCGCCGACTACCACGAGATCGTGGGCATGGAGGACGGCGGCGAGAAGGTCCTGACCGACCTGTCCGAGGTGCTCGACGTCCCGCTGGAGGAACTCCAGAAGCGCATGCGCCTGTGCGGGCCCGAGGTGAGCCGCCCGTGCTGGCCCGGCTCGCCCTACCAGCCCGTCACCCTCGCCGACGACGTGGAGCCGTCCGTCGCCCTCCAGATCATGGAGAGCGCCGATCGCTTCCCGGGGATCAGCGCCCAGGCCCACGCCGTGCGCGAGTACCCGCAGGGCGAGCACGGTTCCCAGATGCTGGGCTACCTGCAACCGGTGACCCAGGAGGAGCTGGAGGCCCGCGAGGACCTGCGCACCCAGTTCACCGGCATCGACATGGTGGGACGCGACGGCGTGGAGGCGGTCTACGACGCCCAGCTGCGCGGCACCGCGGGCAAGCGCGTCCTGGGGGTGAACAACCACGGCGAGGTCATGGAGGTCATCTCCGAGACGCCTCCCGAGCCGGGGATGCACCTGGTCACCCACGTCGACCTGGGCGTGCAGAAGATCGCCGAGGAGGCGCTGGCCGAGGGGATGGCGGGCGCACGACCCCGCTACAAGGCCGACTCCGGCGCCGCCATCGTCCTGGACGTGCGCACCGGCGGAGTGGTGGCCATGGCGAGCCTGCCCACCTACGATCCCGCCATCTGGCGCGGCGGCATCGACCAGGAGACCTTCGACGAGATGCTCAGCGAGGAGGCGGGCGAACCACTGCTCTCCCGCGCCGTGCAGGGCACCTACCCGCCGGGTTCCACGTTCAAGGTCTCCTCGCTCTCGGCGGCCGCGGAGAACGGGTACTCGCTGCGCAGCACCTACGCCTGCCCGGGGTCGGTGAACCTGGCGGGGCAGAACTACCAGAACTACGAGGGCCAGGGCCAGGGGCCGATCAGCCTGCACCAGGCCATCGTGGTCTCCTGCAACACCGTCTTCTACAACTTCGGTTACCAGATGTGGAAGGACGACGGCGGGCTCTACCCCGACGGCGAGGCCGACGAGGCGATGGCCGAGATGGCCAAGGGCTTCGGCTTCGGCTCCCCGACCGGGATCGACCTTCCCTACGAGACCTCCGGGCGCATCCCCGACCGCGAGTGGAAGCGCACCTTCTGGCAGGAGACGCGCGAGAACAACTGCAACCGGGGCGAGCACGGCTACCCCGAGGTCGCCGAGACCGACCCGTCGCGCGCCGCCTACCTCAAGCTGCTGGCCTACGAGCAGTGCGTGGAGGGCTTCCAGTGGCGGGCCAACGAGGCCGTCAACTTCGCCATCGGCCAGGGCGACGTCCTCGTCACCCCGCTCCAGCTCGCCAGTGCCTACGCGGCCATCGCCAACGGCGGCACGCTCTACGAGCCCCGCATCGGCAGGGCGCTGGTCTCCGCCGACGGGACGGAGACACGGGAGGTCGAGCCGGTCGTGCGCGGTGAACTGCCGGTCAGCGACGAGACGCTGGAGTACCTCCAGACCGCGCTCACCGCGGTCCCCAAGGAGGGGACCGCACGCGGCGCCTTCGCCGGGTTCCCGCAGGACAAGGTGTCCGTCGCGGGAAAGACCGGTAGCGCCGACGTGGAGGGGCGCCAGGTCTCCTCCTGGTTCGCCTCCTACGCGCCCGCCGACGACCCGCAGTTCGCCATCGTCGTCCTGGTCTCCCAGGGCGGTACCGGTGGTATGACCGCGGCGCCCATCGCGCGCGCCATCTACGACGGCATCTACGGCTTCGACTCCCCGGCGCAGGGGGCCGAGGCCGCGGAGGAGGAGACAGGCGGCAGGGAACCGCTGATCCCGGGCGGCGCGCCGCCCGAGCAGCTGCCCGCGGTCCGTCCCGACGGTTCCATCGACCTGCTGGATCGGTAGCCATGAGCACCTACGTGGGAGCGCCCGGTTCACGGGGCGCCGAGATCGGACGCAGCGCGGCGGGCCTGGCCCGCCGACTGGACTGGACGCTGGTCGCGTCGGTGGCGGCCCTGTGCGCCATCGGCTCGCTGCTGGTGTGGTCGGCGACCATCCCGGGCGACGGCAGCGACCCGCTCGAATCCACCGAACACCTGACCCGCCACCTGCTCCACCTGGTGGTGGCGTGGGCGCTGTGCCTGGTGGTCGCCGCGGTGGACCACCGCACGATCCGCGCGTACGCGCCGATCGTCTACCTGGTCACGGTGATCACGCTGGTCCTGGTGCTCACCCCGCTCGGCGAGGTGATCAACGGGTCGCGCGGCTGGATCGTGGTCGGCGGCTTCCAGTTCCAGCCCAGTGAGCTGTCCAAGGTCGGACTCGTCCTGGTCCTGGCCACGCTGCTGGGGGAGCCCCGCGACGGCGAGGCCCGGCCGATGACGCGGGACGTGGTGTTCTGCCTGGTGGTCCTGGCGGTGCCGCTGGCCCTGGTGATGTCGCAGCCGGACCTGGGCACCACGCTGGTGCTCGCCATGATCTTCCTGGGCATGCTCACGCTGTCGGGCGCCCCGATCGTGTGGGTGGCGGGCATGCTGGCATGCGGGGTGGTCGGCGCGCTGTGCGTGTGGTGGTTCGACATGCTGGAGCCCTACCAGCTGGACCGCATCGCGACCCTGATGGACCCGACCGCCGACCCGCAGGGCGCGGGGTACAACTCCAACCAGGCGCTGATCGCGGTGGGATCGGGCGGGTTCAACGGGACCGGGCTGTTCCAGGGCGAGCAGACGCACGGGCAGTTCGTGCCCGAGCAGCACACCGACTTCATCTTCACGGTGGCGGGCGAGGAACTGGGGTTCGTGGGGTCGGTGGTGGTCATCGGCCTGTTCGCGTTGATCCTGTGGCGGATCCTGCGCATCGCCCGGGGATGCGAGCAGCCCTACCCGCGCCTGCTGTGCGTGGGCGTGGTCGCCTGGTTCGGGTTCCAGGCCTTCATCAACATCGGGATGGGACTGGGGGTCGTGCCGGTGACGGGCCTGCCGCTGCCGTTCATGTCCTACGGCGGTACCGCGATCGTGGCCAACATGGTCGCCCTGGGACTGGTGCTGGGCGTCGACTCGCGGGACCGGGGCTTCGCCTAGCAGGGGCCCCGGGAAACGGACCGGAACGCCTGGGGGCGGGCGCGGCGGAGAAGCCGGGCCCGCCCCCAGGGGCGTCCGCGGGGACGGACCGGGCCCGCGGCGCTCCGAGCGGGCCTGTGGACGGAGCGGTCCGGAGCCCGGGTCGCCGGTAGCCTGGGGGCATCCGCGCGGGCGCGCTCCACGCGTCACGGCGCCGACTCCCGCCACGACGGGGGTCCACGCACACCCGACACGATGTCCGCCGAACGAAGGCCCACACCATGTCCGTCGAAAGCCTCTTCCCGCGGCTGGAACCCCTGCTGACGCAGGTGGCCAAGCCCATCCAGTACGTCGGTGGCGAGCTCAACTCCGTGGTCAAGGAATGGGACGAGACCCGGGTGCGCTGGGCGCTGATGTACCCGGACGCCTACGAGGTGGGAGTGCCCAACCAGGGCGTCCAGATCCTGTACGAGGTCCTCAACGAGCGCGAGGGAGTGCTGGCCGAGCGCGCCTACGCGGTGTGGCCGGACCTGGAGAAGCTCATGCGCGAGCACGGCGTGCCCCACTTCACCGTGGACGCGCACCGGCCGCTGGCCGCCTTCGACGTGCTCGGGCTGAGCTTCGCCAGCGAGATGGGCTACACCAACATGCTCACCGCGCTGGACCTGGCGGGCATCCCGCTGCGCTCGGCCGACCGCACCGACGACCACCCGGTCGTGCTGGCGGGCGGGCACTCGGCGTTCAACCCCGAGCCGATCGCCGACTTCCTGGACGCGGTGGTCCTGGGCGACGGCGAGGAGATCACCCTCGCCGTCACCGAGATCATCCGCGAGTTCAAGGAGGAGGGCGAGCCCGGCGGGCGCGACGGCCTGCTGCTGCGCCTGGCCGCGACCGGCGGCGTGTACGTGCCCCGCTTCTTCGACGTGGACTACCACGAGGACGGGCGGATCGCCTCCTACACGCCCAACCGGCCCGGGGTGCCCGCCACGGTGCAGAAGCACACCGTGATGGACCTGGACCAGTGGCCCTACCCCAAGAAGCCGATCGTGCCGACCGCCGAGTCCGTGCACGAGCGCTACAGCGTGGAGATCTTCCGCGGCTGCACGCGCGGCTGCCGGTTCTGCCAGGCGGGGATGATCACCCGGCCGGTGCGCGAGCGCAACAAGGAGACCGTCACCAAGATGGTCGAGGACGGCGTCAACGCCTCCGGTTTCCAGGAGGTGGGGCTGCTGTCGCTGTCCAGCGCCGACCACAGCGAGATCGGGCAGATCGCCAAGGGGCTCGCCGACCGGTACGAGGGCACCAACACCGGCCTGTCGCTGCCCTCCACCCGGGTGGACGCGTTCAACATCGACCTGGCCAACGAGCTGACCCGCAACGGGCGCCGCTCCGGCCTGACGTTCGCGCCGGAGGGCGGCAGCGAGCGGATGCGCCGGGTGATCAACAAGATGGTCACCGAGGAGGACCTCATCCGCACCGTCACCGCCGCGTACGCGGCCGGGTGGCGGCAGGTGAAGCTGTACTTCATGTGCGGACTGCCCACCGAGGAGGACGAGGACGTCCTGGCCATCGCCGACCTGGCCACCGAGGTGATCCGGACGGGCCGTGAGGTGACCGGGCGCAAGGACATCCGCTGCACGGTGTCCATCGGCGGGTTCGTGCCCAAGCCGCAGACCCCGTTCCAGTGGGCGGCGCAGACCTCGTACGAGGCCGTCGACGCCCGGCTGCGCAAGCTGCGCGACAGGCTGCGGGGCGACCGCAAGTACGGCAAGTCGATCGGTCTGCGCTACCACGAGGGTCGCCCCTCCATCATCGAGGGCCTGCTCTCCAGGGGAGACCGCAGGGTCGGCCGGGTGGTCGAGGAGGTGTGGCGCTCGGGGGGCCGTTTCGACGGCTGGAGCGAGCACTTCTCCTACGACCGGTGGTCCAAGGCCGCCGAGGTCGGCCTGGCCGACCTCCCTGTGGACGTGGACTGGTTCACCACCCGCGAGCGCGACGAGGACGAGGTCCTGCCCTGGGACCACCTGGACGCGGGCCTGGACCGGTCGTGGCTGTGGCAGGACTGGCAGGACTCGCTGTACGGCGAGGAGTCGCTGGAGGTGGACGACTGCCGCTGGAACCCCTGCTACGACTGCGGGGTCTGCCCGAGCATGGGTACCGAGATCCAGATCAACGCACCGGCGGAGGGCCGCCCGCTGCTGCCGCTGAACGTGGTCTAGCCGGACCGGCGGCGGTCGCTGGGCGGGGCAGCAGGGGCCGTACGCCGCGCCCCGCCCGGAGGGCGGCCCCGGTCGCGGCGACATGTCGCGCGGAGCCCAGGAGGCTCCCGGACGACGCCGTACACGGACGAACCCCTGGTTCCACCGGTTGCCGGTGGAACCAGGGGTTCTGGCGTCCGTGCCGGGGACAGGGGTCGGCCCATGCGTCCCAGGAGGGGGTGAAGTAGGATTTCGCGCTCCGGGCGCTCTCTCGACCCTTGGGGGGAGAGTGGCCCGGGGGAGGAAGATGTACGGCCCGGCGCCCCGCTCGCGCCGGGCCGTACGTGTAATAGGACTCGCGGGTTACGCGGGGGGTTGCCATCGGATCCAGATTTTCTTCGGATTTTTTTCGGGGAACCCCGCGTTCTGGTGGTGAACACGGCTTCGGTATCCGCTCCGACCGCTCGGGGACTTTTCGACCGCAGGTCAGTGGGGGAGATACCGGTATGCGTAGTCCTGTTGGCGCATGTGCACCACGGCGCACCGTACGCTGAGCAGGACGAGGAACAGCCCCTTCAGGTCGCCCCGCCGACCGCACCAGGGGGCATGAGGAAAGGAGTTGAGCTGCCCCCCGCATCCGAGGGCACCACCTCACCCTCCACCGCCAAACCCGGACAACGGCTTCGCGTCCACTACGCCAAGCGCGGACGCATGAGGTTCGCCAGCCACCGCGACATCGCCCGGGCTCTGGAGCGCGCCCTGCGCAGGGCCTCCGTACCCGTGGCTTTCTCCGCTGGCTTCTCACCTCACCCCAAGGTCTCCTACACCGGAGCGGCCCCCACCGGGGTCGCCAGCGAGGCGGAGTACCTTGAACTCACTCTGGCCGAGCACCGTCCGCCCGAGAGGGTCCGAGCCGACATCGACGCGGCCATGCCCCAGGGCATCGACATCGTCGAGGTCGTCGAGGCCCGCCATCCCGGGCTGGCCGACCGGCTCCAGGCCTCCGAATGGCGTGTGGAGATGGCCGGCGTCGACCCCGACGACGCCGCCAGGGCGGTGGCCGCCTATCTGGCCGCCGACAGCGTCGAGGTGGAGCGGATGACGAAGAAGGGTCGTCGACGCTTCGACACACGGCCGGCAGTGGTCCGTATCGACGTGTGCGCTGATTCCCACGGGCGCGCCCCAGAGGAACATCACACGACATATGCCATACTTCGGATGGTCGTACGGCACACGACACCTGCTGTTCGACCGGACGACGTGCTGACCGGCCTTCGCCACGTGGCCGACCTCGCGCCGCCGTCATCGCCCATGATGACCCGGCTGGCGCAGGGGCCGCTGGACGAGACGACAGGTGCGATCGCGGACCCGCTCTCCCGGGACCGGCCCGAAGCCCACACGAGCTCCGGACCCGTGGAAGACAACGCGGAGGAGCGGCGCGACAACGCACCACGGCCGTCAACGCCCATGGCGGGACCGCACGGATGAGCGGCCCCGAAGCGGGGAACATGGGCGACACCACAGGACTTTGCCCCGACGGCGCCTCGGCGCCGCCGGCGCTGACACAGCGACGACAGTTCTCGTGAGCCGCGCCGCCGACCGAGAGGTCGCGGCGCGCCCGAGGACTCTGACGGGAGACCGCCCGGATGCTCGACAACGAGCCCAACAACGGTGCCGACGGCACCGCGGGTACAACTGAAACGACCAACAACACGGCGGCGCCCCCCGCGGGGGGCGGCGAGGTGCGCGTGACCACGCCCGCACCCGCCAAGGGCGTCCGCCGCGCCGCCGGACCACCCCCCGAACCCGACGACGTCTTCACTCCCCCCTCCGCGCCCGTCACCTCCCTCGCCGGGTCCGGCGAGGGAGGCACGGTCAAGACCTCGGTGGCCACCACCTCGCGCAGGCGCACCGTGAGAGCCGCGGGCCGTCCCGACGAGGACGCCGCTCCGCGCCGCACCCGCGTCTCCGCTGAGGAGGAGACCGCTCCGCGCCGTGCCCGCGCCTCCGCTGAGGAGGAGACCGCTCCGCGCCGTGCCCGCGCCTCCGCCGCGGAGGACACCGCCCCCTCCACGACCAGGAGTCGCGGCCGTGCGCGCGCCCGCTCCGCCGCGGCCGTGGAGACCGCCGAGCCCGCGCCTTCCGAGGCCGCCGACAAGGACGAGGAGACCGTGGAGTCGGGCGGCGGCAACGTCTTCCAGGCCCCCTCCATGCTCTTCCAGCCCCCGGTGGCCAGCACCGCCCCCGTGCCCGCCCGCAGCACCGCCGCGGCGGAGGCCGACGAGTACGAGGACGAGGATCCCGAGGAGGAGGGCGCCCAGGCCACCGGCGCCGAGGAGACCGGCGACGGGGACGACGACCGCCCCAGTCGCCGTCGCCGCCGCCGCGGAGGCCGGGGACGCGGCCGCTCCCGTGCGGACGAGGACGAGGCCGCCGAGGCCCCGGAGCCCGCGGAGGACAGGACCGAACAGCGCGGGGACAAGGACCGGGGCGAGGACGACGGCGTGGCCGACGAGGCCGCCGAGTCCGATGACCGCAGCAGCCGCCGTCGCCGCCGCCGTCGCCGCCGCTCCGGCGGGGGAGACGGCCCCGAGGCCACCGCGGACGACCCGCCCAACACCGTGGTCCGGGTGCGCGAGCCCCGCCAGGAGAAGCCGATCGAGGACGAGGTCCAGGCGGTCCGCGGCTCCACACGCCTGGAGGCCAAGAAGCAGCGCCGCCGCGAGGGCCGCGAGCAGGGCCGCCGCCGCGCCCCCATCGTCACCGAGTCGGAGTTCCTGGCCCGACGCGAGTCGGTCAAGCGGGACCTGGTGGTGCGCCGCGTCGAGGACCGCACCCAGATCGCCGTCCTTGAGGACGACATCCTCGTCGAGCACTACGTCGACCGGGCCACGCACCGCTCCTACGTGGGCAACGTGTACCTGGGCCGGGTGCAGAACGTGCTGCCCTCGATGGAGGCCGCGTTCGTCGACATCGGCAAGGGCCGCAACGCCGTCCTGTACGCGGGCGAGGTCAACTGGGACTCCTTCGGCCTGGACGGCCAGCCCAAGCGCATCGAATCGGTGCTCAAGTCCGGCCAGTCGGTCCTGGTGCAGGTCACCAAGGACCCCGTCGGCCACAAGGGCGCCCGCCTGACCAGTCAGATCAGCCTGCCCGGCCGCTACCTCGTGTACGTGCCCGGCGGTTCGATGACCGGTATCAGCCGCAAGCTCCCCGACAAGGAGCGCGCGCGTCTCAAGCAGATCCTCAAGAAGGTCATGCCCTCCGGCGCGGGCGTCATCGTGCGCACGGCCGCCGAGGGCGCCAGCGAGGAGGAGCTGGAGCGCGACATCAACCGTCTCGCCAAGCAGTGGGACTCCATCAAGCGCAAGTCCAAGTCGGCCAACGCCCCGTCGCTGCTCAACAGCGAGCCCGACCTGACGGTGCGGGTCGTGCGCGACGTGTTCAACGAGGACTTCTCCAGCCTCGTCGTGTCCGGTGAGGAGGCCTGGACCACCGTCCACGAGTACGTGGACTACGTGGCTCCCAACCTCGCCGAGCGCCTCTCCCACTGGGGCGAGGACCGCGACGTCTTCGCCGCCTACCGCATCGACGAGCAGATCAACAAGGCACTGGAGCGCAAGGTCTGGCTGCCCAGCGGCGGCTCGCTGGTCATCGACCGCACCGAGGCCATGACCGTGGTCGACGTCAACACCGGCAAGTTCACCGGCCAGGGCGGCAACCTGGAGGAGACGGTCACCAAGAACAACCTGGAGGCGGCCGAGGAGATCGTCCGCCAGCTCCGGTTGCGCGACATCGGCGGCATCATCGTCATCGACTTCATCGACATGGTCCTGGAGTCCAACCGCGACCTGGTGCTGCGGCGCATGCTGGAGTGCCTCTCCCGCGACCGCACCAAGCACCAGGTGGCCGAGGTGACCTCGCTGGGCCTGGTCCAGATGACCCGCAAGCGGGTCGGCCAGGGCCTGCTGGAGGCGTTCTCGCACAGCTGCGAGCACTGCAACGGCCGCGGCCTGGTGGTCGCCAGCGACCCGGTCGAGGGCAAGGGCGGCGGCAACGGCAACGGCCGCAAGAAGAAGAAGGGCAAGGGCGAGCCCGACCAGGCCGCCGAGAAGTCGGAGAAGGCGGAGAAGCCGTCCTCCGACAAGTCCGAGAGGACTGACAAGCCCGAGAAGGCCGAGAAGACGGGCAAGGACTCCGTGAAGTCCGCCGAGGCCGACGCGGCGCCGTCCGAGGAGTCCCCCGAGGTCCCGCCGGCCGCCGAGGCCCCGGTCCCAGAGCCCGCCAAGAAGACCCGTAAGCGGGCCTCCCGCTCCCGCAAGGCCGAGGCCGTGGCGGAGGAGCAGGAGGAGATCACCGCCGCCGAGGAGGCTCCTGAGGCGGTGGAGGCCGCGGAAGCCCCCGAGGAGGCCCCGGCCAAGAAGACCCGCGCCCGGCGCACCACCACCCGTCGTACCGCCCGCACGGCGGCCGACAGCGGTGAGGCCGAGGCAGCGGGCGGTGAGAGCGTCCCCGCCGAGGCGGACGCGACCGCCGCCGAGACGCCCGCCGAGGCCGGTGACGACGAGGCCGCCGAGCGGCCCAAGCGTCGCCGTACCCGGCGCACCAGGGCGGCGGCCACCCCGCCGACCGCCGTGGACGCGGGCTGAGTCAGGGGCGGTAGCCCCGCCGTGGCCCGGACCGGCGACAGCCCGGTCCGGACCACGGCACGTGTACAGGCCCGTGGCGGGCCGATGGTAATCTGAGGGACGGTGCGTCGGCGCGCTCCACCACAATCGCGCGCCCCGACACCGAAGTGCTCTCCACGCAGGGTTTGTTTCCCTCGGATCCCCGCGCCCCGCTACAGGCGATCAGTGGATCGTGGAACGAGGCACCTCCCCGCCCACACGGGGATGAGCCTCCCGGCCGATCTGGGCACAGGTGCGGCCGGACCCGGACCCCGGGCTCATGTCTCGGGGATGGTCCCGAGCATTATTCGTTGAGCGAGCAGGAAGAGAGTTACCCGGTGTACGCGATCGTGCGAGCGGGCGGCCGACAGGAGAAGGTGTCTGTCGATGACGTCCTGAACATCGACAAGGTCTCCGACGAGACCGGCGCCACCATCACATGGCAGCCCATCCTCGTCGTCGACGGTGACAACGTCATCAGCGACGGCGACAAGCTGAGCGGCTACACGGTCAGCGCCGAGATCCTCGGTGAGACCAAGGGCCCCAAGATCAACATCCTGAAGTACAAGAACAAGACCGGTTACAAGAAGCGCCAGGGTCACCGCCAGAAGCACACCCAGGTGCGGGTCACCGGCATCGCGGCGAAGTAGGAGGCCTGGAAGAAATGGCACACAAGAAGGGCGCTTCGTCCAGCCGTAACGGTCGTGACTCGAACGCTCAGCGCCTCGGCGTCAAGCGCTTCGGCGGCCAGAGCGTCTCGGCTGGCGAGATCCTGATCCGTCAGCGCGGCACCAAGTTCCACCCCGGCGCCAACGTCGGCCGCGGTGGCGACGACACGCTGTTCGCGCTGGTCGCCGGTCAGGTCAAGTTCGGCAACTTCCGCGGCCGCAAGGCCGTCAACATCGTTCCCGCCGCCGCCGAGTAGGCTCGCGCGCGGACGTTGTACAGGGCGGGCCAGGGAACACTGGCCCGCCTCTTGCGTTGTCACTGGATGACGCGTGTGTGTCCAGGCCCCCGCCCGGGGGCCGGAGAGTAACGGGGAGAGCTATGCCTGACTTCGTCGACGAGGCGGTCTTGCACGTCAAGGCCGGGAACGGCGGGCATGGCTGCGCCTCCGTGCACCGGGAGAAGTTCAAGCCGCTGGGCGGTCCGGACGGCGGCAACGGCGGTCACGGCGGGGACGTCGTCCTGGAGGTCGACACCCAGACCGCGACCCTGCTGGACTACCAGCGCCGCCCGCACCGCGCCGCCAGCAACGGCACGCCCGGCCAGGGCGGCCACCGCGCCGGGGCCAAGGGCGAGGACCTGGTCCTCAAGGTGCCCGACGGCACCGTGGTCACCCGTGTGGACGGCGAGGTCATCGCCGACCTGGTCGGCCACGGCACCCGCCTGGTGCTCGCCGAGGGCGGTCACGGCGGCCTGGGCAACGCCGCGCTGGCCACCAAGCGGCGCAAGGCCCCCGGTTTCGCCCTCAAGGGCGAGGAGGGCCAGGGCTTCGACGTGCGCCTGGAGATGAAGACCATCGCCGACGTCGGCCTGGTGGGCTTCCCCAGCGCGGGCAAGTCGTCCCTGATCGCCGCCATGTCCGCGGCCCGCCCCAAGATCGCCGACTACCCGTTCACCACCCTGGTGCCCAACCTGGGCGTGGTGGAGGCGGGCAACGTCCAGTACGTCATCGCCGACGTGCCCGGCCTCATCCCCGGCGCCAGCGACGGCAAGGGACTGGGCCTGGAGTTCCTGCGCCACATCGAGCGCTGCTCCACCCTCCTGCACGTGCTGGACTGCGCCACCTACGAGCAGGGCCGAGACCCGGTCAGCGACCTGGAGGCCCTGGAGGCGGAGCTGTCCGCCTACGGCCGCAGCACCGGGGTGGACCTGTCCGACCGGCCGCGCCTGGTCGCCCTGAACAAGGTGGACGTCCCCGAGGCCCGCGAGCTCGCCGAGCTGGTCACCCCGATGCTGGTCGAGCGCGGCTACCGCGTCATGGAGGTCTCCGCGGCCTCCCGCGAGGGGCTGCGTGAGCTGTCCTTCGCCCTGGGCGAGCAGGTGGCCGCGGCCCGTCAGGCCGCACCGCCCGCGGAGCCCACCCGGGTCGTGATCCGTCCGCAGGCCATCGGCGACGTGCCCTTCCAGGTTGTGCCTCTGGGCGGCAACGCCTTCCAGGTGCGCGGGGACAAGCCCGCCCGCTGGGTGCGCCAGACCGACTTCGCCAACGACGAGGCCGTGGGCTACCTCGCCGAGCGCCTCAACCGCCTCGGCATCGAGGCCGAGCTGGCCAAGGCGGGCGCCACCGAGGGCGCCGAGGTGCACATCGGAACCGAGGAGGACTCCGTGGTCTTCGACTGGGACCCCTCCATGGACGCCGAGGTCGTCCCGTCCGGCCCGCGCGGGTCCGACGCCCGGCTGGGCTGACCCGCGCGGGGTCCGGCGGCCCGGCCGACAGGCACGAGCGCGGCGCCCGGTGCCGCGCCACTGGATGGAAAGTTCCACACGGTGCACAGCGCAGGACTCGAACAGACCGACTCCCTGGAGGCCTCCGGGCGCGCGGCGGTGGCCGCCGCGCGCCGGGTCGTGGTGAAGGTGGGGTCGTCGTCCCTGACCACACCCGACGGCAGGATCGACTCCTGCCGCATCCGCGACCTGGTCCGGGTGCTGGCGGACCGCCGCGCCGCGGGCCAGGAGGTCATCCTGGTCTCCTCCGGTGCGGTCGCGGCCGGGATGACCCCGCTCGGCATGGTCCGCCGACCCCGTGACCTGGCCTCCCAACAGGCCGCCGCCAGCGTGGGCCAGGGGCTGCTGCTGGCCGCGTACACGGCCGAGCTGGCCGGGCACGGCCTCACCGCGGCTCAGGTCCTGCTCACGGTCGAGGACATGATGCGGCGGGTACAGCACCGCAACGCCCAGCGCACGCTGCGCCGCCTGCTGGACATCGGCGCCCTGCCCATCGTCAACGAGAACGACACCGTGGCCACGCACGAGCTCCGCTTCGGCGACAACGACCGCCTGGCGGCTCTGGTGGCGCACCTGATGCGTGCCGACGCGCTGGTGCTGCTCTCGGACGTGGACGCCCTGTACGACGGCAACCCCTCCGCCCCGGGATCGTCGGTGGTCAGCCTCGTGCGCGGCCCGGCCGACCTGGACGGGATCGACATCGGCAGTGCGGGCGGGCGGGGCGTGGGCACCGGCGGGATGGTCACCAAGGTGGCGTCGGCGCGGATCGCCACGGAGGCCGGCGTGTACACCCTGCTGACCTCCGCCGCGAACGCCCGCACGGCCCTGGAGGGCGGGTCCGCGGGCACCCTGTTCGCCCCGGGGCGCGGACGCCGCCCCTCGGCCCGCCAGCTCTGGCTGGCGCACGCCACCGCGGGCCGGGGCAGCCTGGTCCTGGACCCCGGCGCGGTCACGGCGGTGGTACGGGAGAAGGCGTCCCTGCTCCCGGCCGGTGTGGTGAGGGTGGCGGGCGACTTCAACGCGGGCGACCCGGTGGACCTGTGCGGCGAGGACGGCACCGTCGTCGCGCGCGGACTGGTCAACTACGACGCCGCCGAGGTGCCCGACCTGATGGGGCGGTCCACCCGGTGGCTGGCCAGGGAGATGGGCCCCTCCTACGAGCGCGAGCTGGTGCACCGGGACGACCTCGTCGTGCTCTAGGTCGCGTCCCCCGTTCCGCCGCGGTCCCGTCCCGCCGCGACACCTCTGTGGCAATGTCGGGGAAACCCCCCGAGGAGAGTGAAGACACCCATGCCTAGTCTGGTGGCGAGAATGCTCGCGGTGGCGTTCCGGGTGGCGCGCAAGCGCCCCATGGAGACCGTGGAGGGTGCGCGGGAGCGCATCGACGAGGCCAAGGACGACCCCGAGCCGCCGCTCTGGGTCGCCAAGCGCCACGAGATCACCCGGCGCGAGGTGGGGGGCTTCACGAGCTACACGGTCCTCGCCCGGGACCGGGAGGAGGACCCCGACAAGGCGGTCCTGTACGTGCACGGGGGCTCCTACATCAGTGAGATCTCCCCCTGGCACTGGGTCCTGATCTCGCGCATGGCGGACGTGGGATGCCGGGTGGAGGTGCCCGTCTACGGGCTGGCGCCCCAGCACACCTACCGCGAGGCGTTCGGCTTCCTCCACGCGGTGTACCGCGAGCTGCTGGAGCACGTGGTGCCCGAGCGCACGGTGTTCGCGGGGGACTCGGCCGGGGCGGGGCTGGCGCTCGCCCTCGCGCAGACGCTGCCGGAGGAGGGCCTGCCCCAGCCAGCACGGCTCATCCTGGTCTCCCCGTGGACGGACCTGACCATGTCCAACCCCGACATCGCCGAGGTGGAGGGCAGGGACCCCTGGCTCAGCCCGGTCGGCCTCAAGGAGGCCGCCAAGGTGTGGGCGGACGGCGACGACCTGTCCCTGCCCCGGCTCAGCCCCGTCAACGGAGTGCTCTCCGGCCTGCCGCCCATGGACCTCTACATCGGTACCCGTGACGTGTTCCTGCCCGACACCCGGCGCCTGCGCGCGCTCGTCGCGCGGGCGGGGGGAGAGGTGGACCTGCACGAGGAGGAGGGGGCCTTCCACGTCTACCCGCTGGTCCCGGTTCCCGAGGGCAGCCGGGCGCGGGCGCGCATCATCGGTACCGTCCAGGATCTGTGAGACCTCCCGGGCGGGACCGACGGAGCCGCGGGAGCGGGAGCGGGAGGGCGGGGCCCTGCGGGACCGGGAGGAGCCCGGTGCGCACGTGTCCCGCCTCGTGACGGGCGGCGTCCACCGCACACGCCCTAGGATGCGGACGTGAGTGAACGAACGACGCGCCGAAGCGAGGACCACCCCCACCGGGGCGAGGTCCGCGAGATCCCCACCGCCGCCAACGCCACCAGGCTCGTCTACGCGCCCGAGCGCGACGGCCTCGCCGACGCGGGCGAGATCGTGTGGACGTGGGTTCCCTACGAGGAGGACCCGGAGCGGGGCAAGGACCGTCCGCTGCTGGTGGTCGGCCGCAGGGGCAGGCGGCTGCACGGGCTGATGCTGTCCTCCCAGCGCCCCGAGGAGTGGGAGCGCCAGGACTGGCTGCCGATCGGCTCGGGTCCCTGGGACCGCGAGCAGCGCGACTCCTACGTGCGTGCGGACCGGCTCTTCGAGTTCGACGAGGACGACATCCGCCGTGAGGCGGCCGTCATGGACGAGGAGCTGTTCTGGATGGTCGCCGACGTCCTGCGCGCCCGCTACGGGTGGAGCTGAGAGCCGGGGAGGGCGGGCGTACCCGGGGCGCGCGGCGGTCCCGGGGCCGCGGGCGGGGTCCGCGCCGCTCCGGCGGAGCGCGCAGGATCCGGCCTGTGGACGACCGCGTCGACGACCGCGCGGCGCTATACGCTGGAGGTGTTCACCCCGGCGCATGCCCCTGGGACCCTTCGACGCCGCAGGGCGGGTACGCCGGGATGGCCTCCCAACCAAGAGAGAGCACCATGAGTGACATCGAGCGCGAGGTCCACGCGGTAGCCGGGCGGGCCAGGGACGCGGCGGCCGACCTCGCCCCGCTCAGCCGGGCGGTCAAGGACGCCGCACTGCTGGCGATCGCCGACGCCCTGGTCAAGCGGTCCGACGAGATCACCGCGGCCAACGCCGAGGACGTGGCGCGGGCCCGCGAGGAGGGCACCAGTCCGGCCATGGTCGACCGGCTCACCCTCACCCCGCAGCGGATCGAGGCCATCGCCGACGCCGTCCGCGAGATCGTCGAGCTCCCCGACCCGGTGGGCGAGTCCGTGCGCGGGTCCGTGCTGCCCAACGGCCTGGACCTGCGCCAGATCCGGGTGCCGCTCGGTGTCATCGGCATCATCTACGAGGGCCGCCCCAACGTCACCGTGGACGCCGCCGCCCTGTGCCTCAAGAGCGGCAACGCCGCCCTGCTGCGCGGCTCCTCCTCGGCCTACTCCTCCAACACCGCCATCGTCGGGGTCCTGCGGGACGCCCTGGAGGGCACCGGGGTCCCGGTGGACGCCGTCCAGATGGTGCCCGGCCGCACCCGTGAGTCCTCCACCGCGCTCATGCGGGCGCGCGGCCTGGTGGACGTGCTCATCCCGCGCGGCGGCGGTTCCCTCATCCAGGCCGTGGTGCGCGACTCCACCGTGCCGGTCATCGAGACCGGAGAGGGCCTGTGCCACGTCTACGTGGACGCCGACGCCGACCTCGACAAGGCCGTGGCCATCGCCACCAACGCCAAGGCGCAGCGCTGCTCGGTGTGCAACTCCGCCGAGACCCTGCTGGTGCACGAGGCCGTCGCCGAGGAGTTCCTGCCGCGCGTGCTGGAGGCCCTCGGCGAGAGCGGTGTGACCGTGCACGGCGACCCCCGGGTGCTGGAGGCCGCCGCCGCACGCCCGACCGGGGCCCGGGTGGTCGAGGCCACGGAGGAGGACTGGGCGACCGAGTACCTGTCCATGGACCTGGCCGTGCGTGTGGTGCCCAGCATCGACGAGGCGCTCGCCCACATCCGCAGGTACTCCACCCAGCACACCGAGGCCATCGTCACCGACTCGCTGAAGGCCTCCCGGTACTTCGTCTCCCGGGTCGACTCCGCCGCGGTCATGGTCAACGCCTCCACGAGGTTCACCGACGGCGGCGAGTTCGGCTTCGGCGCCGAGATCGGCATTTCCACCCAGAAGCTGCACGCCAGAGGTCCGATGGGCCTCACCGAGATGACCTCCACCAAGTACGTGGTCACCGGGGACGGCCACCTCAGATAGCCGCACGTGCCGGGGGCCGCCCGCTCGCGGGCGGCCCCCGGACAGCGGGAAGCCGTACACCACGGGGCCGTCCGCGGCGCCGGTCGCATCCGTGTGTTCGGCGCGGAACCGAGAGTGACGGGCGGGATGCGAGGGGTCGTTGGCATCTGGAGCGTTTTCCCGTTGGAAACCTGGACAGAAGCGAATCTTCGTCTAGCACGTATTCCCAAAGCGACGGCCGGTCGGTAATTTCACTGTGGTGTCTCACGGCGCGCCTCCGCATCGCTCGGAGTGTCGCCCCCCCACGGTCACAACGAAAGGAATCCCCCGAATGAAGCTCCGGAGCAAGGTCGCTGCCATCGCCACGACCGCCCTGGCCGTCGGTGGTGTCACGCTGATGGCCTCCCCCGCCCAGGCTGACCTGGTCACCCTCTGCTCGGGCCACGGCGGTGCCATCACCCTGCCCACGGACCTCGCGGTCCCCGCCGGCAAGAGCTGCTTCCTGGACGGCACGGTCATCCAGGGCGACGTCACCGTCCGCCAGGGTGGCAACCTGCACATCATCGGCGGTGAGATCGAGGGGAAGGTGACCGTCCAGCAGGACGCCTACTTCGACTCCCAGGAGAGCTCCGTCGGTGACCGCGTG
The DNA here is from genome assembly GCF_012396365.1 of Nocardiopsis alborubida. Taxonomy (GTDB): domain Bacteria; phylum Actinomycetota; class Actinomycetes; order Streptosporangiales; family Streptosporangiaceae; genus Nocardiopsis; species Nocardiopsis alborubida. The sequence continues at coordinate 190,940 of NZ_JAAXPG010000008.1, read as the reverse complement.
GTCAACCGCGGTTCCTACGGCACCTACCTGGAGAACAGCTCCACGGGCGCGGCCCTGCGCGCCGTCCCGGTCGACGGCGGCAACACCGACGGCTTCGCCTACGTGGTGGACTCCTCCGTTCGCAGCATCAACGCCGAGGTCGGCGCCGTCTACGTCTCCGGCTCGCGCATCGGCGGCGCCGTCAAGGCCGACGGTGTCGAGTACGCCGACATCTACGACTCCGTGGTGCGCGGCGCCCTGACTGTCAACAACCCCGCCAGCGGCGGCATCCTCTGCGACAGCGAGGTGATCGGCGCGGCCACCTACAGCGGCGGCTCGGGTCCGGTCGCGGTCGGCGCCGGGGAGCAGGAGGGCTTCTGCTCCTCCGTCAACTACGTCGACGGCGACCTGAGCGTCACCGGCGTCAGCGGCGGCGTCTACATCGACAACAACATCGTCGGCGGCGACCTGGCCACCTCCGCCAACAGCCCGACCGCCCAGATCGGTGAGAACAACCGCGTCCGCGGCGACAACCTCACCGAGGAGATCGCCCTGCGCACCTTCTCCACCGCCGTGGTCGAGGAGTTCGAGGCCCACGAGGACGACCTCGCCAAGGAGGTCGAGGAGGCCCGTTCCACGACCATCGACGAGGCCATGGCCGCCGGTCCCGCCTTCTAGGACCTGGTCCCGGTCACTCCCGGACGCCCGACAGCGCCGACGGCCCCGCCGTCGGCGCTGCCGTGTGCCGGGGCCGTCCCGTCGGGGCGCTCCTCTCCCGCGACACGGGGCGCACGGCGGGCACACGTGGCGCAGACGCGCGGTGGGCGGGGCGGGGGAGGACTGTTACCGTCCGCGGGGAGCCGGACCGACGACGAGGGGAGCGGCGCGTGCCGACCACCGTGGCCTACGGAGACCACCCCAGCCAGATCGCGCACCTGTGGGAACCGCAGGGCGGCGCGCCCGCGCCCGTCGCCGCCCTGCTGCACGGAGGCTGGTGGCGCGACGGGTTCGGCGCCGGACTCATGGACCCGCTGGCACGCGACCTGGCCGCCGCCGGGTGGGCGGTGTGGAACGTGGAGTACCGGCGCACCGGCGGCGGCGGTGGCGGCTGGCCGCAGACGCTCGACGACGTCGACCGCGCACTGGGGGTGCTCGCCGAGGCCGCGGCCCGCGAGCCCGGCCGCTACGACCTGACCCGCACGGTGTCCGTCGGCCACTCGGCGGGCGGACATCTGGCCCTGCTCAACGCGCTCCACCCCCGCACGCCCGTGCGCGCAGTGGTCGCCCTCGCGCCCATCACCGACGTCGAGCGCTGTGCCCGGGAGGGGCTGGGCGAGGGCGCCGTGGAGCCGTTCCTCGGCTCCGACCCCTCCGCGCGGGTGTACGCCGCCAGCTCGCCGCTGCTGCGCGTGCCGTTGGGGGTGCCCCAGCTGGTCGTGCACGGTGACGCCGACCAGCGCGTCCCGGTCTCCCACAGCCGCGGCTACGTGACCGCCGCGCGCGCCGCGGGGGACACCGTGGACCACCACGAGCCGTCCGGGGCCGACCACTTCGCGGTCATCGACCCCGCCCACCCCGCCTGGCTGAGGGTGCGCGCCTACCTCGCCGACCGGCGCTGAGCCGCACGTGCGCGAGGGCGTCAGATCGGCTGGTGGGCCGGGTACGGGAAGGAACGCCGAGCCGCACGCGGGCGAGGGCGTACTGCGCCCGGGTGCCCGTTCGTGAGGTCGAAGGAGCGGGAGCGGAGCCGGGCAGGCGCCAGGGCGTAGCCACACGTCGCGATGGGCGGATCCTTCGTGCTCGGCTGAGCCGCGCGTGAGGGCGTGTGCCCGCCGGACACACCCGAGGGGCGGCCCGCGTCCACGGGCCGCCCCTCGCGGCAGGGCACCTGACTTCCCCGCGTGGGGGACCGGCGCCAGACTTCCGAGGGCACGTGCCCCGGACGGGTTCCGGTCAGGAGGAGGCGTCCGAGCCCTGGTTGGTGCGGGAGGAGCCGTTGCGCCACCGGTCGGCGACGGTGTCGAAGATCTTGCCGCCCGCGCTGGCCGCGCTGCCCGCGACGTCGCGCAGGGTGCCCAGCAGCGGGTCGCCCGTGCGGTTCCAGGACTCCTTGTAGGAGTTGGCGGCCTTGCGCGCCTCCTCGCCCACCTTGGCGTCTCGGTCGGTGGAGCGGCGCGGGTAGTCGCCGTCGATGATGCGCTGGTAGGAGCCCTCCTCGATCCACCGGTGCAGCTCGGCCAGGCGCACCACCGCGAACGGGTGCGTCTGCCCGACCAGGCTGATCAGCTTGATGAGGCTGTCACGGGCGTCACCGCCGGACTCGTACTCGCGGGCCTGCTCCAGGAAGGCGTCGGGGTTCATCTCCACGAGCTTGGAGCCGCCCGCCATCTTCATCAGGGCGCGCTTGCCCGCCTCGGGGTTCTGGCCGGCGAGGATCCCGGCGCGGTCGCAGGACAGCTCGGACTTGCGGTACCACTCCTCCAGCGCGGCCACGATGGCCTGGATGCCGATGAAGCCCAGCGGCACCCACGCCACGCGGGTGGCCAGCCGGATCAGGGCCAGCAGCATGGTGCGGTAGACGGCGTGGCCGCTGAGGATGTGGCCGACCTCGTGGCCGACGACGAAGCGCTGCTCCTCGGCGTCCAGCAGGTCGAACAGGCCCGTGGTCATCACGATGAACGGGCGGTTGCTGCCGATGGCCATGGCGTTCGGCTTCGGGTTCATCTGGATGTAGAGCTCGGGGACCTCGTCCATGTCCAGGACGTAGGCGGCGTCGCGCACGTAGTCGTACACGTGAGGGAACTGGGTGGGTCCGACCCGGACGGCACTGGACAGGAACATCAGTCGCAGGGCGCGCTCGTTGAACAGCCCCGACAGGCGCTTGAACACCTCGTCGAACCCGCGCAGCGAGCGCAGCGCGACCAGGGCGCCACGGTCGGCGGGGTGCTCGTAGGCACGGGGCGAGATCTCGGAGAGCCGGACGCGGACGCGGTCTGGTGTGTTGGCCATATCGGCATGCTATGCGCCGTGCCCGTGCTTGGCCACGGTTTCCGGCTTCGAGATATGACGCGATTTCCGGGCACCGCCGACATGACCCGGGAAGGAACCCGACACCGCGTTCGTTGTCCCAGTGCAAGGACCAAAAGGGAGGAAGGGGACAGCGGTGGTGCCCTCCGTCGGCTAATCTCGGTTGGCCGATCCCGGCAACGGCAACGTCCACGGCGAAACGGAGCGCACAGTGGCGCACGCAGCTTCCGACGCATCCCGCAACGAGGACTCCCCCGCGCCCCGGGGAGGAACCGGTCCGACCAAGGTCGGCATCATGGGCGGTACCTTCGACCCCATCCACCACGGCCACCTCGTGGCGGCCAGTGAGGTCGCCCACCTCTTCGAGCTCGACGAGGTGGTGTTCGTCCCCACCGGCCAGCCTTGGCAGAAGGACCTGGCCAAGGTGACGCCCTCCGAGGACCGCTACCTGATGACGGTCATCGCCACCGCCGAGAACCCCCAGTTCCGGGTGGACCGCATCGAGATCGACCGTCTGGGGCCCACCTACACCCTCGACACGCTGCGCGAGATGCGCGCCAAGTACGGTCCCGACGTGGAGCTGTACTTCATCACCGGGGCGGACGCGCTGGGCGCCATCCTGAGCTGGCACAACGTCGACGAACTCTTCGAGCTCGCGCATTTCGTAGGCTGTAACCGGCCCGGTCACCACCTCAGTGACACCGGACTGCCCGAGGGCAAGGTCTCCCTGGTGGAGGTCCCCGCGCTGGCCATCTCCTCGACCGAGTGCCGGGAACGTGTCCGCAAGGGCGAACCCATCTGGTACCTGGTCCCCGACGGCATCGTCCGCTACATCAACAAGACCGGGCTCTACCTAGAGAGCTGAAAGGCAGCAAGCACAACGTGACAGCCACCGACAGGGCACTGGAGCTGGTCAGGGTCGCGGCGGAAGCCGCCTCCGACAAGCTCGCCCAGGAGATCATCGCCTACGACGTCAGCGAGCAGCTGGTCATCACCGAGGCCTTCGTTCTGTGCTCGGCCCCCAACGACCGGCAGGTCCGCGCGATCGTCGACGAGGTCGAGGACCAGATCCGCCTCCAGTCCGGGGCCAAGCCGATCCGGCGCGAGGGCGAGCGTGACGGTCGCTGGGTCCTGCTGGACTACGCCGACATCGTCGTGCACATCCAGCACGAGGAGGAGCGCGGCTACTACGGCCTCGAACGGCTGTGGAAGGACTGCCCCGAGATCGACCTGCCCGAGGGCGCGCGCGGTGCCGAACGCACGCCGCTGGACGAGCTCTGACACCGACCACACTCCGAGCGGAGAGACACATCACGTGAGCGACACCCCCCGTGTGCTGTTCTGGCGGCACGGACGCACCTCCTGGAACGCCGAGAACCGTTTCCAGGGGCAGACCGACATCGCACTCGATCCGGTCGGCCACGCCCAGGCAAGACGGGCGGGTGAGCTGCTCGCCTCGATGCACCCCGACGTCATCGTCGCCTCCGACCTGACCAGGGCCGCCGACACCGCCGGATACCTCTCCCAGGCCTCCGGGGTGTCCGTGGAGTTCGACGAGGGGCTGCGCGAGCGCTTCGGCGGCTCCTGGGAGGGGCTGACCGGGGCGGAGCTGTCCGCGCGCTGGCCGGTCGAACACGCGCGGATGGCCATCCCCGACGGCGAGGCCATCGCCGAGGTCGGTGACCGGATGCGCGCCGCCGTCGAGCGAGGGCTGGGCAAGACCCCGTCCGGGGGGCTGCTCGTCGTGGTCAGCCACGGCGCCGCCCTCAGGGTGGGGATCGCCCGGATGCTGGGGATCCCCGACGAGCAGCGCGAGATCCTGGGACCGATCAGCAACTGCTGCTGGTCGGTGCTCCAGGAGCGCCGGGGGCAGTGGCGGCTCATGGAGCACAACGCGGCCAGCCTCCCCGAGCCGGTCGTCCTCAGCGACGACGCGTAAACCGTTTCGACGTTCGGGCCGGATTCCGCTATGGTTCAGGGAGTCGGCAGGACCCCGACAGGTCCGATCGACTCCCTTGAGGGGCTATGGCGCAGTTGGTAGCGCGCCTCCATGGCATGGAGGAGGTCTGGGGTTCGAATCCCCATAGCTCCACGTGATGCGGGCTGCTGCTCGCCGGTCTTCGACCGGCTCGCCGCAGCCCGCTCTGCTTTCCGGGGGGGGAGACCCCCGAACCCCCCGAGGTACCCCCCTGTGGTCGGGGCTGCGGTGATCGGTGGGGTGGGCGGGGTGTTCTCCCGTGAGGTGGGGCCTCGCCTCCGGATCCCCTGTGGCGGGGGTCGCGGGTAGTGGTGGCCGAACCTTCCGAGGTATCCCCCTGTGGTCGGGGTCGCGGTGGTCACTCCCGGTGCAGCCACACCGCCGCGTTCCCCGGGAGCCGCCCGTCCAGCTCCGTGCTGGCCACCAGCACCCGGCCCTGCGGCAGCTCCACCGCCTCCTCGCCCGTGTTGACCAGCACCAGCACGTCCTCGCCCCGCCAGTAGGCCAGCACCGGCCCCCGGTTCAGCGTGTCGTCCCACGTCAGGGTCTCGTCCGAGGAGAACTCCCCGCGGTGCGCCAGAGCCCGGCGGTACAGGGAGAGCACGGATCCGGGATCGTCGGTCTGGGCCTGCACCGACAACCGGCCCCACCCCTCGGGCTGGGGCAGCCACGGAGCGCTCCCGCCGCCGAACCCGTACGACGCCCCCTCCACCGTCCACGGCAGCGGCACCCGGCACCCGTCCCGTCCCTTGTCGGTGTGTCCGCTGCGCACCCACCGCGGGTCCTCCAGAGCCTGCGCGGGCAGGTCCGCGACCTCCGGCAGCCCCAGCTCCTCGCCCTGGTACACGTACGCCGACCCCGGCAGCGACAGCTCCAGCAGGGCCAGCGCCCGCGCCCGCCGCGTGCCCAGCTCCAGGTCCGGTTCCGGATCGCGCCCGTCCGAGAGCAGCCACGCCCTCTGGTCGGTGCCCGGGGGCAGCCCCAGCACCGACACCGGGCGCACCACGTCGTGGTTGCCGATCACCCACGTGGGCACCGTGCCCACCCGCGCGGCGTCGGCGATCGAGGAGTCGACCACCCTCCGGTAGGCGTCGGCGTCCCACGCGGTCCTCAGGAAGTCGAAGTTGAACGCCTGGTCCAGCTCGTCCGGGCGCGTGTACAGCACCCGCCGCTCACCGGGCAGCCACACCTCGCCCACCGTGACCCGGGGCGGGTCGAACCCGGCCAGCACCCGCCGCCAGTCCCGGTACACCTCGTGCACCTCGGGCCGGTCCAGGAACGGGTGGTCCGGGTTGGCCGCGATGTCCTCGAACCGGCCGCCCTCCACCAGCACCAGGTCGCGCAGCGGCTCTTCCAGGTCCTTGACCAGCGCGTACGCCACGTCGATCCGGAAGCCGTCCACCCCGCGCCCGCTCCAGAACCGCAGGATGCCGCGGAACTCCTCGCGCACCCGAGGGTCGTCCCAGTTCAGGTCCGGCTGCTCGGGCGCGAACATGTGCAGGTACCACTGACCGTCCGCCGCGCGGGTCCACGCCGGGCCGCCGAACGTCGACCGCCAGTTGGTCGGCGGCAGCTCGCCGTCCGCGCCCCGCCCGTCGCGGAACACGTACAGCTCCCGCTCGGGTGATCCGGGAGCGGCCTCCAGCGCCTCCCTGAACCACGGGTGCTCCTCGGAGGTGTGGTTGGGCACGATGTCGACCATCACCCGCAGGCCCAGCGCGTGCGCGGCCGCCACCATCGCGTCGAAGTCCTCCAGGGTGCCCAGGCGCGGGTCCACGTCGCGGAAGTCGGCCACGTCGTACCCGCCGTCGGCCCACGGGGAGGTGTAGAACGGCGACAGCCAGATCCCGTCCGCGCCCAGCTCGGCGACGTGGCCCAGGCGCGCGGTGATCCCCGCGATGTCACCGGTCCCGTCCCCGTCGGCGTCGGCGAAGCTGCGCGGGTAGACCTGGTACAGGACCGCGTCGCGCCACCACTGCTGCATGTTGGTTCCCCCAGGTGTTCGGTCATGAGAACAGGCCGCGCGTGCCCCGGGGCGCGGCGGTGGACTGCCTCAGGATGAGCTGGGTGGGCATCTCCACCTGGAGGCGCCCGGCCGTCCCGCCGAGGATGTCCACGGTGAGCCGACCCGCGGTCAGCCCGGTGTCGTAGGGAGCCTGGTCGACGGTGGTCAGATCCATCACCGCCGCGGTGTCGTGGTTGTCGAAGCCCATGAGGGAGATCGAGTCCGGCACGCGCACGCCCGAGCGGCGCAGCGTGCGGTACGCGCCCAGCGCGATGTCGTCGAACTCCGCCAGCACGGCCGTGGGCGGATCGTGGTCCGACAGCAGTTCTCCCATGGCCAGCTCACCGCCCGTGTGCCCGGTGGCCTTGGCCACGCTCCGCGGTGCCAGCCCCGCCTCCACCATGGCCGCCTCGTGCCCCTCCAGCCGGTGCCGTGAGCTGGTGCTGGACCAGGTTCCGGACAGGGAGGCGATGTAGGCCACGCGCGTGTGCCCCAGGTTGAGCAGGTGCCGGGTGGCCCCCGCGGCACCGGCCCGGTCGTCGATGTACACGCTGGCCCGACCGGGCACCCTCTGCCCGACCAGCACCACGGGCACGCCCACGTCGTCCAGCCGGTGGCACTCCTCCTCGGACAGGTCCATGGACACGGTGACCACGGCGTCGGTGTTGCGCCGCAGCGGCAGCGCCCGCGTCCAGCCCTGCCGGGCCCGCGTCTCGCCGACCTGGTAGACGAGCATGTCCAGGTCCGCCTCGCGCAGCGCGTCGCTGATACCCGCGAGGACCACCCCGAAGAACCACGGCTGGAGGAAGGGCACGACCACCGCGACCCGCCCCGTGCGGCCGGTGACCAGACCCGAGGCGTTGCGTGAGACCACGTAGGCCAACTCGTCCGCGGCCCGCTGGACGCGCTGGCGGACCTCCGGGGCGACCCCGGGGGCCCCGCGCAGCACACGGGAGACCGTCGAGAGGGAGACCCCCGCTCGACGGGCGACGTCCCGCATGCTCGCGGGTTGGCTGGCCATGCCGTCCACGGTAGGAGCGTGACCCGGGTTATGGCAACGTTTTCAGCAGGATGTTCGGACGGCACACCGTTCCTTTCCGTGCATGGCGTATATCGAGACGCATTCTCTGTTGACTAGGTCACACAGTCGGTGGCATCGTTTGCGCACGACCACGGGGGGATGACCCAGCACACACTCGACGCCGCGCGCCCGGACACCCACCCGGCGCGGAAGGAGAGAGCCATGCCAGTGCATTCACACCAGAAGAGGTACACGGTGCGCGCATGCGCTGCCGGGCTCGCCGCACTGAGCCTCACCCTGGCCACCGCGTGCGGCGAACCCCCGGGTGAGGAGACCGCCGGGGAGGGCGGCGAGACCGCGGGCCTCGCCGAGGACCCGGCGTTCGTCTGGGCGGTCACCGGGGCCGACCGCGCGATCCACGAGGAGGTCGCGCGCCTGTGGAACGAGAACAACCCCGAGCAGCAGGTCGACATCTTCTTCCTGGCCCCCACCGCCGACGAGCAGCGCCAGGCCATGTTCCAGGACCTGCAGAACCAGGCGGGGGAGTTCGACGTCCTGGGCCTGGACGTCATCTGGACCGGTGAGTTCGCCGAGTACGGCTACGTCGAGAGCCTGGAGGACCTGCGCGGCGAGGTCGAGGGCGTCAGCCTGGAGGGAGCCGTCGACAGCTCCCAGTGGCAGCAGGAGCTGTACGCACTGCCCTACTCCTCCAACGGCGCGTTCCTCTACTACCGCACCGACCTCATCGAGGAGCCGCCCACGACCTGGGACGAGCTCTACGAGACCGGCATGGCGGCCGCCGAGGAGGAGGGCATCTCCGCCTACGTCGGCCAGGGCGACCAGTACGAGGGCTTCGTCGTCAACTACCTGGAGATGTACTGGTCCGCGGGCGGCCAGCTCTTCGACGACGCCCAGGAGCAGAGCACCTTCCTGGAGGGCGACGCCGCCACCACGGCCCTGGACTTCATGACCGAGGCCTACGAGAGCGGGTTCTACGCCGACGGCTTCGACACCATGGTCGAGGACGACGCGCGCGCCCTGTTCCAGGCGGGCGAGGCCGTCTACATGCGCAACTGGCCCTACGCCATCCCGCTCCTGGCGGGAGAGGGGGACGAGGAGAGCGCGGTCACGGACGACTTCGCGGTCGCCCCGCTTCCCACCTTCAGCGGTGAGGGCACCACCAGCGCGCTGGGCGGGCTCAACAACGCGGTCAGCACGCTGAGCGACAGCAAGGAACTGGCCCGCGAGTTCGTTCTGTGGGCGGCCACCGACCCCGAGGCGCAGGACATCCTGCTCCAGAACAGCCTGCCGCCGACCATGGCGAGCGCCTACGAGAACACCGACGACCCCGACTTCCAGATGCTCGGCGACATCCTCGCCCAGGCCCAGGCCCGCCCGCCGGTGCCCGGTTACAACTCGCTGTCCCTGGCCATGCAGGACAGCCTGCACCCGGCCTTCCGGGGGCAGGAGGAGTCCGACGCGGCCCTGGAGGCGGTCGACCAGGCGGCCAACGACGCGCTTGAGCAAGAGTAGGCCGCATGGCGACGACCCAGACAGTCCGCGTGGGCAGGGGCCTGGGTGAGCGTGCGATGGGGCGGATATTCCTCGCCCCGTCGTTCGCCTTCATGGCCGTGATCGCGCTCTTCCCGGTCTTCTACGCGATCGGGATGAGCCTCTACCAGATCCGGGGGTTCCGCCAGGAGTTCACCGGAGTCGACAACTACGTCCGGGTCCTGACCGACTCGGGCTTCTTCAACGCCGTCTGGAACACCCTGGTGTTCACGGTCGCGTCGGTGTCGCTGGAGTTCCTCGTCGGGATGGCCTTCGCGCTGATCATGCACCAGGCCTTCTTCGGGCGGGGCCTGACCCGCGCGGTCATCCTGATCCCGTGGGTCATCCCGACCGCCGTGGCCGCGCAGGTGTGGCGGTTCATGTTCGACCCCAACCCGGGCTTCGTGAACGCCGTCCTCGGCACGGACATCAACTGGCTGCGCGACCCGGTCTGGTCGATGGTCGGCATCATCAGCGCCGACGTGTGGAAGACCGCGCCGTTCGTGGCCCTGCTGCTGCTGGCGGGCCTCCAGACCATCCCGAAGGACTACTACGAGGCGGCCAGGGTGGACGGGGCCAACGCGCTCCAGCGGTTCTGGAACATCACCCTGCCGCTGCTGCGCCCGTCGATCGTCGTGGCCCTGCTGTTCCGCACGGTGGACGCCCTGCGCATGTTCGACTTCGCGTACGTGTTCACCGGCTACTCGAACTCGCTGGCCACCCTGTCGGTCTACGCGCAGCGCTACCTGGTCCGGGACCCGGACCTGGGCTACGCCAACGCGTTGTCCACGGTCACGTTCGTCATCGTCATGCTCGTCGGCCTGGCCTTCATCAGCCGGATGGGTCGCCACATGATCGGTGAGGCGCCGCGGAAGGAGAAGCGATGACGGCCGAGACGGTGAGGCCGAGCGGGTCGGTGCACAAGCCGCGCCGACGCGTCCACCCGGCGGTGGGCAACACCCTCAAGCTGCTCGGGCTGGCCGTGGTGCTGCTGTGGTGCCTGTTCCCGTTCCTGTGGATGGGCATGACCAGCCTGCGGTCGGGGTCGGCGGCGATCACCGACCCGAACATCCTCCAGGGACCCTTCGACCTCAGCAACTACCGGGAGATCTTCAACCAGGGCTTCCAGTTCGCGCTGCGCAACTCGCTGATCGTGGCGACGGTGACCACGCTGATCTGCATCCCGGTGGCCTCGCTGGCGGGCTACGCCCTGGCCCGGCTGCCGCTGGCGGGCAAGTTCGCGATCCTGGCCGCCACCCTGGTCGCGACCCTGTTCCCGCCGGTGGCGCTGGTCAACCCGCTCTACCAGATGTACCTCCAGCTCAACGAGTGGACCGGGATCAACCTGCTCAACTCCTTCGCTGGCATGATCATCCCGTACGTGGCGCTGACCCTGCCGCTGGCCGTCTTCATCCTCACCACGTTCTTCGCGGGCATCCCGAAGGAGATCGAGGAGTCGGCGAAGGTGGACGGGGCCACCCCGTTCCAGGCCTTCCTGCGCGTGGTGGCGCCGCTGGCGGCGCCGGGCGTGGGCGCTGCGGCCATCCTGACCTTCGTGTACTCCACCAACGAGTTCCTGCTGGCCTTCTCCTTCGCCCCGAACGACCTGAACGTGCAGACGGTCCCGGTCTTCGTGGCGACCTTCCAGCGGGTCGGCTACGAGAACCCGATCGGGCAGATCATGGCCGCGTCGGTCCTGGTGTCGGTCCCGCTGATCATCTTCGCCCTGCTCCTGCAACGCAGGATCGTGGCGGGCCTGACCTCCGGAGCCGTCAAGGGCTGACACCGCGGTCGGAGGGACCGGAAGCAAACGGACCGGTCCCGGGGGCGCACGCCGCCTCCGGGGCCGGGTCCCTCTTCAGGGTCGCGTCCGCCGGGTCCGGGCCCGGCGCCGCCAGCAGCCCCCGGCCGGTGCGGTAGAGCTCCACCAACAGCGGCCGCAGCAGCAGCCCGCGGGCGGTGAGCGTGTACGTCGTGCGGACCGGGAACCCGGCGGTCTCCCGGCGCTCGGCCAGCCCCAGGTCCACCAGGGTCCGCAGCCGGTCGGAGAGCACCTTGTCGCTCAGCCCGGGCAGCGCCCGGCGCAGCCCACCGTAGGAGCGCGGGCCGTGCATCAGCTCGCGCAGCACCAGGGTCGTCCAGCGCCCCGAGACGGCGCCCAGTGCGGCCTCCACCGGGCAGGCCGCCGAGGGCTCGCGGGTCTCGCCCGCGGCGTCGGGCACCAGTTCGCGGTCCCAGGGGCCGCTTTCCCCTTGGTGAGCCGCGGGGGCGTCTGCTTGGCTGTGGCCATGAGCGATCGAAGCACGGAGCATGGTGACATTCTGCCCCTGACGACCGAGGCGGCGCAGCACCCCCACGTGTTCGCCAGCGCCTTCAACTCCGGCGACCCCGACCAGCTGGAGAGGGTCTACGAGGAGGGCGGCATCCTCGTCCTGGACCCCGCCCGCCCCCTGACCGGAACGGAGCGGCGCGACGCCAACGCGCGCCTGATGGGCCTGGGCGTGCCCATCAGAGTCATCCCCCGGCGGACGCACGTGGCGGACGACATCGCCTTCCTCATCGTGGACTGGGCGATCCGGGGGACCGGCCCGGACGGCACCGAGGTCGACATCCGGGGGACCGCGACCGACGTGGCCCGGCGGGGCGCGGACGGGCTGTGGCGCTACGTCGTCGACAACCCGTTCGGCACCGCCGAGTCCCCGGCCGCCTCCTGAGCGGCGGACGGCCGTCCTCTTGCGCCGGGGCCCATGAGACCGGGCCCCGGCGCGTGGTCTCCGCCCTCGTCCGCACGCGGGCGGCGCCTCCGGGACCGGCCGTGGGTCAGCGGCGCACGACGTCGCTCCCGTCCAGGTCCGCCGCGTCCTTGCCCATCAGCTCGGCGGTGATCTGCAGCTCGGCCAGCGTCGCGCGCAGCACGTGCTCCACGCCCGCGGCGCCGCCCACGGCCAGCCCGTACACCCACGGACGCCCCAGCAGCACCGCCCTGGCGCCCAGCGCCATCGCCACGGCCACGTCGGCACCCGAGCGCACACCCGAGTCGAACAGCACCGTGGCGCGGTCGCCGACCGCGTCCACCACCTCGGGCAGGGCGTCCAGCGCCGCCACGGCGTTGTCGATCTGCCGCCCGCCGTGGTTGCTGACCACGATCCCGTCCACGCCCGCCGACACCAGGTCGGCTGCCTCGTCCCCGCGCACGACTCCCTTGACCAGCACCGGCAGGTCCGTCCACCGGCGGATGCGGGCGATGTTGTCGGTGCTCAGGGACCTGCTGGCGAACGCGCCCAGGAAGTGGAACACCGCCTCGGTGAACACCCCGCCCGGTTCCGGGTCGGCCTTGAGCCGGGACCGGAACTCGGGGTCGCTGAAGTAGTTCGCCGTGCCCTGGCTGCGCAGGAACGGCAGGTGGCCCAGAGCCAGGTCGCGGGGCCGCCACCCCAGTCGCTTGGTGTCGGCGGTGACGACGACCGCCTCCGCCCCCGCCGCCGTCGCCCGCCGCACGAACGACTCCGCCAGCGCGTCGTCGCTGGGCCAGTACAGCTGGTACCACCAGGAGCCGGCCGCCTCGGCCACCCGCTCCATCGGGGTGGAAGCGGCCGTGGACAGCACCATCGGCACGCCCAGGGCGTTGGCGCCCTCGGCCACGGCGAGCTCGGCCTCCTCGTGCACCTGCTCCAGGACGCCGATCGGCGCGGTCAGCAACGGTGTGGCGTACTCCCTGCCGAACAGGGTGACCCCCAGCCCCCCGGACTCCCCGGCTCCCGGCCGCAGGCTGCGCGGGCGCAGCGCGTAGCGGGCGAACGCGTCCACGTTGGCGCGGGCGGTGCGCTCCCGCCCTGCGCCGCCCTCCACGTAGCCGAACGGCCCCGGCTCCATGGCCCTCTCGGCCAGGTCGCGCAGGTCCTCGTGGTGGTAGGGCAGCTCGGGCAGGCGGCCGTTGGTCGCGTCGGCGTAGACGCCGTCCTGGTACTGGGCGAAGTCGGTCATGGATCCCTCGCTGGCGCCGCGGCGCCGGGTACGGGCACCGCGGGGCACGGCGCACGGGACGAAAAGGAGGCGGACCGGACCGCGGGGAGCGGTGCCCCCGCGGCCGTGGCCGTCGAACCGTTCGCGCCGTCCGGTTCTGGCCGGATGCTACCGCGCGCTCACGTGACCGGGGTCACCCGGTCCGCCTCCGTCCGGTCGCCGTCGGGGTCCGGAGCCCCGGATCCGGCGATGTGCAGTGCCGCGATCAACTCCCGGTACAGCTCGTCCCGGTCCATCAGCTCCCGGTGCGTGCCCCTGGCCCGCACCCGTCCGTCCTCCATCAGCACGATGGTGTCGGCGTGGATCACGGTGGACAGCCGGTGCGCGATGGTCACCACGGCCGCCCGGGCGGCGTGGGCGCGCACGCTCTCGGTGATGGCGGCCTCGGTGATCGCGTCCACCTGCGAGGTGGCCTCGTCCAGCAGCAGCACGTCCGGCGAGCGCAGCAGAGCGCGGGCCAGGGCGATGCGCTGGCGCTGGCCCCCGGAGAAGGACGTGGCGTCCAGCGGGGTGTCCAACCCCTCCTCCAGGGCGTCGACCTTGTCGGCCAGCCGCACCTGGCCCAGGACCCGGCGCACCTCCTCCTCGGTGGCGTCGGGGTGGCTGAACAGCAGGTTCTCCCGGATGGTGCCGGGGATGACCGGGGTGTCCTGCTCCACATAGGCGAAGCGGCCGCGCACCTGGCCCGGGGTGAGCTCCCGGTAGGGGGTCCCCTCCAGGAACAGCTGCCCCTCCTCGGGTTCGAGGAAGCGCAGCAGCAGCGAGAACACGGTGGTCTTGCCCGCGCCCGAGGGCCCCACGATCGCGGTGTGCCCGCGCCGGGGGACGGCCAGGTCCACTCCGTCCAGGGCGGACTCGGCGCCGGGCGCGTACCGGGCGGTGACCCCGCGCAGTTCCAGCAGCGCGCCCCCGCGCTCTGCGTGCGCGAGGCCGTCCGCGCCCTCACGCACGGCGTCGTCCGCGGGGACGGCCGGCGCGGGCGCCGCCTCGGAGGAGGGTTCGAGCGGGATGGCCTCCACCTCACGGATGCGCCTGGCCGCGGCGACACCCGACTGGAGGGTGGTGACGCTCTGGGACAGCTCCATGACCGGGGTCATCAGGGTGAACGCGTAGAGCAGGAAGGCGATGAGGGTGGAGACGTCGATCGCGCCCGAGGACACCCGCAGCGCGCCCACGCCCAGGATGGCGATGATGGCGAGCTGGATCCCGCTGAACGCGATCGTCCAGGCGACCGCCTCGCGCCGCACCGAGCGCATGCCGTGCCGCGCGGACTCCCGGGCGTGTTCGAGGATCTGGCCGCTCAGGCGCTCCTCGGCCCGGCTGACCTTGACCGTGCGGACCGCCCGCAGCGCGCCGTCGAGCATGCCGCCCATCAGGCCCAGGGAGTTCTGCGCCCTCTCCTGCGCCTTGGCCAGGGCGGGCATCAGCGTCAGGAACAGGACGGTGACCACGAGCACCGCGACGAAGGTGACCGTGAGCAGGAACAGGTCCAGCACGCCCATCATGACCAGCGTTCCCACCAGCAGCACGCTGCCGTTGATGAGGCTGATGACGCTGCTGGAGGCGGCCTCGCGCAGGAGGACCGTGTCGGAGGTCGCCCGGGTGACGAGCTCGCCGGAGGAGCGGCGCGACAGCGGGATGAGCGCGGCTCGGAAGTAGCGGCGCACGAGCGAGGTGCGCGCGTCCAGCACCACCTTCTCGGCGACGGTGCCCAGGAGGATCCAGTGCCACAGGCCGGACACCGTGCCCAGCACGAACAGGCCCAGCAGCAGGGAGATCGGCACGAGCAGGCCGCCCCCGCCGGAGACGGTGTCCAGGACGAGCTTGATCACCATCGGGTTGGCGAGTTCGAGCGCCGAGCCGAACAGGGCCAGGACCAGGCCCAGCACCAGCTTGTTCCGGTGCGGGCGCACGAACGACCACAGCACCCGGAGCTGGGCGAACCGGGGTTCGGGCGCGCCCGGGTTCGAGTCGGTATCTACCTTTGATGGATCAGTCATGCTTTGAAGTAGGTCATATGTGACCGATTATTGTCAACCAATTACCGACAAGCCTAGGATGAGGGCATGGTGAAGAGCGCTCCCTCAGACGAAGAGACGAGGACCCGCGCCCGGACCCGGCGCGCGATCCTCGAGGCGGCGGTGAAGGTGCTCGGGGAGAACTCCTCGGCCCCCCTGTCCCAGGTGGCCAGAACCGCGGGTGTGGCGCGCAGTACGCTCCAGCGCTACTTCGCCGAACGCGCCGACCTGGTGTGCGCACTCGGCGAGTACGCCGACGAACTCGTCAACGAGGCCACCGAGCGGGCGCGCACCACCGAGGGCACCGGGCTTGAGGCCTTCCGGCGGCTCGTGCCCGAGTACTTCGGGCTCCAGAAGGTGGTCATGCTGGCCTTCGGGGCCGACGACTCCTGGGACGAACTGCTGGAGGAGGAGTGCGGGGAGGCGGACCGGGCCCTGTTCGCCCTGGTCGAACGCGGCCACGCCGACGGCAGCATCGACCCCAGGATCACGCCGATCTGGGCGCAGCAGCTCCTGTGGTCGGGGCTCTACGCGGCCTGGGCCTACGTGAGCGTCAGCCGCACGCCCGCCTACGAGGCCCTCAACCTGTGCGTGCACTCGCTGGTCAAGGCCGTCGCGAACCCCGACGCGAACGGCGCGGGCGCCTGAATCGGGACTGCGCGCGAAGGGCCCGCCGGGCGGGCGCGGCGGCTACAGGTACAGGCCGGTGCCGTGCTCGGGGGCCTCGTTGGCGACGGCGTGCACGTCGCGCTCGCGCAGGATCACGTAGCGCTCGCCGTTCAGTTCGACCTCGCCCTGCTCCTCGGGGTCGAAGAGCACCCGGTCCCCGGTCTTCACGTGGCGGGCGCTGGTTCCGGCGCCGACGACCTCTCCCCACGCGAGCCTGGTCGCCAGCTTGACCGTGTCCGGGATGACCAGTCCGGCGCTGCTGCGCCGCTCGGTCCTGTCCGGGACCGTCCTCACCAGCAGGCGGTCGTGGAGCATCTGGATCTCAAGCTTTGATTCGGGCACCACTCCAGGGTATTCGGCGCGGAAACCGGCCACCGCACGTCCATCCACAGGCCCTGACGTCGCAACCCACTCCCAACCTCCGGTACAGTAATTCCATCGCCGAGCGGGGGAACCGCCCGGCATACAAGGGGCTATGGCGCAGTTGGTAGCGCGCCTCCATGGCATGGAGGAGGTCTGGGGTTCGAATCCCCATAGCTCCACGGACTCGGGACGATCCTGCTCGGCGGCCTTCGGCCGCCTCGCCGGGTCGTCCTTCGTGTTTCCCGGGGGGGGCGACCCCCGGACCCCCGAGACGACCCCGCGGCCCGGGTCGCGCTGATCGCCGGGGCAGATGAGGCACTTCCTCGCAACGCGGGGCTTCGCCCCACGGGTTGTGGTGGGTGCGCCCGAGATCTGTGTTCGAGGCCGGTACGGAAGGTGGACGGGGTCCACCGACCGCGCGGGCCTGTTCCTTCGGGGAAGACCCCTGGTGCGCCGTTCGTGCGGCTGCGCTCCGTCACCCCGGCGGCGGTACCGGTCAGGGAGTCGGAGGAGGGCTGGCCCGACCGTCCACGAAGGCGAGGAGGTCCGGGTCGCCGGAGACCAGGCGCTCCACCTCCTCGCCCCCGTCGCACCGGCACAGGGCCACCGTCACCTCGGAGGCGGTCCGCCCCACCACCCGCCACACGGCGCCGTGGTCCTCCCAGCGGACCAGGGTGTCGACCGGGTTCTGTCGTGGTCTGTCGCTCATGTCCTCTCATGTGCCCGTTCGGGGGCCGTTGAAGAGGATTCCGGTGCGTGCGGTCGGGCTGCGTCCCGGGCGTTCCGGAACGCCTGCGGGGCACCGGAGGCGCGGGGGCGTGTGGGGTGGCCGACACCGCGGCTGGTCATCCCACCCTCGCACGTCCGATAGAATCGAACCGTCGCCGCAAGGCACACGGGGCTATGGCGCAGTTGGTAGCGCGCCTCCATGGCATGGAGGAGGTCTGGGGTTCGAATCCCCATAGCTCCACATCGAGGCCCGCGTGGTCGGTGGACCTGGTCCGCCTTCCCCGCGGGCCTGTTTCCTTTGGGGGATACCCCCTAGACCCTCCAGGCCCCCGGCGCACCGCTCGGCCTTCGCGCTTCGCGGCGCGCCCCTGGCCGTGGGGCTGCTGCCCGCGATGCTCTCCGGGGCAGACCCCGAACCCCCGAGGCGCTCCCCCTGTGGCCGGGGCCGCGGGATCATTCCGCGGGGATGGTGAACGGCGTGCCGGTGAGCTCCTCGGAGAGGGCCCACAGGCGGTCGCCGGCCCCGGGATCCGTGCTCGCTGCGGGGGGCTGTACGGGTTCCGGCCTGCCGACCACCAGACGTGAGGGTCCGTAGTACCCGCCGCCGACGCCCTCGGGGTCGAGCGCCGCGCGGACGACCGGCCAGGCGCCCCGGTGCTTGCCCTGGACGAACGCGGAGGCGAGCGAGTACAGCGCGCGAGTCACCCCGGAGGACCCGTTGACCCCCTCGCGGCGGGGCGACAGTTGGTCTAGGGCGGCTCCCGGATGCGCCACGAGCGAAGCGGTGCCGGATCCGGCCGCGCGCAGACGGCGGTCCAGTTCGAAGCCGAAGACCTCGGTCGCCTGCTTGGAGCGGATGTAGGCTCCGCGCCCGCTGTAGTCGTCCGCGCTCATGAGCTGGTCGAGGTCGAACACGCCTTTGCGGGTGACGTAGCTGCCGAGGGACACCACACGGCTGCCCGGCGTCGACAGGAGCGAGGGCAGGGTCCGCGCGATGAGCGCGAAGTGCCCCAGGTGATTGGTCCCCACGGTCAGTTCCAGGCCCTGGGCGGTGGTCCGGCGCAGAGGGCCTGCGGAGATGACGCCCGCGTTCGCCACCAGCACGTCGATCCCTCCTCGGCCGCCGAGGGCCTGCGCCGCCCGGGAGACCGAGTCCAGGTCCGCCAGGTCGAGCGTGACGGCCGACAGGTCCGCGTCGGGGACCAGCGCGCCGATCGACCGCATCGCCGTCTCCAGGCGATCGGCCCGGCGCCCCAGGAGCACCACGTGTGCTCCGGTGGCGGCGAGCTGTTCGGCGACGAAGTAGCCGATCCCGGAGGTCGCTCCGGTCACGGCCATCGTCCTGCCCCGCTGCCTGGGCGGTCGGCGGGGATCCCACGCGGACATGGCCCCCTCCTTTCGCTTCGAGGGTCGAAGTACCTCCCGAGAGGCTATCACTTCGATACTCGAAGCGATTTTTCTCGCTCCGCTCTTGATCCGATGGTGTGCCGCGAGTCATAATCAACGTATCGGTTGATTAACAGGAAAGTTGAATACGCAGATGGCGACCGACCCGTTGAGTCTCACGTTCGCGGCACTGGCCGACCCGACCCGTCGGGCACTGCTGGCGAGGCTCGCCGAGGGTGAGGCCACCGTCAACGAGCTGGCGGAGCCGTTCCCCATCAGCCTCCAGGCGGTCTCCCGGCACCTGAAGGTGCTGGAGCGGGCGGGGCTGGTCAGCCGGGGCCGCGACGCGCAGTGGCGCCCCTGCCGACTGGAGACCGCCCCCCTGGAGGAGGCGACGGGGTGGATCGAGCGCTACCACCGCCAGTGGGAGGACCGCTTCGACCGGCTCGACGCGGAGATCCGCCGAATCCAGCAGACACAGAACACAGGAGAGCAGTCATGAGCGACCTCACGGTGATCGCCGAGCCCGGACAGCACGACATCGTCATCACGCGCAGCTTCGACGCGCCCCGTGACGTGGTGTTCAGGGCCATGACCGATCCCGAGTACCTCGCCCGGTGGTGGGGGCTCAAGGAGAACGAGACCGTCATCGACCGTGCGGACCTGCGCCCGGGCGGCTCCTGGAGGTTCGTCGAGCACGCCCCCGACGGCCGGGAGTACGGCTTCCACGGCGTGGTCCACGACATCGTCGCGCCCGAGCGCTTCGTGCAGACCTTCGAGTTCGAGGGCATGCCCGGGCACGTGTGCCTGGAGACCACCACCCTGGAGGAGCGGGACGGCCGTACCCTCTACACGTCGACCACGGTGTTCCAGAGCGTCGAGGACCGCGACGGCATGGTCGAGTCCGGCATGGAGTACGGCCTGAAGCAGTCCATGGGCGTTCTGGACGAGCTCCTGGCCACGATGGCCTGAGAGCCTCCGGGGAAGGACCGGCCGGGGCCCGGGGACCCGGCCGGTCCGGCCTGTGGACAGCGCCCGCCCTGTCCCTCGCGGCCGGTACTGTCGATCCGTGGCAGATCTCCCCGACGTTCCCACCCTGCTCGACGCGGCCGTCGCCGCCCTGGGCGGCAGCCGCCGCGAGGGCCAGGCGACCATGGCCGGTGCCGTGGCCGAGGCGGTGGACAAGCGCGAACACCTGGTGGTCCAGGCCGGTACCGGCACCGGAAAGTCCCTGGCCTACCTGGTACCCGCGATCAGACACGCGATGGCCAGGGAGAGCACGGTGGTGGTCTCCACCGCCACCATCGCCCTGCAGAACCAGCTCATCGAGCGCGACCTGCCGCGCCTGGCCAAGGCCCTCACACCGATGCTGCCCCGCGAGCCCACGTTCGCCGTGCTCAAGGGCCGCCGCAACTACCTGTGCCGCAACCGGCTCCAGACCGCGGGCGAGGAGGCCGAGGACACCGAGCTGTTCGACCCGCGCCAGCTCTCCTCACTGGGCCGTCAGGTGGCCCGCCTGCACGAGTGGGCCGAGGACACCGTCACCGGCGACCGCGACGAACTCGTCCCCGGCGTCAGCGACCTGGCCTGGCGCCAGGTGTCGGTGGCCGCCAACGAGTGCATGGGCGCCCGCATCTGTCCCTTCGGCCAGGAGTGCTTCGCCGAGTTCGCCCGCGAGGCGACCCAGGGCGTGGACGTGGTGGTCACCAACCACGCCATGCTCTCCATCGACATGTCGCAGGGCTACCACATCCTGCCCGAGCACAACACGATCATGATCGACGAGGCGCACGAACTCGTCGACCGCGCCACCTCCGTGGCCACCGGCGTCCTGGGCGAGCGCACCGTCAACGCCGCGGCCAAGCGCGCCGCCCGCCTGGTCGAACCCGGGATCAGCGAACGCCTGACCGAGTGCGCCGACGGACTCGCCCTGATGTTCACCGAGTCACCCGACGGACGCCTGGACCACATCGACGACGCCCTGGCCAACGCGGTCGCCGCCACCCGCGACGCCGCCTCGGCCTGCGTCACCGCCATCGGTCCCTCACCCGGGGAGCTGGACCCGGACGGCGCCAGCGACCGCCGCCTGGCCCTGGCCGCGCTCGGGGATGTGCACGACACCGCCGTGCGCGTCCTGGAGTCCTTCGAACCCGTCCTGCGCGACCGCACCGAGGTCGTCTGGCTGACCAAGGCCCCCGGGCGCCAACCCGCGCTCCACGTCGCTCCGCTCGGCGTGGGCGGGCTGCTGCGCGAGAAGCTCTTCGGCGACCGCACCGTGGTCCTGACCTCCGCCACCCTCACCCTGGGCGGCTCCTTCACCTCCCTGGCCAACCAGTGGGGGCTGGGCCGGGAGGTGGCCCAGGAGGCCGCCGAACGCGCCGTGGCGGGACGCGGTCCGGAGCCGGACGGGTCCCGGGACGCGGCCGGTTCGGCGAACGCTGCCGGATCCCGGGCCGAGGACGGCCCCGACACCGGCTCCGGAGCCGACGACGACGAGGACGGCCCGCACCGCGCGGCCGGGGAGCCCCGCTGGCGTGCGCTGGACGTCGGCTCGCCCTTCGAGCACTCCCGCCGGGGCATCCTCTACGTGGCCACCCACCTGCCGCCGCCCGGACGCGACGGTCTCGCGCCCGCCTACCTGGACGAGATCAGCGAGCTCATCGAGGCCGCCGACGGCCGTGCGCTGGGTCTGTTCTCCTCCATGCGCGCCGCCCAGCAGGCGGCCGAGGAACTCCGCGAGCGCCTGGACCAGCCGATCCTGTGCCAGGGGGAGGACTCCACCGGTCAGCTGGTGCGCCGCTTCGCCGAGGACGAGCGGTCCTGCCTGTTCGGCACCCTGTCGCTGTGGCAGGGCGTGGACGTGCCCGGCCCCTCGCTGTCCCTGGTGATCGTGGACCGCATCCCCTTCCCCAGGCCCGACGACCCGCTGGCCTCCGCGCGCCAGCGCGCGGTCGCCGCGCACGGGGGCAACGGCTTCCTGTCGGTGGCCGCCACCCACGCCGCTCTGCTGCTCGCCCAGGGCACCGGGCGCCTGCTGCGCTCCACCGAGGACCGGGGGGTCATCGCCGTCCTGGACCCGCGCCTGGCCACGGCCCGCTACGGCGGCTTCCTGCGCGCCTCCCTGCCGCCCTACTGGGGGACCACCGATCCGGCGGTGGCCAGATCGGCACTGCGCCGCCTCGCCGGCCAGCCCGAACCCGCCGCCGGGTAGCGCCGGGGCCGTGCCCTCCCTCCGGCGCCCGCGTCGCGAAAGCGCGGTCCGGGAGCTCGGCCCGGCCTCAGCCGCGGGTGCGGTAGCCGAACAGCCGGACCGCGTACGCGGGGGACCCGTCGTCCTCCGCCTCCTGGATGAACCAGCGGTCGTCGTGCTCGCCCACCAGGAGTTCGTTCCACATCATGTCGATGAGCTTGAGCCGGGAGACCACGGACGCCTCGGGGTCCAGCACGATCGAGTAGGCGCGGTCGGTCAGCCGCTGGGTCACCATGCCCACGGACTGGCCGTCCCAGATGGCCGGGACGGGGGCGTGCCCGACCTCGACCCCGCACAGCCGCAGCTGCTCCACCTCCTCGTCGAGGGCCTCGGCCGCCAGGGCGCCGTCCAGCCGCAGGGCGTCCTCCAGTTCGTCGCGGTCCTCGTCGGCGCGCATGTAGGCGTGGTAGGTGCGGTAGCCACAGGTGCGGCACTTGCGCCAGACGACGCAGCGGGCCAGCCCGTAGGCGGACTGCGCCTCGCCCACACTCTGGTAGTCGCTCACCTCGCGAATCGTGCCGCAGTCGCAGCACAGGGCCGTGAGATCCTGCTTCATCAGAGTCCCCCCTCCGAGGCGAGTATGCGACGGATGAAGCCTGTTAGGGAACCCGTTCGGCGAGGAAGTCGCGGCAAGGACTCGTCATCAATGCCCAAAATGACCCGGTCGCGGGTTTCGGACCATCCCCAACGGCGTGTCGGTGTGGCGAGTCTTACCCTCGCCCAGTACGCCCGCGCGCCCTCACTCGTCCAGCGACAGGCCGCGCTTGTTGCGTGCGCTCCAGTCGCGCATCCGCTGCGGGTAGCCGACGATCTGCACGTCGTAGGCCGGGGCCGCCAGGTTCCTGGCCACCTTGCGGATCACGTCGGGCGAGCCGCACCGGCGGCGGATCCACTCGCCGTCCGTCGCGACCGCGACCGCCGTGGTCTGCGTGGCGAAGGTCTCCGGCTCGACGAAGAACTCCACCCCCACCCGGCTCTTGGCGAAGTCGATCAACGCCTTGATGTCCGAATCCTCGGCTGCCCGGTCGAAACGGGCCTTGCCCTTGCGGTTGGCCTTGCGGAGTCCGAAACGGTCTCGCCATCCCATCGGCGCTCATGTCCCCTTGGTGCAACACGGTGCGGCTCGGCGCGGCTGGATGCTCGGGACCTTGCGGCGGTCCCCGCCGGGCACCACGACCCCCGAGTCTAGCGGGCCGGGACCGCCCCGACAGGACGCGTGATCCCCCGTGCTCCACGGCTTTGCGCGTTTTCCGGACAGCCCTGTCACCGCGCTGCTACGTTCTGTTCTCACGTGGTGCTTACAGGGGGTGCAGACCATGCCGATGTGGACGTGGGCGGGGGAGACCGCACGACGACTCCGGGCGGCCGGGCAGCCGGAGCTGGCCGAGGCGGTCGCGAGCCTGCCCGTGCTCAGCGAGGCCGGGGACCCGGTGCGCGTGGAGGCCGTGGCCCGTTCGGCGCTGCGCACCGCGCGCCGACTGGTCGCGGAGGCGGGCGCGGTCGAGGCCGCGGTCCCGGGGGTCTTCGGACCGCCGACCCTGTTCTTCCTCGCGCACTGGCCCCTGGCCGTGCGTGTGGGGGCCCTGGCCGAGGGCGGGCGCGCGCTCGCCCAGGTGAGCGCGGCGGCCGACGACGAACCCGAGCCCCTGGCCCACGGCCCGCTGCCGGTGTCCCTGCTGGAGACCCTGGTGCGCTGCCACGCCAACGTCGACGCCCGCGGCACCGCCGAGCAGCGCCGCGAACTGCTCTCCACCCGGCGCCTGGTCGGCTGGGAGCGCACCCCCGCCTGGCCCGCCTTCACCCTCGCCCGGGTGAACCTGCTCATCGACGAGGACCTGGCCGACCGGGCCGAGAACGAGCTGCGGCGCTACGAGCACACCGCCACCGGCCCGGCCATGCTCGGTGCCGACGGGGTGTTCGCCCTCGTCAGAGCCCTGCGTCACCAGGACGAGCACGCCCAGGCCCTGGAGGTGCTGGACCGGATGGAGGCGGAGCTGGTCCTGGACGAGGCCAACCCGCGCCGGGCGGCCCTGCACCGCCGCATCCGCTTCGAGCGCGCTCGGCTGCTGTCCTGGCTGGCCCGTCTGGGCCACTGCCCGCCCCAGGAGGCCATCGTCCCGCTGCCCACCGTGGAGGAGGCCGAGGCGTACCCGAGCCTGCGGCCCGCGTGGGTGGAGGCGGTGGAGAACCTGGTGTGCCAGGGCGCGGTGCGCAACGACTGGCGGCTGGGGGTGCGGGTGACCACCTGGTCGCGCTACTTCGAGCGGGTGGGGGCGCCGCGCCGCGGCGCCGAGCTCGCCCTGTCCGCCGCCCGTCTGGCCTCGGTCCGCGGCGCCCGCTGGGTGGCGAGCTGCTCCGCGCAGCGGGCGGAACGGCTCATCGGGGAGCTGGGGCGCACCGGGGAGATCCTGGGCGACCTGGCCGAGGTGCGCGCCATGATCGCGACGATGCCTCCGGTCCGTCCGCTGGCGCCGCCCGAGGACGTGCTGGACTTCCTGCGGGCGCAGCCCGTGGAGGAGGTCGACCCCGAGCAGCAGGCCGAACAGGTCAACGCCGCCCTGGAGAGGATGCCGCACGACACCCCGCTGCTGACCGCGCTCGGCCAGGTCGGCCGGACCCTGATGCTCTCGGACGCGGCGACCGAGCCCCAGTGGCGCCACGTGCGCGAGCAGCCGGGGGACCAGCGCGCGGCGCTGTCGCTGCTGGAGACCCTCCTGCACGACAACGACACCGTCGGGGTGCGCACCCTCGTGAGCACCCTCGCCGCCGGTGCGCTGGACGGTCCCGTGCGGGTCGGACCGGCCGGGCAGGGGACCCTGGCGCCCCACCTCTGACGGGCGGGTCGCGGGCGACTCCGCCAGTGGACGGGCCGGAACCCTTGCCGGTGTGAAGTAGGGGTTCTGACCTGCGATGACCGTGTACCTGTAGTGAGATTCGACGGCCCAGACCCGCCGTAAGTACAAGAACACGGTGCGGGGGAGCGCGCTGGACCACGTCGGGGAGCGCCCTCACACGGTCGCCGCACCCACCCCGGACGCGAGGGAACGTCCCGCCGGGTAGGACAGCGCGGCGGCGGGCAGCCGGGAGGGTCGGCCGCTGGCCAGCACCCGTACCCGTCCCGGCGCGGCGCCCACGGGCGTCTCGCCGATCCGGCGAAGGGCCTGCGCCGCGACCGCTCCGGCGGCGGTGAACAGCTCCGCCCGCCCGCCCAGGGCCGCGGAGATCCGTCCGCCCACCAGGTCGTAGTGCGTGCACCCGAGCACCACGCCGTGCACGTCGCCGGGGGTCAACTCGGCGGCGTAGGCCACCGCGTCGTCGATCAGCCGCGGGTCGGCCGACTCCACCGCCTCGGCCAGCCCCGCGCAGGCCACCGCGGTCACCTCCACGCCGCGGGCGAAGGTCTCGATGAGCTGGCGCTGGTAGCCGCTGCGCGTGGTCGCGGCGGTGGACCACACCGCGATAGGCCCTCCGGCCGCGGCCGCGGGCTTGATGGCGGGTACCGTCCCGATCACCGGGACATCCGGCTCGAACTCGGCGCGCAGCTCGGCCAGCACGTGCACCGAGGCGGTGTTGCACGGCACCACCACGGCGTCCAGCGCCGCGTCCCCGGCGGCCTCCCTGGCGGCCCGGGCCCCGGCCAGGGCGCGCGCGATGATCTCGTCCGGGGTACGCGGACCCCAGGGCATGTGATCGGGGTCCATCGACAGGAACAGGTCGGCGTCCGGCCGTGCCACACGCAGGGCCGCCGCGGTCGAGAGCATGCCGATACCGGAGTCAACGAGAGCGATACGCACGAATCCCGATCCTACGACCACCTCCGCACCGCACCGGCGGGACACCGCCCGGCGGGGTCGTATCCGCCCGTGGCGACCGTGCCCCGGACACAACCCCAGGCAGGACAACTGAGGGGAAGACACGGAACAAATGGGGTGGCACAAGGTCGTTACCGGTAGGTAGAACTGAGTGGATCGGCCGTCCCAGCCGCCCGGCGGCCATGGCCGATCCGGCACGCGAGTGCGTGTCGCCGACACCGGAACGGGAACTGGGATGACTCCTCAACAGCAGGGCACGGGCAGCGCCACCTCCGCACGGACGGGGCTCGCCGAGCACATAGCGGCGGTCCAGAGACTGCGCCGCGACTACCGGGCCCTGCCCCCGGGAGCGCCGGTGCGCCTGGCCAAGCCCACATCCAACCTCTTCCGGTTCCGTGAGCCCACCGGCGCACCGGCCCTGGACGTGTCCGCCTTCACCGGCGTCATCGCCATCGACCCCGTCGAACGGCTCGCCGACGTCGGCGGCATGACCACCTACGAGGACCTCGTCGCCGCCACCCTGCCGCACGGCCTCATGCCGACGGTCGTCCCCCAGCTGCGCACCATCACCCTCGGCGGCGCCGTCACCGGCATGGGCATCGAGTCCTCCTCCTTCCGCAACGGCCTGCCGCACGAGGCCGTCCAGGAGATGGAGATCCTCACCGGAGACGGCGACGTCGTCACCGCCACCAGGGACAACGAGTACAGCGACCTCTTCCACGGCTTCCCCAACTCCTACGGGACCCTGGGCTACAGCCTGCGCCTGCGCGTGGAGCTCGAACCGGTCTCCCCGTACGTGCACCTGCGCCACCTGCGCTTCCACAAGGCCGCCGAGGCCATGGACGCCCTCGCCCTGATCTGCGCCGACCGCGAGCACGGGGGCCAGCCGGTCGACTTCGTGGACGGGGTCGCCTTCGGCCCCGACGAGCTGTACCTGACCCTGGCCCGCTTCACCGACCAGGCCCCCTGGACCAGCGACTACACCGGCCGGGAGGTCTACTACCAGTCCATCCAGCGCTACGCGGGCAGCGGACCCGGCGACTACCTCACCATCGCCGACTACCTGTGGCGCTGGGACACGGACTGGTTCTGGTGCTCCCGTGCCTTCGGCACCCAGCACCCGCTGGTGCGCCCCCTGTGGCCGCGCTCCCTCAAACGCTCCGACGTCTACCGCAGGCTGGTCGCCTGGGACCGGCGCACCGACTTCTCCCGCCTCCTCAACCACTACCGGGGCCGGCGGCCCCAGGAACCCCTCATCCAGGACATCGAGGTGGGCGTCGAACGCGGCGCGGAGTTCCTCGACACCTACCACGCCGAGATCGGCATGACCCCCGTGTGGATGTGCCCCCTCCGGCTCCGCGAGCCCCGGCGGCCCGGTCAGGGCGAGGACGAGCACGTGTGGCCGCTCTACCCCCTGGAGCACGACCGCCTCTACGTGAACTTCGGCTTCTGGGGTCTGGTCGACATGAAGCCGGGGCAGCGCCGGGCCCACCACAACCGCCTCGTCGAGGAGACGGTGGCCGACCTGGGCGGCCACAAGTCCCTGTACTCGGACTCCTTCTACGGCGAGGAGGAGTTCTGGCGCCTGTACAACGGCACCGCCTACGCCGGGCTCAAGGAGGCCTACGACCCCGAGGGACGGCTGCTCGACCTGTACGCCAAGTGCGTACGCAACCGCTGACGGCACGAGACCACCGGGACGCGACCCGAGGGGACGGGCACGCAACCGGCAAGAGGGCAAGAGGGCAAGAGGGAAGGACAGAGCAATGCGGCTCGCTGAGATCTTCGAACGCGTCGTCGGACCCGACGCACCCATCCGGTTCACCGCCTACGACGGCAGCGGCGCGGGGGACCCCGACAGCGACGTGGCCCTGCACGTGCGGACCCCGGTCGCGGTGAACTACCTGGCGCAGTCCCCCAACGCCGTCGGCCTGGCCCGGGCCTACGTCTCCGGCCACCTGGAGCTGGAGGGGGACATGTACACCGCCCTCAGACGCATGGCGGACTTCGTCTTCGCCGACGGGTTCAGGGTCTCGGTGCGCGACGCGGTCGAGATCGCGCGGTCGGTGGGCTGGGTCAAGTTCGTCAACCGGGTCGCCCCGCCCCCGCAGGAGATGCGCCAGGGCCGCCTCAGCGGGCTGGGCTGGCGCCACTCCAAGCAGCGCGACGCCGAGGTCATCCACCACCACTACGACGTCTCCAACGCCTTCTACGAGATGGTCCTGGGCCCGTCGATGACCTACACCTGCGCCGTCTTCGACGACGAGGACGGGGCCCGGGACCGGGTCGGCCGCTCCGACGGGGCCCTGGAGAGCGCCCAGTTCCGCAAGTACGAACTGATCTCGCGCAAGCTCGGTCTGGAACCCGGCATGCGTCTGCTCGACGTGGGCTGCGGCTGGGGCGGCATGGTCATGCACGCCGCCCGCGAACACGGGGTCCGCGCGCTCGGCGTCACCCTGTCCAAGGAGCAGGCCGAGTGGGCGGCCAAGAGGATCGCCCAGGAGGGGCTGTCCGAGCTGGCCGAGGTCCGCCACATGGACTACCGCGACGTCCCCGACGGCAGCTACGACCGGATCAGCTCCATCGGACTGACCGAGCACGTGGGGGCGGACAACCTGGACTCCTACTTCGCCTCGCTCAACGACAAGCTCGTGCCCGGCGGGCGGCTGCTCAACCACTGCATCACCCGGCCGCGCAACGACCTCCCGTCCCTGAACCGTGGGGGCGTCATCAACCGCTACGTCTTCCCCGACGGGGAGTTGGAGGGCCCCGGCCGGATCCAGACCGCCATGAACGACGCCGGTTTCGAGATCCGCCACCAGGAGAACCTGCGCGAGCACTACGCCCTGACCCTGCGCCACTGGGGCGCCAACCTGGACCGCAACTGGGACGAGGCCGTCGCCGAGGTCGGCCGGGGCACCGCCCGGGTCTGGCGGCTCTACATGGCCGGATGCGTGCTCGGCTTCGAGCGCGACGTGGTGCAGCTGCACCAGATCCTGGGCGTCAAATTGGACGGCACCGAGGCGCACGTGCCGCTGCGCCCCTGGTTCTGACCGGTCGACCCACCCCCTCCCTGTTCGCCGGGGGAGGAGCCTCGGCCTGTCAGGGGACCGGCGGGCCCGCTTCGCGGCATCATGGACCCGGGGCGTGTCCGCCGGACGTACGACCCGCCGCTTGATCGGCGGGGTCCAGACGGACACACCCCGGCCGCACACCCACCAGAAGGGACCACGACGTGTCCTCATCCTCCGACGGCAGCACCGACGGGACCACGCCCGCACCCGACGCGTCCGACCACGTCAAGCGGACCGCGATCGACCTGATCGCGGCCTACGCGGACCGCAACCGGCAGGAGCTCGACGCGGTCGTCCCGCGCGCCTCCGACGACGTCGAGGCCGTCACGTCCGAGCTCAAGGTCATCGCCGCCTTCCTCGGCCGCCGCGTGCAGCAGACCGGTGTGGTCTGGAAGCCCGCCGACTCCCGCGAGGCCGTCGCCCGCATGGTCGCCGAGATGCTCCCGCCCGAACTGGAGTTCGCCGTCTCCACCGCGTGGGAGGCCCACTCGGTCGGCGAGGAGGAGACCGCGGAGCGCTTCACCCGGGGCGACCCCATGGTCTACGTGCACATGCTCGCCGCCTTCGGCGCGGCCATCGGCCTGGCCGTGTACAAGCGCGCCGAACTCCTGTCCGTCCTGCGCCAGGTCACCGGACTGTCCGAGTAAGGGCATGTGACCAAGGGACACACGGGCCCGAAGGGGCCCGTGGGACACGCCGTGCCGGCCGCGACACTCCGGACATGCCCTGCCCCCTAACGGCTCAGACACAAAAGGCAGTGGTTTACTTCACTCCACGCGGTTCTTTACGTAGGTTTCCTACCAACCCTCAGGGGACCCTCGAAAGGAACGGGAGGCGTGCCGATGGCCCGCAGACGAACCCACAAGTACGTTCCGCTCCCCGCCGCTGTCACGGCGCTGGTCCTGGCCGCGACGGCGTGCGGGAGCGGAGGAGGCGGGGCCTCCGGCTCCGACGGCCTCCTGGTCTGGATCATGCAGGGCACCAACCCCGACGAGACGGGGTTCTTCGAGGCAGCCAACGCCGCGTTCACCGAGGAGACCGGCATCGAGGTCGACGTCGAGTTCGTGCCCTGGCAGGACGCCCAGAACAAGATCTCCACCGCCATCGCGGGCGGCACCATGCCCGACGTCGCCGAACTCGGCAACACCTTCACGCCCGGGTTCGCCGACGCCGGAGCCCTGCACGACCTGTCCGGCTACGACATCGACACCTCCCAGTACATCCCCGGCCTGATGGAGATGGGCCAACTCGGCGAGGGCGTCTACGGCGTCCCCTGGTACGCCTCCATCCGCTCCGTCGTCTACCGCAGCGACGTCTTCGAGGAGCACGGCCTGGAGGTCCCCGAGAACTGGGAGGAGCTGCGCGAGACCGCCCTGGCCCTGTCCGAGGCCGAGGAGGACATGATCGCCTTCCCCGTCCCGGGCGACGCCCAGTACTCGGTCATGCCGTGGATCTGGGGCGGCGGCGGGGAGATCGCCGTCGAGCAGTCCGACGGCACCTGGGTCTCGGAGATCGACAGCGAGGAGGCCCGCGCCGGGGTCGGCTTCTTCACCGACCTGGCCCTGGAGGACGGCACCTCCACCACCGGCGCCGTCAACTGGAACGAGATCGCCGTCATGGAGGCCGTCGCCGACGAGGAGGCGGCCATGGCCATCCTCGGCAGCGCCAACCCCAAGGCCATCCTGGAGGCCAACCCCGACCTGGAGGGCAGGCTCGGCTCCTTCACCCTGCCCGGCCAGGACGGCGGGTACATGCCCTCCTTCGCGGGCGGCTCCCTGCTGTCGGTCTTCGAGGGCACCGGCCAGGAGGAGGCCGCCTGGCAGTACGTCCAGCACCTGACCGGCGAGGAGTTCGCCATGC
The DNA here is from genome assembly GCF_012396365.1 of Nocardiopsis alborubida. Classification (GTDB taxonomy): domain Bacteria; phylum Actinomycetota; class Actinomycetes; order Streptosporangiales; family Streptosporangiaceae; genus Nocardiopsis; species Nocardiopsis alborubida. The sequence goes on along the minus strand of NZ_JAAXPG010000008.1, from coordinate 160,195 downwards.
GCTGGTCCGAGGAGACCGGCTTCTTCCCGGGCGTGGTCGACCGGGTCGACGCCTTCTCCGCCTCCGCCGACCCCATCCTGGAGCCCTTCGCCGTCCAGCTCAACGAGGCCAGCCGGGGCGTGCCCGTCACCCCCGCGTGGACCCAGGTCGAGGCCGAGAAGGTCCTGGTCGGCATGCAGCAGGACATCCTCAACGGCGAGGCCACCGTGGAGGAGGCCACCGAGAACGCGGCCAACGAGATCGAGCGCATCCTCAACGGGGGGTAGAGACGTGCGAACACCGGTCGGGTTGGGCACCGCCAGCAGCGAGCCGGGGCCGAAGGCCCGCCGCTCCGCCGAGCCGTCACCGCGACGGCCCCGGCCGCGGCGGGCACCGCTCCTGGGCCAGCGCGGACGCAGGGCGCTCCTGCCCTGGGTGCTGCTCGCCCCCGCGCTGACGGTCATCGGGCTGCTGCTGTTGCTCCCGCTCGGCCGGATCGTGTGGCTGTCCTTCCGCGAGTACCAGCTGCGCAACCTCGTCTCGGGCGAGTCCGACTTCATCGGACTCGCCAACTACGCCGCCCTGCTCACCGACCCCTACCTGTGGCGGGTCGCCCTGCTCAACACGGTGGCCTTCGCGGTGGTCGCGGTGGTCACCACCATCGTCGTGGGCACGCTGGTGGCGCTGCTGCTGGCCACACTGCGCCCGGTGCCCCGGATCATCGTGGTCTCCTGCATCATGGTCGCCTGGGCCATGCCCGCGGTCAGCGGCACCTACGTGTGGATCTGGATCTTCGACGTCGACAGCGGCGTCGTCTCCCAGGCCCTGACCTCCCTGGGCCTGCTGGAGCCCTCCGGGTACAACTGGTTCTCCGACCGGCTGTTCTTCTACGCCATCGTCACGCTCAACGTGGTGCACGGGGGCTTCCCGTTCGTGGCGGTCACGGTCCTGGCCGGACTGCTCACGGTCCCCGGCGAGCTGCACGAGGCGGCGCGCATCGACGGCGCGGGCGCCTGGAAGCGCTTCTGGAACGTCACGTTCCCGGTGCTGCGCCCGGTGTTCGCCGTGGTCACCGTGCTCTCCACCATCTGGGACTTCAAGGTGTTCGCGCAGATCTACCTCATGCCCGGCGGTGACGTGGGCGGCTCGGAGATGCTCAACCTGGGCGTGTGGTCCTACGTGCGCTCCTTCGGCCACAACGACTACGGTCTGGGCTCGGCCATCGCCGTGCTGCTCACGCTGCTGCTCCTGGTGATCACCGTGTTCTACCTGCGCGCGCTCTTCCGAGAGGACGAGCTCCGATGAGCACGGCGGCCCTCGCGGTCCGCTCAGCCGGCGGGGCCGTGGACCCCCGCCACCAGCTTGTCGCGGACGCGGCGCCAGTCGACCGAGGCCAGGGAGCGCCGGTCGAGGTCCTCGCGCACCGCGCCCATGGTCCGCAGGTCGTACTCGTCCAGCGGACGCCCGTCGTCGTTGTCCCGGTTGACCAGGTTCTCGACGTAGGCGTGCAGCAGCCGCCCGCTGGAGTCGCGCAGGGCGTGCCGGACGGCGCGGTCGCGGAAGCGCGCGTCATGGGGGATCCAGCTGATGACGACCTCGGTGGGGGAGGGCCCGGCGGAAGAGCGCACGGTGCTACGCCACCGTCTCCGGCGACCCTGTCGACACGGCCATCACTCCTCCTCCGCCGGGGTGCGAAGGACGTCCCGCCCCGGACAGTCGAGCAGTCTAACGGCCCCGCCCGAGCCCGGAACAACCGGATTCGGACCTCCGGTCACCGCTGAGGAAGGAACGCCCGTGGTCACGCGCACAGAGGCACCCGCCGCCGACACCGACTGGGAGGGCCGCGTCCGCGACGCCCGCCGCAGGGGTGACGTCCGGCGGACGGGACGGTTCCTGGCCAAGTCCGCCGGGGTGGCCGTCCTGCTGCTGTTCACGCTCTTCCCCGTCTACTTCATGCTCATCAGCGCGTTCTCGGACCGGGCCACATCGGGGGCCGGGGCACTGCTGCCCGCCGGGCTGTCCCTGGACAACTTCGTCTACGTGCTCACCGAGGCCAGGTTCGGCCAGTACATGCTCAACTCGCTCACGGTCGCCTGCATCACCGTGGCCGGAGCGTGCGTGCTGTCTCTGCTGGCCGCCGTGGCGGTGGCCCGCTTCCGGTTCCGCTTCCGCACCGCGGTGCTGGTGATGATCCTCATCGTGCAGATGGTGCCGCTGGAGGCGCTGGTCATCCCGCTCTTCCTCCAGGTGCGCGACCTCCAGCTGCTCAACACCATGCTCGGCCTCGGCGTGGTCTACGTGGCGCTGTCCCTGCCGTTGGCGGTGTGGATGATGCGCGGCTTCGTGGCCGCCGTGCCCGTGGAGGTGGAGGAGGCCGCCTACATCGACGGGGCCTCCTGGGGCCAGATGTTCTGGAGGGTGCTGTTCCCGCTGGTGGCGCCCGGCCTGGTGGCCACGGCCATCTTCTCGTTCATCGTGGCGTGGAACGAGTTCGTGCTGGCGCTGACCTTCATGACCCAGAGCGAGAACTACACGGTGGCGGTCGGCCTGCGCCAGTTCTTCGGCCAGTACGCCAACGACTGGGGGCACGTGATGGCGGCCTCCACTCTCATCACCATCCCGGTCATGGTCTTCTTCGTCCTCGTGCAGCGCTTCCTGGTCTCCGGGCTCGTCCAGGGAGCCGTCAAGGGGTGAGGGCGGGCCGGTTACCCGGGGGCGGGCGTCCACGGGGTTCTGGATGCGCTGGAGGTGGGACCGCGAGCAGGACCGCTCCGTAGGCGTCGGTTGAGGGCGGCGGGGGCGACGGGTGGGCACGAGCCGTCTCACCGGAGGCACCGCTGTGCTTGCTCCAACCCGATTCCCGCACCGGAGGACGCCCGAACCGGGCGAGTACTGCGCGTAGCGTCCGTTGAGGGTGGTGGCCCGCCCCGTCGCGGAGCGCCCCGGCGGGCGGCGGCGGGCGACGGGCGGGCCGAAGCGGAGCGGAGGCCCCCAGGAACAGGACCGGCCCCGCCGCGCGGGGGTCAGGCGCGCAGCTCGCGCTTGAGGATCTTGCCGGTGGAGGTCATCGGCAGCTCGGTGCGGAACTCCACCTCGCGCGGGTACTTGTACCCGGCCAGGCGCTCCTTTGCCCACGCGACGAGCCCCTCGGGGGTGACCTCGGCGCCCTCCTTGGGGATCACGAACGCCTTGACCTCCTCGCCGTGGGTGTCGTGGGGCACGCCCACGACCGCGGCCAGGCTGACCGCCTCGTGGGTCATCAGGACCTCCTCGACCTCACGCGGGTAGACGTTGTAGCCACCGCGGATGATCATGTCCTTGGACCGGTCGACGATGAAGTAGAAGCCCTCCTCGTCGCGGCGGGCGATGTCCCCGGTGCGGAACCAGCCGTCGCGGATCACCTCCGCGTTGACCTCGGGGCGGTTGTGGTACCCCTTCATCACGCAGTGCCCGCGCACCGCGATCTCGCCCTCCTCCGCGACCTCGTTCCACTCGGGGTCGATGAGCTTCATCTCCACACCCCACACCGGCAGCCCGATGGAGCCGGTCTTGGCCTTGACCTTGGGGTTGTTGAACGACACCACCGGGGAGGTCTCGGACAGGCCGTAGCCCTCCTTGATGCCCACGCCGAAGGTCTTGGTGAAGTCCTCGGCGAGCTGGCCGGGCAGGGCGGCGCCGCCGGAGACCGCGTCCACCACGTTGCCCGCGATCGTCTCCAGGTCGTAGGTACCGGGCTCGGCGGCCTGGACGGCGCCCAGCAGCCCCCAGTACATGGTGGGCACGCCAGCGAAGGCGGTGACGCCCTCCTTCTCCATGAGCCTGAGCGCCTCGGCGCCGTCGAAGCGCGGCATGAGGACCATCGTGCCGTGCCGGTACAGGGCCGCGTTGAGCATGACCGTCTGGCCGAAGATGTGGAACAGCGGCAGGACCACGAGGGCGACGTCGCGGCCGTCGGGGTGGGGTTCGACCAGCCTGGCGGAGCCGACCGCGTTCAGCAGCAGGTTGTGGTGGCTCAGTTCGGCGCCCTTGGGCTTGCCGGTGGTGCCGCTGGTGTAGATGATGACCGCGGTGTCCTCGGAACCGGCCTGCACCGTCTCGAACTCGCCGGGCTGGCCCTCCAGCGCCTTCCAGAAGGTCTCGGCGCCGTCGATGGTCGACTCCGTGGCGCCCGGGGAGGCGGGCAGGTCCACGTAGAACTCGCAGGACTCCACCTGGCCGAAGGCCTCGAAGGCGCGCTCTCCCAGCGGGAGTTCCGGGGTCCCGGTGAAGGCGAAGAGCGCCCTGGCCCCGGAGTCCTCCAGGTGGTAGGCGATCTCGCGCGGGGTCAGCAGCACGTTCAGCGGCACGACCACCGCGCCCGCCTTGAGGGCGCCGAAGTACACGAAGGGGAAGTAGGGCACGTTGGGGCTGGCCAGTGCGATCCGGTCCCCCGGCCTGATTCCGCGCGCGACCAGCAGGTTGGCCACCTGGTTGGCGATCATGTTGGTGATCGCGTAGTTCAGGCGCAGGTCGCCGAAGACCAGGCACTCCTTCTCCGGAGTCGACCGGGCGCCGTCCTCCAGAAGCACGGACAGGTTGAGCATGGGGCCTCCCGCAGCCAGATGGGTCCAGTGAATGCACGCCGAATCAGGATGATGTGACCCGTATCGCGTGTTCTGCGCCACTTTGACGGAAGAGTAACAAACCGGCCGGTCGGTGTGGAGGGGGCGAGAGTCCGTAATCTCACCGATCTTCTCCTCCGCCCTCCGCGAGCCCGCCGCCGGGCGCGGGACGCGGCGGCAGCGGGCCCGTCCGCGCAGGGGAGCGGAGAGTGAGGCGCACCGCTCCGGGCCCGGGTCAGCGCCCCGGACGCACCCTCGCGGGGCGGGGAAAACCCGTCCGCGCCCCGACCCGCCAACCGCTAACCTGAGTCGTGTACACCCCGAACCGGCTAAGGAACACGTGGCGATGACAGCGGTAGACGGCGACCAGACGACGGGCGACACCTACGACGCCCGCGCCCTCCAGGACAAGTGGCAGGCGCGCTGGGCCGCCGAGCTTCCGTTCCAGGCCGACGAGGACCCCGCGGACACCCGTCCGCGCTCCTACATCGTCGACATGTTCGCCTACCCCTCCGGCGACCTGCACATGGGCCACGCGGAGGCCTACGCCATCGGCGACGTCATCAGCCGCTACCGCCTCCAGCGCGGTGACAACGTCCTGCACCCGGTGGGCTGGGACTCCTTCGGCCTGCCCGCCGAGAACGCGGCCATCAAGAACAACTCCCACCCCGCCGAGTGGACCTACGCCAACATCGAGACCCAGGCGGCCTCGTTCCGGCGCTACGGCATCAGCGTGGACTGGTCGCGCCGCCTGCACACCAGCGACCCCGAGTACTACCGCTGGAACCAGTGGCTGTTCACGCGCTTCTTCGAGCGCGGACTGGCCTACCGCAAGGACGGCCACGTCAACTGGTGCCCCCAGGACCAGACCGTGCTGGCCAACGAGCAGGTCGTGCAGGGCAGGTGCGAGCGCTGCGGATCCGACGTCGTGCGGCGCAGCCTGAACCAGTGGTACTTCCGCATCACCGACTACGCCCAGCGCCTGCTGGACGACATGGACCAGCTGGACGACGGCCGCTGGCCGGACGAGATCCTGGCCATGCAGCGCAACTGGATCGGCCGCTCCACCGGAGCCGACGTCCACTTCGCCATCGAGGGCCGCGACGAGCCCGTCACCGTCTTCACCACCCGGCCCGACACCCTCTACGGGGCCACCTTCTTCGTCGTGGCCGCCGACGCCGACCTGGCCGACGAGCTGTGCGCGCCCGAACAGCGCGAGGCCTTCGACGCCTACCGCGCCGACGTCGCCAAGCTCTCCGACATCGAGCGCCAGGCCACCGAGCGCCCCAAGACCGGCGTGTTCCTGGGCCGCTACGCCGTCAACCCCGTCAACGGCGAGCGCATGCCCGTGTGGGCGGCCGACTACGTCCTGGCCGACTACGGCCACGGCGCCATCATGGCCGTGCCCGCGCACGACCAGCGCGACCTGGACTTCGCCCTGGCCTTCGACCTGCCGGTCCGGGTCGTGGTGGAGACCGGCGAGCCCGACCCCGTCGAGACGGGCACGGCCACCGCGGGGGAGGGCGTCCTGCGCGACTCCGGCCCGCTGGACGGCCTGGCCAAGACCGAGGCCATCGCGCGCATCATCGAGATCCTGGCCGAGCGCGGAACCGGACAGGGCACGATCAACTACCGCCTGCGCGACTGGCTGCTCTCCCGCCAGCGCTACTGGGGCACCCCCATCCCGATCATCCACTGCCCCTCCTGCGGCGAGGTGCCCGTCCCCGACGAGCAGCTGCCCGTCACCCTGCCCGAACTCAAGGGCGCCGAGCTGGCCCCCAAGGGCGTCTCGCCCCTGGCCGCGGCCACCGAGTGGGTCAACGTCGACTGCCCCTCCTGCGGCGGCCCCGCCGAGCGCGACACCGACACCATGGACACCTTCGTGGACTCGTCCTGGTACTTCCTGCGCTACTGCTCGCCGCGCCTGGACACCGCCCCCTTCGACACCGAGGCCGTGGAGAAGTGGGGGCCGGTGGACCACTACATCGGCGGCAAGGAGCACGCCACGCTCCACCTGATGTACGCCCGGTTCTTCACCAAGGTCCTGCACGACATGGGCATGGTCTCCTTCACCGAGCCCTTCCGCCGCCTGACCAACCAGGGCCAGGTCATCAACCAGGGCCGCGCCATGTCCAAGTCCCTGGGCAACGGCGTGGACCTGGGCAAGGAGATCGACGCCTACGGCGTGGACGCGGTCCGGCTGACCATGCTCTTCGCCTCCCCGCCCGAGGAGGACGTGGACTGGGCCGACGTCTCCGTCGTCGCCGCGCAGAAGTTCCTCAACCGCGCCTACCGGGTGATGAGCGAGGCGGGCGCGGCCAGCGCGCCGGGCACCGACCCCGCCAAGGGCGACACCGGCCTGCGCCGCACCACCCACCGAACCGTCGACCAGATCACGTCCCTGGTCGAGTCCCGGCGGTTCAACGTGGCCATCGCCCGCACCATGGAGCTGGTCTCGGCCGCCCGCAAGGCCATCGACTCCGGCCCCGGCGCCGCCGACCCCGCGGTCCGCGAGGCCGCCGAGGCCGTGGCCGTCGTCCTGTCCCTGTTCGCGCCCTACGTGGCCGAGGAGGGCTGGGAGAAGCTCGGCCGCACCGGCAGCGTCGCCGTCGGCAACTGGCCCGAGGTCGATCCGGCCCTGCTGGTGCAGGAGTCCGTGACCTGCGTGGTGCAGGTGCAGAGCAAGGTCCGTGACAAGCTGTCCGTGGCGCCCGACATCGACCCGGCGGAGCTGGAGCGGCTGGCCCTGGCCTCGGAGAAGGCTCAGGGCTTCATCGGCGACAAGCAGATCCGCAAGGTGGTCGTGCGCGCGCCCAAGCTGGTGAACATCGTCGTCGGCTGACCAGGCACACCAGAGGCGGCGGCCGCGTGTGGCGGCCGCCGCCCGTGTGCGGTCGGCGCGGTGACCGACAGGGAGGCGGTGGCCGGGTGGGTCCCCTCGTGCGGGTGGCCGTGATCGGCGCGGGCACGGTGGTGCTGTCCGCGGTGGCGGTCGGCGGCGGACTGTGGCTGTCCGGGGACGACCCGGGCGTGCCCGAGAGCGGTGACGCCCACGCCGCCGCGCCCGGGTGCGCGGTGGTCTCGGACGCGCTCGTCACCGGTCTGGTGCCAGGCGCGGTCCTGGAGTCCTCCGAGCAGGGTCCCCTGGCGGACGGCGACAGCACCATGTGCTCGTGGTCCTCCGCCGGTCCGGCCGACGGGCCGCAGGGGGTGCTCCGGCTGGACCTGTCCGCCCGTTTCACCGACACCACGGGAGAGGAGCCGGTCACCGGCGCCCAGCGGGCGCGGGATGCCTACACCGCCCTGGTACCGGCGCGCGGCGAGACCGTGGAACTGGCCACCGGGGAGGGCCGGGTGTGGCGCGGTCAGGTGCCCGGCACCGCGGAACTGGCCTTCCCCACCGACAACCTGCTGGTGCGGGTGTCCTACGCCGGGACCTCCGGCACCGAGCCGGTCGGCTTCGGCGAGGCCCGGGACCTGGCAGTGGAGTTCGCCGTGCGGCTCGGAGAGGCTCTGTGAGCGACCAGCACCCCGATGCGCGGGACCCCGAACAGCCCCAGACACACCAGCCTCCGCAGGCACCTCAGCCTCAGCCCCTGCGGGAGCACGAGGCACCGCAGACGCAGGAGTCACAGGAACCTTCGCAGCCTCAGCAGCTGCAGGAGCACGAGGCACCGCAGCCGCACGAGGAACAGCAGCTGCCCCAGTCGCCCCAGGCGGCACAGTCACACGGGGAACAGCAACCACCGCAGCCTCACGGGGAGCAGCAGACTCCCCATGTGCCGCAGACGCATGAGCAGCCACAGGGGCGCCAGCAGCCTCCGCCACCGCCCCAGGCACCACAGCCCCACGGGCAACAGCAGGCCTATCGCCCCCACCAGACCCCGCGGGGGCAGTATCCGCCGCCGCCCAACCCCCCGTGGCAGCAGCCCCACCCCCAGCAGCCCGCGCCCGAGGTGGTGGCCTCCGTCCAACCGCAGAGCCGGGGATGTGCCACCGTCGCCGTGGTCGCCGCCGCCCTGGTGCTGGTCGTGCTCGCCGCCGGGGCGATCTGGTACGTGGTGGCGCGCGACAACCCGGAGACGGGCGCCTTCGGGGCGGCGCCCGAGTGCTCCGTCGCCGAGACCGGGACCCTGGAGGCGCTGGTGCCCGGCCACGAACTGGAGGTCGAGGAGCCGGTCGGCAGCGCGCAGGAGGCGTTCGGCTCGGGCTGGCAGTGCCGGTGGGCGACCCCCGGCGGCCCGGGCGAGCGGGTTCCGGCCACCGCGACGCTGGTGGCCGTGGCCGCCCCCGACCCGGGCGGTATCACGACGGCCGCCGACAACCTGCGCACCACCACCTCCCGGTACGAGACGCAGGAGCTGGAAGGCGTCGGCGAGGAGGCGGTCTCCTGGGTCCAGGAGGACCCGTACACGGTCGCCTGTGTCGGCGCACGGGTGTCCAACCTGTACCTGGAGACCTGTTACAGCGTGGCGGCCAGCTACGACGCGCAGAATCCGGGGGACCGGGAGCGCATGGCCGCGGGCGCCGAGGAGCTCGCACTGTCCGTGACGGAGGCGCTGCCGGACTCCATTCCCGAGTGAGGCCCCGGCGCGCCTACCAGGCCGTGCCCAGGAACTCCTCCAGCGCGGGCGCGACCTCCTCGGCGAAGGGGCGCTGCTCGTCCAGGACCGTGGCCCCGGGCTCGTCCCGGTATCGGCGGAAGACGTGGTCGGTGTCGGGGACGTCCACCCGCCGGGCGCCGTCCAGACCGGTCATCAGCCGGTCCACGTCCTCCCGGGAGACCTGCGTGTCCTCCTCCCCCCACAGGACCAGTACCGGGGTCCCCCCGGGCAGCTCCTCCGCCAGTTCGACGGGGTCGAAGGCGTCCATGTAGGCCAGGAAGTCCTCGTTGGCGAGTGTGTAGACGCCGAACACGCCCCCGCTGGGCATCTCCACGTCGCTGAGCGCACGCCCGGATCTGATCGCGGCCCGTCCGGCGCGGGCGTCGGAGAGCAGCTGGACCACCTGTCTCTCCTCCGTCTGGCCCGAGGCCTCGACGGTACGCACCTGTTCGGTGAGCTGGCGGTCGATCAGGTCGAGGTAGCGCGTTCCGGGAGGCGCGGCGAGTACGAGCGCGGGGGAGGGGTGCTCCGCACCGATGAGCTCGTGGGCGCGCAGCGCGTACAGGGCGCCCTCGCTGTGCCCGACGACGACCACCCGCCCGGGATCCACCTCGGGCTGGGCGACGAGCTCCTCGTAGGCGGCCGCGACCTGCTCGTCGAAGATCGCGGGGTCCACCGGCGCGACCTCGCCGCCGGGGTCCGGCGCCTCGAAGTCCGGACCGCTGCCGTACTTGTCGTAGCGCAGCGAGGCCACCCCGACGTCGGCGAGCACGCGGGACAGGTTCTGGTTGGTGCCGGCGTTGGGGCGCACGGAGCTGTTGCCGTCGCGGTCGGTGGGACCGCTGCCGGAGACGATGAGCGCGCCCGGGACGGTGCCGGAGACGCCCTCGGGCATCCGGAAGGTGCCCGCCACCTCGTGCCCGCCGCCCTCGAAGGCCACCTCGCGCTCGACGCCGCCGACCCCCGGCGCCTCGGCGGCACCGTCGTCGGCGGGGGCGCAGGCGGCGGTGGACAACAGGGCGGCGCTGACCGCACCGACCAGCGCGGTGCGCCAGCGGGCGGCGGGGGAGGAGGCACGTGTGAACACCTCCTCAGACTAGCGGCCCGCGCCCGTCGGCCCCGCGTCGTCCACAGGGGGAAGCGCCCCCGGTCCCTCCGAGGGGAGAGGGGCCGGGGACGCGGGCACACGGGCTCTCAGACGCGGCGCATGACCGCGACCACCTTGCCGAGGATGGTGGCGTCGTCGCCGTTGATCGGCTCGTAGGCCTCGTTGCGCGGCATCAGCCACACGTGGCCGCCCTCCTCGCGGCGCAGCACCTTGACGGTCGCCTCGTCGTCGAGCAGCGCCGCCACGATGTCGCCGTTGTTGGCGTCCTGCTGCTGGCGCACCACCACCATGTCGCCGTCGGTGATGGCGGCGTCGGTCATCGAGTCACCGACCACGGTGAGCATGAACAGGCGCCCCTCACCCACCAGCTGGCGCGGCAGGGCGAGCACGTCCTCCACCGACTCCTCGGCCAGGATCGGACCGCCGGCGGCGATCCGGCCGACCAGCGGCACGGCCGCGGCGCGGGAGAGGTCGATGTCCTCGGGTACCAGGGTCTGCCCCGAGGCGCGTCCGGGCGTGCGCAGTTCGACCGCGCGCGGCCGGTTCTGGTCGCGGTGCAGGTAGCCCTTGCGCTGGAGGACCTTGAGCTGGTGCGCCACGCTGGACGGGCTGGACAGGCCGACCGCTTCCCCGATTTCCCTTATCGAGGGGGGGAAACCCCGCTCCCGGACATAGCGCTGGATGCAGTTCAGCACGCTCTGCTGGCGTGCGGTGAGTTTGGGGGCTTCGGGCGTGGACCCGCCCGCGTTCTCCGCTGGTGCGAGAACGGTGGCGGTGTCTGCGGTTCCGGGATTCTCCTCCGGCACGGCCGGGCCTCCTCGGCATTCGGTTCGGTCAGGGCCTGCTTGTGTGACTGGCCACCCCCGGTCCGCGACCGTGCCGACCTGGGGGTCCACGTGATGGCGAAACCGGTGTGAAATCAAGGTCAACTTTAGTCGTTGCACACGGTGATATCAAACAAGCGTTCGAGGCCGGGGACAATTGTCGCCGCGCGTATTCGCGGTCAATTTCCGGCCTGCACTTACGTGTGTACACGCGTTCACGCGCTGTTGTCCCCGGAATGTGCGAACGCGTGCCCGCGACAGCGGTTCCGGCCAGGTGTGGGGGTCTTATCCTGGGGCGTCGGCTCGACCGAAAACCCGGTGCCACCGGGATTCCGGCGCCCGCCGTCGGGGCGCGGCGGCTCCGGTCGGCGACGCTATCCTTGACCGCGGTGCCGGGTCCCGGAGCAGTCCGGCCGCGCCGACTCCCCCCGCCCCACCCCGCCGCCGCGGGCCGAGATGCCGCGTGGCCGCTCGGCCGTGTCGGGACACACCCGCGCCAGGGTTGCGGCGGGTCAGGAAGAAGTCTAGGTTCGACCACAACATCTGGTGTTTCGGTAGGAGTGGTTGCCCAGAAGTTGTGGTTTAGTGGTACCTAGGCGTTGTCGTTCGGTGAGAGAAGCAGGTGAACCAGGGTGCACTGTCCGTTCTGTCGCCATCCGGACACCAGGGTGATCGACAGCAGGTCCACCGACGACGGCGCGGCCATCCGGCGCCGCCGGTCCTGCCCCGTCTGCGAGCGCAGGTTCACCACCCAGGAGACCGTCCTGCTGATGGTGGCCAAGCGCTCGGGGGTCACCGAGCCCTTCAGCCGGACCAAGATCATCGCCGGGGTGCGCCGGGCCTGCCAGGGGCGCCCCGTCTCCGAGGACGCCCTGGCCAAGCTCGGCCAGCAGGTCGAGGAGGAGATCCGCGGCCGCGGTGTGGCCGAGGTCCCGGCCCACGAGATCGGCCTGGCCATCCTCGGCCCGATGCGTGACCTGGACGAGGTCGCCTACCTGCACTTCGCCAGCGTCTACCGCGGCTTCGAGAGCCTCTCCGACTTCGAGGCCGAGATCGCCAGCCTGCGCCAGGACCGCGAGGCCGAGACCGGCGAGGGCGCCGGGGCCGGCGACCGGAGCGGCGCCACCACGGGATAGCGCACCCGGGGCCCGCACGCCGACCGCGCGCGGGGCCACACCACTCCCGGGACAGAGGGACGCCGGGCACGGTCGGTGACCGTGCCCACGAGTGAGGGGAGGCCCGGCGATGACGGAAACCGCCAGCGGCCAGGCCGGACGCAAGGGCAAGGGGAACCGCAAGGGGATCAGGGTGAAGCGCGTCTTCACCTCCCCGGGCACGCACCCCTACGACTCCCTGGAGTGGGAGCGCCGCGACGTCGTCATGACCAACTGGCGCGACGGCACGGTCAACTTCGAGCAGCGCGGAGTGGAGTTCCCCGCCTCCTGGTCGATGAACGCCACCCAGATCGTGGCGAGCAAGTACTTCCGCGGCGCGGTCGGCACCCCCGAGCGCGAGTGGAGCCTCAAGCAGCTCATCGACCGCGTCGTCGGCGTCTACACCGAGACCGGCCGCGAGCACGGCTACTTCGCCTCCGCCGAGGACGCCGAGGTCTTCGACCACGAGCTCAAGCACGCCCTCGCCCACCAGCTGTTCAGCTTCAACTCCCCGGTGTGGTTCAACGTCGGCACGAATGCAAAAGCCCAGGTCAGTGCGTGTTTCATCCTCTCCGTGGACGACACCATGGAGTCGATCCTGGACTGGTACAAGGAGGAGGGGATCATCTTCAAGGGCGGGTCCGGCGCGGGTGTGAACCTCTCGCGCATCCGCTCCAGCAAGGAGCTGCTCTCCTCCGGCGGGACCGCCTCCGGGCCCGTCTCCTTCATGCGCGGCGCCGACGCCTCGGCCGGGACCATCAAGTCCGGCGGCGCCACCCGCCGGGCCGCCAAGATGGTCGTGCTGGACGTGGACCACCCCGACATCGAGGACTTCGTCGAGACCAAGGCCCGCGAGGAGCACAAGATCCGTGCCCTGCGCGACGCCGGGTTCGACGTCGACCTCGGCGGCGGCGACATGTTCAGCGTCCAGTACCAGAACGCCAACAACTCCGTGCGGGTCTCCGACGCGTTCATGCGCGCCGTGGAGAGCGGCTCCGACTTCGGCCTGACCTCGCGCACCACCGGCGAGGTCGTCGCCACGGTGGACGCCAAGGAGCTGTTCCAGCGCATGGCCAGGGCCGCCTGGGAGTGCGCGGACCCGGGCATCCAGTACGACGGCACGATCCAGGACTGGCACACCACGCCCGAGAGCGGGCGCATCAGTGCGAGCAACCCGTGCAGTGAGTACCTCCATCTGGACGACTCGTCCTGCAACCTGGCCTCGATCAACCTGCTGAAGTTCCTGCGCGAGGACGACACCTTCGACGTGGAGCGCTTCACCGCGCTCACCGAGCTGGTCATCACGGCGATGGACGTCTCCATCACCTTCGCCGACTTCCCCACGGAGAAGATCGGCGAGACCACCCGCGCCTACCGGCAGCTCGGTATCGGCTACGCCAACCTGGGCGCCCTGCTCATGGCGACCGGCCACGCCTACGACTCCGAGGGCGGGCGCGCCGTCGCCGCCGCCGTGACCTCGCTGATGACCGGCACCGCCTACCGGCGCAGCGCCGAGCTGGCCGGGGTGGTCGGCCCCTACGACGGCTACCGGCGCAACGAGCGGGCCCACAAGAGGGTCATGCGCAAGCACGCCGCCGCCAACGACGACCTGCGCACCGTCGGAACCCTGGAGGAGCCGATCCACGCCGCGGCCACCCGCGAGTGGGCCGAGTGCCTCAGGATCGGCGAGCGCAACGGCTGGCGCAACGCCCAGGCGAGCCTTCTCGCGCCCACTGGGACCATCGGCTTCATGATGGACTGCGACACCACCGGCATCGAGCCGGACTTCTCGCTGGTCAAGTTCAAGAAGCTGGTCGGCGGCGGCTCCATGCAGATCGTCAACCAGGCCATCCCGCGCGCGCTGGGCAACCTCGGCTACCAGGACGAGCAGATCGAGGCCGTCGTCGAGTACGTCTCCGAGAACGGCCACGTCGTGGACGCGCCCGGCCTGCGCGCCGAGCACTACGAGGTGTTCGACTGCGCGATGGGGCTCCGCTACATCCGGCCCATGGGCCACGTGCGGATGATGGCCGCGGTGCAGCCCTTCCTGTCCGGCGCGATCTCCAAGACGGTGAACGTGCCGGAGGAGGCCTCGGTCGAGGACTTCGAGCACATCTACTTCGAGGGCTGGCGGATGGGCCTGAAGGCGCTCGCCGTCTACCGCGACAACTGCAAGGTGGGCCAGCCGCTGTCCACCGGCGGGACGCGGGAGAAGGAGGCCGAGCCCGAGGTGCGGACCGTCGAGGTGCACCGGCCGGTCCGACGCCGCCTGCCCAAGAAGCGCCCGAGCGAGACCACGTCGTTCTCCGTGGGCGGGGCCGAGGGCTACATCACCGCGGGCTCCTATCCTGACGACGGCCTGGGCGAGGTGTTCATGAAGCTCGGCAAGCAGGGGTCCACCCTGGCCGGGGTGATGGACGCCTTCTCCATCGCGATCTCCATCGCCCTCCAGTACGGGGTCCCGCTGGAGACCTACGTGGACAAGTTCACGAACATGCGGTTCGACCCGGCGGGCATGACCGACGACCCGGACATCCGCATGGCCCAGTCGGTGGTGGACTACATCTTCCGCCGCCTGGCCCTGGACCACCTGCCCTACGAGGAGCGCGCCGCGCTGGGGGTGCTGTCGGCCGCCGAGCGCCAGGCGCAGGTGGCGGGGGAGGATCCGGCCCAGGTCGCCGCGCAGGTGGAGTCCTACGCCCAGTCCGCGGCCACCCGCGGGGCGGACGCCGCCGAGGAGACCCCGGCGGCCCCGGTGGAGGAGCCGCACGCGGCGGCGGAGCGGCCGACCCGGGCGCACTCCACCGCGGAGCTGATGGAGGGCAAGGGCTTCGTGGCGGACGCTCCGCTGTGCGTGACCTGCGGTACCAAGATGCGCCCGTCGGGCAGCTGCTACGCCTGCGAGGGCTGCGGAGCCACCAGCGGCTGCAGCTGATCCGCGGCGGACGGACGGCTCGGGGAGGGGGCGGGTCCGCGCCCCCTCCCCGGCGCGCGGGTTCCGTGTCAGCCGCGGCCGCGGTCTCCCGAGACGGCCGCGACCGCGGCGGTCACGGCGGTCACCCCCAGCACGGCGGGCCAGGCGCCGACCCTCCTCGCCAGCGGGTGGGACAGCCCGAACGCGCCCACGTACACGCCGGTGAGCGCGACCGCCGTGCCCACCCCCGAGCGGCGGCGCCAGGTCTCGAATGCCGCGGCGCCGAACGCGGCCAGCACGGCCCCGCCCAGCGGGCGGCTGCCCGTCGCGCGGGCCACCGTGTAGCCGCCGATCAGGCCCGCGGTGGTCAGGACGGAACTGGGTACTGCGGGCATCGGTGGTGTCCCCTCTCGCTGCGGCCGGAGCCGGTGGCTGCGTGCGCCAACGACGTTATCCGCCGCCCGGCGGCGGTGCCGTCCGGCCCGCGCGGGCCGGACCCGCGGGGTGCGTTCCCGTCACGCTCCGGTACGCGGCTCTGGGTTCTGGACGCGTCCCATGACAGGCTTGGTGCTGTCCGCTACGGCCCCTCCGGTCACGAAACAGGCTCCCACCTGGAACCGGACCGCGATACGCGACGTCGTAGCCGATAGTTCCCGACCTCCGACCAAGGAGCCCATGCCTATGTCGTTCGCGCAGACCGTGCGCGGCGCGGCCGGTGCCGTCGCCCAGGGGGGCGATCCGCGCCAGGCGGTGTCCGACGCGCTGCAACAGGCCACCGAGGGCGGTGGCCTCGACCCCCGGGACTTCGTCGCCGCCCGTGAACAGGGTGACTCCGTCGGCACCCGCATCGAGCAGAAGAGCACGTCCCTCAACAACGCGGGCGAGGCGATCAACCGCAGCTACTACGAGCGCGGCGACGGCGGACCGATCCACGTCATCTGTCCCATGGTCATCCCCCGCGGGCGCACCTTCGTGACGATGCTCCCGGCCATCGCGCTGGTGGCCCTCGGTGTGGTGGGCGCCGTCCTCGTCCTGGCCCCCCAGGCCGTCAGCGGTGGAAACCCCCTGGTCAACCCCGTCTTCGGCATCCACTACTGGTTGATCACCATCGCGGTGGCCGTGTTCATGTGGTGGCGCCAGGGCATGGTGATGGTGCCGGAGGGCTGCGAGGCCATCGTCACCCGCTTCGGCAAGATGGAGAACGTCTTCAAGGCCGGGCGGGTCACGCTCTTCAACCCCTGGAAGCGCGTCTCCTACATCGTCAACACCACCCGCGAGTACCCCTTCAACGCGCCGATCCGCTCGGCGCCCACCAAGAGCGGTGTGCAGGCCTCCATAGACCTGTTCGTGCAGTTCCGGATCGTCAACGCCACCGACTTCGTCTACACGCTGGGCGGCGTGAACGGCTTCCAGGAGAAGCTGAACAACGCGATCAGCGAGACCACCCGCAGCCTCATCTACGAGCAGCAGGCCTCCGCCATCTACGACATGGTCGGCGACAACACCCAGAGCCTGGTGGAGCAGCTCAACCGCCAGTTCAGCGGGATCGTGGAGCTGACCAGCGCCAACATCACCCACGCCGAGCCCTCCAACCAGGAGTACCGGATGGACCTGGCGGCGCCGGAGATGGTCCGCGTCGCCAAGGACGCCTACACCTTCGAGTACGAGCTCCAGCTGCGCAAGGAGCAGAACGAGGGTGACCTGAACAAGGAGCTGGCGACCCTCAACGAGACCCTGTCCGCGATCCAGGCCGACATCGCCCAGTACCAGGCGCAGATGGACACCGCCCTGGAACGCGAGACCAACCGGGCCCGCTCCCTGGCCCACCAGCGCTTCGTCGAGGCCGAGTCCGAGGCCAACGCCAACGCGGCCCTGTTGCAGGCCCAGGCCCTGGACATCCGCGCGGTCAGCGCCGCCGACGCCCCCGAGATCCTCAACTACCGCTTCCGCGAGACCCTTCTGGACAAGCTGGAGGGTGTCGCCGACAGCCTCCCGCAGGTCCTGCGGATCGGGTCGGGCGACTCCGCCAGCGTCGACTACCTGCGCATCGCGCAGGAGATCATCGGTCAGGCCGACACCGCCCTGTTCTCGCAGGAGGACATGGAGGCCATCCGCTCCCGCCTCGGGGCCATCCGGGGCCGTATCGCCGAGCGCGAGCAGGAGATCAGCGCGCTGGTCCGGGACGCCGACGACCCCAGGGCCGAACGGGGCCGGGGCGAGGACCCGGGGGAGGAGCTGGTGGAGGAGATCCGCCAGTCCGTCTCCGAGCAGGCCATCGACGAGCGCATGTCCGAGGCGCCCAAGGGGCCTCAGGCAACACAAGAGTCCCAGGAGACGCACGGTCGGCACGAGGCCCCGCGGGAGCAGGACTCCGCCCGGCCGTCGGCCGACGCGCCGCCCTCCTCGGACGCACCCCGGCGGTTCCCCGAGGACCCGCCCCCGCCGCCGTGGTCGCGCGGCACCCAGGGCTTCGGCCCCGACGAGGGAGGTCAGTAGATGAGCCAGTCAGTGAACGCCGGCGGCGGCTCCAGCATCAAGGAGTCCCTCGCCTCCTGGGGCGACCTGGCGGGTCTGCTGCGCGGCGGCGACCAGGGCGCGATCGTTCCCGTGGTCATCCCGCGCGACAACCGCGGCCTGCGGTGGACCGTTCTGGTCTGGTTCGGCCTGTTCGCCCTGTGCTCGGCGCTGATGATGGCCCTCAACGCCTCGGCGGGCGGGTTCGGCTTCGGGGTCGCCTACGTCGTGCTGGCCGTGCCGACCCTGATCGTCGGCCTCCTCAGCATCGTCGTGGCGGGTCTGTGGTGGTGGCGCAGCTCGATCGTCGAGATCGAGGAGGGCACGCACGGCATCCTCACCAAGTACGGCGCGATCGTGAAGCCGATCGGCCCGGGCCGCCACTACCTGTGGCACCCGTGGTCGCGGGTGGACTTCGTGGTGGACACCCGCACGGAGATCCCCTACACGGCGCCGGTCCTGGCCTGCCCCACGCGGGAGAACGTGCCGCTGAAGTCGATCGAGTTCTTCCTCAAGTTCCAGATCACCGACCCGATCCGGTTCGTGACGATCATCGGCGCGAGCAACTTCGACCTCGTGCTCTCCAGCGCGGTGCAGGACGCCATCCGTCAGCGCAGCCGCCTGGTCAACACCGAGTCCGCCTACGACCTGCGCGGTTCCAACGTCGAGGACATGCGCCGCCTGCTCAACGGGCAGCTGGAGAAGTACGGCGTGCGGATCACCGGCTGCAACATCCCCGACGTGCAGCTGCCCAGCCAGTACCAGCAGCACCTGTCCACCCGGGAGCGGGTGGCCAAGGAGCTGGTGGCCTACGAGCAGGAGTGGGAGCTGACGCGCAAGCGCCGGATCGACACCCTGCTGATGGACATCGAGCGCTCCAAGAAGACCCGTGACGCCAAGATCGTCGAGGTCAACGCCTCCCTCAACAAGGCGCGCAAGGACGTGGCGCAGATGTTGGAGGAGCAGGAGACCGAGGCGCAGCGGGTGCGCTACGAGATCGAGACGCGCGGGCGCGCCGACCTGGTGGCCGCCGAGAACGAGGCGAAGGCGCAGGAGCGCCTGGCCACGGCCTACCGGGACAACCGGGCGGTGCTGGAGTACGAGCTGGCCCGCCGCCGCCTGGACGTGGGCGCCACCCTGGCCGGGCGCGCCCCGCGCCCGGTGGTGGTGCAGACCGAGGCCGGTGCGGGGGACGCCTCGGCGCTGTCGACGCTGCTGACCGCGCAGTTGCTGCCCCAGGTGATGGACGGCCGGGGTTCGCGGGCACCGCTGGGCGGAGCGGGCGGCTCCGGCGGCTCGGGTGGGGCCAGGGAGGTCCTGGACTCCGCGCAGGGCGCGCTCTCCGCGGCCGCCGAGCGCCAGCAGCAGATGGCCGACGAGTACCAGCGCCAGCAGGGCGCCGCGATGCGCGAGCAGTTCGAGCGCGGTGAGGGGTACGGCGGGCAGAGGCGCCGCTAGGTCGTGTTCCTCGGATCGTTTCGGTCCCGCCCGTCGCCCTCCACCACCCCCAAGGGAGAGCCTGCGGCTCCAGCTTCGCCGCGGGCACCGGGCTGCCTCTCGCCGCGCCGGTTTCGCCTGAAAAGCCGACCAGGCTGATCTGCGCGAACCGTGTTGCGAGAGGTCGCCCGGACGGCCGCTCGCTGATCCGGAAGCCTTCGCGGAACACTCCCCAGCCCCGACGGCTCAGCCCCGCGGCCGGGCCGCTGGGCGGGGCCGGAGACGGGGTGAGGGCCCGCGACCGGGAGCGGTCGCGGGCCCTTCCTCGTGTCCCGGGCTCAGGCGACGGGGGAGAGGGAGGAGTAGCCCCCGGCGATGTCGATCCCGTTCCGCGCGGCGATCTCGACCAGGTCCTCGACCTCGCCCGCCTGCGCGCTGGCCAGGTCGTCGTCGCCGAGCGCGTGGGCGCGGCGCAGCGCGGTGATCGAGTCGTGGATGCGCACGTGGAGGGTGAGCGCGAACTCGCGCATGGGGCCTCTTCTCAGGGTTGGCGGCGCTGCCGGAGGGGGGAGGGCCTGCGGCTCTCCCCTGGGGGGCGTGTCCCTGTGTACCCGGCGAGGTTGAGAGCGGGGTTGGAGGGGGACAAGGACCGGCAAGGTGAGGGTGAAAACGCGGCCGCCCGCCGCGCGGTGGCGCGGCGGGCGGGACACGGGTGCGTGGGCGCGGTCAGTGGTTGACCCAGACGTACCAGTCGCCCGACACGTGCTCGTAGATCCTGGAGCCCTGCCCGGGGACGAAGACGCCCTCGGGGATCTGCTCGGTGCTGTGGGCCAGGCCGGAGGGGCTGAACAGTCCCGATCCCTCCACCGCGTAGTGGGTGACGCCCTCGTACGCCGAGACGCTGCGCAGCGAGTACAGCCCCACCCGTTCGCCGTTGAGCGGGATGGAGGTGCGGCCGTCGGTGTCCTCGCTCAGCGAGAGCAGCTGGTCGGCGGAGGCGCTGATCCGGCTCTGGAGCGGGACGTCGGCCACTGCCAGGCCGATCGCGACGGCGGCGATCACCGGAGCGGACACCCAGCGCAGCCAGTAGTGGCGGATCATCGGGCGGGCCACCGCCAGGGCGATGCCCAGGCGCAGCGCACCCATCCCGGCGAGCAGCAGGCCGCCCACCAGAGCGGCGAAGAACGTGATCAGGTGTCCGCCGGGGACGCTGTCCTCGAAGAGCAGGACCAGACCGACCACGCCGCAGGCGGGGATGTAGAGCCGGCCGGGCGGACGGGAGGCCCAGCTGATCAGGCGCTGGCCGAGCGTCGGCTTCTCCGCGATCTCGATCAGCTTGGCCAGGGACCTGTCAGGGGCCGGGCCGGAAGCTGCGGCGGACATGGCGTTCCCCCCACCGAATCCGTGTCATGGGGACGCGGACCCGGAGCGAACGGGAAGAGGAGCCGCAGGGGGCCGCGTCACAGTCGATACGGCCGTCGAAGCACGGCCTGCTCCACAGGATAGAGCAGTGGCGGAGCGTGTTCGGGGAGACGCGGGGAAACGCCGCCGTCTTTCCCGCGGGTTCCGGACGGCTGTCGGCGGTGTTTCCGGTGCCGCACGTTGACGCGCGGCGAGAGGACGAGGTGGTCCCAGGACCAGCGGCCGCCGCTCACCGCCATCAGCACGCACACCGCCGTGACCAGTGACGTCGTGCCCCACGAGGAGAAGGGCGCCAGGTCGGGCGCGCCCGCCGTGAGGGCGCCGAGCACGGCCGCGGCGGCGAGCAGGGGGCCCGTCAGCCATGTGAGCAGGCCCACGGCGAAGGCGATCGAGAGCGCGACGAGCAGGGCGGGCAGCGCCCCCGCGGTCGGGGAGAGCGCGCCCAGGCCGGTCGCGGTGAGGTGATCGGCCACCGCGGTCTCCCGGTCGCGCAGCGCGAGCCCGTACTCGGTGAACATCCATCCGACGCCCACCCGGACGAGGGCGGCGGCGACGTCGTAGAGGCGTCCCCGGGAGATCCGCGGCCGCGGATACGGCCTGGCACGCTGCATGTCCATTCCTCCCGGGCGACCGGCGGTCCTGACAAGCGGAAACTACACAAGGTCATGGCCGTTAACCTCTTGTGGTGGTCGGCGAGTCGCGCAAAAGGGTGCGTTCGAGGTCCTCTCGTCCGGGTCGGCTCCGTGTGCGCGGGTTCCGGGGCCGCGGTCCGCGCCCTTCGCGTGCCGGGCCGTGTGCGGGTGCGCGGGCGGCCCCGACGGCGGCCCGGGCGGTCTGAGGCCTTCCCGGCGATGCCCCCGGTTCCCGGGCCCCGCACGGCGTCCGCGCGCCACGCCCTAAGGTGGATACTGTGCCGACCACATCCACGCCCGCCCCGCCGCCCGCCGCACCGACCTACGAGTTGGAGGACGAACTCCGCTCCTCCGGCGCGCGGGTGGTCGCCGGAGTGGACGAGGTGGGCCGCGGCGCCTGGGCCGGGCCGCTCCTGGTCTGCGCCGCCGTCCCCGGCGAGGGCGCCCCGCCCTCCGGGCTGACCGACTCCAAGCGCCTGACCCCCAAACGCCGCCGGGAGATCGCCGACCAGCTGCGCCCCTGGGTCGCCGACCACGCCTTCGGCTGGTCCTCCCCCGAGGAGATCGACGAGGTCGGTATGACCGAGGCACTGCACCGGGCCTCCCGACGCGCCCTGGACGCGCTCTCCCCGCGGCCCGACGCCGTCATCCTCGACGGCAGGCACGACTTCATCGGCCGCCCCTGGCGGGTGCGCACCTGCGTCAAGGGCGATCTGGCCTGCGTCAGCGTCGCCGCCGCCGCGATCCTGGCCAAGGTCCACCGCGACGCCCTCATGGCCGACCTGGCCGCCGACCATCCGGGCTACGGGTTCGAGCGGGCCGCCGGGTACCCCTCGCCCGCGCACCGAGCCGCCCTGGCCGAGTCCGGACCCACCCCGCACCACCGGATGAGCTGGGCCTACCTCGACGACCTGCCCCGATGGAAGCACCTGCGCAGGGTCCGCCCCGCTCCCGGCGGGCAGCTCCCCCTGCTGTGAGGACCGGACCCGCGGACCCCGGGCGGCCCCCGGCCAGGGGCCACGACACGCGGTCCCGTACTGGACATCCGCCCCACTTGGGGCAAGGCTGTGGCTGTGGACGTCGGCCCCCCGACGCCCCCCGCCCCCGACCCGACCCCCGCCGGTCAGGAGAGCCGACCGCCACGGACCCCCACGCAGGAAGGTGCATGGATGACGCGTGAGATGCGCTCCACCGCCGCCGCGGAGCCGGTACGCGCCTCGGGACTCGACCGCCTGCGCGCCCTCTACCACCGCGTCCCCCTCGGCCGACGGCTCGTGTCCGCCCTGGTCCTGCTGACCGTGGTCGCCGTCGTCGCGCTCGTCACGGGCGCGTCCGCCTTCGGCGCGGTCACCGCGGCCCTGGTCCTGCTGATGGTCCTGGCCGCCCTCATGCGCTCCGTCGACGCCTTCGCCACCGTCATGGTGTGCGTGCTCTGGCTCGCGGTGTCCGTCCCCCTCTTCCAGATCCCCCTCGCGGGCGAGCCCGTCACGCTGCTGGTCCTGCCCCTGCCTCTGCTCGTGGTCCTGGCCGCCGGGCGGGCGCGCGAGTTCCCCGTCTGGCACACCATCGTGCTCTCGTTGACCGCCGGGCTCATCGCCGGGTTCTCCCTGGCCCTGGTCGGACTGGTCGTCGAGCCCTTCCCCGCCTCCTGGGGGATCATCCTGCTCTACGCCGCCGCGGGCGCCTGCCTGCTGTGGCGGCTGTCGGCCTCCCGCCAGATCCACCGGGAGAGCGAGGCCAACCGGCGTGAGACCGCCAAGTCCATGCCCGTCTCGCGCCGCAACGGCGGCTCGGGCCCCGCGAACGCGTCCGGGGGCCAGGACGGCTCCGAGGGCCGCACCCGGCCGCTGCGAGGGCGCACCGGTACCGGCTCCCGCGGGGCCGCCGCCGCGGACTCCGACGACGAGCCCGTCCCCGTCGACCAGGCCCTGGCCGAACTGGAGGACATGGTCGGCCTCGACCCGGTCAAACAGCAGGTGCGCGGGATCGCCGCCTCCATCGAGGCGGCCCGCCTGCGCGCCGACGCGGGCTTCCCCGTGGAGCGGCCCCTGCGCCACCTGGTCTTCTCCGGTCCGCCCGGCACCGGCAAGACCAGCGTCGCCCGCACCCTGGCCACCATCTTCCACTCCTTCGGGCTGCTGCCCACCTCCCGTGTGGTCGAGGCCCAGCGCGCCGACCTCGTGGGGGAGTACCTGGGCGCGACCGCCATCAGGACCAACGAGCTCATCGACCGGGCGCTGGGCGGCGTGCTGTTCGTGGACGAGGCCTACTCCCTGGTCAACGAGGGCGACGGCCAGGCCGACCGGTTCGGCAACGAGGCGGTGCAGACCCTGCTCAAGCGCGCCGAGGACGACCGCGACCAGCTCGTCGTGGTCCTGGCCGGGTACGAGAAGGAGATGGACGCCTTCCTGGCCTCCAACCCTGGTCTGGCCTCGCGCTTCGCCACCCGCATCAGCTTTCCCAGCTACAGCGCCGACGAGTTGTTCCGCATCGCCGAGTCCCTCGTCCACCAGCGCGGCGACATCCTCGACGACGGAGCCGCCCAGGCGCTGCGGCGAAGGTTCGACCAGGTGGTCCAGCGCGAGGTGGTCGACGAGCTCGGCAACGGCCGCTTCGCCCGCTCGGTGGTCGAGAAGGCCGCCCAGGCCCGCGACGTGCGCGTGGTCACCGCCGGAGTGGACGGCGCGGAGCCCGCGCCCCGCCCCGAGGCCGAGGACCTCATCACCGTCCGGGCCTCGGACGTGGAGGCCGCCCACCGGGAGCTGACCTCCCGCCTGCCCGGTTTCGGCGAGGCGCCCGGCATCGGGGAGGCGCTGGCCGAACTGGACTCCATGATCGGTCTGGAGCCGGTCAAGGAGCAGGTCCGCTCCATCGTGGCCCAGCTGCGGGTGGCCAAGCTCCGTGAGGAGCAGGGGCTGCTCAACCAGGCGCCCATGCGGCACTTCGTGTTCTCCGGTCCGCCCGGCACCGGCAAGACCACCGTCGCCCGGGTGCTCGGCCGGGTCTTCGCGGCGCTGGGCCTGCTCGGCCGCGCCGACGTGGTCGAGGCCCAGCGCGCCGACCTGGTCGGCGAGCACCTGGGCGCCACGGCGGTCAAGACCAACCGGCTCGTGGACCGGGCGCTGGGCGGCGTGCTGTTCGTGGACGAGGCCTACTCCCTGGTCAACCCCGGCTACAGCGGCGGTGACGCCTTCGGCTCCGAGGCCATCCAGACCCTGCTCAAGCGGGCCGAGGACGACCGGTCCCGGCTCGTGGTCGTGCTCGCGGGCTACCCGGCGGAGATGGAGCGCTTCCTGGCCTCCAACGCGGGACTGTCCTCGCGGTTCAACGTGCGGGTGCGCTTCCCCTCCTACACCGCCGACGAGCTCACCGAGATCGCCGAGGCGGTGGCCGCCCGTACCGGCGACGCCTTCGACGACACCGCGCGCGAGGACCTGCGCAGCATCTTCGCGCACGTGTGCGAGGCCGGGTGGATCGACGAGCTCGGCAACGGCCGCTTCGCCCGCTCCCTGTTCGAGAAGGCGTGCTCCCACCGCGACCTGCGCGTGTCCCAGGAGCTGGGCGAGGCCGCGACCGCCGCCGAACTCACCGTGCTGACCAGCGTCGACGTCCGCAAGGCCTACGCCGAGGCGACGCAGTAGACCCGAGGGGACGCGCACAGGCGTGCTGCTAGTGTCCGGATCATGACCGCTGCACCCACTTCCTCCTCCGCGCCCCGCGTCACCCAGGCGCTCATCCTCGCCGGCGGCCAGGCCACCCGGCTGCGGCCCTACACCGACACCCGACCCAAGGCGATGGTGGAGGTGGCCGGACGGCCCATCATCGACTACCAGCTGGAGTGGCTCACGGGCCACGGCGTCGAACACGTCGTCGTCTCCTGCGGCTACAAGGCCGAGGTCCTGCGCGAGTACCTGGAGGGCCGCGAGGGCGGCCCGCGGGTCACGCTCCTGGTCGAGGACGAGCCGCTCGGCCGCGGCGGAGCCCTGCGCTTCGCCTCCACCGGTCTGCACGACCCGGACGCGCCCTACTTCGCGCTCAACGGCGACGTGCTCACCTGGTTCCCCCTGGACGAGATGACCGCCCACCACCGGGAGCGGGGCGGCCTGGCCACCCTGGCCCTGGCCCGGTTCCGCACGACCTGGGGCATCGTGGACGTGGACGACCAGGACCGGATCGAGGGGTTCACCCAGAGCCCGCTGCTGCCGGTGTGGATCAACGCCGGGGTGTACCTGTTCGAGCCGGGCATCACCCCGCTGCTGCCGACCAAGGGCGACCACGAGTCCTCCACCTTCCCCGACCTGGCCAAGGAGGGCCGCCTGGCCGCCTACCGCATCGACGGCTTCTGGCGCGGCGTGGACACCGCCAAGGACGTCAAGGAGGCGGGGGAGCAGATCACCGCCATGCGCGGGGGCGCCTGACCCCGGTTCCGGCCGGGGGAGGGCGGACGCCGACTGACGGGGCGCCGGGGCGGATGGGTATCGTCACCAAGGTGACGAACGACGGTTTCCTCCTCTCCAGCGCCCCCAACTTCCGCGACCTCGGCGGGCACCGCACGGCCTCGGGCCGCACGGTCCGCCGCGGACTCGTGTACCGCTCCGACGCCCTGCACGCGATCGCCGCGGACGAGCTGCCGGTCTACAACGGCCTGGGCATCCGCCAGCTCGTCGACCTGCGCACTCCGCACGAGCGCGAGACCCTGCCCGACGTCGTCCCCGAGGGCGCCGAGTACGCGGTCGTGGCCGTGCAGGACCCCGAGGCGGCCGGGGCCAACTTCTCCCTGGCCCTCGCCGACCCCGAGAAGGCCCGCCTCATGTTCGCCGACGGCGCCGCCGAGCGCTTCATGCACGGCGTCTACCGTGAGCTCGTGACCGACGCCGAGGCGCTCACCGGGTACCGCGAGCTGGTCGAGCGGGTGGCCCGGGGGCCGGCCTCCCTGGTCTTCCACTGCAGCGCGGGCAAGGACCGCACCGGCTGGGGCGCCGCCCTGCTGCTCGGCCTGCTGGGTGTGGACCGCGAGGCCGTGGTCGCCGACTACCTGGCCAGCAACGAGCGCCAGGCCAACACCGACGAGTGGATGCGCAGGCTCGCCCGGCACAGCGCCCTGACCTGGGAGGAGGTCGTCCCCATGACGCGGGTGCGCGCCGAGTACCTGGAGACCGCCTTCGCCCACGTGGACGAGGTCCACGGCTCCTTCGACGCCTACGTCACCGAGGGCCTCAAGCTCTCCGACGCCACCGTCGAGCAGTTGCGCGAGCGCATGCTGGAGTAGGGCGGTTCGGGAGTCGGGCGGCACAGGCGGCGCGCGGCCCCGGGACGGGCGCCGCCTACAGCGCGTCCAGGCGGCGGCGCAGGTCGCTCTCGCCCGAGGCGGAGTCCAGCACCTCGCCCAGCGCGGCCAGCACGCCGGGCCGGTCCACGCCCCGGTCCAGCATCCGGCGCGCCGCCGCCCACAGGTTCGCGGGCCTGCCGTGCCACAACCGCCGCGCCAGGCGCTCGTGCCGGTCCAGCTCCCGCTCCCGCTCGGGGTCGTCGCCGGTCACCGGCCGGTACCACCGGTCCTGCCCGCTGGAGTGGCGGCCGCTGTGCGGCGTGGCCGCCTCGTACTCGCCGTAGTGGTCCAACCGCAGCAGCGCCCTTCGGCCCCGCGCCGTGTCCGGGTCGAACTCCTCCGGAGCCCACGTCACCAGCTCGCTCGCCAGCAGCGGGAACGCGAACATCCGCCGCGCCAGCGACGCGAAGTCGCCGTCCGGCATCAGCCGCCGCACCGCCTCCTGGCGCAGCCCCAGCGGGCGCGCCGGATCGCGGTAGGTGCGGGTGAACTCCGAGGTGGACTCCCATACCGCGTCCAGCGCCGCGCCCACCGCCACCTCCGGCAGCCCGCCGCGTCCGCCGGCCCAGCGCACCCACGCCGCCAGCACGTGCGGCATGGCCTCCTGCTCCTCGGGCAGCAGCACCACCCGGCCGGGCAGCCAGTGCAGCAGGAAGGACTCCACCTTGCGCGGGCTGACGCGCATCGGCCGACCGCCGTCCACGTCGCAGCCGTGCGCGATGATGTGGTCGGCGCAGCGGCTCGCCGCGTAGGAGTCGGAGAGCTCGGCGGCCTCGTCCGAGGCCAGGAAGCGCGCGGCCAGCACCGCTCGCCGGTCGCGCCGCCACACCGGGGCCGGGAAGGGGTCCACCCCCGCGGGAGGCACGGGCAGGGACCGCACCCGCGCGTTGGCCAGCGCGAAGTGCGCGGCCAGCGACCCTCCGGTCAGGTCGGAGACCTTCAGGCCCACCGGCTCCACGAGCGCCCCCGAGGTGCGGTCGGCCGACGCGCCGGCCACCACCTGTTCGGTGCGCTCCAGGGCCCGCGTCAGCAGGGCGCGCGCCTCGGTCAGCTCCACCTGCGTGAACCGGGCGAACTCGTCCGTCTCGGCCCTGGCGCGGCAGCCCTCCAGCAGTTGCTCGACCTTGGTGGTCACCCAGGCGTCCCGCAGCACGCCGCCGCCGTTGTGGTCCAGGACCAGGATCAGCGCGTGTTCGGGCGGCAGCGACCCCGGGTGGCCGGGGTGGTCGTCGTCGCGGCTGAACACGCACACGAAGTCCTCGGTGTCGCCGAACTGGTCGGTGCTGACGTAGACGGCCACCGGTGTGACCACGCCGAGCTGGGAGGCCCACACCGGCACCTGGAGGCCGCGCTCGCGGAGCGCGATCATCCCCTGTTCGGCCAGGCTCCGCTGCTCGGACGAGGTGCCCAGGGCGGTGATCGCCGCGAGTACGCCCAGCCCCGCGGGCTTGCCGGAGGCGGTGGCGTGTGCGACCAGGCCCTCGCCGAGCAGCCTCTCCACGTCCACGCCGGGGACCCGCTCCCCCCACCACGTGCCGAGCAGCTCACTGAAGGCCAGCTCGGCGTCGAGGGGGTGGCGCATGGCCAGCAGCGCTCTGGCGGCGCGCAGCATCTCGTCGAAGACGGCGCGGGGAACCGGTTCGGAACCTGGGGACGGAGACATCGGGGAGGGCACCACCCGAGCGTATGCCAGCCCCGGGTGTGCGCTCTTCCGTTCCCGCGAACCGGCGGCAGCGCCCATGCGACGGCGGGCGCGACCGGGGCGCGGCTCCCGTCGGGGAGGCCGCGCGACTCTCGGCGACTGTCGGGTTCAGCGCGGTTTCGGTAGGCCCCGGTGGCCGCCGAACAGGCCCGCGGCCGACCTGCGCGCCGACTTCCTGGCCGGCGGGGAGGGCGGCACGGAGTTCACCATCGCCTCCAGGTGCTCGCGGGCGACCCGCTCGACCAGGTGTGGCGTGACCGTGATGCCCAGGTGTTCGACGCAGTTCCAGGTGTCGCTGACGCAGCGTTCGACGCATCGGTGGGACAGGGCACTGAACTCGTCGTGGAGCCGTGCCGAGATCCGACTGAGATCCTGGACCGGGAAGGTCTGGAGCATTCTCGCTCACACCCCTAGCTGAAGATGGCCTGGACGGTGACCTCCACCCATTTCACTTGTTCTGGACGGAGTGTCAACCCCTCTCCCGGCGCGCTGTTGATAAAACCTCTGGGAAGCATTGTTTACTCGAACACCACCATCACCGCAGCTCAACAAGGCGAAAAGGGTGTTCGGGCACATAACGTCCCTGGCCCCGAGTGGTGAACGCAAACCTCCCGCGAACGCCCATCGCCGGGAATTGGCGGAAAACACGCAGCCGAAACCCCTCGTCCGCTGTGACGCGGCTGTCGGGTGGCTTATTGTTTACCTTCCACGTCCGCGGGCGGCGTCCCTCCACGACGGCCGTTGCGTGTGGACGGCTGTGTCTTATGCTTGAGCCGTGACAGCGGCCGAGAGGAGTCATCGAGCGTGACTCCCGGGAGCCGCGGAGCCCCCCGATCCCCTTCGGCGCCGCGCGACTTCCGGCTTTCACGCCATGGGCAGCCGGTCGACAGGGGCCGCGCGGCCCAGGCAGCACCCCCCAACGAAACACGGCTGGGGAATCGACGGTTCCGGAGGTGTCGAGCAGTTGAGCGCCGAGACGTCCATTCCGCCACCCCGGGTCAGCAGGGCGGAACTCCCCGACGCGGTCAGGTCCCTCCTCGCCGACTCCCCGATCGGGTTCGCGCTGCTCGGTCCCGACGACCTCCTCGGCACGATCAACCAGCGCCTGGCCGCCGACGTCCTGGGACGCGCCCCCGCCGAGTGCCTGGGCCGCGACCCCGGCGACCTGCTGGAGGAGAGCGGTGACCGCGACGCGGCCGCCGACCACCGGACCCGCCTGGCCCAGGTACGCGAGAGGGGGCAGACCGTCCGCGGACGCCACCGCACCCCCGCGGGGCAGATGTGGGACCTGACCTGGTTCCCCGTCACCGAACCGGGCACGGACGAGGAGTACGTCGCCCTCATCGCGGTCCCCGGCGGTGACGGGGCCGAACCCGTCGACGACGGCGCCGCCGTGCGCCGCGACGAGCAGCGGCTGCGCGCCCTGCTCCAGGCGGGCAACCAGATCGTCTGGGCCGCCGGACCCGGCGGCGAGATCCGCGAGGACTGCCCCCAGTGGCGGGCCGTCACCGGCCAGGAACTGGAGCACTACCTGGGCCGGGGCTGGCTCGACGCCCTCCACCCCGAGGACCGTCCCCGCGTCGAGCGCGCCTGGGAGGACTCCGTCCTCGACGTCACCCCCTTCGACGCCATGTTCCGCGTGCGCACCCGCTCGGGCGGCTACGGCCACTACCGGGCCAGGGCCCACCCGGTCATGGAGGGGAAGCGGACCGCCGAGTGGGTCGGCACCCTCGCCGACATCACCAACGAGCGCGAGGCCGACGAACTCCGCCAGCGCCTCAACCAGCAGCTCAGCGAGGCGGCCATGCGCACCGCCCGCCTCCAGAAGGCCACCTCCGACCTGGCCGAGGCGCTCACCGCAGACGAGGTCGTCAACGCCATGTCCGAGATCGGCCGCTCCGGGGTGGGGGCCGACCACACCTGCGTCGTGCTGCTGGACCGCGACCGCCTGCGGCTGCGCACCATCGCCGCCGCGCACGCCCACCAGCTGCCCCGATCCTCCTTCCCCGCGGACCACCCCGACATCGCCGCCCTGGCGGTCGCCGACCGGCTGCCCCGCCTGGCCGCCAACCCGGCCGAGCTGGGCGCGCTGTTCGACGGAGCGCCCGAGGTCGACGAACTCGTCGGATCCACACCCGAGCGGGCCTGGATCGCGCTGCCGATGATGGCCGCGGGGCGCCCCATCGGCGCGCTGCGCTTCGCCTTCTCCACCCCGCGCGAGGTCTCCGACGACGAGCGCGTGTTCCTGGAGGCCCTGGCCGGGCAGTGCGCGCTGGCCATCGGCCGCGCGACCCTCTACGAGCAGGAGCACAGCACCGCCGAGGAGCTCCAGCGCAGCCTGCTGCCCGAGGAACTGCCCGAGGTGCGCGGCGTGCGCCTGGCCGCCTACTACCGGTCCGGGTCGCAGAACGTGCAGGTCGGCGGCGACTGGTACGACGCCTTCCCGCTGCCCGACGGACGCGTCGCGGGGGTGCTCGGCGACGTCATGGGCAAGGGCATCCCGGCCGCGGCCGGGATGAGCCGCATCCGCAACGCGCTGCGAGCCCTGGCCTTCTCCATGCCCGAACCCGCCGACGTCCTGGCCGGCCTGGACCGCATGTTCTCGGCCACGGAGGGTATGGACCAGGTCACCACGCTGGTCTACTTCGTGCTCGACCCGGTCACCGGGCAACTCGACCTCAGCAACGCGGGACACCTCCCGCCGCTGGTCGTGGCGGGCGGCGCGCGGCCGTCACTGCTCGACACCGAACCCGACACGCCGCTCGGGGTCAGCTCCCCGAGGGGCCACCACAAATTCTTCGTCCAACCCGGTAACACTGTCGCCCTGTACTCCGATGGACTGGTTGAGAACCGCAAACGGTCCGTCGACTCCGGACTCGACGAGCTCGTCCACGTGGCGTCCTCGGCCCCTTCGGAGGTGGTGGGCGATCCACAGCAGATGCTGGAGTACCTTGTTGAGAGCATGCTCGATGGGTATGAGCAGGACGATGACGTCACTCTGCTCGCCGTCCAGCTTCCGGTGATCGACTCCGTGTCGGAGCGATAGTGCCGGTTCGAGGCGAACTGGTGGACACCGGTCTGTGGCGGACCGGTGCGCACCGGTCCGCGCCGTGCCGGTGGACCGGCGGTAGACCGATGACAGACCGTACGAACAAGTCCATTGCCTTGCCTACAGTGAAGAAGCCGTTCCGCCCCGCGATGCGGGGGTGATCCCTGCGGGGGTGACCTCCAGGAGCGCATACGCTGGACGGGGACGACCCTGGAGAGCGCATACGCTTGAAAGACCAACGGCTTCCCCGCCCCAGTGGGGACGATCCCAGGCCGCAGGTGGGAGAGGGCGCAGTGCCCGGTCCCGGCCAGGCGGACCACCGGGTCCGACAATCTCGCCACACGTCCGTTCGAGAGGTGTTTGTGTCATCTGCCAGTTCGACTCGCTCGAAGCAGTCCGAGTCACTGCAAGAGCCCGTCATTCAGCAGCTGATCGAGCGTGGGCGGTCCCAGGGCTTCCTTGAGCCCGAGGACGTGCGCCGTGCCTTCGAAGAGGCCGAAATCCCGATGTCGCAGGCGCAGTCCGTGCTCCGCAGCCTCGCGAAGGAGGGCGTGACCGTACTCGTTCCCGAGTCGGCCTCCTCCCGGCGCAAGGCACCGCGGCGCAAGGCGGCGGCCACGCGGTCCACCTCGACCAGGTCCACCACGACCACCGCGACGAGCAGGGCCGCCAAGCCCGTGCGCGCGGCGGCGGCCCAGGAGCAGACCGAGACGGTCACCGCCGTGGTCGGCTCCGCCGAGGACGCCGGGGGCGACGCCGGCAAGGCGGAGAAGAAGCCCGCGGCCAAGAAGCCCGCCAGGAAGGCGGCGCCCAAGAAGGCGGCGACCAAGGCCGCCAAGACCACCGCGGCCAAGGGTCCGGCCAAGGCCACCGGCCTCAAGGCCGCCGCCACCAAGAAGACGGCGGCCAAGGAGATCGGACTCGCGGCGGACGGCGAGTTCGACGAGGACGAGGACGGCCTGGACGACCTCGAACACACCGGCGCCGAGCTGGAGCTGGTCGAGGACACCCCGGACCCGGCGGACAAGGACCTCAAGCCCGCCAAGCCCGAGGCCGTGGGCGCCCCGGCCAAGCCCGCCAACGAGGACGAGTCCTTCGTCCTCTACGACGACGATGACGACGCCCCCGCGGCGCAGGTCGTGGCCGCGGGTGCGACGGCGGACCCGGTCAAGGACTACCTCAAGCAGATCGGCAAGGTCCCGCTGCTCAACGCCGAGCAGGAGGTCGAGCTCGCCAAGCGGATCGAGGCCGGTCTCTTCGCCGAGGAGAAGCTGGCCGAGGAGGCCGAACTCCTCACCGTCGAGCTGCGCGACGAGCTGGAGTGGATCGCCGAGGACGGCGGCCGCGCCAAGAAGCACCTGCTGGAGGCCAACCTCCGGCTCGTGGTCTCGCTCGCCAAGCGCTACACCGGCCGCGGCATGCTCTTCCTGGACCTGATCCAGGAGGGCAACCTCGGTCTGATCCGCGCGGTGGAGAAGTTCGACTACACCAAGGGCTTCAAGTTCTCGACCTACGCCACGTGGTGGATCCGCCAGGCGATCACCCGGGCCATGGCCGACCAGGCGCGCACCATCCGCATCCCGGTGCACATGGTCGAGGTCATCAACAAGCTGGCCCGCGTCCAGCGCCAGATGCTCCAGGACCTGGGCCGCGAGCCCACCCCGGAGGAGCTGGCCAGGGAACTCGACATGACCCCCGAGAAGGTCGTCGAGGTGCAGAAGTACGGCCGCGAGCCGATCTCCCTGCACACCCCGCTGGGCGAGGACGGCGACAGCGAGTTCGGTGACCTCATCGAGGACTCCGAGGCGATCCAGCCGGGCGAGGCGGTCAGCTTCACCCTGCTCCAGGAGCAGCTGCACTCGGTGCTGGACACGCTGTCCGAGCGCGAGGCGGGCGTGGTGTCCATGCGCTTCGGTCTCACCGACGGCCAGCCGAAGACTTTAGACGAGATCGGCAAGGTCTACGGGGTCACCCGTGAGCGCATCCGGCAGATCGAGAGCAAGACGATGTCGAAGCTCCGCCACCCGTCGCGTTCGCAGGTGCTCCGCGACTACCTGGACTAGGCCCACCCAGGTGGTCGGCCGGTCGGCGGTTGCGACCGCTGACCCGCGGCCGAGGAGAACCGGGCCGGTCCCGGGTCCGCGCCCCTGCCCGAAGGCGGGGCGCTGACCCGGGACCGGTGCCCCCAGGTCCGCGCGGCTGTGGCGACGTCCGCGTGTGCCGGAGCAGCCCCCGTTGGTGCTCCGGGGTGCCCGTCGCGCTCGGGAGCGTCCTTGTCCTCCCGGGCGCTGTGTCATCCATCCGACGGTTTCCATCGTGCCGCACGTACTGTAGGTGCGGCATAAAGTCGCGATACCGAGTCGTTATGTGACGGGGAGTGGCCTCTGGCTGCTCCCCGTTTCCGTGTGCCGAGGGATCCGTCCGGGCGCACGCGAACGGACGCGGCCCCGCCGCCGCGGTCCGGGTCCGTTCTTCCCCAGCGCCGTCCCCCAGTGCCGACCCCGGTGCCCTCCCTCAGTCGCGGACGACGACGTTCAGGACGCGCTGGTCGGGCAGTTCCACGGTGTGCCCGAGGTCGCGCAGGGCCGACACCAGCTCCTCGGGGGTGGCGGCGTCCACGCCCTCCAACAGCAGGGATCGGGCGATGTCGCCACGGGTGGCCTTGGCCATGTGGCTGACCACCGTGCGCCTGGCGACCCCGTCCACCGTGCGTTCGCGCAGCACCTTGACGGCCACGCCGGTGCCCGGAGCGTAGGCGGCGGCGTAGGTGGACGAGCGGCAGTCGACCAGGAGCTGTCCCCCGGTGAGCTCGTCCAGGGGAGCGGCCGCCGCGCGGCGCCAGTAGGCGCCCAGGCCGCCCAGGGGCGGTAGTTTCACGCCCATGGACAGGCGGTACGGGGGCAGCCGGTCGGCGGGTCCGACCACGCCCAACAGGCCGGAGAAGATCAGGACCCGGGCGTCGGGGATGTCGGGGAGGCCGAGCCGGTCGTAGAGCACGCCTGTGTACAGGTCGGCCGCCCGCAGGGTCGGCGCGGTGGCCAGGTCCAGGTTGCGTTTGAGCGCGTCGGCCTGCCTGGCGCTGATCCCCAGGGTGCCCAGTGCGGTCTCCTCGGGACCCGAGCACAGGTCCGCCAGCGCCGCCATGACCCGCTCGCGGGCCCCGGTCAGCTCCGGAAGGGTCAGCGTCCCGAGGTCGAGACGGGGTCCCTCGCCGGAGGCGGCCTTGCCCTCGGACGGCGGCAGCAGGATGAGCATGGTGGGACTTCCCAGGTGGAGGAGGTGGTCGGGTACCCGCCCATGCTAGGGCGTGGGAGGGGCCGGCGTCCGGCGCCGGAGGACCTGGACGGCGAGGGTGACGAAGGCGACGCACAGCAGGACGTCCAGGGCGGTGCCCGCGAGGCTGAAGCCCTTGAGGATGCCGTTGGCGTGCAGCGCCATCGACAGGACGCACAGGAAGCGGACCGGGCCCACGCAGCGGGTCGCGAGCAGCCCCGCGGCCAGGAGCACCCAGCCCAGGTTGGGGGCCCACACCAGCGCGTACACCACGTGCGCCCGGGGATAGAGGTACTCGACGAACGCGGTGGCCAGCTCCGGGGAACGGGCGCCGGCGAGCTGGAGGGCGACGAAGTTGGCGCCCTCGAAGAAGGCCGCCGCCATCAGGCCGAGCAGGCACACGATCCCCGCAGCGGCGCCGAGCGCGGGCCGGGTCCTGGCGATCGCGGTGGCCAGTCCGGCGAAGGCGGGCACCAGGAACAGCAGCCCGGCGAACCAGAGCCCGTACCCCCAGGCCATCCGGCCGGGGTCGCTGGAGTACGCCGCGATCTGGTCCGGGAAGAAGAAGTGGTGCGGCGCCTTGGCCAGCTCGCCCGCCAGGAGCAGCAGCGGCGCCGCCGCCAGTGAGACGGCGGTCGGCCAGCGGCCGGGGAGGGGGCCGGGCACAGGGGCCTCGGCCCGTCCCGGCAGGTCGCGGAGCAGGGCCGTCCTCAGGGAAGCGGACGCGAAAGGGCCCTTTCGGTAGGTGGAGCGCATGCCGTCATCCTCGGTACCGGGAGGACACCGTGTCAGGAACGCTGCCACGACGGTCCGCCGGGTGTTCGCACCCCAGGGAGCCCGTACCGGGGGCGCGCCTCCGGGAGCCGCGGATCCGGCGGATAGCATCGGCGGCTTCGGCTTCGGCTTCGGCTTCGGGAGAGGGGAGCGGGCGTGCACGAGTGGGCGCGGAGGGTGACACGGGACTGGCCGCCGTTCGAGGTGGAGGAGCGCGGCGGCTGGCGGTTCGGTTTCGCCGAGGGGATCACCAAGCGCGCCAACTGCGCGCTCGTGCTGGACCCGGACGCGCAGGTCGCGGAGGTCACCGCCTACTACACCGGGCGCGGGTTGAGGCCCTGCGTGCAGGTGTGGCCGGGTGAGGAGGAGGTCGACCGGAGGCTGGCCGAGCACGGCTACGCGGTGGTGGAGCCCTCACTGGTCCTGGCCCGCGACCTCGGCGGGCGCCCCGAGGCTCCGGGCACGTCCTCTGTGTCCACCTCGCCCGGGCCAGGGTGGCCCGCTCCCGAGGTCGCGCGCATCCTCGGCCGGGTCGACGCCGCCTACGGGGTGGCCGAACGGGGCCTGGGCCGGGGCGCGGCGGTGCTGGACGGGGAGTCGGTGGCGGTCTGCGCCATGTTCACCGACCCCGCGGCGCGCGGACGCGGTGTGGCCGCCGGACTGCTGGCCGACCTGCTCCGCTGGGGGTACGACCGCGGCGCGCGGCGGGCCTACCTGTGCGTGGTCGCCGACAACGCTGCGGCCCTGCGGCTGTACGGGCGCGCGGGGTTCGCCGAGGTGTCCCGTTACCACAGCCGTGTGTGGGAGGGCGCACACGAGGGCGGCGGCTCCTGAGAGGAGCCGCCGCCGGTGTTCAGGCCTGTTCTGTTGTGCTCTGTGGCTAACGCTCGTCCGTCTTGCTCTCGGTGAGCTTGTCGGTCTCGTCCTGGATGTCCGAGGCGATCTTGCGGAGAGAGTCGTCGTGCTTGCGCATGTGGTGGGCGCAGAACAGCAGCTCGCCGCCGGAGTTCAGCAGCACCCGGACGTAAGCCTGCGCACCACAGCGGTCGCAACGGTCAGCAGCCGTCAGCGGCTGGGTGGGGGCAAGGGTTCCAGTCACTTCGCCATCCTCAATACTCGGCGTTAGTCACCTCTGACAACATTTAACCCGACCAGGACGTTCCCAACCTGGTCCCGTGTACGCCGACAGCGGAATCTGCCTGGTTGATGCCTGGATGTCGTCTCATGTCCTTGTTGTACCCGCCTCTTGGCCTGGCATCCCAGGAAAAGGGGAGCATCCGGGTCGCATCCACCGGAGGTGGTAGTCTCGCGCGGGGCAGGCCCCCGTCCTCCCGCCGTGTCCCGGCGGTAGCAAGCGACCGGCACGCCGCCCCCTAATCGTCAGTGCGGCGCGGTACAAAGGGCACGCACCGCACACGCCCTGATGGCCCTGAAGACGCAGGAGATGTCCGAGTGACCGCCTTGACCGCAGCCGTCCACGACCCCGAGGATTACTCCGCCCGACACCTGTCGGTCCTCGAAGGTCTTGAGGCGGTGCGCAAACGGCCGGGCATGTACATCGGGTCCACCGACAGCCGCGGCCTCACCCACTGCATGTGGGAGATCATCGACAACTCCGTGGACGAGGCCCTGGGCGGCTTCTGTCTCCGGATCGACGTCACACTGCACTCCGACGGGTCCGTGTCGGTGAGCGACGACGGACGCGGCATCCCCGTGGACGCCGAACCCAAGTCCGGTCTGTCCGGTGTGGAACTGGTCATGACCAAGCTCCACGCGGGAGGCAAGTTCGGCTCCGGCTCCTACACCGCCTCCGGCGGCCTGCACGGCGTCGGCGCCTCGGTGGTCAACGCCCTGTCGGCCCGCGTGGACGTCGAGGTCGACCGCCAGGGCCGCACCCACGCGATCAGCTTCCGCCGGGGCATCCCCGGCCGCTTCGCCGGTTCCGGCCCCGACGCCGAGTTCACGCCCGTCTCGGGCCTGGAACAGGTCCGCAAGGTGGCCCAGAAGATCACCGGTACCCGCATCCGCTTCTGGCCGGACATGCAGATCTTCCTCAAGGACGCCGACATCGCCCGCGAGGCGCTCCTGGACCGGGCCCGCCAGACCGCGTTCCTGGTGCCGGGGCTGACCATCTCCGTGCGCGACGAGCGGGTGGAGGGGGAGCCCGCCTACGAGGAGGAGTTCCGCTTCGACGGCGGCATCGGTGAGTTCTGCACCTTCCTGGCCCCCGACGAGCCGGTCAGCGACGTGCTGCGCATCCAGGGCAGCGGCAACTTCACCGAGACCGTCCCGGTCCTGGACGACGCCGGGCACATGGTGCCCGCCGACGTCGAGCGCCGCCTGGACGTGGACGTCGCCCTGCGCTGGGGCACGGGCTACGACACCACCGTGCGCTCCTTCGTCAACGTCATCGCCACCCCCAAGGGCGGCACCCACATCAACGGCTTCGAGCGGGCCCTGGTGCGGGTGATCAACGAGCAGCTGCGCACCACCAAGCTGCTGAGGAACAGCGACGACCCCGTCACCAAGGACGACACCCAGGAGGGGCTCACCGCGGTCATCACCGTCCGCCTGCCCGAGCCCCAGTTCGAGGGCCAGACCAAGGAGATCCTCGGGACCTCCGCGGCGACCAGGATCGTCTCCCAGGTGGTCGGCAAGGAGCTGCGCGAGTTCCTGACCTCCACCAAGAAGGTGGAGAAGGCCAGGGCGCGCAGCGTCCTGGAGAAGGTGGTCGGCGCCGCCAAGGCCCGCCTGGCCGCGCGCCAGCAGCGCGAGACCCAGCGGCGCAAGACCGCCCTGGAGAACTCGGCGCTGCCCGCCAAGCTCGTGGACTGCCGCAGCGAGGGCCTGGAGCACAGCGAGCTGTTCATCGTCGAGGGCGACTCGGCGCTGGGCACCGCCAAGCTGGCCCGGGACTCGGAGTTCCAGGCGCTGCTGCCGATCCGGGGAAAGATCCTCAACGTGCAGAAGTCCTCGGTCACCGACATGCTCAAGAACGCCGAGTGCGCGGCCATCCTCCAGGTGGTCGGCGCCGGTTCGGGGCGCACCTTCGACATCGACGCGGCCCGCTACGGCCGCATCATCCTCATGGCCGACGCCGACGTGGACGGCGCGCACATCCGCTGCCTGCTGCTCACGCTCATCTACCGCTACATGCGGCCGATGCTGGAGGCCGGGCGGGTGTACGCGGCCGTGCCGCCGCTGCACCGCATCGAGCTGACCAACACCCGGCGCAAGCGCGGCAGCAAGCCCGAGGACCGCTACATCTACACCTACTCCGACGCCGAGCTCTCCCGCACGCTGCTGGACCTGGAGAAGCGCAAGATCTCCTGGAAGGAGCCGGTGCAGCGCTACAAGGGCCTGGGCGAGATGGACGCCGACCAGCTGGCCGAGACCACCATGGACCCGCGCCACCGCACCCTGCGCCGGATCCGGGTGGAGCAGGGCGAGGAGGCCTCGGCCGTGTTCAACCTGCTGATGGGCAACGAGGTCGCCCCGCGCCGACGCTTCATCCAGCAGGGCGCCCAGGAGCTGGACGTGGCCCGCATCGACGCCTGACCGGGCCCCTCAGGGGGTCTGGGGCGGTTCCCAGACCCCCTCGGTGAGGAACCGGTCGATGGTCGCGCGGTAGGGCGTCGGGTCCAGGCCCCGCTCCGTCACCCACGCGTCGTTGTAGTAGCTGTGCTGGTAGCGTTCGCCGCCGTCGCAGATCAGGGTGACCACACTGCCCCTGCGTCCCTCACGGAGCATCCTGGCCACCAGGTGCCACACCCCCCACAGGTTGGTGCCCGTGGAGCCTCCGGCGGACAGCCCGGTGCGGTCGTGCAGGTGGCGCATCGCGGCGATGCTCGCGGCGTCGGGCACCGGCATCATCAGGTCGATCACCGACGGCACGAAGCTCGGCTCCATGCGGGGGCGGCCGATTCCCTCGATCCGGGAGGGCATGCCCGTGGCGTAGTCGGACGCGCCGGTGACCCAGCCGGGGAAGAACGCCGAGTTCTCCGGGTCCACCACCGCCAGCCGGGTGCGGAGGCGGCGGTAGCGCAGGTAGCGGCCGATGGTGGCGGAGGTGCCGCCGGTGCCCGCGCCCACCACGACCCACTCCGGGCACGGGTGGCGCTCCATGGCCAGCTGCTCGAAGATCGACTCGGCGATGTTGTTGTTGCCGCGCCAGTCCGTGGCCCGCTCGGCGTAGGTGAACTGGTCCATGTAGTGCCCGCCGGTCTCGGCGGCCAGCCGCTCGGCCTCGGCGTACATCGCGGGCGGGGCGTCCACGAAGTGGCACCTGCCGCCGTAGCGCTCGATCAGGGCGATCTTCTCCGGGCTGGTCCTGCGCGGGATGACCGTGATGAAGTCCAGGCCGACCAGTTGGGCGAAGTAGGCCTCCGACACCGCGGTGGAGCCCGAACTGGCCTCCACGATGGTGGTGCCCTCCCGGATCCACCCGTTGGCCAGCCCGTACAGGAACAGCGAGCGGGCCAGCCGGTGCTTGAGGCTGCCCGTGGGGTGCACGGACTCGTCCTTGAGGTACAGGTCGATGCCCCACTCCGGCGGAAGGGGGAACACGTGCAGGTGGGTGTCGGCCGAGCGGTTGGCGTCGGCGACGACCCTGCGTACCGCCTCGTCCGCCCAGGAGCGGGCGCTGTCGTCGCACCGGTCCACCCACGGGGTGTCGTCGCCGGGCCGCGGACCTGTCGGTGAGGAT
Source organism: Nocardiopsis alborubida (assembly GCF_012396365.1). GTDB lineage: Bacteria > Actinomycetota > Actinomycetes > Streptosporangiales > Streptosporangiaceae > Nocardiopsis > Nocardiopsis alborubida. The sequence goes on along the minus strand of NZ_JAAXPG010000008.1, from coordinate 120,174 downwards.
GCCATGCCCAGCAGCGTAGCCCGCACACGGGAGAGACCGGGCCCCCCGGGGCCCGGTCCCGCCTCCGCTTCGGTCGGGGATCTCCGGCTGGTCGGGCCGCGGGAGAGCGGTCCGGGACGAGGGGTCTTCCGGCCGGGTGCGCCGGCCGGGGGAGGCCGCTCAGTCCAGCGAGCCGCCGGACATCACCGCGTGCATGCGCCGGTAGGTGGCCGCCTCCTCATGGCGGCTCTGGCGCTCCAGCGTGCGCGCGAGGGCGATGTGCGCCCAGTTGTCCACCGGGTCCAGCTCGATGATCCTGCGGAAGGTCCGCTCGGCCTTGTTGAGCTGTGCGGAGTGGAAGTAGGCGCGGCCCAGCAGCTCCAGCAGGGAACGGCTGTCGGGTTCGTCCTCGACGATCGGTTCGAGGGTGCGGGCGGCGTAGATGGGGTCGCCCAGTTCCATGAACATACGGGCGCGGTTGAAGGTGTCGTAGGTGTTCTCTTCCACGGTGCTCCTTCCGACGGCGCGGGGCCGTCCCGGATCACAACGGCCGGTGTACCGGTCGCATTCCCTGGTGGGGCGTGTGGGGCGGAGGCGCGGGGAGAAGCCCGCCGGACCCTCCCGCGTCTCCAGCCCCGTTGAAGAGATCCCCGCGCACGCGCGGCGCACACGCGGCCGACCGCGGTCACCGCCTCCGGGCGGAAGGGGTCACAGGTCCGTCAGGGTGATCCGGCCGGTGTCCACGTCGTACAGCGCGCCCGCGACCGGCAGGTCATCGGGCAGCAGCGGGTGGTGGCGGATGCGCTCCAGATCGTGCCGGAGGGCGCCCAGCTGGTCGTTGTCGGTGTGGAACTCCAGGCTGCGCGTGTCCACCCCGTACTCCTGCTCGATGAGGTCGTGGACGACGTCGTCGCCCTCCACGGAGGCCATCTTGCACCGGGTGTGCGGCATGACCAGGACGCGGTCCACGCCGAGCAGATACACCGCCAGCACCAGGGTGCGCAGGGTGTCGTCGGTCACGCGGGCGCCGGCGTTGCGCAGGATCTTTGCGTCACCGGGCTTCAAACCGAGCAGGTCCAGGGGTTCGATCCTGGAGTCCATACAGGTCACCAGGCCCAGGCCGCGCGCGGCGACGGGTTCGAGCCCGGCGAGGGAGAAGGACTTGGCGTAGTCCTCGTTGGCGGCTAGGAAGTCGTCGAAGACGCCGGAGGGGGTGGTACCGCTGTTGTCGCTCACGTGGAGGCGCTCCCTTGTCCCGTGGTCGCGGACGCGCCGCGCGCACCGGGCGGATCCGGTGCGCGCGGCGCTCTCCGAGACGCGTCAAGCTTACGCTCCGGGAACGGTGATCCCGGAGTCGGTCTGTCCGCTACCTACAGTAACGATCGCGCGGGGCAGCGCGTCACCCGACCCGTCCCGACGGTCGATCGGGTCGGGCAGGCGGACCGGCTTGCCGTCCGCGCGCGCGGCGCGGGCGGGGGAGCGGCCGATCCATCCGAACAGCAGGGTGTCCTCGCCCTTGAGGTAGCGGTGGCAGCGCACGCCGCCGGTGGCGCGGCCCTTGGCCGGATAGGCCTCGAAGGGCGTGACCTTGGCCGAACCGGCCTGGGTGCCGTCCAGGGCGCCGGAGGAGCCCGAGACGGTGACCACCACCGAGTCCTGCGGGCTGGGCACGGCGCCGAACCACAGCACCCGCGCCTCCTCCGACAGGCGCACGCCCGCCACGCCGCCCGCGGGCCGCCCCTGGGGCCGCACGGTGCTCGCGGAGAAGCGCAGCAGCTGGGCCTCGGAGGTGATGAAGGCCAGGTCCTCCTCGCCCGTGGACAGCTGGGTGACGCCCACGATGCGGTCGTCGTCCTTGAGCGCCATGACCTCGAAGTCGTCCTTGTTGGGCGGGTAGTCGGGGGAGACCCGCTTGACCACGCCGCTGCGCGTGCCCAGGGCGAAGCCGGGGCCCGAGGCGTCCATGGACACCACCGACACCACCCGTTCGTCCCCGTCGAGCTGGACGAACTCGGACACGTCCAGCCCCGAGGCCAGCGGCGGGCTGTCCCCGCCCTCGTCGGGCAGTTCCGGCAGCTCCACCACCGGCACGCGGATCATCCGCCCCAGGTCGGTGACCAGGCCGACGGCGGAGCGCGAGGTGGTGGGAACGGACACGTGGACCGCGTCGTGCCGGGTGCGCAGACCCTCGTACACGCGCGGCACGGCGGCACCCTTGCTGCGGCCGATCGCGCCGTCCACGCCCATCAGCACGTGGCAGGGCTTGTCGGCCATCTCCAGCGGGATCACCGCGCTGCGGGCCACGCCGTCGCTCTCGCGCAGCTGCGTGCGGCGCGGGGTGGCGAACTCCTTGGCGACGTCGCCCAGCTCCTTGGAGACCAGGCGGCGCAGCTTCTTGTCCGACTCCAGGACCGCGGTGAGGGCGTCGACCTCCTTGTTGAGCTTGTCCCGCTCGGTCTCCAGCTCCATCCGGTCGAAGCGGGTCAGGCGCCGCAGCGGCGTCTCCAGGATGTAGCGGGCCTGGATCTCCGACAGGTCGTAGGCGCCCATGAGCGACTCGCGTGCGGCGGCGGTGTCCTCGGCCTCGCGGATCAGGGAGATGACCCGGTCGATGTCCAGCAGGGCCACGAGCAGGCCGTCCACCAGGTGCAGGCGTTCCTGGCGCTTGGCGCGGCGGAACTCGCTGCGGCGGCGCACCACGTCGATGCGGTGGTTGACGTAGACGTCGAGGAGCTCGCGCAGGCCCAGCGTCTGGGGCTGGCCGTCCACGAGGGCCACGTTGTTGATGCCGAAGGACTCCTCCATCGGCGTGAGCCGGTACAGCTCCTCCAGGACCGCCTCGGGGTTGAAGCCGTTCTTGAGCTCGATGACCAGGCGCAGGCCCTGGGTGCGGTCGGTGAGGTCCTTCAGGTCCGAGATGCCCTGGAGCTTCTTGGACTGCACCAGCTCCTTGATCCGGCTGATGACCTTCTCCGGGCCCACGCTGTAGGGCAGCTCGGTGACCACCAGGCCCGTGCGGCGGGCGGACACCTTCTCGATGGCGACGGTGGCGCGGGTCTTGAAGGTGCCCCGACCGTTGCGGTAGGCGTCGCGGATGCCGTCCAGGCCGACGATGGTGCCGCCGGTGGGCAGGTCCGGGCCCGGTACGAACTCGGTGAGCTCCTCCAGGGTGGCCTCGGGGTTGGCGATCAGGTGGCGGGCGGCAGCGACGACCTCGCCCAGGTTGTGGGGGGCCATGTTGGTGGCCATGCCCACCGCGATGCCGGAGGCGCCGTTGACCAGCAGGTTCGGGAAGGCGGCGGGCAGGACCTCGGGCTCGGTCTCCTGGCCGTCGTAGTTGGGCCGGAAGTCGACGACGTTCTCGTCGATGGAGGCGACCAGCTGCTCGGCGGCGCGGTCCAGGCGCGCCTCGGTGTAGCGCATGGCGGCGGGTGCGTCGTCGCCGCCCAGGGAGCCGAAGTTGCCGTGGCCGTCCACCAGGGGCACGCGCATGGCGAAGGACTGGCTCAGGCGCACGAGCGCGTCGTAGATGGCGGTGTCGCCGTGGGGGTGGAGGCGGCCCATCACGTCCCCGACGACGCGGGCGCACTTGACGTGGCCGCGGTCGTGCCGCAGCCCCATCTCGTTCATCTGGTAGAGGATGCGCCGTTGCACCGGTTTCATACCGTCGCGCGCGTCCGGTAGCGCGCGTTGGTAGATGACCGAGTAGGCGTACTCCAGGAAGCTGCCGCGCATCTCCTCGGAGACGTCGATGTCGATGATCTTCTCGGCGAGATCCTCGGGGGGACGGGAAGTAGTACGGGCCATGTCCGTAATTCTGGCCTGTGCCAGAGACTGAAACGTACACGGACGCGTCGCCGGACGAGTGTGAGTCTCGTGACGCGGTGTCGCGCGTACCCGTGCGACGTGCGGGTTGTGTCGCGGTGGGCGGGTCCGCGATGTTTCTGTGCTTCGGTGCCGGACGGTCGCACAACACACCGATCGTGCCCAGAACTCACGAAACGGAGCCGCGGACGCGGTCCGTTTCGGTTCGCGCGTCCCGGGCCGGGCCGGGACGGGGCGGCCGGCGCCCCCGGCGCCCGAGGGGGCGCCGGGGGGCCGGGGTCGTCAGTCGGTGAAGGGGATCGTGACCGAGGCGCCGCCGTCGGGGCCGACCAGGACCCTTGAGGAGGCGTTGCCCAGGGCGCTCCACAGCTCGACGCGGACGGAGCCGCCCTCCAGGTCGCCGAGGGAGCCGTCGGCGCTCGCCGCTCCCTGGCCCTGCGTGTACTCCTCCCAGCCGTTCAGGTCGTTGGTGGCGAAGTAGCGGTAGGTCTCCGTGCGGTCGTCGGTGCCGTCGCCGTCCAGGTCGTAGACCACGCGGACCTGGACCGCGTTGCCGACCGCGTTCCCCGAGTCCACGGGCAGTGAGAACGCGGTGGCGCCGCCGGTGTGGGTGCCGGTCAGGTCGTCGGCGCGCAGCACCACTCGGTCGCCCGGCGGCAGGCCGTCCTGGTTGCGTCCCCCGGCGGAGGCCACGGTGATCTCGCCGGCGGAGCCGTGCGGGGCGTCCGAGAGCGCGGAGGGCGTCAGGTGCAGGCCGCCGTCGCCGACGTTGCCCTCACCCGGGCCGCCCGGGTCTCCCGGATCGCCGGGGTCGCCCGGGTCTCCGGGGTCACCGCCGCCGCCCTCGCCCGTGGTGGAGGCCAGCGAGCGCGGCCCCACCTCCAGTTCGACGCCGTCGGAGAAGGTGACGGTCAGCGGGGAACCGGAGGGGTTGAAGGCGACGTGGGTGCGCTCCCCGCCGTCGGTGAAGACGGCGTAGTGCGCGGTGTCCGCGGTGACGGAGGTGTCCACGGTGCCGACCTCGGCGAGCGTCGAGACCCACTGGTAGGTGTGCGGCTTGGACTCGCCCGCCTCCGGCTCGTAGGTGCTCCACTGCTCCTCGAACATGCGCAGGGCGTCGTCGCCGTCGGAGAGGGCGCGGTGCTCCCAGTGGATGTCGCGCCAGATCTGCGGCTCGCGGCCCAGCCGGTCCACCAGCGACTCGTACATCGCCCCGGCGTGCTCGGGGTCGTGCCCCAGGTACAGCGAGCTCGCCGTGATGGGCAGGTAGTTGATGCCGTAGTGCTCCTCGGCACCGCCGTCCCACCAGATGCGGTAGTCGCCGCCGTCGCCCCACACCATGCCGACGACGTCGTGCTCGAACCCCTCGGGGAAGGTGTCGCCGCCGTGGTTCTGCCAGTAGCGGGTGATGGCGGAGGCCTGCGTGGTGTGCAGGTACACGCCCAGGTCGCGCAGCTCCTCGTCGCCGGTCAGGGCGCCGAACAGCGCGGTGGCGGCGGCGAAGTGCATGCCCTCGGAGGAGGACTCCTGGTTGTTCCCTGCGGCGAACCCCGCGTGCCCGGAGGCCCACCCGTGTCCCGCGTAGGGCGAGAAGGACCGCAGGCGCGGGAACATGTCGCTGTTGGGGTCGGTCTCGGCCACGTCGCGGATCAGCAGGCGGACCATGCCGCCCCAGGCGTCCTCGGCGGCCCAGGCGCTGTCGTAGCGGGCGACGACGGCGGCCGCGGAGACGAAGTAGCCGTAGTGGAAGTCGTGGTCGTTGACCTCGGTGGCGGCGCCGAAGCTGTCCGGGTAGCCGAGCATGGTGCCCCAGTCCGCCTCGTAGGCGAACTGGCGGGTCCCTCCGGCCGTGAACCAGTCCTCCAGACGGCCCCTGACCAGGTCCAGCAGCGCGTCGCGGCCCTCGGTGTGGCCGATGGAGTCGGCGATGGGCACCAGCTGGGCCAGCCTGCCCAGCGCCTTGCCGTCCCAGTAGGTGTCGCCGGGCTCGGGGAAGTGCTCCTGCTCGGCCAGGACCTCGTCGATGAGCTGGCGCATGCGGTCGTGGTCGGCGCTGTCCACGGTCGGCAGGCTGGGCAGGATTCCCTGGGCGGCCAGCTCGGTGGTGAAGCTCGCGCCCTCCGCCACGCGCATCTCACCCCGGGGGGAGGAGTAGGACAGGTCGGTGACGGGGGTGGAGGCCTCCTGCCAGTGGTGCGGGTAGAGGGCCATGAGCGTGCCCTCCCCGCTCCCCTCGCGCGGCTCGGTCTCCACCCGGTAGGTGCTGGTCAGGGTGGCGGCGGCCTCGTCGTAGTCGTACTCCACGCGGGAGCCGGTGACGAAGGAGTGGGCGTAGGGGGCGAACGCGTCCAGGTCCTCGGGGGAGGGCAGGACCGCCACGGAGTAGTGGCCCTCGGCGCCGGTCGGGGCGGTGAAGGTGTCTCCCGAGCGCGTCCAGGGGGCGTCGGAGGGGGCGAACAGCGCGTAGTGGCGGCCGCCCACGCTGGCGCCGACCACGGAACCGTCCTGGTGCCAGATCTCGGGGGTGCCGGAGAAGGTCACCTGGGCGTCGCCGCCCGCGGTGTCGGCGTAGGCGAAGGGCAGGCCCTGGCCGATGGTCACGCGCAGGGTCCGGCCGGAGCCCTCCCAGTGCGCGGTGACGGTCCAGTCGCCGTGGTCGGCGACCCGGGTGTCGGGGGAGGACAGCCCCTGCACCCCCAGGGACAGGTCGGCGGTGTGGGGGTGCTCGTACTTGAGGCCGTCGGCGACGAGCTGGGGGTCCTGCGGGTAGCCCATCTCCAGTCCGCCCTCGTGGGGGTGGAAGCTGGCGGGGTGGGCGAAGAGGTTCTCACCGTGGGGGCTGTCGGGGTAGCGCTGGAAGATGAGCGACGACCACCACTCGTTGGTGGGGGCGTGCCCCTCGAAGTCGTCGGTCACCTTGGGGTCGACCGGGGCGCCGTTGAGGTCGGAGGGTCCGGGGGCTCCGGCGGGGAGGGTGTCGCTGTAGCCGCCGGAACCGACGGGGACCTCGGCGGCCACGGCGGCCGGAGGGGCGGAGGCCACGCCCGCGGCGCAGACCAGGGCCGTGGCCGCGGCCAGGACGCCCATGCGCGGGGACCGCGCGCGCCGTGCGGTCGTCGGTCCGTTGGGGGGATGGTGGGGGGACGGTCGACTCCAAGGGTGCCGCATACTGCGCCTTTCGCTCGCTTCCGCGGGAGAGCGTCCGCCCTCTGCGGGCGGGAGCGCTCCCAGGCCTGAGCCTTGGTAAATGAGTGTTCAGTCCCGGTCGGACGAGCGCAATGCCGGGAAAGTGGAAAGTATCCTTTCTGTTACCGGGAGTGCCCGTGAGGAACGCGGGGGACCCCGTCCCAGGTAGGCCGCGTGGCCGCTCCGGGGCGTACCGAAGCCGGGCGGAGCGGAGCGGGACGGGCCGGGCGCACGGGCCGGGCCCCGTCGCGCGCGACCGGGCCTGTGGACAACCGCTCGACCGTCCCCCGGCTCTGGTACCAAGGGACGTATGGCCACACCCACCCCTGACAGCACCGTTCCCACCGCCGCGTCCGACGGCGCGCTGCGCGAGCGCGCCGAGGCGCACCTGCGCGCCCTGGCCGGGGACTCCGCCCGGCTGCGCGAGGACCAGTGGACCGCCATCCACGCCCTGGCCGCCGAGCACCGCAGAGCCCTCGTCGTTCAGCGCACCGGCTGGGGCAAGTCGGCGGTGTACTTCGTGGCCACCGCCCTGCGGCGCGCCGAGGGGGCGGGCCCCACCGTCATCGTCTCCCCGCTGCTGGCGCTGATGCGCAACCAGATCGCCGCGGCCGAGCGCGCGGGCATCCGTGCGCGCACCATCAACAGCTCCAACACCACCGACTGGGAGAAGGCCTACGCCGACGTTGCCGCGGGTCTGGTCGACGTTCTGCTGGTCAGTCCCGAGCGCCTCAACAACCCCGAGTTCCGCGACCGGGTCCTGCCCGAGCTGGCCGCGGGGGCGGGCCTGGTCGTCATCGACGAGGCCCACTGCGTCTCCGACTGGGGGCACGACTTCCGCCCCGACTACCGCCGTATCCGCTCCCTGCTGCACGACCTGCCCGAGGGCGTCCCGGTGCTGGCCACCACCGCCACCGCGAACGAACGCGTCACCCGCGACGTGGCCGAGCAGCTCCAGGCGGGCGGTGAGCGCGGCGACACCCTGGTCCTGCGCGGATCCCTGGAGCGCGAGAGCCTGCGTCTGGCCGTCGTCAGGCTGCCCGACCCCACCGCCCGGCTCAGCTGGCTGGCCGAGCACCTGCCCAAGATCCAGGGCTCGGGCATCGTCTACGCGCTCACCGTCAGCGCCGCCCAGGAGACCGCCCGCTTCCTCGCCCAGCAGGGCATGGAGGTGCGCGCCTACACCGGCCAGACCGATCCCGACGAGCGCCGCGAGGCCGAGGACGACCTGCTCGCCAACCGGGTCAAGGCGCTGGTCGCCACCAGCGCGCTGGGCATGGGTTTCGACAAGCCCGACCTGGGCTTCGTCGTCCACCTGGGCGCCCCGCAGTCCCCGATCTCCTACTACCAGCAGGTCGGCCGCGCGGGACGCGGCGTGCAGCGGGCCGAGGCGGTCCTGCTGCCCGGCCGCGAGGACACCCGCATCTGGGAGTACTTCGCCGGACTGTCCTTCCCGCCCGAGCAGACCGTGCGCCAGACCCTGGACGCGCTCTCCGAGGCGGGCGGGCCGCTGTCCGTCGCGCACCTGGAGACCCGGGTGGACCTGCGCCGCACCCGCCTGGAGCAGATGCTCAAGGTGCTGGACGTGGACGGGGCCGTGCGCCGGGTGCGGGGCGGCTGGGAGGCCACCGGCCAGCCGTGGACCTACGACGCCGAGCGCTACGCGGCCGTCAGCCGGGCGCGCGAGCGCGAGCAGCGCGCCATGCTCGACTACCTCGACCTGGACACCTGCCGGATGGAGTTCCTGCGCCGCCAGCTGGACGACCCCCAGGCCGTCCCCTGCGGACGCTGCGACGTGTGCACGGGTGAGTACTGGCCCGCGGACGTCGACTCCACCCGGCGCGAGGCCGCGGCCGAGCACCTGGACCGGCCCGGCGCGCCCATCGCGCCCCGGCGCCAGTGGCCGACCGGGATGGCAACCCTGGGCGTGGACCTGTCCGGCAAGATCCCCGAGGAGCTGCGGGCGGGGGAGGGCCGCGCCCTGGGCCGCCTCACCGACATCGGCTGGGGCAACGAGCTGCGCCGCGTCCTGGCCGCCGACGCCCCCGACGCGCCCGTGGACGAGCGCGTGCTCCAGGGCGTGGTGCGCGTCCTGGCCGACTGGAACTGGGAGCGGCGCCCCGTCGGCGTGGTGGCGATGCCCTCGCTCACCCGCCCCGGGATGATCGCGGACCTGGCGGAGCGGCTGTCCAGGCTCGGACGGCTGACGCACGTGGGGGCGCTGGAGTACCGCACCGAACGGGGCACCGGGCCGCGCAGGCACAACAGCGCCATGCGTCTGGAACAGGTCCACGCCGCCCTCGTTGCGGGGGAGGAGCTCACCGAGCGGATGGCGCGGCTACAGGAGCACACCCCCGGGCCGGTGCTGCTGGTCGACGACGTCACCGACACCGGCTGGAGCCTCACTGTGGGCGCCGCCCTGCTCCGAGGAGCAGGGGCGCCCCAGGTGCTGCCGCTGACCCTGGCCACCGCGGGGGGATGAGCGGCGCCCTGGTCGCGGCTGCGGCGGGGAGCCCCACGGGGGCGCCCTGCCGCGGGCGGGCGGGTTCCCGAAGCCTCGGTCGCCGGGACTCAGCGGATGCGCTGGCCGCGCGGTGCGCCGCGACGCACCGGCTGGCCCTCGCCCAGGTCCGGGCGGGCGCCCGGCTGGTGCAGGGCGCGCGCCGCCAGACGGTGTGCCCGGCCCAGCGCCTCCTTGGGGTGGCGGCCGAGCAGCCACGCGGGCAGGAACCCGGCGATGAAGGCGTCACCGGCGCCCACCGAACCCGGGGACGGGTCCACCGGCTCGGCCGGCGCCGTCACGCAGTCGTCGCGGGTCTTGGACGCCCACAGGCCGCCCTGCTCGCCGAGTTTGAGCACCACGTTGGGGTACCACGCTGTCAGCACCTTGGCGGCGGCCTCGGGCTCGTCCCGGCCGGTCAGCACCCGGGCCTGGTCCATGTTGGCGAACAGCAGGCGCGCTCCCTGCGTCCAGTCCAGGAAGTTCTCCGCGCCCGCGCGCTCCAGCGGCGCGTGCGAACCGCCGTCCACCGAGATCGACATCCCGCTCTCGCGGGCCATCCGCAGCGCCACCCGGGCGGCGCGCCGGGAGTCGTCGTTGATGAGGGTGTAGCCCGACACGTGCAGGTGCCCGTCCGGGCCGAAGACGTCGCGGGGCAGGTCCTCGGGCTGCAGGCGGGCGTTGGCGCCGGGATCGCTCAGCATCGTCCGGTCGCCCCGGTGTGTGATCATCACCACGCAGGTGCCGGTGGGCCGCTCCGGGTCCATCACCATCCGCGAGTCCAGGCCGTAGCCCATGAGTTCCATCTCACGGGTGCGCCCGGTGATGTCGGAGCCGCGGCGGCCGACGAACGTGGTGTCGGTGCCCTCCACGGCCAGCCACGAGGCGATGTTCGCCCCCGACCCGCCGCCGTACATGATCACGGACGCCGGAGTGTCGCTGCCGCGGGCCAACGGGTGGAACGCGCGCGCGACGGCGTCGGTCATCAGGTCACCGATCACGACCACTCGTGTCATTTCGCCAGCCACCACCGAGGGTTATCAGAATCCGTGCTCGCACGACGTTAACAGGTCAACCGTCAGCGGCGTGTAACGAAGTGACAGCACCCCGGCCACACCGCCTCCGGACATCCCGCGGAGCCGCGATCGCCTACTGGACGGCCGATCCGGTCCGCGGCCGGGGACGCTGGCCCCGGCCCGCGACCTCCGGGGGCGAGGGGACGCACCGTGCGCGGTCCCGAGCGGGGTTTTCGCGCCGCCCGCACGGACTTTCCCCGGATTCGGCCGTTTGTCGTCTAGTCTCGCAGTCGTGCAGTCCTACCCGAACCACTGGGAAGCCGACGTCGTCCTGACCGACGGAGGCACCGCGCACCTGCGCCCCATCACCCCCGAAGACGCTGACCTGCTCCGCGAGTTCCACGCCCGCCTCTCCCCGGAGACCATCTACTACCGGTTCTTCGCGCCCTACCCCAGGCTCTCCGACCGCGACGTCAAACGTTTCACCACGGTCGACTACGAGGACCGCGTGGCGCTGGTCGCCACCATCTCCGACTCCCTCGTCTCCGTGGTGCGCTACGACAAGGTGGCGCCGGAGGAGGCGGAGGTCGCCTTCGTCGTGGAGGACGCCCACCAGGGCCGCGGCCTGGCCTCGGTCATGCTGGAGCACATCGGCGCGGCCGCGCGCGAGCGCGGCGTGCGCCGCTTCATCGCCGACGTGCTGCCCGAGAACCGGCGCATGATCAACGTCTTCCGCGAGGCCGGGTACACCGCCCAGCAGACCTTCGACGAGGGCGTCATCCGCCTCACCCTGGACCTCCAGCCCACCGACGACTCCACCGAGGTCATGCGGGCCCGCGAACAGCGCGCCGAGTCGCGCTCCATCGCCCGCCTGCTCTTCCCGAACTCGGTCGCGGTCATCGGCGCCAGCCGCACCGCGCACACCATCGGCCAGACCGCCCTGCGCAACCTCCTGGGCGGGGAGTTCCAGGGGCCGGTCTACCCGGTCCACCCCGAGGCCAAGGCGGTCGTGGGCGTGCGCGCCTACCCCTCGGTCCTGGACATCCCCGACCAGGTCGACCTCGCCGTCGTGGCGGTGCGCGCCGACATGGTCGTCGACGTGGTCGAGCAGTGCGCCGACAAGGGCGTGCACGGACTGGTCGTGGTCAGCTCCGGATTCGGCGAGACCGGACCCGAGGGCCGCGCCCGCCAGGACGAGCTGGTGCGCACCGCCCGCGCGGCCGGGATGCGCGTGGTCGGCCCCAACTGCCTGGGCATCGCCAACACCGCCCCCGAGATCTCGCTCAACGCCACCCTGTCCCCGGACCTGCCGCCCACGGGCACGATCGGGTTCTTCTCCCAGTCAGGCGCCCTGGGCCGGGCCATTCTCCAGCGCGTGGCCGAGCGCGGCATGGGCCTGTCCACCTTCGTCTCGGCGGGCAACCGCGCCGACGTGTCCGGCAACGACCTCATGCAGTACTGGCAGGAGGACCCGGCCACGGAGGTGGTGCTCCAGTACCTGGAGTCGCTGGGCAACCCGCGCAAGTTCACCCGCCTGGCCCGGCGCCTGGCCAAGCAGAAGCCGGTCGTGGCGGTGCGCAGCGGCGGCTCGGCGCGGACCACGCCCACCGGCCACGCCGCGGGCGGGCTCTCCCTGCCCGACTACGCGGTCACCTCCCTGTTCCAGCAGGCCGGGGTGGTGCGGGTGGACGACATCACGCAGATGTTCGACGCCGCCCAGGTGTTCGCCTACCAGCCCCTGCCCCAGGGGCCCCGCGTGGGCATCATCGGCAACTCCGACTCCCTGGAGCTGCTGGTCAAGGACGCGGCCGTCCGTCAGGGGCTCAAGCCGCACGACCCGGTCAACCTCGGCCCCCAGGCCACCGCGGAGGACTTCGACCGCGCCCTGGAGACGGCCCTGGCCGCCGAGGACGTGCACTCGGTCGTGGTCGTGTTCGTCCCCGCGCTGCACCCCATCTCCGACGACGTCGCCCGCGTGCTTCGGGCCCGCTCCCTGGACTCGACCAAGCCCGTCGTCACCACCTACCTGGCCCGCCAGGGGGTCCCCGAGGAGCTGCGCCGCGTCGGCGAGCGGGGTCAGACCCTGCGCGGCTCGGTGCCCTCCTACCCCTCGCCCGAGGACGCCGTGCGCGCCCTGGCCTACGCCACCCGCTACGCCCAGTGGCGCGACCGCAGGCCCGGACGCCACCCCGAGCTGCCCGACATCGACGGGGCCCGGGCCCGCGCCACCATCGTCCGCGCGCTCAAGAACGCCACGCCCTCGGCCGAGGACGTCGCCTGGTTCGGCGGCGAGCGCCGCTACGACGAGGAGACGGCGATCTCCGGCGAGGACGCCCGTGACCTGCTGGCCTGCTACGGCATCGCCGCCTACCCCGACATCCCGGTGACCTCGGAGGAGGAGGCGGTGGTGGCCGCGGGCCAGCTGGGCTACCCGGCGGTGGTCAAGGCCGACTCGCCGGACCTGCGCCTGCGCGCGGGCGGCACGTTCGTCCGCGCCGACCTGCGCACCCCCGACGACGTGCGCAGCGCCTACGCGGCCCTGCACGACCGCTTCGGCGACGAGGCCTCGCTGGTCGTGCAGCGCATGGTGGCCCCCGGGGTGCCCACGGTCATCCGGGCGGGCGACAACCAGTCCTTCGGGTCGGTGGTCTCCTTCGGGCTGGCGGACGTGACCGCCGAACTGCTCGACGACCGGGCGTTCCGGCTGGCGCCGCTCACCGACATGGACGCCGCCGACCTCATCCACGCCGTGCGGGCCGCCCCGCTGCTGTTCGGGCTGCCCGCCGGTGCGACCTCGCTCGCAGAGCAGCCCAACGTGGAGGCCCTTGAGGAACTCCTCGTCCGGGTCTCGCGCCTGGTGGAGGCCTTCCCCGAGATCGGCTACGTCGACCTGGACCCGGTCCTGGTCAACGCCACCGGCGCCCACGTGCTGGGCGCGCGCATCTGGTTGCGCGAGGCCCCCGACGTGCGGCCCGACGCCGGGCCCCGGCGACTGCGCGGGGTGACGTTCTGATCATGGGATGGGCATCCCGTTTCACGTCACGGTCGCGAAGTGTCACGGGAAAGGGGCAGGATAGGAGTATGAGGAAAACACGCGCCGTGTCCACGGACTGGCGGACGGAGATCGAACGCAGCGGGTACTACCCCGCGCTCGTGATCGACGCCGTCGCCACCGCCCTGGGCAACGAGGGCGCCGAGGCGTTCATCGTGCACCACGAGGCGACCTTCGACCCGGCCATGGAGATGCGGCGGCACATCACGGTGATGCTGCTGACCGCGACCCGCCTCGTGGTGTGCCACACCGACGAGCACCCGCCCACCGATCCCGGCGGCACCTCGCACGCCTCCACCACCACCGACAGCATCCAGTTGGGCAACATCCAGTCGGTCGCCCTGACCCGTGTGGTGCCCAACCCCGCCCAGTACACGCCGGGCAGCATGCCCAGCGAGCTGGTGCTGAGCGTCAACCTGTCCGTGAACTGGGGTGCGATCGCCCACATCGACCTCGAACCGGCCGCCTGCGCCGACGAGGAGTGCGAGCTCGACCACGGGTACACCGGTGCGATCACCGCCGAGCCCCTCACCCTGAGGGTCAGCGAGGCCGCGGACGGGGCCGGGGCGGTGTCGGCCATGATGCACTTCGCCGACGCCCTGTCCGAGGCGACCACCCGCCCCTGAGAGCGCCGGGGCCGCGGAGGGCCTTAACCGCTTCCTCCGGGGGCCGGGCCGACCGGCGGCGGGTCCGCCGCGGAGCAGGCCCCGGACGCTCGGGGGCGGGGGCGCCGCGCCGCCGTGTCGCACGCGCGGCCATCCGTGAGCGGGACTTAACAAGCAGGATGTGAACAGACATGGTGTCCTGACGACCCGGTTGTCTAGGGTGGAACCGGATTCGTGTACGACGCCACGGAGCGAGACGCGTCCGGCCACGAGCCGGGCGCGTACGCGCGCCGCGACAGGCACGCGCGCGTTCCCCCTCTCCCGCATCCGCGAGTATGGACCCTGAGAAAGGCCCGCCTGCGATGACGCAGCACCCGTCCCCGACCCCCTCGGACGACACGCCCCTGGTACGCCTGGCCGTCGAGCGCTCCATCGCCACGGTCACCCTCGACTCCCCCCGCAACCGCAACGCCCTGTCCGCGCGACTGCGCGCGCAGCTGTCCGCGGCCCTGGCCGAGGCGGTGGCCGACGACGAGGTGCGCGCCGTCGTGCTCACCGCCACCGGCCCGGTGTTCTGCGCGGGAGCCGACCTGAAGGAGGTCGGCGCGGCCCTCCGGGGAGTCCCGGTCGAACCGGCGCCCGAGCTCCCCGAGATCTTCGAGCAGATCATGGGCGCACCCAAACCGGTGGTCGCCGTGCTCAACGGCGCCGCCCGAGCCGGGGGCATCGGGCTGGTTGCCGCCGCCGACATCGCCCTGGCACCCAAGAGCGCCACGTTCGCCTTCACCGAGGTGCGCATCGGCGTGGTCCCCGCCATCATCTCCGTCCCGGTGTCCGCACGGATGCACTCGCGCCAGCTCAGCCGCTACTTCCTCACCGGCGAGCTGTTCGACGCCTCCTCCGCCGCCAAGGCCGGCCTCCTCACCCAGGCCGTCCCCGACCGCGACATGCCGAACGCCGTGGACGCGATCCTGGAAGGGCTGCGGGGCTCGGCGCCGCGCGCGCTGTCGCGCACCAAGGAGCTCCTGGGCGAACTGGGTTCGGGCGCGCTGGCGGCTCCGGACCGGCGAGCCGGGGCCTTCGCCCGGATGGGCGAGCTGTCCGCCGAGTTCTTCGCCGGTGAGGACGCCGCAGAGGGCCGTGCCGCCTTCTTCGACAAGCGCGCGCCCCGCTGGGCCAGGTGACCCCGGCCGCGCACCCGTGCCACCCGGGTGCGTCCGCTCCCGGACGCGGGCCACAATGGTCGGGTGAGCTACTCCGGAGATACCAGGGTCGGCGGTCCCGCCGACCTGCGACGACTACCGCACCTGACCATCACCAAACTGGCCGTCGGCCCCATGGACAACAACGCCTACCTGCTGCGCTGCCAGGCAACGGGCGAGGCCGTCCTCATCGACGCGGCGGCGGAGCCCGACCGCATCCTGGAGATGATCGGCGAGGAGGGCCTGGCACGGGTGGTCACGACCCACCGCCACCAGGACCACTGGCAGGCCCTCGCCGAGGTCGTGGGCCAGACCGGGGCGCGCACGGTCGCCCACCCCGACGACGGCGACGAACTCCCGGTCTCCGTGGACGAGCCCGTCGTGCACGGGTCGCGCGTCCCGGTCGGGGAGTGCCACCTCACCGTCATCCACCTGCGCGGGCACACGCCCGGATCGATCGCCCTGCGCTACGACGACCCCGAGGGCCACACCCACCTGTTCACGGGTGACTCCCTCTTCCCCGGAGGCGTCGGCCGCACCTGGTCCGACGACGACTTCCGCGTCCTGTTCGCGGACGTGGAGGAGCGCCTGTTCGGGGTGCTGGCCGACGACACCTGGGTCTATCCCGGGCACGGACGCGACACCACCCTGGGCGCCGAGCGCCCGTACCTGGGGGACTGGCGCGAGCGCGGCTGGTAGTGGCCTCAGGCACCGAAGCAGCAGAACCCCGTACGCCCGAGGTGGACAGCCACCGCCTCGGGCGCGGGGACGCCCGCGACGAGCGCGCGGTGGAAGAGGCGCATGGCCTCGACGGTCCCCGCGTCCCTGACCGGGACGGGGCTGGCCACCACCGTGCGGACCCCGGCCGCGAGCAGCGCACCGGTGAACCCGAGCGGCGCCCCGGCGCGGTCCGCGAAGCCCCGGCCGCTCCAGCAGGTCGACAGCACCACCGTGTCCGGGGCCCGGGGCAGCCCGGCCAGGTCGCAGGCGAGCAGCGGTCCGTCGCCCAGGCCGACCGAGGCGAGCATGGGCGAGCGGCCGGGGACGCGCCCGTGTCCCGCCAGGTGGACCAGGTCGGCCCGGTCGAGGGCGGCCAGGACGTCGGAGCGCAGGGCCCGGTCGGCGCAGAGCACGCGCGCCCCCGGGTACACGTCGGCCAGCGCGGCCACCTCGCGTGCCGCCCCGTCCGGTTCGGGTGCCGCCACCAGCAGCACCCGCTCCGGCGGGCGGGGCACGGGGGCATCGGAGCGGGTCCGGTCCAGCCAGAACCCGGCGCCGGGCACCAGGTTCAGCGGACGGCCCCGCAACGCGGGGAGCATGCCCCAGGGGGGATCGC
Source organism: Nocardiopsis alborubida (assembly GCF_012396365.1). GTDB lineage: Bacteria > Actinomycetota > Actinomycetes > Streptosporangiales > Streptosporangiaceae > Nocardiopsis > Nocardiopsis alborubida. Next base: position 103,473 of record NZ_JAAXPG010000008.1, on the reverse strand, counting down.
CGAGGTAGGCGTCACCGGCCACGATCAGCGGGCGGTCGCCGACCAGTGACAACAGCGGTTCGAGGAGGACGCGGGCGGCACCGTCGGCCGCCTCCCGCGCCTCACCCGGGTGCGGGGGGAGCGCCACCGGGTGGACGAACCGGGCCAGGGCCCGGGCCACGTGCGGGAGCGGCCCCAGGACGCGGGCGTGGACCCGTCCGGCCGTGGCCACGAGCGCGACGGCGTCCCCGCCCGCCCGTGTGTACCGCACGAAGGCCCGGTCGCCCAGCCGCTCCAGCAGTGCATCGGCCACGGGCGCCGGCGCGGGGACGCGGCGCGGCCCCGGGGCCCCGTGGTGCGCCTGCCAGCGGGCCGACTCCAGACGCCGGGCCAGGGCGTGCGGGTCGCGGCCGCGGACCAGGGCCGCACGGTATCGGTCGGCCAGCGAGGCCGTCGCCGGTGTGCGCACGCGGGGACCGGGGACGTGGGGCGCGGCCCAGGTCCGGGCCAGCTCCGCCCACTCCAGGGCGGTGGCCGCCTCCCCGGCACGCAGGGCGCTCTCCAGGCCCGCGCGGACGACGTGGGGGTCGCTCACCGCGTCCGCCAGCCAGGGGCCCGGCGCGAGGACGGTGTGCGCGTCCAGGGTGTCCAGGGCCAGCTGGGCGGCTCCGGTTTCCGACGGCCGCGGCGCGGCCAGGGGCGTGCGGACGGCCAGGGCGTTCCTGGCCCGGGCCACGGGGGAGGCGGTCCGGCCCTCGCGCAGCGCCATCCTCTCCAGGCGGGTGGCCAGCCGGTACCACAGCGAGCCCGTGCCGAAGGAGTGCCGTACCCGGCGGGTGAGCTCGACCGTGTGGCGGTGGTCGCCCCGCAGCAGCCGCAGTTTGGCCTCCACCAGCAGGGTGTTCGCCGACGAGCCCCCGGCCCAGGGGCCGTCCGCGAGCGCCGTCGCCGCCTCCTCCACCAGACCCTCGGCCAGCAGCGCCTCGGCCAGGTCCACGTGCAGCGCCTCCCTGCGGTCGGAGGGCAGCCGGTCGGTCAGGCCGTGGAAGGTGGCGATGGCCGTGGAGGCGTCGCCCCGGTAGAGGCTGAGGCAGCCCAGGTTCTGGCGGATGACCAGGTCCATCAGGGGCAGCCGGCGCTCCTCGGCCAGGGAGCGGGCCTCACGCAGGTGCTCCTCGGCCTGCGGGAAGCGGCCGCACAGCGTCTGCGCCAGACCCAGGTTGAGCAGGACTCCGGGCATCACCGTCGCGGACTCGGCCACCGGGTGGCCGCGCAGGCGCCGGTGGGCCTCGTCCAGCAGCGCCGCGGTCTGCTCGAACATGCCGCCCTGCGCCAGCCGCACCCCGTGGCTCACGCGGGCGAGCAGGGATCTGCCGGACCGCAGCGCGTGGCGGTCGGGGCAGGCGGCGGCGAGGGGGGACTCGCGGGAGAGGGGGGAGGGCTGGGCGCGCAGGGACACGTCCGACGCCTTTCACCGAGGGGGCGGGCCGCACCCAGTGATAGCAGCGCAGGAGGGCGCACGGGAGGGGCTGCGCCCGCCTGCGGACAACTCGGCTGACGCGAACCCGGACGAAGCCGGTCGAAGGGCCATCATCAGGAGCCGGTTCGCGTCTGTCTGCAATCCGGGTTCGGCCTTCCCCTTTTCTGTGACGCATGGGATTACTGGTGCCCGGACAGCCCGCGTGGTCAGACGGTGAACCAGCCGGTCACCACCGGCGGACGCCCCGACCTGAGCAGCGCCAGGCTGACCGGGCCGCGGGCCAGGCCGGACAGTGCGAATCCGCCGTCCTCGCCGATCCGCAGGTCCTCCCCGGAGCCGGGGCGGCGCACACGCAGGACCGCGTGGTCGTACTCCCCCGTGGCCAGCCCCGACAGCGAGCGCAGCGGACCGTGAGCGTGGACCCGCAGGTCCACGGTGAGGTCCCCGTGCTCGAAACGCAGGGCGGTGACCAGCACGCCGTCCGCGCCCTCGTCCGCCGAGCGCAGCACCTCGCCCGTCGGGGCCCTCTCCCCGGTCAGGGCCGCCACGACGGCGCCGTCGTCGCCGCGGTCGAAGGCGGCCAGGGCGGCGGCGCGCCCCGCCAGGGCCCGGGTCGGGTCGTCGTGGTTGCTCAAGTCGGTTCCTCCAGGATGCGGCGGAGTCTGCGGAGCATGCGGCGGCGCTGGTTCGCGGCGGTCCGGGGGTGGACCCGGCCGTCGGCGGCCTCAGGGCCGCAGGGGGCGGAGGGCACGGACAGCCCCGCGGCCCCGTCGAGGTAGCGCAGGGCGGCCCGCCGCTCTCCGGGGTCGGTGAGCCGCCGGATCGCGCGGTGCAGCTCCTCGCGCTCCTCCTTGCGCAGGTACTGCGTCTCGGGGCCCGGGGCCTCCGCGGGGGGCACCCGGGTGAGGCTCTGGGGATCGACCGGCCGGTTCCGGGCACTGTGGCGGCGCTGCCGGCCGCAGGCGTCGTGGGCGACCCTGCGAAGCCAGCCGCGGAGCCGCTCGGGGGAGTGCAGGCGGGGCAGCTGCTGGTTGAGGGTGAGCCACACGGTCTGCACCGCGTCCTCCCGGTCCGGGGTGGACAGGCGGTAGGAGCGCGCGATCGCGTTCACGACCGGCAGGTGCCGGTCCACGATGGCCTCCCACGCCCTGTGCTCGCCCCGGCAGGCGCCCCGTACGAGCTCGGCGTCGCTGGGAGAGGCCGTGTCGGCTCCGCCGTGGTCCCGGGCCGGATCGGGCCCGGCCGTATCACCGCCGGTTGTGGCCGGAACCGGCAAAGGCGGGGGTGCTTCCTCCCCAGAAAAGGTCGTAAGTACGGTTTGAGGAGGTGCCTGGCTGTCATGGATGTCCTCGTGCGACTGGTCTGGCACACCCGCCCCCACTATGATCAGACTCCCGCTCGCCGGGGCTCACGCTAGCTTCTGGGGCTCCAGGAGGTGGGGGGAACGCTGGAAAAAGCAAAGTGAGCGCTGGTTCTCAAGGTGCCCTTGGGGCACAATGGGGCAAAAGCATTCAGGCGGGTATGCAACCTTCTCGTGGTACGAGGGCGTCGGGGAAGCGCACTCGTTCGTATCAGGAGGTTCGGTGTCCGCACGTGGCGTCTTGTACGTCCACTCCGCGCCAGCGGCGCTGTGCCCACATGTCGAGTGGGCGGTCGCGGGCGTCGTTGGAGTACCCGTGAAACTCGACTGGGTCGCCCAGCCGGCGGCACCCGGCAACCACCGCGCCGAGCTCAACTGGCAGGGGAAGCCGGGTACCGCGGGCTCGGTGGCCTCGGCGCTGAACACGTGGCAGCGCCTGCGGTTCGAGGTGACCGAGGAGGGGTCGCCCGGCTGCGACGGCGTGCGCTACAGCTACACGCCGTCCCTCGGTATGTTCACCGCCCTCACCAGCGCGGCGGGGGAGGTCCTCGTGCCCGAGGGCCGACTGCGCCTGGCCGTGGAGCGGGCCGCGGCCGACGGCACCGAACTGGCCGCCGAGATCGAACGCCTCACCGGCCGCGCCTGGGACGAGGAGCTGGAACCCTTCCGCTACGCGGGCGACGGTGCCCCGGTGCGCTGGCTCCACGCCGCGGGCTGACCCCTCCCGCCGCGGGCCCGGCCGCGCGCGAAGCGCCGGCCGGCCACGGGGGGCGGGGACCGCGCCGGGTCAGGGCGGCTCCCCCTCGCTGGGCCAGATGGCGGAGGCGAGCAGGACCGCGGCCCAGATGCCCAGCGGCACCAGCGGCCAGTAGGGCACGAATTCGCCGCCCATCAGGCTGACCACGCCCCACACGCTCGTCAGGATCACCGCCACACCCGTCCACCAGCGCCACTCGTCGCCCCACTCGCGCCAGGGTGCGCCCAGGAGCGACAGATCGCCCGCGTCGGGGGGCTCGTGGTCGTCCCGGGGGCCGCGCTGGGACCCCGGATCGGTGCGGGCCGCCTCGGACGGGGGCACGGGCCGGGGATCGGCGCCGGGCCGTGCGGACGGGATCCCGTGCCCCGTGGACGGGGACACCGGCAGGTCCGCGGTCAGTGGGCGCAGGTCGCCGAGCAGCACCGCGCCCAGCGCCAGACCGACCCGGCGGTCGTACTCCTCGTGGTCCAGGCGGCCCTCGACGAACGCGGTGGTGAGGCGGTCCACCGTGAGGTCGCGTTCGGCGTCCGAGGCGCGCATCCGGTGCAGCGGCAGGCGCTCGTCCTCCACTTCCCACCCCCAAGACGCGAGTTGGTGACCACACGATACGCGCCGCACCCGGTGTGGAAAAGGGATACACGGAAAGTGAGTCGCCGCCCCCGGTCCACGGCTCCGGGGCGGCTCCCGGGGCGCGTTCTCAGGAGCCCAGCCAGTCGGAGACGGCCCGGCACGCGGCGGGGTCGGCGGCGCCCACCAGCCCGGTGTGCTCGTAGGGCCCCCGGTAGTCGAACGGGCTGCCGTCCAGCCGCGTGACCAGGCCGCCCACCTCCTCCAGGACCAGGGCGGGCGCAGCCACGTCCCAGTCGCGGACCGGCACGTCCTTGACGAACAGGTGCGCGGACCCCTCGGCGACCAGGCACAGCTTCAGCGAGATGCTGCCGCTCTCCAGGTACCCGCCGTAGCCGAAGCGGTCGCGGACCCGGCGGGCGATCCCCTCCGGCCGCGGGGTGTTGTCGGTGAGCACGCCCCGTCCCGACGGGGCGGGACGGGGGGGAGGCAGGGGGCGTCCGTCCCGGCGCGCGCCCCGACCGCGCGCGGCCGTGTAGAGGGTCGCGGTCTCGGGGGCGAACACGGCGGCCGCCTCCGGCCGTCCCCCGCTCACCAGCGCGACCTGCGTGACGTACCCGGGGAACCCGTGGACGTAGCTGGCGGTCCCGTCGACGGGGTCGATCAGCCAGTACCGGGGCGGCCGCTCCCCGCGCAGCGACTCGGGGTCCTCCTCACTGACCACCGGGATCCGTCCGTCGATCGCGGTGAGCCGCTCGGACAGGGCCCGGTGCGCCATGGCGTCGGCCCGGGCCTTGAACTGGCTGCCCTCCCACACCCCGCTGCGCGCGTCCGCGTCGGAGCGCCATCCGCGCAGCAGGCCGCCGACCTCCACGACCGCCGCCGCCATCGCCTCGGCCAGCGGGTGCGCATCGGCACCACCGGGAGCCTCAGCAGCACCAGTCGCACCGTCTGTACGGGCAGTGCCGACAGCACCGTTCGTACCGGGCTTCCCGGGCGCACCGTCCTTACCCGCACCACCGGCGGTCACGGTCCCGGCGGCCCCGGGGGTGTCCCCGTCACGGCGGACCCCGCCGCCACCGGCCCCGGTTACGGGGGCCGTCACCGGACACGCACCGGAACGACGGGAATCGGGCCCGTGCCGCCGGGGGACAGCTGCCGGGGCAGCTCCGGGGCGCCCGCGGGGGCGGGGGAGATGCCGTGGGAGGTGAACTCCGCCTCGCTGACGAACTCGTCCGTCCACCGCCGCACCATCGCCACCCCCTCGCGCCAGTCGTCCTCCAGGCGGGGCCCGTCCGCGACGGCCTGCCGCAGCAGCCCGGTGATCTCGTCGACCCCGGCCGCCGCGGTGAGCGAGGCGGTGGAGGAGAAACGCGGGTTGATCTCGAAGATCCTCGGCCTGCCGTCCGCGTCCAGGCACAGCTGCACGTTGAAGGGGCCGTCGGCGCGCAGCGCGGCCTGGACCGCCCGGCAGGCACGGGCCACCTCGCGGTGGCGCCGGGTCACCGCGTACCTGGTCACGCCCTGCTTGAGGACGACCTCCTTGGGCACCACGGCCTGGACCCCGCCGTCCCGCCACACCACCACGGACACCGTGTACTCGGGGCCGCCGACCAGCTCCTGCACGATCAGCTCGTCCGCCGCGTAGCCGCCCTCGGACACCACCCGCGCCATGTCGCGGACCGAGTCGATGACCACCACCCCGCGGCTCCCGCGTCCGCAGCGCGGTTTGACGATGAGGCCGCCGGGCGCGGAGTCCGCGGCGCCGCTCGGCCACTCCGAGGCCAGCCAGGTGCGCGGCACGCCGATCCCGGCGTCCTCCAGCTCCCGCATCAGCACGTACTTGTCCAGGCAGGTGGTGACGAAGTCCAGCCGCGGGAGCAGCACCTCCACGCCGTCCTTGGCGAGTTCGCCCACCCGGACCAGTTCCTCGTCGACCAGGGGGATGACCGCGACGGCCCCCTCGTCCGCGCACAGCGTCCGCATCCTGGGCAGGAAGGCCTCGCTGTCACCCGGTGGCACCAGGTACCCGCGGTCGGCCAGGTACAGGCCCGGCGCGGCGGGGTCCACATCGGTCGCCACCACGCGGAAACCCTGTTCCCTCAGGTGGAGGATGGTTCCGGGTGTGGGAGCCGATCCCGCTGTCGTGACCACGACGGTTGGTTTGCTCGCAGGCTGCTGTGGCACCGGTCGAACCCTTTCCGACGTGGACGGCGGACTGGGGGATGGTTACCGAGCCTAGACCGCGGGGTGCCCGATGGCCCGGAAATGGCCGAATCCGGTTGCCAGGACAACCGGAAGGGCCCGCTGCGCGTGTATCCCTCGGCCCCCGGGAGGAGAGGGCCGGGGGCGGGCGGCGCGGCGCGGCCGCACGCGGCCCGCCCCCGACGTGTCCCGTGACCCCGGGTCCTGTTCCCGACCCGGGTGTCGCGCCGCCTCCGCGGGCTACCTCACCTCGTAGACGGGGGTGATCATCGCCCGGCCCAGCGCGTGCGAGAACAGGTTGAAGCCGAGGAAGGCCGGACTCGCCGACCCGTCCACCTCCAGGCGGGGCACGTCCACCGCGTGCACCACGAAGAAGTACCGGTGCGGGCCGTGCCCGGCGGGCGGGGCCGCGCCGACGTAGCGGTGTCCGCCCGCGTCGTTGCGCAGGGTCACGGCCGTTTCGGGGAGGCCGGAGCCGTCCCCGGCGCCCGTCGCCAACTCGGTGACGTCGGCCGGGATGTTGGCCACCGACCAGTGCCAGAAGCCGCTGGCGGTGGGTGCGTCCGGATCGAAGCAGGTGACGGCGAAACTGCGCGTCCCCTCGGGGAAACCGTTCCAGGACAGGTGCGGTGAGACGTCCCCGCCTCCGGCGCCCATGATCCCGCTGACCTGGGCCTGGGGCAGGGGCTGTCCGTCGGTGACGTCGTTGCTGGTGACGGTGAACGACGCGACCTGGGGCAGGAAGTCGTAGGGGGAGGGTGGCGTGGCCACGAAGGGGCCTCCTTCGTTCGTCTGGGATGCGCTCGTGCGGCCCGGCCGGAGGCGCCCGCCGTCGGCGGGACTCCGGTCCGGGCCCTACGAACATACGCCCCAGCGGGCACGCGCGTCCCGGGGCGGCGGGCCGTGTCGGAGGGCGGCGGCAGTGCGCCGAACCGGAGGAGGGCGGCGCGCCGGTGCCGACGGCGCGAAGGAGGGAGGCGCCCCGAGACAACAGACCGACCGGGCGGTACGGTGCTGCCAGCACGGCACAAGAACCGGATTCGGTTCCACACCGACAGGGAGTCGCCATGACCACTCGCTGGGGCATCACCATCCCGCTTGAGGGGGTTCCGCTCGCCGAGCAGCGGACCCTCGTCGAGCAGCTGCCGGACCTGGGCTACACCGACGTCTGGTCGGCCGAGGCCAACGGCACCGACGCCTTCACCCCCCTCGCCCTGGCCAGCGTGTGGGCGCCCCGGCTGCGCCTGGGCACCGCGATCGTGCCCGCCTACACGCGCGGTCCGGCCACCCTGGCGATGAGCGCCGCCGCCCTGGCCGCCGCCGCTCCGGGCCGCTTCGCGCTGGGCGTCGGCACGTCCTCCAACGTGATCGTGGAGCGGTGGAACTCCATCCCCTTCGAGGAGCCGTACAAGAAGGTGCGCGACACCGTGCGCTTCCTGCGCGCGGCGCTCACGGGCGCGAAGGTCAAGGAGGACTACGACACCTTCAGCGTCAACGGCTTCACGCTCGGCGCGGTCCCCGAGCAGGCGCCTCCGCTGCTGGTGGCGGCGCTGCGGCCGGGCATGCTCCGGCTCGCCGGACGCGAGGGCGACGGCGCCGTCATCAACTGGCTCTCGTCGGAGGACGTGCGCGCGGTGGTGCCCCACGTGCGCCAGTACGGCGAGGACAAGGAGGTGGTCGCGCGGATCTTCGCCGTCCCCGGCGCCGACCCGGACACCGCCCGCGGGATCGGGCGGTGGGCCATCTCGGCCTACCTCAACGTTCCCGTCTACCGGGCGTTCCACGAGTGGTTGGGCCGGGAGGAGCTCACCCCGATGTGGAAGGCGTGGGACGAGGGGGACCGCAGGGGCGCGCTGGCCGCGATCCCGGACTCGGTGGTGGACGAGCTCATCGTGCACGGCCCCGCCGAGTACTGCCGTGAGCGGATCCGGGCCTACGCCGACAACGGGGTGACCACCCCGGTGATCGCGCCGATCGGTCCGCCGAACGCGGACCCGGCCGCGGTGGTGCGGGCGCTGGCTCCGCGGGGCTGAGGGGCCGGGGCTGAAGGGGCGGGGCCGGGGGCGCGAGCGCGGGCAGCACGAAGCAGGAAGGCCCTGGGAGCCCCCCGTTCACCACGCTAGTCCTCGGCGGATCCGCCGAGGAAGGCCCGCCTTTCGCCTGTGGACAACCGCCCGGCCGCCCCCGGAAGCGGGTGGCGGGCGCTCCGCGCGCCCGTCGCCCGCCGTGTCCGGTCGAGGTCGGCGCCGCGGACGTCAGCGGCTCGGCCGACGACGGTGACACCGCCTGACGCCGTCGGGCGCACGGATCGGGCTTGACCCTCACGCCGCGTGAGGCGGGACGGTGGACCGCATGAATGGTTTCTTCAACGCGTTCGAGATGGGCCCCGTGTCCGAGCGTGGACCGGAGGCGGTCGCGCCGGAGGTGTTCCGCGGTATCTACGCGATGCCGGTGTTCGTGACGGTTCCGACGTCGGACCTGGCGGCGTCGACGGATTTCTGGGTGCGGGGGTTCGGCTTCGTCGAACTGTTCAGCGTCCCGGGGCAGGTGGTCCACCTGCGCCGGTGGGCGTTCCAGGACGTCCTGCTCGTCCCCGCGGCGGCCGGCGCCGAGCCGCCCGAAGCGCCGGCGATGAGCGTGAGTTTCCTGTGCGTGCTGAGCGAGGTCGATCCGCTCGTGGAGGCGTGTTCGGATCTCGTGCCGGGCAGCGTGACCGGGCCGCGGGACACGCCGTGGCGTACCCGCGACGTCGAGGTGACCACCCCTGAGGGCGTGCGGGTCGTGTTCACCGCGGCACAGGAGTTCGACCCTGACAGCCAGGAGGCGCGTGATCTCGCCTCGGTCGGAATCGTCGCCCCGGGGCCGGTGGAGGAGGGGCACAATGGTGTCCATGGTCGAACGCGAGCGTGACATCCGTGGCGGTGTCACGGTGGGCGCGGCCGCTGGGCTGGTAGGGGTGACCGTCCGCACGCTTCACCACTGGGACGAGATCGGCTTGGCGTCGCCGTCCGCGCGCACCAGCGCCGGCTATCGCCAGTACACCGACGCGGACCTGCAACGGCTGCGTCGGATCGTCGCATACCGGGAGGCCGGTCTCGGGCTGGGCGCGGTGCGTGAGGTCCTCGACGACCGGACAGCGGAGATCGGCGCCACCCTGCGTGGGCAGCGCGCCCGGCTCGCCGAGCGCATCCAGGAGCTGCGGCGGCTCGACGAGCGCCTGGAACGGATGATCGAGGCTCACGAGCGGGGGATCCTTCTCGACGACGAAGCGCAGACGGAGATCTTCGGAGCGGACTGGGACGCTCACCGGACCCGGAGGGCCCGCACCGTGTGGGGGGATTCCGAGCAGTGGGCGCAGTTCGCCGAGCGGTCCGCCTCCCGCACGCGGGAGCAGTGGCGGTCGCTCTCCTCGGCGATGTCCACGTTGCACAGCGATCTGGGCGACGCCCTCGACCGGGGTGTCGTCCCGGGCAGCCCGGAAGCGGACGCGCTCGTCGAGCGCCACCGCGAAGTGTTCTCCGACCTCTTCCCGCTCACTCGGCAGATGCAGGTGTGTCTGGGAAGAATGTTCGAGTCCGATCCCGGTTTCTCCTCCCACTACGACGGAATCCGGTTCGGGCTGGCCTCCTGGTTCCGGCAGAGCATCGACGAGTGCGCCCGCGCCCACGGGATCGATCCGGAGACAGCCGCCTGGCAGTGAGCCCGTGAGCGGAAGCGCTCGTGACCCACTGCGGCTCCCGTCCAACCGTCCACGGCGGACGCCCGGTCATTCGACGCCCCGTACCGGTGCCGGTAGCTGATCGACCATCGTCCGCGCACCCCGGAAGCGGTGGTGGGCGCCCCGCGCGCCCGTCACCCGCCGTCCGGCCGCACCGGGCCCTCCTCCACGGGACCGAGCAGGCGGCGGGCCCGCAGGACCAGTTCCAGTTCGAAACGCTCACCGGGCTCGCGCAGCCGGTCGCCGAACAGCTCCTCCAGCCGGCGCAGCCGGTAGCGCACGGTCTGCGGGTGGATGCACAGCCGCTCCGCGGCCTCGTTGGCGTTGAGCCCCGACTCCAACCAGGCCAGCAGGGTGTCGGCCATCCGCTCCCGCTGGGGCGGACGCAGCGGCGCCAGCGGAGCGAGCCGGGACCGTGCCATCTCCGCGACCAGCTCGCGGTCGCGCGACAGCAGCAGCGCCGGCAGGTGGTCGTCCCACCGCACCACGCCCCCGCCCGGGACCACTCCCGTCCGGACGAGTTCCGCCAGGTCCTGGGCCCGGGCCAGCGACACCGGCGCCCGGTCCGGGGGCACACTCGGCCCCAGCACCGCGCAGGCCCCGCGCAGCGAGCGCTCCAGCGACCGCAGCCGTCCCGGCCCCTCGGGGTCGGGTACCACCGCGCACGGTTCCACGCGGTCCAGACCCACGAGCACGTCCGCCGGCAGCGCGGTGAGATGCGAGAACGCCCCCGCCGCGGCTGACAGCACACCCGCCGGCAGGCCGCCCGGGGCCGCCGGGGCCACCGCCGCCTGGGTCCCCGTCGCGCCGTCCGTGCCCCGGTACAGCAACGCCACCGCCACCCGCTCGGGCAGCCGCCAGCGGGCGGCCCGAGCCAGCGCGGGCACCGCTCCGGCCTCCTGCCGCGTGCCCGTCCCGGCCAGCAGCACCTCCAGCAGCCGGGCCCGGCGCCTGCGCAGCGCGTCCACCCCTGCGCCGCGCACCCGCGCGTGGCCCTCGGCCGCGGCGGTCGAGACCTCCTCCTGGAACGCGAAGATCGCCTCTCCCAGCACCGCCATGTGGTCGCGGGTGAGCGCGTCCGCGTCGGCCAGCCGCCGCCACGCCACGGCCGCCGCCGTACGCATCCCCGTGTGCAGGCACTCCAGGGTGCGCCCGTGCCGGGCCTCGCCCGCACCGAAGGCCCGGAACTCGGCGGCCAGCGCGTCCACGTGCCCGGGGGAGCGGCCGCCGCCCTCCACTCGGTCCAGGAAGGCGCGCAGTCCGGATTCCACCGTCCGCCGAAGCTCCTCGGCGTCGGAGGGCTCCAGAGGCGAGGTGTGGAGCTCCGCCCGGCGCCGGATGCCCTCCAGGGCCTCCTCCGCCAGCGACGGCACCAGAGGGCGCAGCCGGGCGCCCAGCTCCGGGGGGATACGGGCGAACGGGTCCGTCGGACGGCTCTCCCGCAGGGAGTAGGTCATGTCACCTCCGGCGCGGACGCACGGCGGAGCCGCCCGTGGCACGCCCGCGCGTGCTCTGTGCGCCAGAAAGTCCGGAGCGGTTCCGTCGGGAGGGGACCGCGTCCCCATATCACCAGAGCCCGGCCCAACCGACAACCCCCGAACCCCCGCAAGCCGGGCTTTCGGTGATGGTCGGGAGCCCGGCCCCGTCGACGACCCCGAACCCGCCATGGCACCCGGCCGCGCGGACACCGCTGGTCACGGAGCGGGCCGATACGGTAACAATGGTGCGGACGACGCCCCGCCCCCCTCGAAAGGCGCCCGCCATGAGACGACCTCCGCTGTCCGCCCCGCTGCTGGCCCTGCTCCTGGCCGCCACGGCCTGCTCCGGCGAGGAGGCTCCGGAGGAGACCGCGGGTCGGGCCGAGGAGAGCGCCGCCGCGGTGGACCCGGACGCCGAGACCCACGTTCGGCGCGCGGCGGAGGGCTTCCTCGCCTCCCTCATGGTCGCCGACGGCGAGGCGGGCTGCGCGCTGATGGACGAGGCCGCGCGCACGGTGGTGGCCGACGAGCACGGGGCCGAGGACTGCCCTGCGGCCTTCCCCCTCTACGCCGAGTCGCTCCGGGGCGGTGAGGGCATGGAGGTCGGCGAGGTCACCATGAACACCGACCTGGAGGGGGAGGTCCCCATCGCCACGGTCGCCCTGGTCTACCCCGGCGAGGACCACGGCCCCCTGGAGATGCGCCGCGACTCCGACGACCAGTGGGTGGCCACCCGTCTGCCGGGCACCTCCCCGGGCGGCGCCTGAGGCCGCCCGAACCCGGAGGGCTCCACGGGCTCAGCTGAAGAACGCGTAGCCGAGGACCATGCCCACGACCACGACCACCACGGCCGCCAGCGGCCAGAGCCACTGGATGACCCTCTCCCGCGAAGCGGACCCCCGGTCCGGTGACTCGCTCTCGCCCTGTCCTTCGAACCCTCTTGCGCTGTTCACCCTGTCCGGCTTACCAGACGGCGGCCCCGGAGAGGTCACGGCTCGCTCGGCTGGGCGGCGCAGGCCCGCGCGCAGGCGTCGACCTGCTGCTGGATCAGAGGGGCGTACAGGTCCAGCAGCTCCTCCCGGGAGGTCTCCTCCTCCGGGAACATGCCCAGGACGCGGACGCCCTCGGCGAGGCCGAGCATCTGGCAGGAGACGGCGCTGGCGTAGCGGCGTTCGGGGGTGGTGTCCCCGAGCAGGGCGCCGACGCTGTCCAGGAGTCTCGTGCGCACCTCCTCACGGGAGCGTTCGGGCGCGGGGGACTCGCGCACGTGGGCGGTGGTGGCCAGCCAGCCCTCCGGTGAGCCGTGCTCGCGGCGGGTGAGGACCTTGCGCACCAGGGCGCGGCCGATGGCGGAGCGGGGCAGGTCCAGCTCCGCCAGGGGGATCTCGTGCGGCCCCACCTCGTTGAAGAGTTCGGCCTTGCTGCCGTAGTGCTTGATCACCAGGGCGGGGGAGACCCCCGCGGCGGCGGCGATGTCGCGGACGGTCACCCCCTTGTAGCCGTGCTCGAAGAAGAGCCGCCGCGCCGCGGCGACGATGGTGCCGCGGCTGTCGGTCCCGGTCACGCTTCCACCTCCCGCCGGTCGTGTGCGGGCCCCTCGCCCGCTCCGGTGGGCAGCGTACGGGACCCGGTCCCGGACGTGTCCGGACCGGCGGGGGCACGGCCCGGAACGAAGGCGCCCACCAGCACACTGACCAGGCACGACGCCACACCGAGCCAGTGGGACAGGTCCATGGCCTGGGCGGAGGGGAACACCGTGCCGCCCACGTCCACGGTCAGCGAGGCGAAGACCAGCGCGACCACGGCGCTGCCGCTGGAGGTGCCCAGCGACCGGACCAGGGTGTTGAGCCCGTTCGCCGACGCGGTCTCGCTCCGGGGTGCGGAGGCCATGACCAGGGAGGGCATGGCGGCGAAGGCGATGGCGGTGCCGATGCTGACCAACATCGTTCCCAGCATCACCTCCAGCACGGTGTCGGCGTTGAACACCCGCCACAGGTAGGTCAGGCCCATGATCGCCCCGCCGGTCACCAGGGTCGGTTTCCCGCCCCATCGGTTGAGCATGCGGCTGGCGACGGGCGAGAACACCAGCATCATCAGACCGCCCGGCACCATCGCCAGTCCGGCGACGGCCACGGGCAGGGCCAGCCCGTATCCGGTCTCCACGGGCACCTGGAGCTCCTGCGTGGTGACCAGGCTGTTGAGGAACATCGCGAACCCGACGAAGTACGAGGACACGTTGGTGAGCAGGACCGGACGGCGAAAGGCCGTGCGCAGGTTCACCATGGGCTCGCGCGTGCGCAGCTGGAGGGGTATCCACACCACGAGGGCGACGGCGGAGAACGCGGTCAGTCCCAGGGTCTGACCGCTGGTCCAACCCCACGAAGAGCCCTTGGACAGCGCGAGCAGGAAGCCCACGAGGACGACCGAGAGCACGAGCGCCCCCGTGATGTCGAAGCGGCCGGGGAAGCGCTGGGGGGACTCCTCGACCAGCAGGCGGATGAGCACGAGGAGCACGGCGCCGACGGCCGCGGCCGACCAGAACAGGGAGGTCCAGCCGAACGCGCTGTAGAGCACGCCGGACAGCGGCAGCCCCAGGGCGGCGCCGATGCCGAGGGTGGCGCTCATCAGGGCGATACCCCCCGAGAGCTTCTCCCGGGGCAGTTCGTCGCGCATGATGCTCATGCCCACCGGGATCAGGGAGGCGCCGAACCCCTGCATGGCGCGCCCGATCAGCATCGGTACGAAGCTGCCGCCCAGGGCCGCGATGAGCGAGCCCGCCGTCATGACCGCGAGGGAGACGAGCAGCATCCTGCGCTTGCCGTACATGTCGGCCATGCGGGAGACGATCGGCGTGGCCACGGCGCCGGTGAGCAGCGTGGCGGTGACCAGCCAGGACGCGTCGTCGGCGGACACGTCGAGGATCCTCGGCAGGTCCGGGAGCAGGGGGATGACGAGGGTCTGCTGCAACGAGACGATCAGGCCGCAGAGGGTGAGGACTCCCGTGGTCGCCCAAGAGGGCAGGCGCGGGGCGGACGGCATGGGTACTCCAGGTGACGTACGGGGTGAACAGGCGTTCACCCCTGTCGAGTAAACACTGTTGCCTCCGTGGCGGTCAAAGCGTCCGCGCCCGTTGCGACCCTTCTCACGGGCCGCGCGTCTGCGTACACCGAAATACGTCCTCGGCTGTACGCCGTCTCCGGGCCCCGCTCGGATACTGGCCGCATGGACACCATGACAACCCCCCGACGGCGTCTGGGGGCCCGCACCCGCAAGGCCGTCCTGCTGACCCACATCGCCGCGGCCGGAAGCTGGCTCGGGCTCGACCTCGTCCTGGGCGTCCTCGTGGTCACCGCGCTGCTCGGCGGCGACGACGCCTCCGTCGCGGTCGCCCTCGCGGCCTTCGCGACGTGGCCGCTGGTCGCGGTCGGCGCCCTCACCCTGCTGTCGGGGATCGTCCTCGGATGGGGGACCAGGTACGGGCTGCTCCGTTACTGGTGGGTCCTGCTCAAGCTGGTGGCCAACGCCGTGCTGCTCACCCTCGTGGTCCTGCTGCTCTCACCCGAGGTCACCGCGCTGGCGGCCCAGGCCCGCACCGCCCTCGCCGGGGGAACGTCCTTCGCGATCGGCTCCGCACTGCTGTTCCCGCCCCTGGTCTCCACCACCGCGGTCGCCGCGGCCATGGCCCTGTCGGTGTTCAAGCCCTGGGGGCGCATACGGAGGCGTCCCGCCCAGTCCCCCGCCCGGACCGCGTCCCCGGGGGTCAGCCAGCTCCCGCCGACACACGCCACGTTGTCCAGAGCCAGGTAGCCGGCGGCCGTGGCGGCCGTGATCCCGCCCGTGGGACAGAACACCACGTCGGGGACCGGGCCCGCCACCGAACGCAGGAACGGGATTCCCGGAACCGACGCGGGGAAGAGCTTCTGCGCGAGCATCCCCGCCTCGCGGGCGGCCAGCACCTCGCTGACGGTGGCGACCCCCGGCAGGGCGGGGATCCCACTCGCGACCAGATGGCGCAGCATCCGGTTCGTGGTGCCGGGCGTGACCAGGAAACGCGCCCCGGCCTCCGCGGCCTCGTCGGCCTGGCGGGGGGTGAGCACGGTTCCCGCGCCCACCACCATGTCCGGAACGTCCCTCGCGACCGCCCGGACCGCGTCCAGGGCGCCGGGCGTGCGCAGGGTGACCTCCACGACGCCCACTCCGCCCGCCAGCAGAGCCTCCGCCAGGGAGACCGCGCGTCCGGGGGAGTCCACCGTCACCACGGGCACAACCGGCGACAGCGCCAGCACGGCCCCGATGCCGTCGCCTCCGTCGTCCCCCCAGCTCCGGCTGTTCCCCTTCCGCGCACCGCTCGTGCTGCTTCCGCTGCTCGTGCGGCTCGTGCTGCTTTCGTCGTTCCTGCCGCCTCCGCTCACGGTGCGACCTCCGCCGCCAGCGCGCCGCCCCCGGCGGACACGACCCCGTACCAGTGGACCAGCAGGTCGGTGAACACGGGATGGGACGCCAGGTCCCCGGGGAAGACCTCCGAACGCAGCAGCGCGGCGACCACCTCCCGAGCCCCGCCGCTCTCGGGCAGCAACGCGCGCAGGGAGTCGGCCAGCGGGTCCTCCACCCCGGGGCCGGCCGTGGCGACGTGGTGCATCCACGCCGCCACCACCAAGGCGCTCCACCGCGGTTCACCGCCCCCGGCCAGCACGTCCCGGACCGTGGGCAGGACACGGGGGCCGAGCTTCTGGGAACCGTCGGCCCCCACCTTGGCGGTGGTGTGGCCCAGCGCGGGGTTGGCGAACCGGCGCAGCACCGATGCGGCGTAGGCCTCGCCGTCCAACCCGTCAGGCAGGGTGAGCGAGGGCAGGACCTCCTCATGGACGAGACGGTGGGCCGCCGCGGACACGGCGTCGTCGGCGGCGCACGCGGCGATCGTCGTGTGGCCCACGGACAGGCCGAGATAGGCGAGCAGGGAGTGACTGGCGTTGAGCACGCGCAGCTTGGCCGCCTCCCACGGCCGCACGTCGCCGGTGATCGTCGCCCCGGCGGCCTCCCAGCGCGGGCGCGGACCGGCGAAGCGGTCCTGGATCACCCACTGGTGGAAGGGCTCGGCGACCACGGCCGCCTCGTCGCGCAGGCCCAGCTCCGCCTCGACCGCGTCCAGGTCCGCCGGTGTGGTGGCCGGGACGATCCGGTCCACCATCGTGTTCGGGAAGGCCGCGTGCGCCTCGACCCAGGACCGCAGCCGCTCGCCCTCCGCGCCCGGCAGGGCGTCGGCGAAATCGGCGACCAGCGCGGCCGTCAGCTCACCGTTGTCGGGCAGGTTGTCGCAGGACAGCACGGTCACCGGACCGGCGTCCCGGAGCTGGCGCAGCTGGAGGCCGCGCGCGATCTGCCCCACCGGTGTGAGCGGCGGGCCGCCGTCCAGGTCGGCGCGCACCCGGGGGTCGCCGGTGTCCAGGCGCCCCGTGACCGGGTGCGCCAGGTACCCCTTCTCCGTGACCGTGAGGGTGACGATCCGGGTGTCGGGGTGGGCGATGCGCTCCACCACGGCCCACGGGTCGGCCGGGCCGGACAGGGTCTCGCGCACGGAGGAGACCACCCGCACCGGGCGGGCGCCCCCACCGCGTTCGGTGACCGTGAACAGGCCGTCCTGCGGGGCCAGCTGCTCCCACACCCAGGCCGAGCGCCCGGTCACCGCGCTGACGCCCCAGGCGGTCTCGCCCGCGGCGAGCATGGCCTCCTCGGTCAGGACCGCGCCGTGGGCGCGGTAGAACGCGCCGATCCCGAGGTGGACCACCCCGGTGCGCAGGTCGGCGCGGTCCAGGGCGGGGGCGCGTCCCGCGGCCCGCAGCGCTGCCAGGTCCAGCCGGGTCATCGCGTCGCCTCCTTCTTCCCCCGCGCGTGCGCGCGGGTCTGTTCCAGGGTCGGCAGGAAACCGGTTCCGCCGCGCCCGCCCACGCTCAGGCTGGCCGCGGCGGCAGCCAGGCGCGCGGCCTCCGCGAGGGGGTCGCCCAGGGTCAGGCGCGCGGTCAGGGTACCCACGAACACGTCCCCCGCGCCGGTCTGGTCCAGGACCAGGGGAGCGGGGACCGCGTCGATCCAGGACTCCTCCTCCGGCGTGGCCAGGTGGACGCCGCGCGACCCGCAGGTCACCGCGACGTTGCGGGCGCCCGCCTCCAGGAGGCGTCGGGCCGCCTCCGCGGGGGTGGCGCTGTCCAGGAGGGCGGAGGTCTCACCGGGGTGGGAGGGAGTCACCAGGTGGGCGTGCCGGGCCAGCTCCGCGAGGGTCGCGGCGCCCTCCTCCCGCGAGGCCAGCCGCGGCCGGTGGTTGGGGTCGAACACGAACCTGCGTGCCAGGCGCGCCGCGGCCAGGACCGCCCGACGCGCGCTGTCGGAGACCGCGCAGGCGATACCGCCCGCCACGACCGCCCCCGCCGCACCGACCGCCTCCTCGTCCAGGTCCTCCGGGGACAGGGTCGAGCCCACGCTCCCGGCGCGCGCGTAGGAGAAGGCGCGTTCGCCCTCGGGGTCGCTGTGCACCAGGTACACGCCCTGCTGCCCGGGGCGGAAGCGCAGCATGTCGGTGGACACGTCCAGTTCCGCGACGCGGTCGGCGACGGCCCGTCCGAGTTCGTCGTCGGTCAGGACGGCGGCCAGACCGACCCTGGCCCCGGCCCGGGACGCGGCCGCGGCGACGTTCAGTGCGTCGCCCGAGACACCGAGCCTGGCCGGAACCCCGTGCGCGACGGGGGCGTCGGTGGCCACCTCCAGCAGAACCTCGCCGAGGACGACGACGTCCAGTCCGTGCTTGCTCACCAGTCGTGCACCGTTCCGTCGAGCCGCCGGTTGACCGGCAGGTACCTGGCTTCGTAGGGGTGGCGGGCCGCGGCCTCCTCGTCGAACTCCACGCCCAGGCCCGGAGCTTCTCCGGGGTGCATGTACCCGTCGGAGAAGGAGTAGGAGGTGCGGAAGACCTCCGCGTGGGGACCGGTGTGCCCCATGTGTTCCTGGATGCCGAAGTTGGGGATGGCCAGGTCGAGGTGGAGCGCCGCGGCCATGGCGACCGGCGACAGGTCCCCGGCGCCGTGCGAGCCCGAGCGCACCCCGTACAGCTCCGCGAGGGAGAACACGCGGCGCAGGTGGGTGATGCCGCCGGTGTGCGACACCGAGGCGCGGACGTAGTCGATGAGCCGCTCGGTGATCAGCTGCTGACAGTCCCAGATCGAGTTGAACACCTCGCCCACCGCCACGGGGGTGGTGGTGTGCTGGCGCAGGATCCGGAACGCGGACTGGTCCTCCGCCGGGGTCGGGTCCTCCATCCAGAACAGCCGGTACGGTTCGAGCGCCGCGCCCAGGCGGCCCGCCTCGATCGGGGTGAGCCGGTGGTGCACGTCGTGCAGCAGGTGCACGCCGTAGCCGAACTGCTCGCGGACGTGGGCGATCATGGCCGGCGCGAAGTCCAGGTAGGCCGGGGTGTCCCAGGTGTCCTCCTGGGGCCGGTTGCCGCTGGCGGGCTCGTACATCCGGCCGTCCGCCGGGGCGATCCCGTAGGTCTTCTCCAGTCCGGGGACCGCGGCCTGGACGCGGATCGCCCGGTAGCCCAGGTCCAGGTGGCGCTGGAAGTCCTCGGAGAGCCCGTCCAGCGACGTGCCGCTGGCGTGCCCGTAGACCAGGACGCCCTCACGCGAGGCGCCGCCCAGGAGCTGGTAGAGGGGCATGCCCGCGGCCTTGCCCTTGATGTCCCACAGTGCCACGTCCACGGCGGCGATCGCGGTCATCGTCACCGGGCCGCGGCGCCAGTAGGCGCCCTTGTACAGGTACTGCCAGGTGTCCTCGATCCGCCGCGCGTCGCGTCCGACGAGCAGCGGGCACACGTGGTCGCGCAGGTAGGAGGCGACCGCGAGCTCGCGGCCGTTGAGCGTGGCGTCGCCGATGCCGGTGATGCCGTCCTCGGTCTCGACCACCAGGGTGACGTAGTTGCGGCCGGGTGAGGACACGACGACACGTGCGTCGGTGATCTTCACGGAATGCCCTTTCTGGGATGGATGGGAAGCGCCCGCTCCGGCAGGGCACGGGGAGCCCCCGCTCCCGGGCAGGGAGCGGGAGGCGTCCGCGGCACGGCTCAGGCGAAGCGCAGCATGACCTTGCTGCTGCCGGAGGCGGGATCGGCCGCCGTCCGCATCGCCTCGTGCGCCTCCCCGACGGGGAAGGAGTGGGTCATGAGCGGGGTGACGTCCAGGCCCGCGGCCATCGCGGCCAGGGCGTCGTCGATCTCCTCGACGAAGCGGTAGGAGCCGATCCAGGTGACCTCCCTGGTGACGAGCTCGCCCAGCGCGGCCGGGGCCTGTGTTCCGGGGAGGTTGCCCACCTGGACGAGGGTGCCGCCGCGCGCGGTCGCGCGCAGGACCCCGCCGAGGGCGGCCGGGGCGCCGGAGGCCTCGAAGACCAGCTCGGCGTCCTCGGGCAGCGCGTCCCCGCGCGAGAGGTCGCGCGTGTCGTCGGCGCCCATGGCCCTGGCCACCTCCAGCGGGGCCCGACCGACGTCGGCGACGGTGATCCGCGCCGCCCCCGCGTGCCGGAGCGCGGCGACGACGAGCGAACCGATCGGCCCGGCGCCGTTGACGAACACGTCCCGGCCCGCGACGCCCCCCACGACGCCCTCCGCGCGGTTGACGGCGTGGCAGGCCACGGCGAGCGGTTCGGCCAGCGCCCCGCTGCGGGTGTCCACCCCCTCGGGCAGGGGCCGCAGCTGCCGGGCAGCGACCTTCCTGAGTTCGCAGAACCCGCCGTCGGTGTGCGGTGAGAACGCGGCCGACCCGAAGTAGCGCACCCTCGGGTAGAGGTTGGTGCGCCCGGCCAGCCGCTCCGGCATGCGCCCGTCGCCGACCAGCTCGGCCGGGTGCACGGTGACGGGCAGCCCCTCCTCGACGCCGGTCACGCCCGGGCCCACCCGGGCGACGTGTCCGGCGATCTCGTGCCCGGGCACGAGGGGTTCGCGCAGCACGGCAGTGCCCGAGCGGCCGTGGCGCCAGTAGGCCAGGTCGGACCCGCAGATCCCGCCCCACTCCACGGCGACGACGACCTCCCCCTCGCCGGGGACGGGGTCGGGGAGCTCGTCGACGCGCAGGTCTCCGGCTCCGTGGACGGTCACGGCCCTCATACGGCGTCCTCCAGTCGGACCAGGTCGCGTCCGCGCACCTCGGGGGCCAGGTAGGCGGAGACGAGGGTGATCAGGGAGTAGGTGATGATCATCGCCGACAGCGGCCACCAGGAGCCGGTGGCGGCGGTGAGCGTGGCGGCCAGCACCGGGCCGATCGCGGTGGCCAGGACGCCGCCGATCTCCTTGGCCAGGGCCAGCTGGGTGAACCGGGTGCGCGCACCGAACAGCTCGGCCATGGTCACGCTCTCCACGGAGAACAGGCCCAGGACCGACAGGTTGAGCCCGACGACCATCGCCACGGTCACGAGCACGGTGTCGCCGGTCTCGATCATCAGCATCATGGGCACGGCGAACAGCATGCTGGCCACGGTCAGGAAGAGGTAGACGGGGCGGCGTCCGAAGCGGTCGCCGAGCACGCCGACCAGGGGGACGGTGACGAAGCCGAGCAGGGAGCCGTAGACGATCGCGGACGTGCCCACCGCGTCGTTCAGCAGCAGGTTGGCGCTGAGGTAGCCGACGAGGAAGGTCTGGACGATGCCGGAGTTGCCCGCCTGGCCGAAGCGCAGGCCGAGGGCGAGCAGGAAGGCGCGGCCCTTGCGCTGGCGCAGGGCGGTCTCCAGACCGCTCCTGTCCTCCTCCACCGCGGCCGCGGCCAGTTCGCTCCGGGACATCGCCACACCGTCGACGAGGTCCTCACGCTGCTCGAAGACCGGGCTCTCCTTGACGGAGAGGCGGATCCACAGCGCCAGGAGCAGCAGGAGGAAGCTGGCCAGGAAGGGGAGGCGCCAGCCCCAGGTCAGGAGCTGCTCCTCGGAGAGCGCGAACACCAGCACCGCCCAGATCGCGGAGGCGCCCAGGGTGCCGGAGTTGGTGCCCAGACAGACCAGGGAGGCGATGAACCCCCGCCGTCTCGCCGGGGCGTACTCGGCCAACATCACGGTGGCGCCCGCGATCTCGGCGCCCGCGCCGAAGCCCTGGAGCAGTCGCAGCCCCACGAGCAGGATCGGGGCGAGCAGGCCCACCTGCTGGTAGGTGGGCAGGGCACCGATCAGTGTGGTGGAGACGCCCATCAGGGCGACGGTGATGAACAGGACCTTCTTGGGGCCGAGGCGGTCGCCCATGCGGCCGAAGTAGACCGCTCCGGCGAGCCGGGCGACGTACCCGACGCCGTAGGTGCCCATCGCCGCGATCAGGCCGACCGCGGGGTTGAGGTCGGGGAAGAAGATCTGGTTGAACACCAGGGCGGCGGCCAGGGAGTAGAGCTGGAAGTCCATGAACTCCATGGCGGTCCCCAGCCACCCGGACACGGAGGCCTTGGTGAGGTCCCGGGTGCTGCGCTCCCCCTGCCCGGCTGGCGCGGGGGGTGCCTGTTCGGTCATCGGCCGGTCCTTTGTGAAGGGCTTCCACCTGCGAAGAAGTATCGGGGAAACCGTACGTGAACATGTTGGCAATTGACATACAAGCACTGCCATACCAGCGGCGTCAATGGCGGTAGACTGCCTCCCATGGCCGACCAGACCCGGTCCGGGGGACCCCTGCTGTCCGCGCGGGACCGCACCCTGGAAACCATCCGCCGCGCGATCATCACCCTGGAGCTCAAGCCGGGGACGCCGCTGTCGGAGAACGAGCTCGCCACCGAACTCGCCGTGAGCCGCACACCCGTGCGCGAGAGCCTCATCCTGCTGCGCGAGGAGGGGCTGGTGGAGGTCTATCCCCAGGTCGGCACGTTCGTCTCACTCGTGGACCCCGAGCGCGTCCGGCAGGCGCAGTTCATCCGGGAGGCGGTGGAGTGCACCTCCCTCGCCCAGGCCCGGCCCCCCTTCTCGGCGGACCACGTCAGCGACCTGCGCGTCCTGCTCGGCGCGCAGCGGGAGGCGGGCGGCGGCGCCGACCACGACCGCTTCTTCGAGCTCGACGAGGAGTTCCACCGCTCGCTGCTGGCGCTGGCGGGCAACGAGAGCGCCTGGCGGACGGTGAACGCGGCCAAGGCCCACCTGGACCGGGCGCGGCGGCTGAGCCTGATCGACACGCGTCCGATCGGGGAGCTGGTGGACCAGCACACGCTGGTCGTGGACGCGATCGAGGCCGGGGACACCGGGACGGCGGTGGAGGCCCTGCGCTCCCACCTGCGGGCGGTGTTCGAGGACGTCGGGCGGATCCGGGCCGCGTCACCGGAGTTCTTCTCGGACGGGCAGCCCCGCCGTCCCGTCCGCAGGACCGTGACCTCGCTGCGCTAGCCGCCGCGTGGGTCGTCAGCCCCGGGACCCTGGCGGCCCCGGGACCTCACCGGCGTTTGCGCCCCCATCCCGAGCCGTGGCCCCCCGCGTGCAGCGCGAGGAACAGCAGTCCGGCGAGGGCGAGGGTCGTGGTGGTGACCAGGTCCTGGATGTTCTCGCCGAGCAGCTCCAGCAGCAGGGCGAGTCCGAACAGGACGGCGGCGATGGTGGCGAACACGGTTGCCTCCGGGGGTCGGGGTGGTGTTCGTGCACCCTCCGGTCGCGGGGGTAACCACACTGGTGCCCCGGTCGCGCCCCGGAAAACACCTCAGGCCAGAGCGTGTGCTCTGGCCTGGAGGATGGTGGGCGATACAGGATTCGAACCTGTGACCTCTACCGTGTCAAGGTAGCGCTCTAACCAACTGAGCTAACCGCCCTCATCGGGGGATGAGGTGAAGCATGCTGCGAGGCGGAGACGGGAATCGAACCCGTGTGCAGGGATTTGCAGTCCCTTGCCTCAACCACTCGGCCACTCCGCCGGAACGCGATGGGGGGCTGTCGAGTGACACCCATGCGGGCCTCTCCGAGCGGACGACGGGATTCGAACCCGCGACCCTCACCTTGGCAAGGTGATGCTCTACCAGCTGAGCCACGTCCGCGTGCGCCCCGGAACGGACTCCGGGACCGGAACCGCCCCGCATCCCTGGGGAGGCGGAACGGTTCCGTTCGAGCGGACGACGGGATTCGAACCCGCGACCCTCACCTTGGCAAGGTGATGCTCTACCAGCTGAGCCACGTCCGCGCGGCGAGTCCTGCCTTCGGGGTTCGTCCCCGTCAGCGCCCCTCGCTGCGTTAAGAACTCTAGCGGATTCCCGGCCAAGCGCGAAATCGGCCGGGCTCACCGGGCACACGCGTGCCCCGCCGTGGCAGGTCCCGCCGACCCGCCGAGGCGGCGGGAGCTACTTCTCCACGTGGGCCGGCGAGGAGGGCATGTCGGGTCGGGGAGGCGCCGAGAGGTACTGGCCGACCCTCTCGATCACCTTGTTCATCTCGTAGGCGATCAGGCCCACGTCGCTGTCGGAGTCCGACATCAGCGCCATGCAGGCGCCCTCTCCGGCCGCGGCGACGAAAAGGAAGGCGCGGTCCATCTCGATGATGCTCTGGCGGATGCCGCCCGCCGCGAACTGCTTGCTCGCCCCACCCGCGAGGCTGTGCAGCCCCGAGGCGATCGCGGACAGGTGCTCGGCGGCGGGACGGTCCAGTCCGCTGGAGGTGGCCATGAGGAGTCCGTCGGTGGACAGGACGATGGCGTGCTGCGTACCGGAGGCACGCGTGAGGAGATCGTCCAGCAACCAGCTGAGCTCTCCGCGGGCGGTACTCGGTGGGGTCATGTCTCTCTTTGCTCTGTCAGTCGTCGTGCGTGACTTGGGACACGCGCACTGCGGGCCGCCGCCGAGGTGCCTTGGGGGAGGGCTCCGAACTCGGCTGCCACCGGTCCCGCATAAGCGTTGCCCAGATGATAGTCATTCGTAACTTATCTGTCCGGCCGCCACGGCGGGTTCCGGGTGGGCCGCCCCGAACGTGGAGCCGTGTGACCAGTCGCGATACCGCCGCAAAACGGGCGAGAGCGCCAGACCATCGGCCGGTGCCGGTCACGGGACTTGCCAACCCGCCGTACGGAGGTTACGGAAGGAGCGGGCCACGACGCGCCGGCAAGGTGGGAAGATCGTGCAGACACCGGCCCTACCTGGGCTCTTGAGAACGTGGGGGTGGCAGATGAAGGTGTGGATCGCGGGTGCCGGGTACGGCCGCGGCACCGTCGTCGACGAGAGCGAGGCGCGCATTCCCGTGGTCGACCACGGGATCACGGTGGGTGACGGGGTCTTCGAGACGGTGCGGGCCCGCGGAGGCCGCCCCTTCGCCCTCACCCGCCACCTCAGGCGGCTGGCCCGCTCCGCGGAGGGGCTGGGCATGGCCGAGCCCGACCTGGAGCTGATCGCCGACGGCGTCGCCCGCGCGGTGGCGGCCAACCCGGAGCTGTCCGACGCCCGGGTGCGCATCACGGTCACCGACGGAGCCGGACCGCTGGGTTCGGACCGCTCCCCGGGCGAGCAGACCGCCATCGTGGCCCTGGGCCCCTTCCCCGGGATCGCCCCGCACGCCGACGTGGCGACGGCCCCCTGGCCGCGCAACGAGTTCGGGGCCCTGGCCGGGCTCAAGACCACCTCCTACGCCGACAACGTGCGCGCCCTGGCCCACGCCAAGCAGCGGGGCGCCAGCGAGGCGCTCTTTCGCAACGTGAGCGGCAACCTGTGCGAGGGCACCGGCAGCAACGTCTTCGTGGTGCTGGACGGCAGGCTGCTCACCCCGCCGCTGTCGGCGGGCCCGCTGGCGGGCATCACCCGCGAACTCGTCCTGGAGTGGTTCGGGGGCGAGGAGGAGGACGTGCCCATGGAGCGCCTCCCCGAGGTCACCGAGGCCTTCCTGACCTCCACCGGACGCGACGTGCAGGCGATCCTGCACGTCGACGGACGCGCGGTGTCGGCCAGGCCCGGCCCGGTCACGGCCAAGGCCGCGTCGGTGTTCGCGGAGCGCTCCGCGGCCGACATCGACCCCTGATCCCCGCCGCCGGGGACGGACACGGCTGAGGGGGCGGCGCGTGGTGCGCCGCCCCCTCAGCCGTCGGGAGTGCTCCGCGAAAGGCCCCGGGGCCCGCGGATCAGGAGTGCAGGTGCTGCTGGATCTCCTCGTCGAGGTTCACGAACTGGCCCTCCTGGCCCGCCGGGACGATCTCGTATGTCCGGTGGAGGAACTCGGCCAGGGGAGAGACCTGGGTGTCGAACTCGGCCTGTCCGAAGGGGGAGGAGAGCGCGATGCTCACACTGCGGTCGCCGTTGTCGTCCTTGGAGGGCCACACGCGGACGTCGCCCTCGCCGACCGGGCGCACGATGCCGACGGTCAGGAGCTCGCGGGCGAAGATCCACTCGACGGGGTTGTCCTCGCCGGTGTGGAAGGCGACCCGTATGGCGTAGGGGTCGTCCGCGCTGTAGTCCAGGCGCGCGACCAGAGGGACCGCCGTGCGTTCGGGGACCACGAGCCGCAGGCCCAGCTCGGCGGTGGCAGTGGTGTCGCTACTGTTCATGTTCGCCAAACCTTTTCTCGTCCGGCCTTGCTGTTGCGGCGCGGGTCGGTTGCCGTCTCACGGGCTCCAACGCGGCTTCCCGCGGAACATGACGTGAGTACGGAGGCTTTCTTGGTGGGTGGGACCGGAGGTCTCGCCGCCCGTGCGACGGGCCCGGCGTGCCGCGGTGCGGCGCCACGATCCTTCGTCACTGTAATGACCAGGACAAACCAAAGATTTCCCAATGTTGGGTGTCCCACGTCACGCGGAGGTAATGAAGGGGTGGTGTTCGACGGGTCCACGGGGGCGGGAACTCCTTATCACTGCGGGGATCGGGGGCGGGTGCGGACACTCCGGGGATCCCCTCGGAAGGTTGGTGTGACCTCCGTCATATGACACGGTGTTCGCTGAGCGGTTCCGTGTGCGCCGAGCACCCCCGAACGTGCGCTAGAGTCTTACTTGTCCGGCCGACAGGGCGGACAGGCAGGCAGCTCAGGGCGATTAGCTCAGTTGGCTAGAGCGCGTCGTTCACACCGACGAGGTCACTGGTTCGAGTCCAGTATCGCCCACACGGCTCTGAGGCGGTCCCACTCGGGGGTAGGTACCCCCGATGGGGCCGTTTCTCGTTTCCCGGGTGCTTCGCGGGACACGGCGCGGGTGCCTCGGCGGGGCGGGGGCGCGGCATGAGGCCCGACCGCGGGCCGCCGAGGGCCCGGAGGCGTCCGGGCGGTGCGGGCCCCGTCGGGACGGTGCGGACGGCCGTCGGCGGGACGGGGCCTACTCGGACGGGCTGTCCGGCAGCGGACGTCCGCGCCGCACGGCCCTGCGCTCGCGCAGACGCCGGAGGAACTCCTCCTTCAGGCGCATCCCGTACCGCTCCGCGCGGTGGAACCACACCTGGGCGGGCCGCACCACCTTCTGCGCCCACCGGAACTCGGTGCTGAGGATGACCAGTCCCAGGATGACCGAGGCCAGGCCCGGGCCCGGAACGACCATCATGACGAACCCGGCCAGGATCACGACGACGCCGACGGTCCCCACGAGCACGCTCCAGGGCAGGCGCAGCGCGGGGTGCGTGTGCATGCGCCTGCGGAAGAGGCGCAGCCGCGCTCGCATCCTCCGCCACCTGCGCGCGCGGATGCGGCGGGTGGGGGATGTCTCCGGGGCCGACGGGTCGTTGGTGGGGCTCGGTGACATGCGCTCACAGTATTCGGTCGAAGCGAGTGGATGCATTCGGGTCGACTGGGGGCGATAGCCAGGGCATCTGTTGATTCTCACCGATCCCGACAGCGGGATCAATGGCCTTTCGTAAGGGTGTGGACAGCCCCTGGAAAGGTGACGTTCCATGACAGATCAGTCCCTGTCTGGTTCTCTGCCCTGCCTCCGGGCAGTTCACGCGGGTACGCCCCGAAGAGTCCGAATCCCTGACCGAATCACCGGCCGGGCGCCGGGGCCGGACACCGGAATCCACCGTCCCACCACGTGTTCCGCGCCGCCAGCGCGGCCGCGCGGCCTGTGGACGACCGGGGCGGCCCCGCCCCGAAGCCGCTAGCATCGGGAGGGAGTACACGCCCGGCCGCGCGAAGCGGCCGGTCCGCGTTCGACATCGATCCACGTCTTCCTAGGAGTCACCGTGTCCGCCGCGCCTGAGCTGCACATCACCCTCGCCGGAACCCCGCGTGCGGTGGCGGCGAACACTACGGCGGGCCAGGCTCTGGAGGCCGACGGCAGGACCGTCATCGCGGCGCTGGTCAACGGCGAGCCGCGCGACCTCGCCCGGGAACTGCGCGAGGGCGACGTCGTCGAGCCGATCGCCATCGACTCCGAGGAGGGCCGGGCGATCCTGCGCCACTCCACCGCGCACGTGCTGGCCCAGGCCGTCCAGGAGCTCTTCCCCGAGGCCAAGCTGGGCATCGGCCCGCCCGTGGAGAACGGCTTCTACTACGACTTCGACGTCGCCGAGCCCTTCACCCCCGCCGACCTGAAGAGCATCGAGAAGAAGATGCAGCAGATCGTCAAGCAGGGGCAGCGCTTCGACCGCCGTGCCGTCTCGGACGAGGAGGCCCGCGCCGAGCTGGCCACCGAGCCCTACAAGCTGGAGCTGATCGGGCTCAAGGGCGGCGCCACCGAGGCCGCCGAGGGCGCCGGTGTGGAGGTGGGCGCCGGTGAGCTCACCATCTACGACAACGTCCACCCGCGCACCGGCGAGCTGTGCTGGAAGGACCTGTGCCGCGGGCCGCACCTGCCCACCACCCGCGTCATCCCGGCGTTCAAGCTCATGCGCACCGCCGCCGCCTACTGGCGCGGCAAGGAGACCAACCCGCAGTTGCAGCGCGTCTACGGCACCGCCTGGGAGAGCAAGGAGGCCCTCAAGGACCACCTGACCTTCCTGGAGGAGGCCGAGAAGCGCGACCACCGCAAGCTCGGCTCCGAGCTGGACCTGTTCTCCATCCCGGACGAGATCGGCTCGGGTCTGGCGGTCTTCCACCCCAAGGGCGGCACCGTCCGCCGGGTCATGGAGGACTACTCGCGCCGGCGGCACGAGGAGAGCGGGTACGAGTTCGTCTACACCCCGCACGCCACCAAGAGCACCCTGTTCGAGAAGTCCCAGCACCTGAGCTGGTACGCGGACGGGATGTACCCCCCCATGCAGCTCGACGGCGGCCAGGACTACTACCTCAAGCCGATGAACTGCCCGATGCACAACCTGATCTTCGACGCGCGCGGGCGCTCCTACCGTGAGCTGCCGCTGCGCCTGTTCGAGTTCGGCACCGTGTACCGGTACGAGAAGTCGGGCGTGGTGCACGGCCTGACCCGGGCCCGCGGCTTCACCCAGGACGACGCGCACATCTACTGCACCAAGGAGCAGATGGCGGACGAGCTCGACTCGCTGCTCACCTTCGTGCTCGAACTGCTGCGCGACTACGGCCTGGACGACTTCTACCTGGAGCTGTCCACCAAGGACCCGGAGAAGTACGTCGGCGGCGACGAGGTCTGGGAGGAGGCCACCGAGACCCTGCGCGAGGCCGCGCAGAAGCAGGGCCTGGAACTGGTCATGGACCCGGGCGGCGCCGCCTTCTACGGCCCCAAGATCTCGGTGCAGGCCAAGGACGCCATCGGCCGCACCTGGCAGATGTCCACCATCCAGCTGGACTTCAACCTGCCCGAGCTGTTCGACCTGGAGTACACCGCGGCCGACGGCTCGCGCCAGCGCCCGGTGATGATCCACCGCGCCCTGTTCGGCTCGATCGAGCGCTTCTTCGCCGTCCTGCTGGAGCACTACGCGGGCGCGTTCCCGGCCTGGCTGGCTCCGGTGCAGGCGGTCGGCATCCCCATCGCCGACGAGCACGTGCCCTACCTGCGCGAGCTCGCCGCCAGGCTGCGTGCGGAGGGCATCCGCGTCGAGGTGGACGCCAGTGACGACCGCATGCAGAAGAAGATCCGCAACGCCCAGAAGCAGAAGGTGCCCTTCATGCTGCTGGCCGGTGACGAGGACGTCAGCAAGAACGCGGTGTCCTTCCGCTACCGTGACGGCTCGCAGAACAACGGCGTGCCGTTGGACGAGGCGGTGGCCGAGATCGTCGCCGCCGTCCGCGAGCGCCGCTAGACAGCGTTCTCCGGGGCCTCCGCTCCACTTCGGTTCGGGGCCGCACACGAGAGGAGCGCCCATCCGGGGCAACCGGGTGGGCGCTCCGCCGTCTCGGGTCAGCGCCGCTCGCCGGGCGCCTGGAACTCCTCCTCGTCGCGGAACAGGTCCGCGCGGGAGATGCGCGCGGTCTCGTTGGGGTCCGGGGCCTTGGTCTCCTCCTCGTCGTCGCGGAACAGGTCCGCGCGCGAGATGCGGTGCGTCGCGTTGGGGTCACTCATGAGGGCGGTACTCCTTGTTGCTACGGGGGCAAGGCGAATTTTATCCGCCTCATGGGGCGGGGCCGGATGCCCGGACGTGCGCGTAAGGCCGCTCAGCGGCCGGGGGCGCGCCGTTTCCAGGCCTCGGCGGGGACCCGCTCCACGAGGGCGATCAGGTAGTCGGCGGCGGTCACGGCCCGGTCGGGATCCAGCCGCATGGCCGCCCACGTGAGGACGTAGTCCCCGCTGAAGCGTACGGGAAGGGACCGTGACCTGGGATCGGTCAGCAGCCACCTGGTGACCACGTTGTCGAGCACCGCCCCGGTGAACGCGGGATCGCTGCCCGACGTGTGGAAGGCGCCGGCGAAGTCGTCGTCGCAGGCGTCCAGGTCCCGCCTGCGCAGTATCTGCAGTTCGGCGTTGGGCCCGGGGGTGCGTACGGCCACCACGCGGTGGACGCGGCGGACCCGCTCGGTGCCCCTGCCCGCCGTGTGGGTCTGCTCGAAGGCGACGACCAGGTGCTGGCCCCGGCGGCCGGTGAGCACGTGCTGGGCGCGGGGGTGCGGCCCGAGGGCGGCGCGGGGGAGCACGGCCTCCCCCAGCGGGCTGGGGAGCTGCTCGGTGTAGGTCCACCCGCGCTCACGCGCCCACCCGCGCAGTTCGGTGGAGCGTTCCTTGCGGAAGTGCGCGGCGACCGCGATCGTGCCGGCCGACATGACGACGGCGACCAGCGCGATCACAGACAGGGCGCCTTCCATGTCTCCTCCGGCTGGGGGATGTGGGGTGGCCGTGGGCCCGCGGCGGGCCCATCCTGAGCAGGCCGGGTCGGGAAAGTCAGGGACCCGTGCTGGCCGTACGGGTCCATTCTGTGTTGATTTCGGGTGCTTGTCACCCCTTGTTGTTGTTCCGCGGTGACGCTGGGGGTTCGCGGCCTCGCGGCGTCCGCCGACGGTCTACCCGCAAAGGGCGCGGCATCACCGTCACCACGCGTCCCCAGCCGGTCACCACCTGCGCGAACG
Source organism: Nocardiopsis alborubida (assembly GCF_012396365.1). Taxonomy (GTDB): domain Bacteria; phylum Actinomycetota; class Actinomycetes; order Streptosporangiales; family Streptosporangiaceae; genus Nocardiopsis; species Nocardiopsis alborubida. The sequence goes on along the minus strand of NZ_JAAXPG010000008.1, from coordinate 72,579 downwards.
CCGTCCTCCGCGCGGCTCGGGGACCCTCCTTCGCCTGCCACACGGGCCTTCCCGCCTCCGCGGCCCCGACGGTGCGCGGTCATACGGCGGACACGGAGGGTGAGGACTGTCCGGAACCGGCCACGGTTCGCCCCGTCCGTGCCGGAACCGACCTCACGCGTGGATCGCCGCCGCGGTGGCACTGGCCCTGCGCCTCCGAACCCGGTCAGGGCCGCGTCGGTCGCACGCGGGTACTCCGCTGACCGGGCCCGGGCGCGGGAAGACCCCCGGGAGGAGCGCTCCCGGGGGCCGTACGCGTCCGGAGCGCGGACGCCCGTGCTCCCCCCGACAGCCCCTAGGCGGGCAGGCCCAGCTCGCGGGCGATGAGCATCTTCTGCACCTCGCTGGTGCCCTCGCCCACCTCCAGGATCTTGGCGTCCCGGTAGAAGCGGCCCACGGGGTAGTCGTTCATGAACCCGTACCCGCCGAACACCTGCGTGGCGTCCCGCGCGTTGTCCATGGCCGCGTTGGAGGCCACCAGCTTGGCGACCGCCGCCTCCTTCTTGAAGGGCTCGCCCGCCAGCATGCGCGAGGCCGCGTCGTAGTAGGCCAGCCGCGCGGTGTGCGCCCGTGCCTCCATCTCCGCGATCTTGAACTGGATCGCCTGGTAGCTGCCGATGGCGTTGCCGAAGGCGTGCCGCTCGTGGGCGTAGCGCACGCTCTCGTCCACGCAGCCCTGCGCCAGGCCCACCGACAGCGCGGCGATGGCGATGCGGCCCTCGTCCAGGATCCGCAGGAACTGGGCGTACCCGCGTCCGCGCTCACCGACCATGTTCGCCTCGGGCACCCGGCAGTCCTCGAAGACCAGCTCGTTGGTGTCGGAGGCGTTCCACCCCACCTTGGAGTACTTCTGCCCCACGGAGAAGCCCGGCGTGCCCGCGGGCACCAGGATCGAGGAGATCTCCGGCCGCCCGTCCTCCCGGCGCCCGGTCACGGCGGTGACGGTCACCAGCGCGGTGATGTCGGTGCCCGAGTTGGTGATGAAGGACTTCGTCCCGTTGATCACCCACTGGCCGTCCTCCAGACGGGCCGTGGTCTTCGTGGCGCCCGCGTCGGACCCGCCGTCGGGCTCGGTCAGCCCGAACGCGCCCAGGGCCTCACCGGAGGTCAGCCGCGGCAGGTAGGTCCTCCTCTGGTCCTCGGTGCCGAACCGGAAGATCGGCATCGCGCCCAGCGACACCCCGGCCTCCAGCGTGATCGCCACCGAGGAGTCCACCCGGGCCAGCTCCTCCAGGGCCAGGCACAGGGCGAAGTAGTCGCCGCCCATGCCCCCGTGCTCCTCGGGGAAGGGCAACCCGAACAGGCCCATCCGGCCCATCTTGGCGATGATCTCGTACGGGAACGCCTCCCGCTCGTAGTAGTCGCCGATGACGGGGGCGACCTCGGTGCGGGCGAACTCCTCCACGGCGGCCCGCAGGTCGGCGTGCTCGGTCGAGAGCTGGTGACGGTTCATGCGTGCGACTCCTCGCTGGTGGCGGGGGAGGGCGCGTCCGACGGGGTGCCGGCGGACGCGTCCCGGACGGGTTCGACGGTGACCAGGACGGCGTCCATGGGTACGGACGCGCCGGGGCGCACCGCCACGGTCGCGACGGTCCCGTCGACGGGGGAGGTGACGGAGTGCTCCATCTTCATGGCCTCCACGACGGCGAGCGGGGTCCCCGCGCTCACCGCCTGCCCCGCCCGCACGGCGACGGAGAGCACCGTGCCGGGCATGGGGCTGCGCACGGTCCCGTCGGCGGCCGCGCCGTCCTCGCGCAGCGCGGCCGCGACGGGCTCCTCGTGCAGACTCCAGGCGGCGCCGCCCGTCCCCAGCCACCGGTGCCCCGTGGCCGGGTCGTCGGCGCGTCTGTAGGTGCGGCGGCGACCCGCGTAGGTGACGGTCAGCCAGTCGTTGCCGGGGGAGCGGCGGGCACGGGCCGCGACGGGTTCACCCGCGCCGACCCGCACCCAGTACGTGTCCCGGCCCACACGCCGCACGTGCACGGCCGCGGGATCGTGCCGGGGCGCCCGCAGCCGCCACGGTGTCCACGCCGGTTCGCCCATGCGCCACCCGTCGGGGACGGCGAAGCGGTCCGCGGTGGCGGGTCCCTCCAGGTCCAGCTGGTGGTCCAGGGCCGCCGCCGCGTAGACCTCCTCGGGAAGGGACTCGGGCGCGGGCTCGGGCGGGTCGGACCCGATCAGGTCGGTGCTCAGGTCACCGGCCACCACGCGCGGGTGGCGCAGCAGGCGGCGCAGGAACGCGGTGTTGGTGACACATCCCAGCAGCAGGTACTCGGCCAGGGCGTGGTCCATCCGACGCAGCGCCTCGGCCCGGTCCGGCCCCCAGGTGATCACCTTGGCGAGCATGGGGTCGAACACGGAGGTGATCTCCCCGCCCTCGGCGATGCCCGAGTCCACCCGGACCTCGTGGCCGGAGGGCTCGGTGAGGGACAGGATCGGACCGCCCGTGGGCAGGAACCCGCGGTCGGCGTCCTCGGCGTAGATACGCGACTCCACGGCGTGCCCGCGCCAGGACACGTCGTCCTGGGCGAAGGGCAGCGGTTCGCCCATCGCCACCCGCACCTGGAGTTCGACCAGGTCGATGCCGCGCTCGCCGCGCACGGCCACGACCTCCTCGGTGACCGGGTGCTCGACCTGCAACCGGGTGTTCATCTCCAGGAACGAGAACGACAGCTCGCCGTCCGCGCCCGTCTCGGCGATGAACTCCACCGTGCCCGCGCCCACGTATCCGCAGGAGCGGGCGGCGGCCACGGCGGCCTCGCCCATGGTGGCGCGCTGGTCGTCGGTGAGCAGCGGGGAGGGCGCCTCCTCCACCACCTTCTGGTGGCGGCGTTGCAGGCTGCACTCGCGCTCGCCCAGGTGCACGACGTTGCCGTGGCCGTCGGCCAGGACCTGCACCTCGATGTGCCGGGGCCGCTCCACCAGCCGCTCCACCAGGAGGGTGGAGTCGCCGAAGGAGGCCAGGGCCTCGCGCCGGGCCGCCGCGGCACTGGCCGCCAGTTCGTCGGGGGAGTGCACGGCGCGCATACCCTTGCCGCCGCCTCCGGCGGAGGGCTTGATGAGCAGCGGGTAGCCGGTTCCGGCCGCGGCGTCGAGCAGCGCGTCGTCGTCCAGAGGTCGTCCGGGCTTCTCGGTGAACCCGCCCAGGACGGGCACGCCCGCGGCGGCCACCGTGTCCTTGGCGCGGATCTTGTCGCCCATGGCCTCGATGGCCTCGGCGGGCGGACCGACGAAGGTCAGTCCGGCGTCGGCGCACGCACGTGCGAAACCGGGGTTCTCGGACAGGAAGCCGTAGCCCGGATGCACCATGGTGGCGCCGCCCTCCACGGCGGCGGCCACGATCGCGTCGACGTTCAGATAACCGTCCACGCGCAGGGCGAGGTCGGCGGCCAGGGTGTGCGGGGCGTCGGCGTCGGCGTCGGTGTACACCGCGACCGAGCCGATCCCCATGAGGTCGAGGGTGCGGAGGATCCGTAGCGCGATCTCGCCCCGGTTGGCGACGAGCACCGTCGCGGGAGCCGGGCCTCGTGGCGTTGTGGTCAAGGGTTCCTCACATCCGGAAGACGCCGTAGCCCACCGGCTCCAGCGGCGCGTGGCGGGCGGCGGACAGGGCCATGGCGAGCACGTCGCGGGTGTCGGCGGGGTCGATGACGCCGTCGTCCCACAACCGCGCGGTGGAGTAGTAGGGGCTGCCCTGCTCCTCGTACTGGTCGCGGACGGGCGCCTTGAAGGCCTCCTCGTCCTCGGCGGACCACTCCTGCCCGCGCGCGGCCATCTGGTCGCGGCGGACGGTGGAGAGCACCGAGGCGGCCTGCTCGCCGCCCATCACCGAGATGCGCGCGCCCGGCCACATCCACAGGAACCTGGGCGAGTAGGCGCGCCCGCACATGCTGTAGTTGCCCGCGCCGAAGGACCCGCCCACGACCACGGTGAACTTGGGGACCCGGGCGCAGGCCACGGCGGTGACCATCTTCGCCCCGTGCTTGGCGATGCCGCCCGCCTCGTAGTCCCGGCCGACCATGAACCCGGAGATGTTCTGGAGGAAGACCAGCGGCACGCCGCGCCGGTCGCACAGTTCGATGAAGTGGGCGCCCTTGAGGGCGGACTCGGCGAACAGGATGCCGTTGTTGGCGACGATCCCCACCGGGTGGCCGTGCAGGTGCGCGAACCCGGTGACCAGGGTCGTGCCGTACTCGGCCTTGAACTCGGTGAACTCGCTGCCGTCCACGATCCGGCCGATGACCTCGCGCACGTCGTAGGGGGTGCGCGTGTCGGCGGGCACCACACCGTACAGCTCTCCGGGGTCCAGCTCCGGTGGGCGGGGCTCGCGCACCTCCCACGCGGGCGGCGCGGGCGGGCCGAGGGTGTCGGCGATGCGCCGGACGAGGGTGAGGGCGTGCGCGTCGTCGTCCGCCAGGTGGTCGGTGACCCCCGACACCCGCGAGTGCAGGTCGCCGCCGCCCAGCTCCTCGGCGGTGACGACCTCGCCGGTGGCCGCCTTGACCAGCGGCGGGCCGCCCAGGAAGATCGTGCCCTGCTCGCGCACGATGACCGCCTCGTCGCTCATCGCCGGGACGTAGGCGCCGCCCGCGGTGCACGAGCCCAGCACCGCGGCGATCTGCGGGATGCCCATCCGCGACATCGTGGCCTGGTTGTAGAAGATCCGGCCGAAGTGCTCGCGGTCGGGGAAGACGTCGTCCTGCATGGGCAGGAACGCGCCCCCGGAGTCGGCGAGGTAGACGCACGGCAGCCGGTTGTGCAGCGCCACCTCCTGGGCGCGCAGGTGCTTCTTGACGGTCATGGGGTAGTAGCTGCCGCCCTTGACCGTGGCGTCGTTGGCGACCACGACCGTCGGGCGGCCCATGACCCGGCCCACGCCCGCGATCATCCCGGCGCCGGGAGCGTCCTGCCCGTCCGCGCCGTAGAGCCCGTACGCGGCCAGGGGGGCGATCTCCAGGAAGGGGGAGCCGGGGTCCAGGAGGAGGTCGACGCGGTCGCGCGGCAGGAGTTTGCCCCGTTCGACGTGCCGTGTCCGGGTCCTCTCCGGGCCGCCCAGGGCCGCGGTGGCGATCCGCTCGCGCAGCTCCAGGGCGAGGGCGCGGTTCGCCGCGTCGTTGGCGGCGAACGCGGGCCCGGCGGTGTCCACCGCCGTGCCGAGCACAGATGCCCTGCTCATGGTGTCCTCTCGTGGAGGGGTGTTAATGCTCACTAACATCTGGGATGTTAGTGACTACTAACATGGGTGTCCAGGGCCCGGCGCGACACCGGGGGAGGGGAAGGAGGCCGGATGGGGGTCAGACCCGCGGGCGAGCGGCGCACGGCGCTCCTGGGCGCGGCGGCGCGGCTCTTCGCCGAGCACGGATACCGGGGGGTGTCCATCGACGACCTCGGCCGCGCCGTCGGCACGACCGGCCCCGCCCTCTACCGGCACTTCCGCGGCAAACAGGCGCTGCTCGGCGCGGTGCTGGTGGACATCAGCGAACGCCTGGCGCGCCAGGGCGGCGAACTGGTGGCGCGGGCGCCGGGCGCCGAGGAGGCGCTGGAGGCCCTGCTGCGCGGGCACATCGCCTTCGCTCTGGACGAGCCCGCCCTGATCACCGTGCACGACCGGGAGCTGGGCAACCTCACCGACGCCGACCGGCGCCGGGTGCGCCGCCTCCAGCGCGGCTACGTCGAGCAGTGGGTGGGGGTGCTGGGCGAACTGCGCCCCGACGCCTCGGCCACCGTCCTGCGCGCCGCCGTGCACGCCGTGTTCGGGCTGCTCAACTCCACCCCGCACAGCCGGGGCGAGCTGTCGCGGCGGCACATGGCGCGGCTGCTGCTGGAGATGGGCCGGGCCGCCCTGACCGCCCCCGCCGCCGCGCCCGACTAGCGCCCGCACGGGGAGCGTCCCCCGTACCCGCGTTCGCCCGGTGCCCCTCCGGCCCCGCGTCCCCGCCTCCGCCGCGCCCATCCCGGGATTTGGCGCCGGTCATGCCCTGCGCTGACCCGCCGCCGGGTAGACAGGGCGCCAGGCACCGGAGAGGAGGGCCGCCATGAACGTGGTGAGCAGGGGTTTCCAGGGGCGCCGGGGAGGCGACCCCTCGCGGGTGCCCCCGGGACAGTACGAGACCCACGACTTCCCCGTCCTGTCGGCCGGACCCACGCCGCACGTGGACACGGCCGAGTGGACCTTCGCGATCTCCGACGAGGTGGGCGGCACGCGCTCCTGGACGTGGGAGGAGTTCCTGGACCTGCCCCAGGAGCGACCCCGTGTGGACATCCACTGCGTCACCCGCTGGTCGAAGCTGGACACCGACTGGGCGGGCGTCAGCGTGGACACCCTCCTGGAGGACGTGGAGACCGCGGCCGAGTACGCCCTGGCGGTCAGCCACGGCGGCTACACCGCCAACCTGCCGCTCCAGGACCTCACCGACGGACGGGCCTGGGTGGTGCACACCTTCGACGGGGAGCCGCTGGCCCCCGAACACGGCGGCCCCGCCCGGCTGCTGGTCCCGCACCTGTACTTCTGGAAGTCGGCCAAGTGGGTGCGCGGGCTGCGGCTGTTCGACGAGGACGAGCCCGGGTTCTGGGAGCAGGCCGGGTACCACGACTACGGCGACCCGTGGCGCGAACAGCGCTACCAGGGCGACTGATGGCGGCCTGGCGGCCCGCCGAGCTGGTGGCCGACCGGTGGGAGACCGCGAGCGCCAGGACCCTGGTCCTGGAGGTGCCGGGATGGCCGGGGCACCGGCCGGGCCAGCACGTGGACGTCCGCCTGACCGCCGAGGACGGCTACACCGCCCAGCGCGGCTACTCGATCGCCTCGGCCGCGGACGGCGGGCGGATCGAGCTGACCGTGCAGCGGGTGGGGGGAGGGGAGGTCTCCTCCTACCTCGTGGACGTGTTCGCGCCGGGCGACCGGGTGGAGGTCCGCGGTCCGCTGGGCGGCTGGTTCGTGTGGGACGCGGGGAAGCCCGACCCGGTGGTCCTGGTGGGCGGTGGCTCGGGTGTGGTCCCGCTGATGGCGATGGTGCGCGAGCGGCGCAGGACGGGAGGCCGGGCCCTGTTCCGGGTGCTGTACTCGCTGCGCACCCCCGAGGACCGGTACTACCGGGGGGAGCTGGGCGCGCACCGGCCGGGCGACGGAGGGGTCGACGTGTTCCTGGCCTACACGCGCCGCGCGCCCGAGGGCGCGCTCCGGGGGCCGGGGCGGCTGGGGGCGGCCGAGCTCGACACCCACGGCTTCCCCGCCGAGTTCGCTCCGGTGTGCTTCGTGTGCGGGCCCACCGGTTTCGTGGAGACGGTGGCCGACGCCCTGGTGGCGCTGGGGCACGATCCCCGGCGGGTGCGTACCGAGCGTTTCGGCTCAGGTGGAGGTGGCGGATGAGGGAACCGGAGCACATGGACGCCAACGTGCTGGCCGGACCGCTGTCGGAGATCATGGCCGTGGACCTGACCTCGGCCGAGCGCCGCTGCTCGGTGTGCGGGGCGTGCGGGACCTTCGCCGAGCTGTACGTGACGGCGGACGGGCCCGGGCTGGTGGCGAGCTGCCCGCGGTGCCGGACGCTGGTCCTGAGACTGGTGCGCACACCCGACAGCGTGTGGCTGGACCTGGGCGGCACCGGGGTCGTCCGGATCCGGCTCGGTCTCTGACGGGGACCGGGGCGGGCCCCGGTGCCCGCCCCGGTGCCGCGTCCACGTCCTGCGCCTACATGCCGCCCGCGGCGCCGTCCGCCTCCGGACTCTGTTCCGCCGGAGCCGCGGGGGCCTCCTCGGCGGGGGCCTGCGGGGCCTCGTTGACCACCGGCGGGTCGGTTTCCTCTTCCTCCCCGAAGACCCCGTCGAGGAGGAGACCGAGCACTCCTCCGGGGCGCGAGTCGTCCTCGTCCGCGGTGGCGGCCAGGGCCGCTCCCGTACCGGCGACGGTCAGCCCGGCGGCCAGCACCGCCGCGGCGGTGATCCTGGTGAACGCACGCATACGCGTTCACTGCTCCCTTCGTGTCGGGTGTCATACTTGGCGTTCTCATTCTGTTACAGAAAGTCACCAAGGTCACGAAACCCTCGTTCGTGGGAGTTTCGGACCGACCCGGGGAACCGCGCCGCCCTCCCCAGGGGGCGCCAACGACGGGCAAAGTCCCCGGCACGCCGCGGGTGGCGGCTCCGTGATCTCCTGACCCGGCCATACATTGGCCGCGGTCATGTGGGTAGGGCTGCGTCCAACGGCCCAACGGACGCACACAGCCGTCCGGCCCCACGACACGTCAGAAGGAGCGCTGTATATGTCTCGGCCTCGTATCGTGGTGGTCGGCGCGGGCTTCGGTGGTCTCCACACCCTGCGCCACCTCGAACGCCGCATCCCGGCGGGTGCGGCGGACATCGCCCTCGTCGCGCCGCACGACTACATGCTCTACAGCCCCCTGCTGCCCCAGGTGGCCTCGGGACTGCTCACGCCGCAGTCGGTCGCCATGTCGGTGCACCGGCTGACGCGGCAGACCCGGTTCGTCCCCGGGCACGCCGTCGGCGTGGACCCGGGGGACCGCGTGGTCGTCGTACGGCGCCCCACCGGCGAGCTCGCCCCGGTCCGCTACGACCGCCTGGTCCTGGCGCCCGGCGGGGTCACCCGCGCCTTCGACATCCCCGGTCTGGCCGAGCACGCCTACGGCGCCAAGACGCTGGCCGAGGCGGTGCTCCTGCGCGACCACGTCCTGGCCCAGCTGGAACTGGCCAACGACAGCCGCGACCCGGCCGAGCGCGAGGAGCGCTGCCGCTTCATCGTCGTCGGCGGCGGCTACACCGGCGTCGAGACCGCGGCCTCGCTCATGCGCCTGTGCCAGGAGGCGGCCAAGCGCTACCCGGACCTGCGCTCGGTGATCCGCTGGCACCTGGTGGACATCGCGCCCAAGGTGCTGCCCGAACTCGGCGACCGCCTCGGCCGCAAGGCGCTCGACCTGATGCGCTCCATCGGCATCGAGGTCAAGCTCAAGGTGAGCGTGCGCGAGGTGACCGACGACAAGGTGGTGCTCACCGACGGCCGGGCCCTGCCCTGCCGCACCCTCATCTGGACGGCGGGCGTCTCGCCGAGCCCGCTCATGGGAACCCTGGACAAGCCCACCCAGAAGGGCCGCCTGGAGGTCGGCGCCGACCTGCGGGTCCCCGGACTCGACGACGTCTTCGCCGTCGGGGACGCGGCGGCGGTGCCCAACCTCTCGCACGAGGACAGCGACTACTGCCCGCCGACCGCCCAGTACGCCACGCGCCAGGCGGCCACCGTCGCCGAGAACGTGGTCTCGTCGATCCTGGGGCGTCCGATGAAGGAGTTCCGGCACCGGGACATGGGGCTGGTCGTGGACCTGAGCGGGAACGACGCGCTGGCGCGCGTCATGCAGATGGAGCTGAGCGGACTGCCCGCGCTGGGCGTCACCCGCGGGTACCACCTGATGGCGGTGCCCTCCCCGACCGCGCGGGCGCGCATCCTGGCCAACTGGGGGATCCGCGAGTTCACCGGCGGCGACACCTCGCGCCTGGGGTTCGCCGACGGCGGGCGCCCGTCCTCGTTCGTGGCCAACGAGTCGGTCGACTACCTGGACGCGGAGTCCTCCCGCAGGGAGGGCGCGCGTCTGCTGGAGAACCTGCACGCGCGCTACGGCGAGCACTGACGGGGGCCGTCCGGGCCCGGCGGGCCCGGACGGCCGCGCCTTCGCCGACCGGCCGCGGCCGCCCGGCCCCGCTCCGCCGCGTCCGGTCGGGCGCGGGGCCGCAGGGGGTCAGGAACGGACCAGGCGGGCGATCGCCTCGGAGGCCTCGCGCACCTTCGCGTCCGCCTCCTCGCCGCCGTTGGCCACCGCGTTGGACACGCAGTGCTTGAGGTGCTCGTCGAGCATGGACAGCGCGAAGGACCGCAGCGCCTTGTTGGCCGCCGACGTCTGGGTCAGGATGTCGATGCAGTACTGGTCGTCCTCGACCATCCGCTGCAACCCGCGGATCTGGCCCTCGATACGGCGCAGCCGGTTGATGTGGCTCTGCTTGTCGCTACTGTAACCGTGGGTCGCAGCCATGCTCCCGCTTCCGTGTCGTTCCTGCTCAGATGCCATTACCATACCCCCTCGTGGTATCCAACGGCGGGGGCTGGGAACGCATTCCGCCGGTGCGCCCCCTCCGAGTGCGCGTGCCGCCGCCAACGCGGCCGTAGTAGGAGTTTCCCAGACGAACGGGGACCGCCCGCCGTGCCGGGAGGCGCACGCGTCCCGTGCGCGGGGGAGGCCACCGCGCGTAAACGTCCGGTCCGCTCTGGGCAACGCGGGGGCGGGGCCCTTGCCCGCGGCCCCGACCCGAACCGACCATGGGCGGTATGACTGACAGCGCCGAGAACGACATCATGGCCACCATCCGAGGACTGATCGACGAGGAGCACGCGCTCCGCTCCACGACCGGAGGGCTGGACCCGCAGGAGCGCGCCCGCATCAAGCAGGTCGAGGAGGCGCTCGACCAGTGCTGGGACCTGCTCCGCCAGCGCAGGGCCCGCAGCGAGTTCGACCAGGACCCCGACGAGGCCGAGCCGCGCCCGGTCTCCGAGGTCGAGAACTACCGGCAGTAGGGGGCCGGAACCGAAAACCCCGCGTGCTCCGCGAGCGTCAACACGGGTACAGCGGTGCCGGGCGGTGACCGCATGACCGCACGGGGCCCACCCCGGGAGCACAGAAGGAAGCGCATGCTCACCACACTGACCGGGCTGGGCCTGGCCTCCGCGGCCGGGCTCAACGCCTACATCCCCCTCCTCCTCGTCGGACTGCTCGCACGCTTCACCGACCTGGTCCCGCTCGGCGAGTCCTGGCAGTGGATCGAACACCCCGCCACCCTCGTGGTCCTCACCGTGCTGCTGGTCGTGGAGTTCGCGGCGGACAAGATCCCCGCGGTCGACAGCTTCAACGACGTCCTCCAGACGGTCGTGCGCCCCACGTCCGGCGGCATCACCTTCGGCGCGGGGGCCTCCGCCGTGGAAATCGGCGAGATCACCGGGGCCGCCTCCGGCGCCGCCGCGGGCGGGGACGGGGTCTCCTGGTGGGCGGTGGTCGCGGGCGTGGTCGTCTCCCTGGCCTTCCACGCGGTCAAGTCCCTGGCCCGGCCGGTGGCCAACTCCGTGTCCCTCGGGTGCGCTGCCCCGGTCGCCTCCTTCCTGGAGGACGCGGTCAGCTTCGTCACCTCGCTGCTGGCCCTCCTGGTGCCCGTCCTCGTCCTCGTCGTGTTCCCGCTCATGGTGGTGGGGGGCGTGTGGGCGGTCCGGCGCGGGCGGCGACTGCGCCGGGAACGCCGCGAGGCGCGGGACACCGAGCGGCAGGGGGCGGACTCGGACACGTGGACCGGTGCGGACGGCGCCGGCCCGGCGGGGGAGCACCGCCCCGGATGAGGCGCCCCGGCGGGCACGCGGGGCCGGCCCGGGGTGGCGCACGACGCATTCCCCGGCCGGGGCGTGTGCCCGTAAAGTGCGGTCAATGGCTGAGACGACTTTCGACCGAAACGACACCACCCACATCGTCTGGGACTGGAACGGCACGCTCCTGGACGACAACCACGCCAACCTCGCCGCGGTGAACGCCGTGTGCGAGCTGTTCGGCCGCGACCCCGTGGAGATGGACCACTGGCGCTCCGTCTTCCGCCGCCCCCTCATCCCCTGCTACGAGGAGCTCCTCGGCCGACCCTTCGAGGACGGCGAGTGGGAGCGGGCGGAGCGGCACTACGACAGCAGCTACCTGGAGCACCTGCCCTCCTGTGAGCTCACCGTGGGCGTTCCCGACGTGCTCCGGGAGTGGACCCGCGGCGGCGGCACCCAGTCCCTGCTGTCCATGGCCTCCCACGACCACCTGGTGCCGCTCATCGAGGAGCGCGGCCTGACCGCGCACTTCACCCGGGTGGACGGCCGCCAGTTCCAGACCGAGCACGACTCCAAGGCCGAGCACCTGGTGCGCCACCTCGAACACCAGGGCATCGACCCGGCCCGGGTCGTGCTGATCGGCGACATCGACGACGACGCCCGCGCCGCCCGCGAGGCCGGGGCCCGCTCCATCCTCGTCGCCAGCGGCCTGATGTCCCGCGCACGCCTGGAGGCCACCGGCTCCCCGGTGGTCGACTCCCCGGTGGCCGCCGTGGCCGCTCTGCGGGGGAACTGAGGCGACCGGCCGCGCCCGGGTCCGCCGCACCGGCCTTCCGGGCCCCGGCCACCCGGACCTGCGGTCGCCGGTTCGGCGGGGACGCGAAAGGTCGGGTCACCGGTCCTCCCACCCGCCTCCGGCCCCTGTCGGCGGGGGCCGCCCACACCCGTGCGCCCGCCTGGCAGCGGCCCCCGCACACCGGTTCCCTTCCGTCGGTGACCTGCGCACTCGACGCGCCTCCCGGCCCCCGTCACCCCGGGGGCCGGGCCGTCGCCGCCGGCATGGTGTGTTGTTAGATGGGTCTCACAGCGACGCACGGTCGGCGGCACACAGCCAGCGACACACCGTGCGAGACACAGTGCGAATGGGAAGGCGGGCCAATGACGGAGAACAGCGTGCCCCGGGTGCTCTGGAAGCCCGACGAGGAGAGGGCCGCGTCCTCCAACATCGTCGCGTTCGCCCGGTGGGCCGAGCGCGAGAAGGGGGTCCGGGCCTTCGGAGACGCCTCCGCCGCGTCCTTCGACTACGACTCCCTGTGGCGCTGGTCGGTGACCGACACCGACGGGTTCTGGGAGTCCGTCTGGGAGTACTACGGCGTGCGCTCCGAGACCCCCTACGAGCGGGTCCTGGGCGAGCGGACCATGCCCGGAGCCGAGTGGTTCCCCGGGGCGACCCTCAACTACGCCCGGCACGTCTTCGAGGGCCGCGACGACGACCACGTCGCCATCCGCCACGCCACCGAGCTGCGCGGCCTCGGCGAGTGGACCTGGGGCGACCTGCGCCGCCGCACGGCCGCCATCGCCGCCGGACTGCGGGAGCTGGGCGTGGGCCCCGGCGACCGCGTCGCGGCCTACCTGCCCAACCTGCCCGAGACCGTCGCCGCCTTCTACGCCGCGGCCTCCCTGGGCGCGGTGTGGTCCTCATGCTCCCCGGACTTCGGCGTGCGCAGCGTCATCGACCGCTTCGCCCAGATCGAGCCCAAGGTCCTGCTCGCCGTGGACGGCTACCGCTACGGGGGCAAGGACTTCGACCGCCGCCCCGTCGTGGAGGAGCTGCGCGCGGCCCTGCCCACCGTCGAGCACACCGTCCTGCTCGACCACCTCCACCCCGGCGGGACCCTCGACGCGACCCTGCCCTGGGCCCGGCTGGAGGAGTCCGGGACCGGGTCCGAGCTGGAGTTCGCGTCCGTCCCCTTCGACCACCCCCTGTGGGTGCTCTACTCCTCGGGCACCACCGGCCTGCCCAAGGCCATCGTCCAGGGGCACGGCGGCATCCTCCTCGAACAGCTCAAGAACCTGCACCTGCACCTGGACGCCCAGGAGCACGACCGGGTCTTCTGGTTCACCACCACCGGTTGGATGATGTGGAACTTCCTGGTCAGCGTGCTGCTGACGAAGGCCTCCATCGTCCTGTACGACGGCAGCCCGGCGGCGCCCGACCTGGGCGCACTGTGGGACCTGGCCGCCGACGCCGGGGTCACCGTCTTCGGAACCAGCGCAGGGTTCCTCTCCTCCTGCATGAAGGAGGGCGTCCACCCCCGTCAGGGCCGCGACCTGTCCGCGCTCAAGGCCATCGGCTCCACCGGCTCGCCGCTCAGCCCCGAGGCCTTCTCCTGGGTCTACGAGGAGTTCGGCGAGGACCTGTGGCTGTTCTCCACCTCCGGCGGCACCGACGTGTGCAGCTGCCTGGTCGGCGGCACCCCGACCCTGCCCGTCCACGAGGGCGAGATCCAGTCCCGGGCCCTGGGCATGGCCGTGGCCTCCTGGGACCCCGACGGCAGGGAGCTCGTCAACGAGGTCGGCGAACTCGTCGTCACCAGGCCCGCCCCGTCCATGCCCCTGTTCCTGTGGGGCGACGACAGCGGCGAGCGGCTGCGCGACAGCTACTTCTCCGTCTACCCGGGCGTCTGGCGGCACGGTGACTGGATCGTGATCACCGACCGCGGCACCGCGGTCATCTACGGCCGCTCCGACTCCACCATCAACCGCGGCGGCGTGCGCATGGGCACCAGCGAGATCTACCGCGCGGTCCTGGCCCTGGACGAGGTCGTCGACGCCCTGGTCGTGGACGTGCCCCAGGCCGACGGCTCCTCCCGGATCGAGCTGTTCACCGTGCTGCGGGAGGGCGCCGACCTGGAGGGCGACCTGCCCCGGGAGATCGCCCGCCGCATCCGCACCGACTGCTCGCCCCGCCATGTGCCCGACCGCGTCCGCGTCATCGGCGCGGTGCCCCGGACGCTGTCCGGCAAGGTCCTGGAGGTGCCGGTCAAACGCATCCTCATGGGGGAGCGGCCCGACCGGGTCGCCAGCCGGGACTCGCTGGCCAACCCCGAGGCGCTCGACTTCTTCAGCACCCTGGCCGGGGAGCGGGAGGACGCGGGCTGACCGGGGCGCCGCCGGGCGCGGGTGAGCGGCCCCCGCGCCCGGCGGCGCGTGGCCGTCTGCGGCCATGTGCCCCGGCCCGTTGTCGCCGCGCGGGCGACGACATAGCCTGACGGGCGTGACACAGAACCGGTCTGGCGAGACCTCCGCCGCTCCCGCGGGTCCGGCCTCGGGTCGGGGCCGGATCGACGGCATCGACGCGGCACGCGCCCTCGCGGTGTTCGGGATGTTCGTCGTCCACCTCGGGGTGGAGTCCATGGGGCTGCTGTCGCCCGAGGGCTACGCCTGGGACGTGCACGGCGTCGTGCGCGGCAACTCCTCGGCGCTCTTCGCCCTCCTGGCGGGGACCTCCCTGGCCATGATGACCGGGCGCACCGACCCGGTCGGCGGCGACCGCCTGCGCGTGGCCGTCGTGCGCATCCTCACCCGCGCGGCGCTCATCGGCGTGCTGGGTCTGGTGCTGGACCTCATGGGGGTCCCGGTCGCCATCATCCTGACCTACTACGCGGGCTTCTTCGTGCTGGCCCTGCCCCTGCTCAAACTGCGCTCGGGCGCGCTGTGGACGGTGGCGGGCGCCTTGGCCGTGCTCGGCCCGCCGCTCTCGTTCCTGCTGCGGGACAACGTCTTCCCGCCCTCGCAGCGCACGTCCTCGCTGACCTCGTTCGGCGACTTCTTCCTGACCGGCTACTACCCGGCGATCACCTTCATGGCCTTCGTGACCGCGGGGATGGCGCTGGGACGGCTGGACCTGGCCGCCGCCGCGGTGCGGTTGCGCCTGCTGGCCTCCGGCGCCGCCCTGCTGCTGTTCGGACACCTCGGCTCATGGGTCCTGCTCAACCCGATGGGCGGCATGGACCGCCTGGTGGAGGCCAGCGGCCCCGCCCTGACCGGCCTGCCCTCGGGCGAGGTCACCGACGAGGCGACGGCGGCCCTGGTGCGCGCCGCGGTGGTCGAGGAGACGCAGTCGATCTCGGGGCAGGTGCCCACCGACTCCTGGTGGTGGCTGGCGGTCGGCACGCCCCACACCGGTACCACCTTCGAGATGGCCGAGGCGGTCGGCCAGGGACTCGTGGTGCTGGTGGTGTGCATGTTCCTGTGCGACCGCTTCCGGATCCTCATGTACCCGCTGACCTCGGTCGGCCGGATGCCGCTGACCGTCTACTCCGGTCACATCCTGGTCCTGGCGATGGTCATCGCAGCCTCCGGCGGGATCGGCTGGCAGCAGCCGTGGCTGCTGGAGGGCTTCGTCCTGGGTGCGCTGGTCCTCGCCACCCTGTGGCGGCTGGCGGCGGGCAGGGGACCGGCCGAGCTCCTCCTCGGTGAGGCCGCCAACGGCGTTGCCGCCCTGGTGGAGGAGCGAAGGGCCGCCGCCGACGGGCGCCTTCCCCGCCGTCCTAGCGACGATCCCCCCGTGTGATCCTGGCCGAGGTGCGGTCGCGGTGGGCCAGGGAGTCGGTGGTGGTCCGCGCGTTCTGCCGCATGAGCCTGCGCGCGTCGTCGGCCGCCGACCGCGCGACCGCCGGGCTGGCCACGGGGCGCTGCGCGACCTCGGCGTCCTCGGGGAGGCCGATGTCCATGGGCAGGCCCGCCCGGCTGATCACCCGCAGCTGGGCGTCCTCCTGCGACTTGGAGGGCCGGATGTCGCCGTCGGGGGTGCGCCACGCCTTCAGGCGGGCGTGCAGCCAGTCGGTGCCCTGGTAGTCGGGGCCGCTCGGCCACGGCACGCCGTCGGGGCGGTGCCCCAGCGCGTGCAGCGCGTCGGCGACGGTCCACCCGGCGGAGAAGAAGCGCGCGGTCTCGCTGCGCAGCACGCGAAAGTCCACGCGGCGCAGGGACGCCTCCTCACGGCGCAGGGTCTCGCAGGCGTCGTGCACGTCGCGGGGGGTGTGCCGGGTGCGGTGCAGGGGGTCGGCCTCGGGCTTGCGCAGCAGGGAGTCGTCCACCGTCACGATCACCTCGCCGCGGCGGTTGTCCCAGACGCTGACCTCCTCGCGCGCCCACCCCTGGGACTCGGCCAGGGCCACCGCCATCCTGCGCAGGTCAACCCGCTCGTCGTCGCTGCTGATCCGGAACTCCGCCATGCCCCCAGCCTAGACGAGCCCCTCCCCGGACCTCCTACACCCGCTGCACCGGGCGGACCATCACCAGCTGCGGTCCCCCCGCCGCGTCCACGAAGCGGTGGCCGGTGAAGGCGAACCCGGCGCGGCCGTAGACGCGGGCCGCCGCGTGGTTGGCCTCGTCCACGCACAGCACCAGCTCGGCCGCGTCCGGCGCCACCTCCCCCGCCAACCGGTCCAGCAGAGGCGGGGAGCACACGGTCCGACCCACGCCCCGGCCCTGCCAGGCGGTGGTGACGTAGAAGGCGCGCAGCAGCACCGCCCGGGCCGGCTCGTCGATCAGGTCACGTGCGTGCACGGCCCGGTCCAGCACGCCGAAGCCCGCGCAGGCCGCCCGCGCCCCGGCGGCGTCGGTGACGGTCCCCGAACCGACGACGGCGAAGGGCGTGCGCGCCGGGTCGGCGTCGGCGGCGGGCAGGGTGGTCGCCGGCAGCCGCACGTAGCCGCGCTGGCCGGGCGGCAGGCGGTGGCGCAGCACGGTCTCCCGCAGCAGGTCCGCCTCCGGTGCGGCCCGGTCCAGGCGCACCAGGCGCACCGGTTCCGCTCCGCCGGCCCGCCGCTCGATCCGCTCTCCGGCCGACATCACCGCTCCCGTCACCTCAGGGTCCGCCCCTCCGGCTCCCGGGTCCTGCGGGGCGGGGCTCTCCGGGGGGAGGATTCGGACCAGTCTCGCATCCCGCCCACGCCCGCGAAGGGAGTGGTCCGGTCTAGACCGCGCGTGTCCGCCCGGACGGGGAGGGAACGTCCTGAGTGTCCTTTTTTGGGGATTTTCTGGGACGGATTGGAGGAAAGAACGGCGAAAGACCACCGCCCACGTTGGATGCTCCTCCAACCTTGGGCGGCTCGATCCGGACGGATGCTGACGGCGGCTCCGCCCGGCGTTAGGGTGACTGCCTGACGGCCCGGCCCCGGGGGAGACCTCTCCGCGCGCCGCGCCGGAAGACCCGTTCTCGCTGGCCACAGCGGACGGGCAGGCCAGCAACCCGAAGAGCTGTAGGTGCCCGTGCCCCACACCGCATCCGCGCCCGAGGCGGCGACCAACCGCGAACTCCGCGCGTTCCTGCACGGCCTCCCCGGCGTGGACGAGGTCGGCGCGCGAGCCCGCGCCCAGGACCTGTCCACCCGGTCGGTCAAGACCACCGCCAAGGCCCGGGCCGTCGACCTGGCCATCACCATGGTGGACCTGACCACCCTGGAGGGCGCCGACACCCCCGGCAAGGTCCGGGCCCTGTGCGCCAAGGCCGCCCACCCCGACCCCACCGACACCACCGTGCCCCGCGTGGGCGCCGTGTGCGTCTACCCCGACATGGTCGCCACCGCCGTCGAGGCGCTGCGCGGCACCGGGGTCGGCGTGGCCTCGGTGGCCACCGCCTTCCCCTCCGGCCGTGCGCCCATGGAGGTCAAGCTCGCCGACACCCGCCGCGCGGTCGCCGACGGCGCCAGCGAGATCGACATGGTCATCGACCGCGGCGCGTTCCTGTCCGGCGACTACCTCAAGGTGTTCGAGGAGATCGCCGCCGTCAAGGAGGCCTGCGGCACCGCCCACCTCAAGGTCATCCTGGAGACCGGCGAGCTCGCCACCTACGACAACGTGCGACGCGCCTCCCACCTGGCCATCCGGGCCGGGGGCGACTTCGTCAAGACCTCCACCGGCAAGGTGTCCCCGGCCGCCACCCTGCCGGTCACCCTGGTCATGCTGGAGGCGGTCCGCGACCACCACGCCGCCACCGGCAGGCGCGTGGGCGTCAAGCCCGCGGGAGGCATCCGCACCACCAAGGACGCCATCCGCAACCTGGTCCTGGTCAACGAGGTCGCCGGCCCCGACTGGCTGACCCCCGACCTGTTCCGGATCGGCGCCTCCAGCCTCCTCAACGACCTGCTCATGCAGCGCACCAGGCTGTCCACCGGCACCTACCCGGGCCCCGACTACTACACGCTGGACTGAGAGCCGTGATCTTCGAGTACGCGCCCGCACCGGAGTCCCGCTCCGTCGTCAACCTGCGCGAGACCTACGAGCTGTTCGTCGACGGCGCCTTCACCCCGGCCGAGGGCGGCGAGTACCTCACCACCCTCAACCCCGCGGACGAGACCAAGCTCGCCCAGGTCGCCGTCGCCGGGCCCGCCGACGTGGACAGGGCCGTCGCCGCCGCCCGCCGCGCCTTCGACACCGTCTGGGGGCCGATGCCCGGCGCCGAGCGCGGCAAGTACCTGTTCCGCATCGCCCGCATCATCCAGGAGCGCTCGCGCGAACTGGCCGTGCTGGAGTCGATGGACAACGGCAAGCCCATCAAGGAGACGCGCGACGTCGACCTGCCGCTGGTCGCCGCGCACTTCTTCTACCACGCGGGGTGGGCCGACAAGCTCGCCCACGCCGGGCTGGGCCCCGACCCGCGCCCGCTGGGCGTGGCCGCCCAGGTCATCCCGTGGAACTTCCCGCTGCTCATGCTCGCGTGGAAGGTCGCCCCGGCGCTGGCCACCGGCAACACCGTCGTGCTCAAGCCCGCCGAGACCACCCCGCTCACCGCGCTGGCCTTCGCCGAGATCTGTCAGGAGGCCGACCTGCCCCCGGGCGTGGTCAACATCCTCACCGGCGCGGGCGAGACCGGACGCGTCCTCGTGGAGCACCCGGGCACCGACAAGGTGGCCTTCACCGGCTCCACCGGGGTCGGCCGCCGGATCGCCCGCTCGGTCGCGGGCACCGGCAAGCGCCTCACCCTGGAGCTGGGCGGCAAGGGCGCGAACATCGTCTACGACGACGCGGCCCTGGACCAGGCGGTCGAGGGCATCGTCTCGGGCATCTTCTTCAACCAGGGCCACGTGTGCTGCGCCGGTTCGCGCCTGCTGGTCCAGGAGTCGATCGCCGAGGAGCTGCTGCCCCGGCTCAAGGAGCGCGTCTCCAGGCTGCGCCTGGGCGACCCGCTGGACAAGAACACCGACATCGGCGCGATCAACTCCGCCGCGCAGCTGGAGCGCATCCGCGAACTCACCGACACCGGCGAGGCCGAGGGCGTCGAACGCTGGTCGCCCGCCTGCGAGCTGCCCGCGAGCGGCTACTGGTTCGCGCCCACCGTCCTGACCGGCGTCAGCCAGTCGCACCGCGTGGCCCGCGAGGAGATCTTCGGCCCCGTGCTCTCGGTGCTGACCTTCCGCACCCCCGACGAGGCCGTGGCCAAGGCCAACAACACCCCCTACGGCCTCTCCGCCGGGGTGTGGACCGAGAAGGGCTCGCGCATGCTCTGGACCGCCGAGCGCCTGCGCGCCGGGGTGATCTGGTCCAACACGTTCAACAAGTTCGACCCGACCAGCCCCTTCGGCGGCTACAAGGAGTCGGGATACGGCCGCGAGGGCGGGCGGCACGGATTGGAGGCCTACCTTGGCTGAGCGGCGCGAGAACCGGAAGACCGCCAGGAGCGCGGCCAGGGCCGCCAGAGCCGCGGAGGGCACGGCTGACGCCGCCGCGCCCGCCCGGCTGGCGGTCCGCAAGACCTACAAGCTCTACCTGGGCGGGGCCTTCCCCCGCTCGGAATCGGGCAGGAGCTACCCCGTGACCTCCGCCAGCGGCCAGCACCTGGCCAACGCCTCGCTCGCCTCCCGCAAGGACGCCCGCGACGCCGTGGCCGCCGCGCGCAAGGCCTTCGGCGGCTGGTCGGCGCGCACCGCCTACAACCGCGGCCAGGTCCTGTACCGGGTCGCGGAGATGCTGGAGGGGCGCCGCGACCAGTTCACCGCCCAGGCCGTGGCCGCGCAGGGGCTCTCCCGCTCCGACGCCGAACGCGTGGTCGACGCGGCCGTGGACCGTTGGGTGTACTACGCGGGCTGGACCGACAAGATCGCCCAGGTCCTGGGCGGCGCCAACCCCGTCTCGGGGCCCTACTACAACCACTCCGCGCCCGAGCCCACCGGTGTGGTCGCGGTGTTCGCCCCCCAGAGCGCGCCGCTGCTCGGCCTGACCTCCGTGGTCGCCCCCGTGATCGCCACCGGCAACACCGCCGTCGTGGTCACCTCCGAGGACGCGCCGCTGGCCGCGGTCGACCTGGCCGAGGTGCTCGCCACCTCCGACCTGCCGGGAGGCGTGGTCAACCTGCTCACCGGACGCGTGCCGGAGCTGGGCCCCCACCTGGCCTCGCACGCCGACGTCAACGCCCTGGACCTCACCGGAGCCGGGGACCTGGCCGCGGAGTTCGAGAGGGCCGCCGCGGACACCCTCACCCGGGTGCTGCGCCCCGGCCCCGGCTCCGACGGCGGCGAGGACGCCTGGTTCGACCCCGATCCCGGCACCGCGCGCCTGAGGCCCTTCCTGGAGACCAAGACGGTCTGGCACCCCGTCGGAATCTAGGTGTACCGACACGAGGGCTCTGACCTGCGCTGATCTTGTGCCTATGGCGAGGTTCGAGGCCCTGGACGCGCTATAAGTACAAGATCACGCCGGGAGTGTCCGCTCCGCGGACCGGACACGGCGCCAGGCACCAACGAACGGAGAGACCCGCTGTGACTCGCACACCCCAGGCAGCCGCCGAGGAGGCCGCGGCCGAACTGCGCTCGCGCACCGGCGTGGACGCCTACGACGTCGCCCTGGTCATGGGATCGGGGTGGGCCTCCGCGGCCGACCTGCTCGGCGACTCCGGGCAGGAGCTGCCCACCACCGAACTGCCCGGCTTCGTGCCCCCCGCCGTGGAGGGCCACAGCGGCACCGTGCGCAGCATCAGGGCGGGCGACCGCTCCCTGCTCGCCTTCCTGGGCCGCACCCACCTGTACGAGGGCCACGGCACCGACGCCGTCGTGCACGGCGTGCGCACCGCCGTGGCGGCCGGTGCCACCACGGTCGTGCTGACCAACGCCGCGGGCGGCATCAACCCCGCCTACGCGGTGGGGTCCCCGGTGCTCATCGCCGACCACCTCAACATGACCGCGCGGTCCCCGCTGACCGGCGCGACCTTCGTCGACCTCACCGAGACCTACACCCCCGCCCTGCGCGAGCTGGCCCGCTCGGTGGACCCCTCCCTGCCCGAGGGCGTGTACGCGGCCATGCCCGGCCCGCACTTCGAGACGCCCGCCGAGATCCGCATGCTCAGCGCCATGGGCGCCGACCTGGTCGGCATGTCCACCGTGCTGGAGGCGATCGCCGCCCGCGCCGCGGGCGCCCGGGTGCTGGGCCTGTCGCTGGTCACCAACGTCGCGGCCGGGCTCACGGGGGCCAACCTCGACCACGAGGACGTGCTGGCCACCGGCCGCGACGCCGCCGGAACCGTCGGCCGCCTGCTCGCCGACATCACCGCCAAGCTCTGAGGGGAGCCCCATGACCGACCTCGCCCGGGCCAGGCAGTGGATCGCCCAGGACCCCGACCCCGACACGCGCGCGGAACTGGCGGGGCTGGTGGAGCGCGCCGCCCGCGGCGAGGCCGACGCGCTGGCCGACCTCGACTCCCGTTTCGGGTCCCGCCTGGAGTTCGGCACCGCCGGACTGCGCGGTGCCCTCGGAGCGGGCCCCAACCGGATGAACCGGGTGGTGGTCATGCGCGCCGCGGCCGGGATCGCCGCCTGGCTCGGCGGGGAACCCGGGCACGTGGTCGTCGGCTACGACGCCCGGCACCGCTCGGCGGACTTCGCGCGCGACAGCGCCGCCGTCCTCACCGGCGCCGGGCACCGCGTGTCCCTCATGCCCGGACCGCTGCCCACCCCCGTCCTGGCCTTCGCCGTCCGCGACCTGGGCGCCGACGCCGGGATCATGGTCACCGCCAGCCACAACCCGCCCCAGGACAACGGCTACAAGGTCTACGCGGGGGCGGCCAAGGCGGGCGGCGACGCCGACGCGGGCACCCAGATCGTCTCCCCGGCCGACGCCGAGATCTCCGCCGCCATCGACGCCGTGGGCCCGGTCGACGCACTGCCCCTGGGCGAGGGGTGGACGGTGCTGGGGGAGGAGGCGGTGGAGCGCTACCTGGACGCGGTCACCGCGCTGGTCCCGGGCGAGGACCGCGACCTGGCCACCACCTACACCGCCATGCACGGCGTGGGCGGCCGGGTGCTGATGGCGGCGATGGAGCGGGCCGGGTTCCCCCGCCCGTCCGTGGTCGCCGCCCAGTTCGAGCCCGACCCCGACTTCCCGACCGTGGACTTCCCCAACCCGGAGGAGCCCGGCGCCATGGACATGGCGCTGGCCACCGGTGCCGCCGACCGCTCCGACCTGGTCATCGCCAACGACCCCGACGCCGACCGGCTCGCGCTCGCGGTCCCCGGGCACGGCCTGCTCACCGGCAACGAGGTGGGCGGGCTGCTGGCCGAGTACGTGCTCGACCACACCAGCGGGGCCGACCGGGTGGTGGCCGCCTCGATCGTCTCCTCCAGCCTGCTCGGCAAGATCGCCCGCGACCGGGGCGTGCACTACGAGGAGACCCTCACCGGGTTCAAGTGGCTGGCGCGCGCGGGCGGTCCCGGACAGCGGCGGGTCTTCGCGTTCGAGGAGGCGCTGGGCTACTGCGTGGGCGCCGACGGCGGCCGTCCGGTCGCGGACAAGGACGGGATCAGCGCGGCCCTGGTGGCCGCGGCGCTCGCCGCCCGCGCCAGGCGGGACGGGGTGACCCTGCTCGACCTGCTCGACGACCAGGCGCGCCGGTACGGCCTGCACCTGAGCGACCAGCTGTCGGTGCGGGTGGAGGACCTGTCGGTCATCTCCGCGGCGATGCGGCGGTTGCGCGCCGAACCGCCCGCCGCGTTCGGACCCCTGCGTGTGGTGGGGGTGGACGACTTCGCCGCCGGGCACGCGGGTCTGCCGCCGACGGACGCCCTGCGCTTCCGGTTGGAGGGCAGGGGACGTGTGACGCTCAGGCCCTCGGGGACCGAGCCCAAGCTGAAGGCCTACGTCGAGGTGGTGCTGGATGTGGACGGTGACGCGGCGGCCACCCGCGCACTGGGCTCGGACCTGCTCGCCGAGCTGATGGCCTCGGTCACCGTGGCTGTCGGGGGTTGAGGGGTCGTCAGTCGCCGTCGGAGGGTTCCACGACCGGCCGGTGCACGACCTCGTCGATGACGGTGAGCGTCTGGGTGGACGTCACACCGGGAAGCGACTGCAACCGGGTGAGGATCAGGTCGCGGAGCTGGTTGGTGTTGGCGACGCGGACGAGGAGGACGATGTCCGCCGAGCCCACGACGTACCAGCAGTACTCGATCTCCGGGTAGGAGGACAGGATCTCCCGGTTGGCCCGCCAGTCCGGCTGGCTGCCCGAGATGAGGACGAGCGCGGTGACGCCGAGCCCCATCTTGGAGTGGTCGGTCACCACGGAGTAGCCGCGGATGACGCCCTCGTCGGTGAGCCGCTTGATGCGGTTGTAGGCCGTCGCGCGGGACACGTTGGCCAGTGCGGCGATCTCGGTGATCCCGGTCCGCGCGTCCTTGGCGAGCGCGCTCAGGATCGTCTGGTCGGTCGTGTCCGGCCGCCGGCCGTTCCTCCTCTGGTCGCCCATGGCCATGTGCGTGCTCCTCGTGTGCTCTTGTTTCAGGACGAAGCCCCTCACTGTCGTCATTGACCGGGGCTAACGAGTTACCAGGTAAACGTTGTTTCCGTCTATCGGAATCTCAGTCGGCGAGATGCGCCGCGTTCGGGCACCTCCTCCGGCCGCCGCGCGGACGGCATCGGAGGAGGACGGGAGCGGGGACCCTGGCGCGGGGTCCGACGGGCGGGGGGAGCGCGTCGGGAGTCCGACTGTACTCGTGGTCGACGCTGTCGGTGGATGGGGTGGTTTCCCGGACCGGCGGCGCCTACACCGCTCGGGCCGGAACACGACAGAACTTCTTGTCTCGGGGCTCCATGGGATCCAAGTGTCGGGAAATCGGGGGGTTTCGTTGACCGGATGACCGGTGCCTCGAACGTATGCGCTCGGCGCCGGGACGCGCATCCGCCGCGGCCGATCGCGGCTGTTCCGTGACCCTAGGCCCTCCTCCCGACAACCCGGTGTGCGCTCCCGGTCGCAGCTCGCGCTCCCCGAGGGCTCTGCGGCGTTCGTGAGGTGTATAGGCCCGTGTGTCGTTTTCTCGGATGGAACGGGGTTCAGGCTGGACATCAGGGGACGATGATACGTTTTTCGTCCTCTTATGTATCAACTATCCGCAGATATCTAGCGAAAGTGTCGAGTCTTCCGGAGAATCTGCCTACAGGACAGACACCACCCGGAGCCCGGCCCGCGCCACCGCGCGGGACAGGGCCACGTTGGGAGCCGCTCGACATGCCCGCACGTCGCCCGCCATCGCCCCAGAGCCCGCTTCGCGGAAGGCGCGGGGCCACCACCCCCGACGGAGGCGCCGTGCGCCCCGTCCCGCCACTCCACGAGCCGGCGGGCCGGGAGGCCATCACCGTGGGCCACCTGCCGCCCGACCTCACCCGCGCGCTCTACCGCCACATGAGGACCGCGCGCGACCTGGACACCGAGGCCATCGCCCTCCAGCGCCAGGGCGTCTTCCCCGCCTACGTGTCCGTGCGCGGGCAGGAGGCCGCCCAGGTCGCCAGCGCCTCGGCCCTGGACCCCGCACGCGACTTCGTCTTCCCCACCTACCGGGAGATGGCCTCCGCCCTGGCCTACGGGGTGGAGATGGTCGGCTACATGGCCACCCACCGAGCCCTGTGGCACGGCGGCCTCTACGACGTCATGGCCTCGCGGTTCGGCGCCGTCAACGCCGTGGTCGGCGGCCCCGTCCCGCACGCGGTCGGCTGGGCCGTGGGCGAGCGGCTGCGCGGCGACGACGGCGTGGCCCTGGCCTACTTCGGCGACGGCGCCAGCTCCGAGGGCGACGTCCACGAGGCCATGAACTTCGCCGGGGTCTTCGGCGCACCCGTGGTCTTCTTCTGCCAGAACAACCAGTGGGCGCTGTCGGTGCCCAACCACCGCCAGGTCGCGGGCGGCTCGGTCAGCGCGCGGGCCGAGGGCTACGGCATGCCCGGCGTGCTGGTGGACGGCAACGACGCGGGCGCGGTCCACGAGGCCACCGCCGAGGCCGTCGCCCGCGCCCGCCGCGGCGAGGGGCCCACCCTCATCGAGGCGCTCACCTACCGGGTGGAGCCGCACTCCACCTCCGACGACCCCGGCCGCTACCGCGACGACGCCGAGGCCCGGCGCTGGCGCGAGCGCGACCCCGTCACCCTGCTGCGCCGGGCCCTGCTCGCCGCCGGGCACGCCGACGAGGACGACCTCGCCCGGGTCGACGCCGACGCCCGCCGGGAGGCCGAGCGCATCCGCGACGGCGTGGCCGCCGCGCCCGAGCCCGACGGATCGGAGCTGTTCACCCACGTCTTCCGGGAGACCACCGAGGAGCTGACCCGGCAGCACCGCACCTGGCAGGAAGAGGTCGAGCTGTGACCGAGCTGATCGAACGCGCCGACACCGCCGCCGAGGCCCCCGCGGTCGAGCTGTCCATGCAGCAGGCCATCAACCGCGCCCTGCGCGACCTGCTCGCCGAGGACCCCGACGTGCTGGTCTTCGGTGAGGACGTGGGCGCCCTGGGCGGGGTCTTCCGCGTCACCGACGGGCTCCAGAAGGAGTTCGGGGACACGCGTGTCTTCGACACCCCGCTGGCGGAGTCCGCCATCATGGGCATGGCGGTCGGCCTGGCCATGAACGGCTGGCGGCCCGTCCCCGAGCTCCAGTTCGACGGTTTCGCCTACCCCGCGATCGACCAGATCGTCAACCAGGTGGCGCGCATGAACTACCGCACCCGCGGCGCGGCCCCCATGCCGATCACCCTGCGCCTGCCCTCCTTCGGCGGCATCCAGGCGCCCGAGCACCACGGCGAGAGCCTGGAGGCGCTCTTCGCGCACACCCCCGGCCTCAAGGTCGCCGCGCCCTCGGACCCCGCCGACGCCTACAGCCTGCTGCTCCAGTCGGTGCGCTCCGACGACCCCGTCGTCTACATGGAGCCCAAGGCCCGCTACTGGGACCGCAGGCCCGTGCGGCTGCGCGAGCCCAGTGAGCCCATCGGCACCAGCCGTGTCGTGCGCCCCGGCAAGCACGCCACCCTCATCGCCTGGGGCGCCATGGTGCACCGCTGCGTGCAGGTGGCCGAACTGGCCGCAGAGGACGGCGTGGACCTGGAGGTGCTGGACCTGCGCTGGCTCAAGCCCCTGGACGCCGCAGGGATGGCCGCCTCGGTCGCGCGCACCGGGCGGGCCGTGGTCGTGCACGAGGCGCCGCTGACCGCCGGGCTCGGCGCGGAGGTGGCCGCCCTGGTCACCGAGCACTGCTTCCGCGACCTGTCCGCCCCCGTCCAGCGCGTCACCGGGTTCGACGTGCCCTACCCCGCGGGTCCTCTGGAGCCGCAGTACCTGCCGACCATCGACCGCGTCCTGCTCGCGGTGCAACGGACCCTGGAGTACTAGAGCGACCATGGCAGAAGACAACATCACCTTCTCCCTCCCCGACCTGGGCGAGGGACTGGTCGAGGCGACCGTCCTGGAGTGGCAGGTCGCCGTGGGCGAGGAGATCGAGCGCAACGCCCCCCTCGTGGAGGTGGAGACCACCAAGTCCGCGGTGGTCATCCCCTCGCCCCAGGCGGGCCGGATCGTCGAGCTGCACGCCGAGGAGGAGCAGGTGGTCCCGGTCGGCGCGCCCCTGGTGACCTTCGCGGTCCAGGCCTCCGGCGACGCGCCGCGGGCGGGCATCGTGGGCCGGGTCCCCGAGGAGCAGGCCCGACCCGCCCGCCGGGTCCGGCTCAGGCCCCCCGCGGACTGACGGCGGCCGACCGCGGGGCCTGCTTTCGGAGGAAGGCACGAGCGGCGGCGCCCTTCGGCGCGCCCTATTCGGAGAAAACTCCGTACGGGTCCCCGCGTTTTTCCCTTTCATTTTCGAAAACATGGTGGGTGGTTTCATGTCCGCGAATCTCACCGACGGCGTGACAATGCGTTATGCGGATTTGCGTCCGCAGGCCTCCGGGGGCGGGGTCCCCGTACTTCTCCTGCACGGTTTCGGCACCGACTTCGGCATGAATTGGCGGGCGGCCGGGTGGACACGGGCCCTGGAGTCGGCCGGGCTGCGGGTGATCGGGCCGGATCTGCGCGGTCACGGAAACAGTGACAAACCGATCGACAGCGCTTTCTACCTGCCCGAACACTTCGTCGCCGACCTCGTCTCCATGCTCGACGAGTTGGCGGTGGACAAGGTCGACGTGGTCGGTTACTCCATGGGTTCGCGCCTGGCCTGGGAACTGGCGCTGACCGCCCCCGAACGCGTCAGACGGGTGGTTCTCGGCGGTTTCGGGCCGAAAAACGCCTTCGCCGGAACGGACCTGTCCGACCCCGGTTCCGGGGACACGCCCTTCGACCTCGTCTACCGGACGGTGGCCGCCCTGCCCGCCAACGACCCCGCCGCGCTGGCCGCCTGCGCGCGCGGTCAGGCCTCGCGCCCCTTCGACGCCGAGCCCCCGCTCACCGGGCTCCCGGTGCTGGTGGTCTCGGGCGCCCGGGACGCGCTCGCCGAGGGCGCCGCGGCTCTGGCCGAGCGCTGCGGCGGTACCCACGTGGAGGTCCCCGGGCGCGACCACGCCAACGCCGTCTCGTCGAGGCACTTCCGGCAGGCCGTGCTGGACTTCCTGGCCGCCTGACGCCGCCCGGCCGCCCCGCCCCGGAGCCCGCCGCTCCCGGCGTTCCGCCGTCCCCGGGCGTGGTTGGTCCGGTCTAGACCGGATGGCCCCGACGTGCCGGTGTGACAACCGGTGAGGGCGGTGGAGCCAAGCGTGGTAATGCCGTGTCGGGGCGGGGAACGGCCCCCGCACAACACAATCCCGAAACGCACCGGACCGCTTCGGGCGCACGCTTGTCGACTTTCGGGTAAGGCCCCGTGTCGCTACGCTCTCGCCTTCATAACAACTCCGCTCGTTGGTTAGATGTACTTTCGGCCACCGGATATCGTCCGGCTTCAGAACTCAGGTCGGTCGCGAGCGAATGCTGGCCGCTGAGAGGGCGTAAGAGGAGTGAGAAGTGAAGCGCAGCAACGCAGTCAGGTTCGCCGCGGTCGCGGCGGCCGGTGTGCTCGCCCTCACCGCGTGTGACAGCGCGGCCGAAGAGGGCGGCGGCGAGGGCGGCGGCGAGGAGGCCGCCTCCGAGCTGCAGGTCGGCCTGGCCTACGACGTCGGCGGTCGCGGTGACCGCTCCTTCAACGACTCGGCCTACCGGGGACTGGAGCGGGCGGCCGAGGAGCTCGGCGTCGAGACCAACGACTTCGAGCCCAGCGACGGCGAGGCCGAGTCCGCCAAGGAGGACCGCCTGGCCACCATGGCCGAGGAGGGCTACGACGTCGTCATCGCCGTCGGGTTCGCCTACGACGGCGCCGTGCGCGCGGTCGCGCCGGAGTACCCGGACGTCCACTTCGCCATCGTGGACTCCGAGATCGCCGACATCGACAACGTCACCAGCCTGGTCTTCGCCGAGGAGCAGGCCTCCTTCCTGGCCGGCGCCGCCGCGGCGCTGACCACCGAGGAGGACCACGTCGGCTTCGTCGGCGGCGTCGAGACCCCGCTGATCCACAAGTTCGAGGCCGGCTACGCCGCGGGCGTGGAGCACGTCGACGAGGACATCACCGTCGAGGTCGACTACCTGAGCCAGCCGCCGGACTTCAGCGGCTTCAGCGACCCCGCCAAGGGCCGTGAGACCGCCCAGGCCCAGTACGACCGCGGCGCGGACGTCATCTACCACGCCGCCGGCGCGTCGGGCAACGGCATCCTGGAGTCGGCCGTGGCCAACGACTTCACCTTCATCGGCGTCGACAGCGACCAGTACGAGAACGCCGCCGAGGACCAGAAGCCGCACGTTCTCACCTCCGCCATCAAGCAGGTGGACGTGGCCGTGTTCGAGCTGATCTCCGCCGCCACCGGGGGAGAGGTCGAGGGCGGTGTCCAGCGCTTCGAGCTGGCCGACGGCGGTGTGGACTACACGCTCTCCAACGAGGAGGCGATCAGCCCCGTCCAGGAGCAGCTGGACGAGATCAAGCAGCAGATCATCGACGGCGAGATCGAGGTCCCGACCGAGCCGTAGACCGTGTTCCCCTGGACCTCCGCTTCGCTTCGGTCCGTGTTCGGGCACCCGAGCCCGGTCCAGGAACACACGTCGTCGCGGGGTCGCCCGCGGCGGCCAGCATCCACGGGCGGCACCGACCGGGGTCGATCCCCGGCCGGTGCCGCCCCGGTTGCCGTTCGGCGGCGGAACGCCCGGCAGCGGCCGCGACCCGGCCGGTTCCGCGGCGCCACACCGCACATTCCACGAGGAGAATGATGAGCAGCACGCCATCGGGCGAGGGGGCACTGGCGCCCCCCGCCGTTGAGCTGCGCGGGATCACCAAGCGTTTTCCCGGCGTCGTGGCCAACCACGACATCGACATCACCGTGGCTCCCGGTACCGTGCACGCCATCGTCGGCGAGAACGGTGCGGGCAAGTCCACGCTGATGAAGACCCTGTACGGCATGCACCGGCCGGACGAGGGACACATCTACGTCCAGGGCCGCGAGGTGCGCTTCGGCTCGCCCTCCGACGCCATCCGCAACGGCATCGGCATGGTGCACCAGCACTTCATGCTCGCCGACAACCTCACCGTGCTGGAGAACGTGGTCCTGGGCGCCGAGCGCCGCCACGGCATCGGCAACCGCGCCCGCGCGCGCATCCGCGAGCTGTCCGCCCAGTACGGCCTGGGGGTCGACCCCGACCGCCTCATGGAGGAACTGGGCGTGGGCGACCGCCAGCGCGTGGAGATCCTCAAGGTCCTCTACCGCGGCGCGCGGACCATCATCCTCGACGAGCCCACCGCCGTCCTGGTCCCGCAGGAGGTCGACGAGCTCTTCGACAACCTGCGCGAGCTCAAGCGCGAGGGCCTGACCGTCATCTTCATCTCCCACAAGCTGGACGAGGTGCTCTCCGTCGCCGACGAGATCACCGTGATCCGCCGCGGCACCACCGTGGCCACCGCGGACCCGGGCACCACCACCGCCCGGGACCTGGCCACGCTCATGGTCGGCGGCGAGCTGCCCGTGCCCGAACTGCGCGAGTCCACCGTCACCGACCACGTCGTGCTGTCCCTGGACGGGGTCACCGTGCACTCCGCCGACGGCCGCGCCGTCGTGGACGGGGTGAGCGCCGACATCCGCCGGGGCGAGATCGTCGGCATCGCCGGTGTCGAGGGCAACGGCCAGTCCGAGCTGATCGAGGCCATCATGGGCATGCGCCCGCTGGCCGCCGGGAGCATCCGCCTGGAGGAGCAGGACATCACCGGCTGGTCCACCCTGAGGATCCGCGAGGCGGGCGTCGGCTACATCCCCGAGGACCGCCACCGGCACGGCGTGCTGCTGGAGTCCCCCCTGTGGGAGAACCGCATCCTCGGCCACCAGACCAAGGAACCCAGCGTCCGCGGCCCCTGGATCAACCGGACCGGCGCGCGCGCCGACTCCGAGCGCATCGTCGCCGAGTACGACGTGCGCACCCCGGGCATCGACGTCATCGCCGACGCCCTGTCCGGCGGCAACCAGCAGAAGTTCATCATCGGCCGGGAGATGAGCGGCTCCCCGCGCTTCCTGGTCGCCGCCCACCCCACCCGGGGTGTGGACGTGGGCGCCCAGTCGGCCATCTGGGAGCAGCTGCGCGACGCCCGGGCCGCGGGCCTGGCCGTGCTGCTGGTCTCCGCCGACCTGGACGAGCTGATCGGCATGTCCGACACCCTCCACGTCATCCTGCGCGGCCGACTGGTCGCGCAGGCCGACCCGACTACCGTCACACCCGAACAGCTGGGCTCGGCCATGACCGGTGCCGGACTGCACCGGGCCGACCAGAGCACGGAAGGCGACAGCGGTGCCGACCGACACGGAAGCGAGGGCGGCGCATGAGTAGGATCCCCCGTCCCGCGAGGACCCTGCCCGCGCCCGCGGCGCTGGGCGTCGCGACCGCCCTGGGCGTGGTGCTCACCGCCGCCCTGGACACAGCGCTGCTGTGGTGGGCCGCGCTGATCATCGGCGTCGTCGCGGCCTTCGCCTTCGTGGCCTGGTCCGGGCCCATGGTGCCGCGCGGGCGCCGGGCGGGCGCCGACGGCGCCCGCGAGGAGGGCACGGCCCTGCACGACACGCTGGTGGTGCCCACCGCCCTCGTGCTGTCGGTGGTGGCCGGTCTGCTGACCGCGTGGTTCCTGGACCTGTCCCTGATCGAGCCGGTGGCCGCCGCGCTGGGCGCGCTGGTCGGCGCCGCCGCGGCCTTCCTGCTGTTCCACCGGCTGTCGGCCATGCTGGCGCTGTCCTTCGCCGCGGTCCTGGCCGCCGGGGTCATCGCGACCGCGGTCACCGCGGCCGTGCTGTTCTTCAGCGGCATCCCGCCTCTGGCCACGTTCGAGCGGATGCTGGAGTACGGCACCCGGCCCAACAGCCTGGTGCGCGTCATCAACGACGGCACCACGTACTACCTGGCCGCCGTCGCGGTGGCGATCGGCTTCAAGATGAAGCTGTTCAACATCGGCGTGGACGGCCAGTACCGGCTCGCCGCGCTGCTGTCGGCCGCCGTGGGCGGCTACCTCGTGCTGCCGCCGGTGCTCAGCCAGATCGTCATCGTCATCACGGCCGTGGCCGTGGGCGGTGTGTGGGCGGGCATCGCCGGCTACCTCAAGGTGACCCGCGGCGTGTCCGAGGTGATCTCCACGATCATGCTCAACTCCATCGCCACGGGCATCACCGCCTACCTGCTCAGCACCGACCGCCTCGCGGTGGAGATCAGCACCAACAACATCGGCACCCCGCCGATGCCCGAGTCCTCCTGGGTGCCCGGCATCCCGGCGGGCTTCCTCGGCTCGAACGAGCCGATCTTCGGGTTCGTGTTCCTGGCCGTGGCCGTCGGCATCGGCTACTGGGTGATGCTCAACCGCACCCGCTTCGGCTTCGAGCTGCGGGCCACCGGCCAGTCGCAGACCGCGGCCGAGGCCAGCGGCGTGAACGTCAAGAAGATGGTGTTCCTGTCCATGCTCTTCTCGGGCATGGTCGCCGGTCTGGTGGGCCTGCCCCAGCTGCTGGGCAGCTCGCACCACTACGCCCTGGACTTCCCGACCGGCATCGGCTTCATCGGCATCGCCATCGCCCTGCTGGGCCGCAACCACCCCGTGGGCATCGTCTTCGCCGCCCTGTTCTGGGCCTTCCTGAACCAGGCGTCGGGCATCCTGCCCTTCGACGGCATCCCGCAGGAGATCGCGGTCATCTCGCAGGCCACCATCGTCCTCACCGTGGTCGTGGTCTACGAGGTCGTGCACCGCTGGGGCCGCCGCTACCAGCAGCAGCAGATCGGCAGGCAGCTCGGCACCACCGCCGAGTCGCCGGCACAGGAGGAGGCGCAGGTGTCCGCGGACGGGTCCACCGCCGAGGGCACCGCACCCGAATCCGGGGACAGTCGCGGAGGGGAGGCCAAGTGAGCCAGGAGATCAACGTGATGGAGCCGGTGGCCAAGCCCGCCGCCCGGCCACGGGGATGGGCGCGCTGGCGCTTCCTCACCCTGTTCGGCGCGGTGCTGGTGTCCCTGGCGGGCCTGCGGGTCATCACCGGGCACGACATGCTCACCGACGCGGGCACCATCAACACCACCATCACCTTCGCGGTACCCATCGGACTGGCCGCGCTGGGCGGTCTGTGGGCCGAACGCGCGGGCATCATCAACATCGGCCTCGAAGGCATGATGATCCTGGGCACCTGGTTCGGCGCCTACTTCGCCTGGTCCACGGACAACCCGTGGATCGGGCTGCTGGCGGGCGTGCTCGCCGGTATGGCGGGCGGGCTCCTGCACGCCGTGGCCACGGTGACCTTCGCGGTGGACCACATCGTCTCCGGCGTGGCGATCAACATCCTCATGCTCGGCGCGATGCGCTACCTGTCGATCCTGGTCTACTCCGACGTGCCCGGCGCGGGTGCGGCCCAGTCG
This sequence comes from Nocardiopsis alborubida, assembly GCF_012396365.1. GTDB lineage: Bacteria > Actinomycetota > Actinomycetes > Streptosporangiales > Streptosporangiaceae > Nocardiopsis > Nocardiopsis alborubida. The sequence goes on along the minus strand of NZ_JAAXPG010000008.1, from coordinate 39,005 downwards.
CCCCCGGCGCCCTCGTTCCCGGTGTGGGACCTGCCCCTCGTGGCGCAGGTGCTCGGGCCGGTCGCCGACAGCGGGATCTTCCTGGTCAGCGACCTGGCCTCGCTGGTGCTCGGCGCGACCACGAACATGCCCGCGCTGACGGTCGTGGCGATCCTGATGATCCCGCTGACCTACCTGGTGCTGTGGCGGACCACGTTCGGCCTGCGGCTGCGCTCGGTGGGCGAGAACCCCGACGCCGCCGAGTCCCTGGGCGTGCCGGTGTACAGCCTCAAGTACGTCGCGGTGATCGTCTCCGGCGGCCTGGCGGGCATGGGCGGCGTGTTCCTGTCCGTGGTCGCCTCTCAGATCTACCAGGAGGGCCAGACCGGCGGCCGAGGCTACATCGGCCTGGCCGCGATGATCTTCGGCAACTGGCGACCGGGCGGCCTGGCCATGGGCGCGGGCCTGTTCGGCTACACCGACGCCCTCCAGGTGCGCGGCGGCGGTGCGGCGGTGCACGCCCTGCTGCTGCTCCTGGCCGTGGCGCTGCTGGGCGTGGCCCTGTGGCAGGTGCGCCGGGACCGCAAGGGGCTGGCCGCCTTCGGCGTGCTCGTGGCGGTGCTGCTGTTCGCGTGGTACTTCTCCACCGACTCGCTGCCGCGCGAGCTGGCCACCTACAGCCCGCACATCGCCACCCTGCTGGTGCTCTCACTGGCCTCGCAGCGGCTCCGGCCACCGGCGGGGGTCGGCAAGCAGTGGAGGGCGAGCCGGTCATGACCGACGCACCCCTGGACCCGGCGAGCGTGGACTGGGAGGCCCTGCGGGCCGCCGCCCGCGAGGCCATGGGCCGCGCCTACGCGCCCTACTCCCGCTACCCGGTGGGCGCGGCGGCGCTGGTCGACGACGGCCGCACCGTCAGCGGCTGCAACGTGGAGAACGCCTCCTACGGGTTGTCCCTGTGCGCCGAGTGCGGCCTGGTCAGTGCCCTGCACGCCTCCGGCGGGGGCCGTCTGACGGCCTTCAGCTGCGTGGACGGGCGGGGCGAGCTGCTCATGCCGTGCGGGCGCTGCCGCCAGCTCCTGTTCGAACACGGCGGGCCGCAGCTGCTCGTGGACACCCCCGAGGGAGTCTGGACCATGGACCGGGTGCTGCCGCAGGCCTTCGGCCCGCACAGCCTCGCGTGACCGTGCTTTCCCGTTGGTCCCGCCTTCCCGGACGCCGCCCGCGCGGCGGCGTCCGGGGAGGCCCTTCTTCTTCCGGTCGAGAGGAGATGACATGGACGTCATCGAGATCATCCGAGCCAAGCGCGACGGGGGAGAGCTGACCCCCGGCCAGATCGACTGGGTGATCGACGCCTACACCCGCGGCGAGGTGGCCGAGGAGCAGATGTCGGCGCTGGCCATGGCGATCTTCCTGCGCGGGATGAACCGGGCCGAGGTGAGCCGCTGGACCGAGGCGATGCTGGCCTCGGGGGAGCGCCTGGACTTCTCCGACCTGTCGCGGCCCACCACCGACAAGCACTCCACGGGCGGGGTGGGCGACAAGATCACCCTGCCGCTCACGCCCACCGTCGCGGCCTGCGGGGCGGCCGTGCCGCAGCTGTCGGGGCGCGGGCTCGGGCACACCGGCGGAACCCTGGACAAGCTGGAGTCCATCCCCGGCTGGCGGGCCTCGCTGTCCACCGACGAGATGCGGGAGGTGCTGGACTCCACGGGCGGGGTGATCTGCGCGGCCGGGTCCGGACTGGCCCCGGCCGACCGCAAGCTCTACGCGCTGCGCGACGTGACCGGCACGGTCGAGTCGATCCCGCTGATCGCCGCGTCCATCATGAGCAAGAAGCTCGCCGAGGGCACCGGCGCGCTGGTCCTGGACGTCAAGGTGGGGTCGGGGGCGTTCATGAAGGACGCCGGCTCCGCGCGCGAGCTGGCCCGCACGATGGTCGACATCGGAAACGACCACGGGGTGCGCACGGTCGCGCTGCTCACCGACATGTCGGTTCCGCTGGGCAGGCAGGTGGGCAACGCCCTGGAGGTGGCCGAGTCCGTGGAGGTGCTCTCCGGCGGCGGGCCCGCGGACGTGGTGGAGCTGACCGTGGCCCTGGCCCGGGAGATGCTGGCCGCGGCCGGGCTCGTCCCCGGTGAGGGCGGGGTCAAGGACCCGGCCGAGGCGCTGCGGGACGGCAGCGCGCTGGAGTCGTGGCAGCGGCTCGTGCGGGCGCAGGGCGGGGACCCGGACGCGCCGCTGCCGGTGGCCGCCGAGCGCCGGGTGGTGCTCGCACCGGCCTCGGGGACGGTGACCCGGCTGGACGCCTACCAGGTGGGGCTGGCCGCGTGGCGGCTGGGCGCGGGCCGGGCGCGCAAGGAGGACGCGGTGTCGTTCGGGGCGGGGGTGACCCTGCACGCCAAGCCGGGGGAGTCCGTGCAGGCCGGGGAGCCGCTGTTCACCCTGCACGCCGATGAGGCGGAGCGGTTCGAGCGCGCGGCCGAGGCGCTGGAGGGCGCCTTCGACATCGACCCCGAGGGCGGGGAGGGGCACGGGGCCCGGCCGCTGGTGATCGACCGGATCGCCTAGTGCGGTAGCCGGTCCTCCGCCGTGATCTTGTACTTATAGCGAGTCTCGACGGTCCAACCTCGCTATAAGTACAAGATCACCGCAGGTCAGGCCCCTCGTGTCACACCGGCAACGCTTTCGGTGGACTCAAAAGGAGGGTTTGAGCGGGAGGCGGGGGTCAGTGCGCGGCGCTGCGCAGGAGCGCGGACCACTCGGCGGAGGGGAAGGAGAGGTAGCCGAGGCCGCGCTGGGTGGAGTCGCGGACCGCGAACAGCTGGGGCTCGTTGAGGAAGGGGCCCGCCTCGACGCAGTTGCCACCCGTGCTGGTGCTGTAGCTGCTGATGTGCCAGCCGACCTCGACGCACTGGCCGCCGCCGTTCGCGCTGTAGCTGCTGGTGCGCCAACCAAAGACGGCCGACGTGTCCCGGTTCATTACTGGTTCCTCTCCAAGGCCGCGATGAACGCGACCGAGTCCTCTGGACTCAAGCTCATCTCGCGCAATCGATCGTATACGTCGACCAGCTTGTCCACCTCGCCGCGTTCCAGGTAGATCCCGCCACCTCGGCTCTCGATGTGTGCCACCGTGGAGAACGGGTTACCCAGATCAAGCAAGGTGAAAGCGCCCTCAGGGCTGGGGTGGGCACCGATGGCGAACGGCAATATGCGGATGGTGATGCGCTCTGATTCGGCCATCCTCCGGAGGTGGGAGAGCTGCTTTGCCATGACCGTAGGACCACCAACCACACGGAGCAAAGAGGACTCGTCAAGCAGGACGGTGTATCCCTGTAGGTGGTCTCCGTGCAGAACCTTTTGTCGGTCGATGCGAAGTTCAACCCAGCGATCCACCTGGTCAGTGCTCACATCGTTGTCAACGACGCTGATCAATGCATGTGCGTACTCAGGAATCTGCAACAAGCCCGGAACGGACAGAGCTGCGAACATGCGGATCGTTTCAGCTCGACTCTCCAACCAGACGAGATCGATGGTCGAGCCCCAGACGTCGTCGCTGGAATACTTGTCCCACCAGCCTGTCTGCCAGACCTCGCCGCACAGGTTGAGCAGCGTTTCCCGCTGTGCCTTGTCGTCCACCGCGTACAGGTCCATCAACGCCAGCAGGTCCCCGCGTCGAACCGGGAAGGTGCCCAGCTCGAAGCGGCTCACTGTGGAGAAGTCCTTTTGCAGGTACTCCCCAGCTTCCTTGAGCGTGAGGTTGTTCTGCTCCCGTAGCTGGCGAAGCATCCTTCCCAACCACTGTGCCCTCAGGGTCACTCGTTGCTCTCGCTTCGGCGGCATCTGACACTCCCAAGAATTTTTCTGCCAATTGGGATTGGCACTTGCTTGTCGCAAGCCTACATGCTTTTCTAGCTTTAGGTGAAGCGATCGTTACTGGCAGGAACGGAAGTTTCTGGCCAAAAAGGACAGTCGCCCAGGGTGGATCACGAGCTTGGACCCTCTGCACCCACCCCGGGCGGCCTGTAGGAGAGGGGCGCCGATGAGCGACATCCACAAACTCCCAACCCCCATTGTTCCGCAGGAGTGGGACAAGATCGACACCTCCATCGACGCCGAACAGCCGCACGTGCTGTCCGAGGAGCAGTTCGGACGCTACTGCGTGACCGTCCGCGACCTGCTCAGGGTGATCGGCCTGGAGGTGCAGGACTACGACAGGAGGGTTCCCGACTTCCTCGTCATCTCCGACGACGAGGTCACGATGCAGGTCACGCTGAGCCCCGACCGGTGCGCCTCGGTCGAACTCACCCTCACTGAGGGGCTGCTGCGCCCGCCGAGCACCGTGGGTGTGGCGAGCAGCCTGATGCGCCTGTTCGAGCTGGGCCGGAAGTTCCGCGACGCCCACACCGAAACCTGCTGATCCGCGATCTCCCGCGCGGCATGGAGGGCCCCGGTGGAGGACGGTCTTCTCCCGTCCTCCACCCCACCACTGGGTGAGATCTGCTGGCAGGCCGAACGATCGACGGCAACTCCGGAAAGGATTCGGACGTCTCATAAGGACGCGCCACGCCACCGATCCCCTGGAGTCCCGTGTCCGTCTCACCCACCCCCGTGTGGCAGCCCGCCTCCGTCAACCTGTGCCTGGGCGTGTTCGCCATGGTGCCCCTGTTCTGCGCGCACTGGCTGATCACCTACCTCCCGCGCATGGACTGCCGGAGTATCGACGACATGGAAGGACCCAACCCGGGGAACTGCACCTACCAGTTTCTCGACCACTACCCCCCCGTACTGGGAGGGTTATTCGTCTTCGGTTTCGTCCTTCTGCTCCTGGTGCTGCTGGTCAATGTCCTGGTTCCGCTGAAGGCTGACCGGAACGTCTTCGCGTGGTTGGCGTGGACACCGCTGATCGCCGTCCCGTACCTGCTGCTCTACCTGAACACCGCCGGTTAGTGCGGCGACTCGAACCCGACCGTGGAGGAGGACGGCCAACCGCTGCTGGACGCGCTCGCCGAGGACGACGCCGAACTCGTCGCGGCCTCCGAGAGCGCGTCCGACTGCGACGGCGCCGCCGGGGACGGCCAATAGCGGCCGGAACCCGGCGCCGCCCACGACGCCGGGCCGTTCCCCGGCGCGCCCACGGGGGATGATCTTGCTTCCAGAGGCACGGTCGGCGGCCCGCAGTGCCACCAGGAGCAAGATCACCGGGTGGGGGAGTCCCTTGCCGCACACCAGCAACGTTTCCGGGAGCGCATCGACGTCGGCGACTGGGGAGCCTGAGGCGCACGGGCGAAGCGGGAGTCCTCCGGGACTGAACGACGGTGGGGCGGCGACCGGACCGCCGGTCGCCGCCCCGCGGCTGGAAGGGGCTCCCCCCGGCCCCGTGCGGATCAGTTCGGCATCGGCATGGGCTGGGGCGCGCTGCCCGCGGGCATCATGACGTAGGCCACGACAGCCAGCAGCACCAACAGCAGGCTCACGATCAGCACGGCGGTGGCCATCCACCGTGCCCAGGGCCGGGTCCTGAAACCCGCCAGCGCCAGCGCGAGTCCCGCGAGGATCGCCGTCAACGCGGCCAGGCCGCCGCCGATGAGCAGTTGGACGGAGAACTGGGACACCTGGTCCACGGGCACCGGCTGGTTTCCGATGAGCACAACGGTGGTGAAGAGCTGGACCAGTTGGCTCGAAAGGACCGTCAGGGCAAGCAGGAACAGCGAGGTCAGGGCGAAGGTCTCCGCGCCCAGCGGACCGCTGGGCCGGTCGGTGCGCTCCGGGGCGGCCACTCCGGAGTCGGGCTCCAGCAGGGGCTCCTCCACCATGGCGGGCTCCTCCGCGGGCACCCCGGTTCCGGTGACCGGGTCGGCGCCGGGCTCCGGCGCACGGCCGGGGTCCCGTGCGGGCCCACGGGTGGGATCGGTCGGGTCGTTGCCTTCCGCTGATGTACTCACGCGGTCAACGTACCCGCCGAAGTACCAAGGGAGTTTCTACAAAACCCCCGTTCAGGCCCCTGACGGCAAAGTGATGAAGGTCAGCACCGAGATCACGACCAGCAGCGTGCCCACGATCACGGCCGCGGCGGCGCCCCAGCGGCTCCACGCCCGCGTGCCCGCGTTGCTCCGCAGCAGCGCCAGGGCCCCGGCGAGCACGGTCAGCGCGCTCAGCCCGCCCGCGACCATCACCTCGGCCGCGAGCGCGCTCGCCTCCCCGGCGCTGGTGTCGGTGGGCACACGGCCCACGAAGAAGAAGCCGAAGAGCTCGAAGAGCCGGGTGTTCAGCGCGGTGAGGGCGAAGAGCATCAGGGCGATGACGCTGAAGGTCTCGGCGGCGAACAGGCCGCCGGGGGAGCGGACCGGCGGCGTTCCCGCGATGAAGGCGCCGCTGGCGTCGGTCTCCTGACGCGCACCCGGGATCCCGGCCTCCCCGCGCGTTCCGGCGGCACCGGCGGTCCCGGTCTCTGAGGTGCTCTCCGCCGACACCTCCGCTGCGGGCGCCGTCTCCGTCGTCTCCGCTGTCTCCGCCGCCCCCTCGGGGGACGCGGCGTCGGCGGCGGGGTTGGTGTCTTCTCGCGAGGTGTTCACGGCGCCAAACTACCGCGCGCCTCCCCCTTCTCCGAGAGGGAGTAACGCATGCTCCGTGGCCGGTTTCGGCCATACCGGAGCAGCCCGGCGGGGCCGCCCGTCCATGTCCACCCGACCGTGTCCGCCCGTCCGGGAAAAACAATCACACGCGCTTGTTTTTTGGTGTGGTCGGTGTCACCCTCGGTCCATGACCGCTACCCCGGCGCCCCCGCTGTTGGTCGCGAACGCCTCCGGTTTCTACGGAGACCGCTTCGCCGCCGTCCACGAGATGCTCACCGAGGGGCGCGTGGACGTCCTCACCGGCGACTACCTGGCCGAGCTCACCATGGCCATCCTCGGCCGCGACCAGCTCAGCGACCCCGGCCGCGGCTACGCCCGGACCTTCCTGCGCCAGATGCGCGACACCCTGGCGCTGGTCATGGGACGCGGCACGCGGGTGGTCACCAACGCGGGCGGCCTCAACCCGCGCGGCCTCGCCGACCGGCTCACCGAACTCGCCGACGGGCTCGGCCTCGAACCCCGCATCGCCTGCGTCACCGGCGACGACCTCATCGACCGCGCCGAGGAACTCGATCTGGGCTCCCCCCTGACCGCCAACGCCTACCTGGGCGCCTTCGGCATCGCCGCCTGCCTGGACGCGGGCGCCGACATCGTCGTCACCGGCCGCGTCACCGACGCCTCCCTGACCGTGGGCCCGGCCGCCGCCCACTTCGGCTGGACGCCCGGGGACCTGGACGCCCTGGCCGGGGCCACCGTGGCCGGGCACGTCATCGAGTGCGGCACCCAGGCCACCGGCGGCAACTACGCCCTGGCCGAAGAACTCCTGCGCGAGGGACACGACCTGGACCGGCCCGGCTTCCCCCTCGCCGAGATCCACGCCGACGGCAGCGCGGTCATCACCAAGCACTCCGGCAGCGGCGGCGCCGTCACCACCGGGACCGTCACCGCCCAGCTCGTGTACGAGATCGCCGGGCCCCGCTACCCCGGCCCCGACGTCACCGCCCGCCTGGACACCGTGCGCCTCACCCGGCAGGGGCCCGACCGCGTCCTGATCAGCGGTGTCCGCGGCGAGGAGCCGCCCCCCGACCTCAGGGTCGGCCTGACCAGCCTCACCGGCTTCCGCAACGAGGTGGAGTTCCTGGTCACCGGCCTGGACGCCGAGGCCAAGGCCGCCCGCGCCGAACGCCAGATGCGCGCCGCCCTCGCCGACCGGACGCCGGACGACCTGCGCTTCACCCTCGTGCCCGCCCAGGACCCCCACGGCGACACCCAGGACGCGGCCACCGCCCGCCTGCGCGTGGTCGCCCGCGACCACGACCCCGCGGTCGTGGGCCGATCCTTCGGCGCGGCCGCCGTGGAACTGGCCCTGGGCAGCTACGCCGGGTTCCACCTCACCGCGCCGCCGCGCGACGCCCGCCCCGACGGGGTCGCCGCCACGCACGCGCTCGTGCCCGCCTCCGAGGTCGCGCACACCGCGATCCTGCCCGACGGGGAGCGGGTGCCCGTCGCGCCCGCGCACCGCACCCGAGCCCTGACCGGGGTCCCCGAACCCCCGCCGCCCGAACCCCTGCCCGAGGGACCCGTACGCCCGGTCCCGCTCGGCCTCGTCCTGGGCGCGCGCAGCGGCGACAAGGGCGCGGACGCCAACCTGGGTGTGTGGGTGCGCGGCGAGACGGCCTGGCGGTGGCTGGCCGCCACCCTGACCGCCGACCTGCTGCGCGAACTCCTGCCCGAGACCGCGGGGCTGCGCGTCACCCGGCACCTGCTGCCCAACCTGTACGCCGCCAACTTCTGGATCGAGGGCCTGCTCGCCCCCGGCACCGCCCGCCGCGAGGGCCAGGACCCGCAGGCCAAGGGGCTGGGCGAGTGGCTGCGCGCCCGCCGCGTCCCCGTGCCCGAGGTCGTGCTGGCGGAGGCGGGCCGGTCGTGAGCGTGCTGGGAACCGGGATCGACACCGCCTCGCCCGCCTTCGCCGAGGCCCGCGAGGCGATGCTGTCCAAGCTCGCCGAGATCGACGCCGAGCACGACAAGGCCCTGGCCGGGGGAGGACAGCGCTATGTGGAGCGCCACCGCGCCCGGGGCGGCCTGCTGGCCCGCGAGCGGATCGAACTCCTCCTGGACGAGGGCAGCCCCTTCCTGGAACTGTCCCCGCTCGCCGCCTGGGGCAGCGACTTCCACGTCGGCGCCAGCCTCGTCACCGGTGTGGGAACGGTCTCCGGCGTGCAGTGCGTGCTGGTGGCCAACGACCCCACCGTCCGCGGCGGCTCCAGCAACCCGTGGACCCTGAGGAAGACCGCCCGGGCCGCCGAGATCGCCGAGCGCAACCGGATGCCTCTGGTCAGCCTGGTGGAGTCCGGCGGCGCCGACCTGCCCACCCAGAAGGAGATCTTCATCCCGGGCGGCCGGGCCTTCCGCGACCTGACCCGCCTGTCCGCCGCGGGGATCCCCACCGTCGCGCTGGTCTTCGGCAGCTCCACCGCAGGAGGCGCCTACATCCCCGGTATGAGCGACCACGTGGTCATGGTGCGCGAGCGCTCCAAGGTGTTCCTGGGCGGACCGCCGCTGGTGCGGGCCGCCACCGGCGAGGAGAGCGACGACGAGTCGCTGGGCGGGGCCCGCATGCACGCCGAGGTCTCCGGCCTGGCCGACCACCTGGCCGAGGACGAGCGCGACGCGATCCGTCTCGGACGGCGGATCGTGGCCCGCCTGGGCCACCGCAGGGCGGGGCCCGCCCCGCGCCCGTCGGCACCCGAACCCCTGTACCCGGCCGAGGACCTGCTCGGGGTCATGCCGCCCGATCTGCGCGTGCCCGTGGACCCGCGCGAGATCATCGCGCGCCTCGTGGACGGCTCGGTGTTCGACGAGTTCAAGCCCTCCTACGGAGGCGGCCTGGTCACCGGCTGGGCCGACCTGCACGGCTACCCCGTCGGCGTGCTCGCCAACGACCACGGCGTGCTCTTCAGCGCCGAGGCCCAGAAGGCCGCCCAGTTCATCCAGCTCGCCAACCGCGCGGACACGCCGCTGGTGTTCCTGCACAACACCACCGGCTACATGGTCGGCCGCGAGTACGAACAGGGCGGCATCATCAAGCACGGCTCGATGATGATCAACGCCGTCTCCAACAGCACCGTCCCCCACTTCTCGGTGCTGGTGGGCGCCTCCTACGGCGCGGGCCACTACGGGATGTGCGGGCGGGCCTACGACCCGCGCTTCCTGTTCGCCTGGCCCAGCGCCCGGTCCGCCGTCATGGGCCCCCGCCAGCTCGCCGAGGTGCTGTCCATCGTCGCCCGCCAGTCCGCGGCGAGGAGGGGAGAGCCCTACGACGAGGGCCAGGACGCCGCCGTGCGGGAGATGGTGGAAAGCCAGGTCGAGGCCGAGTCGCTGCCCCTGTTCCTGTCCGGACGGGTCTACGACGACGGCGTCATCGACCCCCGCGACACCCGAACCGTCCTGGGCCTGTGCCTGTCCTACGCCCACAACGCCCCCGTCCGGGGCACCGACCGCTTCGGCGTCTTCCGGATGTGAGGGAGAAGCAGCCATGAACCCCGTCACCCGCCTCCTGGTCGCCAACCGGGGCGAGATCGCCCGCCGGATCCTGCGCACCTGCCGCTCCCTGGGCATCGCCACCGTCGCCGTGCACGCCCCCGGCGAGGAGAACGCCGCGCACGTGACCGAGGCCGACACCGCCGTGCGCCTGCCCCTGCCCGAGGGGCGCGGCCCCGTGGACGCCTACCTCGACCCCGACGCCGTGGTGGAGGCCGCCCGCGCCTCCGGCGCCGACGCCGTCCACCCCGGCTACGGTTTCCTGTCCGAGAACCCCGCCCTGGCCCGCGCCGTCACCGGCGCCGGACTGACCTGGGTCGGGCCCCCGGCCGAGGCCGTCGAGAGCATGGGCGCCAAGACCCGCGCCAAACGCGTGGCCCGGGACGCCGGGGTGCCCGTCGCCGACGCCCTGGACCCCGACCGGGTGCGCCCCGAACACCTGCCCGTGCTGGTCAAGGCCGTCTCCGGAGGCGGCGGACGCGGCATGCGCGTGGTCCGGGACCTGGCCGACCTGCCCGCCGAGGCCGCCGCCGCCCGTGCCGAGGCGGCCTCCGCCTTCGGCGACCCGGCGGTGTTCTGCGAGCCCTACGTCCCCCGGGGCCGCCACATCGAGGTGCAGGTCCTGGCCGACACCCACGGCACCGTGTGGGCCCTGGGCGAGCGCGACTGCTCCGTCCAGCGCCGCCACCAGAAGGTCGTCGAGGAGACGCCCGCCCCCGGCCTGCCCGACGGCCTGCGCGAGCGCCTGCACGAGGCCGCCCGCCGCCTGGCCCGCGCCATCGGCTACACCGGCGCCGGGACGGCCGAGTTCCTCGTCCCCGTGGGGGAGGAGGGCTTCGGCGACCCGGTCTTCCTGGAGATGAACACCCGGCTCCAGGTCGAACACCCCGTCACCGAGTGCGTCACCGGACTGGACCTGGTCGAGTGGCAGATCCGCGTCGCCGAGGGCGAACCCCTGCCCGGGGGCGGCCCGCCCGCGCCGCGCGGCCACGCCGTCGAGGCCCGCCTGTACGCCGAGGACCCCCGCGACGGCTGGCGGCCCCGCACCGGAGTCCTGTACGCCTTCGACGTCCCCGCCGACACCCGCTTCGCCCCGCCGCCCGCCTTCGGGGTGCGCCTGGACAGCGGAGTCGAGTCCGGCGACGCCGTCGGCGCCGACTTCGACCCCCTGCTCGCCAAGGTCGTCGCCCACGGCCGCGACCGCCGCGACGCGCTGCGCCGCCTGGCCGCCGCCCTGGCCGCCGCGCGCGTGCACGGGGTGGGCACCAACCGCGACCTGCTCGTGCGGACCCTGCGCCACCCCGCGTTCGCCGAGGCCGAGGTCCGGCCCGGCGGGCTGCACACCGGCTACCTGGACGGCGACCGCCTTGGCGCCCTCGTCCAGCCCCTGGCCGACCCCGCCACCGAACGCCTCGCCGCGCTCGCCGCCTGCCTGTCCGCCGCCGAGGCCGCCCGCTCCGGCGCCGCCACCCCCGCCGGGATCCCCGCCAACTGGCGCGGCCTGCCCTCCCAGCCCTTCGTCCGCCACCACGACGTCGACGGGGACGAGAGGAGGCGGACCACCACCGCCTACCGGACCCGGCGGGGGTCCTACCTGCCCGAACAGGACGGGGTCCGCGTGCTCTCGGCCGCGCCCGACCGGGTGGTCCTGGAAGTCGGGGGCCTGCGCCGGGCCTTCACCGTCCACCGCCCCGCCGCGGGCGGCGACGTCCACGTCGACTCGCCCCTGGGATCGGTCACCCTCACCCCCGTCGACCCCCTGCCCGAGCCCGAGGCCGCGGTCGACCCCGGCGCCCTGCCCGCGCCCATGCCCGGCACGGTCACCGCCGTGGAGGTCGCCGTGGGCGAGCGGGTCGAGCCCGGACAGACCCTGCTGCGCATGGAAGCCATGAAGACGGAGCACCGCGTCACCGCCCCCGCCGCCGGTGCCGTCCGGGAGATCCCGGTCGCGGCGGGGCAGAGGGTGCCCGCCGGGGCGCCCCTCGCCGTCCTCGACTACGAAGGGGCCACGCCGTGACCGGTGCCATGACCTTCAACGAACCCGCCGAGCGCGTCGACCTGCGCGCCGCCGTGGCCGCGTTCGCCGCGGAGTACGGGTCCGAGTACTACCGGGCCCGGGCCAAGGAGGGCGCCTACCTCACCGAACTGTGGCGCGAGGCGGGCGAACTCGGCTACCTCGGCGTCAACATCCCCGAGGAGTACGGCGGCGGGGGCGGAGGCATCGGAGACCTGGCCGCCGTCCTGGAGGAGCTCGGCGCGGCCGGGTGCCCCACCCTGATGATGGTGGTCTCCCCGGCCATCTGCGGCACCGTCCTGTCCCGCTTCGGCACCCCCGGGCAGCGCGAACGCTGGCTCCCCGGCCTGGCCACGGGCGAGACCATCATGGCCTTCGCCATCACCGAACCCGACGCCGGGTCCAACTCCCACCGCATCACCACCACCGCCCGGCGCGACGGCGGGGGCTGGGTGCTCAACGGCCGCAAGACCTTCATCTCCGGCGTGGACGTGGCCGACGCCGTCCTCGTCGTGGGCCGTGTCCAGGACGAGGACACCGGGCGCCTGTCCGCCGCGCTGTTCACGGTGCCCACCGACGCCCCCGGGTTCGAGGCCCGCCCGATCGAGATGGACCTGGTCAGCCCCGACCACCAGTACCAGCTGTTCCTGGACGACGTGCGCCTGCCCGCCGACGCCCTGGTCGGCGACCCCGGGGCCGGACTCCTCCAGCTCTTCGCCGGGCTCAACCCCGAGCGCATCATGGCCGCGTCCCTGGCCTCGGGCAGCGCCCGCCACGCCCTGGACAGGGCGGTGGCCTACGCCAGGGAGCGCAGGGTCTGGCGCGACACCCCCATCGGCGCCCACCAGGGGCTGGCCCACCCGCTGGCGCAGGTCAAGATCGAGCTGGAACAGGCCCGCCTCATGACCCAGCACGCGGCGCTCCGCTACGATTCCGGCGACGACGCGGGGGCGGGGGAGGCGGCCAACATGGCCAAGTACGCCGCCGCGGAGGCGTGCGTGCGCGCGGTCGACCAGGCCGTGCAGACCCTGGGCGGAAACGGCCTGGCCAGCGAGTACGGGCTGGGGTCGGCGATCGCCGCCGCACGCCTGGCGCGCATCGCGCCGGTGAGCCGGGAGATGGTGCTCAACTACGTGGCACAGCAGTCCCTCGGCCTGCCCAGGTCGTACTGAGCAGTCGGCGCGCGGACGCCGACCGCCTCAGGGGTGTGGGGACAGGGGGAAGCAGCGACGTGGACACCGGGGCCGACCGCGAGCCGCGGCAGGAACGCAGCCGGGCCACCCGGGCCCGGCTGCTGGAGGCCGCCGTGGCCTGCCTGGCGGAGGAGGGCGCGGCCGGTGCCACCGTGGGAGCGGTCGCGCGGCGGGCCGGGGTGTCGCGCGGCGCCGCCCAGCACCACTTCCCCACCCGAGAGGACCTGTTCCTGGCCGTGCTGCGGCACATGCTCGACAGCCGCGGCGCGGAGCTGCGACGCGGTGCGGCCGCCGTCCCCGAGGGCGGCGGCCGCACCGAGGCGGTCGTGCAGATGGTCGTGGACGCCTTCACCGGGACGGACTTCCGGGCCGCCCTCCAACTGTGGTCGGCCGCCGCCAGCGACCCGGTCCTGCGCGAGCGGATCATCCCCATGGAGGAGCGGATGGGCCGGGAGATCCACCGTGCCGCCGTGGAGCTGCTGGGCGTGGACGAGTCGCTCCCCGGGGTCCGCGAGACCGTCCAGGCCACCCTCGACCTGGCACGCGGCCTGGGACTGGCCAACCTGCTCACCGACGACGGGCCCCGGCGGCGCCGGATCGTGCGCCAGTGGGCGCGCGCCCTGGACGAGCAGCTGCGGGCCCCGGCACCGTGAACCGGCTACCCCGGCGGCACGGAGCGTGCTTATCATCGAAGCGGCGGGTCCGCGGACCCGCCGCTGACGTCATTCCCGAACCGGACAAGGCGGTGTGAAGGTGAGCGCGGATGCGGGCGGGAACCCCCCGGACCTGGCCAGACAGGCGTTGGACGCCTTCGCCGAGAGCGCCTCGCGCCGCAGGGACCGCGACGCCCTGATGGACAACGCCTTCGCCGCCCTCTTCGCCCTGTACCGTGCGACCACGCCCGCGCAGCGCAGGTCCCCGGGCGGACAGGAGTTCAGCGCCACCCTGGCCGAGCTGCTGGTGGGCGGCAACAACCCCGACCGGCTCGGCCTGTACGTGGTCCGCACCCAGACCGCGGCCGAGAACGGCCAGCACGAGGCCTACCGCCCCGCGTGCTGGCGGCGGTCCATGCTGGAACTGCTCGGCGAGGAGTTCGTGCCCTGGGAGACCTTCCTGCGCCCGGGCGACCTGGAGGCGCTCCCGCGCATCGACGAGGCCCTCGCCGCGGTGGCGGCCCGGGCCCGGCCGGTCAACGACGAGGAGGTTCCCGACTGGGTGCCCGAGTCGCACTGGTGGTGGTGGGAGCCCGCCCGCCAGCGCGGTGAGGAGGCCCCCGAACGCTACGACAGCGGCACCCTGGACGCCGTCGGGGACTGAGGCCCCGGCCGGCGCCCGGACGCCGCGCGCGCCCAGCCGGGGCGCGGCCCGCGTCGCGGCTGGGCGGGCCGCGGTGGCCCCGGGCCCTCACGCGTCGGCGGAGGCGGTCCTGGCGGCGACGAGGTCCCGGTACCAGGAGAAGGAGTCCTTGGGGGTGCGCGCCTGGGTGGCGCGGTCCACGTGCACCAGCCCGAAGCGCTGGTGGTAGCCCTCGGCCCACTCGAAGTTGTCGGTGAGCGTCCACACGAAGTACCCGCGCACGTCCGCGCCCCGCTCCCGCGCGGCCTCCACCTCGGCCACGTGCCCCTCCAGGTAGGCGATCCGCTCGGGGTCGGCGATCCGCCCGCCGGGGGAGACCCGGTCCTCGTAGGAACAGCCGTTCTCGGTGACGTACAGCGGCGGCAGCGCGTCGCCGTGGCGCCCGCGCAGCAGGTCGATCGTCCGGCCCAGCCCCTCGGGCACCACCGGCCACCCGAACGCCGTCACCGGCGCCCCGGCGACCTCGCCGAACCCGAACGGCAGCCCCGAACCCTCGTCGGGCGCGGTGGCCACGGTGGGGTTGTAGTAGTTGATCCCGAGGCCGTCCGCGCTGCCCGCGACCGCCTTCAGGTCGCCCTCGCGCACGCCGGGGACCTCCGCGACGCCGAACGCCGACAGGTCCGGGTAGGCGCCGGTCAGCACGGGGTCGGTGAACAGCCGGTTGTGCAGGGTGTCGTAGGCGTGCGCGGCGGCGGTGTCGGCCTCGGAGCCGGTGGCGGGACTGACGGGGGAGTAGTTGTTGGTGAGCAGTACCTCCAGGCCGCGCGAGCGCAGCTCACCGGCGGCCAGCCCGTGGGCGAGCAGCATGTGGTGGGCCACCCGCATCACCTCGGGCACCTCCAGGATCCGCCCCGGGGCGTGGACGCCGAGCGCGTGCCCGTAGGTGGTGTGCACCAGGGGCTCGTTCAGGGTGATCCACCGGTCCACCCGGTCGCCGAGGCGGTCCGCGGCCGCCGCCGCGTACTCGGCGAACGCGTGCGCCGTGTCGCGCTCGCTCCAGCCGCCCGCCTCCTCCAGCGCCAGGGGCAGGTCCCAGTGGAACAGGGTCGGTACCGGGGCGATCCCCCGGGCGAGCAGGGAGTCCACCAGGTGGTCGTAGAAGTCCAGGCCGGCCCCGTTCACCGCGCCGCGCCCGGTCGGCACGACCCGGGGCCAGGCGAGCGAGAACCGGTAGGCGTTCACCCCGAGCCGGTCGAGCAGTTCCACGTCCTCGGCCCACCGGTGGTAGTGGTCGCAGGCCAGGGCGGGGCTGTGCCCGTCGCGGACCGCGCCCGGGCGCTCGGAGAAGACGTCCCACACCGACGGGCCGCGCCCGTCCTCGTCGAGGGCGCCCTCGATCTGGAAGGCGGAGGAGGCCACTCCCCACAGGAACGGTGACGACATGGACGGTACCTGCCTTTCGCTGGGTCTGACGGGGACTCGGGGCGGACGGGGGCTGTGAGGCGAACAGGAGACGCGGGGAGGACGGGGCGGGACCGGCGGGCACTCAGGCCACACCCCGGATCCGCCACACCAGCACCCCGCCCAGCAGGCTGAGCAGCCCGCACACGGTGTACAGGACCGGGTAGCCGCCCAGGTACACCACGATCGGACCGGCCAGGGCGGGCGCGATCACCTGCGGTCCGGCGCTGGCGATGTTGACGATCCCCAGGTCCTTGGCCCGCCCGCCCGCGCTCGGCAGGACCTCGGTGACCAGGGCGTTGTCCACGGACAGGTAGACGCCGAAGCCGATGCCCAGCACCACCGCGCACACCAGACTCATCGGCCACGTCGGAAACGCGGCGATCAGGAACGCGGGCACCGCCGAGACCACCCCGGACAGGCACACCATCCCCCTGCGGCGGCCGATGCGGTCCGAGACCAGACCGGCCAACACGGTCGTGGCCACGACCGCCGCCGTGTAGACGGCGATCAGCACCAAAAGCCCGTCCGCGGCCGAGGAGCCCGGGAACAACTCCTCGTAGCCGACCGCGTCGGTGAGGAAGTAGAGCAGGTAGAGGGTGAACATGGCGTTGCCCGTCTGCATGAGGAAACGGGTCAGCCACGCCCAGCCGAAGTCGGGGTACCGGCGCGGGGACACCCACAGCCCGCGCGCGAACCCGTTCCAGGAGGGGCGGGCCTCGCGGGGCAGCGGCGGGTCGTGGGCCAGCAGAGCGAACGGCAGGGCGCACAGGACGGTCAGCGCACCGAGGAGGGCGTAGCCGGGGGCGATCCCCGTGACCACCACGGTCACCAGCAGCACCGCCACCACCACGCCCGCCGACTGCGGGATGCCGATCCACCCCGAGACCACGCCGCGCTGGCGGACCGGCACGTGGTCGGGCACGGCCGCGAGCAGGGTCGCGTTCAGGCAGGACAGCGCGGCCTGGACGAACGACCACCCCAGCAGGACGCCGAGGACGCCGTCCTGCTGGCCGAGCACCACCAGGCCCAGACCGCCCAGGAGCGCGCCGGCCAGGATCCAGGGGCGTCGGCGCCCGAACCGGCCGGCGGTCCGGTCGGACAGTGCCCCGGCCAGCGGGGTGCCCAGGGTGGAGCAGGCCGCTCCCGCCCCGGTCACCCAGGCCAGGGTGGTCTCCTTGGAACCGGGAGCGAGCAGGCCGACCTGTTCGGGCAGCAGGACCTGGAGCGGGCCGAAGAAGGCCATCCACATGCCGAGGTTGGCCAGGCTGATCCCGGCCACCCACAGGCGGCGCACGGGCCGGGTGGGCTCGGCGAGTGCGGCGGGCGTCCGCGGGTCGGGGGAGGGGGAGGGCTGTGCGGGGGGTGTGCGCACGTGTGACCTACCTAACATGAATGCGTCTCATGTTAAGGGGGTCGTCCTGCCGAGGAAAGGCCCGTGGCGGGATCGGTTCGCGGGGCGTGGCGGGCTGGCGGGCCTCGGGGGTCGGCGGCGCGGGGCGGCGGGGTCCGGCATCCGCGTCTACGTAGTCAAGTTTGACCAGTGGGCCCGGAGGGGGCTACCCTCACAAGGTAATCAAACTTGACTAATGGGAGGCGTGTGTGGCCGGAAGGGACACCGCGCGGTCGGGCGGCGGCGCCCGGCGGGATCAGGGCCAGGGGCGGCCGGGGGCGGTCCGGGCCGACGAGACGACCGTTCCGCGGCTGCCCCGCGCCTCGGCAGGGGCCACCCCGGAGTCCTGCCGGGCGCTCGGCTTCGAGGCCACCCACGGGCAGGGCAGGCCCTGCCTCTGCCCGGCCTCCCACTGGAGCGGCTTCGACCTGCACTGCGGCCGCGCCCCGAAGGGCCTGGACCCCGCCCCGGAGAACAGCGGTGGCTGCCTGGTCATGGTCGACGCGGTCGCGCCCTGCCGCGCCGCCCTCACGCAGGCCATGCGCCGGGCCTACGGCAGGGTCCTGGCGAAGGGGCTGCCGCGCATCACGCGCCACCGGCCTGGAACCAGCCGTTTCACGCTCGTGGATCCCTCGGGCAACCCGCTCGTCTTCGTCCTGCGCGGCGAGCCCGAGAGGCTGGAGTACGGCGGCTCCAGGGAAGCCGGCGGGCTCACCCGCGTCCTGGGCGGCGCCCGGATCCTGCGCGACCCCAAGGCCGACGACCTCACCGCCTTCCGGCGGATCCGCTCCGGACCGAAGCGGCACGGGGGCCGGGCGCCTCCGGTGGAGCGGGAGCTGGCGCTGGCCATGCTCGTCGGACTCGCGGTCGCCCTCGGAGAGGAGGAGGGCGTCGAGGAGTGGTGGGAGCGGCTGAGCGGTACCGCCCTCAGCGGCGGTGAGCTGAGCAGGGTCGAGGGGGAGCTGCGCAACGCCTCCGCGCCGCGGCGCTGGCTCGGCGCGCGAACCCCGGAGCCGGACGCGGGCTGAGGAACCGCTGAGGCGCAGGGATCTTCCGGGTCGTCCGGGTCGGTTCCTCCGCGCGGACGCGCGAGCTCCTCCGTGTGGCGGGGTCCTCCCCGCTGGACCCGAATTCGGCATCGAAAGCTAGTCAAATTTGATCAATAGAAGGGAGGGGTCGTGGCGGAACACGATCTCGCGGTCCTGACCGAGGGGCTGCGCAAGACCTACGGGGACAAGAGGGCCCTGGACGGCCTGGACATGGCCGTGCCGCGCGGCACGGTCCACGGCATCCTAGGACCCAACGGCGCGGGCAAGACCACGCTCGTGCGGACCCTGGCCACCCTGCTGGGGGTGGAGGAGGGCCGCGCGCGGGTCGCCGGGTTCGACCTCGCGGCGCAGCCGGGACGGGTTCGCCGCCGGATCGGCCTGCTGGGCCAGCACGCGGCCGTGGACGAGGAGCTGTCAGGGCGCCAGAACCTGGAGATGTTCGGGCGCCTGCACCACCTGAGCGGGCGTCGGGCCGCCGCGCGGGCGGGAGAGCTGCTGGAGCGCTTCGGTCTGGCCGACACCGGACGCAAGCCGGTCAGCGCCTACAGCGGCGGCATGCGGCGGCGGCTGGACCTGGCGGCCTCGCTCATCGTGGATCCCGATGTGCTGTTCCTGGACGAGCCGACCACCGGCCTGGACCCGCGCGGACGGGGCGAGGTGTGGAGCGCGGTGCGCTCGCTGGTCGGAGGCGGTACCACCGTCCTGCTCACCACCCAGTACCTGGAGGAGGCCGACCAGCTCGCCGACCGGGTCTGCGTCGTCGACGGCGGCCGGGTGATCGCGGACGGCACCCCCGACCAGCTCAAGGCCGTGGTGGGCGGCGACCGCGTCGACGTCGTCCTGCGCGCCCCGGACCGGCTGGGGGAGGCGGTCGGTGTTCTGCGGGGGATCTCCGCGAGCGGGCGTGTGGACACCGACGCGGACGCGCGCAGGGTCAGTGCGCCGGTCGCCGACCGGATGGGCGCCCTCAACCACGTGGTGCGGGCGTTGGGCAAGGCGGGGATCGAGGCGGAGGACCTGGCCGTGCGCCGCCCCACCCTGGACGAGGTGTTCCTGCACCTGACCGGCGATTCCGCCGATGGCGCCGGTGACTCCGGGCGCTCCGGTGACCCAGGCGCCGCCGAGCCGCCCCCTGGAGAACGCATCGAGCCGCCCGCCGGCGACCGAGCCCGGTCGTCCAACGGTGACGCTGAACCCTCCGGCGGCAACCGCGTCGCCACGGCCCCTTCCGCTCCCTCCCGGCACCGGGAGGGAGCCGCATGACCACCACGACCCGCACGGACCTCCCTGAGCTGACCCCCGGGGCCGCTCTGGGCTGGTGGCTGGCCGACTCCTGGACCATGACCCGCCGCGAGCTCGTCCGCTGGGCCCGCCGCCCCGCGCAGATCGCGGTGGGCCTGGCCTTCCCGGTGATGATGCTGGTGATGTTCGCCCTCTTCCTCGGCGGGTCCATGACCGTCGCCGGAGGCGGGGACTACACCGAGTTCGTGGTCCCCGGCATGCTCGTGCTCACCATGGCCTTCGGTCTGGAGAGCACGATGACCGCGATCACCCGGGACCTGGAGAAGGGCGTCGTCGACCGGTTCCGCTCCATGCCCATGGCGCCTTCGGCGGTCCTGGTCGGCCGCGGCGTCGCCGACATGCTGGAGTCCGTCCTCAGTCTGGTCATCGTGCTCGGCGCCGGGCTCGCGATCGGATGGCGCTGGCACGGCTCCTGGGCCGCCGCGCTGGGGGCGGTGGGGTTGTTGCTCCTGCTGCGGTTCGCGCTGCTGTGGTGCGGCATCTGGCTCGGGTTGATCATGGGCAGGCCGGAGCTGGTCATGGCGGTGCAGATCCTCGTCTGGCCCCTGGCCTTCACCTCCGGGGCCTTCGCCTCGCCCAAGTCGATGCCCGGCTGGCTCGGAACCGTGGCCGAGTGGAACCCCATGTCGGCCTCGGCCACGGCGGTGCGCGACCTGTTCGGCAACCCCGGTGCGGCCGGTACCTCCTGGGCGGCCGAGAACGCGCTGTTCCTGGCGGTGCTGTGGCCGCTCGTGTTGCTCGCGGTCGCCTGTCCCATGGCGGCGGCCCGCTTTCGGGGGTTGGGCCGCTGACCCGTCCGTGTCTCGCGGGGTTCGTGCGGGGCGCTCTGGCCGCTCGGCCGGTTCCCCGCGTGACCGGGCCTCCGCCGTGCCCTGGCGGCAGGGCTCCGGAGCGGAGTTCTGCGGTTCCGAGGTCGGGGCGGCCGTCTCGGCAGGAGGCGGCCGCGCCTCAGCCGGAGGGGGGCGCCTCCGGCCCCTCGTCGGTGAGGACGCCCTCGTAGGGGTCGCCCCCCTCGCCGGCGAAGGAGTAGACGCCGCCCTCGATCCGCCGGATCAGCGAGCGCGTCCACGCCGCGTCCGACTCCGCGGAGTGCACCCACATGTCCATGATCTCGCCGATGTGCCCCGCCTGTCCGGGCCCCTCCTCCGGGGCGTAGTGGGCGACCACGCCCCCGCGCCACTCCTCCAGGCCCTCGACCCGCCGCCTGAGCAGGTCGAGGGCCTCCCGCCGGGGCAGGTCGACGATGAAGCCCAGACCGGCCGAGAGCACGTCCAGGCGCGCGTCGTGCGAGGACACCGCCCGGCGCAGCAGGGCGAAGTACTCCCGGGTGCCCTCTCCGGTGATCTCGTACTCGGTCCGGGGCGGGCCCCCGGCGGTGGACGGCGCCGTCTCGTGGGCGTGCAGCAGGTCCTGCCGGGCCATCTGCTTGAGCGCGTGGTAGATCGACCCCGGCTTGGCGTTGGACCATTCGTGCGCGCCCCAGAACTCCAGGTCGTTGCGCACCTGGTAGCCGTGCGCCCGACCGCGCAGGCGGACCGCCCCCAGGACCAGCAGCCGGATGGCCGACATCCACACCCCCCATCTCACCGGCGCGGGGTCCGTTCTGTTCGACGGTCCGCGCTATTCAACTTTGACTAGCATATCTCCCGCGCGCCCGCGCCGTCCTGTGCCCCGTGCTGCCCCGTGCTGCTCCGTGCTGCCCCGCGTCCCGCGCCTCCTCCCCGCGCACGGACGGGCCCGGCACGGGGAGGAGCGGCGGCGCGACGGCGGGTCTCAGCCGCGCCCGGGGACCGGGTCGCCCTGACGGGCGTGCTCGCTCCCCAGAGCGATCGGCGCGGCCAGCCACTCGTCGCGCAGGCCGAACGCGTTCACCAGCTGCACGGCGTAGGGGCGCAGGCCCCGGCACAGGTCGTTCACCGCCTGGGTGACCGCCTTGGCCCGCGAGGTGGAGAGCCGCTCGTGCTCCAGGAACCACGCGCGGTTCTCCTCGACCACCGACATCACGTACAGGTCGCACAGCCGGTTGAGCAGCTTGGCGGTCGAGGTGTCCCCGCAGCGGTCGATCCCCGCCACGAACGCCTCCAGCACCACCCGGTCCATGTGCGCGCGGCCCGCGGTGAGCACGTGGTCCTGGGCGCGGTTGAACACGTCGAAGGCGTCGTCGCCGTTCCTGCCGGACCTGCGCAGCCGCGCGGCCAGGCCCTCGATGACGTGCTTCTCGCGGTCCTCCAGCAGCTCCAGCTGCCAGCCCCGGTTGTACAGGCTGGCCTCCTCGCCGCGCCCCGGGGCGGCCGCGACGAGCCGCTCGATCAGCGGGATCGCGGCGGTGCGCTCGATGACGGTCTCGAAGACCTTGCCCGCCATGAACCGGGCCAGCCCCAGCTGGTCCAGGTCGCCGAACGAGTCCTTGAAGTTGGTCAGCAGGCCCTTGGTGAGCTGCTGGAGCAGGACCGTGTTGTCGCCCTCGAACGTGGTGAAGATGTCGGAGTCGGCCTTGAGCTGCGGAATCCGGTTCTCGGACAGGTAACCGGCGCCGCCGCACGCCTCCCGGCAGGTCTGGATGGCCTCGCTGGCGTGCCAGGTGGCCACCGCCTTGAGCCCGGCCGCCCGCGACTCCAGTTCGCGCTGGGCGTGCTCGTCGCGCTCGGGCGAGCGGGACAGCTCGTGCAGCCGGGTGACCAGCTCCTCCTGCGCGAAGTGCAGCGCGTAGGTGCGGGCCAGGGCGGGCAGCAGCTTGCGCTGGTGCGCCAGGTAGTCCAGGACGCGCACCTCCCGCTCGGGCCGCCCCTCGCCGTCGGGCCGGGTGAACTGGCGGCGGGTGTCGCCGTAGCGCACCGCGATGGTCAGCGCGGCCTTGGCGGCGCTCCCCGCGCCGCCCGCCACGCTGATCCGGCCACGGACCAGCGTTCCGAGCATGGTGAAGAAGCGTCGGCCCTTGCTCTCGATGGGGCTGGAGTAGGTGCCGTCGGCGGCCACGTCCCCGTACCGGTTGAGCAGGTTGGTGCGCGGCACCCGCACGCGGTCGAACTCCAGCCGCCCGTTGTCCACGCCGTTGAGCCCGGCCTTGGGGCCGCAGTCCCCGATGCGCACGCCCGGCATCGGCCTGCCCCGCCCGTCCCGGATCGGGACCACCAGGGCGTGCACGCCGTGCTCCTCGCCGCCGGTGCTCAGCTGGGCGAACACCACCGCCAGGTGGCCGTCGCGGGCCGCGTTGCCGATGTAGTCCTTGCGCGCCGCCTCGTCGGGCGTGTGGACCACGAACTCCTCGGTGTCGGGGTCGTAGACGGCCGTGGTGCGCAGGCTCTGCACGTCCGACCCGTGGCCGGTCTCGGTCATCGCGAAGCAGCCGGGCAGCTCCATCGACATCGTGCCGGGCAGGTACTCGGCGTGGTGGGCCTCGGTGCCCAGGGCGCTGATCGCCCCGCCGAACAGCCCCCACTGCACACCCATCTTCACCATGAGCGACAGGTCGTTGACCAGCATCTCGAAGCCGACCACGGACGCGCCCACGTCGTCGCGGCCGCCCACCGAGGCGGGGAAGCCGTAGGCGGGCAGGTCGGTCTCGGCCAGGGCCTTGAGCTGGGTGAGCGTGCGGGCGCGGTGCTCCTCCACCGACAGTCCGTACACGGGGGCGTACAGGTCTCCCCGCAGGGCGTCGCGCATGTGCTCGCGCACGTGGGCCCAGCGACCGTCGAGGAGGCCGCGCAGCTCGGCCTCGTCCACCCTCAGCGCCTGTTCGTTCATGTGCTCCCCCTGTGGTCCTCGCTGGCGCGGCCCGGTCCGTGCCCGCCGCCGGAAGGGGCGGGTCGCGCACGGACCCGTACTCGCGGGTACACGACCAACGTTAGGGGGCGGGTGGGGAGTCAGACGGCCAGGGAGGCGGTCGCGGGGTCCTGGGCCGCGGTCGCGGCGGCGTCCACCCCGCGCAGGAGGTCGTCCAGGGACAGGCCGAGCGCGGCGGCGATCGCCGCGACCGTGAAGAACGTGGGGGTGGGGATGCGCCCGCCCTCGATCTTGCGCAGGGTCTCGACCGAGATCCGGGCCTCGCGCGCGACGTCGACCATCGTGCGCTCCGCGCGGGCCTGCCGGAGCAGACCGCCCAGGAGGCGCCCGCGCTCGATCTGGTCTGCGGTCAGCGGTTCACGCACCATGCGTCGAGTCTAACGCCACGACGTCGGATCGGTATACCAATACCGGCGATGCCGTTCCGTGCGCGGACGGCCGCCGGGAACCCGGGGTCCGACGCCGAGACGCCCTCCCCCCACCCGATGTCCGGGCCCGCCGGGCACAGAACCGCCGCGAGACGGGTCGGAGGCCGCCTGGACGGGGCGAAGCGGGGCGCGCCCCCACCCCCGCGCTCGGGCGGGGTGCCTAGGCCAGCCCCGGGACGGCCAGCTCCAGGCGGCCGCCGTCCGCGTCGAGCAGGGCGGGCACCCCCAGCGGAATCGTGAGCTGGGCCGCGCAGTGCCCGAACTCCAGCCCCCACAGCACCGGCACCCCCAGCGGTTCCAGCCGGTCGCGCATCAGCTCGGCGACCACCTCCGGCCCCGGCGGGCAGTCCGTCCACGTGCCCAGGGCCACCCCGGCCACCCCGGCCGCCCACCCCGTGCGCAGCAGGTGCGTGAGCATCCGGTCGAGCCGCGCCACGTCCTCGCCGACGTCCTCCAGCAGCAGGATGCCGCCGGAGGCCGACAGACGGCTGTGCGGCGTGGCCAGACAGTCGTTGAGCAGGCTCAGGTTCCCGCCGAAGGTCACCCCCTCGGCCCGCCCCGGCACCAGCGCGTGCGCGCCCGGCGAGGTCAGCACGGTCCGCCGCTCGGGCTCGAACAGGGTGGCGCGCAGCTCCTCCTGGGCCGCCGGATCACCCACGAAGTACCCCGTGCCGACCACGGGCCCGTGCACCGTGGCCACGCCCAGCTCCACCGCGAACGCCTCGTGCAGCGCCGTGACGTCGCTGAACCCGACCAGCGCCTTGGGCTCGGCCCGGCGCATCGCGTCGAAGTCCAGCAGGTCCACCGTCCGGTGCGCGCCGTCGCCGCCGCGCACGCACAGCACCGCGTCCACGTCCGGGTCGCACCAGGCCTCCTGGAGGTCGGCGGCCCGCGTGGCGTCCGCACCGGCCAGGTAGGGCAGCCGCGGGTGGCGCTCGCGCACGTGCGGGGCCAGCTCCACCTCCAGCCCCCAGCCGCGCAGCGTCCCCACCGCGGCCTCCAGCCGCTCCGCGGGAACCGGGCTGCACGGAGCGACCAGGCGCACCCGGTCGCCCTCCCGCAGGCGCGGCGGTCGGACCAGCGCGCGCACACCCCGCGCGTCCGGGACCCGTGCCGCCGTGTCCGCCACCTCGGTCATCGCCTCTCCCACCCTCGGCCCTCTCCCTCGCTCGTGCGCGTCACCGGCCGCGACGCCTCTCCCCACCACCAGTGCTCGGACACTCCGGCCGCCGCGCCGACCGCGTTCCCGGTCCCGCCCGGCCGCGGGGCCCGGCCTCCGGAACCCCGAAGACACCAGCCTCCCAAGCCGATCAGGGGATCGGCAGCTCAGGCGCGCAGGAACGTGTCCAGCGCGCGCACGCCGAAGTGCAGCCCCTCCAGCGGCACCCGCTCGTCCACACCGTGCAGCAGGCCCGAGTAGTCCAGGCCCTCGGGCTGGGCCAGGGGGGAGAAGCCGTAGCAGTCGATGCCCAGCCGGGAGAACACCTTGGCGTCGGTGCCCCCCGACAGGCACACCGGCACCACGTGGGCCCCCGGGTCGTGCAGCAGCAGGGCCTCGCGCAGCTCCGCGAACGCGGGGGAGTCCACGGGCGCGGTCACCGGAGGCGAACCGTGCGCGTACTCCCAGGTCACCCGGTCGCCGGTGAGCTCCTCCATGGCCGCGGCGAACTGCTCCTCCGCGCCGGGCAGCACCCGGCCGTCCACACCCGCCGTGGCCTCCCCGGGCACCACGTTCACCTTGTACCCGGCGGAGAGCATCGTGGGCGTGGCGCTGTTGCGCGTGGTCGGGCCGATCAGCGGGGCGGCCGTCCCCAGTCTGGCGACCAGGGCGTCCACCGCCTCCGCGGTCGCCGTGTCACCGGGGAGGCGCTCCACCTCCAGGGCCTCGGCGATCGCGTCGATCGCCGCCCGCGTGACGGGGGTCAGGTGCAGCGGCCACTCGTACCCGTCGATCCGGGCCAGGGCCGCGGCCAGGGCGCCGACCGCGTTGTCGCGCGGCGGCCGGGAACCGTGCCCGGCCGTCCCCTGGGCACGCAGGGACAGCCAGGCGCTGCCGCGCTCGGCCGCGCCCACCGGGTACAGGCGCACCGGCTCCCCGGAGGCCGTGCGGGCGTGGATGGTCTCCCCGCCGCCCTCACCGATCGCGGTGGTACAGCCCTCGAACAGCTCGGCGTGCTCGCGGACCAGGTAGTCGGCGCCGTAGGCGGCGCTGTCCTCCTCGTCGGCGACGAAGGCCAGCACGATGTCGCGCCGGGGCCGCAGTCCGTGGCGCGCCCAGTGGCGCACGACGGCGGTGACCGTGGCGATGGTGTTCTTCATGTCCACCGCGCCGCGCCCCCACAGCGCGGGCACGCCGGTGACGGGGCAGTCGGCGACCTCCCCGGCGAAGGGGGGCAGCGTCCAGTCGGCGGCGTCGGCGGGCACCACGTCCAGGTGGCCGTGCACCAGCAGCGCCGGGGCCGAGGGGTCGGTGCCGGGAACGCGCGCGACCACGTTCGCGCGCCGGGGGGCCGACTCCAGCAGCAGGGGGTCCAGCCCGGCGTCGCCCAGGGCCTCGGCGACGTACTCGGCGGCCTCGCGCTCGTCGCCCCGGCCGCCCCCGTGGTTGGTGGAGTCGCGGCGGACGAGGCCGCGGGCGAGGTGGACGGCGTCCTCCCCGGCCGCCGCGAGGCCGTCGGCCCTCTCGGGGAAGCCGTCGGTTCTCTCCGGGAAGGAAGTGGCGATGTGGCCCACGGGCGCGCCTCGCTTTCGCTGAGGTGTCAGTAACGGGGGAGACCCCTGGCGGCCAGTGGTGACGAAGTGCTCCCCGGCACAGTTCTACCAGCCCCGCCCGCCGCGCTCCGGCATTCGCGGGCGGTGGCCCCCGCGGCCCCGGACCCGGTCTCAGCCGTAGCGCTCCTCCATGGCGTTGGAGATGAGCGTGGTGACCGCCTTGAAGCAGCGGATCATCTCGTAGGAGTCCGGGGAGACGTACCGGACGCGCCGCACCCCCGTGCGCGTGACGCCGGGGACGACGGCGGCGGCCTGGGCCAGCTGCGCGGAGTCGACCTCCACCTCCACGGCCCTGGGTTCGGGCCCGACCGGCTCCAGACGCCCGGCCAGGGTCATGGCGGCGCGTGCCCCGGCCCGGATGTCCCGCGCGGTCGCGGCCGGGGGGCGGCAGCGGGCCGCGTACCGGCTGACGTGCTCCTTGACCGCGACCGTCCGTGCGAACGGGGCGTAGGTGGCGGCGTCCTCACAGGCGCGGTCGTCCCCCGTGACCAGGATGACCGGTGTGCCGTACTCGGCGACCACCGCGGCGTTGAGGCAGCCCTCGCTGGCGGGCTCGCCGTCCAGCCACACGCCGGTCACCGCGTTGGGCAGGTAGGTGTGCGCCAGCACGCCCTCGTCACCGGCGCCGCAGTGGTAGCCGAGGAACACCACGCCGTCGCAGTCGCCGGACTGCACGCCCTCGACCATGGACAGCTCCTTGTGCCGTCCGGTGATCATCGTGGCGTCGGTGTTGAGCTCCTCCAACAGGAGGTTGCGCATGGTCGCGTGCGCCTCGTTGACCAGCACCTCGGTGGCGCCGCCTTCGAGCAGGCCCTCGACGGCGGCGTTGACGTCGCTGGTGAACATCGCGCGGCAGCGCTGCCACTGCTCGGTGCCGGGCTCGACGTCGGCGGGCCAGGTGACGCCCGTGGCGCCCTCCATGTCGGCGGAGATGAGGATCTTCACCCGCACGACCCTACGCCTCGGGCCCCTCCCGTAGCCAGGCTCGGGCGCCGCGTTCCGCCCGGGGGCGCACGGGAGGGGCCGGGGCGGCGACTACGGCAGGGTGAGGATCTCCGCGCCGGACTCGGTGATGACCAGGGTGTGCTCGAACTGGGCGGTCCACCTGCGGTCGGCCGTCACGGCCGTCCAGCCGTCGTCCCACATGTCGTACTCCACGCCGCCGAGAGTGATCATCGGTTCGATCGTGAAGGTCATCCCCGGCTCCATGACGGTGTCCGCGCGCGGGTCGTCGTAGTGCGGCACCACCAGGCCCGAGTGGAACTCCGGCCCCACGCCGTGCCCGGTGAAGTCGCGGACCACGCCGTAGCCGAAGCGCTTGGCGTAGGACTCGATGACCCGGCCGATCACGTTGATCTGGCGGCCCGGCCGGCACGC
This sequence comes from Nocardiopsis alborubida, assembly GCF_012396365.1. Lineage (GTDB taxonomy): Bacteria > Actinomycetota > Actinomycetes > Streptosporangiales > Streptosporangiaceae > Nocardiopsis > Nocardiopsis alborubida. The sequence continues at coordinate 10,840 of NZ_JAAXPG010000008.1, read as the reverse complement.
CTTGATCGCGCGCGTCATGGCCTCCCGGGTCCGCTCGACCAGCAGCCGGTGCTCCTCCGAGACGTTCCCGGCCAGGAACGTGGCGTTGGTGTCGCCGTGCACGCCGTCCCGGTAGGCGGTGATGTCGATGTTGACGATGTCGCCGTCGGAGACCACGGTGTCGTCGGGGATGCCGTGGCAGATCACCTCGTTGAGAGAGGAGCACAGCGACTTGGGGTAGCCCTTGTAACCCAGCGGGCTGGGGTAGGCCCCGTGGTCCAGCAGGAACTCGTGGCCGATCCGGTCCAGCTCGTCCGTGGTCACCCCGGGCCGGACGTTGCGGCCGACCTCCTCCAGGGCCTGGGCCGCCAGCCGTCCCACCACGCGCATCCGCTCGATGGTCTCGGGGGTCTGCACGTCGCCGAGGACCCCCTCCACGGGGTGCTTCCGTCCGACGTACTCCGGGCGGACGATGTGGGAGGGAACCGAACGTTGTGGCGAGATTCGCCCAGGAACCAGCGGAGTAGTCATGGACACTGATTGTAGTTCGTGGGTCGGCCGCGCGGTCCTGGACGATGCCCTTCCCCCCACGGGTGTAGGGAGCGCCCGGGCCTGGGTAGGTGCCCCGAGAAGTACGTTCCCGCCCGGGCAGCGTCCCGTAGAAAGCGAGTCACGGTGAGAACGGTGAGAGAGGACACTCCGCTGGACGACGAGTGGTGGTACTGCCTCAGGCACAACCGGGTGGAGCACGGCCCCGGCTGCCCCAACAAGGAGCGCATGGGCCCCTACCCGGACGAGGCCACCGCCGCCAGCGCGCTGGCCATCGCGGCCCGGCGCAACGAGGCCTGGGACGAGGCCGACGAGGAGGAGCGGTGACCCCCGCCCACGCGCGCTCCGATCCACCGCGCGGTGCCGCGCCGGGTGGAGCCGGGCGGTGCCTCCCGCCGGCGCCTCTGACAGGATCGGCGCATGACTGAACAGAGCACACCCGCGGGCGCCGACATCGCCGGGTTGTCCGTCGCCGTCCTGGGCGGGACCGGAGACCAGGGCCGTGGCCTGGCCCGCCGCCTCGCCCTGGCGGGGCACACCGTCCACCTCGGCTCGCGCAGCGCCGAGCGCGCCGAGAAGGCCGCCCGGGGACTGGTGGAGGCCGAGGCCTCCCCGATCGACGTCCGCGGCCTGGACAACGCCTCGGCCGCGGCCGAGGGCGACGTCGTCATCGTCGCCGTGCCCTGGGACGGCCACCGGGAGCTGCTGGAGCAGCTGGCCGGTCCGCTGGCGGGCAAGATCGTCGTGGACTGCGTCAACCCCCTCGGCTTCGACAAGAAGGGCCCCTTCGCGCTCGACGTCGCCGAGGGCAGCGCCGCCCAGCAGGCCGCCGAGGTGCTGCCCGACAGCCGCGTCACGGCCGCCTTCCACCACGTGTCCGCGGTGGTGCTGCTGGACCCCGAGGTCGAGGAGGTGGACCTCGACGTCCTGGTGCTGGGCGAGGACCGCGAGGCCACCGACGTGGTGCGCGCCCTGGCCGAGCGGATCCCGGGGGTGCGCGGCGTCTTCGGCGGCCGCCTGCGCAACGCCCACCAGGTGGAGGCCCTGACCGCCAACCTCATCGCGGTGAACCGCCGCTACAGGACCCACGCGGGCATCCGGATCACCGGCCTGTAGGCCTGGGAGCCCGTGGTCCCCGAGAATCCCGTTCGACCGATCGCGTCCGTGGCGGCCCGAGGCGCACGCCCGGGTGCGCGTACGGCGCCGGTCCCCGTGGCGGGGACCGGCGCCGCGCCGCCGGGCGCGCTCAGCCGCAGTAGGCCGCGCGCTCCTCGTCCGTCATGGGCCGCGTGGACTGGGTGACGGTGCTGCCCTGGTCCTGCGCCGGTCCCTCGGCGGTGAAGGGCGCGTACCAGACGTAGTGGCCCCACTCGCGGTCGGGGAAGTGCAGCTCGTAGGTGCCGTGGACGCGCTGCATCCGGGGCCCGTAGTACACGCGGGCCACCTCGCCCGGCTGGGCGACGACCTGTGTGCGCTGGCTCTGGGTGTGCGACGAGCTCCACTCGTGGCCGTAGGAGACGCTGAAGCTCTGCTTGAAGACCGCCCCGAACGTCGCCGTCATGGACAGGTTCACGCTGTTGGTCTCGCCCGTGGTCTCGGACCACTGCACCATGGACATCTGCTCGTGGTCGGTGCAGTTGTAGACCGGTGAGCCGACCGGCTCGGAGGTGTTCTGGAAGTACTCCGGCTGGCCGGACGGGTGGAACTCGCACACGTCGGTGCCCTCACCGCACCGCTCCAGCAGCTCCCGGACAGTCGGGTTCCGCTCGTGGTCGGCCGCGGCCGGTGCGGGGGCGAGCGCCAGGACGGCCGCCAGGCCCGCCGCGGCGCCCGCTGCGAGGGTTCTCATCGCTCCGCCTTTCGTGGGGGTCGGGCTTTCGTGGGGGTGGGGGTCACGGGCACGCGGCCCGCTCGGCGTCGGTCATCGGGCGCACGTTCTGCGTGACGACGTCGTCGGGGGAGTCGGGGACGGGCCCCTCCGCCGTGAAGGGCGCGTACCAGACGTAGTGGCCCCACTCGCGGTCGGGGAAGTGCAGCTCGTAGGTGCCGTGGACGCGCTGCATCCGCGGCTGCCGCTCGACCCAGCCCACCTCGCCGGGGGCGGTGTTGACGTAGGTGGTCTGCGTCTCGGTGTGCGAGGTGGTCCAGGTGTGCTCGAACGACTGCTCGTAGGACACCGAGAAGACCTCGCCGAATCCGGCCTCGGTGGTCAGGGTCAGGCCGACGCTGTTGCTCTGGGAGGTGGTGTCGGACCAGATCACCGCCATGTCCTGGCGGCCGGAGGTGCAGTTGAACACCTCCGAGCCCACCACACGGCCGGGGGCGGCGAAGAGTTCGGGTTCGCCGCTGGGGTGGAACTCGCAGACGTCGGTCTCCACACCGCACAGCTCCAGCAGTTCGCGCACGCTGGGGGAGCCCTGGTGGTCGGCGTGTGCGGCGGTCGGGGGCGCGGCGACCGCGCCCGCCACGGCGACGGCGGCGGCGCAGAGCACGGAGGACGTGCGTCGCATGTCGTTTTCCCTTCGAGCGGGGGCAGGGAGGGGGCAGGGGCCGGGTCAGCCCAGGGTGGTGGAGACGGCGCGGTCGTTCATGTGGTCGCCCACGTAGGCGGTGTTCTCGCGGTAGGGGCCGTCGCGGTCGCCGGTCCCGTCCGGACCCGAGTGCAGCCACAGGGCGCAGGTGGCCCAGGGCTGGGCGGAGGAGACCAGGTTCTGCCAGTCGGCGGGGAAGGTGAACCAGAACTCGGTGTCGTCGCCTCCGGTGCACAGGCCGTCGCCGTACAGGGTGAACGTGGCTCCGCCGAAGTCCTCGTGCTCGAAGTAGGTGCCGATGATGACGTCCGCGCTGGCCGCCCTGAGGGAGGCGCCGCCCCCGCCCAGGGCCCGTTCCTGCTCCTCCAGGGTCCGGCCGGTCTCCCTCTCCGCGGCCGCGATCGCCGCGTCGAAGGTGGCGAAGCAGCGCTCCTGGCCCGTGCCGGTGTCGCTGATGCAGTGCCGCCCGCTCGCGGCGGCGGGTGAAGCCGTGGCGGTCGCGGCCAGGGCCGCGGCCGCGGTCGCCGCGGCGAGGGCGGCGGCCCGTGGCCGCCGGTGCGGTGAGGTCATGCCTTCTCCGTGGTGTCGGGGGACGCGTTGCTTAACGCAGGTTAACAAAACTGCCCGGGGCTAATTGATCACTGAGGGTGAGGAATGGGCTGTGTGGTGGCCCTTTGGCGGCCGAGGAATCTTTTCTACGGCGAATACCGGACGGGTGCCGTTTCTTGTCGGCTTTCGTTCGGTGGTGGGTTGTTTGCCGCGGCTCGTGACGGCTCGGCGGAAGCCGTGCTTCCGGCCTGGGGGGAAGGGCGGCCCGCGGGGTGCGAACGGCTTCGTGCGGGGTGAAAGTCCTCGAACGGGAGGATCGGAGCGGGGTTTTCTTGTGTGGCGCGCATCACGAACAGGAGTTCGGCTGATTCGGGGATGTTACCCCGGGTGTTCGTCCTCGGCCGGGCGGAGTGGGAAACACACGCGGCGGGGGCGGGGGGAAGGCTGGGTCCTGGGCGTCATCCACCTGGTTCTGCGTTCCCCTGTCTCCTCTTTCCCGTCACCGGCGCTCCCGGAAGGCGATGTGGGAACGCGGGTTGTCGCGTGTGTTCCTGTGGTTCTTCGTGACTCTGAGGGGTCGGGATGCTCGGGCGAACGGCGGCGGCCCCGCACCCCGTCCCGGGTGCGGGGCCGCCGCCGGATCCCGGGAGGAGGCGTCAGGACACCCATTCCTTGACCTTGCCGACCAGCGCGGCCGGGTCCTCGCCCACGGGGGTCACGTTGAGCTGGGTCACCCCGGCGGCGCGGAAGGCCTCCACGCGCTCGCGCACGTAGGACTCCGGGCCGACCATGTTGGTCAGCTCCACGAACTCCTCGGGCACGGCGGCCGCGGCCTCGTCCCTCCTCCCCTCCAGGTACAGGTCCTGGATCCTCTCCGCGGCCTCCTCGTAGCCGTAGCGGCGGGCGACGGTGTTGTAGAAGTTCTTTCCCTTGGCGCCCATGCCGCCGACGTAGAGGGCGATCATCGGCCGCACGAGGTCCAGCAGCCTCTTGGTGTCCTCGCCCTCGCCGATGGCGAGCAGGCCGCCCGCGGAGACCTCCAGCTCGCCCAGGGACGGGTCGCGCCTGGCCTTCCCCTCGGCCAGCGCCTGGCCCCACACCCTGTCGGCCTTCTCGGGGATGAACAGGTGCGGGAGCCAGCCGTCGGCGATCTCGGCGGTCAGCGCCACGTTCTTCACGCCCAGGGAGGCCACGTAGACGGGGATCTCGGAGCGCACGGGGTGGTTGATGATCTTGAGCGGCCTGCCGAGGCCGGTTCCCCGCTCCGGGGGCAGCGGCAGCTGGAAGACGGTGCCGTCGTGGGTGAGGCGGTCCTCGCGCGCCCAGACCCTGCGGCAGATCTCGATGGTCTCGCGGGTGCGGGCGAGCGGCTTGACGTAGGGGACGCCGTGGAAGCCCTCGATGACCTGCGGTCCGCTGGCTCCCAGGCCGAGGATGGCCCGTCCGCCGGACAGGTCGTCCAGCCCGGCGGCGGTCATCGCGATGAGCGTGGGGGTGCGGGTGTACAGCGGCAGGATGGCCGAACCGATCGCCACGGTCTCGGTGCGGGCGGCGATGTAGCCCATCAGGGTGGGGCTGTCGAACCCGTAGGCCTCGGCGACCCACACGGTGTCGAGACCGGCCTTCTCCAGTTCGACCACCTGGTCGACGGAGGCCTTGGGGTCGCCCGCGTACTGGAGCGGCATCGAGACGCGCATCTGTCCTCCCGGGAGGGCCGGACCCCCGGCCCGTCGGCGCTGGGTACGGTGCGACTCTACTCCCGAGTACGGTTCGGCCTGTTGCCCGGCTCACAGACCGCCGCGCGGTACCGCGTCCGACCCGTGCACCGCCGGGCCCCGACACCACACCGCCGGCCGGGGCGGACCCCGACCGGCGGTGCTCACCGGTGTCCGGAGAGGGGCGAGGCCACCCCGCCCCTCAGCCGGCGTAGGAGTGGCGCTCCTCGGGGAACGCCCCGTTGACGACCTCGTCGGCGTAGGCGGAGGCCGCCTCGCGCAGGGTCTCGTGCAGATTGGCGTAGGTCTTGACGAACTTGGCCACCTTCGGGCTCAGTCCGGCCATGTCCTGCCACACCAGCACCTGGGCGTCCGTGGACGGACCGGCGCCGATGCCCACGGTCGGGACGGACAGCTGCTCGGTCACCTGCGCGGCCAGCTCGGCCGGCACGCACTCCAGCACGACCGCGAACGCGCCCGCGCGCTCCATCTCCTTGGCGTCCTTGAGCAGACCGGCCGCGGCCTCGCCGCGGCCCTGCACCCGGTAGCCGCCCAGGGTGTTCACCGACTGGGGGGTCAGGCCCAGGTGCGCCATCACCGGCACACCCGCCGAGACCAGCAGCTCCACCTGGGGGGCCACCGCGTGGCCGCCCTCCAGCTTCACCGCCTGGGCTCCGCCCTCCTTCATGAACCGCGAGGCCGCCTCCAGAGCCTGCTGGGGAGAGGCCTGGTAGGAGCCGAACGGCAGGTCGGCCACGACGAGCGCCCGCCGGGTGGAGCGGGAGACCGCCGCGGTCAGCGGGAGCAGTTCGTCCACCGTCACCGGGACGGTGGTGTCGTAGCCGTAGACGACGTTGGCCGCCGAGTCGCCGACCAGCAGGACCGGGATCCCGGCCTCGTCGAAGACCCGCGCGGTGAGCGCGTCGTAGGCGGTCAGCATCGGCCAGCGCTCGCCGCGCCCCTTGGCGGCGGCCAGGTCGCGGATGGTGACGCGTCGGCTGGTGACCCCGCCGTACAGGGCGTTTCCTGTCGGCGCCCCGGTCGGGGCGAGGGGCTTGTCTGTGGTGCTCATGCGTTATCCCTCCGTTGTCTCGAAGCACCTCGCGGGTGTCTCCGGACGTGTGGACGAATGGTGTTGTCGCGCTCGCGCGCGGGGGCGGCCGAGGGGGCCGCGGGCGGTCCGCGGGGGACCGGGCGGGTGCGGAGGAGACGGGGACCGGCGTCTGCGGACGACCGGGCGCGGCCACCGCACGCAAGCATCATCGCATGCCCGCACCGCGTCTCTCCGCACCGGTGACAACCCGGTCGGACGGTCGGATGTTTCCCGCCGGGACCGGCTCGTGATCCTCCAGCGGGACCGACCCGGCAGCGGCCAGGCCTTTTCCGCCGGGGCCGGCCCGGAGGCGCCGGTGCCTTCCGGCCGTGGCCGCCCGGACACGGCCAACACACCGTTCGCGGCACCCCGAAGCGCGCGGGCGGCGCGGTTCGCGGGTACGGTCCGATCGGCGGAAGTTTCGGTGGGGGTCTCGGCGGTGGAGGTGGCTGGTGGACGCGCAGACGGCGTACCGGCGCAGGTGGGGCGGGCTGGCGGTACTGATCATCTGCCTGCTGGTGATCGTGGCCGACAACACGATCCTCAACGTGGCGCTGCGTGTGCTGTCCGACCCCGAGCTGGGCCTGGGAGCCAGCCAGTCGCAGCTGGCCTGGGCGATCAACTCCTACACGCTGGTCTTCGCGGGCCTGCTGTTCACCTTCGGCGTGCTCGGCGACCGCTGGGGGCGCCGACGCATGATCGTGGTGGGGCTGACGGTGTTCGGCACGGCCTCGGCGCTGTCGGCCTACTCCCAGACCCCCGAACAACTCGTCCTGGCCCGCGCGGTCATGGGGTTCGGCGCCTCCATGGTGACGCCGCAGACCCTGTCGATCATCGCGAACGTCTTCCCGCCCGAGCAGCGCGCACGCGCCATCGGGATCTGGGCGGGCGCGGTCGGGCTGGCGATGGCCATCGGCCCCTCGGCGGGCGGGCTGCTGCTGGAGAACTTCTGGTGGGGATCGATCTTCCTCGTCAACGTGCCCTTCGTGGCTCTGGGCCTGGCGCTGGTGTTCTTCCTGATCCCCGAGTCGCGCGACGCCGACCCCGGCAGGCTGGACGTGCTGGGCGTGCTGCTGTCCGTCCCCGGCCTGGTGCTGCTCATCTACGGCATCATCACCGCGGGAGAGCGGGCCTCCCTGGCGGACTGGGACGTGTACGGCGCGCTCGTCGGCGGCGTGGTGGTGCTGGTGCTCTTCCTGGTGCACGAGTCGCGCGCGCCCAACCCCTCCCTGGACGTGCGCTTCTTCCGGGACCCGCGGTTCAGCGTCTCCGTGGCCACCATCATGGTGCTGTTCTTCAGCATGTCCGGGATCATCTTCTTCCTGAGCTTCTACTGGCAGAGCGTCCGTGAGTTCTCCCCGTTCATCGCGGGTCTGCTGGTGCTGCCCGCGGCGCTGGGGCAGATGATCATGGCGCCGCTCAGCCCGACGCTCGTGCGCTGGGCGGGGCCGCGCGTGGTCGCGGCGGTCGGCGTGCTGGGCGTGTGCTCCAGCTTCCTGTTCTTCACCCGGCTCGAACCGGACACACCGCTGCCGCTGATCGTCGGGTTCTTCTTCCTCCAGGCCGGTGCGATGGCGGTGGTCCTGACCCCCGCCACCGACGCGATCATGTCGTCGGTGCCGCCCGGCAGGGCCGGTGCCGCCTCCGCCGTGCAGAACACGGTCCGGCAGGTGGCCACGGCGATGGGCGTCGCGATCCTGGGCGCGGTCATCTCCTTCCGGTACCGGGCGGGGATCACCCCCGCCCTGGAGGAGCTCGCCGACGGGGGCTCGGCGGACGTGGCGGACGAGCAGCTGCGTCCGGCGGGGGAGTCGATCGAGGGCACCCTGGCCCTGGCCCGGAGCCTGGGGGAACAGGGGCGGGTCCTGGTGGGCCCCGCCAAGGAGGCGTTCATGTCCGGGCTGCACACGGCGGCGACGGTGTCGCTGTGCTTCGGGGTGGTCGGGCTGGTCGTGATCCTGATCTGGATGCCGCGCGAGACCGGGCGCCACCAGCCCCTGGACGCCGAGGACGGCGGCCCCTCCGCTGGGGCCGCTCCCGCCCCAGGCCGGGGGGAGCGGTGACCGGGGCCGGTCGCCTACGTTGAACACATGCGCCTGACCGCTTTCACCGACGTCTCCCTGCGCCTGGTCATGCGGCTCGCGGTCGCGGAGGAGGGCGAACTCCTCACCACCAGGACCGCCGCCGCGATGCTCGCCGTGCCCTACACGCACATGGCCAAGGCCGTGGCGCGGCTGTCCGACATGGGGCTGGTGGAGGCGCGGCGCGGCCGCAACGGCGGACTGCTCCTGACCGAGAGCGGGCGGCGGGCCTCGGTCGGGTCGATCGTGCGCGAACTGGAGGGCGCGGGGGAGCTCGCGGGGTGCGAGGACGACCCGCCCTGCCCGCTGCGCGCCGTCTGCCGACTGCGCGGCGCCCTGCGCGAGGCGCACGAGGCGTTCTACACCTCGCTCGACGGCGTCACCGTGGAGTCCCTGGTGTCCCCGCCCACGCGCGACGCGCTGACCCTGCTGCGTCCGTAGGGCCCGCGGCGGTGCTCCGCCGCCGTCCGCCCACGGGCGCACGGCCGGGCTTCGCCGGGGGGCCGGCCCCCTTCACCGGTTCGCCAGCCCGCCAGCCCGCCAGCCCGCCAGCCCGCCGCTTCGCCAGTTCGCGAGCCCGCCAGCCCGCCAGCCCGCCGGTCCTCCGGTACTTCCGCGTCCACCCGTTCCCACCTGCCCCCTCGGAGCGGGAGCGACCCCGGAGGAGGGGGCCGCGGAGGCGGATTTAATATGCATTTGAGATACCAATTTTCTGTTCCGAGACACCCTCTCCGAAGTGAGGTCGCATGCTCTCCGCAGAGTCCGCCGCCACCGTCCGGGCCACGCTCCCCGCCGTGGCCGGAGCCCTGGACGCCATCACCGCCCGCTTCTACGACACGATGCTCGGCGAACGCCCCGAACTCCTCGACGGCCTGTTCAACCGGGGCAACCAGGCCTCGGGCGGGCAGCGCAGAGCCCTGGCCGGATCGATCGCCTCCTTCGCCACCCTCCTCCTGGAGCACCCGGAGGAGCGCCCCGACGCCCTCCTCACCCGCATCGCCCACAAGCACGTCTCCCTCGGGGTCACCGAGGACCAGTACGTCATCGTGCACAAGTACCTCTTCGACGCCATCGCCCACACCCTCGGGGACGCGGCCACCCCCGGCGTCGTCAGGGCCTGGGACGAGGTCTACTGGCTCATGGCCGGAGCCCTGATCGCCCTGGAGGCCCGCCTGTACGCCGAGCGCGGGCACACCGGGCGCGGGGCCTGGCGTCCCTGGCGGGTCACACGGCGCCGCCAGGAGACCCCCGACACCGCCTCCCTCACCCTCGAACCCGAGGACGGCGCCCCGCTCCCCGACTTCCTGCCCGGCCAGTACGTCAGCGTCCGCACGCGCATGCCCGACGGCGTCCGCCAGGCCCGCCAGTACTCCCTGACCGGCGGGGACGGCGGGTGCCGCCGCATCACCGTCAAGCGCCTGCGCGCCGTCGGGGCCGATCCGGCGGGGGAGGTGTCCACCCTGCTGCACGACACCGTCGTCCCGGGCGACGTCCTCATGGTCTCCACCCCGGCGGGTGACGTGACCCTGTCCGATGGCGGGCACCCCCTCGTGCTGGTCTCGGCCGGGATCGGCTGCACGCCGATGGTGGCCATGCTGAACCGGCTCGCCGAGCAGGGCAGCGACCGCAGGGTCCTGGTCCTGCACGCCGACCGCAGCCCGGGGGAGCACGCCCACCGCGGGGAGACCGCCGCCCTGGTCGATGCGCTGCCCGGCGCGAGCGCCCGGACCTGGTACGAGAACGGTGTGGATGGGGGCGATGGGGTGGAGGGCGATAGGGCGAAGGGTGATGGGGCGAAGGGTGATGGGGTGGAGGGTGATGGGGTGGAGGGTGATGGGGTGGAGGGTGATGGCGGTGCTGGTGGTGGCGTGGATGGCGGCGGGGGTGACGGTGGCACCCTTCGGGGGCTGATGGACCTGGACGGGGTGGACCTGCCCGAGGGAGCCGAGGTCTACCTGTGCGGGCCGCTGCCGTTCATGCGCGGCGTGCGCGCACAGCTGCTCGCCGCCGGGGTTCCCGCCCGCCGCATCCGCTACGAGGTGTTCGGCCCGGACCTGTGGCTGGGCGAGGGCTGAGCAGCGGGGCTTGAGGTGAGGGTCTGAGCGGACTGAGGAGAGGGTCTGAGCGGGCTGAACGGCAGGGGGCGTTCCTGCTTCCTTTCGACGTTCAGCCTGCTGACTGCTGACTTCGGCCGGAGGCGGCGGCGTCAGCTGCCGCGTAGTGGTGCGGGAGGGCCGTCAAGGGCGGTCAGCGGTCGGGGTTCGGGGGTGGCGGGTCTCTGCTGCGGGGGCATCAAGGGCGGGAGCGACTCCGGGAGGGCGGTCAACGCTTGCTGTACGCGTG
>NZ_JAAXPG010000076.1 GCF_012396365.1 Nocardiopsis alborubida | reverse complement strand
TGGCGGGTGTAGTCGCTGGTGGGATTCTCGTACACCGCGTCGCTGTCACCCATCTCCACCACCTCACCCGCACGCATCACCGCGACCCGGTCACTCACCTGACGCACCACCGCCAGATCATGGGCCACGAAGATGTAGGTCAACCCGAAGTCGTCCTGCAACTCCGAGAGCAACCGCAACACCTGATCCTGCGTGGACACGTCCAACGCCGACACCGGCTCGTCACAGATGATCAGCTTCGGCTTGAGGATCAGCGCCCGCGCGATCGCGATCCGCTGACGCTGCCCACCCGAGAACGCGTGCGGAAACCGGTTGTAGTGACCCGGCTCCAACCCCACCCGCTCCAACAGCTCCTGCACCTGACGGCGCACCTTCTTGCCGTCCCGCTCCCCCTGCACCCGCAACGCCGTGCCGATCGCGTCCCCCACCGTCACACGCGGGTTCAGCGAGGAGTAGGGGTTCTGGAAGACCATCTGCACGTCCCGGCGCAGCGGACGCAGCGCCCGCTCGGGCATGTGGGTGATGTCGCGGCCCTCGAACTCCACCCGGCCCCGCGTGGGCTCCAGCAAACGCATCACCATCCGCGACAGCGTCGACTTGCCCGACCCCGACTCCCCCACGATCCCCAGCGTCTCACCCCGGTGCAGGTCGAAGGAGACCCCCTTGACCGCCCAGAAGTCCGTCGCCCTGCCCCACATCCCGCCGCGCACCCTGAACCGCTGCGCCACGTCCTCCACCCGAAGGAGGGGGGTCTCCTCGGAGGAGCCCCCGCCGCCGGAGGAGGGGGTGAAGGCCGCGAACTGGCCCGGCTCGGTGACCCTGCCCTCGCGCTTGTCCCGCTCGGTCCGGTCGGCCCGGTCCTGGGCGCGCCGCTGGGCGCGGGAGACCTCCACGCGCGGAACGGCGGCCAGGAGTCCCTGGGTGTAGGGGTGCCGGGGTGAGGACAGCACCTCGCGCACGTCGCCGCGCTCGACCGCGACGCCGTGGCGCATGACCACGACCTCGTCCACCGAACCCGCCACCACCGCCAGGTCGTGCGAGACCAGGATCAG
>NZ_JAAXPG010000075.1 GCF_012396365.1 Nocardiopsis alborubida | reverse complement strand
GCGGTGTGGAACCGGTGATGATTGTAGTGATGCAACCACCCCGCGAACGCCTCCCGCCTTTGTGCTTCGCTGGTGTAGGGGCGGGCGTAGGCCCATTCCTCGGTCAGGGTGCGGTGGAACCGCTCGACCTTGCCGTTGGTCTGGGGCCGGTAGGGGCGGGTGCGTTTGTGGGTGATGCCCGCCCCAGCCAGGGTCTGGCGCCACAGGTGGGACTTGTAGCAGGCCCCGTTGTCGGTCAGGACCCGCTCCACCGTGATGCCCACCGACGCGAAGTAGGCACGGGCCCGTTCCCAAAACCCTGTGGCGGTCTCCTTTTTCTCGTTGGCCAGGAGCTCGGTGTAGGCCAAACGGGTGTGGTCGTCCAAGGCGGTGTGCAGGAAGACGTGGCCCAGCCGCGGCTCGTGGCGGGCGTTGCGGACCACGCCCGTGGTGGCCGCGCGGTTGCGACGGCCTTGGATACGGCCTTGGGTGCGGTGGCCGCCGCCGTCGGGGATACAGCCGAGTTTCTTGATGTCCACGTGCACCAGTTCGCCTGGCCGTTGGCGTTCGTAACGGCGCACGCACCGGCCGGTGGCCCGATCCAGGTGGGATAGGCGGGGCGTGCGGTAGCGGGTCAGGATGCGGTGCACGGTGGAGGCGTGCATGCCCAGGTGACCGGCGATGCGGGCCGGCCCCCATCTTTTCAGGACGCGGAGTTTGATCACGCGGCGTTCGCGGCGGGTGGGGGTGCGCCGTGGTGAGTGGTGCGGGCGGCTGGGTCGGTCGTGCATTCCCGCTTCGCCGTGTTCGTGGTAGCGGTCGGCCCAGCGGCGGGCGGTGGTGGGGGAGACCTGGAAGCGCGCGGCGGCCCGGCGCAGCGGCCACTGGTCCTCCACGATGCAGCGGGCCAGGGCCAGGCGTCCGGCGGGTGTGAGTGTGGCGTTGGCGTGGGTAGTGTGGGGCATCGAGGGCCTTCCGGTCCGGTGGTAGATGTCGCAATCCACACCGTTACCGGAGGCCCTCTTTGTGTGTGTCAGGTGGGGTGGGTGTTACCAACCTCAGTGGTCAATACA
>NZ_JAAXPG010000074.1 GCF_012396365.1 Nocardiopsis alborubida | reverse complement strand
CTGGGATTCCCTGCCCAAGCCTCGGGAGATCTACGAGTTCCTGGACTCGTACGTGATCGGTCAGGAGCAGGCCAAGAAGGCGTTGTCGGTGGCGGTGTACAACCACTACAAGCGGGTGCGTTCGGAGGGGGAGCGTCCGGGCGAGGAGGGTGTGGAGATCGCCAAGTCCAACATCCTGCTGCTCGGGCCGACGGGGTCGGGTAAGACGTTGTTGGCGCAGACTCTGGCGCGGATCCTGAACGTGCCGTTCGCGATCGCGGACGCGACGGCGCTGACGGAGGCGGGGTATGTGGGGGAGGATGTGGAGAACATCCTGCTCAAGTTGATCCAGGCGGCTGACTATGACGTGAAGAAGGCCGAGACGGGGATCATCTACATCGATGAGGTCGACAAGGTCGCGCGTAAGAGTGAGAACCCTTCGATCACTCGGGATGTGTCGGGTGAGGGGGTGCAGCAGGCGTTGTTGAAGATCTTGGAGGGGACGACGGCGAGTGTGCCTCCGCAGGGTGGGCGGAAGCATCCGCATCAGGAGTTCATTCAGATCGACACGACGAATGTGTTGTTCATCTGTGGTGGTGCGTTCGCGGGGTTGGAGAAGTTGATCGAGTCGCGGACGGGTCAGCAGGGGATGGGGTTCAACGCGGTGTTGCGTCCCAAGGGTGAGCTGGGTGGTTCGGCGTTGTTCGGTGAGGTGATGCCGGAGGATCTGTTGAAGTTCGGGATGATTCCGGAGTTCGTGGGTCGGTTGCCGGTGATCACGAGTGTGCATGATCTGGATCGTGAGGCGTTGATCCGGATTTTGACGGAGCCGCGGAATGCTTTGGTGAAGCAGTATCAGCGGTTGTTCGAGTTGGATGGTGTGGAGTTGGAGTTCACGCCGGATGCTTTGAACGCGATTGCTGAGCAGGGGATTATTCGGGGTACGGGTGCGCGTGGGTTGCGGGCGATTATTGAGGAGGTGTTGTTGTCGGTGATGTATGAGGTGCCCAGTCGTGAGGATGTGGGTCAGGTGATCATTACGCGGGAGACCGTGATCGACAACGTCAACCCCACCATCGTCCC
>NZ_JAAXPG010000073.1 GCF_012396365.1 Nocardiopsis alborubida | reverse complement strand
TATTAAGAAATTCATAAGTTCCCGTAGTTACTTTATGCCTTTCGGGTATAATTTTCTGTATGGCGAAGAAAGGGCGCCGGGCCACGGAGGAAGAGCGGGAGTTGGCGATCCGGCTCATCGAGTCCGGCAGGAAGATCAACGAGGTCGTCGAGATCATGGGGGTGGGGCACCAGACCGTCTTCGACTGGTGGCGCAAGTACCGCGAGGGCGGCCGGGCCGCGCTGGCGACCAAGACCGCCCCGGGCCGCCCGTCGAGACTGAACGAGCGGCAAACGCGCGAGCTGCGTGCGCTCATCCTGGCCTGCGAGCCCCGGCACTTGGGTCTGGGGTACGCATTGTGGACACGGGCGCTGGTCAAAGAACTCATCCGGAGGCGGTTCGGGGTGTCGCTGTCGCCGGTGAGCGTTGGGCGCCTCCTCAAGCGGCTGGGGCTGTCGGCCCAACGCCCCCTCCACCGGGCCCACCAGCAGGATCCGGAGGCGGTGCGCGTATGGAAGGAGCAGACCTACCCGGCCATCCGCGCCCAAGCGGCCCAAGTCGACGGGCTGGTCCTGTTCGCCGACGAGGCGGGGGTGCGCACCGACTTCCACGCGGGAACCACCTGGGGCCAGGTGGGCGTCACACCGGTAGTCCAAGCCAGCGGCCAGCGACAGTCCGTCATGATGGTCTCGGCCGTCAGCGCGCTCGGCCACCTGCGCTTTCACCTGCACGAGGGGACGTTTAGGGCCCACGACTTCGTCGGCTTCTGCCGGCGGCTGTTGGCGGACGCGGGCACCGACGTGTTCCTGATCGTGGACAACAGCTCGGTGCACACCGCCAACGAGGTCAAGGAGTTCGCCCGCTCCACCGCCGGGCGGCTCCAAGTGTTCTTCCTCCCTCCGTACTCACCCGAGCTCAACCCGGACGAGTGGGTGTGGAAGAACGTGAAGAACGACCAGGTGGGACGCTCGGCCGTGCGCGGCCGGGACGGACTGAGGTGCGTCGCGCACAGCGCGCTCGCCCGCCTGCAAAAGACGCCCCGCATCGTGCGCGCCTTCTTCGGCGACCCGCACCTGTCCTACATCCGAGATGCCCCTCCGGACCACGCATGAAGTACGGAAACTTATGAATTAATTAGTAT
>NZ_JAAXPG010000072.1 GCF_012396365.1 Nocardiopsis alborubida | reverse complement strand
CTGACTTTTAATTTGTGGGGTTATATCTCCAAGGACAGTCCAGTTCCGGCCAGACACCCCTTGAGCAGCTCGGGACGGTACTGCATGGGTCTGAGTCGAGCGCGCATCAAAACGGCGAGCTGGTCGACATCACCGCCCATCAGGTTGGTCAGGCCGCTGCGCATCGCCGACCACACCCCCTCGACCGGGTTGAGGTCAGGGGCATACCCGGGCAGTTGCTCCACCCTCAGCCAGTCCCGCTCACCGATACGGCGCCGCATGTTCGCGCTGGTGTGCCGGTTGAGGTTGTCCCACACCAGCACCACCGCCCCGCCCAACCGCCGGTGCGCGGCGTCCGCCAGCGCGATGTAGTCGGCCTCGTCGAAGGAGGCCCGCTCGTCGGTGCGCCGGTGGTAGGGGTGCAGCCGGTACAGCAGCCGGGGCCGGTGTCCGGGTTTGTAGCAGCACAGGGCGGCCGCGCTGACCCGGCCCCGGCCCGCGCCGGTGACGGTGATCACCGGGGTGTGGCCCCGCCTGCCCCAGGTGCGTGCGGTGGGCGGCCGGGTGCCTTGGCCCGCCTCGTCTTCGAAGCAGATCCATGCGTCCAGGTCGCCCGCGGTGCTTTTACCCGTGGCCACACCTGCTGTCGCCACTGCTCGACGGCCTCCTTGTCGCGTTCGGCGGCGCGTCGCGTGGGGACCTGCACGCTCCACCCGAGCCGGTGCAGGAGCAGGGACATGCCCGCGAGTGAGTAGGTCACATGGAAGTGCTCGGCCACCACTGCTCTGATGCGGGCCAGGGTCCAGCGCTGGTCGGCGAAGCCGTGCGCGGCCGGGCCCAGGTTCAGGAGCTGTTCCAGCAGGTCCAGTTCCTCCTCGGTCAGGCGGCACCGGGAGGCCGGGCCCTTGGTTTCCAGGGCCTGCCTGCCGCCGGTTGTGTAGGCGTGGTGCCATCGCCAGGCCGACATGCGGGTGATGCGGTAGGTGCGGGCGACCTGGGCATCGGTGGCTCCGGCGTCGAAGTCATCGGCGGCGGCCATGCGCACCGCCTCGCGTCGCTGGCGTTCTGCGGCGGTCAGCCCGCCGCCGGTGGAATACCTCATACCTTCGGGATACTCCGGCGGGGCTGCTTGTCAAGAACGGTAACCCCACAAATTAAAGTTCAG
>NZ_JAAXPG010000071.1 GCF_012396365.1 Nocardiopsis alborubida | reverse complement strand
TCTGTCTCGTTCCGGGTGTGATGGAGGCTCTCAAACTTGGGAAGGATGAGAGTCATGCCGGCACCGAGGAAGTACCCGCCTGAGCTGCGCGAACGAGCGATCCGGATGGCTGTGGACGCCCGCCGCAACCCGACCACCCGCGATGGGGCCATCGCCCGAGTGGCCGACCAGTTGGGCGTCAACCGTGAAACGCTGCGCAACTGGGTCACCCAGGCCGAGATCGACGACGGGACCCGGCCCGGCACCACCACCGACCAGGCCCACAAGATCGCTGAGCTCGAGCGCGAGGTGCGGGAGCTGCGGCGGGCGAACGCGATCTTGAAGTCAGCGTCGGCTTTCTTCGCGGCGGAGCTCGACCGCCCACACACCAGGTAGTGGCCTACATCGACCTGTACCGGCAGGAGTTCGGGGTCGAGCCGATCTGCGAGGTGTTGCAGGTCGCCCCGTCCACCTACTACGCGGCCAAGAGCCGGACCCCGTCGCTGCGTTCGCGCACCGATGAGGCCACCACCGCCAAGATCCGGCAGGTGCACACCGACAACTACGGCGTCTACGGGGTGCGCAAGGTCCACGCCGAACTCAACCGGCAGGGCCACCGGGTGGCCCGCTGCACCGTTCACCGGCTGATGCGCCAAGCCGGTTTGCGGGGCATCACCCGCGGCAAGAGCCCGCGCACCACCACCCCGGCCCCGGGCCCGGACATGCGCCCGGACCTGGTCGAGAGGGCGTTCACCGCGGATGCTCCGAATCGGTTGTGGGTCGCCGACATCACCTACATCCGCACCTTCGCCGGGTGGGTCTACGCCGCGTTCGTGATCGATGTGTTCTCTCGCCGGGTGGTGGGCTGGCAGGTGTCGCGGTCGTTGCGCACCGATCTGGCCTTGGACGCGTTGGAGATGGCGGTGTGGAACCGGGCACACGTGGGACGGCGCATCGATGGGCTGGTCCACCACTCCGACCGCGGGGTGCAGTATCTGGCGGTGCGCTACACCCAGCGCCTGGCCGAGGCGGGCGCGGTGGCCTCGGTCGGCACCACCGGCGACTCCTATGACAACGCTCTGGCCGAGGCGTTCCACTCGTTGTTCAAGGCCGAGCTGGTCCGTAACCGCGGCCCGTGGAGGAACCTTGACCACCTGGAGATCGCGGTAGCCGAGTACGTGGACTGGTTCAACCACCGCCGTCTGCACGGCGAGATCGGTCTGGTCCCGCCAGCGGAGTTCGAGGACGGCTTCTACCGGCAGCAGGCCGGGGCAACAGAAGGCGAAGCGTTGGTTCCGAGCCTCCAATAAACCCGGCACGAGACA
>NZ_JAAXPG010000070.1 GCF_012396365.1 Nocardiopsis alborubida | reverse complement strand
CCGGGCCGGAGAGTCCCATCGCGTTCATGCGCGTGTTCAGTCTCATGCGCGCCGCCGAACCCGGAGGGGTCAGGTCGGCGATGGACCGCGCCCGGTCGAGGGCGGCCGTGGTCGCGGCGTCGTCGTGGGAGGCGGTCGCGTCGCTGAGGGCGATACCGACGGCGATGCTCGCGGCCACGTTGACGGTGCGGGTGAGGCCCTCGTGCCGGTCGGCCGCGTCCTGGGCGGCAGTGATCGCGTCGCGGCGATGGGTGTCCGCCCTCTCGGCGGCCGCGCGGGCTTCCTCGGCCCGGGTTCCGGCATGGTGCCCGGTGTTTTGTGTGGTGCGGGTGGCGGTGTCGGCGGCGTCGTAGGCGATGTGGGAGGCGCGTTCGGCGTCCTCGCGCGCGGTGTCGGCGTCCGAGACCTGGGTGAGGGCCGTGTCGCGTTCGTGCGCGGCGTGGGTGATCTGGTTCGGGTTCTCGGGGTCCACTTCGGGCGGGTCGGGGATCGCGTCTCGGGCCGTGGCCGCGTCGGTGGCAGCGCGCGCGGCGACGCTTTGTGCGGCGGTGGCCAGGTCTGCGGCCAGGGCGACCGTGGTGACGGCTTCCGGGGTGGTGTCGGCGATCTCCCAGGCCCGGTCCGCCAGGTGCTCGGCCGTGTTCTGTAGTTGTTCGAGGTGGTTGATCGTCGCGGTCCGGTCGGGGCCGTCGGCATTCTGGAGAGCGGAGGCCAGGTCCGCGGTGAAGTGTTCCGCCGCCTCGTGTATCCCGGCCAGGGCCGCTGCCGTGTCGTGCGTGTTCAGGGCCTGGTCGATGCGGTCCAGTGCCTCGCCCGTCCAGGCCGGGGCCGGGGTGGTGGGTCCGGTGTCGTGTGCGGGGGGCAGGATCTGGGCGTGGAAGAGGAAACCGCGTCCCCAGGGCTCGACCGAGGTGATCCGGTAGCGGGTCCCGCGGGTGAGGATCACCTCGCGCTCGCGGGGGTGTTGGCTGCGGTCGCCGACCCACAGTCCCCGGGCGTCTTGCGGCACGGTCAGGCGCATCAGGTCGACGGGGGAGCCGCCAGCCGCGGACGGAACGGTACCGAGGGAGGCCGAGAAATACCCCGGGCTCACGTGCGTGGTCCCCGCGAGGGTGTAGGGGTCGGTGTTGCCCTGGCCCAGTAGGTGCTGGTAATCGTACGTGCCGCGCACGGCCTCGAAGCCCTCGGGGAAGGGTTGGCCGGTGGCGCGGTCCAGGCGCCGGATCAACGCCAGGGTTTCCGGGGCGTCGGGGAAGTGTGCCGGTTCTCCGCCCTGGGCGAGGGATTCGGCGATCTCGCCCGCGCGTCCGGAGCGCTCGCGCAGGTTCTCCAGCGCCGCCTCCGGGTACCGGTTGCCGAGGACGTCTTGCACGATCCGCTCTTGCTCGGGGCTCAGTCCGCCCCGTTCCGCGGCTTCCTCCAGCCGTGCCAGGTCGGGCCATCGGCCGTCGCCGATTTCGTAGATCTGCCATCCGGGGTGGGGTCGGCTCTCGTCCCGGATCCGGTCCAGTTCGGCCTGCACCGTCGCCTCGTTCAACGGGTGCAGACGCGCGAAG
>NZ_JAAXPG010000007.1 GCF_012396365.1 Nocardiopsis alborubida | reverse complement strand
CAGGGCGGGCTCGGTGGCCAGGAGGGTGAGCAGTCGGGTGGTGACGGTGCTCAGGATGGGGGTGAAGTCGGCGGTGGGCAGGGTGTGGGTGTGGTTGTCGCCGGTGAGCAGGTGCATGTGCTGGGGGGCGCGGCCGGTGGCGACGCTGACGGCGTGGGCGTAGGCGGCGAGCTGGACGACGGCGCCGGGACCGGGGCGGCGGGCGAGCTTGGTGTCCCAGGGTTCGTAGGTCCAGTCCGAGGGGGCGGGGGTGCGGGTGCGGCCGGTGGCGGGGTCCAGGTCGGAGCGGATGAGGAAGTCGGCGCGGCCGTGGAAGGACACGGCCTGCCCGCCGGGGTCGGGTTCGGTGAGGCGGTGGTGGAAGCTGCCCTGGTAGATGACGGGGACTCCGGCGGCCATGGCGTCGGCGGTGGCCTGGGCGGCCGCGGCCAGGGAGGCGTCTTCGGGGCGGGGGTCGGGCATGCGGGCGACCTCGACCAGGGCGCTGAGGCGTTCGAGTTCGGCCTGTTCGTGGGCCAGGCCGTGCTGGGCCACGAGCGGGTCGATGTCGGCGGGTGCGGGTGCGCCTTCGACGCGGGCGGCCAGGGCGGTCTTCAGGGCGCTGCGGTGGTCGCACTCCAGGGTGTCGACGAGGTCGGTGGGTGAGACGACCCAGCCGGTGGTGGTGCGGAACACGCCCCTGCTCCCCTGTGTGGTGTTGGTGTGGGTGCTGGGGATTGTGCCACGAAGCGGTGACGTGTGGGGACTCACACGCGCGGCGGGGGCGGTGGCCGTGAGGTCGACGCCGGGGCCGGCGGGACCGGCTCGTGCGGACGCGGGCCTGCGCCGAGCACCCGCCCGGGGGGTGTGCGTCGCATCAGGCGGTCGCCGTCATGCTCACCGCGGGCCGGGGCCGGTTGCCCGCCTTCGCCCTGGTGGGGCGGCCGCGAACGCGGGCGCCGCGGCGGCCCCGTCGGGGCGGCCGCGGCGCGCACGCGTGTGGGGGCGGGTGTCAGCCCACGACCTGCCACTCGACCTGGCCCACACCGGCTCCGGTGCCGATGATCTGGTCGAAGGCCGCGGTGGACAGGTCCAGGCAGCGTCCGTCGACGTAGGGGCCGCGGTCGTTGATGCGCACGGTCACGGACTCACCGCTGTTTGGGTTGGTGACCTGGACCTGGGTGCCGAAGGGCAGGGTCTTGTGCGCGGCGGTCATGGCGTTGGGGTCGAACGTCTCACCGTTGGCGGTGGTGCGCCCGGCGAAGTCGGCTCCGTAGTAGGAGGCCTGGCAGGTGCCGCCCTGGCCGGTGGACTCGGAGTCGGAGCCGCTGTCGGCGGCGGGCTCCTCGGCCTCCTCGGTCTCCTCCTCCTCGGGCTCTTCGAGGATGTCGGAGGCGTCGGTGCTGGAGCGCTGGGTGGCGGAGGTGACGGCCTCCTCGGCGAGCTGCTGCTGCTCCTGTCCGGCGTCGGGTGTGGCGTCGTCGGCGACCAGCGGGTCCGGGTCGGCCTGGGGGACGCCCGCGGCGTTGGTGGCGCTTCCCGGGTCGGCGCCGGTGGCGATGACGGCCGCGGCGGCGGTGCCGCCCACCAGCAGTGCGGCCCCGGTGGCCGAGGCCAGGATCAGGGTGCGCTTGCGGCGGGAGCGCTTGGCGGCCACGCGGGGACCCACGGGCGCGTCTGCGCTGGTGGCGTCTTCTTCGGCCGGCGGGTTCTGGGGCTGGTGTGTGCCCACGACGGGTAGTCCTTCGAACGGGAACAGGGCGTGGCGGCGCGGGTGCTCCGAGGCGTGGTGCGCGGCTGCCGTGGCAGGGTGCGCGGGTGGTGCGGCGCCCCGGGTCGCGGGAGGGCGCGGCACCTGGAGCGGGCCGCCGGGTGGTGCGCGGGGTTCTGGGCGCAGATCCTAGGGGTAACGCGAGGGTAACGGTACCGGAAAGGGGGGGTTTGTGGAACTTGTCACCCGGTGATGTGGGGTTCGGGCAGTTCGGGGCGCCGGGGCGGCACGCCCTCGGGGAAGAGGGTGGCGGCCGGGTCGGGCAGGTCCACGCCGCTGAGCCGGGCGACGGCGGTGGACAGGCTGGGGTTGTCCAGGTGTCCGCCCACGGTGCGGATCATGGTGGCCAGGGTGGGCAGGACGGGGGCGCCCAGGGCGGTGACGGCGTAGCGGGTGGCCACGGCCGGGGTGCGCGAGGCGCCCGCCCAGCAGTGCAGCAGGACGCGTTTGCCCTCCGCGCGCAGGGCCGCGACCGCGGCGGCGGCCTCGTCCAGGGTGAAGTGCGGGTGGGAGTTGGCGCCTCTGCGGTCGTGCAGCCACACCCGCACCCAGTCGGCGGCGGGCAGGTGGGGTGCGTCGCTGGGGTGGGTGCGGCACAGCGAGACCGCGGCGTCCACGGTGTCGGGGCGGGCGCGCAGGTGGTCGAGGTTGCCCAGCAGGACGCCCGGGTCCAGGGGGTGGGGGACGGCGAAGGGCGGCAGGCGGCGGGGTTCGGCGACCAGGACGGGGTGCTCGGGCCACAGGGTGGGGTGGGTGCCGCGGGCGGTGGTCAGGGCGGTGGTGGTCAGGGCGTGGGGGTCGGTGGTCTCCGACAGCCGGCGCAGGGCGTGCAGGGGCAGGGCCGAGGCGCCCCACAGGGCGGTGGCCAGGGTGCCGGTGTACAGGGCGGCCCGGTCCCCGGCGGCGGCGTAGGCCGACCAGACGGCGTCGACCAGGTGGGTGCAGGCGAAGGAGCCGCGGGCGGGGTCCTCGGCGGGGCGGCGGGTGCGCGTCAGGGCCCGCCAGGAGGCGCCCAGGGGGTCGTCGGCGGCGGTGTGCTCCAGGGCGGGCGCGGCGGGGGGCAGGGCGCCGGTGCGGGCGGCGGTGCGCAGCGCCCCGGCCCAGGCGCGCTGGACGGGGTCCTCGGGGGGCCCGGGCGGGCGGTCGGGTCCGGCCAGGTCGGTGAGCGCGGCGCGCACCAGGCGGGCGTGGGCGGTGTCGGGGCCGGTGGTGTGCGCGGTCAGGGAGGGGGAGGTGCCGACCAGGGCAGCGGCGGTGGGGGCGCCGAACAGGGCGCCGACGGCCCGGTCGCTGGCGGGGTCGTGGAAGTCGAGCAGGGGGGCGGGTACTGCGGGCATGGCCGTCCTCGTGGGCGGTGCGGATCAGGGTGGGCGGGGAACCCACGGGTGGTCTTCCCCGCCCGGTGGCCCCGCGCACCCGGCGGCCGGTTGTGGCCATGCCTGGGGAGCGCGCGGCCGGGGGCCGGTGCCGTGGGGGTTGCGCGCGGGACGCGGGCCGTGCGAGCGGGCGGTGGAAACGATGGCGGGGCGGAAGGGGGCGGACCCAACGCGGTCGGGCGCACTCGGCCGCGGTCGGCTGAACGCGATCACCCGAACGCGGTCACCGGTTCTGGCCGGCTGGTTCCAGTGAACCCGGTGCAGGGCGCGGGCACCAGCCCCCGTCGCCGCCTGTGGACAGCCTCCCCGCGCGCCGCCGCTTCCCTGCGACCCCCGCGCGCCCACCGCGCCGACGGGACCTCCCGCACCGACCGGTGCCCGGCCCGGGAACACCGGTCTCCACCACCGGTGTCCGTGACCGGATCGCCTTGACGTCCCCTCTGACGAGTGGTCTGGGCTGGTCAGCGCGCTTCCTCCAGGCTTTCCCCGCTCCCCTCCCCCGGCGGCGGATCCCGGGTCAGACAGGCTGGGCGATGGCGGCCCGGCCGTAGCGGGCGGCCACGGCGCGGGCCAGAGCCGGGTCCGGGCACAGCGGGCGCGCCACCACGTCCGCGCCCGCCCCGGCCAGGCGGTCGTGGAAGAGCCCCGGTGCCAGCAGCCAGCTGGCCACGGCCACCCTCCGGTGCCCCCGCTCGCGCAGGCGGGCCACCTGCTCGGCCACGGTGGGCCTGCCGGTGGCGATGAACCCCAGCGCCACGGGGGTGCCCAGGCGCTGGGCCATGCGCTGGGCGGCCTGCTCCAGTTCGGCGCCCGCGCAAGGGTCGGAGGTCCCGGCGCAGGCCAGCACGACGGCGTCCCCGGGCCGGTACCCGGCCCCGACCAGGCGGCGCACGGCGGTGTCCAGGACGGCGGGGTGCTCGCCCAGGGCCGGGGTGATGACGGCGTCGGCGCGTCCGGCGCGGGCGAGCTGGTGGGGGATGTCGGTGCGCACGTGGTAGCCCGAGGCCAGGAACGCGGGCACGACCACCAGGGGCCCGGGGGTGCGGGCGGCGACCTCGCCGACGGTGGGCGCGAGCACGTCGGCGAAGGCCAGGCGGGTGGGCTGGCCCGTCACCTCGGCCACGCGCAGGGCCAGGGAGTGGGCCACGGCGGTGCCGTGGGGGTCGCGGGTGCCGTGGAGGGCCAGCAGCAGGGTGGGGTGTCGGTGCATCGCGTGGCGCGGGCGGCCGGGGCCGGGGTCCGCTTCTTCCTTCCCTCGGGCGGGTGGACCGGTGCGCTCGTCAGAGGGCGGGTTCGGGTGTGTCCAGGGCCAGCCGGTAGCCGCGTTTGACCACGGTCTGGATGATCCGGGAGTCGCCCAGCGCGGTGCGCAGCCGTGCCACGGCCGTCTCCACGGCGTGGGCGTCGGCGTCCTCTCCCAGGCAGGTGAGCAGGCGGGTGCGGTCCAGGACCTGGCCGGGCCTGCGGGCCAGCTCGCGCAGTACGCGCATGAGGGTGGGCGAGAGGGCGCGCACGGTGCCGTCGACCAGGACGGCGTGGCCGCGCAGGCGCAGGCGGTGTCCGGCCACGGGCAGGGTGGGAAAGCGCGCGGGCAGCTCCTCGGCGAGCGCGCGGACCTGGGCGCCGACGCGGGCGCGCTGGGGCCACACGGTGGGGATGCCGTGGGCCATGAGGGGGCGCGCGGTGACCGCGCCCACGCACATGGCCAGGACGTCGCCGCGCAGGGCCTGGACCAGGGCCGCCTGGTGGCCGGTGGTATGGGCGCGGGCCAGCAGCCCCGCCGCGGCCGGGGCGCTGGTGAAGGTGACCGCGTCCACTCCCCCGCCGGTGACGGCCTCGATGAGGCGGTCCAGGGGCGCGGTGTCCTCGGGCTGGGTCCAGCGGTAGACGGGGACCTCGACGACGTCGGCTCCGGCCAGGCGCAGCGCGGCGGTGAAGTCGGGCAGGGGTTCGCCGTGCAGCTGGATGGCCACGCGCAGCCCCTGCACGCCCTGGGCGAGCAGGTAGTCCAGGACCTCGGCGGAGGACTCCGAGGGCGGTGACCACTCCTCGGTGAGTCCGGCGGCGCGGATGGCGCCCTTGGCCTTGGGGCCGCGGGCCAGCAGGCGCGAGGTGCGCAGGCTCGCCAGGAGCGGGTCGACGGTGCCCCAGGTCTCGCAGGCCTCCACCCAGCCGCGGAAGCCGATGCCGGTGGTGGCCACGACGACGTCTGCGGGGCGGCGGGCGAGCTGTTCGGAGACCGCGGCCAGGCGCTGGTCGTCGCTGAGCGGGACGATGCGCAGGGCCGGGGCGGCCAGGACCTGGGCGCCCTTGCGGCGCAGCAGGGCGCTGATCTCCTCGGCGCGGCGCGCGGCGGTGACGGCGACGGTGAACCCGGCCAGCGGCGCGGTGGTCGCGGGTTCGGGCGGGCGCCGCGCGGGCGGGGCCGCGGTCCCACCGTCCGGGGAGGTGTTCACGGTGTGCTCTCCTCGGCGCGTGCGGCGATCTGCACGGCGGTGTCGGTCTGGCGCACGGGCCAGGTGGTCAGGCGCACGTGCTCGTCGTCCAGGCTCTGGCCGGTGCGCAGGGAGAAGACGTTCTTGAGCATGGGTGAGGCGACGGTGGGCTCGCCCGCGCGGTCGCCGACGATGCCGCGCGAGATGACGGCGGCGCCGGTGTAGGGGTCGATGTTGTCGACGGCGTACAGGTGCTGGTCGCGGGTGCGGAACAGGGCCGCCTGGCGGCCGTCGGGGAGCAGCACGGCCACCCCGTCCTCGACGCGCAGGCCCGCCAGGGGGCAGGCGTCGATCCAGGTGGTGGGCTGGGCTTGGGTGGTGACGGTCATCGGGTGGCCTCCTGGGGTCGGCGGGCGGGCATGCCCAGGCTGACGGGAGCGGTGGGGACCGGCTGGTCGCGGGTGGTGGTGAAGCTGATGGTGGGGTCGGGGGTGTCGGGGGCGTTGGCGAAGGAGACGAAGCGCGCGAGCTTGTCGGGGTCGGCCAGGACCGCGGCCCACTCGTCGCCGTAGGAGTTCACGTGGCGTTCCATGGCCTCCTCCAGTTCGGCGGCGATGCCCAGGGAGTCCTCGACGACGACGTCGCGCAGGTGGTCCAGGCCGCCGTCCAGGGACTCGACCCAGGGGGCGGTGCGCTGGAGGCGGTCGGCGGTGCGCACGTAGAACATCAGGAACCGGTCGACGTAGCGGATGAGGGTGTCCTCGTCCAGGTCCGAGGCCAGGAGTTCGGCGTGGCGGGGGGTGAAGCCGCCGTTGCCGCCCACGTACAGGTTCCAGCCCTTGTCGGTGGCGATGACGCCGAAGTCCTTGCCGCGGGCCTCGGCGCACTCGCGGGCGCACCCGGAGACGGCCGCCTTGAGCTTGTGGGGCGAGCGCAGCCCCCGGTAGCGCTCCTCCAGGCGGATGGCCAGGCCCACCGAGTCCTGGACGCCGAAGCGGCACCAGGTGGTGCCCACGCACGACTTGACGGTGCGCAGGGACTTGCCGTAGGCGTGTCCGGACTCGAACCCGGCGTCGACCAGGCGCTTCCAGATGGCGGGCAGCTGTTCGAGGCGGGCGCCGAACAGGTCGATGCGCTGGCCGCCGGTGATCTTGGTGTAGAGGTTGAAGTCGCGTGCGACCTCGCCGATGACGATGAGCTTGTCGGGGGTGATCTCGCCGCCGGGGATGCGCGGCACGACGGAGTAGGTGCCGTTGCGCTGCATGTTGGCCAGGTAGCGGTCGTTGGTGTCCTGGAGGGTGGCCTGTTCACCCTCCAGGATGTGCCCGTTGCCCAGGGAGGCCAGGATGGAGGCCACCGCGGGCTTGCACACGTCGCAGCCGTGCCCGGTGCCGTGGGCGGCGATGAGTCCGGAGAACGTGCTGGTGCCGGTGGCGCGCACGATCTCGACCAGTTCGGCGCGCGACTGGGGGAAGTGCTCGCACAGGGCCTTGGACTGCTCGATGCCCGCCTGGGCGAGGATCTGCTTGAGCATGGGCACGCACGAGCCGCAGCTGGTGCCCGCCTTGGTGCAGGCCTTCAGGGCGGGTACGTCGTGGTTGCCGCAGGCGACGGCCTCGGTCAGCTCGCCCTTGGTGACGGCGTTGCACGAGCAGATCTGGGCGCTCTCGGGCAGGGCGTCGGCGCCCAGGGCGGTGCCCTCGGGGGTGATCAGCGACAACGGGTCGCCGGGCAGCGGGGAGCCGACCAGGGGGCGCAGGGTGGCGTAGGCCGAGGCGTCGCCGACCAGGATGCCGCCGAGCAGTGTGGCGGCGTCGTCGGAGACCACGAGTTTGGCGTAGCGGCCGCTGGCGGCGTCGTTGACGACCACGTCCAGGGCGCCGGGGGTGCGGCCGTGGGCGTCGCCGAAGCTGGCCACGTCCACGCCCATGAGTTTGAGCTTGGTGGAGGTGTCGGCGCCGGTGAAGGTGGCCCGGCCGCCCACGAGCCGGTCGGCGACGACCTCGGCCATGGCGTTGCCGGGTGCGATGAGGCCGTACACGGTGCCCCTGTGGTTGGCGGCCTCGCCCACGGCGTGGATGCGGGCGTCGCTGGTGGTGCAGGTGTCGTCCACGACGATGCCGCCGCGCTCGCCGACCTCCAGCCCGATGGCGCGGGCGAGGTCGTCGCGGGGGCGGATGCCCACGGAGAACACGACCAGGTCGGCGTCCAGGGAGCCCTCGCCCAGTCTCAGGCGGGCCACGCGCCCGTCGGGGCCGGCCTCCACGGCGGTGGAGGCCGAACCGGTGTGGACCCGCACGCCCAGGTCGGTGATCAGGTTGCGCAGCAGGCCTCCGGCGCCCTCGTCGATCTGGGCGGGCATCAGGTGGGGGGCGAGTTCGACCACGTGCGCCTGGACGCCCAGCAGACGCAGGGCGTTGGCGGCCTCCAGCCCCAGCAGGCCGCCGCCGACGACCACGCCGGTGCTCGCGCCGCGGGCGGAGGCGGTGATGGCGTCCAGGTCCTCGATGGTGCGGTAGACGTGGCAGCCGGGCAGGTCGTGGCCGGGCACGGGGGGCACGAAGGGTGTGGAGCCGGTGGCCAGGACGAGCCGGTCGTAGGCCAGGACGCGCCCGCTTTGCGTCGTGACGGTGCGGTTGGCGCGGTCCACGCCCACGGCGCGTTCGTTGACGTGCACGTCCACGTCGGGGCCGCTCAGGTCGCCCAGGGACAGGTCCTGGGCGCTGGCGCCGTCGAAGTAGGAGGACAGGGCCACCCGGTCGTAGGCGGTGCGGGGCTCCTCGCCCACGACGGTGATGTGCCAGTGCCCGGCGGTGTCACGGTCGCGGAGGGCCTCGACGAGGCGGTGGCCGACCATGCCGTTGCCGATGACGACGAGTTCTTCCATGGGCTCCTCCTGCTGCGGGGTCGGACAGGTTTCAGGCAACCTTCCGGGTGTTTCCCGACGGTCAGCCGTATGTGTCGTGCTTGTTTCGATGTGCTGCCACCGCAGGTGGAGGGTGCGTGATGAGCGGTGGGGCCCAGGGTGGGCGCCGGTCGGGCCCCGACCGGGTGCTTGGTCACACCGGGTGTGCTCCGCGGGTCCGGGGCGGCCCCCGGGTCGGGCCGCGGAGCTGTCCGGGGGCCGGGTTCCCGCGGAGTGGGCCGAGCGCACCGAGGAACCGCCCGGCTGGGCGCTGCCGGACCGGCGCGTCGACGGCCGGGGAGTGCTCCGCGGCGGCTTCCGGACCGGCGAGCGGCCGTCCGGGCCGTCTCTCGCAGGACGGTTCGCGCAGGTCGGCCTGGTGGGCTTTCCGAGCGGAACCGGCACGGATACGCCGGTACCGGGTCCCGGTTAGTGTGGCTCGGAGCCGGAGCGGAAACGCGCCCGGGGAACGTGTGGGTGAGCGGGGGGTGGCCTGTGCAGGTCGAGGTGTGGTCCGACATCGTCTGTCCGTGGTGCTACATCGGCAAGCGGCGCCTGGAGAGGGCGCTGGAGCTGTTCGAGCACTCCGACCAGGTCCGGGTGCGCTGGCGCAGCTTCCAGCTGGACCCCTCCTTCCCCACCGGTGCGAGCGAGCCGGTCTACGACTCGCTGTCGCGGAAGATGGGGGCGCCCCGGGAGCAGGTGCGGTCGATGACCGCGCAGGTCACGCAGGTGGCCGCGCAGGAGGGCCTGGACTACGACTTCGCGGGCGGGGTCATGGTCAACACCTTCGACGTCCACCGCCTCATCCACCTGGCACGGATCCGCGGTCTGGAGGCGCGGGCGCAGGAGCGGTTCATGCGCGCCCAGCTGGTGGAGGCCCGCGACCTCAGCGACACCGCGGTCCTGGTGGAGGTGGCGGCCGAGGTCGGCCTGGAGTCCCAGGAGGTGCGGCGGGTGCTGGAGGGCGGGGAGTACGCCGAGGACGTGCGCGAGGACATCGCCCTGGCCCGCCGGTTGGGCGCGACAGGGGTGCCCTTCTTCGTCATGGACCGCGCCGTCGGCATCTCGGGGGCCCAGTCCGTGGAGGTGGTGGTCTCCGCCCTGGACAAGGCCTACCAGGCCGGTCGGGGATAGACGGACACGCCTGGGCGGGGAGTGCGCGGGGCGCCGGATCTCCCCCGCTCGGGGGATGCGGATCCCGCTGCACGGTGAGGTGCGCCGGGGCCCGTGCGCGCGAGGGTGTGGGGGTCAGCAACGACCGCACCTGAGACGAGGAGCAGGCCATGGCCGCCTCACCACCTGTCACCGAGACCCGCCACGAACACCTGAGGCCCACCGCCGCCCCCTGGACGGCCCTGGCCTGGTCGGCGGTGGCCCTGGCCCTGGGGCTGGCCTGGCTGAGCGGGGTGGCCTCGGCGGGCGCCCCCGGGCGCAGCGGGTTCGGCTCGCTGTTCGCCCTGATCGCCCCGGACGCCTCGGGGCCGTTGAACGCCCGGACGGTCTCGGGGGCGGTGTCCCTGCTGCTGGGTGCGGTGGGCGCGGTGTGCGCCGTGCTCATGCTGCGCCCGCGGGGAGGCGGGGGCCGTGCGGTCGAGGCGCTCTCCTGGGCGCTGGGTGCGGTGGTGCTGCTGGTGTTCGTGGACGGGCAGCTCCTGTCCTGGCTGGGGTACACGATGATCCTGCCGGTGGCGGGGTGGATCGTGCCCGACCTGTTCCAGCTGTGGGCGGAGGCGACCTTCACCGCGTCCCACCTGTCCACCCTGTTCTTCGCGGCGGGCGTGGCGGTGTGGGTGGCGGCGGCGCTCACCCACCGCCGTGCGGTGCGCGGCGCCTGCCAGCGCTGCGGGCGCGCACCGGAGTGGGACGCCGGGCACGAGCGCGCCGTGCGGGTCCGGGCGCTGCGGGTGGGCCGGATCGCGGTGGCCGTGGCCTGCGCGGTGGCCCTGTTCTACCCGTCGCTGCGCCTGCCCTGGCTCTTCGGGATCGCGGTGGGGGTCGAGCGGGAGCAGTTCGACGCCATGGCCGCCGACGGCACGATCGTCATCGGGGTGGGGCTGGGCACGGCCGGTCTGGTGGGCGTGGTGCTGATGCTGGGACTCGTCCAGCGCTGGGGCGTGCGCTTCCCGTGGTGGATGGCCGGTCTGGCCGGTCGCCGGGTGCCGGTGGGGCTGGCGGTGGTGCCCGCGTCCCTGGTCGCGTTGGCACTGGTGGCGATGGGCCGCGGCATCGTGGTCGAGCTCCTCGACGCGCAGGCGCGTTCGCTGCTGACCGCCGAGCCGCTGCACACGGCGGCGTTCGCGTCGATGGCGGTCTGGGGCGCGGCGCTGGGGGTGGCCACGGCCGCCTACGCGGTGCGGCGCCGGGCCGAGTGCGCGGGGTGCGGACGCGGGCTGCCCGAGGTGCTGCCCGGTGACGTCCGCGGGGCCCACGGGGTCCGCTAGTGGGCTGGCCGGAAGCGTTGCCGGTGTGACGCAAGGGCCATGAACCGCGCTGACAGGGAAGAACCGGGCCGGTGAACCTCCGCGGTCACCGCACCGGGTCCGCCAGGTGCGCGCGGTGCCAGCACCGCCCGGAACGTCCTGACGGCCGTCTTCCCGACCCGAGGCCCGTGTCCGGCTCACGCCGGGCGCGGGCCTTCCTCCTCGGGGCGGGCCGTGGCCGGTCCGGAGCGGCGGTCCTTGCCGACGCCGCCCCGGCGCGGTGGTCCACGCCGCGTGTGCGGGGCCTTGGGCGTCGTCCTCGCCGTACTCGCGGGCGTCTCGGCGATCGCCGCCCTGGTCGCACCCGTGGTCCGTTCACTCGACGCCCCGGGGACGCGGGAGCCGGCCCACTCCTCAGGGCGGGGTCCGCGGTCATCGCAGAGGACCCCTCCCGAGCTCGCGCTCGCGGACACCCCGCCCTCCGCTCCGGACGTCCGCGCGGTGGAGGAGCCTGCCGTCGACCGGTGAGCGGGCGGTGTCCGGTACCGTTCGCGGCCGCCCTCCTCGACGAGGGGGTGGTTTCAGGCGGGGCATCCCGAGGGAGGTTCCGGTGGGGGCCGTGGCCTGTTCGGTCAGGCTCTCACGTGCGAAGATGTATTTTCTGGTCGAAAGGTGGCATGACGGGTAGGGGTTCGTGAGACGAACGACTGTCGTGCCGGATTCCGGGGTGCTGTCATGCCGGTGCAACACGCGTCCAACGAGTTGATGGTCTCCCTCGTGCGGGCCGGACATCTGGCCACCTTCGAGGAACTGCCCTCACTCGTGGCCAAGAAGGCCGACAGCGCCGGGCTCTCCCAGGCGCGCGTCTACCTCGCCGACCACCAGCAGCAGGTCCTGCGCGAGGTCACGGGAGAGGGGAACGACGCCCACCAGGGCGGTGAGGATTTGCCGGTGGACGACTCCGCGGCCGGTCAGGCCTACGTCACGGGCGTGGCCGTGCGGGTGGAGGACGAGCAGCGCTACTGGGTTCCGGTCCTGGACGGCGCCGAGCGCCTGGGCGTGCTGCATGTGAGCTACCCGGGCGACCCCGACCGCTCGGCGATGCGCGACCTGGCCTCCATGGTGGCGCTTCTGGTCATCGCCAAGCGCTCCAACAGCGACGCCTACGCCCGGCTGATCCGCACCAAACCCATGTCGGTCTCGGCGGAGATGCAGTGGACGCTCATGCCGCCGGGCACCTTCGCCGACTCACGGGTGACGATCTCGGCCGCCACCGAACCGGCCTACGACAACGCCGGTGACTCCTTCGACTACGCCCTGGACGGGGAGACCGCCCACCTGGCGATGTTCGACGCGATGGGCCACGACACCGCCGCCGGGCTCATCGCGAACCTGGCGGTGGGGGCCTTTCGCAACGAGCGCCGCAGGGGCACCCCGCTGGCCGACGTCTGCCGGGGGGTGGAGCACACCCTGATCCAGGAGTTCGTGCGCACCCGTTTCGCCACCGCGGTCCTGGCCGAGCTGAACATGGCCACCGGGGAGCTGTACTGGGTCAACTGCGGCCACCTGCCGCCGGTGCTCATCCGGGGCGAGGAGGTCCGCGACCTGGAGTGCGAGCCCTCCCACCCGCTGGGGATGGACCTGGGGCTGCCGGTGACGGTGTGCCGGGAACAGCTCGAACCGGGCGACCGGCTGCTGCTGTACACCGACGGCATCATCGAGGCGCGCGACTCCGAGGGCCGCGAGTTCGGCGTGGAGCGGTTCGTGGACTTCGTCATCCGCCACCAGGCCGACAACATGCCGGTTCCCGAGACGCTGCGGCGCCTGGTGCACGCGGTGCTGGAGTACCACCACGGCAGGTTCGGCGACGACGCCACGGTGCTCTTCTGCGAGTGGCACGGCTGACCTGGGGCTCCCGGCGCGGGCGCCGCGGTCCCGGCCTGGCCAGCGCGATGGCCGCGTGGGTCCGCGCTGTGTGCGGGGAAAGAGGGGACGGCATGGCTCGAAGGGCGGGGGAGGCCTGGCACAGCGCGTGCGCGGGACGGGTCGGTGGTGCCGCCCGCAGCGAAGGGACGGGGGTGCCGTGGACGCTCCGCGCGGCACGTAGAATCCGCCCATAACACGCGGGCAGGACAACAGAATCCGGGGTGTGGCGTGATGGAGATGGTGCACGTGGTCGTTCCGGTGTTCGCCGTGGTGGCGACCGGCCTGTTCGCCGGGTTGTTCTTCGCGTTCTCGATCGCGGTGATGCCGGGTCTGCGCAGGTCCGGGGACCGGGCGATGATCGAGGCGATGCAGGGGATCAACGTCGCCATCCTCAACCCGTTCTTCGCCGTGGTCTTCATCGGCGCCCCGGTGGCGGCGCTGGCCTGCGCCGTGCTCTACGCCAGCGTCGGGGCGAGCGCCTCCGCCGTGTGGTCGGGGGCGGCGCTGCTCTGCCTGGTGGCGGCCCTGGTGTGCACCTTCGCGGTCAACGTTCCGCGCAACAACGCCCTGGACCGGCAGGGTCCGGCCGAGCGGATCGCGGACCCGGCCGCCGTGCGCACCGCCTTCGAGCCGGTGTGGGTGCGCTGGAACGACGTGCGCACCCTGACGTCCCTGGTCGCGCTCCTGTGCATGGTCCTCGCGCTGCGCTGACCCCGGCCTACGCCCACCGCCACAGGCCCCGGCCCCGGCCGAGCCCAGCCGGAGTCCCCGAAGTCCCGACGGCGGCCGGATGGGGCGGGAAAACCCCTTGCGCACCGGCGGCGCGCGGACGATGCTCCCCCCTATGAGCACACAGCGCGCGGACATGTTCCTGGCCCCGGACGAGGACCCCCGCGAGGGCCGCCCCCGCCCCGTCGGCGAACGCGCCGTCCTGGTCGAGTTCCTGCACCTGCAGCGCACGACCCTGGAGCTGAAGTGCTCGGGTCTGGACGCCGACGCGCTGGCCCGCCGTTCGGTGCCGCCCTCCACCATGTCCCTGCTGGGGCTGGTGCGGCACATGTCGGAGGTGGAGCGGGCCTGGTTCCGGTGCCGCCTGGGCGGTAGGAGTCGCGAACAGGCACCCCTGCTCTACGCCAGCGCGTCCGCACCCGACGGGGACTTCGACGGTGCGGTGGCCGATCCGGCCGTGGTGGAGGAGGCCTGGGCGACATGGCGGGAGGAGTGCGCCCACACCGACGCGTTCGTGGCCCGAGCCCCCGACCTGGAGAGCCCGGCCTGGACCGACCCCCACAACGACCGGGTGTGGGGCCTGCGTGAGGTCCTGGTGCACATGGTGGAGGAGTACGCCCGCCACAACGGGCACGCCGACCTCTTGCGCGAGCGCATCGACGGCCGTCGGGGCCAGTAGCCGGCTCCGGAGCGGCGGCGAACCGGCCCTCCCCTCCCGCCCGCCGCGGGGCCGGACGCTCCGCCCGACCCCGCCTGCCCGGGATAGGCCCGCCCGACCCTCCCTACGGGGCGGACGAGCCGGTTCGGGGACCGCCTCTCCTCCGGGGTCAGACCCCCGCGGTGGCCTGGCCCTGCATCCCCGACAGCAGCGCCCGGACGTCCCGCACGCACCCCCCGCAGCCCGTCGTGGCCCGGGTCCGGTCGGCGATGGCCTCGCGGGTGCGCGCCCCGTCCAGCCAGGCCTGTTCGATGTCGGTGCGGCTGACGGCGTTGCACCGGCACACCAGCGCGTCGGCCGCGCCGTCGGCCTCCTCGGGAGCGGCGCTCGGCAGCCCCTGGAGCAGCGCCAGGCGGTCGGCGGGCACCGGGGCGCCCGTGTCGTAGAGCTGGGCCAGGGTCGCGGCGGCCTCGGGGAAGCCCAGCAGCACCGCGCCCACCACCTTCTCCTCGCGCACGGACAGCTTGGCGTAGCGGCCGCCGTAGGGGTCGCTGATGGTGACCGTCTCCAGGTCGTCTGCGTCCTCCTCATGCACCCGCCCGAACGCGGTCAGCTCGATCCCCTCCGCCTTGAGGCGGGTCAGCGGCCTGGCCCCGGCGTAGAGGGCGTGCGGCGCGGCGCCGGTCAGGCGCCGGGCCAGCACGGCGGCCTGCTCCCAGCCGGGCTGGATGAGTCCGGCCCCGCCGCCGGGGTGCTGGGCGCAGTCGCCGATGGCGTGCACGCGGGCGTCGGAGGTGGAGAGGCGGTCGTCCACGACGACGCCGTGCTCGACCTCGATACCGGCGTCCTTGGCCAGTTCGATGTTGCCGCGCACACCGGCGGTGACCACCAGGGCGTCGCCGGGCAGCACGCGGCCGTCGTCCAGTTCCAGGCCGGTGCCCGGAACCCAGCGGGCGGCCACCCGCCAGGAGTGCACGGTCACGCCCAGGGCGGCGTAGCGTTCGGCCAGGATGCGCGCGGCGGGCTGGTCGATCTGGCGGCGCATGATCCAGGGCGAGGACTCCACCACCGACACGCGCATGCCGCGTCCGACCAGGCCGCGGGCGGCCTCCAGGCCCAGCACGCCCCCGCCCAGGACCACCACGGGGGCTCCCGGGCGGGCCAGAGCGAGCAGCCGCTGGCAGTCGTCCAGGTCGCG
Organism: Nocardiopsis alborubida; assembly: GCF_012396365.1. Lineage (GTDB taxonomy): Bacteria > Actinomycetota > Actinomycetes > Streptosporangiales > Streptosporangiaceae > Nocardiopsis > Nocardiopsis alborubida. The sequence continues at coordinate 230,753 of NZ_JAAXPG010000007.1, read as the reverse complement.
CAGGGCCGTCACCCCCTCGCCGGGCGCGCCGTCGGGTCCGGCCACGCCGGTGACCGGGGGGAAGGAGGCACGCGCCCCGGTGGCCAGGACGAGCTCGTCGTAGGGCAGTGCGCTGCCGTCGTCCAGGGTGACGGTGCGCCGTTCGGTGTCCAGGGCGGTGGCGGTGACGCCGGTGCGCACGGTGACGCCCGGGGTGTCGGGGACGGGCAGGCGGATCTGTTCGGGGGTGTAGTCCCCGGCGACCACGCCCGAGAGCAGGACCCGGTTGTAGGCGGGGTGGTGCTCGGTGCCGACCACGCTCACGTGGACCCGTTCTCCGGTCGGGTCCAGGCGTGCGGTCTCCTCGGCGAAGCGGGCGCCGACCATCCCGTTGCCCACGACCACGATCTGACGCGGGGACGCGCCCTGCACGGTGCTCAACTGCTGCCTCCTGGTGTGTGCGTGTCCTCGGGTTCCAACCGCACCGCGCTCACCTTGAACTCGGGCATGCGGCTGGTCGGGTCCAACGCCGGGTTCGTCAGGTTGTTGGCGGACTGGGCGCCCGCGTAGTGGAAGGGCAGGAACACCGTGTCCAGGCGGGCGGTGGGCGTCAACCGCACCCGCGCGCGTGTGTGGCCGCGCCGGGAGATGACGCGGGCCCAGTCCCCCGCGGCGAGCCCGGCGCGCGCGGCGGTGTCGGGGTGCACCTCCACGTACGCCTCCGGTTCGGCCCGGTCCAGTTCGGCGACGCGGCGGGTCTGGGCGCCGGACTGGTAGTGGCCCATCAGCCGTCCGGTGGTCGCCACGAGGGGGTAGTCGGCGTCGGTGTCCTCGGCGGGGGGCCGGTGGGCGACCGGGACCAGGCGGGCGCGGCCGTCGGGGTGGGCGAAGGCGTCCAGGAACAGCCGTGGTGTGGGCGGCTCCTGGGCGCGCACGGGCCAGTGCAGGGCCTCGCCCGAGGCCAGGCGCTCGGGGGTGACGCCGGAGTAGTCCGCCGCTCCCCCGGCCGAGGCCCGGCCCAGCTCGGCCAGGACGGTGTCGGGGTCGGTGGGGAAGCGGTCGGCGGGCTGTCCCAGGCGCACCGCCAGCGCGGAGAGCACCTCCAGGTCGGTGCGCACCCCCTCGGGCGGGGCGGTGGCCCGTGTCCGGCGCAGGACGCGCCCCTCCAGGTTGGTCATGGTGCCGCCCTCCTCCGCCCACTGGGCCACGGGCAGCACGACGTCGGCCATGGCGGCGGTCTCGGAGAGCACGAAGTCGGCGGCCACCAGCAGGTCCAGGGAGGCCAGGCGGGCGCGCACGCGCGCGGTGTCGGGGGCCGAGACGACGGGGTTGGAGCCCAGCAGCAGCATGGCGCGCGGTCCGCCGCCACTGCCCAGGGCGTCGAGGAGTTCGAAGGCCGAGCGGCCCGGGCCGGGAAGGGTGTCGGGGTCCACGCCCCACACCCCGGCCACGTGGGCGCGGGCGGCGGGGTCGTCGATCCTGCGGTAGCCGGGGAGCTGGTCGGCCTTCTGGCCGTGTTCGCGTCCGCCCTGGCCGTTGCCCTGGCCGGTGACGCACCCGTACCCCGAACCCCGGCGGCCGGGCAGGCCCAGTGCCAGGGACAGGTTGATCCAGGCCGAGACGGTGTCGGTGCCCTTGGCGTGCTGTTCGGCGCCGCGTCCGGTCAGGACGTAGGCGGAGCGGTTGCGGGCGGCCCCGCCCAGCAGGTCGGCGGCGGCGCGGATGCGGGCGGCCGGGACGCCGGTGACCTGTTCGGTGCGTTCGGGCCACCAGGCGGCGGCGTGCTCCCAGGCGGCCTCGAACCCGGTGGTGCGCTCGGCGAGGAACTCCTCGTCGCACCAGCCCTGGACGCGGGCGGCGTGCAGGAGCCCCAGGGCCAGGGCCAGGTCGGTGCCGGGGCGGGGGGCCAGGTGCATGCCGCCGCCCGAGAGCGCGGCCTGGGCGGTGGCCGAGCGGCGGGGGTCGATGACGATGAGGGTGGGCGCGGACAGGTGGCCCATCATCGGCGGCATGGTCTCGGCCGGGTTGGCCCCGGCCAGCAGGACCACCTCGGCCTCACCGACGTCGGTCAGCGGGAAGGGCATCCCGCGGTCCAGGCCGAAGGCCCGCGTGCCCCCGGCCGCGGCCGAGGACATGCAGAACCGGCCGTTGTAGTCGATCTGGGAGGTGCCCAGGGCCAGGCGGGCGAACTTGCCCAGGGTGTAGGACTTCTCGTTGGTCAGGCCGCCGCCGCCGAAGACCGCGACGGTGTCGGGCCCGGACTCGGCGCTCAGGGCCAGCAGGCGTTCGGCGACGTGGTCCAGGGCGGTGTCCCAGTCGGTCTCGACCAGGTCGGAGCCGCGGTCCTTGCGCAGCAGGGGGCGGGTGAGGCGGTCGGGGACGGTGAGGACCTCGGCGGAGGTCCAGCCCTTGCGGCACAGTCCGCCGCGGTTGGTGGGGAAGGGCGCGGGGCGGGCGGCCAGGCGCCCGTCGGGCCCGGGCTCCAGGTGCATGGCGCACTGGAGCGCGCAGTAGGGGCAGTGGGTGGTGGTCATCGGTCGGCGCTCTCCACGCTGGCGGCGCCGACCGGGGAGGCGGCGGGGCGGCGCAGGTAGACCGCCCAGGTGACGGCGGCGCACACCAGGTAGAAGGCGCCGAAGGCGGCGAAGGCCGGGGCGGTGGAGCCGGTGGCGGCGAAGGACTCGCGGAAGGCGATGTTGACGCCCACCCCGCCCAGGGCGCCGACCGCGCCGATGAGGCCGAGCACGGAGGAGGCCACGCGCTTGGTGCGGGCCAGGGCCTGCTCGCGGGGTTCCCCGGCGGCGACGGCGTCCTCGGCGCGGGCGGCGTAGAGGGAGGGGATCATCTTGTAGGTGGAGCCGTTGCCCAGGCCGGTGAGGACGAACATCACCGCGAACGCGCCGATGAACAGGGCCAGCTGGGCGGCCTGGACGGAGAGCACCAGGACGGCGGAGCAGGCGGCCATGGCCAGGAAGACCCACAGGGTGACGCGGGCCCCGCCCAGGGAGTCGGCCACCCGGCCGCCCACGGGGCGGATGAGGGAGCCGATGACCGGGCCGAGCACGGCGATCGCGGCGGACTGCACGGGCGCCAGCCCGAACTGGGACTGCAGCAGCAGCCCGAAGGCGAATCCGGTGCCGATGAAGGAGCCGAAGGTGCCCACGTACAGCAGCGACATGATCCAGAAGTGGCGGTCGCGGGTGGCCGACAGCTGCGCGGAGACGTCGTTGCGCACGTGGGCCAGGTTGTTCATGGACCGGTGCGCCCACCAGGCGGCCACCAGGATCAGCGGCGCGTAGAACAGCGGGACCAGGTACCCGGCGGAGGTGGTGAACAGGGCGATGACGGCCAGGCCGACCAGTTGGACGGTGGCCACGCCGATGTTGCCGCCGCCCGCGTTCAGGCCCAGTGCCCACCCCTTCTCCCGTTCGGGGAAGTAGGAGTTGATGTTGGCCATGGAGGAGGAGAAGTTGCCGCCGCCCACGCCCGCGGTGGCGGCCAGGACCAGCAGCAGCCAGAAGGGGGTGTCGGGGTCGCGGACGAGGAAGAAGGCGGCGGCGGTGGGGACGATGAGGGTCAGGGTGGAGACGACCGTCCAGTTGCGTCCGCCCAGGGCGGGCACGGCCAGGGTGTAGGGCACGCGCAGGATCGCGCCGACCAGGGTGACCACCGACAGGAGCAGGAACTTCTGCTCGGGGGTGGTGGAGAAGCCGTGCTCGGGGATCATGAAGAGCACGAGCACCGACCAGATGCTCCACACGGAGAAGCCGATGTGCTCGGAGGCGATGGAGGCCCACAGGTTGCGGCGGGCCACGCGTCGCCCGCCGTCGTTCCAGAACCGCTCGTCCTCGGGGTCCCAGGCGGAGATCCAGCTCTTACCGGTGCGCGGTGCGCGCGGGCCAGTCTCTGAGGCCACGGCCGTGCCTTCCTGCTCGACGGCTGCTGACGAAACCGAAGGTAGGGAGCCCGCGTTGCCTGGAGGTGTCCAGCCGTAACACGCGGGAAACAGTCGGCTCACCCGGAGCGCGCGGCCGCGGTGAGAAGGCCCGTCATGCCTGGTGGGAGGGGTGGGGGCGTTCACGGCGCGGCGGGCCCCGCACCGGCTGGTGTGGGGCGGATCACCTCCGCTGGCGTTCCCGCCCCGGGGCTCCCGGGTACGGCGGACCGCCGTGAGCGGGCGCCGCCCCCGGAAGATACCGGACATCCGTGCCACTGAGGGGCTGGAGAGCGTGAGTTGTGGCCGGAATCCGACCGCTTCCCCTCCTAGCGTGGGAGCACTTCCGTCGAGCACAAGGAGTCCATGATGCGTATCGCCGTGACCACCCCGACCGGCAACGTCGGCCGCCACGTGGTGACAGGCCTGGTCCGCGCGGGTGTGCGCCCGCGCGTGCTGATGCGCGACCCGGCCCGGTTGGACCCGGCGCTGGCCGACTGGGTCGACCCGGTCGCCGTGGACCAGGGCGACCGGGACGCGGTCCTGGCCGCGACCGCGGGCGTGGACGCGCTGTACTGGGTGAGCCCGCCGACCCCGGCCGAGGACCCGGTCGCCGAGCACGCCCGGATGGGTGCGCACGCCGCCCGCGCCGTCACCGCCAACGGGATCTCCCGCGTCGTCTTCCAGAGCAGCGTCGGCGCGGAGAGGCGCTCCGGGGCCGGGGAGATCGACGGGCTGGCCCGCACCGAGCAGCTGCTGGAGGAGACCGGCGCGACCGTGGCGCACCTGCGGTGCGGCTTCTTCTTCAGCAATCTGCTGATGGAGCTGGACGCCATCCGCTCCGGCACCGTCTCGGTGGTGCTGCCCTTGGACCATCCGATGCCCTGGGTCGCGCCGCGCGACATCGCCGACACGGCCGTGGGCCTGCTGCTCAACCCCGACCTGGAGGGCCGGACCGTGCGGGCCGTGCACGGCCCCGCCGACCTGACCTGGGAGCAGGCCGCGACCGTGGTCACCGAGGTGACGGGGCGCCGGGTGCGCGCCGAACGCGTTTCCGACGGGCGCATGCGCGAGGTGCTCGCGGGCGCCGGCCTGGGGCCCGGCTCCGTCGAGGCGATCATGGGCATGTCCACCGGGCTGCGTGACGGCTTCACACCCGAGCAGCCCCGCACCGTGGCGACCACGACGCCGACCACCCTGACCGCCTGGTGCCGGGACGAGCTGCGGCCCCTGCTCTGACCATCCCGGTACCGCACCCGCCGGACCTCCCCGGTCACGGCCGAGGAGGCCCGGCCTTCTGTCGCCTACCGGGCCTTCGTGCAGGCACGGATCTGTTCGGTCAGCCGAGCGAGTTCGGCCGCCGCCGCGGGCGAGTCGTCGCTGAGCCCGCTGTGCACGGCCGTCGGGCTTCGCGGGAAGCGCCGCAGCGTGGCCACGAGCAGTCCTTCCGGCAGGGTCCGCAGCGCGGCGAACCCGCGAGGGGTCGGTGGCGTCGGCATCCCGCCACAGCGCGGCAGGGCCCCGCGATCCGCCAACTCGTCCTCCAAGCCCCGGCCCCGTCATCGCGATGACGCTCGGCCACCACGACACGACAGCCACCCGCCTGGTCACTGAAGCCGGAGGAATCTGGAGCCGATACGCCTCCGAAGACCACACACGGTGACACCAGGCACGGCCTCGACGAGGAATACGCGACACCTCAACATGCGAGCCCACCAGTCCCGAGGCCGGTCACTTGCGAAGGCGAGAACGGTACTCGCCCGGGGCCGTGCCCCGGGCACGTTTGAAGGCACGGCTGAAAGCGTGAGGAGAGCCGTATCCGACCGCGCCGGAGATCGACTCGACCGGCTCATCGGTATCGCGGAGCCGGACGGACGCCAGGTCGATGCGCCACTGCGTCACGTACGCGCCCGGCGTCTGTCCGAGGGCGGACCGGAAACGCCTGGACAGCGTCGCCCGGGAGACGCTCGTCGCGGCGGCCAGGGTCTCCGTGGTCCAGGGGCGTCCCGGTTGGGCGTGGACACATGCCAGAGCGTCGCGCACGACCGGATCACGCATCGCTCCCAGCCATGAGCCGGACTGCTCCTGCGGGTGGCGGGCCAGCCAGGCGCGTACGAACTGGATGAGCAGAAGGTCGACGATGCTGTTGATGGCGGCGGTGGTGCCGATCTGCGGCTGTGCGAGCTCAGCAGTGAGAAGTTCGACGGTCCTTCTGAGCTGCGCGTTCTCCCGGGCCGTGACGTGCATCGGCCGAGCGAGGGAGGTAAGCACCGGTGTGCGTACCTCCGGGTCCTGCTCATAGTGCAGGACGATCACTTCCGTCTGCGCCGGCGCCGAGCCCAGCCGCAGGGCCCGGCCATCGCCAAAAGCCCGGGCCGCCGCCTCACGGTCGCAGGAACCCATCGTCACGCTGGCGCCGTCGGCTATCCCGTGTGCGGTGCCCGGCGACACCAGGACGGCGTCTCCGGCCTGCACCTGAAGAGGTTTCTCGCCTGTGACGTGGAGCCACACAGTGCCGCGGGACACCACGTGCAGTGCCGCTCCTGGATAGGAGTCCAGCCACAGGCCCCAGGTTCCTCCGGCCTTCAACATGACCCCGAGCGCCCCACGCGCACCCGAAACACGCAAGACCTCCGCCAGTACATCCATGGGTCCATCCTCGTCCAACACGGCGAACCGCCCACCGACGGGCGAGGCGCATGTGTCCTCGTCCACAGCGTTAGGCCACGTCAAGAACGGCCTTTCCGTGCACCTTGCGCGCGAACAGCGCCTGGACGGCGTCGTCCACGTCCTGCCAGTCGCCTCGCAGTCCGACCGGTGCCGAGAGCCTCCCTGCGGCCATGAGGCCCAGCAGGTCCGTCAGCTCCCCGCTGGTCGGCGTCATGTCGCCGTAGGTGGCGATGCTGCGGGGTTCGCCGAAGCCGAACAAGGTCCCTGCCGGGAACGTGGTTTCCTGCCCCGAGGAGTATCCGACCAGGTGGATGGTGCCGCCCTCGGCGAGGGAACTCCAGGCCTGGACCACCAGTGGTCCGCCGACCGTGTCCAGGACGAGGTCGAACCGGTCCCCGGTCTCGGCCAGGTCGGTCAGGACCTTGTCGGCGCCGAGTTCACGGAGTCCGGCGGCCCGTTCCGGCGAACCGACGAGTGCCGTCACCCGGGCGCCCGCCAGCGCCGCCAGCTGGACGGCGAAGCGCCCCACGCCCCCGCTGGCGCCGGTGATCAGGACGTTGCGCGCCAGCAGGGAACGCTTGCGCAGCACCCGCAACGGGGTGGCTCCGGCGATCCCCAGCGCGGCGGCGTCGGCCAGGTCCACGCCCTCGGGGACGGTGCCGAGCGAGGCGGGGCTGACCGCCACCCGCTCCGCCCACGCGTGGGGAGCCATTCCCACCGCGACGCGCGTACCTTCGGGCGGCCCCGAGCCGTCGGATGCGGCGCGCACCACGACGCCGGCCGCGTCGTGACCGTGCACAGCGCCGGCTGGCCACTGGTCCACGTAATTCAGCTCTCCGAAGTTGAGACCGATGTGCCGTACCTCCACCAACGTCTCACCGGCGGACGGTACGGGCTCATCGACATCGGCGAACCGGACAGGTCCGGCCTCACTGTGATCGACCACAAGGGCGCGCATAAGGGGTGTGTTTCCTTCTCTCGTGAGTGCGCCTGAACACTCGGCGCTGCAGCAGATCGAGTGCGCAAATGCCGCACTTCCGTCTTCTTGAAACGCTACGCAGGACCGGGACAGCGACCAGATCCGTGAGAATCAATCAGTTGACGATCTGTGTCAGTGCGACTCGCGGCGCGTCGATCCCTGCACCCGTCCGGTGGGTGACGCTGTGACGGGCACAGGCACGCCCGGCAACGTAATGATCTTGAGGCGTCAGCGCTTCCGTCAGGCGGCGGGGTCGGGCTGGGCGACCGCGTCGACGCCGGGGCGGGCGTTCCGCTCCAGGGAGGGGACGGAGGTGCGGCAGGAGCGGGCCAGGAGCGTCGAGGTGAAGGTGCCGCTCCACGCGCGGCCCCGCGGACGTCGCCGCGGGTCGTGGTCAGCGATGCCGAAGACAACAGGGCACTATCTGCGCGAGGACTCCCTATTTTCCTCTATCTGTCCGTGATTGCAGGGAATGAAAGAGGAAGATAGGGTGTCTTTGTGGCAGAAAGCTTCTACTCCGTGGACCAGGTCGCCGAACTCCTGGGCCTGCACGTGCGCACCATCCGCAACTACGTGCGCGACGGGCGTCTGCACGCCGTGCGCATCGGCAAGCAGTACCGCATCGCCCACGCCGACCTGGAGGCCTTCACCGGCGCAGGCGTCCCGGCCCCGGCCGAGGAGCCCGATCCGCCACGGCACACCGAGGTGTCGAGCATCGTCGAGATCGACGGAGTCGACGCCCGCACCGCCGACCGGGTGAGCACCATGCTCACCACCGTGGCCGCCGGCCCCCGCCCCGGCGGCCAGCCGCTGCGCGTGCAGACCCTCCACGACCCCGGCCGGGGCCGGATGAAGATCGTCGTCCTGGGCGGCCTCAACGAGACCGCCCGCCTGCTCGACTGCCTGGAAGGCGTCCTGGCCCCATGACCACGATCTACACCTCCCCCGACGGCGAGCGCGAACTCAGGGCCCACTATCTCCGGGCCCTGGAGGCCTGGCCGGTGCCCGCCGACCACCTGCGCGTCCCCACCGGCCAGGGCGAGACCTTCGTGCTGGCCTGCGGACCCCGGGACGCGCCGCCGGTTCTGCTCCTGCACGGCTCGGGCGCCAACGCCACCGCCTGGAGCGCGGACGCCGCCGAACTGGCCGGCCGCGCACGCGTGTACGCCGTCGACGTCATCGGTGAACCCGGACTGAGCGCCCCCGCGCGCCCGCCCCTGGACTCCGACGCCCACGCACGGTGGCTGGAGGAGGTCATGGACGGGCTCGGACTCGTCGACGCCTCGGTCGTGGGGATGTCCCTCGGCGGCTGGCTGGCCCTGGACCTGGCCACCCGCCGCCCGGATCGGGTGCGGCGCCTGGGACTGCTGTGCCCGGGCGGACTGGGCCGACAGCGCACCGGCAGGATCCTGGCGGGCACGGCGCTGCGCGTCCTCGGCCCCTGGGGCCGGCGCAGGTCCGTCCAGGCCATGACCGGCCTGTCGGCGGACGAAACCCGCTCCGCCCTGGAGTCGGTGGAGCGCACCTTCGCCCACTTCCGGCCGCGCACCGAGACGCTGCCCCGCTTCTCCGACCGGGCCCTGGCCAGGCTGTCCATGCCCGTGCTGGCGATCGTCGGCGAGCGCGACGCCATGTTCGACTCCGGCCAGAGCGCCCGGCGCCTGCGGGAGTCGGTCCCCCACGCCGCCGTGAGCGTCCTGCCCGGCGTCGGCCACGCCGTCCTGGGACAGGGCCCGGCGATCACGGCCTTCCTGGACTCCTGAGGGCATCCGCGCCGCCCCGGGCTCCGGGCCCGGGGCGGCGGGGTGCTCAGGAATCGGCGGCCGGGGCGCGCATGGCGTCGGCGATCCAGGCGTAGGGCAGCGTGTCCTCCTCGGGCGGAGTCCCGTTGACCACCGCCACCAGAGCCAGGTACCGGCCGTGGGTGTCGTCGTAGACGGGGTCCTCGGAGGCGGCGTCCTCCTCGGCGATCTGGCGCTCGATGTCGGGGATCCGCCGGAACGCCTCGGCCAGCCGGTCGCGGAGCTCGGGGGTGAGCGGGTTGTCGGACACCCCCGCGGCCGCCTCCATGAAGCGCGTGACGGCCTCCTGCGCCCAGGGGGAGCGGGGGGACTCACCGGCGCGGTGCGCGGCCAGGACCTCCTTGATGAGCGCGGTCCCGCTCCCGTACATGAAGTCCTGGAACCGCGGGCTCGCGATGTCCCTGCCCACGTCCGTGGAGTAGGTGTCGCGCAGGTAGGTGCGGACCGCGTCGCGAAAGGCCGGGTCCCGTACCAGGTCGGCCAGTTCGATCCACGCCTCCAGTTGGGCGGCCGTGGGGTCCGCGGGCAGGGCCGGGCGCATCGTGCGCAGCCGGTCGACGAAGCCCTCGGGGACGTCGAGGCCCGCGCCGACGTCGTTCCAGAACTCGTCGACGACCTGTTCGCGCTCCTCGTCGGTCATCGAGACGAGTTTGTGCATCAGGTCGGCCTGTGCGGTCGTACCGCCCTGTTTGATCAGGGTCCGCAGCACCGCCCTCCTGGCCCGCAGAGTGCGCTCCTGGCGCTCGACGATCTCCAGGTGGGTGGTGAGCAGGCCGTGCAGGGTCGTGCCGCCTTGGAGCAGCCGGCGGATCTCGTCCAGGTCGGTGTCCAGCTCGCGCAGGGTGCGGACGAGTTCGAGGCGGGCGATGGTGTCGACGTCGTACAGGCGGTGGCCCGCCTCGGTCAGGTGCGTGGGCTCGACGACTCCGGCGTCGGCGTAGAAGCGGACGGCGCTGACGCTCAGGCCGCTGCGGCGCGCGGCGTCTCCGATGGGGTACAGCTCGTGTTCGTGCATGGGAGCCACTGTGGTACCTCAAGCCGCTTGAGATGCAAGCCCGTGCGGCCCGGCGGGTGCACTGAGGCGCGGATCAGGTTCGGAGCGGGGAACCCGTCCTCCTCGGCCCGCACGGGGCCGACGGCCTCGCTCCGGCACGCGGCGGCGCGCCCGTGGGCGGCTGGAGTCCCCGGCCGGGCGACCGGTGGGCCTCGACACCGCCGAGGCCCCTGCACGAGATGACGGGAGACCGAGATGTTCAAGGAGTGGCGTCGGCACCGGGCCGCGCAACGGGTCAAGCCCGGGAACGGGCGTCCGCTGAAACCCTTCCGCTGGTGGCAGCTGACGTTCCGCGCTCTTGCTCATCCCCCAGCTCGTCGAGGTGGCCTTCGGGCTGCCCCCGTGGCCGAGCGCTCCGGGACGTTCACCTCACCCGTGCATCTGCCCGTATGGCTCAACACCGCGCTCGCGCTCGGCGCCGCGGCGGCCAGCACGGAGCGCGCACTGCGCCTGCGCTGCAACTGGCTGCCGGACTCCGCGGCACAGGGGTGAGGGCTGCCCGGCCGGGCGGCGGGTTCGGGCGGGGGCCCACCGCCGCGGTACGCGGCGGCCGCCGACCGGGAGCCGGGCGCGGGCCGCGTGAGCGGCTAGTCTCCCTCGCCGTTGGCCTTCTTGCCGGTGTTCAGGCCGAAGGCGACACCGAAGCACAGACCCAGGGCCACACCCAGTGCCAGGTTGTCCATGAGCATGCCGAAGGAGACGCCGAAGCAGACGCCGAGCGCCAGTCCCAGTCCGAGGTTGTTCTTCTTGTCCATATATCCCCTTTGTGGCCTTGTGTCGGTTCTTGGACGCGGGGACGCCGTCCACGGTTCCCCGCTGACGGGACTCCGGTTCACTGCGGTGGCTCCAGGGGTGCGGCGACGTGTTTGCGGGCGCTGTCGTAGATGATCTGGCTGCGGAAGCTGGCCACCTCGCGGCGCTGGGTGAGCCGGTCGATGAGGAAGCTGTGCAGCGCGTCCAGGGAGGGCACGGACACGTGCACCAGGAAGTCCTGCTCCCCCGCCACGACGTAGACGGCCAGCACCTCCGGCAGGGCGAACATCGCACCCTTGAAGCCCTCGATGACCTGGCGGCTGGGCGGGCGCAGCTGCACCGACACGAAGGCCTCCACCTCCCGGTTGAGCGCGGCCGGGTCGATGTCGGCGTGGTAGCCCCGGATGACCCCGCGCCGGTGCAGCAGACGCACGCGCTCCAGACAGGTGGAGGGGGCCACACCGAGCTTGTGTGCGAGGGCGCGGTTGGTCTGCCGCGCGTCCTGCTGGAGTTCGCGCACGATCGCCGAATCAAGTTCGTCCATGGCCTCCACGGTAGCCCCTTGCTCGAATAGTGTTCGGTGATGGGACCACGAGTGCGCTCGTATGCCTAGATTCTGCACCGTTCACAAGGCATATGAACGGGGTAACCATGGGGATGTCCACCAAGATCGTCGTCGTCCTGCGCGAGGGCCTGGAGCCCGCGCTGGCCGCCAACGCGGGGGTGGTGCTCGGCCTGGCGCTGGGCGGACGAATGGAGAACTCGCTGGCCGCGGACGGCAAGGACGCGGGCGGCGGGGTGCACGCCGGGCTCAACCCGCACCCGGTGCCGACCCTGGTGGCCTCGGCGGAGCAGCTGCGCGAGCTCAAGGCCGGGGCCGACGAACGGGACCTGACGGTGGTGGGCTTCAACGAGGTGGCCCGCCGCTCCCGCGACTACGTGGAGTACCTGGACGCCCTCGCGGTCACCGAGCCGCAGGACGTGGAGTACGTGGGGGTGGCCGTCTTCGGGGCGCGCAACGCCGTCAACAAGCTCACCGGGAAGCTGGCGCTGATGCGCTGAGGGCCGCCGGTTCCCACGTGACGGGGGAAGGGGCGCGGGCAGGGGAGCCCGCGCCCCCTCACTTCGCGGGGGGAGGGCGGTGCCGGGCGGGACCACCGGCGGCCGCGTGTGCCTGTCGTGTCCGTGCGGCCGGGGAACCCGTGGAGTCCGGCGGACGGTCGGGGCCCGCAGGAGGGCGCGCTTTCCGAGATGATCACGCGCCCCCGGTGAGCTCCTCCAGCTCCCGGTAGGAGGCCACGGTGCGCAGCTGCTGATCGGTGAGGCGGTTGAGCCGGGCCTTGGCCGCCCGCGCCTGCGCCCCGGTCGGCAGGAAGCCCCGGTGGATCTCGGGCAGCCCCAGTTCCCAGCCGCACACCACCGTGGCCGGGTAGCGGTACCACTGGCGCACGACCACCGAGCCGACCCGGATCGCGTGTTCGTTGCCCGGGGGCACGGCCGGTCGGTCGACTTCCCTGCCCAGGTAGCGGTGTCCGTCGGCCAGGTCACAGGGCCCGCAGCCCCGTTCACCCGAGCCCAGCGCCCGCCCGCACCCGGGGCACACCAGGCGGTCCATGGCCGCGTCCACCACCCGCCAGGGGAACTGTCCGGGGTCGGAGAGCACGAGTTCGGCCAGATCGCGTTCCGCGTCGCTGCTCGGCTCGGCGTCCCACTCGGCGCACGCCTCGGCCCAGGCGCGTCCGGTCTCCGCGCGGATGAGGTCCATCGTCTCGGCCAGCTCCCGGCTGCGCCAGCCGTCGCGGGCGGGTGTCATACCTCGGACGCTAACCCGGCGCACGTGGTCGACGCGACGGGTTTTCCGGCTCGCGCGGGTGTTGGGGCGAGAAGGACTGCTACAGGATCTGACGGAAGAGGTCACAGAGCGTGCCCTCCGGCGACCTGTAGAACCTGTCCGGTGACCCACCGTGCCTGGTGGGAGGCCAGGTACACCACCGCGTCAGCGATGTCCTCCGGCTCACCGACCCTGCCCATCGGCACGAGCTCCTCCACCTGAGCCAGGAGGTCTTCGTCTATCCAGCCGGTCTGAACAGGCCCCGGGGCGACGGCGTTCACCCGGATGCCTCGGGCCGCCAGGTCCAGGGCGGTGGACCTGGTGAGCGCTTCCAGCGCACCCTTGGACGTCCCGTAGCCGGTCTGGCCGGGGAAGGCCCGTGCGGCGTCGGTGGTGATGTTGACGACGCACAACGGGTCGTCTCCACGGTGGAGCCGTGCCGCCTCGGAGGTGAGGAGCGCGGGAGCGATGGCGTTCACCCGGTAGTGACGGTCCAACGACGCGGGGGTCAGAGTGTCGATGGTGTCCGGCGTCTCGCAGTGGGCGGCGTTGTTGACGAGGACGTTGACCGTGCCGACCCGGGCTGCGACGTCACGCACCAGTCGTGATGCCGCCTCCGGTTCGGACAGGTCGGCGCTGACGGCGAAGGAGCCGTTGCCGAGTTCCTCCGCGAGCTTGTCCGCCTCCTCTGCGGCGGGAGTGATGTGCGCCCATTCAGTGTTCGTTGGAGCGGGCGGGTCCTGGGCGAGGTAGTGGATCGCAACGCGTGCCCCCTGGACTGCGAAAGCGCGGCTGATCGCCGCGCCGATGTTGCCGGAACCGCCAGTCACCAGGACGTTTCGGCCGTCAAGGCGAGTATCGATCATCGTGTCTCCGTAGTGGTTGTGCCATCCGGATGCGCGGACGACGGCTGTGAGCGCTCGTCGTGCGGGCGGAGGCCCACGGGCAGGGTCGGGAGAGGCGTACCACGGACGAGATGGCGAAGGCCGCGCGTGAGGAGCGCGGAGGCAGGCAACGAACACAAGCGTCCTGATCCGGGGCAGGGTTCACCCCACGGGGCTGCACGCCGCGCACGTGGGGACCGACACTCTCAGGAACGCATGCGGGCAGGGTACACAAGCCGCCCCTGTTCAACGAGTTGTTCTACGCGGGGTCAGCCGCTCTGGTGGGGGCCGCACAGGGCCGTCGCGGCGGCGTTGGGCGCTTCCCGGTCCTCGACGCCGGAGCGGGAACGCGATCGCGAGGAACCCAGGTGACCGAGAAGACTCCGCGGAGCACCGCCCCCCTCAGAGCTGGAAGGTGTCGCCTGGCATATCAGCAGCTTCGGTGACGGTGGCGGCGGCAGCTGCGTCGAGGCCGGTCCCCTCAACGACGGTTCCGGGCGGGTCGCGGTCCGCCACGGCCACTTCCCCAACGGCACCGCCATCGTCTGCACCCGCGCTGGATGGGAGGCCTTCACCCGGGGCGTCCGCTCCGGGGAGTTCGACTTCCACCAGTAACGGACGTTCCCTCCCCCGGCGTGACCACTATCGGGAACCGCGTTCGGGGCCGAAGGTCCACACGCGTCCCGTGTTGCGGCCGTCCCTGCGGGTCGGCTCTCCCAGGAGCGCGGTGAGACCGTTCTCGACGCGGGCCAGCAGATCCCGTCCGAACACGCACAGGGTGTTCTCCCAAGGGTGCCCGAACGTGCCCATCCGCAGGTCACGTGTGGTGTAGATGTAGTAGTCCCCGTCAGGGAAAACCTGGCCGGGGACCTCGGGTTGACCGGGGCCGCCGACACGACGCGGGTCGAACCGGTAGCCCGTGTGGTTCCAGTCCAACCAGTACAGGGACTCGTCGGAGCGTGCGAGGGCGAGCACCTCGGGAACGACGACCTGTTCCAGTTCAGGGCCGTCGGGCCTGTCCAGGAACCAGGTGGCCGAATCCACGGGTTCACGGATCCCGGGATACACCTCGATGCTGGGATTGAAGGAGAACCGCTCGTAGAAGCGGTCCCATAGGTCGTCGTGGTCGGGATCGAACAGAAGCTGCCGCACCGGGCGCTCCACGGCCGGAGCCCCCGCCGGGGACCAGTGGTAGGAGCGGACGGTCGTCACCTCATGGAAGCCCGAACCGAGGTACATCCGCCGCAGCTCACCATCCGCTTCGGCGGTGACGAAGCGAATTCCGGCGTTGACCCATCCCCAAGTGAGAGGTCGCGTCGCGCGGGTCCACTTCACCATGTCGCTGAGCAGAGCTGGACACGGAGCGGTCATACCCTCCACCGTGGCGAACGGGGTGCCGGTGAGGGCCTGGAACCAGGCCACGGCGTGAACGTGCTCTGCCTCCACCAGCTTCAGTGAAACTTCCTGGAACCGTATCCCGTCCCTCATCTGCTCGAGGAGCGGACGCTTGTGCGGTTCGCCCGCCTCGGCCAGACGCAGCGCCTGCGCGTCGTAGTGACGGGTTCCGGCGAGGAGAAGGTGCCCCGGAGGCGGGTCCACGTCGGGAATGGCGTCCAGCGGAGCGACCAGGACCGAGCGCTCCCACTCGGGAGTGAATCCGGCTGCGAGCAGGGCTTCGGCCAGGCCCGGACTGTCGTGGGAGTGCACACGCCATTCGACCGGTTCCGTCCTCCTGTCGGCCTCCTTCTGCTGGCCTCGGACAAGATCGGCCAGGTCGGTGCCCCTGATGTCGGTGTGGTCGATCACCACGTGTGTACCGTGATGTGCGCTCACCAGCGGCCCCTTGCGTTCCACGACCACTCCGAGCGGTGGATGTTCGGGGACGTGTCCGCGTACGTGGGTGTCGTAGGCGGCCAGTAGCTCGCCGGGGTCCACAGCCACGCGTTCGCTGGTCACGGCTGCACCTCGGTCACCGCATAGCCCGGCACGGACGGCCGGCGGACCGTCAACACCACCGACTCCTCCTCCGAGATCCAGGAGTGATCGGTTCCGCGCCCCCACACGACGTAGTCCCCCTGGTGTTCCAGGACGACGTCACGGTCGGGAAGCTCGACGCGGAAGCGCCCGCCGATGAGTACCAGGAGAGCGGTCCGCTGCTCACCCTCCACCCACTGCTTCCTCGTGTCCCCACGGGGGTGGACGCCCCATTTGATCTCCACCGATTCGCTGTGTCGGGGGTCATCGGCGTCCTTGAAGTGCCCGAGAAGCCATCCCCGGTCCAGTGCCGCGTCCTTGCCCGCATTACCCACGTACACACCGTTGTTCACACGGATGGACGCTAGCAGTCACTCCGGTTGTGGGAGCGTCCCGCTCGGGGAGTTCGGCTTCCACCAGTAGGCAGCACCCTCGACCCTGATACGGCCTCTGGCGGGGACCGTGCTCGGGGCCGAAGGTCCACACGCGTCCCGTGTCGCTGCCGTTCCCTGTGCTCCGGAAACCGCCCACCTCCGCTGTCCGTGCCGGTTCGACCAGTACGGGCAGCGGAGGCGGTGAGGTCGCATCAAGCGACGGCGGTTCCCTCGAGTTCGACCATCAGGGTGGGGACCGCCAGCCGCGTCACCCCGAGCATCGTGGTGGTCGGCGCGACCCCGGCCGCGCCCAACCGCGACGCCAGCACGCCGTAGTGCTGGAAGAGCAGGTCGACGTCGGTGGTGTAGACGTTGAGCCGGACCAGGTTCACGAGGGACATGCCGGCCTCGCCGAGGACGGCCTCCAGGTTCTCCAGGCTCAGCGCCAACTGCGCCGCCATGTCATCGGCGTGCCGGGGCTCGCCGTCACCGCTCATCGCGGTCTGCCCGGAGCAGTACAGGGTCCGGGTGTTGCCAGAGACGGTCTCGCCCTGGTTGTAACCCATCCCCACCGACCACGTCCACGGGTTGACCACCGTTCGCTCCATCGCCACATCAGCTCCGTCCGGTTCATCGACAGGCACGTACGTCCATCGGCTCGGCAGCCGCGTTCTTCGACGTCGTGCTGACAAGCCTCCCGGCAAACCACGACATCCTGTGTCATGTATTCCGGTAGGTTTTTCGTATGCGCGCTGACCGGCTGGTCTCACTGGTTCTGCTGCTGCGCCAGCACGGCCGGCTGTCCGCGGCCGCGCTGGCCCGCGAGCTGGAGGTGTCCACCCGCACCGTGCTGCGCGACATCGAGGCGCTGTCCACGGCCGGTGTCCCGGTCTACGCCGAACGCGGGCGGCACGGCGGTTTCGCGTTGCTACCCGGTTTCCAGACGGAGCTCACCGGCTTGAACCACGACGAGGCGCTCGCCCTGCTGGTCGCCGGATCGCGGCGAGGCGCGCAGGCGTTCGGCCTCGGGGCGGCGCTGGCCTCGGCCATGCGCAAGGTGGTCGACGCCCTGCCCGAAGCTGATCGGACCACCGCGGCCGGCGCCGCCCAGCGGTTGCTCATCGACCCGGAGACCGATCTCCTCTCGCGTCGACCGACCGTCGAGGAGGTTCCCGACACCGTGGTGGCCGCGGTCCGGCGCGCGGTGTTCGCCGGGCACAGACTGCGCATCCACTACGCGGCTGTGGATCAGGACCCGAAGTGGCGCACCGTGGACCCGGTCGGCCTGGTCACCGTACGGGAGCAGGGCTACCTGCTGGCCACGAGGTCGGGCCAGGACCGCACCTACAGGCTGTCCCGGGTCCTGGCCGCCGAGGAACTCCCCGAACCCGCGCAGCGGCCGGACCGGGTCGACCTGGACCGGGTCTGGCAGGAGCGCAGCACGCGGTTCCGGACCGGCGGCGACCAGGTCACCGTGCTGGCGCGGGCGGCATCGGAACGGCGGGAGGAGCTGGTGGGTACCGCGTTGGCCGGCCGCGCCGAAGAAGCCGATGCGGACGGCTGGCTGCGGCTGGAGCTGACCTTCCAGGACGCGAGACACGCCGAATGGGCACTGTGGCAGCTCGCCACGGACGCGGAGGTCCTGGACCCCCAGTGGTTGCGCACCTCCCTGCGCGACCGCGCCGTCGCGATCGCCACCTGCTACGGAGTCTCGTTCTGACCGGCCGACCCGCGGTGGGGAGGGTCCGGCGGGATTCCGCCGGACCCTCCCGCCACGTCGGCCGGCGGGGTCAGCCGCCGTCGTGTGCGGCCGACTGACCGACCAGGCGTGACGCGGACGACCCCGGGGCCAATGTGAGCCGCTCCCACGAGGCGACGTCGCGCTGGAGCTGACGGTCGTGGGTGGCGAGCACCACCGCCGCCCCGGTGGCCCCGAGCCCCTCGGTGAGCTCGTCGACGAGGGCGATCGAGAGGTGGTTCGTCGGCTCGTCCAGCAGCAGCACGTGCGGCCGGGACGCCAGCGCCAGGGCCAGGTCGAGCCTGCGCTGCTGCCCCATGGACAGCTCACGCAACGGCTTGTTGGCGTCCGCCGACGAGAGCAGCCCCAGAGAACTCAGTGGGACCGCCTCGCCCTCCCGGAGGACTCCCCCGCTGACGAGCCGCCCCAGGTGGGCGGCGAACACCTCCCGCGCGCGGCGCGGACCCGCCTGCGGCGACTCCTGCGTCAGCAGCTGCACCCGGGCGGTGCGCGCGGTGCGCACACCGCCGCCGGTCGGCTCGATCCGCCCGGCGAGCACCGCCAGCAGCGTCGACTTGCCCGCCCCGTTGGCCCCGGTGACCACCAGCCGCGAACCGGAGTCGAGGGCGACCGTGACCGGCTGGTCCAGACGCCCCGCGACGGTGACCTCGTCGGCCCGGACCAGGGTCACGCCGGGCAGCGCCGACAGCTCCGGCATCCGGAACCGCAGCGGGGGCGGCGGCATGGTGACCGCGTGCGCCTCCAGGTCGTCGCGCCGCCGGTGGACGGAGCGCACGAGCCCGGGGGCGCGGGTCGCCCGCTGGTGCTTGCCGGTGCCCTTGTCCGGTCGCCAGCCGCTGACCAGCCGGTTCTGCGCCTCGGACAGGTCCTGGGTGAGGCGGGCGTGCTCGGCCTGCTGCTGCTCGTACTCGGCCGCCCAGCGTTCGCGTTCGGCGCGCCGTCCCTCCTGGTACCCGGCGAAACCCCCGCCGTAGACGCGGGGCCCGCCGTCGCGGCTCGGGTCGAGGTCGAGCATCGTCGTGGCCACGTCCGAGAGCAGGGCGCGGTCGTGGCTGACGAGCACCACGCCGTTGCCGTGCCCGCGCAGTTGGGCGGTCAGGAAGTCGAGCCCGGCGGCGTCGAGGTGGTTCGTGGGCTCGTCCAACAGAAGGAAGTCGTGCGAGGCGCCCAGCAGACAGGCCAGCCGTACGCGGTAGCGCTGGCCCACCGAGAGCTCCGCCAGCGGCCGCGACCGGTCGGTGACGGCGCCCAGGTTCTCCAGGGCGAGGTCGACGCGCCGGTCGGCGTCCCAGGCGTCCAGCACCTCGGCGGCGTTCAGGGCCGCCGCGTACTCCTCGGCGGCCAGGGGATCGCCCTCGGCCAGCCCTTCTGCGCTGGCGTCGAGCGCGGCCAGGGCCGCGCGGGCGTCGGCGAGTTCGATGTCGACCAGGTCCCCGACGGTGCGGCCGCCGGTCGCCCGCATCTCCTGTTCGGCGACGCCGAGGGTGCCGATGCGCCGCACGGTCCCGGCGTCGGGTTCGAGCGCACCGGCGAGGATGTGCAGCAGCGTGGACTTGCCGCGGCCGTTCTCGCCCACGACTCCCCAGCGGGATCGTGGTGTGACGGTCATGTCGACGCCGGAGAGGACCGTGCGGCCGCCGCGGTCGATGTGGATTCCGCTGGCGGTCAGTTGTGCCCGCTCACCGGCGGGCAGCACGGGTTTGGGGTTGAGGGTTGCCACTGTTCCTCCGAACAGAGCTCCGCCCGGCGCGATGGCGGCGGGGTGTGCGGGAGCTCTTCGAGCTGACGGAAAGACCCGGAAGCGGGTCGGTGTACACGTCGGGCACCCGCGGCCACGTGGAGGTGGGGCGGGAGCTCAGGCTCGGATCAGAGGTACAGAGGTAGATGCACGAGTCCACGGTAGCAAACCGGTCAGCGCGAACGGAAAGGGTTTACCGCGGGCGCCCGTTCCGCGTCCCGCATGGCGGCGCTGTCCGGGGCTTCACCGTCCAGCGGATGGCCGCGGAGCTCCGCGACCGCGAGGGCCTGCCCCGTCCTCCGCGCCCGGCTCTTCGGGGAAGCGCCGTCTGGAAGAAGACGGGTTCCTGGAGGGCGACGACGCTCCTGTGTAAACGTCATACCGTCCTGGTAGGACTTTCCGGTCGACCTTGTGTACCGCAGAGGGAGCAGAAGACCGTGGCCGCTGCCAGCCAGTCCACCAACAAGCGAACAGTCGAGCGCTACATCGACGGGTTCAACAAGTCCGACCACGAGCAGATCCTGTCGTGCCTGACCGACGACATCGAGTGGACCGTGTTCGGCCACTACCGGATCACCGGCAAGGAAGCCTACGACGCCAACATCGAGGGACCCGACCCGGTCGGCGTTCCCCCGAAGGTGAGGGTCACGAGGATGGTCGAGGAGGACGGCGTCATCATGGCGGAGATGACCCTTGAAGCGCTCCAGAAGGACGGCAGCGTGATGCGCGCCGCGATGGGCGAGGTGTTCGTGATGCGCGACGGGCTGATCCGCGAGCGCCGGGCCTACGTCGTGCCGCTGACCGAGAACGACTACAAGTGAGGGATCGCCGCGTCGGAGGACCAGCTGCGCCCGCCTCGCGGTAGCGGGCCGAGCCCCGGATTCGTGCGTCAGAAGGTGAAGGCGCCCCACAGCTATGCCCATATGCGGGCCCGCGGTTCCACCACGGGATCCCGGGTGGGCCTCCAGCCCCCGTTCTCCTCATGTGTTTGCTTACCCGGAACGCCGAAGGAGGGCAAAGCGTCTAAAGGTGGACACAAGGAAGGGGTCGTCTGTGAACGGCAAACATCGCGCGTCGGGTACGGGGGTCGCGCTCGGTCTCGCCCTCGGAATCGTCCTGGGCACGGTCTTCGACAACCTGGCGCTGGGGATCGTGTTCGGGGCTCTCCTGGGAGCCGCGGCCGGAGCGACGGGCGGGGCGCTCGGCTCGAAGCGCTCGAACGGCTGAACCCGGGAAGGCTTCCCCTCCGTGTGCGGCCTGAGACCGCTCCTCGGTTCTTCACGGCGTCGGGAGGACTGGACGCCGGTGGCGCCCTGGCGGCGACACAGCGCTGACCGGCACGAGGGCGGAACCGCTGTGCGCGGTGTTCGGCACCGATCGGAACGGCGCCCTGTGATCCTCGGCCACGATGGGGTGTCAGCTGTTGGTTCGGGTTCCTGTCCGGTCTCCGGGAAGGGGCGGGTGGCACGTGAACGGCTAGTGCCACCACGCCCCTGACCATCACGGTCACCAGGAGCGCGGTTCACCACAGTGGTTCCGCATACCACGGATTCGGGTGCTGAAACCCGTGGATAAGAGTGCTGGAACAGGCATTCCAGGTGTCGCAGTCTGTCTTACCCACCAGGGAGATCATGCTGTCCGCAGCGTGCTGACATGTCCTCCTTTGTTCTTAAAGAGGCCCCTGAACAGCTGGAATGCCAGGTGGGCGTACATGGTGACCGAATCCTTCGTGTGGGCATGCGTCTGGCACGGGAAATGCCCGTCGCAAAACGAAAGGATGTGCTCATGCCTGTTCCCGCTGAGGAGATGGGATACCTGTCCGAGGAGGACTGGCAGAAGCTGGCCAGGACGCTCAACGCCAACCCCGAACGCCTCAAGAGCGAGTACAGCGAGGCCATCTCCGCGCACCTGCGCAACCCCCAGCCCGTGGTGTTGAAGGAGCAGCGCAACGCCCCGGCCCCGCCCAACGCACCCTCCTTCGACTTCAGCAGGACCTTCGAGGCGACCATCGTCCCGGGCGTGCTGGCTCTGCGGGTCGTGGTCTCGGCCTCGACCGGCAACAACTGGTCCGCCCACGTCAAGGTCAGCGCGCTGGTCTTCGGCACGGAGCTGGGCAGCGTCGAGGCCAACCTCTCCGCGGTCAACCCCTACGTCGAGATCCACCCCAGCGTCCTGCTGGCCAAGGCCGACCTGAGGATCGGCTTCTCCGGTGAGCGGCTGTGCTTCTTCGTGCAGGGACAGGCCTGCTACTGGGCGCTGAGCTGGCACTGCACTTCGGTGGACGCCCACAACCTGTTCTGCCTGCGCTCCTGAGGCGCAGGCCCGGACCGGGGGAGCACAGGCGTTCCTGTGCTCTTCCAGTCCGGGCCCGGCCGTGGAAGCGTCCTGCCTGCGCCGGGTCGCCGTAGCGGCGGTCGGGGCGGGGCGCCGGCGGCCCCCGCGTGGAGAAGGCGCCGTGCGGGGGCCGCTTGTGAGTCCCTGCAGCGGCGGACGTCCTCACCCCCGGCCGGTGGCGTACAGGTACAGCAGCGCGTTCATGGAGGTGCCGCTCACCAGCTGGCGCCGCCTGACCAGCTCGGGGACCCGGTCCAGCGCCACCCACTCCACGCGCTCGGCCTCCCAGGGGTCCTGGGGCTCGCCGACCCTCTCGGCCGTTTCGGCGACGAAGATGTGGTGCTCGCTGTCGGTCAGCCCACTGGAGGGTTGGGTGTAGACCAGCGGGCGCAGCGGCCCCGGCCGCCACCCGGTCTCCTCCAGCACCTCGCGCGCGGCCGCCCGCTCGGGGTCCTCCCCCGGCTGCACACCGCCCATGGGGATCTCGTAACCCCAGGTGTCGGTGATGAACCGGTGCCGCCACAGCAGCAGAGCCCGGCCCTGCGCGTCGAGCACCACGGCACCGGCGCCGGGCGGTCTGCGGACGAGCCGGTGGTCGAACCGGTGCCCGTCTGGCAGTTCGACGTCCGCGGCCCGCACGTCGATCCACGGATCGGTGTACAGGGGCTTCTCGGAGTGGACGGTCCAGCGCACGAGCGGCCCTTTCCGTTGGCGGGGAGCGGAACCACCAGACTCGCATGCCCCCGCGTCCGCGTGGGGCTGGCGTCACCGAGCCGCAAAGCGACCCCATCGACCTGCACGGCTCCTCGCGCGCGAAGCCGTCGTCATCGCCCTGTCCGCGTCCACCGGCCGCAGCGCGGCGGGACTGTGCGGGTCTCCCTGTCCGGCGACCGCTGTGGTCCAGGCGCGCCCGGACCGGACTGTTGTCACGGTCACGTTCGCGCTGGTCCCGCCGGCGGCGGCGCACCGGCGATGCGGAAAACGGGCCCATACCGCCTGACCAGGGGGTTGCCTGGGCTTGGTGTTGTCTTTCCCACCCGCCCCAAGTGGTTTCAAACACTTTTCAAAGCCCTGACCAGCGCATACGTTGCACGGGTGAACTTTATGCGATCGATACCCAAGCTGACGTTTACCGCGACCTCCAGCCTGCTCATCACCGGCGGGCTCCTCCTGGCCGGACCGGGCGCCGCCGCCGCGGACACGCCCTCGGACAAGGAGCTCGCCGCCACCCTCAACGACAAGCTGAACGACGACATGGCCGGTCACATGACCGAGGAGCACGTCGAGAACGCCCGCGCGATGGTCGATGCGGCTAAGGACCGCGACCTGGGCGAGGACGCCGCCGCCGTGGCGGTGGCCACCTCCATCGTCGAGACCCACCTGGACAACCTCGACTGGGGCGACCGCGACAGCGTCGGCCTGTTCCAGCAGCGCGACCACTACGGCTCGCATGAGGACCGGCTCGACCCCACCTGGGCCACCAACGCCTTCTTCGACGAGCTTGAGCGCGTCCACCCCGACGGCAGCTGGGACGACGACCCGATGGGCCAGGTCGCCCAGGACGTCCAGCGCTCGGCCTACCCCGACCGGTACCAGCACCAGGTCGACGACGCCGAGACCATCGTGGACCACCTCTGGTAACAGACCGTTCCTGAACTGACAGTGGAGCGTGCGAACCCCGCTCTCGCATGCTCATCCGGCGGAGGCCTCGCGCAGGTACACGCTCAGCCCCTCGGCGTGGGCGTCGACGGTGGCGGTGAAGCGCTCGTCGTCCGCGTACAGCTGCCCCAGTCCCCGGTGGATGCAGGTGGTGCAGTCGTAGAACCAGCGGGTGATGTAGGCGCGGTGCCGCTCGGCCAGGTCCATCACGGCGGGGCTGTCGGGAGCCTGACCGTCGTTCATGGCCCCGGCCAGGGCCAGGTAGATCTCCTCGCCCTCGGCGTTGATCCGCTCCCAGTCGGCCTTGGTGTAGGAGCTCGCCCTGCGCTGGGACCGGGTGTAGGCCTCGCTGCCGCCCCAGCGCTGGCGGGCCTCCTCGGAGTGGGCGTCCACGTCGAAGTCGCCGAAGAGTTCGAGGCGTTCGGCGGCGGTCAGGTTGAGTTGCATGGTGTCGGCCTCCATCAGGCGTTCGATGCCGCGCGCCATCGTGCGCAGGCGTTCGATGCGTTCGGTCACCAGCCGGTGCTGACGGGCCAGGTGGGCGCGGGTGTCGGCGGCGGGGTCGTCGAGCAGGACAGCGATCCGGTCCAGGCCGAAGCCCAGTTCCCGGTAGGTCAGGATCTGCCGGAGCCGTTCGAGGTCCCCGTCGCTGTAGCTGCGGTAGCCCGACGGGGTGCGTCCGGCGGGAACGAGCAGTCCGATCCGGTCGTAGTGGTGCAGGGTCCGGACGGTCTGTCCGCTCATCCGGGCGACCTCGCCGACGGTGTGTCCCATCTGTCCTGGTGCTTCCTCGCTGGTGGTGACGTGTGCCCGAAGCTAGGGCCTGACGCCGCGTCAGGGTCAACCACTTTCCTCGGCCGTGATCGCCACGGGAGGTCTGCGGCGGTCCTCCGTTGGCTCTCCCCGGCATGAACGCGGTCCAGGCGGTGTCCGAATGCTCCGACGTCCCCCCCGTGCCGAAGCGCGCACTCTCGGGTGGGGCGTCGCTGGGGCCGCCGAACGGGATCTCCAGGAAGGTGCGGGAGCGCGGCGTCCGGTGGCGTCCCGCCCTGATTGCGCCTGCGCGTCCTCCACCTGATCCTACCCATCGGTAACATATGGGCATGAGCCCTGACCCCACCACTGACGGCTTCCGGTTCGACCGGGACACCCGTGTCGAGAAGCTGGCCGACGGCGAGTTCGCCGCCACCCTCACCGACGCCTGGACCACCTTCACCTCCCACCCCAACGGGGGCTACGTCCTGGGCGCCGCCCTCAACGCGCTGCGCCAGAACCTGAGCCAGCCCGACCCCCTGGCCGTCTCGGCGTTCTTCCTGCGCCCCGCGGCCCCCGGCGAGGCCACCGCGCGCACCGAGGTGGTGCGCGAGGGACGCCGCACCGCCACCGGCCAGGTCCGCCTGGAGCAGGGCGGCAAGGAGATCGTGCGCGCCACCGCCACCTACGGCGACCTGTCCCCCGACCCCTCGGCCCGGGTCCTGGCCCTGGACGAGCCCCCGCACCTGCCCGCCCCCGAGGACTGCCCGGTCCCGCCCGAGTTCGACAACCCCGAGGGCCTGGGCATCGCGCGCAGCGTCGAGTACCGCTACCCCGGGCGGCCGGGCTGGCTGGACGGCCGCAAGGACGGCCGCCCGCACGCCGAGTTCTGGATGCGCTTCGCCGACGGGCGCGAGCCCGACACCCACGCGCTGGTCTCGATGGTGGACTTCGCTCCCCCGGCCGTGCTGGAGATCGGCGAGTTCGCCACGATCACCGTCGAGCTGAGCGTGCACGTGCGCGCCAGGCCCGCCCCGGGGTGGCTGGCCTGCCGGGTGTTCACCAAGCACGTCTCCGGCGGCCTG
The DNA here is from genome assembly GCF_012396365.1 of Nocardiopsis alborubida. Lineage (GTDB taxonomy): Bacteria > Actinomycetota > Actinomycetes > Streptosporangiales > Streptosporangiaceae > Nocardiopsis > Nocardiopsis alborubida. Next base: position 205,191 of record NZ_JAAXPG010000007.1, on the reverse strand, counting down.
CACGAGGAGGACATGGAGATCTGGGACGGCACGGGCACCCTGGTCGCCCAGTGCCGCCAGCTGGCCATGCTCCTGTAGCCGCCGTCCCCCACACGGCGAAGGACCCGCGGGGCCCCGGCGAGACACGAAAGCCCCCGCGCGACGCTTGAATTCCAGCGGCCGTTGCACGGGGGCTTTTCGCTGCCTTTTTCGGTTTTCCCTTCAAGTGCTTGTGCCACATGGTGAGTTGGCGCGTTTCCCGCCTTCGGGGTGGTTCGAAATTTCATAAGAGACATGGAGGATCGCACCGCGAAGATGGGAAGTGCGCAGCATGTTCGGTTGCGCATCGGTGGATGCGCGACGAAAGGAAAACAAATAATGGCACGCGGGTCGATGAAAACTCTCGGAACCCTGGCGGCCGCCGCGGGCCGGCCGGGCGCCGGGTGTTCGGTGGGTGACGGAAAGGACGCGGCGTGACCACGGCGGCTCCCGCGCAACGGAGGTGTCGCGCGGGAGCCGTTTTCTCCGCCTGCTTTCGTCGCCGCGATTCCCGGTGCCGAGGAGGGGGCCGGATTCGGCGGGACCGGTGGCCGGGCCGCTGACCCCCGCCTCTCCCGCGCCCGGGTCAGACCACCGCGCGGAAGTGCGTGGTCAGGCGCTGGTCCTCGTCCAGGATGTGGAAGGCCACCCCCGGAGGCTGGTCGCGGTTGGCCGCGGGCTCGCCCTCCCAGGGCATGCGCAGCGTCCACGTCACGCCGGGCGCCAACAGCAGGGGCCGCCCGGCGAAGGTGGTCGCCCCGCCGGTGTGGGCGTGCCCGACCAGGATCCCCGCCACCCGGGGGTGGGCCCGCAGCAGTCCGGCCAGGTCGTCGGCGTTGTCCAGCCGCATGGAGTCGGGCAGCGGGTGGTGGACCCGCACGGGCGGGTGGTGCAGGGCCAGCAGGGCGGGCCGGTCGTCGGGCAGGGCGCCCAGCGTCTCGTTGATCCACACCAGGGTGGCCGTGTCCAGGTGGCCGCCGTCCTTGCCCGGAAGCGTCGAGTCGCAGGCCAGCACCGCCGCACCGCCCACCTCGTACACCTGGTTGAACGGTGCGGCGGACGGCTCCTGCCCCAGCAGCGACCCGCGCATCCGCTCGCGGTCGTCGTGGTTTCCGGGGCAGACCAGCACCGGGAAGGGCAGGTCCAGCAGCCGGGCCGCCTCGCGGTACTCCTCGGCGCTGGCGTGGTCGGCGATGTCGCCGGTGACCAGGAGCGCGTCCGGTGCCTGGGCGAGGCCGCGCAGGTACTCCACGGTCCGGGCGGCGCGCCCGGTGGTGCGGTCGGTCCCGTCCAGGTGCAGGTCACTGATGTGGGCGAGCAGGAGCGTCATGGCCGTCCTTCGTCGGTCGCGGGTGCGTCACGCCCTCCGGGACCGCGCGGACCTGCCGGTTCCGCCGCCGGGAGTGCGCGGAACCCGTGTGACCGGGAACCCCCTCGGCTCCCGGTCCGCGCCCGCCCCAGGCCGTTGACCGGCCGTTTCCCGTCGGGTGAGACGAGGCTATTGCGCACGCCGCGAGCGGGACAGGGTGGTTGTCCATCCTCGGTCGGCGGCCGCGCTCCCGGAAACCGGGCGACCACAACAATCTCTGTGTTCAAAACGACCAGAAGATTTACCGGCCGGCAAACCGTGGGTCATGCTCTCGAAACCGGTGCGGATGCGACCGGCGCCACGGAGCGGTGTAACGGCCGCCACGCTCCCGCCTCGGGCGGTCCGTCGGCCCGCGAGCGCCCGCCCGCACCGCGGACCGGCAGCAACGGAGAGAGCCACCCCATGAGTATCCAGCGCATTCTGCGCGTCGGCGGCGCGGTCGCCGCGGCCGTCGTCATCGGCGCCGCGGCGGTCAACGCCTCGTCAACCGGCGGCGACGGCGCCGAGGCCGTACGCAGCCGACTGACCACGATCGTGCCCGCCGCGCCCGGCGGCGGCTGGGACCTGGTGGGGCGCGAGGCGCAGAACGCCTTCCGCGAGGGGGAGATCGTCGCCAACAACCAGGTGGTCAACGTTCCCGGCGCGGGCGGCACCATCGGCCTGGCCCAGGCGGTCCGCCAGGAGGGCCGGGCCAACATGCTGATGGTGACCGGCACGGTCATGATCGGCAGCATCATCGTCAACAACTCCTCGCACGACCTGCAGGACGTCACCCCCATCGCCCGGCTGGCCGACGACTACGAGGTGGTCGTGGTCCCCGACGACTCCCCGTACCAGGACATGGGCGACCTGGCCGAGGCCTGGCGCGAGGACCCGGGCGGGATGGCGATCGGCGGCGGATCCCTGGGCGGCACCGACCACCTGCTGGCCGGGCTGGTCGCCTCCGACGTCGGCGTCGACCCCCAGGACGTCAACTACATCGCCTTCTCCGGCGGCGGTGAGGCGCTGACCTCGCTGCTGTCGGGCAGTGTCGACGTCGGCATCAGCGGCTACAACGAGTTCAGCGACCAGATCGAGGCGGGCAACGTGCGCGCCCTGGGCGTCTCCGCGCACGAGCGCGTCGAGGGCATCGACGTCCCCACCCTGGCCGAGCAGGACATCGACGCGGTCCTGCCCAACTGGCGGGGGTTCGTGGCCCCGGCCGGCATCACCGAGGAGGAGCGCGCCGAGCTGACCGCGATCGTCACCGAGATGCACGACACCCCCGAGTGGACGCAGACCCTGGAGCGCAACCGCTGGGACGACACCTTCCAGACCGGCGAGGAGTTCGAGGAGTTCCTCGCCCTGGAGACCGAGCGCATCACCACCATCACCGAGGAACTGGGCCTGTCTTGAGTACCGACGCCACCACCCCCACCCGGGCGACGGAGCCCGCCGCCCCGCCGCCCCGCCCCTCCTGGTGGCGGGGCAGGTCCGAGCTACTGGTCGCCGCCCTGGTGCTGGGCATCGCCGGGTTCATCGCCGTGCAGACCGCCGCCATGCCGGTGCCGCCGGGCACCGAACCGCCCGGTCCGCGCTTCTTCCCCACCCTGGTCGCGATCTTCATGGGCGTCACGGGCACCGCCCTGGCCGTGCAGGTCCTCCTGCGCCCGGCCCGCACCGCCGAGGCGCCGGCCACCGGGGAGAACGCCGACGCCGCCACCGCCGACACCGACGGGAGCGCCCCGGCCGGTGAGGCGGGGCCCGTGCGCATCGACTGGCGCTGCCTGGGGATCGTCGTCGCCTCGCTGACGGTGTTCATCCTGCTGCTCCAGCCGGTGGGCTGGCTGCTGTCCGCGGCGCTGCTGTTCTTCGGCGTGGCCTACGCCCTGGGCAGCCGCCGGTACCTGTTCGACGCCGTGCTGTCGCTGGTGTTCTCCTCCGTCATCCAGCTCGCCTTCGTCGCCGGTCTGGGCCTGAACCTGCCGGCCGGAATCCTCGGGGGCATCTTCTAAATGGACGTTCTCACCAACCTCATGGCGGGGTTCGCCAACGCGCTGAGCCCCGAGTACCTCTTCCTGGCGCTGCTGGGCGTCATGCTCGGCACGGCCGTGGGCGTGGTACCCGGCCTGGGCTCCTCCATGGCCGTCGCGCTCCTGCTGCCGATCACCTTCCACCTCGACCCCACCGGCGCGTTCATCATGTTCGCCGGTGTGTACTACGGCGGGCTGTTCGGTGACTCCACCGCCGCCATCCTGATGAACACGCCGGGGCAGGCCTCGGCCATCGCCACCGCCATCGAGGGCCACAAGATGGCCAAGCGCGGGCGGGCACCGCAGGCGCTGGCCACGGCGGCGATCGGCGCGTTCATCGGCGCGATCGTGTCCACGGCTCTGGTGGCGTTCTTCTCACCGGTCATCGTGCAGCTGGCGCTGCAGTTCGGCCCCGCCGAGTACTTCGCGCTCACCGTCTTCGCGTTCGTGGCCACCTCCGCGGTGGTCTCGGACTCGGCCGTGCGCGGCCTGATCGCCCTGGGTATCGGCCTGGCCATCTCGATGGTGGGCATCGACGGCCTCAGCGGCGCCGAGCGCTTCACCCTGGGTGTGCCCCAGCTCTTCGAGGGCTTCAGCATCATCACGGTGACCGTGGCGCTGCTGGCGATCGGCGAGGTGCTGCACGTGGCCGCCACCGCCCACGCGGGCGACGCGGCCAGCGGCGGCCTGCGGCGCACCGGCACTCCCTGGCTGAGCCGACGCGACCTGCGGCGCACCCTTCCGGCCTGGATGCGCGGAACCCTGTTCGGTCTGCCGTTCGGGTCCATCCCGGCCGGTGGATCGGAGATCCCGACCTTCCTGGCCTTCGGCAGCGAGCGCAAGCTCGCCGCGCGGCGGGCCCGGCGCGGCAAGGGCGAGGACGAGTTCGGCAACGGCGCCATCGAGGGCGTGGCCGCGCCGGAGGCGGCCGCCAGCGCCACCGCCGGAACCGCGATGGGCACCCTGCTGGGTCTGGGCCTGCCCACGTCGGCGACCGCCGCGATCATGCTGGCCGCGTTCCAGCAGTACGGCATGCAGCCCGGTCCGCTGCTGTTCGAGCGCGACGGCGACCTGGTCTGGGCGCTGCTGGCCAGCCTGTTCATCGGCAGCGTCATGCTGCTCATCCTGAACCTGCCCTTCGCGCCGCTGTGGGCGAAGCTGCTGCTGGTCCCCAAGCCGTACATGTACGCCGGGATCGCCGTGTTCTCGTCCCTGGGCGTGTACGCGGCCGCGTCCTCCATGGTGGACCTGTGGCTGATGCTGATCCTGGGCCTGGTGGCTCTGCTGATGCGTCGCTTCGACATCCCGCTGGCCCCGGTGCTGATCGCGGTCGTCCTCGGACCGGTGGCCGAGACGGAGCTGCGCCGCGCCCTGGCCGTGGGGCAGGGCGAGGTGTCGGTGCTCGTGGACAGCGGGATCACCCTGGGCATCTACGGGCTGCTGCTGACGATCGGCCTGATCGTGGCCGTCGGCCGACTGCGCGCCCGGCGGGCCGCGCGTAAGGACCACACCCCGGTGGAGGCGGGCCGCGGCTGACCCCGGCCAGGCCCCCTCGGGCGCGGCGGCACGGACCACTCCCCCGTGCCGCCGCGCCGTTCCTGTTCATGCCCGTGCCCGGTCGGCAGCCGACCGGTGTCCTTCCGGGTCCGCGCGCCCGGCGAGGGGCACCGCCTCCGAACAGGCCTCGTACCGTCCCCGTATCGGGGCGGGGCCGGAACCGCGGCCGGCTCCGGCCTCAGGGAGTTCCGCGGGTCGTGGCCGCGGGCTCGTCCTCCCGTGGGCGCACGCCCGCGATCGCGATGTCCAGCAGGCGGCCCGCCTGCGCTTCGTCGGGGTGGTCCTCGGTGGCGAGCGAGATGGCGCTGACGAGCGCGACCAGGTCCTCGGCGCGCACATCGGGGCGCACCGCCCGTGCCCGACGGGCGTGCTCCAGGAGTTCACCGGCCGCGACGGTGATCGTCGCCGCGCAGCCGCCGTCGCGCTCCAGCAGGTCGGCGTCGCGGCCGTCCCGCAGCAGCGAGGCGGCCAGACCGCGGCTGGACTCGGCGTAGGCGTTGAGGTCCCGCAGCCAGGCGAAGAGGGCGGGTCCGGGCCCGCTGGTGCGGGCGTGCTCCCGCGCCCTCGCGCAGAGCGCTTCGACGCGGTCGTGGAAGACCGCCTCCAGCAGGCGTCGGCGGGAGGGGAAGTGCCGGTGCAGGGTCGCCGATCCCACCCCGGCCCGGCGGGCGATCTCCTCCAGCGAGGCATCGACGCCGTGGGCCGCGAACGCCTCCTCGGCCCTGGCGACGATGCGTTCGTAGTTGCGCCGGGCGTCGGCGCGCAAGGGCTTCCGCACCGCGCTCTCGACCACCGTGACCTCCTGCGCTTGCTAAGTGGGGCTCCTCTCCGGTTATCTTAGCGGAACGAAGTGGGGGGCCACCCCACTTTCTTGTCGAGAGACCGGGGAGAACGACCATGCGCGCTGTGCGGTACGACCGATTCGGCCCGCCCGAGGTGTTGCGCGTCGACGAGGTGCCCACGCCGAGCCCGGGAGAGGGCGAGGTGCTCGTCGAGGTGCACGCCGCGAGCGTGGACGCGGCTGAGCTCGCCTTCCGCTCGGGCAGGATGCGCGGGGTCACCCGCGCACGGTTCCCCCGGAGCGTGGGCGTCGACTTCACGGGCCGCGTCGCGTCCGTGGGCGCCGGAGTGCGCGCCTGGCGGGCGGGGGACGCGGTGTGGGGGCTCATGCCGCACTTCGTCTTCGGGTCCGTCGCCGACCACGTCGTCGTCCCCGAGCGGCGGCTCGCCAGCGCGCCCGGGAACCTCGGCCTCCTGGAGGCCGCCGCCCTTCCGGGGGCGGGCACCACCGCCCTGACCGCGCTGACGGACAAGGCCCGCCTCGCGCCCGGTGAACGGCTCCTGGTCCGCGGCGCCACCGGAGGCGTCGGCAACGTCGCGGTGCAGCTGGGCAAGGCGCTCGGCGCCGAGGTCACCGCCCTCGCCGGGGCCCGCAACCTCGACTGGATCCGGGGACTCGGCGCCGACGAGGCCCTGGACTACCGCACGACCCGGCCGCAGGACCTCGGCCGCTTCGACGTCATCGTCGACCTGGTCGGCACCGACCTCGGCGCCTACCAGGCGCGGCTGCACCGGCGCGGGCGCATGGTCGCGCTCGCCTTCGACCCGGACCGCGTCCTCAGATCCCTGCTCGGCACCGGGCTCCGGGCCGCCGTGCGGCCCGGCCGGACCAAGCTCTTCAGCAACAACCCGTCGGCGGAGCGCATCGCCGAACTCACCCGGGCCGTCGAGGAGGGGAGGATCCGCCCCATGGTCGACACGGTCCTCCCGATGGCCGACATCGCGGAGGCCCACCGCAGACTGGAGGCGGGCGGCGTCCGCGGGAAGTACGTCATCGACGTGCGGCGCCCCTAGCGGCGACGCGGCGGGCCGCGCCCGTCGGCGGCGGTGGAGCTAGGACGGTTCCTTCGCGGGGCGGGTCCGCCCACGGCCGTCCGCGCGGGCCCCGGTCCCCCGTGCGGCGCGGCGCCGCCGCAGCACGCCCTGGCGGGGCGAGAACAGGTAGGCCAGGGTGAAGGCCGCCGACTGGGCCAGCACGATCGCCCCGCCGGTGGACACGTTCAGGTGGAAGCTGAGGAACACCCCCGCCGCGGCCGCCGCCGCGGCCACCGCCGCGGAGATGACCAGCATCCGCTCGAAGCGGTCGGTGAGCAGGTAGGCGGTCGCCCCGGGGACGATGACCATGGCCACGACCAGGATGATCCCCACCGCCTGGAGGGCCACCACCACCGTGACCGACAGCAGTCCCAGCAGCAGGGTCTCCAGCAGCCGGGGGTTGATGCCCACCGCGTGCGCGTGCACCGGGTCGAAGGCGTACAGGGTCAGGTCGCGGTGCTTGTACCAGACCACCGCCAGCACCACCCCGGCCAGGACGAGCACCTGCCAGATGTCGGTGTCGGACACCCCCAGCACGTTGCCGAACAGGATGTGCCCCAGGTCGGTCTGGCTGGGCACGCGCGAGACCAGGACCAGGCCCAGGGCGAACATGGCCGTGAAGACCACGCCGATGACGGCGTCCTCCTTGACCCGGGAGGTGCGGTTGACCACCCCGATCAGGGCGACCGACCCGGCGCCGAAGACCAGCGCGCCCACGGCGAAGGGCAGACCGAACAGGTAGGACAGCACCACCCCGGGCAGGACGGCGTGGGAGACGGCGTCGCCCATCAGCGACCAGCCCACCAGCGTCATCCAGCACGACAGGACGGCGCACGCCACCCCGGCGACCACGCTGACCAGCAGGGCGCGGCGGACGAAGTCGAAGCCCAGGGGCACCGTGAACCACTCCGCGACCGCGGTCAGCGCGTCCATGCCGTTCCCTCCTCGTCGGTGTGGATCCCGAAGGCCTCCATGAGGGTCTCCGGGCGCAGGACCTCCTCGGGGGCGCCGTGCGCGACGACGCGCCGCTGGAGCAGCACCGCCTCGTCGCACAGGGCGGGCACCTGGGCCAGGTCGTGGGTGGAAACCAGCAGGGTGTGGCCCTCGCCGCGCAGTTGCAGCAGCAGTTCGGTGATGCGCCCCTCCGAGCGCTTGTCGATCCCGGCGAAGGGCTCGTCGAGCAGGAGCACGTCGGCGCCTTGGGCGATGGCGCGGGCCACGAAGGCGCGTTTGCGCTGGCCGCCGGAGAGCGCGCCGATCTGGCGGTCGGCCAGGTCGCCCAGGTGGGTGCGGTCCAGGGCGTGCTCGACCGCCTCCCGGTCGGCGGGGCGGGGGCGTCGCCGCTGTCCCATGCGCCCGTAGCGGCCCATCATCACCACGTCGCGCACGCGTACCGGGAAGGCCCAGTCGACCTGCTCGGACTGGGGCACGTAGCCCACCAGCCCGCGGCGGCGGGCGGCGGCCCCGGTGTGTCCGAGGATCCGCACCCGACCCCCGTCGGTCGGGACGAGGCCGAGCACGGTCTTGAACAGGGTGGACTTGCCCGACCCGTTGGTGCCCAGCAGGCCGCAGACGCGGCCGGGGGCCACGGACAGGCTCACGCCGTCCAGTGCCAGGACGTCGCCGTAGCGGACGGTGGCGTCGGTGACCTCGATGGCGGCGTTCACCGATCCTCCCCCCGCAGCCCGGCCACGATGGCCTCGGCGTCGTGGCGCAGCAGGTCCAGGTAGGTGGGGACGGGGCCGCCCTCCTCGGACAGGGAGTCGACGTAGAGGGTCCGGCCCATGGCGGCGCCGGTCTCGCGCGCCACCGAGCGCTGGGAGCCGTCGTTGACGGTGCTCTCGCAGAAGACGGCGGGCACCTGGTTGTCGCGGACGAACTCGGTGACGGCGGCGGTCTGCCGGGGGGTGCCCTGGGTCTCGGCGTTGACCGGCCACAGGTACATCTCGGTCAGTCCAGCGTCGCGTGCCAGGTAGGAGAAGGCGCCCTCACAGGTGACCAGGGCCCGGGAGCTGTCGGGGACCCCGGCGAGTTCGTCCTCCAGGTAGTCGCCGACCTCGCTGATCTCGTCCTTGTAGGCCTCGGCCGCCTCGGCGTAGACCTGCTCGCCCCCGGGGTCGAGTTCGGTGAGGGCGTCGCGGATGTTGTCGACGTAGACGGGGGCGTTGTCGGGGGACATCCAGGCGTGGGGGTTGGGCTGGCCCTCGTACTCCCCCGCGGAGACGGGGATGGTCTCGACGCCGTCGCTGAGCACGGCGGTGGGGGCCTGCACGCGTTCGGTGAACTGGCTGAACCAGGCCTCCAGACCGAGCCCGTTCTCCAGGATCAGGTCGGCGTCCTGGCCGCGGACGAGGTCGTCGGGGGTGGGTTCGTAGCCGTGGATCTCGGCTCCGGGCCGGGTGAGCGAGGCGACCTCCACGCGCCCGTCGGCGACGTTGCGTGCCATGTCCGCCAGAACGGTGAACGTGGTCAGGACCAGGAGCCGTCCGTCGTCGCGCTCCTGTCCGGCGGAGGAGGAGCAGGCGGTCAGGCCCAGGACAAGGGCGAGGGAGGCGGCGGGGAGCCTCGCCGACCAGGAATGTGAAGAAGCCTCATCTTGAAAGTTCGGCACGCCTAACTTTTTATCACAACAGGGCCAAACTACACATCGCGGCGTGCGCGTCGCGATCGCGGGTCATCGGCCGGGGACCCGGATCCCGCACCCTGGGCGCCGCGCCACCCGTGTGGTCGGAGCCGACGCACCGGCGCGGCGGGCCCCGTGGACCTCGCTACCCGGACGGAGGGCACGGACACGCGACCGCGTCGGGCCGTCCGACCGATCACTGACGAGCGCGCTGCTCAGTCTCCAGGTCGGCCAGGGCCGCCCGGGCCGCGGCGCTCCAGCGCGGCGACCCGGCCCCGGCGGCCACGCGCAGGGCCAGCCGGTAGTGCTCCGCGGCCCGCTCCCGGCACCCGAGCGCGCGGTCGAGGTCGCCGAGCTGGTACGCGACCGGCCCCAGGGTCACCAGGCCGCTGCCCGCACCGGCCAGCTCCCCCGCGGCGGGTGAGAGCAGGCGGTGGGCGCGCTCCATCGCGGAGCGGTCGCCGACGGCGGTGGCGGCCCGGGCGGCCAGGCAGGTCAGAACCTCCCTGAGCAGGCCGGGCGGCGCGTCGGGCGGCGGGGGCGCGGACTCCGGGGAGGCCAGGGCGTCGGCCCAGGCGAGGTAGGGCCCCCAGTCCTGGCGCGGGTCCACCGGTACGGGCTCGTCGCCCTGGAGGCGCAGGCACAGCAGCGCCAGGGGCAGGACGCCCTGTTCCACCCCCGGCATGCCGGTGTCGGCGAGCCGCACGCTCGCGGCCCGGTAGGCGGCCTCGGCCTCCTCGGCGGATCCCCGCACGGCCGTGCGCAGCGCCTCGTACCACCGGGTGAACACCCCCACCAGCGGAATCCCGTGGCGCGAGCCCAGCCGGTCGGCGCTGACCGCGTGGGCGTCGGCGGCGCCGAAGTCGGCGAGCGCGGAGTACGCCTGGACCAGGACGAGGTGGCCGAGCACCTCGAAGGTCACCAGGCCGTGACGGGAGGCCAGATCGACCAGCTCCGCACCGATCTCCACGCGGCGCGGGGCCCGCCCCGCGTCCTGGAAGGACTGCATGAAGCGGGCGTTGAGCGCCAGGCACAGCAGAGCCGGGTCGCCGAGCCCGCGGGCGGACTCCTCGGCCTGGCGGGCGGCGTCCGGCCCCCGTCCGGTGGCGGTCCCGCGCAGTTCCAGGGCCAGGGCGCACAGCAGGCGGGCGCGCTGCTCCCGACGGTCCTCGGGCAGGGCGGCCAGGGTGCGCTCGGCGGCTCCGGCCACCTGGCGGGCCAGCGCCTCGTCGTCGTTGCGCGGCCACAGGGCTGGCACGTCGAAGGCGGTGATGACCTGCGCCGTCAGCTCCACGTCGCCCAGTCCCTCGGCCGCGGCGACCGCCCGGGCGCGGTGGCGGCGGGCCTCCTCCAGACGACCGGTGACGGCCAGCGCCCGCACCATGCCCATGACCGCCTCCAGACGTTCACGGACCCGCTCCTGACCGGAGCGGTCGTGGGCGGCGACGGCCTCACGCCACAGCCGGGCCGCCTCGTGCGGGGCGAAGCGCTCCTCTGCCCGCAGGGCCGCGGCGCGCGCGTGGTGTGCGGCCCGGGCGGCAGCGGCACGGGTGCCCGCACGGCCGAAGTGGTGGGCGAGCACGTCGGCCCGGTCGGGGTGCAGCGCCTCGACGGCCTCGGCCACCGCCGTGTGCCAGTGCGCCCGGCGCGGTCGGGAGAGGTCCTGGTAGAGGGTGTCGCGCACCAGCACGTGCGCGAAGCGCAGGCCGGGGGCGCCGTCGGGCTCGTCCGGTTCCGCGCGGTCGGTGAGGAAGCCCGCGTCCAGCGCCTCGTCCAGGGCGTCGAGCAGGGCGCCCCCGTCCGGGGACAGGGCCGACAGGACGTCGGGGTCGACGTCGCGGCCGATCACGGCGGCCTGCCGCAGCAGGGTCCGGGCCCCGGGCGTCAGGGAGTCCAGGCGGTGGCGGATGACGTCGCGCACCCCGGCGGGGACCGTGTCGAGCGCGGCGCCGTCCCCGTCGGACAGCAGCCGGGCCAGCTCACGGACGAAGAAGGGGTTGCCGCCGCTGCGCCGGTGGACGGTGCGCAGGGCCCGCCTGCCGACGTCGTGGCCGACCAGGGCCCGGACGAGTGCGTCGGTCGCCTCCTCGCTCAGCCCGCCCAGGTAGGCACGGGCCGGTTCGCCGGGGGCGAGCCGGGCCAGGGCCGCGGTCAGCGCGGGGAGGACCTCGCCGGTCCGGTAGGTCCCCACGAGCAGCACCGGCCCGGGGAGCGGTTCGGCGGCCAGGAAGGTGAACAGCTCCAGGGTCTCCTCCGCCGCCCGGTGCAGGTCGTCGAAGACCAGGAGGACGGGGCCGCGCCGCGAGGCCGAGGCGAGGAGGCGGAAGGCCCGGCGCAGGACGCCGAACCGGGCCGCCGCGGGGTCCGTGCTGGTGGTCCCCGGCGCTGTGGTGTCGTCGTCCCGGTCCGGAGCAGTGGTGCTGCTGGGCGCTGTGGTACCCGTGGTGTCATGTTCGGTGTTCGCGGACGCCGCCAGCACGGCGGCGATCTGCGTCCAGGGCCAGACCGCGGGCGCACCCTCGTGCTCGGGGCCGCGCCCCCAGGCCGTGGTCCACCCGCGCCCGGCCAGCCGCCGCGCGAGCTCCTCGGCCAGGACCGTCTTGCCCGCCCCGGCGTCACCGGAGACCAGCGCGACCCGGGCCGGAGCGTGCGGCGCGGCGGAGGCCGCGGCCTCCGCCAGCAGTTCCAGCTCCCGGGCCCGGCCCACGAAGGGCCGCCGAACGCGTTCGGGCGCGCTCTCCGCCCGTGCCGGAACCGTGGTGGCGGCACGCGGGGTGAGGTGGGGCGCCTGGGCCAGGACGTCGGCCTCCAGGCGCCGCAGTCCGGGGCCGGGGTCCACCCCCAACTCGTCCGCCAGGGTCCGGCGGGCCCGGCGCAGCACGGCCAGCGCGTCGCCCTGGCGGCCGGAGCGGTACAGGGCCAGCGCCCACTGCCGCCAGGCGTTCTCACGCAGGGGGTGGGCCAGGGCATGGGTCTCCAGGGCGGGCACGGCGTCGCCCGCCCGGCCCAGCGCCAGGAGCGCCTCGGCGTGCCGCTCCACCGCCAGCAGCCGCAGCCCCTCCAGCCGGTCGGCCTCGGCCCGCGCCCAGGGGTAGGCGGTGAACTCGGCGTAGGCGGGCCCCCGCCACCACCCGAGGGCCTCCTCCAGCCCGTCCAGCGCCGCACCGGGCCGGTCCTCGGCGAGCAGCGCGCCGCCGCGGGCAACGGCCGCTGCGAAGCACCGGGCGTCGACCGCGTCGGGGCCGGCCCGCAGCGCGTAGCCCGGCGGCGCGGTCACCAGCAGCCGGGCGGGCCGCCGCGCGGGCCGGTCCGGCTCCAGGGACCGGCGCAGCGCGGAGACGAAGGTGCGCACCGCCGCCACGGAGCCCTCGGTGGGTGTCTCCCACAGGTCGTCCACGAGGCGGTCGACGGGCACGGCGCGGCCCTCGGCGACCAGGAGCCGGGCCAGGACCGCGCGGTGCCGCGGCCCCTTGAGAGCGAGCGGTCCGTGCGCGCCGACGGCCTCCAGGGGGCCCAGCACGCGGAAGAACACCGCCGTCGCCGCCGTCGCCTCCCCCGTCATGGGAGCAAATCTATCCGGCCGTCCGCACCGGCCGGGGCCGCCGACGCCCCTGCTCAGCCGTTGCTCATCGGCTGCTCATCGACGCCCGGCAGGCTCGTGGACGACCGAGTTCCCCGGCGACCGCCGGGGACCCGACTTCGAACCACCGGAGGAGACCACCGTGGAACCGAGGATCCAGGGATTCGACTACCAGCGCGTGCCCGTCGCCGAGGGCGTGGCGCTCAACGCCGCCGTCGGCGGGTCGGGCAGCCCCCTCGTGCTGCTGCACGGCTTTCCCCAGACCCACCTGATGTGGCGCCACGTCGCGGCCGACCTGGCCGCCGACCACACCGTCATCTGCCCGGACCTGCGCGGCTACGGCGACAGCGACAAACCCGCCGACACGGACGGGAACGCCTACGCCAAGCGCACGATGGCCACCGACGTCGTCGCCCTGGCCCGCGCCCTGGGCCACGAACGCTTCGCCCTGGCGGGCCACGACCGGGGCGCCCTGGTCGCGATCCGCGCGGGGCTGGACCACCCCGAGGCCGTCACCCACCTGGCCTCGCTCGACGTGCTGCCGACCCTGGACATGTGGGAGGTGATGCGCGGGGCCTCGGCCGCGGTGGGCTTCCACCTGTACCTCATGGCACAGCTGCCCGGCCTTCCCGAGCAGCTGATCGGCGCCAGCCCGGACGCGTTCTTCGGGCACTTCCTGGACATCTGGACACGCGACCCCGAGGCGATCCCCGCCGAGGTGCGCGCCGCCTACCTGAGGGCCTCCCGCGATGCCGTGACCTCGATCGTGGCCGACTACCGGGCCTCGGCCGGGATCGACGTCGAGCACGACGAGGCCGACCGCGCGGCCGGGCGGCGCCTGGCCATGCCGGTGTCGGTACTCCAGCAGGACTGGGGTGCGGCGCTGGGCTACGACGCCGCCGCGGTGTGGCGGGCCTGGGCGCCCGACCTGCACCACAGCACGGTGACCTGTGGTCACTTCATGGCCGAGGAGGCCCCGGCCGAGGTGGTCGGGGCGCTGCGCGACCTCCTGGCCCGGTAGGCGGGCCGCGGGGCGGCGACGCGCGTCCGGGTGCTACACCGCGGCCCGCGGAGCCGGCGACCCGGGGTGGAACCGCTCGGCGCGGTCGCGCGTGGTGTACGTGTTCCAGTTCCCGGGTCCCGCTGACCCCACAGCAGGTGTACGGCGTCATGGGCAGACTCACCGGCACGTCCTGAGCCGGGCACCAGCCCCCGGGGAACGATCGGCCCGGGGCGGCGGGGCGTCGCTCCGCAGGCGGATCCGGGCTCTGTCAGAATTCCTCGGAAAAAGATCGGCGGACGTGTCGATCCGCGGCACCCCCCGTTCGACCTAGGGGTGAAAGGGCCCGAGAAGGGGCCCGCGGCATCCAGGGAGACAGAGCCATGAAGTACATGCTGATCATGCGCGCCACCGACGAGGCCTTCGCGGGGATGGGCGAGATCGACTTCGACGAGATGCTCGCGACCGTCGGCCGGTACAACGAGGAGATGATCAACGCCGGGGTGCTGGTCGCCGCGGAGGGCCTCGACGACGCCGCCGAGGGCGTGGTCGTCGACTACTCCTCCGAGCCGCCAGTGGTCACCGACGGCCCCTACGGCGAGACCAAGGAGCTGTTCGGCGGGTTCTACATCCTCAGCGTGGCCTCCAAGGAGGAGGCCGTGGAGTGGGCCAAGCGGTCGCCGATGACCGGTCCCGGTTTCAAGACCGAGATCCGCCGGGTCACCACGATCGACGAGTTCCCGCAGGACAACGAGTGGATCCAGAAGGAGCGGTCGTGGCGCGAGGCCACCGGCCAGCTCTGAGCGGACCGACCGGAGATGGCTGACCCCACCGGCCGCGAGGCCGTAGCCGCCGTCTGGCGGATCGACTCGGCGCGGATCGTCGGCGCGCTCGCGCGCTACACCGGCGACTTCGCGCTGGCCGAGGACCTGGGACAGGAGGCGCTGGCCGAGGCGCTGGTGACCTGGCCGCGCGAGGGCGTGCCCCGCAACCCCGCGGGGTGGCTGCTCACCGTCGGCCGCCGCCGCGCGATCGACGCCTTCCGCCGGCGTTCCGCCCTGGACGACAGGTACGCCGTCCTCGCCCGTGACCTGGGCGAGGGCGGCGCCGCCTCGGGCAGCACGCCCGCCGACCCCGCCCGGGAGGCCGAGGACGTGCTGTGGGATCCGGACCGGATCGACGACGACGTGCTCGCGCTCATGTTCACCGCCTGCCACCCCGTGCTGTCGCGGGAGGCCAGGGTGGCGCTCACCCTGCGCGTGGTCGGCGGTCTGACCAGCGACGAGATCGCCAGGGCGTTCCTGGTGCCGACCGCCACCGTGCAGGCCCGGATCACCCGGGCCAAGAAGACCCTCGGGGCGGCCAGGGTGCCCTTCGAGGTGCCCCCGGCCCAGGAGCGGGCCCAGCGGCTCGGCTCGGTGCTCAACGTGGTCTACCTGATCTTCACCGAGGGCTCCTCGGCCAGCTCCGGCGGCGACCTGCTCCGGCTCGACCTCGCGGGTGAGGCCCAGCGCCTGGCCCGGGTGCTGGCCCGGCTGGTCCCCGACCACCCGAGGTCCACGGCCTGCTGGCGCTGCTGGAGCTGACCGCGGCGCGCTTCCCCGCCCGCACCGGGGCGGACGGGCGGCCGGTGCTGCTGGAGCACCAGGACCGGCGCCGCTGGGACCGCGCCGCGATCCGCCGGGGGCGGGCCGCCCTGGCCCGCGCGGGGAGGGCCGGTCGGGGGCTGGGCGCCTACGGCCTCCAGGCCGCGATCGCCGAGTGCCACGCGCTCGCCCCCTCGGTGGAGGAGACGGACTGGGAGCGGATCGTGCTGCTCTACGAGGCGCTCGGCCGACTGGCGCCCTCCCCGGTGGTGGACCTCAACCGGGCGGTGGCGGTCTCCATGTCCCGGGGGCCGGCCGCGGCGCTGCGGGTCGTGGACGAGTTGGCGGCGGCCGGGGCGCTGGCGGACTCCCACCTGCTTCCGAGCGTGCGCGGGGAACTGCTCGTGCGCCTGGGACGCACCGGTGAGGCGCGCAGCGAACTGGAGCTGGCCGTGCGCCGGTGTGGCAACGAGCGCGAGCGGGAGGTGCTGGAGCGCAAACTCGCCGAGCTGGACTGACCGTTCCGCGCCCCCGGGGACGCCGCGCCGCGGCCGCACCGGCCCCGGGGCTCGGGCGCGGCGGGCTGACCAGGGACGGGGCTCCCACCAGGCCGGAGCACCGCCGTACCTCAGTACTATGGTCGCTCCGCTCGCATGGAAAACCGCTGTCCCTGCGGGCTTTTCGACGTCCATGGGGTCACGACGGCCCGCACCGCAAGGGAGTCCGATGGGGGCCGAGCCGCACCGCACACTGCGTGGCCGTTACCAGCTGCTGGCCGAGATCGGCCGGGGCGGGATGGGCCGGGTCTGGCGGGCCCACGACAGCGAGCTCAACCGCGTCGTCGCGGTCAAGGAGATCCTCCTGGGGCCGGGCCTGGACGACCACGAGCGCGACCGGATGGCCGCCAGGGCCCGGCGCGAGGCGCAGGCCACCGCGATGGGCGGACACCCCAACATCGTCACCGTGCACGACATCGTCCAGGACGACGGTCGCCCGTGGATCGTCATGGAGTTCCTCAGCGGGCGCTCCCTGCACGCGCTGGTCCGCCAGGAGGGCCCGCGCGGCGCCCGCGTGACCGCCCAGTGGGGGCTCGCCCTGCTCAGCGCGCTGACCACCGCGCACGCGCAGGGGATCACGCACCGCGACGTCAAACCCGAGAACGTCATGGTCACCGACAGCGGGCGGGTGGTGCTCACCGACTTCGGCATCGCCACCATCGCCGACACCTCCTCCGTCACCCAGACGGCCGGGGTGATGGGCTCTCCCGCCTACCTGGCCCCCGAGCGGCTGGCGATGAGCCCGGCGACCCCCGCGAGCGACCTGTGGTCGCTGGGCGCGACCCTGTACTGCGCGGCCACCGGCAACTCCCCCTTCCGCCGCGAGGGCATCCCCGCGACGCTGCACGCCGTCACCTCCGAGGAGCCGCCCGACGTCCTGGGCCGGGGCCCGCTGGCCCAGGCGGTGCGGGGCCTGCTGGTGAAGGACCCGGCCGGGCGGATCGACGCCGACCGCTGCCGGGCGCTGCTGGCCGCGGAGGGAAGCGCCGCCGCCACGGCCTTCACCGCGCCCTCGGCCACGACCGTGTCCGTGCCGACGCGGCCGGGGACCGCCCCCACGCGTGAGGTCCCCCCGGGACCGGTGCCCGTGCGGCCCGGGACCCCGGGGCCGGTTCCGCAGGCCCCCGCGGCGTTCCCGACCCAGACGACGGTCACGACGGCGCCGGGGCCGCAGCGGGGCGGGCGGCTGTCCTGGCCGATGGTGGTGCTCACCCTGGGCCTGGCCTCGCTGGTCGCGGTGGCGGCGCTGGTGGTGGTACTCGACCCGTGGGACTCCGACACCAGTGTGGCGGCCTCAGGGGCGGGGACCGGGGACCCGGGCTCCGAGGAGCCCTCCGACCCCGGCGCCGGCGAGCAGGAGGCCGGGACCGGGGACGGAAACGAGGAGGGCGCCCCCGAGGAGACCGGGGCGCCCCAGGAGGGCGGCGCCGACGGCGACCCCGTGCCCGGGACGACCTGGACCGAGGACCCCGAGGGCTTCGGTCTGCGGACCCCCGAGGGCTGGATCCGCCGAGTGGACGGCAGCAGCGTCTTCTACGAGTCCCCCGCCGACGCCAGCTACCTCCAGATCGACATGGCCGAGCACCCCACCGACGACGAGTACCAGCACGTCCTGGACCAGGAGCAGGGCGTGTACGACTCGGGGCGGCTGCCGGGCTACGAGCGGGTGCGGATCACGGACGTCACCGGCGACACCGGCTTCCACTCGGCCGCCGAGTGGGAGTTCACCTGGCAGGACGAGGCCGGCGAGACGCGCCGCGTGCTGACCCGCAACATCGCGGCGGCACCCGGGGTGTACTACACGCTGGCCTGGGCCTCCACCGACGCCTCGTGGGCCGCCCAGGACGCCCAGCGCACCGCCGCCATGGAGTCCTTCGTCCCGGCCTGAGCCGGTACCGGTCCGCCTCGGCTTCGGACCCCCGGGAGCGGGCCGTGCGAAGGGCCGGTGTTCGAAGGACAGCGCCACCACGCCCGTTCTCGAAGGACGCGGCGTTCGCTGTGCCTACTGGCCGCTCACTCGTTCGGTCGCCCCGTCTTCGGAGGCGGGCCCCTTCCTGGGCGGCGGGGTGGACGGGTGCTTCGCGGAGGAGAACTGTCCCGTGGCGATCAGGACCACGACGAGCGCGAGCGGCACGATCCACCCGCTCCAGCCCAGGACCGTGGCCTGCGTGGTGTCGACGTGCTCGCCCGCCTTCACGAAGAGGAGGTAGGTCCCGCCCGCCCCGTTGAACGCGGCGTGCGCGAGGGCCGCGGGCCACACGGACCCCGACCGCAGCCGCAGCCAGCCGAAGACCGCGCCGACCAGAACGCACATGGCGACCATCGCGGTCAGGCCGAGCCAGCCCGGCGCGTCTGGGTAGTTGTACCCGAGGAGGATGAGCGGGGCGTGCCAGAGGCCCCAGATCACGCCCGAGACCAGCAGGGCTGGGAGCGTGCCGAGCGGCATCAGTCTCGGGAGCAGCCACCCCCGCCACCCGAGTTCCTCGCCCAGCGCCGGGATGAGGTTGACGAACGCCGCCACGGGCAGTGCGGCGAGCTGGATGGCGATCAGCGCGCCGACCGGGAGCGGGATCTCGGCCGCTCCGGCGTCGCCCGCCTGCCCGGCGAGGGCCTGCTGGAACCCGGAGAGGCCGGCGAAGTCGGCCGGATAGACCCCCAACAGCGCGCCGACCGGGAGCGCCGCCAAAACGAGCGCGATGGGCACGACGACCCCCAGCGCCGCGTAGCCGAGTAGTCTCCGGGCCGGCCTCAACGGCCACAGTCCGAGCGTCCACGCCTTCTGCCTCGGCCGCTCCACGAGGAACACGACGACGAGGGCGGCGATCGCGGGGGTCATCATCATGGCGGTGGCCACGAGCGGGAACCAGGGGCTGGCGAGTCCGCCGCCGAACCAGAGCGGGAGCGCGACGAGCCAGGCGAGTGCGAACGCCAGGGCGGTGAACACGCCGATGGAGCGCAGGTCGCGGCCGCTCACACGGGATCCGCCTCGGGTCGTGGCCGTCCTCGACACGTTGGGGGACTCGTCGGTCACGACGGCTTCCCTTCGAGGATGTGCAGACCGGCCACGGTGTGGTCGTCGCGGAACGCGATGCGTGCCGTGTAGTCGCCCGCCTCGAACGAGAGCGGCGTGTTCGTGACCGTCACGTCGCCGGCACGGGCGGCCTCCGGCTCTCCACGCTCCTCGAAGGCTCCCGCCAGACCGATGATCTGCGCCCACGCGGCCGCGAGCGCGTCCTGCGACAGGCCGTCGCGCATGGCCGGATCGAACCGCTCGGTGACGTGCGACCATCGCCCGGACGCGAGGTCCTCGATCACCGAGGCGGCCAGTTCAGCGGCGCCGGGGAGCGGTGTGGTGTTCATGGGTTCTCCTGTTCTGGGATCGATCGGTTTGCCGTAGCGCTGAAACGCCGCCTGCCTGCTCACGCCGAGCGCGTCACCGATGACCTGCCACGTGACGCCGTCCTGGCGCGCCTGCCCCACGACGGCGCGCACGACGTCGTCGGCGGCCGCACGCATGCTCACGGCACGCCCCAGCGAGTCGGCCCAGTCGTCGTCCCTCGTCAGGACGCGCGCGGCGAGGAACGCTTCCGTGCGCGCCTTCAGGACACGCAGCGCCTCTGTCAATTTTTCTTGCACATGTAAACTATAGGTTTACAAGCAGGCCGTGCGCAAGCGGGTGAGCGAGACCGGCTGCGGAAAACGGCGCCCCTCACCGGCACCCGAAGGATCTCGCGTTACGTGTGCCCCTTTTCGGCCTGTACCGACCGAACCCCGCCGCGGCCGCGCTCAGCTGTCCAGGTAGCGCAGCACCGCCAGCACCCGGCGGCTGTAGCCGGAGGCGTGCCCCAGCCCCAGCTTGTCGAAGATCGCGTTGACGTGCTTCTCCACCGCGCTCAGCGACACGTGCAGCCGCTCGGCTACCGAGGTGTTGCTCAGCCCCTGCGCCATGTGCTCCAGCACGTCGCGTTCGCGCGGGGTGAGCCGCGACAGCGGGTCGGTGTGGGTGGTGCGCGCCAGCAGCTGGCGCACCACCTCCGGATCGAAGGCCGCCCCGCCCGCGCGCACCCGCTCCAGGGCCTCCAGGAACTCCCCCACCTCCGACACCCGGTCCTTGAGCAGGTAGCCGACCCTGCCCGAGGCCCCGGCCAGCAGTTCGGCGGCGTAACGCTGTTCCACGTACTGCGACAGCACCAGCACCGCGACCCCCTCATGCTCGGCGCGGATGCGCAGCGCCGCCCGCAGCCCCTCGTCGGTGTGGGTGGGCGGCATCCGCACGTCCACCACGGCGGCGTCGGGCGCGTGCTCGGCGACCGCGGCCAGCAGTGCGTCGGCGTCGCCGACCGCCGCCGCCACCTCGTGCCCCTCCTCCTCCAACAACCGCACCAGGCCCTCCCTGAGCAGGACCGAGTCGTCAGCGATCACCAGGCGCATGGGGGCTCCGTATCGTGGTCAGGGGCAGCACGGCGCGTACCGTGGTCGGACCGCCCCGGGGACTGTGTACCGCCAGTGTGCCGTCCAGGGCCCGCACCCGCCTGGCCAGGCCGGTCAGTCCGCCGCCCGCCGGGTCGGCGCCGCCGCGCCCGTCGTCGAGCACCCGCAGGTCCAGGGCGCCGTCGGCGTCGTCCAGGTGCACGATCACCGCCCCGGCCCCGGCGTGCTTGACGGCGTTGGTGATGGCCTCGCGCGCCACGAAGTACACCGCCGTGGCCAGTTCGCGGGGCGGCGGGGACGACAGGTCCGCGCGCACCTCCACCGGCAGCGGGCTGCGTTCGGCCACCTCGGTCAGCGCGGACTCCAGGCCCAAGGTGTCCAGGGCGGTGGGGTAGACCCGCCAGGCCACCTCCCGCAGCTCGTCCAGCAGCACCCGGGTCTCGGTGTGCGCCTGGCGGACCAGCCGCGCCGCGCGTTCGGGGTCGTGGCCGCGCTGGGCCCGTCCCAGCAGCATGGCCAGCGCCACCACGCGCTGCTGGACCCCGTCGTGCAGGTCGCGTTCGATGCGCCGCCGCTCCTCGTCCACCGCCCGCACGATGCCCGACCGGGTGGAGGTCAGCTCGTCGATGCGCCGGTGCAGCAGGTCCTCGTCGCTGGGGCCCACCAGGCGACGGGCCAGGGCGCGGTCGACGGCCGAGGCCAGCGCCACCACCAGCCACGTCGCCGCCAGGACGAGCAGACCCATGAGCAGGCCCACGTTGATACTGGAGACGTGCATCCTCGCACCGGGCATCAGCACGGGAACGTTGGTGCCGCTTCCGGTGAACAGCTCCAGTGCGGCCCCGCCGACGAAGACCGCCACCAGCAGCAGCGCCGTGGGCGCCAGGTAGCCGCACACCAGCGCCACCGGAAGGCGCAGCAGCAGATAGGCCACGCGCGGGGCGGCTTCGGGTCGCGGGTCTACGGTGCCGCCTCCCGTCCACCGGGCCAGGCGTGCCAGATCCGCGTCGCCCAGACGCACCGCCCACCGGGTCACCGCGCCCCGGAACCGGGGCCGGGCCCTGGAGGGCAGGAACGGGGCGCACACCAGTGCCGCGGCCGCCGCGAGGACCCACACCAGTGTGAGCGCGGCGGTGCACAGCCCCAGCAGGGTGCCCGTCAGCTCGCGCCCGGCCCGTGCCAGCGGCGCGGCCGCCGCCCGCGCCCAGGCGCGGGGGCCGTCCCCGTCCCCGACCCACTCGGGCATCCGCCCTCCTCCCTCTTCCCGTCCGACCGTCCGCACCCGCCGCTTCAGGCGTCCCTGAGCCGGAGCACCAGGGCGCCCGCCGTCAGGCTCGCCGCGGTCCAGCACACGAGCACCGCACCGCCCGCGGCGGGCGTGAGCGCGTGGTCGAACCGCCCGATCACGAAGGCGCTGTCCACGAAGGAGATCCCGGCGAAGAACGGCATGCGCCCGGCGAGGTAGAGGCCCACCTCACTGCCCATCAGCAACAACTTGACTTCCTCTTCCTCGTGAACGAGGGAGATTCCGACCGCCCCTTGGTGGGGCGGTCGGTGCTGCGCGCCTCGCGGCCGCAGCTGGTTCCTGCTTCATCGACATGGCATCCCAGAGGTCTCGGCAGGCTGGCACGGTTCACCCCGAAGGGTTAGTCCATCCGCGCGTGAGAATGTTCTGGGCCGCGTTGACGTCCGCATGAGCTGTGTGCCCGCACCTGCCGCAGCGAAAGACCGATTGGCTCTCTCGGTTCTCCACCGCGACGTATCCGCACGAGTGACAGGTCTGGGACGTGTACGCGGGATCAACCTCCACGATCCGACTCCCGGTGCGCCGGGCCGCGTTCTGACAGGCGAGCTTGAGGCCGTGCCACCCTTTGGCCAGGATCGCCCGGTTCAACCCCGCCTTCTGGCGCACGTTGACGCCCGGCGCCTCAACGGTGCCTTTCGCGGAAGCCGTCCTGTTCTTGGTTTGGAGCTTTTCCAGCACCACGACCGCGTTCTTGGCACACAGCGTGTGCGCGGTCTGGGCGGCCTTCGTCTTGGCCCGGTTGTTCGACCCCCGGCGTTGGCGGCACAGGCGTCGGCGCAGACGCTGTTCGCGCTCGCGTTCTTTCCGGGTTTGGAAGGTACGGTCGAGCAGGTCTCCATCGCTGGTGGCCACCGCCACCACCACACCCCGATCCACACCCACCGCGCTGTCGGGGCGCTCATGCTCCTCCGGAGTGGCCTGGCCGTCCTCGCACAGCAGCGACACGTACCAGTGGGCACCGTCGCGGGAGACGGTGGCCGAGCGGACCGTGCCTCGGGGTGCGCGCGACCAGCGAAAGCGCACCCATCCCAGTTTGGGCAGCTTGATGCGTCCCCACCTGCGGCTCAGGCGTTCGATGCTCATCCGTGTGCCGTCGGGGAAGCGGAAGGAGGGCTTCCACCGGTCCTTGGCACGCCATCGCACCTTGAACGTGCCGTGGTCCTTGCAGGCTCGGTCCAGGTCGCGAAGGGTCTGCTGGAGGATGTGGGAGGGGGCGGCCTTCAGCCAGGTCTCCTCGGTCTTGGCCTCGGCCAGTTCACGGGCCTGGAGGTGGTAGCCGCAGTAGGGCAGGCGCTGGCCGCGCTGCCAACGGGACACGGCCTCACGCCGCTGGTCCAGGCCGGTGTTCCACACCGCCCGACAGATATCGCCATAGACCTGACACAACTCGGCCTGCTCGTCAGTGAGCGCGAGCCGGTACCGAAACCCCGTCAACACAGTGTGCACACCTCCCCTCGAACCAACACACACCGTAGCCACGCCCTACGACATCGTGGCGGGGGCGGCTCACCCCGCCTTTGAAGGACTGGGGGTCTGCACCACAACGAAACCGATCACCGGGTGCGTCAGAAGGGTACCGACGGTGGCCGTCACGAAAGCAGTCCCCTCAGGGTGATCAAGTGCGGTCCTCGTCTCGTCGTTCGTGCGGCGGTGACCACGCTAGGAAAGGGGACCCCGGCCGGGCCATGGTGCGTACCGCCAGGTCGGGTGCGGTGCGCGCCAAAGCGGGAGTGGGTTTTCCTCAGGGCGGGGCCGAGGCGTCGGCGCCGGACCGGTGGGGCCGTTTCGTCCCCGAAGGCGTCCGGGCCCGGATAGCCTCGGTCCGTTCCCCGTTTGCAGGAGGTGCGCGGTGTCCCGGACCTGGACCGCGATCGACTTCGAGACCGCCAACCACGACCGCGGCAGCGCGTGCGCGGTCGGCCTGGTGCGGGTGCGCGACGGCGCGGTCGTGGACCGGTACACCACGCTGATCCGGCCGCCTAGGCAGGTGGACTTCTTCTCCCGCCACAACATCGCCGTGCACGGCATCACCGCGGCCGACGTCGCCGACGCCCCCTCCTGGGAACAGGCGCACGCGCGCATCGTGGAGTTCGCCGACGGCAGCCCCCTGGTGGCGCACAACGCCGCCTTCGACATGGGGGTGCTGCGCCAGGCCTGCGGGCACACCGGGCTGTCCCACCCGGCGTGGGAGTACGCGTGCACGCTGGCGCTGTCCCGGCGCACCTGGGGCGGGCTGCCCGACCACAAGCTGCCGACCGTGTGCGCCCACATCGGGCACCGGGTGACGCACCACCACCGCGCCGACGCCGACGCCGAGGCCGCCGCGCGCATCGTGATCGCCGCCATGGAGCGCTACGGCACCCCGTCGCTGGCCGACCTGGCCCGCGCCGCGCGGATGGACCTGCGCCGGGTGGAGGCCTCGGCCGGGAGCGCGGTGCCCGTCTCGGTCCCGGCCGCCGCCGTATCCGAGCCCGCCCTGTTCGCCGCGCCCGCCGTACCCGCCGCGCCCGAGGACCGGTTCGGCCGGTGGCAGCGCGACGCCCAGACGCCGCTGCCAGAGCCCTCCCCGGACGCCGACCCCACCGGGCCGCTGTACGGGCGCACCGTGTGCGTCTCCGGCGACCTGGAGTCCATGGACAAGCCCGAGGTGTGGCGGCGCGTGGCCGAGGCGGGCGGGCGGCCCGCCAAGAACGTCACCAAGAAGACCGACGTGCTCGTCCTCGGGGGGCACGGCGGCCCCGGCAAGACCGCCAAGCACCTGCGGGCCGAGACCTACCGCGAGCGCGGCCAGCGCATCGACCTGGTCACCGAGGCCGAACTGCTGGCCCTGCTGGGGATGACCACCGGCCCCTGACCGGCGCGCGCTTTCCGCTTCCGCGCCGGAGAGGAGGACCGGCCCCCGCCGGTACCGCACAAGGCGGCCGCCCGCGCCCCGGGAGGGACGCGGGCGGCCGCGTGGCGGTCGGTCAGACCCTCTCGTTCGGCGACGTGGGAAAGCGCAGGATCGCGCCGTTCTCCGCACTGGTGTGACCGTGGTCGAGTACCTCGCCGAAACCGGCGTCGGCCGCCATCGCCGAACGCAGCATCAGCGCGCTGGCCGGGGCCCGGAACGCCGAGTCGGGGTCGTCCAGGTCAGCCGGGTCCTTCGACACCAGCACCGGCTCTCCGGGCGAGCCCCACAGCTCGGGTTCGCCGTCACGGTCGGCGCCCAGCAGCAGGGTGCGCACCCGCGCCTCCGACAGCATCGGCAGGGTGGGCTCGGTGCCGCGCACCGCCTGGTCGTTGGCGAGCTTCTGGTGGTAGTCGGCGATGATGTCGTCGTGGCCGTCGATGACGAAGTCGCGCAGCGCCTCCGCCGCGGCCTCGTGCAGGCGCTCCTCGGCGTCGGGTCCGCCCCGCCCTCCGGGTACCAGCCTGATCGGGATGCTCAGCTTGCGCTCGCCCAGGTTGTCGCGCAGGTAGGCGATGGCCTCCTCGTCACCGCCGACGAAGATGACCTTGGCGTCCACCTCGGCGACGGCCTCGCGCACCTGCTGGGCGATCCGGGCGGTGTTCTCCCGCCAGGTCTCCATGGGGTAGTGCTTGCCGTCGAAGCGGCCGTTGTACCCGCTCAGGACTCCGGGCCCGCCCCGGCCCATCGGGTCGATGTTGCGCAGGTCGGCACCGGAGAAGTCCTTCTCGGAGGCCGGTCCGCTGGAGGGCTGGCCGGTGTAGGAGAACACCTTGGCGTTGACCCGGTCCAGCGCGACCAGGACGTAGGGCAGGTAGCGCCCCCGGTCGACGACCACGGGAAGGGGGTCGGGAACCGGCATGCGCAGGGCGCGGCTCTGCGCGGGCGGTTCGGAGAGCGTGTACGCGCCGAGCAGGCGCCCCTCGGAGGCGAACAGGGAGTGGCCGTGGCTGCCGAAGGCCCGGGAGGAGCCGTCCCTGACCGCCTGTTCCAACACGTCGAGGGTGGCCTTGTCGGTGCCCAGCGAGGAGAGCTCGTCCCGCAGGTGGCGCCAGCGCAGTTCGAGTTCCTTGCCGGCGTCGGTCCTGTCGCGGCTGGTGTCCAGGTGCACCGAGGCGACCGGAGCGTCGCTCTCGTACAGAGGTCGCAGAAAACCCAGGTCCATGTGTCCGCGGGGCGTGTGTCCCCGCCCCGCCCACCTCCTTCTCGGGGTCGGTCTGCGGGCCATCCTCGGGCCCATGATGCTTGCCTCGGGTCACGCCACGTCGGCGCAGACGCGCTTCTTGCCCAAGGATTTCCTGTCCTTGGACGGGTCCCCTACCCGAAGGACCGGAAGACATGGGTGGACAGGCATGGGTGAACGCACAGGAGAGGGTCCCCAACTGTCGGGTGCGGAGGGGACAGGCCTCCCTAACGTGGGTGGGGCCAAGAAGGAGGAGGGCACCATGCTGGACCGGCTCAACCGGGCCTTGGAGAAGGTCGAGGAGGACACCGGAGCGCCGGTGGACGTGGCGGAGATGGCGCGGATCGCGCTCACCTCCGAGCACCACCTGCGCCGCCTGTTCTCGGTGCTGGCGGGGATGCCCCTGTCGGAGTACGTGCGCCGGCGCAGGCTCACGCTCGCGGGGGCCGAGGTGCTCGGGGGCGGCGAGAGCCTGCTCGACATCGCGGTGCGCCACGGTTACGGGTCGGCCGAGGCCTTCGCCCGGGCGTTTCGCGCCATGCACGGCGTGGGGCCGGGCGAGGCCCGCAGGACCGGTGCGGTGCTCGCCTCCCAACCGCGGATGTCCTTCCGCCTGACCGTAGAAGGGAGTACCACCATGCGCTACCGGATCGTGGACAAGGAGGCCTTCCGCCTCGTGGGTCCCAAGGCACGGGTACCGATCGTCCACGAGGGCCGCAACCACGCCTTGGAGGAGTTCGTCAGGAGCCTGGACAAGGAGGTCCGAGCGCGCGTCGCGGAGCTCTCCGACCAGGAACCACGCGGTGTCCTGGGTGTCACCGCAGCCCTGTCCCCCGATCGTGAGGAGGGGAGCCGGATCGACTACTACGAGGCCGCGGCGACCTCCGCGCGGGGCGCGGAGGGCATGGAGACACTGGAGGTGCCGAGCGGTACCTGGGTGGTCTTTCCGAAGTCGGTGCCCGTGGCGGAGTGCCCCGAGGGATTGCAGCACATGTGGGCGGACGCCTTCGGCCAGTGGTTCCCCGCCAACACGGCCTACCGGGCCACCGAGGGGCCGGAGATCCTGAGGGTCTCCTACACCGAGGACGGCGCCACCGCCGAGGCCGAACTGTGGCTGCCCGTCGAGCGCGTCTGAGAGCGCCACGCGCCCCCGCGCCCCACGGCGCGGGGCCGCTGACCGCCGGTGTCCGCGGGCTCTGTGCCTGACGGCCACCGGCGGGACCGACCGCGGTGGTCCTAGACGCGGGTCCGGCAGCGGTCCAGGAACCGGCGCAGCACCTCGTTGAACCGCTCGGGCCGCTCCAGGTTGGGCAGGTGCCCGGCGCCCTCGATGATCTCGACGACCGAGTCCGGCACCAGCACGTGCATGGACTCGGTGAGACCGGGCGGGGTGAACACGTCGTGCTGGCCCCCCACCAGCAGGGTCGGCGCGGACACCCGGCGCAGCAGGGGCGCGTAGTCCTGGCGCCTGGCGCGGCCCAGCAGGGCGGCCGCCGCGCCCTCGGGCGGGGCCGCGTACATCATCGCGCGCACGTGGTCGGCCACCGCGGGCAGTTCGCGCACGTTGTCGGCGGTCATCATGCCCACGAGCATCTCGTCGCCGTAGCCGCGCATGCCCTCGGCGCGCAGCCGCTCGGCCAGCGCCACGCGGGCGGCCCTGCCCCGTTCGGTCTCGGCGCTGGGGTTGGTGGCGGCCAGGGTCAGCGAGTCGACGCGGTCGGGGAAGAGCCGGTACAGCTCCAGGGCGATCTGGCCGCCCATCGACAGCCCCACCACGCTCACCACGTCCAGGCCCAGGTGGTCCAGGAGCGCGTCCAGGTCGCGGGCGAAGGTGTCCATGTTGGTAGTCCCGGGGACGACGGTGCTGTTCCCGTACCCGCGCAGGTCGGGGGCGATCACCCGGTAACCGCGTCCCGCCAGAGCCCTGACCTGGGGTTCCCACATGGTGCGGTCGAAGGGGTGACCGTGGATCAGGAGGGTGGGGTACCCGGCCCCGCGGTCGGTGTAGGTGACGTTGATGCCGCGCACGGAGGCGATGCCCGAGCCGTCACTGCTTGCCGTGTTCGTCGTCTGATGTGCCACAGGAACCGATGCTATTCAGGCGTGCAAGAGCCCTGGCCACCGAGGGTCCCCCAGAGACGGGGCACGGTCGGGCCGTAGGTGGTCCCTCGACACCTACGGCCCGCGGGTACCGCGGCCCGCCGTCCTCGGGCGCGGTACGGCGTGGCGGGCGTGCGCCCGTCAGGCGGTGTCGGACGCGGAGCGCCCGACTACAGAGGAGACGCACGCGGACGCCGTCGGGTTCGGACGGGATTCAGCGGTCTGCCGCCTCCTTCCGGTCAGGGGACCGGCCGGACCGACGGGCCGCACGGGTCCCGCGCCCGCCGCGGCCCAGGACGAGCGCCGCCACCAGGTAGGGCGCCGCGAACAGGGCGAACGCCAGGGCGTGCCCGGTCATCGCGAAGACCCCCGCGTACAGCAGGTAGGAGGCCGTGGTGAGGGCGTCGGTGCCCAGCCCGGCCAGGGAGGTGACGGTGGCCCGGCTGGACCCGGTGATGCGGTCCTGGAGGCGGGCGTCGGCGACCACGCCCGCGGTCTGGCAGAGGCCGAAGCCCACGCCGATCAGCACCCATCCCGCCGGGCCGCCCAGCAGGGCTCCGGCGGCGATGGCGGGCGCTGCCAGGCCCACCAGGACGGCCAGGACCCGCACCGGCAGCCGGGAGGCGGGACCGGCCAGCAGCCCGCCCAGGGGCACGAAGACCCACACCACCAGGACAGCCACGGGGACGGTGGCGGTGGGGACGCCGGACTCGGCGACGAGCAGGGGGACGTACTCGTCCAGCATCTCCCAGAACGCGGTCACCGCGACCACCAGCACGATCGCGCCGCGCACCCGTCGGCTGGAGCGGGCCTCGGCCAGCCCGCCGCGCAGGGCGTCCAGGTAACCGGAGGGCCCCTCCTCCTCCGTCTGCGCCTCCGTGTCCTCGGACGTCGCGGCGGCGTCAGCGGACACGGAGCCGCCCGTGGCGGCGCGGTGCTCGGGCAGGGCCAGGGCCGCCAGGGCGCACAGTACGCAGGCGGTGACGCTGGCCGCGCCGACCGCCGCGTAGCCGCCGTGGGCCATGACGGGGATGGCCAGCAGGGTGGCGGCGCCGACGGCGGCCACGTCCAGGGCCCGGGTCACGCCCATGACCCGGGCGTAGCGGTCGGACGCGTCGCGGCGGGCGAGTTCGGTGTAGACGAGGGCTTCGAGGGCGCCCGAGGACAGGGCGCCGCCCGCACCCCACAGGACGAAGCCGAGTGCGAAGGTCCAGTAGCCGGGCCACAGCAGCCACAGCACGAACGCGCACGCGGCCAGGAGCGGCGCGGCGGCCAGCAGGTAGCGCCTCGGCACCACGTCGGCCCAGGCCCCGGCGGGTACGGACGCGAGGACCGAGGACAGTGACCAGAGCACGAACAGGGAGCTGATCTGGGCGACGGTCAGGCCGGTCTCGTCGAACAGCAGCGCGTACAGCGGGTAGAGGAGGACGAACTCCCCCAGGGCCGCGTAGGCGTACAGGGGTCGGGTCAGACGGGATGCACGCGTGCCGTGGGCACGCGGGGACAGAGTGGTCATGGAGGTCTTTCGGTCGAGCGGAGACGGGCACCGGGGCGGGGACCGCCCGGGGTGGACCGCGTGCTCGGACCGAGGACCGGCTGGGGACTTAATGTCGCTGGAACATGCCTCCAGGATAGGGGGGCGCCAGCCGCCGCGACAGGGGGTGTGGACAACCCGGCCACGGACGCCGTGCCGAGGGCGCGGGGCCGCCGCGCGGGCCGGAGCGCCCGTGTCCGCGGCCCCGCGCGCAGCCGTCAGTCCGCGCGGCCGGGGCCGGGGACGATGCGCTCGACCACGTCGGTCACCAGGTCGTGGAACCGGTCCTGGGAGAAGAGCTCGGGCAGGGTGAGCCGCTCCAGGATGAGCCAGTTCAGCGCCAGGTGGAGCAGGACGACGGTGGTCGCGTCGCCGGGCATGCCGGACTCGGTGTGGAAGGCGATGTTGGCGTCCATGTCGGCGCGGACGCGTTCGGTGAGCAGCTGGCGCAGCTCCGGTCGCCGGGTGGCCTCCAGGCGCAGTTCCAGCAGGGCCAGGTAGCCCGAGGGGAAGTCAGTGAGGCGCCCCACCACCTCGTGCATCAGCTCGGCGACCCTGTCGCGGTCGCGCGGTCCCGCCTGGGCCGCGGCGATCACGTTGCTGTCGGGGTCCAACCGCTCGTAGAAGCGGTGGCCGACCTGGGTGAGCAGGTCGTCGCGGTTGCTGAAGTAGTTGGACGCCGTGCCGTTGGGGACGGCCGCCTCGGTGTCCACGGCCCGGAAGGTCAGTCCTCGCGCGCCCTCGCGGGCGAGCACCTCGATGGCCGCGTCGAGCAGGGCCGCCCGGCGTGCCGGATTCTGCCTCATGTCAGATCTCTCCTCAGAACGAAGTTGACACCACTTCGAGCGTAGTACTATGTTCTTACCACTCCAAGCAGAGTACTACGAAGCGAGCAAATTTGAGAGGAAACCCCATGCGTGCCGATTCCCTCCGCCTGGACCTGACCGCCGCGCCGTCCGCCGGGGTCCGCCCGAAGGCCCTCCCGCCCTTCGCTCCTCCCCAGCCCCAGCCCCGGCGCAGGTACCGCGACGAGCGCCCCAAGCCCCGTTCGGTGCGGCGCGCCAGGCCGCTGCCCAAGCCGGGCGGTGTCCGCTGACCACCACCCCGACCGCCCCGCTGGAACCAGGAGGAACGCGTATGCGCAAGCTCGTGTACTACGTCGGTATGTCCATCGACGGCTACATCGCCGGACCCGAGGGCCAGATCGACTTCATGCCGGTGACCCGGGACGTCGTCGACCACATCGTCGAGCACTATCCCGACACCCTGCCCACGCACGTGCGGCGACAGCTGGGCGTGGACGTGCCCAACCCGAACTTCGCCGTCGGCGTGCAGGGGCGGGCCACCTACGAACCCGCTCTGGAGCTGGGCATCACCAGCCCCCACGCCCACCTGCGGCAGTACGTCGTGTCGGAGGGCCTCGTCAGCTCCGACCCGGAGGTGGAGGTCATCTCCTCCGACGCGGTCGACCGGATCCGCGAGCTGAAGTCCCAGGAGGGCGGAGAGGACGGGGACGTCTACCTCATGGGTGGAGGCCGTCTCGCCGGCGCCCTGCTGCCGGAGATCGACTCCCTGGTCATCAAGCTCTACCCGGTCGTCGCGGGGGACGGTGTCCCCCTGTTCCGGGCCGGGTTCTCCCCCACGCACTTCACGCTCACGGGGACCCGGGCCCTCTCCGGCGGCATGGTCGTCCTGACCTACGACCGCACGTGAGCATCCGGAGCCCCCGCCGGAGGGGTGCGGGTCAGATCCCGTGCAGCTCGCGGGCCCAGGCCTCCAGTCCGGCGGCGAACCCCTCCCGCTGCTCCGGCGAGAGCCGGTCGAAGGTCCGCAGCAGGGATTGGGCCCGGCTGGCCACGAACGCGCGCATGAGGTCGAGGTGCTCGTCGGCCAGCGATATCAGGGCGCGCCGCCGGTTGGCAGGGTCCTCGCGGCGCGTCACCAGCCCCACCCGGGTCAGGTCGCCGACCAGTTCGCTGACGGTGGAGGGGCCCACCCCCAGACGTGAGGAGAGCTCGCCCATCCCGAGTTCCTGGCCGTGGACGAGCTGGGACAGCACCGCGCCGTGCCGGGCGGTGAGGTGGTGGTCGGTGAACAGCCGCCGCAGTCCGGCGGGCATCTCGGCGTGGGCACGGCGGTAGTAGGTCTCGATGAGGGGCACGAAGCGCAGCGCCCCCTCCACCAGTTCGCGGTCCGGCACGCGTGTCTCGTCGGCCTCTTCCCGGCCCGCCCCCTGATCCATGCGCCGATGCTACCGGGGGTGTGACGTGGCCGTTCGGGGGTCAGTCGGCGACGCCGACGGCCCGGCGCACGGTGGCCGGGTCGTCCAGGACCCGCAGCAGCGCGTGTGCCAGGTCCGCGCGCGAGATCCGGTAACCGGAGGGCACGTTGCGGTCCAGGAGCAGGCGGTACTCCCCCGTGGCCGGGGTGTCGGTCAGCTGGGGCGGGCGCACGACGGTCCAGGCGGCGCCGCTGTCCTCCAGGGCGGCCTCCGTCCGCCCCAGGTCGAGGTAGACGTCGCGGAAGAGCCTGCCGATCAGCGGCATGAGCAGCCGCTGCGGCAGCGGTTCGCCCGGTTCCCTCGGACCGACGGGTGAGGCGCTGACCACGGCCAGGCGTGTGGCGCGATCGCCCTCCAGCGCGCTCAGCACCGCGTCGATCCAGGTGGTGGAGGGAAAACCGCCCTTGGCGCTCGCGGCCAGCGCAGAGACCACCGCGTCCGTCGCGGAGAGCAGGGAGCGCAACCGGTCGGGTTCGGGGGCGGGCATCCGGACCGTCTCCAGTCGCTCGTGGGCGACGGGCAGCCGCGCCGGATCGCGGACCAGGGCCGTGACCCGGTGCCCCGCGTCCAGGGCCTGGTCCACGACGTGGCGCCCGGTGCCTCCGGTGGCGCCCAGGACGGTGATGCGCATGCTGGCTCCTCGGGTGTCTGGAGGGTCTCCTGAGACACCATCATAGTTCGTATATCCGAAGTGTTCGTTCGGATTCGGTTTCCGGCGCGCGGGCGGACCGCAGTCTGCGGGCGGCGCGACGAGTTTTCCGGCCCTCCGGCGTGTTGCGGGCCTGACCTGCACCGCAACGGACCGTCACCTGTTAGTCACCCTAAGGGGTCCAACGTTCACCAACCGATGGTTGGGACGTTCCGTCCGCCATGGCCGGATAGAGCACGGTCCCCCGCCCGGCCCGACACGGGGTCGGGTTCCCCCGCGACCCGATCAGGAGACCGTCCATGCCGGGAACCCCCCGCACCCCCGCCCCCGTTCCCCTCCCCGCCACGACCGTCAGCAGCACCACCCGGCGCCAGGCCCTGGCCGGCGGCGCGGCCACCCTGGGCGCCGTCGCGCTGGGCACCGCCTGGAGTCCCGGCGTCCGGGCCGAAGCCTCCGTCCGCGCCGACGCCGCCGGGTCGGGCGGCATCGCCGAGCCCTTCACCCTGGGCGTCGCCTCCGGCGACCCCTTCCACAGCAGTGTCGTGCTCTGGACCCGCCTGGCCCCCAACCCCTTCGCCGAGGACGGACTGGGCGGCATGCCCGACCGGCGGGTGGAGGTCGAGTGGCAGGTGTCGGAGGACGAGGACTTCGGTCTCCTCTCCGCGTCCGGCACCGTGGAGACGGGCCCCGACGCCGCCCACTCGGTGCACGTGGAGGCGCAGGGACTGCGGCCCGGCGCCGAGTACTTCTACCGGTTCCGCGTGGGCACCGAGATCAGCCAGGTCGGCCGTACCAAGACCGCCCCGCCTCCCGGGATCCGCACGGACCGGTTCTCCTTCGCGTTCGCCAGCTGCCAGAGCTACGCTGCCGGGCACTACAACGCCCACGCGCACCTGGCCGAGGAGGACCTGGACCTGGTCGCCTTCCTGGGCGACTACATCTACGAGACGGGCGGCCAGGGGAGCCTGGGCCGGGGCCACCTCCCCGACCGGGAGGCCCGCACCCTGGCCGAGTACCGCGTCCGGCACGCCCAGTACAAGAGCGACGCCAACCTCCAGGCCGCGCACGCCGCCTTCCCGTGGGCGGTGGTCTTCGACGACCACGAACTGGAGAACAACTGGGCCGACGACCGTTCCAACGGTGAGGACGTCCCGGCCGAGGAGTTCCTGCGTCGGCGCGCCCAGGCGCTGAAGGCCTACTACGAGCACATGCCGCTGCGCTTCGCCCAGACGCCGGTCGGCCCCGACATGCAGCTCTACCGCAGACTGGTCTTCGGCGACCTGGTGGACATGCACCTGCTCGACACCCGCCAGTACCGCGACCCGCAGGTGTCCGACGCCGAGCGCGGCGACCCCTCGCGCACCCTGCTCGGCGCCGGGCAGAAACGGTGGCTGAGGGAGGGGCTGTCCTCGTCGCGGGCCCGCTGGAACGTGCTCGCCCAGCAGGTGTTCTTCTCCCAGCGCGACTTCGCCGAGGGGGAGGCGACCAACTTCAGCAACGACGCCTGGGACAACTACCTCGTGGACCGCGACGAGGTCCGCGACCAGCTGGCGCGCACGCGCAACGGGGTGGTGATCACCGGGGACGTGCACGCCAACTACGTGTGCGACGTCAAGGCCGACTTCGACGCCCCCGAGTCGCCGACGGTGGCCACCGAGCTGGTGGGCACGTCCGTCACCAGCGGCGGCGACGGTACCGAGCAGGCCCCCGGCGACGAGGTGCAGCTGCGGGAGAACCCCCACATCAGGTTCGTCAACCGCAAGCGGGGCTACGTGCGCAACGTCGTCACGCCCACCGAGTGGACGGCCGACTACCGCGTCGTGGACCGCGTGAGTGAGCCCGGCTCGCCCATCCGCGACCGGGCGCGGTTCGTGATCGGGGACGGCGTGGCGGGCGTGCGCGTCGAGGGATGAGCCTCGACGCGGGCCCGGGCGGCGGATGCGCGCCACCCGTCGCCCGGACCGGGTCGAGGCGACCGGCTCAGCGGCGCTGGATCTCAGTCAGGTCGATGTCGATGGGAAAGGGCCGGGAGGTCTTGAGGCGCTGCCGATGAACTGTGGGCCTGGCGTATCCGCCGGTGGGAGCGAGCTCATGAGCGAACACCACGGCTTCGCCCCGGTCCTGCTCGATCAACCAGAAGTTGGGGATACCGGCCTCGGCGTACAGCTGCGGTTTGCGCTCACGGTCACGCAGCTCCGATTCGGGAGAGACCACCTCGACCACGAGTTCCACCGCTTCGGCTGCGAACCAGGTCTGCTCCGTCCCCCCGGTCGCCTGGGTCTGCACCAGGACGAGATCGGGCTCGGGCCTTTGCCGCGGACCGAGTTTGAGGGTCATTTCCCTGCGCACGCGCAGGCGGTCGGGGGCCTGCTCGAACAGGCGAGTGTCCAGGACCGAGAGCACGACCGTGTGGAAGTTGCGTTGAGGGGTCACCAGTACCAGGCTTCCGTCGATGAGTTCGGTGTGCGGCGGAAGATCCGGGATGCTGTCCAGGTCGTCGGCGGTGAATCCCTCCGGAGGCGGGGTCAGCGGCTCGTACCGGGATCCGGTGGAGGACTGGCGTTCGGCCACAGGGGAAACGGGCATGTCGCTGCCTCCGGTCGTCGGATCGTTCTCGTCACCCACGGTAGCCACATCCTTCGGGTAGCGACGGCGTTTCCGGAAAGCTCCTACCCCTGGTCGTCGGGGCTGATCCACAGTGCCTCGGCGGCCACCAGGCCCAGGGCCTGGGAGCGCTCGGGGGCGCCCTCGTCGCGGCCCACGGTGATCTGCATCGACCCGGCGTAGGGGCGGCGCTCGGCCACCTCCACGCGCATCCCGATGCCGATCTCGATGTCGGCCAGGTAGCGCAGCAGGTCGGGGTCGGTGTCGTTGACGCGCACGATCACGCCGCTGACGCCCTTCTCCGCCTCTGACAGCAGCAGGCTCTCGCGCTCGACGATGTGGCCGTCGCGGGTGGGGATGGGGTCGCCGTGCGGGTCGACCACGGGATCGCCCAGGTGGTGGGCGATGCGGTCGACGAACTTGTCCGAGACCACGTGTTCGAGGATCTCGGCCTCGTCGTGCACCTCGTCCCAGGAGTAGCCCAGCTCGGCGACCAGGTAGGTCTCCAACAGACGGTGGCGGCGCAGCACCGACAGGGCCGCCTTGGTCCCGGGCTCGGTGAGGTTGACCGCGCCGTAGCGGCGGTGCTCCACCAGGCCCAGTTCGCTGAGTTTGCGCAGCATGCCCGACACCGAGGAATTGGACACCGACAGGCGCTCGGCCATGCGGGAGATGGTCACCGGCCCGGTGCCGCGTTCCTGGAGGTCGTAGATGACCTTCACGTAGTCCTCAACCGACGTGGACGGTCGTGTCGGTGCGTTGTCCATGACCACAACCGTATCGCGGACGACTCACCGGCCACCATGTGCGCACCAGCCCTGTGGACGATCCGAGCTGGCCGGAAGGGCACCCGGGCGTGGCCTGGGCGAACGGAGTTTGGTCGAATCGGAGCGTGGAACAGCACAGCACGTCCTCCTCCCCCCGGCCCCCGGACCGTCTGAAGCGCTGGAGCTCCGCGACCGAGCTGCCGCTGGTGTTCGCGGCCCTGGTGTTCATCGGCGCCTACGCCTGGCCCGCCGTAGACCCCGACCTGCCCCCGTACTGGGTGGAGCTGTGCGGGGTGCTCATCGCGGTCGTGTGGGTCGTCTTCGCCGTCGACTACACCGTACGCCTGTACCTGTCACCGGACCGGTGGACCTTCGTACGACAGAACCTGCTGGACCTGCTGATCGTGGTGCTGCCGGTGCTGCGCCCCCTGCACCTGGTCCGGCTCCTGACCGTCGTGTCCCTGCTGCACCGGCACATGTCGGTGTCCCTGCGCGGGCACGTACTGCTGTACACCGCGGGCATCACCGTCGTCATGCTCGTCATGGCCTCGGTGAGCGTCCTGCGCGCGGAGCAGGGCGCCCCGGACGCCAACATCACCACACTCGCCGACGCGTTCTGGTGGTCGCTGGTGACGGTGTCCACCGTCGGCTACGGGGACCTGTACCCGGTCACCGGCACGGGCCGCCTGATCGCCGCCTTCCTCTTCGTCATGGGCATCGGTCTGCTCGGCGTCATCACCGGAACGCTGTCCACGTGGCTGGTCCAGCGCGTGGATGACAGCAAGGAGACGCGTGAGCGGACCTTTGACGAGGACACCGCGCGGCAGCTGCGTGAACTCACCGAGCAGGTCCGCGAGCTGAGGGCCGAGCTGGGGCGCGCCGCCGCGCCGTCCGAGCCTGCGCCGCCGGAGAGCGGGCGGGCCGACCCGTGAACGACCGGCGTGCCGGGGCCCGGCGCGTCGTGCGGCGCCCGTCCGCTCCGCCGGAAAGGAGGGAACGCCTCCTCCCCCGGCGAGGGCGCTCACCCGCGCAGGGTCCTGTGGACGGCCTCAGGCGCGGCATCCCCGGGGGTCCGGACCCGGCGCGGGACGGCCGCGTGAGAGGACGCGTGTCCCCGCCGCGCTGATCTCGCGCACCTGCACCGACCCGCAGGCGCAGCGCACCCACACGGTGAGGCCGCGGCCGGTGGTGTGCCGGGACACGACCCGGAAGGGCTGGTCGTCGGGCCAGCCGCAGTGCGGGCAGACAGCGTTCATCGTGCACCTCCTCCTCGGTTCCGCCACCAGCTTCGCCCCCAGGACTGTTGAAGTCCAGGTTGATTCTGTGAAGGGAACCGTGAAGAATCACCTTCATGATCGACCTTCGGCGCCTGCGTATCCTGCGGGCCGTCGCCCACTACGGCACGGTCACCGCGGCGGCGGAGGCCCTGCACTTCACCCCCTCGGCCGCCTCCCAGCAGATCCGCCAGCTGGGACGGGAGCTGGGCGTCGCCCTCCTGGAGCCGAACGGCCGGGGCGTGCTGCTCACCCCGGCCGCGCGCAGCCTGCTGGGGCACGCCGACGCCATCCAGGCGCGGTGGGAGCAGGCCGAGACCGAGATGCTCGGGCTGGGCACCGAGCCCTCCGGAACCCTGCGGGTGGCGGCCTTCCCCACCGCGTTGTCGAGTCTGCTCGTGCCGATGGCCGCCGCCCTGCGCGCCGACCACCCGCGTCTGGACGTACGACTCCTGGAGGCCGAGCCCGGCGAGTGCATGGACCTGCTCTTCCGGGGCGACATCGACCTGACCGTCATCGAGGTCGCGCCGGGCTCCCCGCCGCCCACCGACGCCCGTTTCGACCAGGTGCCGCTGCTGGACGACGTGCTCGACCTTCTGGTGGCCGACGGTCACCGCCTCGCCGGGCGCGCGAGCGTGCCGCTGGAGGAGGTCGCCACCGAGACCTGGGTTCTGTCGCCGCCGGACACGACCTGTCGCGCGCACGCCGTGGTGGCGTGCGGCGCGGCGGGCTTCACGCCCCACGGGCCGCACCAGGCGCGGTCGTGGAGTTCGGTGGCTACCCTGGTCGCGCACGGCCTGGGGGTGGCGCTGGTGCCCCGTCTGGCCGACGTCTCCCCCGCCCTGCCGGTCACCCGGGTGCGCGTGGAGGGCCCCCGCGCACCGGTGCGCAAGCTGGTGACCTGTACCCGCAGGGGTTCGCGCGAGCACCCCTCGGTGACGGCGGCCGTGCGGGCACTGGAGCGGATCGCACCCGAGGCCACCGCCTGAGCCCGCGGCGGTCGTTCTTTCCCGGTAGCGACCTGCGACCACCGGCGGCTCGGTCGAATCCGCCCTCACCGCGTTGCGCGGGTGCGCCCCAGACCGTGGGCTCTTCGACGGGAGCGAGGAGGAGTACGCACGCCGTCACCGTGTTGCCCTGTTCCCGCCGCCGGCGGGAGAGTTCGCGTGGGAGGTCACTCCGGGCGGCGCGCGACCACCGAGAAGTTCAGCGGGATCCTGGGGGCGCCCTCGGGCAGCCGCCACCCCTGCGGGCACTCCACCAGGCCGGGAAAGGCGGGCCAGTCCATGAACGGGTGCTCCCCGAGCGCCTCGACGACCAGTCCGGCCTCCAGCAGCGCGCCCGTCACCTCCGCCAGGTCGTGGCGCCACTCGTGGTTGACGGTCTGGGTGATCGAGTCCGTGGGCCCGTCGGTGTAGGTGGCCGCGTCGTCGTAGACGTTGGCGCCCCCGCCGCTGAGGTAGTCACCGCTCACCTGCCACGGCTCGAAGTCCATGGCCCCCAGGATCGGGTGGTCGTCGCGGATCGCGAACACCCCGCCCGGTTCCAGCAGGTCGTGGATCGACCTGGCCCACGAGCGCAGCTCGGGCAGCCACACGATCGTCCCGGCGCTGGTCACGACCACCCCGAACGTGCGGTCGATGACCTGGGAGGCGGTGCGCGCGTCGCCCTCGACCCAGGTGACGTCCGCGCCGACGGCGTCGGCGATGCGCCGGGCGTGGGCCAGCGAGTTCGGCGACAGGTCCAGGCCGTGGACGTCCACGGCGCCCAGTTGGGCCCAGCAGACGGTGTCGGTGCCGATGTGGCACTGCAGGTGCAGCAGCGACCTGCCCGCCACCGTGCCGCCCTCCAGGTGGGGTGCGAGGACCGCGAGGTCGTTGCGTACGACCGATGAGAGGCGTGAGGGGTCCGCGATCAGCCCGTCGACGTCGTACATCGCCGACCGCGCGTGGACGTCGGCGCGCTGGTCCCAGTTCTCGCGGTTCTGGGAGACCGCCCTGTCGTACTCGCTCACGTCTGACCGCCTCGCTCCGTGTGCGCGGGAATGTGGTGCGCGCCAGCGGGCGGCGCCCGCCCCGCGCCGGCGTCCTGCCCGCCGGGGGACGGTGTTCCCCCGGCCACGGGACGCGCCGCCCGATGGTACAGCTCCGCGCGACCGCCCCGCCGGGATTTTCCGGGCGCCTACCGGCCCGCACACGCCTCCGGGAGGCGGCCCCGCCCCCGAGGCGTCAGCCCCTCAGTACCCCGGTCAGGCTGGTCAGCAGGCCGCGGGCGTGCCCTGGTGGTAGTACATCCGCCACGCGCCGTCCGCGTTCCGGCGCCACAGGGAGCTGCGCAGGACCCGCCCCCCGTCGGCCTCGGCGGTGTAGGTCAGGTGTACCAGGTCCGGGGCTAGCAGCCGCCCCACCATGTCGGTGACCCGCACCCGGCGCCGCCCCGTCCCGCCCGTGTCCGGGCCGTCCATGGCGGGCAGCTCGGCCAGCATCGTCTCCCGGTCCCAGTGCCTGCCCGACCTGCCCACCTCGGTGAACTCGGGGTCCAGCAGCTCCCCGGCGAGCCTGCGCGAGGCGCGCACGTGGGGCTCCAGCAGCCGCAGCTCCCCCTCGATCACCCGCTGGACCGCCTCTCCCGCCCCGCCCCCGGCTCCGTACATACCTCGTCCACCCGTCTGAGCTGTTCGACTACGGGGACAGTAACCAAGGTGGCCCCCGGTCACACCGCGGCGCCGTGTTCGCGGGCGGGGCGCAGGTGGTCCAACTCCCCCGGCCCGACCGGGTAGGGGCGCTCGGCGGGCAGCAGCCGGGTCGCCGCGACCGTGTTCCCTTCCTGGACCAGCGTGTGCACCCGGTGCGCGAGCGGGGTGACGTCGGTGATCGAGACGATCCACTCGTCCGCGTAGCGTCGCGCGGCCTCGCCCGCCAGCCCCAGCTGCAGGGAGCGGTGTTCCAGCGGGGTCAGGTACAGGTCGCGCTCGGGGTCCCACTGCACGCGGGTCGGCGCCTCGCGCAGCCGCGCGCGCCAGGCGTCCCGGTCGGGATGGACGGCGGGCGTGTGGTGCGACAAGCACGCGTTGCGCAGCGCCCACGCGAAACCCGCGCGGGTGATCTCCACCGCCAGCACGGTCTCCTGGTCCTTCTTGAGCCCCCACCCGCATCGATACATTGCCCACAGGAACGAGGGCTTGATCCAGGTCATGCGGTCGCGCTTCCAGGCGGAGGGGAAGCGCCCCTCACGCGCGGCGGGCAGCCCGAGGGAGGGGGCGTAGGCCTGGTAGACGGTGACCGTGGTGTCGGTGTGGAGCGCTCGGATCTGGTGCTTGGGGACGTCCATGGGGCTCAGCGTGCTGCCCCGCAACCGGTCGCGGCAAGCGGTTTTCCGCCCCTGACGGGGCCGTTCAGCGCGCGCGGGCGGGCACGTCGGCCTTGAGCAGCATCTCCTCGTACTCCTCCTCGGGGTCGGAGTCCAGCACGACCGCTCCGCCCGCGCCGATGGTCAGCTCGCCGCCGCTGAGCACCGCGGTGCGGATGACGATGCTGAGGTCGGCCGCGCCGGAGGAGGACACGTAGCCCAGCGCGCCGGAGTAGATCCCGCGCGCGGAGGTCTCCAGGCGGTCGAGGACGCGCATGGTGCGCTCCTTGGGCGCGCCGGTCATCGACCCTCCCGGGAAGCAGGCGCGGACCGCGTCCACGGCCGACACCCGCGGGCGCAGCGTGCCCCGCACGGTGGAGACCAACTGGTGCACGGTGGCGTAGGACTCGGTGTACATGAACGCGGGCACCTCGACGCTGCCGACCTCGCACACCCGCCCCAGGTCGTTGCGGAGCAGGTCGACGATCATGAGGTTCTCGGCGCGGGTCTTGGCGCCGGTGCGCAGATCGCGGGCCGCGCGCGCGTCGGCGTCCGGGTCGCTGTGGCGTGGCGCGGTGCCCTTGATGGGGCGGCTCTCGGCTGTGCGGTCGCCGTCCACGCGCAGGAAGCGCTCGGGCGAGGCGCTGAGCACGCTCGTGGGTCCCAGGCGCAGCAGGGCGGCGTAGGGCGCGGGGCTGGCGGCGCGCAGGCGGCGGTAGGAGTCCAGGTCTCCTCCGCCGTGGGGCAGGCGGACCCGGTTGGTCAGGCAGATCTCGTAGCTCTCCCCGGCCGTGAGCTCGGCCAGGCACTCCTTGACGTCGGCGACGTAGTCTTCGCGCGGGCGCTCCAGGAGGCGTGCCAGGTCGGCGGACGGGGCAGCGGCGGGCGCGGGCGCGGGCAGCCGTGGCAGGTCGGTGAGGGCGGCCAGGGTCGCGTCGAGCCAGGCGTCGCCGTCGGGGAGGTCGTCGGCGCACACCGCGTAGGTGCGGTTCCCGTGGTGGTCGACGGCCACGAACCGGTCGCAGCGCAGCCACACGGCGTCGGGTTCGGGCGAGGTGTGGGCGCTGTCGCCGCCGCAGTCGGCCTTGAGCTCGTAGCCGAGGTAGCCGACGTACCCTCCGGTGAAGTCGAAGGGCAGACCGGAGGGTGTGGGGCGGGGGACGCGGCGGCCGAGGGCGTCGAAGACGCTGCCGGGCTCGTGGTGCTCGGTGCCGTCCGCGGCGCGCACGGTGACGGGGCCGCCGACGCGGTAGGTGAGCACCTCGCCGGTGGCCGCACCGAGGAAGGAGAAGCGCGCGGGCCCCTCCGGGCGGGAGCTGTCCAGCCAGAACGCGTACTCGGCGTCGCCGTACAGGCGGGCGAAGGCGGCCTCGGTGTCCACGGCCAGGGGGAGTTCGCGCGTGCGGACGGTCGGGGCGGCCGCGGGGGCGGGGTCGGGGCGTTGGGTGTGCTCCGTCGTCGGGGTTTCCCCGCCCCGGGCGGCCGCGTCCCGGCCCGGGGACGGGTTCGGGTGCGCACCCGGGAGGGCGGTGTGCGGGCGGGCCAGGTCCAGGAAGTTCGCGACCAGTTCGGCGCCGTGCTCGCTGGCCACCGACTCGGGGTGGAACTGCACGCCCCAGCGGGGCAGCCTGCGGTGCTCCAGGCCCATGACCACGCCGTCCTCGGCCCAGGCGGTGGCCGTCAACGCCTCGGGCAGGGGCTCGGGAACGGCCAGGGAGTGGTAGCGCACGGCGGTGAGGTCCTGGGGCAGGCCCGCGAACA
The DNA here is from genome assembly GCF_012396365.1 of Nocardiopsis alborubida. Taxonomy (GTDB): domain Bacteria; phylum Actinomycetota; class Actinomycetes; order Streptosporangiales; family Streptosporangiaceae; genus Nocardiopsis; species Nocardiopsis alborubida. Next base: position 162,826 of record NZ_JAAXPG010000007.1, on the reverse strand, counting down.
GGCCCGCGCCGGTGTGCCGGATCCGGGACAGGTGGCCGTGGCGGGGCTGGGGGGCCGAGACCACGTCGGCCCCGGCCAGGTGGGCGATGGCCTGGTGGCCCAGGCACACTCCCAGGACGGGCAGCCGGGTGTGGGACAGGAGTTCGGGGACGCGGCCCAGGTCACGGGGGTTCTGGGGGCGGCCCGGGCCCGGTGAGACGACCACGGCGTCCACGTCCGCCGGGTCGAGCCGGTCCCAGCGGGGATCGTCGTGGGTGAGCACCGCCGGGGTCCGGCCGATGACGCGCGCCAGGAGCTGGAAGAGGTTGTACGTGTATGAGTCGTGGTTGTCCACGAGGAGGACGCGCATAACCACCCTTTTCGTCCGGACCGCGACAATCCAGATTACGGTGATCCGGGCGGGCTGGTTGTCCACAGGCGCGAGGAATCCCTGGAGAAGGGATCCCGACACGGGTACACAAGAAAGGGGAAGAGCGGTTCTTCCAGGAGTGGGGAGCAGACGATGACCTACGTCATGGCAGCGGTCGTCACCGTGATCATGGTGGCGCTGGGCGTCTTCTTCGTCGTCACGGTGGCGTCCGTGGCGGGCGCGGCCCGTACCGACCCCACCCGCCCGGGAGGGCGCCGGTCCCCCGCCGCGCCCGCGCCGCAGGCGGTGGACGCGGCGGAGGAGGAGCTGCGGCTCAGATACGCGCGCGGCCAGATCGACCGCGAGGAGTTCCTCCAGCGCAGGATCGACCTGGAGCGCTGAGTCCTCAGCCCCGCATCTCCTCCAGGGTCTTGCCGCGGGTCTCCTTCACGAACCTCAACACGAAGAAGAACGACACCAGCGCGAAGAGCGCGTACATCAGGTACGTGCCGCTCAGGCTCCAGTCACGCAGGCTCGGGAAGCTCACGGTGATGAGCCAGTTGGTGAGCCACTGGGTCGCGGTGGCCACACCCATCGCCGCGGCGCGGATGCGCAGCGGGAACATCTCCCCCAGCAGCACCCACACGACCACGCCCCACGACAGCGCGAAGAAGAGCACGAACAGGCTGGCCGCGCCCAGGGCCACCGCGCCCCAGCCGAACGACAGCGTCACCTCCTCGCCCTGTACCACCGCGTGGCTGAAGGCGTAGGCGGCCAGCGCCAGCGCCACCGTCATCCCGGCCGAGCCCACCAACAGCAGCGGTTTGCGGCCCACCCGGTCCACCAGCAGGATCGCCACGAACGTACCCACGATGTTCACGATGGAGGTGAACAGGCTCAGCAGCAGCGAGGACGACTCGTCCACGCCCACCGACTGCCACAGCGAACTGGAGTAGTAGAAGATGACGTTGATCCCGACCAGCTGCTGGAACGCCGAGACGGCCATACCGATCCACACGATGGGCAGCAGACCGTAGCGGCCGGTCAGGTCGCTCAGCCTGGTCCGGACCTCCGAACCCAGCGCCTCACGGATCTCCCCGATGCGCTTGTCCACCCGCGCGGTTCCGCCGCCCTCCACGTCGGCCAGGATGCGCCGGGCGCGATCCGTCTGCCCCACGCGCACCAGGTAGCGGGGCGACTCGGGGATGAGCAGGCTCAGCCCCAGGTAGACCATGGCGGGCAGGACCTCGATGCCCAGCATCCACTGCCAGGCCTGGACCGGTCCCAGCATGCCGCTCGCGGTGCCGTCGGCGATCTGGGCGATGCCGTAGTTGACCAGCTGCGAGGCGGCGATGCCCAGCACGATGGCCAGCTGCTGCAACGACGCGAGGCGGCCCCGGTAGGCGGCGGGCGAGACCTCGGCGATGTAGGTCGGGGCGATCACCGAGGCCAGGCCGATGGCGACACCGCCCAGGATCCGCCAGGCGGTCAGGTCCCACACGTTGAAGGGCAGCGCCGAGCCGATGGCGCTGATCGCGAACAGCACACCGGCGATCTGCATGGTGCGGATACGGCCGATGCGGTCGGCCAGGGCGCCCGCGACCGCGGCGCCCACCACGCAGCCCAGGAGTGCGGAGGCGACCGTGAAGCCGAGCGTGGCCGGTCCCACGCCGAACCGTTCCTGGATGGCCGGTACCGCCCCGTTGATGACGGAGCTGTCGTAGCCGAACAGGAACCCTCCCATCGCCGCGGCCGCGGCGATCATCGTCACGTGGACGATGTTGGCCTCCCCCTCCGGAACCGACTCGTTCCCGGCCTGTCTGGCTCCGCTCACGTCCCTCGTCCTTCCTCCGTCGCACACTGGTCGTCCCCAGAGTGGACACGCCGGGGAGCCGAGGGTCACGGACAAAACGCCCATGGGCCAAAAGATGTCCATCGTTTGGCCCACAACGTGTATCGGTCACACGGCGGCCGACCGCGTACGATCTGGACGGGTTCCCGACGGTGCCGCGAGGAAGGTGTGTTCTGTTGACCGTGCTCTTCGACCTGTTCGGCGTCCTGGCCCGCCACCAGTCCGAGGAGGGCAAGGACCGGCTGGTCCGGGTCGCGGGCGCGCCCGCCCCGGCCTTCTGGGAGGCGTACTGGGCGCGGCGCCAGCCCTACGACCGCGCGGACGTGAGCGCCGCCGAGTACTGGCGCGGCGTGGGAGGCGACCTGGGCGCGCGCTTCGACGGGGAGCGGATCGCCGCGCTCGTCGAGGCCGACGTCGCCAGCTGGAGCGCCGTGGACGAGACCATGGTCGCCCTGGTCGAGGAGCTCGCGGCCTCCGGTCGGCGCCTCGGGCTGCTGTCCAACATCCCCGAGGAACTGGCCGCCCACTACGAGGCGCACCACCCCTGGCTCGGCAACTTCCACGTGCGCGCCTTCTCCTGCCGCATCCGCCGCGCCAAGCCCGAACCGGACGCCTACCGGTGGTGCCAGGAGGCCCTGGGCGTGGAGCCCGGGCGGATCCTCTTCGTCGACGACCGCGGGGAGAACGTCCGGGCGGCGGAGGCGCTGGGCATGGGCGGCCACGTGTTCACCGCCGCCGACGGGTTCCGCGAGAGCCTCGCGCGCTGGGAGTCCGCCCCGCGGAGCTGAGTCCCGCCCGCCGCACGGCCCGAGGCCCAGGTCAGGCCCTGTCCTCTGACGGGGTGTCCTCTCAGGCGAGGGCGGACCGCAAGACGCCGAAGTTCCCGGTCATCCACAGGGCCGTCAGCTTGACCTTGGCGATGCGCCAGCCGTTCGGGGTCCGGGTGAACCGGTTCGTGTAGTACCCGTACACCGTCTGGTCGCTGTCGCCCAGACCGTTGGGCAGGTGGTGGCTCGCCCGCACGTAGGCCACACACGTGGCGTCGTCGTCGCCGTCGAAGGTGATCATGTGGTTCGTGATCATGTGCTGCGTGGCCTTGAAGGACTCCATCCGCGGCGCGGTACCAGCGACCCACTCGTCGGCCGTTACGCGCGTGACCGGTTGGCCGAAGCCCTGGCTGAAGTCGACCTCGACCTCGTCGGTGAAGCAGGAGCGGAACAGCTCCCAGTCACGGGAGTCGGTTCCGGTGGCGTAACGGGTCTGGACCTCGCTGATCTCGGCTCGGTCCAGAAGACGCCGGAGTTCGGTGTCGTGCGGACTCTTTTCGTGTGCCCGCGTCCCGTGCGGCTGTGTTTCTCGCGGCTGTGTCATCGGATGTTCCTTTACTGGGCCGCGACGATGTCAACGGCGGCGGGATGCGTGAACGCTCGAACGCATGGAGCCGGAGGGGTTTTCAGGCAGCGCGAGGTGTCCTCAGCGGAAAGGCCACTCCGGTGAGCTCCTCGGAGACCTCCCACAGTCGGCGCGCGGCATCGACGTCACGCGCCTTCGCCGAGCGCCGGACCAGCTTCGGCGCGCCTCGGAGCCCCATGAGGCGACGGGGGCCGGCGTAGCCGTCACCGGCGACGTCCGCCGTGGCGGCGTAGAGCGTCGGCAGGGCGCCGTGTTCCGCGCTCTGCGTGACCAGGCCGATCAGCGCCTGGCTCGCCCGCAGCCACGGTTTCCGCCCCTCGGGCCTCATCAGGTTCGTGGCCGAGATTCCGGGATGCGCGGCTGTCGAGATCACGGGGGAACCGGCCCCGTCCAGGCGCCGTTGGAGCTCGGAGGCGAACAGGAGGTTGGCGAGCTTGGACTGCCCGTAGGCCGGATACTCCCGATAGGGCTTGCGCTCCCAGTTGGGGTCGGCGAAGTCGATCGAGCCGATCAGGTGCGCGAGCGAGGCCACCGTGACGACCCTCTCCCGAATCCGCGGCAGGAGCAGGTTCGTGAGTGCGAAGTGGCCGAGGTGGTTGGTCCCGAACTGCGACTCGAAACCGTCGGCGGTGCGGGACATCGGCGGGAGTGACAGACCGGCGTTGTTGACGAGCAGGTCAACGGGTTCGGTGAGCTGCCGCGCGAACGCCCGGACCGAGGACAGGTCGGCGAGGTCGAGCCCACGGACCTCGACGTCCCCGGTCATCGTCGCGGCGGCGGCGCGGCCCTTGTCGGGGTCGCGGACGGCGAGCAGGGTCCGCGCACCCCGCTCGGCGAGGACGCGAGCGGTCACGCGCCCGATGCCGCTGTTCGCGCCGGTGACGACGACGGTGCGACCGGCCATGGAAGGGACGTCTGCGAGGGAGAACGCTGGCATGGCCCCGAATGTAGCCACTGCAAACAATGATGTCAATGCAAACATCACGTGTTAGGGTGGCGGACGTGACCGAACCCGCCGGGCAGCGCCCCTACCACCACGGCAACCTCCGCAGCGCGATCCTCGACACGGCCGAGCGCCAGCTGCGCGAGCACGGAGCGGACCAGCTCTCCCTCCGGGATCTGGCCAGGGAGATCGGCGTGAGCCACGCCGCGCCGCGGCGGCACTTCGCCGACCGGCAGGCGCTCCTCGACGCACTGGCCGAGGCGGGTTTCGTCCAGTTGGGCAGCGCGCTGCGCACCGTGCTGGCGGAGGCGGGGGACGCGTTCGACGTGCGGGTGCACAAAGCCGTGCTGGCCTTCGCCCGTTTCGCCACCGAGAACGCCGCACTGCTCGAACTGATGAACTCCGGCAAACACCGGCCGGGAGCCACCCGGATCGCCGAGGCGGCCGAGGCGGCCTTCGGGCAGGTGAGCGAGCTGATCGAGGAGGGACAGGAGCACGGCGCGCTCGAACCCGGTGACCCCGAGCGCATCGGGATCATCCTGTACGCGACCGTGCAGGGCATCGCGATGATGGTCAACGGCAACATGATCGACGCGGAGAGGCTCGACGGGCTGATCGAGACCGCGGTCGAGCAGTTCCTGAGGGGCGCCAGCCCGCGCAGCCGGTAGTTCCCCGCGCTCCCTCCAGCCGCTGGCGCCGCACATCGCCGGCTCGGTGTTCCCGGGCGACTACCCCACCAGCGAGGGGCAGGCGGGCCGGGCCGGTCTGGAGATGATCGAGGACGCCGGTTTCACCGCGCGGGGCGCGGGCGAGCCCACCCTGCCCGGGGAGCACCACGATCTGCTCGGGCCGCGCCGGCGGGGCGCCGGAACCGCTCTTCCGCCCAGCGCCTGACACCGGCGCGACCCGAGGGCGCGGCGCGCTCCGTCCCCCGCGCCGCGCGGACCCGTCCCGGTCAGGAGCGCGGGACGGGCTGCTCGCCGTTCCAGATGGGGATCTGCTGGTAGTTCTGGGCCGCCTCGACGGCCAGCGCGTCCTCCTGCCGGTCGCGCACGCACTTGGCCAGGGTGAACGTGGACGTGATCACGTAGAGCAGGCCCAGGCCGAGGAAGGCCCGGATCCACAGGTCGACGGGGAGGTAGATGATCCCCGCGCCGACCCCGAGCGCCGCCGCGCCGAAGGACAGGGCGGACTGGAGGAAGAACTGCGGGGTGGAGCGGGGCTGGGGGGTGTAGGTGTTCATACGTCCATGCTGTCGGCTCCCCCGGCCACGCGCCTGAGTACCGCTACTCAACTCCCTGCCGGTTCCCGCCGGGCGCGGACGGGACCCTCACCGCACCCCCGGGGCGTGCCCCGACAGGCTCGGCCGCTCCGGGCCGGTTCCGCCGCCGGAGGGGAATCAGGCGGGGGCCATGGGACGGTCGGGCCGGAAGGGGGACAGATCCACTCCGGGGTCCTCCCCCATGGCCAGCCGGGCCGCGACCAGGCCCTGGAAGGGACCGAAGGTCAGTCCCTCACTGCCCAGGCCGGTCGCCACCACCACACCGGGCAGCCGCTCCACGGGCCCCAGCAGCTGCCGTCCGTCGTGCGTGCACGGCCGGAACCCCACCCGCGTCTCCACCACCGTGGCGTCCGCCAGTTCGGGCAGCACCTCGACCGCGGTGGAGAGGTTGTGCAGCAGGCCCGACGCCGTCACCCGCCGGTCGAACCCGGCCTCCGGTTCCCACGTGCCGCCGGTGACCACCCGGTCGGGGCCGAAGGCCGACACGAAGTACCCGCGCTCACCGAACCGCACCACCGGCCAGGCGCGGGTGCCGCGCCCCGGCAGCGCGAAGTGCGTCACCTGCCCGCGCACCGGGTGCACGGGCAGGTCCACACCGGCGGTGGCGAGCAGCCCGGCAGACCACGCGCCCGCGGCCACCACGACCACGGGCGCCTCCAGGGCCTCGCCGCCCACCCGCACACCGCTCACCCGGCGGCCGTCCCACAGCAGGCGCGACTCCCCCTTGAAGTAGCGCAGCCCCCGTTCCTCGGCCGCGTTGAACAGGGCGGCCCGCGCCGCCGCCCCGTTCAGGCGGGCCATGCCCTCCACGAACACCCCGCCGTAGGGCTCGGGCAGCAGCGGGAACCGCTCGCGCGGCTCGCCCGGGGCCAGGCGCTCCACCGCGCCCATCGTCGCGAACTCCGGGCGCTCGGACAGGGTGCGCATCAGGTCGAACCCGGCGTCGTCGCCCTCCCGGTCCACGGACATGCCCCCGACCACCTCGTAGCCGGTGGCCTGGCCGTCCTCGGCCAGCTCGGCCATCAACCGCGGGTAGTGCTCGGCCGCGCGGGCCTTGAAGTCCCACACCGGCTGCTCGTCCCACGGCAGCGGCCAGGGGAAGACCACCCCCAGCCCGGCGGCCGTGGCCTGCCCGGGGTGCGAGGCGTCGACCAACGCGGTGGACACGCCCTTCCTGGCCAGGTGGAACGCCGCGCTCGTCCCCACGATCCCGCCGCCGACAATGATCACGTCCATGACCACCACCCTGCCCCCGCCCGCTCCGGCGAACAAGCCGAACGACCCGCGTGCCGCGTCCGGGAAACGGGTACGGGTGCGCGATAGGTTGTGCTCTTCCCAGAACCCGGTGCCGCACCCCTGGAGGACGTGTACGTGGACGGATACACCTACTACGGGGTCGCCCTGATGCGCCGCCCCGGCCCCGACCTGGCACGGGGCATCGTCACCCACGTTCCCCGCACGGAGGTGGACCCGGTCCTGGCCGCGCGCCAGTACACGATCTACCAGGAGGCCCTAGCCTCGGCCGGGTGGCGGGTGTGTGAGGTCGAACCGGCGCCCGAGCACCCCGACGCGGTGTTCGTGGAGGACACCGTGGTGGTGTGCGAGGACCTGGCCGTCCTGACCCGCCCCGGCGCGCAGGAGCGCCGGGGAGAGGTGGAGGGGGTCGAGGCGGTGGCGCGCACGCTCGGCCTGCGGGTGGCGCGGATCGAGGCGCCCGGGACCCTGGACGGCGGCGACGTGCTCCAGGTGGGACCGACCGTCTACGTGGGGGTGGGCGGGCGCACCGACGCAGAGGGTGCCGCCCAGCTCGAACAGCTGCTCAAGCCGCTGGGCCGGGAGGTCGTGCGCGTGGGCCTGGGCGCGGCGCTGCACCTGAAGTCGGCGGTGACCGCGCTGCCCGACGGCACGCTCGTGGGCCTGCCCGAGCTGGTGGAGGCCGACGCGCTGCCCCCGGTGCGCCGGGCGACCGAGGAGCGGGGCGCGCACGTGCTGCCCCTGGGCGGGCGCGACGTGCTGGTCAGCGCCGCGGCGCACGAGACGATCCACCAGCTGAGCGCCGACCGGTGGCGGGTGCTGCCGGTGGACATCTCCGAGTTCGAGAAGCTGGAGGCGTGCGTGACCTGCCTGAGCGTCCTGATCCCCGACCGGGCCTGAGGGGGCGCGGACCGGCGGAGGAGGGCATGTCGTCCGGAAGGAGGCCCCCGGAGCAGCGAAGCCGACACCGGGCCTCCGGGGCCGGCCTGGTCCCGCCCTCCGAGGCCCGGTCGACCGCGCCTCTGCCGTGGGCAGAACCGGAACCCGCGGCCCCCGCTCGGTCGTTGGCCTGAGCGCAACCGACCGACACGACTCCGGGAGCCCGATGAGCGCCGTCCGACTGATCCGCAGCCAGACCCTGACCGACGCCGTGGAGTACGCCTACGCCGCCACGGCCCAGACGCCCGCGCGCGTGGTGTGGACCGCGGGCGCCTGCCCGCTCGACGAGGAGAGCCGCACCGTCGCGGTCGGCGACTACGCGGGCCAGGCCGAGCAGGTCATGCGCAACCTGCGCACCGCCCTGAACGACGCCGGTGCCGACCTGTCCGACGTCGTCAAGACCACGGTCTACGTCGCCTCCAGCCGCCAGGAGGACCTGGTGGCGGCCTGGAAGGTGGTGCGCGCGCACATGGGTGACCACGACGCGCCCGGGACCCTGCTCGGGGTGTCCGTGCTCGGCTACGACGACCAGCTGGTCGAGGTGGAGGCGGTCGCCGTGACCCGCTGAGGCGCCCCTCGCCGGACCCGGGTGTCCCACCCGACCGGCTGGTGCCAGGGGTGGAGGACCGAAACCGTCCTCCACCCCTGGGACACTGCGCTCATGAGAGCGACCTCCGCACGCCTGCTGCGCCTGCTGTCCCTGCTCCAGACCCGCAAGGACTGGCCGGGCGGCGAACTCGCCGACCGCCTCGAGGTGAGTCCGCGCACCGTACGCCGCGACGTCGACCGCCTCCGCGAACTGGGCTACCCCATCCAGGCCACCATGGGCACCGGGGGCGGATACCAGCTCGGCGCGGGCGCCGCCCTGCCGCCGCTGCTGCTGGACGACGACGAGGCCGTGGCGGTCGCGGTGGGGCTGCGTACCGCCGCCCAGGGCGGGGTGTCGGGGATCGAGGAGACCTCGGTGCGCGCCCTGGCCAAGCTGTTGCAGGTGCTGCCCTCGCGGCTGCGGCGCCGGGTGGACGCCCTGGGCGCCTTCACCGTCCCCATGCCCTCCGACGGGCCCACGGTCGACGCCGACGTGCTGGCGCTGGTGGCCGCCACCTGCCGGGACAGCGAACGGCTGCGCTTCGACTACGAGCGCCACGACGGCAGCGCCTCGCGCCGGGTGGTGGAGCCCCACCGGCTGGTCGCGCGCGGGCGGCGCTGGTACCTGGTGGCCTGGGACACCGAACGCGACGACTGGCGCACCTTCCGGGTGGACCGGATGCGCCCGCTCACACCGACCGGGCCGCGGGTGCCCCCGCGCGACCCGCCCGAGCAGGGGGTCGCCGCCTACCTCCGGGAGCGCATCGACGTGCACATGTGGCCCGTGCAGGCGCGGATCAGGCTGTTGGTCCCGGTGCGGGAGGCCGAGCGCACGGCGGCGGGCTTCGGACGGATCGAGCCGGTGGACGAGCACTCGTGCGTGCTGGTGTGCTCCGGGGACTCGCTGCTCCACATGGCCTGCTACCTGGGCATGCTCGACGTGGAGATGGAGGTGGAGGAGCCCGCCGAACTGCGCGAGCACATGTCGCGCCTCTCGGAGAGGTTCGGCCGCGCGGCGGCCTCGGGCTGAGCTCGCGCGTTCAGAGCCGGTGGACCTCGGTCAGATCGATGTCGACGGGGTAGGGGAACTCGACCTTGAGTCGGTCGTGGTGGATGCCGGTGGGCACGTAACAGGCCTTGGCCGGGTCCAGTTCGTACACGTACACCACGGGCGCGTTGTCGTTGTTCTCCACCCGCCAGAAGTGGGGGATACCCGCCTGGGCATAGAGCTGGGGCTTACGGTGCCGGTCCCGCTCCATGGACTCCTGCGACATCACCTCGACCGCAAGCGCCACCGCGTCCGCTGGGAAGGTGCTCTGCCGATTGTCCACCGCCTCGGCGTCCACGACCATGATGTCCGGCTCAGGGCGCTGGCGCGGGCCGAGCGTCACGGTCATCTCACGGCGCACACGATAGTGAGCCGGGATCGCGTGCCGTAGACCGATGGTGAGCAGGTCCATCACAACGCTGTGGAAGCCCATCTGAGGACTCACGAGGACGAGGCTCCCATCGATCAGTTCTGTGTGGGGAGGGAGGTCGGGCAGAGTGTCCAGGTCCTCGGCTCTGAATCCCCTGCTCGGGGGGATGAGCCAGTCCGGTACCGGCTGTGCGCACATACCCGCCTACCCGTCGTGGGAGTTCCCTGTGCGGTAATCGTAGCCCGCCCTGCCTCTGGTCGGGCGGAGTCCGCCCGAACGCGCGCCAAAACCACTACTTTAGGGAGTCGTTTACTTCCGGAGAGTAGTGAAAGTAGTGGTGCAGGTGACCGTCCACGACCACGGCCCCGAACTGCGCGACCTGAGCGCGCCGCCCACCGTCCGGGACCTGTGCCCCGGTTACCGCCTCGCCCGCTGGGACTCCCCCGCGACCCTGTCCCCGCCCTGCCGGGAACGCCTGCACCGCGTCCTGCGCGACCTGGCCGCACGGGCCTTCGGCGCCGACCACTCGTCCTACTGGCGCGCCCGGATCGACGCGGGGTTCTTCGACCAGGTCTCCTCCCTGGCGCTGATCCTGGGCCCCGACGGCTCCCCCGTGGGCTGGGGCGGCTACCACCGCCGCCGCTTCGCCTCCCGGCGCGCCGTGTACCTGGACGCGGCCGGTGTGGTCCCCGCCCACCGCCGCTCGGGCCTGTCCGCGGCCCTGATGACCCACTTCCTGACCCGCGAGGTCCTCACCCACCCGCTGCGGACCACCTACGTCGTCCTGCGCACCCGCCACCCGGCCGTCTACGCCGCGTGGCGCCAGAGCCTGGGCGACGCGCGCGTCTTCCCCAACGAGCTCCGGCCCCTCCCCGTTCGGGTCCGGCGCGTCGCGGGCGAGGCCGCCGAGTGGCTGGGCGACGGCCCCAACCTGGACCCCGACACGCTGCTCGTCCACGACGCCTACCGCGTGTTCGACGGCCGGATCTACGGCACCCGGCCCCGCAGCGGCCACCTCGCGCTCGACGACTACTTCGCCCACGAGGTCGGCCCCCGCGACGCCCTGCTGATGGTGGTCCGCATGAGCGTGCCCGCCCTGGCGCGGGCCACCGCCGGACGCCTCCTGCACGCGCGGCGGCGCCCGCAGGAAGGCGGGGACCTTCCCGCGGGCGCCGGGGAACCCGCGTATGGGACCGCTCCCAAGGGGGAGAGGGAGGGAGCGGCCGGGTTCATGCCAGGGGCACGGCCTTGACCGTGGACGGGCTGTAGACCAGGCCGCCCACGTCGCGGACCTGGTCCATGATCCGGGCCAGGCGCAGGCTCTCGGCCCAGGGCATGTCGGGGCTCTCCCGCTCACCGGCGGCCACGCACCGCGCGACCTCCTCGGCCTCGTACTCGTAGCCGTTGGCGCGGAAGGGGCGGGAGAACGCCTCCGGTTCGTGGCCGTCGCGGTGCAGCACCACGTCGGTGGCCATCCAGAAGCTCGGGATCTCCAGCCGCCCCCTCGTCCCGGCCAGCACCCCCCGGTTGGGCAGCGTGGTCTGCGAGGCGCAGGACAGCGAGCCGGTGCCCCCGTTCTCGCCGCGCACGAGCACCGTGGTGGCGGTGTCCACCATCCGGTCGGGCGACAGGTGGCGGGTGGCGCCCACCACGGTCAGCTCGCCCAGGTGCTGGGAGGCGAAGGCCAGCGGGTACACGCCCAGGTCGAGCAGGGCGCCGCCGCCCAGGTCGGCGTTGAAGAGTCGGTGGTCGGGGTCGTAGGGGGCGTTGAAGCCGAACTCGGCCGAGAGCCAGCGCACCTCGCCGATCGCGCCGTCCTCCACCAGTTCGCGGACCAGGCGGGAGGCGGGCAGGTAACGCGTCCACATCGCCTCCATCAGGAAGAGGCCGCCCTCGCGGGCCGCCTCGACCATCTGCGAGACCTGGAGGGCGTTCATCGCCATGGGCTTCTCGACCAGGACGTGTTTGCCCGCCCTGAGGCAGGTCAGGGTGTTGGGATGGTGCCAGGGGTGGGGGGTGGCCACGTAGACGGCGTCCACGTTCGGGCTCTGGGCCAGGTCCTCGTAGCTGCCGTGGCGTTCGGGGACGTCCCAGGCCCGGCCGAACTCCTCGGCCCGCTCCGGGGTGCGCGAGCCGACCGCGGTGAGCCGGGCCGTGGGGGTGGACCCGAGCGCCTCGGCGAAGGAGTGCGCGATGCCGCCGGTCCCGAGCACGCCCCAGCGCAGTACGCCGTTTTCATCTGTCATGGGAGCATCCTAAAAAACACGGCCATGTCGGGGTGCGGGCGGGGAAGGTACTCGGTTTCCCCGGCTCCGGACCGTACGGTGGCCAGGAGACGGGCGAGGGCGCCCGCAGGCCACGAACGGAGGGGGATATGTCGGACAACCCAGGCACTCTCGCCCAGAGGCTCGGGGTGCGCCCCGGCGACCGGTTGCTCGTCCTCAACGCCCCCGAGCGCTACCTGCGGCTGCTGGAGCCGCCCTCCGACATCCACATCGACCTGGGTCCCATCGAGGGCGCCGTCTACGACGACGTGCACCTGTTCGCCCTGGACCGGGGCACCGTGGGCCGCGAGGCGCCCCGCGTCCTGGACGTGGTGGGGCCGCACACCCGACTGTGGGCGTGCTATCCCCGGCGCGGCGGCACCATCATCACCGACCTGGCCGCGGACCGGGGCTGGGACCCGATCCTGGACTCGGGGTGGCGCGGTACCGCCCAGGTGCCGATCGACTCGGACTGGGCGGCACTGCGCTTCGAGCGCGCCGGAGCGGGTCGTCCTAACCCGTCGTGACGCTCAGGGTGCCGCTGACGGTGTCGGCCTGGATGCGGGCGTCCGCCTCCGAAGAGGTCTCCACGTCCACATGGCGTTGCCCGGACGCGGAATCCCCGGTGACCTCGTAGACGCCCTCGGGCACCCGCACGTCGATACCGCCGCTGACGCTCTCCAGGCTCAGCAGGTCGAAGGCGTCGTCGGTGACGACCCCGATGCCCCCCGATACCGTGGAGACCTGCGCCTCGGCGAAGCCCCCGCCCACCTGGACGCCCCCGCTGGTGGACTCGGCCACGACCGTCCGCGCGCTGAACCCGGACACGTCCACGTCACCGGACGTGCTCGTGGCCTGGAGGTTCTCACCCGTCCCCTCGGCGGTGATCCGACCGCTGACGGTCTCCGCGACCAGGGAACCCTCCACCCCGGTCACGTCGACCGTGCCGCCGATGGACTCGGCGGTGACGTCGCCGCTGTTGCCGTCCACCCTCACCTCGCCGCTGACGCTGCCCAGTTCCAGCTCGCCGTCGACGTTCTCCACGCTGATCCGGCCGCTGACCGTCTCCACGGTCACCGCGGTCCCCACCGGGACCGTGACCTCGTAGTCGATCCGGCAGCCGTCGAAGAACGGCAGGCCCAGGCAGCGGGCCTCCACCTGGAGGGCGCCGTCGTCCTCCTCGATGCCCTCCTCCGGTTCGGTGAGAGGGGTGCCGCGCAGGGTGCGGTCCACCTGCACACGCTCGGAACCGCCGGTGAGGACGACGTCGCCGCCGGTCTCGTTCTCGATCTCCACGGCCTGGGGCGCGTCGTAGGCGTCGCTGCGGCTGCCGCGGTCCACGCCGACGTTGCCCAGGACCGAGACGGCGGTCGCCACCACCACTCCCAGCACCAGCACCGCGCCCAGGAGCAGCCACGGGCCCACGCGGAACCCGCGCGGCTCCTTGCTCGACGAGGCGTACAGGCCCCGTGCCTTGAATGTCACTGTTCTTCCTTCCTTGCTGGGCTCTCGCCCCCTCTGATGTCCGCGGTCAGTCCCGGTCCGCGCCGCGCAGGTAGCGCAGCACGGCCTGCACCCTGCGGTGGTCGTGGTCGTCGTGGCCCAGGTCGAGCTTGGTGAAGATCGAGCGGATGTGCTTCTCCACGGCGCGTTCGGTGACGGTCAGCCGCGAGGCCACGCCCGCGTTGTTCAGCCCCTGCGCCATGAGCTCCAGCACCTCGGTCTCACGGGGGGTGAGCCGCGTCAGGGCGTTGTCCCGTCGGCGGCTGAGCAGCTGCGAGACCACCTCCGGGTCGATGGCGGCGCCTCCCCCGGCGACCCGGCGCAGCACCGACAGGAACTCGTCGATGTCGGCGACGCGGTCCTTGAGCAGGTAACCGACCTTGCTGGCCCCGCTGCCGAGCAGGTCGGCGGCGTAGCGGCTGACCACGTGCTGGGACAGCAGCAGGACCGCCACCTCCGGGTACTTCTGGCGGATGGCGATACCCGCCTGGATGCCCTCCTCGGAGTAGGTGGGCGGCATGCGGATGTCGACCAGGCACAGGTCCACGTCGGGGTGCTCCTCCACCGCCCGCATCAGCGCGTCGGCGTCGCCGACCTGCTCGACGATCTCCACCCCGGCGTCCTCCAGCAGACGGGCCATCCCGCTGCGCAGCAGCACCGAGTCCTCGGCGATGACCACCCTGGGCCCCCTCTCCTCAGGCTGGACGGGGTTCGCACCGGTGTACACGGTCATGCCTCCCAGGGGATGTCGGCGGTCAGGACGGTGCCCTCACCGGCCGGGCTGTGGATGGTCAGGACGCCGTCGACCGCGTCCACGCGGTCCAACAGGCCGTTCAGGCCCGTGCCCGCCCCGAGCTCGGCCCCTCCGGAGCCGTCGTCGGTGACGGTGAGCCGCAGCAGGTCGCCGCCGTTTCGGGCGGGGCGCGCCACCCGCTCCGCGGCCACGGTGACCCCGGTGGCGCCGGAGTGCTTGGCGACGTTGGCGAGCGCCTCGCAGGCCACGTAGTAGGCCACGCCCTCGGCGCGCGGGGAGGGGCGCTCCTCGAACTCGACGTCCACCCGCACGGGAACCGGGGCGCGTCCGGCGGCCACGGGCAGGGCCGCGCCCAGCCCGTGGTCGGTCAGGACCCGGGGGTGGAGCCCGCGCGCCACCTGGCGCAGCTCGTCCATGACCTCCCGGGACTCGCGCTGGGCCTCGGTGATCAGTTCCAGGGCCGTGTCGGGGTCGGTGGCCACGCGCGAGCGCGCCCGGGTCAGGGTCATGGTCAGGGCGAGCAGGCGCTGCTGGGCGCCGTCGTGCAGATCGCGTTCGATGCGGCGGCGCTCTGCCTCGGCGGCGTCGACCATGCGCAGGCGGCTGTCCTGGACGTGGAGCAGGCGGCGGCGGATGCGCACCTCGGGCGCCTCGAACAGCAGCCTGCGGTGCAACAGGACCTCGGTGGCGACCATGTAGGGGGCCAGGCGCAGCCCGACGAGGGCGCACAGCGGTCCGAACACGACCAGGACCAGGGGGCCGACCAGGTCCCCGGGAGAGCCCATCACCAGCACGAACACGATGCCGAGCAGGGCGCCCACGACCGACGCCCCGCCGCACACCACCAGCGCCACCACCACGCCCCCGGCCAGCAGGCCGTGGAACCCGGCGACGGTGCTGTAGACGACCGCCGACCAGGCGTCGCGGCCGAACACGAACCGCCAGGTGCGCACGAACGGCTTGTCGTGGGCCAGGGGGTCGGGCGGGCTGGTCTCCACGATCCCGAACACGGTGTCCAGCCGGTTGCGCTGGACCCGGCAGGACAGGCGGGCCGACAGGGTCGCCAGGGCCGGGAGGCCGACCAGGAAGGAGAGCGAGTCCGGGAGCATCCGGCCGGGGACCAGTCGGGACACCTCGGGCAGCCAGGGGCCGGAGACGGCGAAGCCGGCCCAGGTGGCCGAGACGACCAGCATGGACGCGGGCACCAGGTAGCACAGGGCCAGGGCCAGCGAGGTCATCAGGTGCAGGACCTCGACCACGCGCACGCGCCAGCCTGACCCGTAGGCTTCGGCCACGCGGGGCAGACCGGAGAGGGCGGTGAGGATCCCCCCTCTCCCGCCGTTCCTGGCGCTGGCGCGCGTGCTCTGACCGGTCACGCAACCAATCTAGATTCGGCGGCCGGAAGGCACGAACCCATCAGCACGTGGAGTGCCGGTGGTGCTGGCACCACTCGGAGCGGCCGGGCGGGAGAAGGACGGGTGCGGGGATGGACGGAACGGGAACGACGGCGGTGCGGCCGGTCCTGGCGGAGGTCGGCCGGATCAACATGATGTTCGCCGTGGAGACGGCCCCTCCCGGCCCGGGGTGGCTGCCGCTGGGAGGCCGCGAGGCGCTGGCGTCCCGCGTCCTCGCGGCCGAGGTGGAGCGTGTGCGCGAGCGCCTGGCGGAGTTGGCGGGCCAGCCGGACGCGGTGGTGGAGTGGCGGGTGGCGGCGTCGGTGTTCCAGCAGGGGCTGGCGACACGGCTGCTGTCGCCGGTGCTGGCGGCCGGGCTGTGCCACGGGGTGCTGGTGGACGCGGCGCGCTTCCACTGGGACCCGCGCCGGGAGGGACCGGTGGTGCTGCGCACCTCGCAGGACGGGGCCGCGGCGGCGACCGGCGGGACGGCGGAACTGGCCGACTGGGTCGAGCGCACGGTGGTCCTCGGCGTCCTGGCGCGCGCGGCACGGGGACTGGCGGGGGTGGGCGGGGTGGCGCCGGGGCTGCTGCGGGGCAACACCGCCGCCGCCCTGGCCGGGGCCGTGCGCGCCCTGGGCGCGGACCGGTCCGCGGTGCGCGCGCGGGCCGAGGAGGTGGCCGCGGACCTGCTGGGGCGTCCGTCCCTGGCCGGGACCGGCGGTTACACGGGGGTGGACGCCTCGGGGCTGGGGGTGTTCCGGCGCACCACGTGCTGTCTGTACTACCGGCTCCCGGGCGCGGGGTACTGCGGGGACTGCGCGTTGCGGTGAGACGCTGCTGGGTTTTCGCGTGAGGGGGCGGGCCGGTGAGCCTCAGGGACCCGCTGGACAGGGCCTCCGGGGCCGACGCGGACGCGTGCGGCGGCCCCGGAGGGCGGTGGTGCCGGTCAGGCGCGGACGGACCGCCAGGCGGACAGGGCGACACCGGCGGTGGCGAGCAGGACGCCGACGGTCGCCCAGGTGAAGGCGGTGCGGTAGCCCTCGACGGAGGCGGCGACGTCTCCGGAGGCGCCCGCGGCGACGGCCGCTCCGACGAGGACGGCCATGCCGGTGGCCCCGCCGAGCTGGTCGACCGAGCGCTGGACACCGGAGGCGACCCCCGCGTCCGCCTCGGTCACCCCGTGCAGGGCGGCGTTCTGCAGGGCGATCAGGCCGATGCCCATGCCGACGCCGACCAGGAGCATGCCGGGCATGGCGTCGGTCCACAGACTGCCGTCCACCGGCAGCCGCGACAGCCACGCGGTTCCGGACGCGGCCGACAGCAGGCCCGCGATCGCCGCCCCGGACAGGCCCAGGGCGCCGATGACCCGGCCGACCACGGTCGCCGAGACCAGGATCGCCGCGCAGAACGGCACGTACGCCAGCCCCGCCTGCATGGGGCTCATCCCCAGCACGTGCTGGAGGTAGAGCGTCACCAACAGGAAGGATGTCGACAGCGCCGCGCTGAGCAGCACCGTCGCCCCGTTGGCGACCAGCCTGGTGCGGTCGGCGAAGAAGGACAGCGGCACCAGCGGGTTGCGCGACCTGGCCTCGACCAGGACGAACAGCCCGATCGCCGCGGCGCCCGCGAGCACGGGGACGTACACCCGCGGCTCCGTCCAGGGGTGCTCCGCCGCCTGGAGCACCCCGTGCACCAGGGCCAGCGGACCGGTCGTCAGCAGCAGCCCGCCCAGGACGTCGGGACGGCGCCGTGCGGCACCGGTCGCGTCGGCCGTGGCCCGGCCCTCCGGTACCGCGCCGCGAACGCGGTCGGGCGCGACCAGCAGCGGGACCGCGACCAGGACCACGGCGACCACGGGGAGGTTGACCAGGAAGATCCACCGCCAGTGCAGCAGCTCGGTGATCACGCCGGACAGCAGCACCCCGCCCACCAGGCCGGAGCTGGAGATGGCGCCCCAGACACCGAGGGCCCTGGCGCGCTCCCGGGGGGCCGGGAAGAGCATGGCGATCAGCGACATCGCCGCAGGGGAGGCCAGCGCCTCACCGGCCCCCTGCCCGAAGCGGGCGGCCAGGAGCCAGGGCAGGTCCGGCGCCGCGCCCGCGACGAGCGAGGCCGCGCCGAACAGGGCGGCGCCCAGGAGCAGCATGCGCCGCCGCCCCAGCAGGTCGCAGACGCGCCCGCCGAGCAGCAGCAGGCCGCCGCCGACCAGCGTGTAACCGGCGACGACCCAGGTCAGGCCCTGCGGCCCGGCGTCCAGGTCGGCACCGATGGAGGGCAGGGCGATGTTGACGACCGTGACGTCCACGGCGATGAGGAACTGGAGCATCGACACCGCCGCGAGCGCCCACCAGCGGCGGGCAGCGGTGAGGCGCTCCCGGCGGCCTGGGCGCGCCTCGGGAGTTCGGAAGGAGTTCATGTGTGATGGCCGATCGGGTCGGACCCGCGTCGAGGCGGGCCGGGAAACGGAAGGGAAACCGTTTCGCCCGCGCGGTACGCCAAGCAGGCCCCGCCCGTCCTCCCAGGACGGGGCGCGGCGCTCGGCGGGCGCGGACGCCCGCCTACTCCGTGACTGCGACTGCCATCATGCGCGGCAGTCTAGACCCTGCCGCCGGGTCGGCGCACCCGAAATACCCGGCCGCTCCGTGAGCCGCCCCGGACCGGAGCTCTCAGCACGGTTCCTCGTCGCGGGGCTTCCCCGGCCCGCGGCGGCGGTCGCCCACCAGACCCGTCTCGTAGGCGGTGATCACCAGCTGCGCGCGGTCGCGCGCCGCGAGCTTGGCCCGCAGCCGCCCGATGTGCGTCTTGACCGTGGCCAGGCTCAGATGCAGGTGCTCGGCCAGTTCGGTGTTGGACAGGCCGCGGGCGATCAGCCCGAGGACCTCCAGCTCGCGGTCCGTGACGCCGTCGAGGGCGCGGGCCGGAGGGCGTCCCGACTCGGGGCGGCGCGTGAACTCGGAGATGAGCCGCCGGGTGACCGAGGGGGCCAGCAGGGCGTCCCCCGCGGCGACGACGGTGATGGCGTCCAGGACCCGCGACGGCGGCGTGTCCTTCAACAGGAAGCCCGCCGCGCCCGCGCGGAGGGCGGCGTAGACGTACTCGTCCAGGTCGAAGGTGGTGAGGATGAGGACGCGGACGCCCGCCGTCGCGGGGTCGGCGCAGATACGGCGGGTGGCCTCGATGCCGTCCAGCCCGGGCATGCGGATGTCCATGAGGACGACGTCGGGCTGTGCGCGGCGGGCGAGCTCCACGGCCTCGGCTCCGTCGGCGGCCTCGCCGACGGCGCTCAGCCCGGGGGTGTGGTCGACCAGGACGCGGAAGCTGCCGCGGACCAT
Source organism: Nocardiopsis alborubida (assembly GCF_012396365.1). GTDB lineage: Bacteria > Actinomycetota > Actinomycetes > Streptosporangiales > Streptosporangiaceae > Nocardiopsis > Nocardiopsis alborubida. The sequence goes on along the minus strand of NZ_JAAXPG010000007.1, from coordinate 143,538 downwards.
CGCCTGGTCGTCGGCGACGAGCACACGCGTGGCCCCGGTGCCCTCTCCGGCCCCCGTCGCCCGCGTCGGTCGGGTCACGGCGTGCTCTCCTGCCCGGTCGGCAGTCGTACGGCCACCGCGAAACCACCCTCCGGACGGGGGCCCGCGGTGAAACCGCCCCCGCACATCATCGCCCGTTCCCGCATGCCCAGGAGGCCGTGCCCGCCCCCCGTCGGCCCCCCGGACGGGCGAGGGGAGCCTTCCGGGGGCCCCTCGTCGACCACCTCGATGTCGACCGCCGCGCCGTCCGAGGCGACGGTCACCTCACACCGGGTCGGAGCCGCGTGCCGGATCGCGTTGGTCAGGGCCTCCTGCACGATCCGGTACACCATCAGGCGCGTGCCCTCCGGAACGTCCCGCATGCCGCGGACCGTCAGGCGCACGTCGACCCCGGCCCCGCGGGCGTCCCGCGCGAGTCCGTCGAGACCGTCCAGGCCCGGCGCCGGGGCCAGCGGGGCCTGTTCGGTGCGCAGCACCCCCAGGGCGCGGCGCATCTCCGTCAGAGCGGCCCTGCTGGTCTCCTCGATGTCCCTGAGCGCGCCCCGGGCCTCGCGCGGGTCGGCCTCCGCCACGTGGGCTGCCACGCCCGCTCTGACGGCGATCAGACCGAGGTTGTGCGAGACGACGTCGTGCAGGTCGCGGGCGATGCGCAGCCGTTCCCCGGTCAGCGCCCGCTCGGCCCGCCGCCGCTCCTCGGCCCGGTGGGAGCGCACGGCGGAGCCCGCCGCCCAGGCGCCGCCGACCACCAGCACCACCAGGGAGGCCAGGCCGACCGCGTCCTGCCGGTCCCCCGCCGGGGTGATGACCGCCTCCCCGGCGTACACCCCGGCGGCGGCCGTCGTCAGCGCGGCGACCAGGGCCGGGACCGAACGGCGGGCCGGCTCGGCCAGGCCCACCAGGTAGGCGGCCAGAGCCGCCGCGGTGTAGGGCTCCCTGGTCAGGTCCAGGAGGGTGGCGGCGGTGAGGGCGGCCAGTACCGTGCCCAGCACGGGCAGCGGCCAGCGGCGGCGGACCGCGACGGGCAGGCCCACGGCCGCGGCGACGGCCCAGAGGAGCCAGGCCGGGCCGTCGTAGGCCGGTTGCCCGTCAGCCGGGGACAGGTGCGCGAATCCGGCGTAGACCGCGGTCAGGACGAGGGCCGCCGCCAGGTCGGCGGCGTACGCGTGGCGGCTGGTGATGCGGTGCATCGCCCGACAGTATCGGCCCACCCCTCTCAGCCCGCCTGCCCGAAAGCGAACATCAGCCCCAGGGCGCCCAGCGTCACCAGGACCCAGAGCGCCACCGCTGAGCGGCGGGGCCGCGGTCCCTCACGCAGCAGAGCCAGCCCCAGCGGCAGCAGGGCGACGGCCAGGCCGGCCAGGGCCACCAGCGACCACGGTGTGGTGCCCTTCAGCACGCCCAGCGGCAGGGCCGCCGTCAGCGCGAGGGCGAACGCGCGGACCGGGCCCAGCACCCGTGTGCGCCAGGCGCCGAGCGCGAGCACGACCCAGCCGGACAGGACGGCGAGGTTCAGGACGGACAGGGCCTGGAAGGCCCCGTAGGTGTCGGAGACGATCCGCGTGGCGGTCGCGGCGCCCTCGGCGCCGACCAGCCGGAAGGCCATGTGGTCCGCTCCGGCGTGGAAGGTACGGGCGAACAGGCCGGACATCGCCAGCAGCCCGCCCCACAGCCCCCAACCCGGACCGCGTGCGCCGACGCGGGCGGCGAGCACGGCCACGGCGGGCCACAGCAGCAGGTTGCCGACCGCGAAGAGGGCGTACGCGGTGGTCATCAGGCCGGGGTGTCGCTCGTACGCGGCGAGCTGCCCGGGAAAGAAGAAGTCGAAGCGGACGCGCAGCAGGGCCCCGGCCAGCATCAGCAGGGGTCCCAGAACCATGGCGGCGCCGCCCACCCAGCGGCCGGGGAAGACGTCGGCGCGTTCCGCGGGGAGTACGCGGCCCGGGCCGCTCGCGGCGTGCGGGGTGCCGGGGGTGGTGCGTGGTGGAGGGGTCATGCCCCGACGATGCCCCGCGGGGCCCCTCCCCGGCGTCGGACCGGGGTCTGGATCCTGGCGTCAGACCCGGGTATGACCGGCGGGTCCGGCGCCCCGGCGTGCCGACAGGGTCCTTGCGGGGCGGGCGGCCCCGCGCTCCGAAAACGGCTGGACGGGCGGTGGCGTCCGAGCCAGAGTGACTGGATGACCACACCAGCCCTGCCTCCCCTGTTCCGCGACGCCGACTTCAACGGTCCGCTCTCCGACGCCCACGCCGCCAGGCTCATCCGGGACCTGGACTCCCTGGAGGGCAGGCGGATCGTCGACATCGGCTGCGGCTGGGCCGAACTGCTGCTGCGCGCCCTGGCCAGCGAACCGACCGCCACCGGGTTCGGTATCGACCTCGGTGAGGAGGCCGTGGAGCACGGGCGCGCCAACGCCCGGGCCCGCGGACTGGCGGACCGCGTCGAACTCGCGGTCGGCGACGCGGGCGCCTGGTCCGGTACGCACGCGGACGTGGTGGTCAACAACGGCGCCAGCCACGTGTGGGGCGGCGACCCGGTGACGCACACCGTCAACGCGCTGGAGGCGGTCGCCGACCTGCTCCGACCCGGCGGCCGGTTCCTGTTCGGCGAGTGCTTCTGGCTGCGCGAGCCGACGCCCACGGAACTGGAGGCCATGACCGGCATCCCCCGTGCCCAGTACCGGTCGCTGCCCGACCTGGTGGACCTCGCCCTCTCCCACGGCTTCCGGCTGCGGGCGCTGTCGCAGGCCACCCTGGAGGAGTGGGACGACTTCGAGTCCCGGCACTCCCGGGGGTGGGAGGAGTGGTTGGAGCGCAACCCCGACTCCCCCGACACCGACGAGGTCCGGTCCAGGGCGGACCGGCACCGGAACTTCTGGCTGCGCGGCACCCGCGAGACGATCGGCTTCGCCTACCTGTCCCTCGTCCGGGTCTGATCCCGGACGCGGCCGTCCGCGCCGCCGTCTCCCGGCGCGAACGGCCGCCGCGGGTCAGGCCGCGTCCGCGGCCCGACGGATCTCGGGCAGGTCGATCCGGCCCATCTTGAGCATGGCCTGCATGGCGCGCCCGGCCCGGCCGGGGTCGGGGTCGGCCAGCAGGTCGTCCAGTTCGGCCGGGAAGACCTGCCAGGAGAAGCCGAAGCGGTCCCTGAGCCAGCCGCACTGGCCCTCCTCGCCGCCCTCGCTGAGCTTCGCCCAGTAGTGGTCGGACTCCTCCTGGCTGTCGCAGATCACCTGGAGGGAGACCGCCTCGGAGAAGGTGAACTCCGGGCCGCCGTTGAGCGCGGTGATCTGCTGGCCGTCGATCTCGAAGTCCACGGTCAGCACCATGTCCGCGGGCCGGGGCCCCTCGGGGCCGAAGTGCCGGACCCGCAGGATGCGCGAGTTGTCGAACAGGCCCACGTAGAAGCGGGCCGCCTCCTCGGCGCGGGTGTCGAACCACAGGCAGGGAGCGATCTTGTTGATCCTGGTCATGGTCTGGTCCTCTCCGTGTACGGCGCGGTCCTGCGCGCGCCCGCCCTACCCGTGATGACGCGTCCGGGCGGCGGAACTCATCGGCCCCGGCGAGGTTTTTCCCAGGAGTTCCGTCTCTCTCGCCCGACCGTGCGCAGCCGTTCCCGCGGCTTCGGGAGAACCGCCTCCCAACAGGGGCACCCCATCCCCATCTCGCATGATGAGAATGAGATCTCAACCACAGAGATGTCGATGTAGGGTCCGAGGTGTTCGCTCCAGACTGCGACCCACGAGAGGACGTTCCATGACGCGCTACACCCACGGCCAGCACCCGACGGTCACCGACTCCTACCGCTGGCGCGACGCGGAGAACTCCGCCGCCTACGCCCTCGACCAGATGGTCCCCGGCCGCTCGCTGCTGGACGTGGGCTGCGGCCCGGGCAGCATCACCGCCGACCTCGCCCGCAGGGTCGCCCCCGGGCGGGTCACCGCCGTGGACGCCTCGGCCGAGGCCGTCGACATGGCCCGTGCCAGCGCGCGGGAGGCCGGGGTCGACAACGTCGAGTTCCGGGTCGGCGACGTCCACGACCTGGACCTGCCCGACGACACCTTCGACGTGGTCCACGCCCACCAGGTCCTCCAGCACGTGGCCGACCCGGTCCGGGCCCTGACCGAGATGCGCCGCGTGGCCAGGCCGGGCGGGGTCGTGGCCGCCTGCGACAGCGACTACTCCGCTATGTACTGGTACCCGCGCCTGCCCGAGCTGGACGCGTGGATGGACCTCTACCAGCGCGTCGCGCGCTCCAACGGCGGTGAGCCCGACGCGGGGCGGCGCATGGCCTCCTGGGCCCGCGAGGCCGGGTTCGAGGACGTCACCTACGTGGCCGAGGTGTGGAACCACTCCTCCCCCGAGCGCCGCACCTGGTGGGGAGGTATGTGGTCCAGGCGGATCCTGGAGTCGGACATGGGCCGCCAGGCGGTCGCGGAGGGCCACGCCACCCGGGAGGAGCTGGAGCGCATCTCGGCGGGCTGGACGGCCTGGAGCCAGGACCCCGACGGGGTGTTCGTGGTCCCGCGCGGCGCGATCCTGTGCCGGGCCTGACCCGCCCTGGGGGTTCGGGGTCCGGGTGCGCGCCGTCCGCCGCGCCCGGGCCCCGCGCCGACACCGCTCCCGGTCGTTGGCGGTGCGGCGCGCGGCGATCTATCTTCGACGTATCTCGAAGAGTGGACGCCCGCACAGTCCCCGCTGGAGGGAGCACCATGTCCGACCTGCCGATCGGCTACTGGCTCAAGCACCTGGACCGGCTCATCGAGAACGACCTGGACCGGGTCCTGGCAGCGGAGTCGCTGGGGCGCCGCCACTGGCAGGTGCTCAACTCCCTGCACACCGACCCCGGCACGATCGCCGACCTGGACCGCAGGCTCGCCGCGTTCCTGGACGAGGGTGAGTACAGCGTCACCCCGGTGGTCGAGGAGCTGCGCCAGCGCGGCTGGGTGGAGGGCCTGGTCTCCCTGAACCTCAGTACGGCGGGCGAGTCCGCGCACGAGGCCCTCTTCGCCAGGGTGAGCGACTCCCGCCGCCGTACCTCTCGGGGGATCAGCGACGAGGAGTACCGGACCGCGGTCAACGTGCTGGAGCGGATGTCGGCCAACCTCGAACAGGGGTGACGCGGCCGGGCCCCGGGTCGGCCGCGCCCTCACCGGTCAGGGGGCGGGCAGTTCCCGGGTGAGCTCGACGAAGGCCAGATCAGCACGCTTGGGCAGACCGAAAGTCGTGTCACCGTAGGGGAAGGGCTCGGTCTTGCCGGTGTTGGTGTAGCCGCGCCGTTCGTACCAGGCGATCAGCTCCGGGCGCTGCTTGAGCACCTTCATCCGCATCAGGCCGCAGCCCCACTCGCGCACCGCGGTGTCCTCGGCCTCGGCCAGGACCCGCTTGCCCAGGCCCCCGCCCTGGATGCCGGGCCGTACGGAGAACATGCCGAAGTAGGCGCCGTTGACGCCGCGCTGGAGCTCGCAGCAGGCCACGATCCGCCCCTCGGCCTCGGCGACCAGCACGATCGTGTTGGTGCGCCCCAGCAGTTCGGTCATGCCCTCGGCGTCCACGCGCTGGCCGTCGAGCAGGTCGGCCTCGGTGGTCCAGCCCTCCTTGGAGGAGTCGCCGCGGTAACAGGAGTTGACCAGCTCGACGAGCGCGGGGACGTCATCGGCGACGGCGCTCCTGTAGGCCAGGTCGGTCCAGGGCCCCGAATCCGTCTCACTGCTGGTGGTCACACGCATCTCCCCCGTTGGTTCCGGCCGCTGGCACTCCCAGTATCGGCCACCGGACACAGCGAAGAACACGGGCCCCTGGGGCAAGAGGGACTCAAGGGGCGGCTGGAACACGGAGGCGGAGGAACTCCGCGGGAGGGGAGCCCGGCGCCGTGCGGACGCGGGGGGGCACCACCGACCCCGTGGTCCGTGGTGGTTTCCGTGGTCAGCACGGAGGCGCCGCGCACCCCCGCCGGGAGAGGCTGTGGACACGGAGGTCGACACGGCCGCACACACCGGGCCGGCCGCGGCCCGCAACCGAGGGAGTGACCATGACCAGCACCGCCAACGGCACGTACGAGGGGTTCTCGGCCGAGGAGCGGGCCGCGATGAAGGACCACGCCCGGGAGCAGAAGAAGGCGGCGCGGCGCGCCTCGCGAGCGGAGAAGGCGGCGGAGGCGGAGCGCGACGTGCTCGCCAAGATCGCGGAGATGCGGGACCCGGACCGGGCCATGGCCGAGCGCGTCCACGCCGTCGTCACGGCCAACGCCCCGGCCCTCGCACCGAAGCTCTGGTACGGGATGCCCGCCTACGCGCTGGACGGCAAGGTCGTCTGCCACTTCCAGAGCGCGGCCAAGTTCGGGACGCGCTACGCGACGCTCGGGTTCAGCGACCTGGCCCGGCTGGACGAGGGCACGATGTGGGCGACCGGTTTCGCCCTGACCGAGGTGACGGACGAGACGGAGGCGCGCATCGCCGAGCTGGTGAGGCACGCGGTGAGCTGAGGCGCGGCCACCGGCCCCCGCGCGCTCACCGGCCGGGTACGAGGCCGAGGCCGGTGAGCGCGGCCTCGCCGGCGGCGGTGTGCCCGCCTCCGGCGAGCACCAGCGTGCGCGCCGCCTGGTAGCGGCAACCGGCCGCGTCGAACGCCGCGGCGGCGGCGAGCTGCCCCGCCGGGTCGCCGTCGAGCAGCGCCTCCGCGCGGTCCACCTGGGCGCTGGCGACCGGGTTGCCGGTGACCACGGCCCGGGCGGAGGCGATCCGCTCCCGGGCCCGCGGGTGCCCGGCGAGCACCGCCGCCTCCGCCCTGAGCGCCACGTACCAGTGCAGCCAGACCCAGCACACCCACTTCCACACCCGGGCCGGCTCCGGTTCGACGCGCTCCAGGGCCGACTCCGCGTCCCCGTGGTGGAGCAGGACCATGGTGTCGAAGACCGCGCCGTAGCCCAGGCGGTGGTCGGCCTCGGACCCGGCCCGGTCGACGATCGCGAGCCAGGCCGCCCGTGCGTCGTGGTCGCCGCGCAGGCCGTGGACCATCGCGACCGACGCGGCCGCGGGCCCCAGCGAGCGCGTCCGCGGTCGGCCGTTCTGCTCCCACGCGTCGAGGAACCGCGTGCTGCCGGTGAGCACCCCGTCGACGTCGCCGCTGAACGCGTCCGCCACCAGGAGCCAGGACGTCGCGCTGTGGCCCGCCTCGGCCAGCAGCGGGTGGTCGGCGAGCTGCCTGCCCCACCGGCGGGCCTCCGGCAGCCGGCCCACGCCGAGGGAGGTTCCGGCGGCCATGGCGAGGGCGTCCATCAGCTCGTGCGTACTGGCCGGGGTCGGCGGACGCGAGGCCAGGAGGTCGACCCTGCGCCGGGAGGCGGCCGCACCGGCGAAGGCGTTTCCGGCCCAGCTCTGGGCGCCCGAGAGCGCGTCGAGGGCGGCCGACTCGGCCACCGGATCGCCCGCGCCACGGGCGAGCGCGACCGCCCGCTCGGCGCTCTCGACCGTCTCCTGGGCGGTGTTGTCCGGGTCCCCCTGGACCGCGCCGAACGCATCCGCGACCACCGCCGCCTCGGCCAGCGCGACGGCGGCCCGGGCGGCCGGGGCGTCGTCGGACAGCTCCCGCGCCCGCGCGAGCATGTCCCTCACCTCCTCCCCGGCGGGAAGCCGCGTGAACGAACTGGAGAACCGGTACGCGACGGTGGCGGCGGCCGCCAGGTCGCGGCCCGCGCCCGCGGTGTCCCCGGCCCGGCGGGCGGCGTGCGCGGCGGCGCGGTGCAGGCGGTACATGTCGTCGTCGAGACCGCGGCATCCGGCCACCGCGGCGGCCTGGCGCAGCGCGTCGGCGACGGCGCCGGTGGCGGCGAGCCGCGCCGCCTGCTCGAACCGCTGCTGGGCCTCGCCGAGCAGGGTGCGGGTGAAGGACAGCTCGGCCACGGCACGGGCGAGCCGGTGGGCGTCCGCACGCTGTTCGGGCTGGTCGCAGGCCCAGGTGAGGGCGGCCCGCATGTCCTCCGCCACGGCGTCGAACCGGGCGCGCCAGTCCGCGCCCGCGGTCGCGGTGAGGTCAGCCGCGCCGACCAGGCACCAGTCCAGGTGTCGGGAGCGGACGCGCGTCAGCTCGCCGGTGTCGGCGAGCCGCTCCGCCCCGTACTGGCGGATGGTCTCCAGCGCGTGGTAGCGGGTGCCGGTCGCGGACGGTGTCACGGAGAGCAGGCTGTGCTCGGCGAGTCTGCCGAGCCCGTCGACGACCGCGCTCGGGTCCAGCGGGGCGAACCCGGCGACCTCGGCGGCGGCCTCGGGGGTGAACGGCGCGACGAACACCGACACCCGGCGCAGCAGGGCCCGGTCCTGCGGCTCCAGCAGGTCGTGGCTCCAGTCCAGCACCGCCCGCACCGACCGGTGCCTGTCGTCGGCCCGGGATCCGCCCGTGAGGACCCGAAGCTGGTCGGAGAGCCCGGCGGTGAGGCCGTCCAGTCCCAGCGTCGAGCACCGCGCCGCCGCCAGTTCGATGGCCAGGGCCATGCCGCCGAGCCGTTCGCAGACGGCCACGACATCCTCGCTCGCGGCGGGCCCATGAGGCCAGCCGCCCACGGCCGCCCGGTCCATGAACAGGGCAACCGCGTCCGACTCCTCGCCGCCGTCCCGCGACAGCGGCGGGACCGGCAAAACCCGCTCGAACGGCACCATCAGCCGGGCCCGGCTCGTCACCAGCACCCGCAACCGAGGGCAGGCCACCAGCAGCCGTTCCAGGAACGGGGTCACCCCGTCGCGCACGTGTTCGCAGTTGTCGAGCACCAGCAGGGCCCGGCGGTCCGCCAGCGAGGCTAGGACCGTGTCGTCGATGCCGCTTCCGGGCTGCTCGCCCACGCCCACGGCCGCCGCGACCGCGGCCCCCACGCGGCCCGGCTCGGTGACCGGGACCAGGTCGACGAACCAGACCCCGTCGGCGAAGTCGTCGGCCACGTCCGCCGCCACGGCCAGCGACAGGCGCGTCTTGCCCACCCCGCCCGGGCCGACCACGGTCACCAGCCGGTGCGATGTCACCGCTCCGGCCAGTTCCCCGCGCTCGCGGACCCGGCCGACGAACGATGTCAGCGGCGCGGGCAGGGCGGGCGCCGATCGCCGGTGCTCGGCGCGCGCGGAGGCGGTCGCGTGCCGGGCGAGCGCCCGCCGGTCCGGCAGCGCCAGTTTGCGCAGGAGCGAGGAGACGTGCGACTCGACGGTGCGCACCGACAGGACCAGGCGCGCGGCGATCTCCGCGTTGCTGAGGTGCTCTCCGAGGAGGGCGAGTACTTCGGCTTCCCGAGCCGAAACCACTGGACTGGACACCGAACTCATCTGTTTGTCGGGCGTGGACACCCCGTCCTTCAGGGCGGGAAGGAAACGCCCCCTCCTTTCTGTCGCTTTCTGTTGGACTCGGCTCACGCGACCATGGAGCGGTCGCTACGGTGCGTGCCATGACCAGGAAGAGCGTGAAACGGGCGTTCAAGTACCGTTTCTACCCGACCGCTGCGCAGGCGGCCGATCTGTCGCGCACGTTCGGGTGCGTGCGCCTGGTCTGCAACCGTGCTCTGGCCGAACGCACCAGCGCCGCGTACGGGCGGGCTGCTCCCAGACCTCGGCGATGCTGACCGCCTGGAAGAGGACGCAGGATCTGTCCTTCCTCACCGAGTTCTCCTGTGTCCCGCTCCAGCAGACGCTGCGTCACCTGCACACCGCCTTTCGTGATTTCTTCGACCGCCTCGCGAAGTATCCGCGGTTCAGGTCGCGCGAGAAGCCGCGTGCCTCGGTGGAGTACACCGCGAGCGCGTTCCGCCACCGCGACGGGCAGCTGACCCTGGCCCAGATGGCCCAACCGCTGGGCATCGTGTGGTCGCGCCCCCTGCCCGAAGGGGCAAGGCCGTCCACGGTGACGGTCTCGCGTGACGCGGCCGGGCACTGGTTCGTCTCGGTCCTGTGCGGGGACAGCGTCGAGCAGATCCCGGCCGTCAACGACACGGTCGGTGTCGACGCCGAAATCACCTCCGTGGTGGCGTTGTCGACGGGGGAGGAGGTGGCCAGCCCCCGCCACGAGCAACGCGACCGTGCGAAGTTGGCCCGGGCGCAGCGGGCGCTGGCCCGTAAGGCCAGGGGCAGCGCGAATCGGGACAGGGCCCGCCGGAAGGCGGCGCGGGCGTGCGCCCGCATCACCGACCGCAGGCGCGACTTTCCGCACAAGCTCACCTCTCGACTCGTCCGCGAGAACCAAGTGGTCGTGATCGAGGACCTGACGGTACGCAACCTGGTCAAGAACAGGAGGCTGTCCCGGGCGATCTCGGGCGAGGCCCCGGCCTCGAACCACCGGTAGGCGGTTCCGCGATCTCCTGCCTGCGGGCAGGAGAGGAAGCCGATATGGGTGGTGGTTTCCGTGGTCGGCACGGAGGCGGTCCGCGCCCTGGCCGGGGGAGGCTGGGACCACGGCGATCGCACCCGGCCGAACCCGCCGGGCCGACCGCGAACCACGACCACGGGGAGTGACAGTGACCAGCTCTCACGCGCAAGAGACCACGACGGCGCCGCGTGCGGTGGGCGACCGGCCCCGCTCCGGCGCCCGGCGCCGCCGCGACACCGAGGAGCGGCTCGTCCGCGACGTCGACGTCTGGGTGGCCAGCGCCTCGAAGGACGGCGCGCCCCACCTGGTGCCGCTGTCCTTCGACTGGGACGGCGAGTCTCTGTTGGTGGCCACCGCGGCGGACAGCCCCACCGGCAGGAACCTGGCCGCCACCCGGACCGTCCGGCTGGGGCTGGGCGGCACCCGCGACGTGACCATGATCGACGGCCGGGTCGAGGTCCTCGGGATCGACGCGCTGACGCGGGAGCGGGGCGACCGGTTCGCCGAGCGGACGGGCTTCGACCCGCGCGCGCTGTCCGCCCCCTACCTCTGGTTCCGCATCACGCCGCGCCGTGTCCAGGCCTGGCGCGAGGTGAACGAGATGTCCGGGCGCGAGTTGATGCGTGACGGCCGCTGGCTGGTCTGACGCACCGCCCGGCCCGAGCCCGTCCCGGCGTGAGGTCCCCGGAGCCCGGGGTGCGGGTGCGGCCGAGCGGGGGCCGCGGTGGGCCGTTTCGCCTCCTCCGGACGCCGACCGCTCAGGAGGCCTGGTGGTGCCGCCAGGCCTCCTCTGTGCGGGCCAGGAAGGCGCGCAGCTCCCGCCGGGCCCCCTCGGTGCCCTTCATGCCCGGGGTGACCATCAGCTGGAGGGCGAGCCCGTCCACCTGGGTGTGCAGGTACCCGGACCACTCCTCGACCCACGGGTCGGGGTGGGGCTGGAAGGGGTCCTCCACCGGCTGCCCGGTGAGGGCGCCGACCAGGAGCCGGTAGAGCCTGCGCTGGCTGTTCCAGCGCTGCTCCCGGTCGCGGTCGTGCTCCCCCAGCAGCCCGGCGGCCTCCCAGGCGCGGTACTCCGCGCGGCGCGTCGCGTCCAGGGGCAGGAGCTGTTCGGCGTACTCGGCCATGCGGTCCAGGAGCGGGGTGTTCGGGTCCTGGGTACCGTTCAGGGCCGTCACGCGCGCGGTGACGCGCTCCTCGGACAGGTTCATGGCGAAGACGAGCAGGTCCTCGCGCGTCTGGAAGTAGTGGCGCAGGGCTCCGGGGGACCAGCCCGCCTCGGCGGCGACGGAGCGGATGGACACGGCGGCCGGGCCGGACTCGGCGATGACCCGCCACAGGGCCTCGGCCAGCTCCCGGCGGCGCTGTTCGTGGTCGACGATCTTGGGCACCTCCCCTTTCTAGCACAACTGTGTTATTTTATTTGACACAGACGTGTGAAAACGAGAGCTGGGGAGAACCCGATGCCGTCCCTGGAAGTGCTGCTGCCGGTCGCCGGACTGGCGCTGCTGGACACCCTGAGCCCCGCCACCATCGGGGTCTCGCTGTACGTGTTACTCAGCGGGGCGCGGTCGGTGGCCCGTCCCCTCTTCGCCTACCTGGGCACCGTCGCCGCCTTCTACTTCGCCCTGGGATGCGCGCTCATGCTCGGCCTCGGCTTCGTGTTCGAGGCCCTGGACGACCTCGCCGACAGCCCCGTCCTGGGTTGGGCGATGGTGGTGCTGGGCGGGGGCATGCTCGCCTACGCCCTGTTCATGCCGAGCGGGCCGCGTCGGCAGCGCAGGCCCGCCTCGCTGCGCACCGGCGCCATGGTCGCGCTGGGCCTGGCCACCGGCCTGCTGGAGGGCGGCACCGCGCTGCCCTACTTCGGCGCGATCGGCATCATGACCACCGCCGGGCTCTCCGCCGCGGCCTGGGTGCCCCTGCTCGCCGCCTACAACGTCGTCATGGTGCTGCCGCCGATCCTGCTCTACCTGGTCCACCGCGCCTTCGGCGAGCGGATGCGGCCCCGGATGGAGCGCTGGCGGGCCAAGATCGAGTCCGGTTCCCGCGAGGCCATGGGCTGGATCATCGGCATCGTCGGCTTCCTGGTCCTGCGGCACGGGCTGTGGCTCGCGGGGCTCTTCGACGGAATCGTCAGCTTCGGGCCCGTCACCCTCGAGGCCTCCGCACTCCTGGGCGGTCTGTGACCGGGGCCCGCGGCGCGGCGGCGCCAACGCGGGGTGGAGCCAGCACCACCCCCGGTCCGCACCCGTACCGCCCTGACTCCGGGCTCGGACGGGCGTAACTTCGGGGCCATGGACACGACCCGCAACCCCGTCGCCCGACTCCTGGCCGACACCCGCTACACCCTCCTGGGCCTGCCGACGGCCCTCATCGCCTTCGTGGTCGTCCTGACGGGTCTGGCCGCCGGGGCGGGCACCGCCGTCGTCGTGGCGGGCCTGTTCCTGATGACGGGCACCCTGTACGCCGCACGCGGGTTCGCCCACGTCGAACGCATCCGCCTGGCCGACCTGGGACGCCGACCGGTGGTGCGCCGCCCCTACCGCTCCCCCGCCCCCGGAGCCGGTCCCCTGCGCCGGGCCCTGACCCCGCTGGCCTGCCCGCAGAGCTGGCTGGACGCCCTGCACGCGCTGGTGCTCCTGCCCGTGGCCGTGGTCGGCTTCTGCCTCACCGTCACCTGGTGGGCGGGCGCCCTGGCCGGGCTGCTCCAGCCGCTGTGGGGCTGGTCGTTGTACACCATTCCCGGTTACACCGACGTGGGCGCCTACCTGGCGCCCGAGTCCCCGGCGCTGGCGACCACGGTGGTGCACATGCTCGCCGGAGTGCTGTTCGCCCTCACCCTGCCCCTGGTGGCGCGCGCCTGCGCCCACGCCCAGGCCACGCTGGGCCGCGCCCTGCTGCTGTCCCCCGAGGACCCCCACGTGGGCGTGTACACCGCGGCGCCCCGCCACGAGGAGCCCGCGCAGTACCACGAACAGGCGCGGTACCACGGACAGGACGCCGCGCCCGTGGCCACGGGCGTGTGAGGTCCGCGGCGGCGTCGTCAGGGGCCGCTGCCCGAGGCACCGGCCGGGCCCGCGTGACCGCGCCGCTCAGGACCGCTTCCGCTCCCCGTACAGGTCCGAGAGCAGCGCCACGGCCGCGAAGGTGGCCGGGTGCGGGTCGTGGCGCCGCCAGAGCACCCGGACCGGGACTCGCGGGGCGTCGCCCACCAGACGGAAGGCGATGCCGTCGCGCCGGTACTGGGTCACGGTGCTCTCCGCGGTGATCCCGACGCTGCGCCCGGTCGCTATCCCGGCCAACCAGTCGTCGATGTCGTTGACGTGCTCCAGTGCCGGGTGCGCCCGCTCGGGCCACAGTTCGGCGGTGGTGGTGCCCGTTCGGCGGTCGACGAGCACGTGGCGGTCGGCGATCTCGGCCAGGCGGATGGAGCGGCGCCGGACCCAGGGATCGTCGGAGGCCATCGCGCAGTAACGGCGCTCCCACCCGACCAGGGCGCTGTCGAAGCGGCGTTCGTCGAAGGCGGCGCGGACCACGGCCAGGTCGCACAGCCCCTCCGCCAGCCCGCCGGTGGGCGAGTTGGTCCGCACCAGGTGCAGGTCCACGTCGGGGTGGCGGACAGCCCAGAGCCGCTGGAACTCGGCGGTGTGGCGGCCCACGGCCGACCACGCGTGCCCCAGGCGCAGGCGGCTGTGCCCGGTGCTGGCCTCGCGCACCAGGTTGTCGGCCTCGGCCAGCACCGCCCGTGCCCGTGCCAGGACCTGCACGCCCGCCGTGGTGGGGGCCACGTCGCGGCTGGTGCGGTGCAGCAGTCGCACGCCCAGGAAGCGTTCCAGGGCGGCGAGGTTGCGCGAGACGGCCGCCTGGGAGGTGCCCAGTTCGAGGGCGGCGTCGGTGAAGCTCCCGGTGTCGACGATGGCGACCAGGCAGCGCAGGTGACGCAGCTCCATGTCCATACGCACAGCGTATAGACGGCCTGCCACATGCATTTTGCGTATGCGCCGCCGGGCCGCATGCTCGCCCCATGGAGACCTCGACGGGAACGGCGCGGCAGGCGGCCGCCTCCGGATCGGATCCGGGCGCACGCGGGCGACTGGCCGGGACGCTGGTGATGCTGTGCGGCGGGATGTCCAACCAGCTGGGCGCCTCCACGGCCGCGCTGGCCTTTCCGGTGATCGGCCCGGCCGGTGTGGTGGCCGTGCGTCAGTGGGTCGCGGGACTGGTGCTGATGTCGCTGGGACGTCCTCGGCTGCGCTCCCTGACCTGGTCGCAGTGGTGGCCGGTGCTGTCCATGGCGGTGGTCTTCGCGACCATGAACCTGACCCTGTACCTCGCCGTCGACCGGATCGGCCTGGGCCTGGCCGTGACCCTGGAGTTCCTCGGTCCCCTGACCGTGGCACTGGCCGCCTCACGCCGGCGGGTGGACCTGGGGTGCGCCCTGGCGGCCGGGGGCGCGGTGGCCGTACTGATGCGCCCGCAGCCCAGCGGCGACCACCTGGGCATGGCGCTGGCCCTGGTGGCCGCCGCCTGCTGGGCCGGTTACATCCTGCTCAACCGCACGGTGGGGCGGCGGGTGGCGGGCATCGAGGGCTCGGCCGCGGCCGCCGGGGTCTCCGCGCTGCTGTTCGTGCCGGTCGGGGCGTGGGTACTGGCGCACCATCCGCCCACTCCCGCCGCCCTGGCCTGTGCCGCGGCGGCGGGGGTGCTGTCCTCGACCGTGCCGTTCCTGGGGGACCTGTTCGCCCTGCGCCGGGTCCCGGCCCGCTTCTTCGGCCTGTTCATGAGCGTGCACCCGGTGATGGCCGCCCTGGCGGGGCTGGTGGTGCTGGGCCAGGAGTTGGACGGTGTGGACTGGGCGGCGATCGGTGCGGTGGTGGCAGCCAACGCCGTCAGCGCCCTGACCGCGGGGAGCGCGAGGAGACCCGGGAGACCGGTGCGGCCGCCCGGCAGGGGGCCGGGCAGCCGCACCGCTCGGGGCAGGACGGCCCGCGGAGCCGCTCACCCGGCTAGAGAGGACCCGACACCAGGAACATGAGGCCGACGAACGTTCCGATGAAGACGAAGCCGAGGCCGATGACGACCATGACCGCGCGGGGTCCGCATCCCCAGGTGTGGGCCTCGGGCACGGAGAAGCGCACTGGGGCCCCGGGATCGTACCTGACCCGCGCGCTCTGTCCCGCTACAGGGCGGTAGGAGGTGCTGGAGCGCCGGTAGCGCCGATGCACCTCGCGCCCGTCACCGGTCGAGAAGTGCACGGTGAACGGGTGGGTGTACACGCGGCGGCGGTTCACCGTGGCGTTGCTGGCCTCCCTCCAGGCGTCGGTGACGGTCCCGTCGGCCTCTCCGGTGCAGCCCCGGCCGCCCGCGCGGTCGCGCACCGAGGACACGGTCGCGGAGAGGAGCATGCCGAGGCCGACGACGGTGAACAGGAACGGTAGGTACCTGAAGAGGCCGCCGCCGCCCTCAAAGGTCAGGGCCAGCGCGACGACGACCGCGGTGAAGGCGGGCACGGCGAGCATCGACAGGACCGCGGAGGCGATCGCCTTTCCGCCGCCGGGGCGGCGCCCGGGACGGAGCGGGTAGTGGTCGGCCGCCGAGCCGGGGAGGGCGGCGCTCTCCACCCGGACGAGCCTCGGGTCCTCGGTTGAGTGAAGCAGTTCGACCGGGGTGCCCTCGCGGACGAGGTAGCCGCCCAACCCGGAGGCGTCGACCGCTTCCCGCTCCCGGCCGTCGGCGTTGCGGAAGGCCACGGTGACGGTGTGGCCTCGGGGGCTCCGGGAAAGGGGGTTGTTAGCTGTTGGATCGGGAAGCCACTCAAACGCACACGAGGGCACAGGAGTGAGCCTCTACTGCTGTTGGAAAGCGGTGTGTGGTGTGTGCCCCCACCCCGGTAGAGGGCCCGCCGGGGAAAGTCCGTCCGAGGAGTTCGTTGATTCTCCGGACAAGCACCCCTGAACCTGGCTACGGTCGTATCGAACACAGCAACGAAACCGGCAGGGTCAGGAGGCAAGGCGAGATGACAGGTACCGGCACGCGGCGGTTGCGGACCCTCGCCGACCCGTTCCTGGCCCCCACACCGACCGGGGTGAGCGTGCGTGACCGGCTCAAGGACCTCACACCAAAGGACGAGACGGTGCTGCGGGCCGTGGGCGCACACCTGGGCTCGCTCGCCTCCACAGACCTGGCCGCACGATGCGCGGACGGCACCAGCCACGGCAAGGACTCCTGGGCGGCCCGCAAACGGGAGCTGACCCCTGTCTCGTCCTCACGGTGGGCCGGAGCCCTGACCAAGTCCTCCAACGAGCAGTGGGCGCTGGCCCGCCGCAGCCACCTGGACCGGGCCGGGCTCACCCAGGCCCAGTGACGGGCTCGGTGGGAGGCCGAGCGCTTCTTCCTGTCCGCTGATGGTGAGTCCGGCAAACGCTACGGCAACGAGACCATCCGCATCACCCCTGAGGGGCAGGTCTCGATCAGGTTGCCCGCTCCGCTGGCGCATCTGGCCAACGCGCCCCGTGGCCGGTACGTGCTCTCGGGTCGGGTGGCCTTCGCCCACCGGGGCACGGAGTGGGCTGATCGGGTCGAGGCCGACGGGGCGGTGGCCTACCGCCTCCACCTGGATGCGGATCGGGGTCGGTGGTATGTGAGCGCGTCCTGGACCCCCGCCCCTGTCCCACAGGTGCCGTGGGAGGCGGCGCTGGCCCGCGGGGTGGTCGGGGTGGACGCCAACGTCGACCACCTGGCCGCCTGGCGACTCGACACCCACGGCAACCCGATCGGGAACCCGCGCCGGTTCGCCTTCGAGTTGTCCGGGAACTCCCAGCACCGGGACGCGCAGGTACGTCATGCCCTGTCCCGGCTGCTGCGCTGGGCCACCGCACAAGGTGTGCGGGCCATCGCGGTGGAGGACCTGGACTTCTCCGCGGACAAGTCCAGGGAAAAGCACGGACGGCGGAAACGCTTCCGGCAGTTGATCAGTGGTTTTCCCACCGCTCGGCTGCGGTCCCGGTTGGTGTCGATGGCCCACACCCTGGGGGTGGCGGTCATCGCCGTGTACCCGGCGTTTGCCTTCGGCGGGGGGTGGGGTGCCCAGCACTGGCAACAACCCCTGTCCACCACAACCAGGAAGGTCTCCCGGCACGATGCTGCGAGCATCGCGGTCGGGCGGCGCGCCCAGGGCCACCCGGTCCGGCGACGGACGGCACCGCCCCCACACCACCAGGGTGATGGTGTGGGGCATCGGACCATCCAGGCCGCATCGGGGAGTTCTGGGCGTGAGGGAAACCGCCCACCCGTCACGGAGCGTGCACGCGATGCGCGTGGCCGGACGGGGCAGGAACGCGGTGACCCAGCCCATCCAGCACCGTTCGGGATGGGTGCGGTACCAGTGTGACCCCCTGGGGTCACTTCTGATCACTGTTCAGGAACGGTGCACGGATGTGACGACTCCCCGCGCGCGCACGCCGGTTCGGTCCAGGAGGCGGGCGTCCCGCCGGGTCCGCAGGGCCGCCGACAGGTCCTTGAGGCCGGAGTGGACCGAGTACGCGGAGAAGAGGACGAGGAGGAGCAGCGCGAGGAGTCCTTGGGGGTCCACGGGGTCGTTCTACCAGAGCATCGACAGCCGCAGAAGAGGGCTACGGAGGCCGGATCCGGTCACCGGAGCGACGGTTCACAGGCGTCGGCCGCGGGTGTCCCACTTCCCCGCGCAGCGGCCCCCGGGCGGTGGAGGGTGACGGGCGGGCGTGGTGGCTTGACCTCAATATTTGTTGAGGTCCTACGGTTCATGGCATCAACCCCGACAGATCCGGTGGACGACCATGAGTATGGAAATGGCCGCGTGGAACTCGATGTACCACGCCATGCACGCCCGCGAGGACCAGCGACCCTTCTCCCTGCCCGTCCTGCGCCGGATCGCCTCCTTCGCCCGGCCCCACGCGCGCCAGCTGGTCTGGTTCGTGGCCCTGAGCGTGGTCACCGCCGTCCTGACCGTGGCCTCCCCGCTCCTGGCCGGACGGGTCGTCACCACCATCACCGACGGCGGCCCGCTGGAACCCGTGCTGTTCCTGGCCGGGCTCATCGCCGCCGTCGCGCTCCTCGAAGCCGCCCTGGGGCTGGTGGTGCGCTGGCTCTCCTCCCGGGTCGGCGAGGGGCTCATCCTGGACCTGCGCACCACCGTCTACGACCACGTCCAGCGCATGCCGGTCGCCTTCTTCACCCGTACACGAACCGGAGCCCTGGTCAGCCGCCTCAACAACGACGTCATCGGTGCCCAGCGCGCCTTCAGCGACGTGCTCTCCGGGGTGCTCAGCAACCTGGTCACCCTGGTCCTGGCCCTGGGCGTCATGCTCGCCCTGTCCTGGCAGATCACCCTGCTCGCACTCGTGCTGCTGCCGCTGTTCGTGGTGCCCGCCCGCCGTATGGGCGCGCGCCTGGCCAGGATCGAGCGCGAGCGCACCGTCCACAACGCCGCCATGGGCACCCAGATGACCGAGCGCTTCTCCGCGCCCGGCGCCACCCTGGTCAAGCTCTTCGGCCGACCCGAGGAGGAGTCGGCCGAGTTCGCCCGCCGCGCCGGACGGGTCCGCGACATCGGCGTGCGCACCGCGATGGTCCAGGAGGTCTTCTTCACCGCCCTGACCCTGGTCTCCGCGCTCGCCCTGGCCCTGGTCTACGGCCTGGGCGGGTTCTACGCCCTGACCGGCCGCCTGGACGCGGGCACCGTGGTGTCCATGGGCATGCTCCTCACCCGCCTGTACGCCCCGCTCACCTCCCTGGCCAGCGCCCGTGTGGAGGTGATGAGCGCCCTGGTCAGCTTCAGCCGGGTCTTCGAGATCCTGGACCTGCGGCCCCTGGTGGAGGAGCGGGAGGAGGCCCGCGAGGTCCCCTCCGGGCCGGTGTCGGTGGAGTTCGACGACGTCTCCTTCTCCTACCCCTCCGCGGACAGGGTGTCACTGGCCTCCCTGGAGGACGTCGCCGTCCTGGACACCGCCGAGCAGCGCGAGGTCCTGCACGGGGTGTCCTTCCGGATCGAACCCGGGCAGACGGTCGCCCTGGTGGGCTCCTCCGGCGCGGGCAAGTCCACCATCGCCCAGCTGGCCCCGCGCCTGTACGACGTGGACTCGGGCGCCGTGCGCCTGGCGGGGACGGACGTGCGCGACCTGTCCTTCGCCTCCGTGCGCGCCACCCTGGGCATGGTCACCCAGGACGGTCACCTGTTCCACGAGACCGTCCGCGCCAACCTCTCGCTGGCCCGCCCCGGGGCCACCGAGGAGGAGCTGTGGGACGCGCTGCGCCGCGCCCGCCTGGACCAGCTCGTCGCCGCCCTGCCCGACGGGCTGGACACGGTGGTCGGCGAGCGCGGGTACCGCTTCTCCGGCGGCGAGCGCCAGCGCCTGACCATCGCCCGCCTGCTGGTGGCAGGACCCGAGGTGGTCATCCTCGACGAGGCCACCTCGGCCCTGGACTCCACCTCCGAGGCTGCGGTGCAGGCCGCCCTGGCCGAGGCCCTGGAGGGGCGGACCGCGCTGGTCATCGCCCACCGGCTCTCCACCGTCCGCGCCGCCGACGCCATCCTGGTCGTGGAGGCCGGGCGGATCGTGGAGCGCGGGACCCACACCGAACTGCTGGCCCGGGGCGGCCGCTACGCCGAGCTGTACCGGACCCAGTTCGCCGCGGACGGCGCCGCGGACGACGCCGCGGCGGTCCCGGCCGGACAGGCGGTGTCCTAGGGAAGCCGCGGGGAGGGCTCCGGCCGGAGCCCTCCCCGCACCCCGGACGGGCGCCCCGGAGAGGGGCCGCGCCGCCGGCACAGACCCCGTCCCCCGGTGGCGCCACACCGGGGGACGGTTCTCCGTTTGTACGGGTCAGGGTTGGCGCGGGCTTCCCGAGCAGCTCGTACGGTGCCGCGGCGCTCCGGTCGCGGCGGCCCTCGGCGACGGTCCGGGACCGCTCCCGGGGCCGGGGCGGATCAGATGTGGCGCACCACGCGGGCCGGGTTGCCGACGGCCACCACGTTGGCGGGCAGGTCGCGCACGACCACCGCTCCGGCGCCCACCACGGTGTTCTCCCCGATCGTCACGCCGGGGCAGACGATGACCCCGCCGCCCAGCCACACGTTGTCGCCGATGGTGATCGGCTCGGCCGCCTCCCACTTGTCGCGCCGCTGCTCGGGGTCCACGGGATGGGTGGGGGTGAGCAGCTGTACGTTCGGTCCGATCTGTACGTCCGCGCCGATGCTGATCGGGGCCACGTCCAGCATCACCGCGCCGCAGTTGACGAACGTGCGCGCGCCGATGCTGATCATGGAGCCGTAGTCCACCCGCAGCGGCGGCCGGACCCAGGCGTCCTCGCCGAGCTCGCCCACCAGGTCGGCCAGGAGCTTCCGGCGGTCCGGGTCGTCGACGGAGGCGTTGTTGAACGCCTCCGCGCGCCTCTCCGCACGGACGAGGTCGGCCTGGAGGACGGGGTCGTCCGCCTGGTAGAGCTCACCGGCGAGCATGCGTTCCTTCTGGCTGGTCACCACGGTCCCTTCGTTTCGGTTGGGCTCCGACCCTAGCCCGACGCACACGGGGGCCGGGGCCCGTCTCCGGTTTTCGCGGAGGCGGGCCCCGACCGGTCCCTCAGAGGATCCGCCGGACCCGGGGAAGCGCCCGGACCGCCGCGGCCAGCGCCCAGCAGGCCGGGACCGCGAGCGCTCCCACACCGAGGAACTTCACGAGCGCGTCGGCCTCCCAGCCGCTCAGGGCCACGCCCAGCCCGACCAGCACCAGCGGGTGCAGGACGTACACGGCGAAGGCGTTGTCGGACAGCCAGCGCGTGAGGCGGTTGCTCCCGCTCGCGAAGCGCCGGAAACCCACCAGGAGCGTGAGCACCGCGCCCGCGGCCAGGACCGACTCGGCCGTGATCTGCGCCAGCGCCTGCCACGTGCCCGGGACCTGCGCGGCCTCGCCCAGCAGAACAGTGGCCGCCGCTCCCGCCGTCAGGCCCGTCAGGGCCAGAGCCGCGCCGCACCACCCGGCGGCGCCGGGCAGCCGGGCCAGCCAGTTGCCCCGGTAGGCCAGCACGCCCAGGACGAACAGGGTGACGTACTGGGGCAGGTAGCCGGGGCTGGGCAGACCCACGACCGGCCAGTACGGGGCCGGGGCCAGGTAGCGCCAGGCGAAGGTGACCAGGGCCAGGCCCAGGACGAGGGCCGCGACGGGCGCCGCCCAGCGCAGCGGAGCGGTGTCGGCGGGGCGCGCGGTGGGCTCGACCGCCAGGCCCCGCCGCCGGTCGTGGCGCTCGCGCAGGCCGCGCACGGCCACGTAGGCCAGGGTCATGACCAGCAGGACCTCCACGAACCACATGGGCCCGGGATCGTAGGTCACGACCAGGAACAGCCAGAACGGCAGCTCGCCGCCCCCGGCCGCGAACATCTCGGCCGCGGGCGCGTAGTTGGGGATCATCAGGAACGGGCGGACGAGCAGGACGAACAGCAGGAAGGGCGCACCCAGGCGCACCAGGCGCTCGCGGACCAGCCCGCGCCCGCCCCGGCGGTCGGCCGCCCCCGGCACGAAGTAGCCCGCGAGCAGGAAGAACAGCCCCATGAAGTAGGTCTGGTTGAGGAAGACGAACAGGTCGAGCAGGCCGCCGGAGGGGTCCTGGGCCGGTTCGAGGTAGAACCACACCGGGATGTTGCCGTAGGTGAGCGCGACGTGGTGCAGTACGACCAGCACGGTCAGCGCGACCCGCAGGTTGTCGACGTGGTGCAGGCGCCCGCGCGCGGGTGGCGCGGGGTCCGGGAGAAGCGGTGGGCTGGCGTGCTGCGTCATGGCGTCCTCGTCACTCGGTTGGGGGTGGGGAGCGGTCGGCGCGGGTGGCGCGCACGAGCAGTTCGCCCAGCTCGCGGGCGTGCGCCATGAGGTCGTGGCCGGGATGGGCGCTCCAGTAGGCGAACATCGCGTCGATCGCCGTCTGCTGGGTCACCGCCATCACCCGCACGTCGAAGTCGCGGAACTCGCCGCTCTCCTGTCCGGACCGGTACAGGCCCTCCAGGGACTCGTAGAGCACGTCGGACTCCGCCGCCCCGTAGCGCGGGGAGCCGTCCGCCTTGCGCGCGTGGGTGAAGATCTGCGCCAGCGCGGCCATGCGCTCGGGATGGGACAGCGCGTACTCGGCCACACCGCGCACGTGGGCGCGCAGCATGTCGGCGGCGCTGGTCTGCTCCAGCATCCCGGGGAGGACGGACTCGGCGATCTCGGTGTAGACGTCGGTCACCACCTGGTCCATCAGCTCGTCCTTTCCGGCGAAGTGGTAGGAGATCACGCCCTTGCTGATCCCGGCCGTGCGCGCGATCCGCGCCAGGGAGGAGTTGGGGTAGCCCGTCTCTGCGATGGTCTCGACCGCCGCCGCGGTGATCTGCGCCCTGCGGGCCTCCTCGATGAAGGACCGCTTCTGTCCACCTGGTTTATTTTCTGACCGCATGGCCAGAATCTAGCACGCACGGCCAGGAAGCTATCGGGGATGCCCCTGACCCGACCCCGGGCCGCCACCCATCCGCCCCGGGGGCCGTCCCCGCCCCCTCCTCCGGGGCGTGGACGGAGTCGGGCGCGCCACTTCGGCACCGTCGCCGACCTGCCGTCCCTGTCCTGGCTCGCTCCCGGACGCGACGAGGCCTTCGAGGGCATCCGGCAGCTCGCCCCGGAGGTCGTCGGGGACATGCTCTCCTCGGACGGGGAGGAGCCGCCGGGGGCGATCCGCGCGGCCTGCGGATAGCACCGCCGGGACGAACGACGGTGCCCGCGCCCCCGGAGGGACACGGGCACCACGACCAGGGTCGGACGACCTCAGTCCAGGCAGAACTCGTTGCCCTCGGGGTCGGCCATCACGATGAAGCCGGTCTCCATCGGCGGCTCCGGCTCGTGGCGGCGCACCCGCGTCGCCCCCAGCGCCAGAAGCCGCGCGCACTCGGCCTCCAGCGCCGCCATCCGCTCCTCCCCCAGCAGCCCGGGTGCCACGCGCACGTCGAGGTGGAGGCGGTTCTTGGTGACCTTGTCCTCCGGCACCCGCTGGAAGAACAGCCGCGGGCCGTTCCCCTCGGGGTCCTCGATGGCCGACCTCGTGTTGCGCTGGTCCTCGGGCACGCCCACCTGCGCCAGGAAGGCGTCCCACGCGGCCAGCGGATCGGCGCCCTCGGGCAGGTCGGCCCCGGGCGGTCCGGGGTGGACGTAGCCCAGCACGTCGCGCCAGAAGGACGACAGCGCCCGGGGGTCGTGGGCGTCGAAGGTGATCTGGACGTCGAGGCTCATCGGTTCGCTCCGTTCGCGGCTGCCGCCGTGTGCAGGTAGAGGTCGCGCAGCAGGCAGACCTCGGACAGATGATGGATCAGCTCGCGGTGGATGTGCAGCACCAGGTCCGCCATGGGCGCCTCGGGGTAGGGCTCCTTGGCGCCGACCGGGGTCCGCAGCGCGGCCGCGTCGAGGCCGCGCACCCCGGCGAGCCAGACGTCGACCTGGGCCTGGAGCTGGTCCAGCGCGGCGGACGCGCTTCCGGCGTACTCCCAGGTCTCGTACGAGGCCGCCGGTGCGCCGAAGTGCGACGCGTTGCGCATGGCGAGCACGCCGACGATGACGTGACCGAGCCGCCAGGCGATCGTGGTGAAGGGCGCGGGGTCCGGCTCCGGGAAGGCGAAGTCGATCGTGAAGTCCCCCGAACCGCCCTGCACGGGCGCCGTCGAGCTGCCGCGCGGCCGCACGTTCCAGGAGCGGGAGTCCGGTACCGGCGACCAGAAGTACTCGTCGTCGGTGAGGCCCTCGAAGCGGGGCCGGATGTGGTGGTTCCAGTGGAACTCCCACTGCTCGCGCAGGGTCTGGTTCCAGTCGGGTTCTGTGGTGTCCATGCGGCCACTCTGGCACCACTGGCGGACAGGATCGGTCCGCTATCTCTGGCAGGGTGGGACGCATGGACACGGCAGGCGGCGACGAACGCGGTACGACGGAACGGGTGCTCACGCTGCTCGGACTGTTGCAGCGGCGCCGGGTCTGGACCGGCCCCGAACTCGCCGACCGGCTCGGGGTCACGCCGCGCACGGTGCGGCGCGACGTCGACCGCCTGCGCGCGCTCGGCTATCCGGTGCACGCCAGCCAGGGGGTCGGCGGCGGTTACCAGCTCGGCCCGGGCAAGGATCTGCCGCCGCTGCTGCTGGACGACGAGGAGGCGATCGCCACCGTGGTCTCGCTGCTCGCCGGCGCGGGCGGCGCGGACGGGGTGGACGGCGGCGCGGGCGACGCCGCGCTGCGGGCGCTGACCAAGCTCGACCGCGTGCTGCCCACCCGGTTGCGCGACGAGGTGCGCGCGCTCTCCGGCTCGGTGGAGTCCTTCGGCTCGGGTCGCACGCAGGTCGACCCGGAGGTGCTCATGACACTGGCCAGGGCCTGCCGCGACGAGGTCGAGGCCGGTTTCGACTACCCGTCCAGGAGCGGGGTGCGACGGCGGCGGGTCGAGCCCCACCGCCTGGTCGCCTCCGAACGGCGCTGGTACCTGCTCGCCTTCGACCTGGACCGCGACGACTGGCGCAGCTTCCGCGTCGACCGGATGAGCGGTGTGGCCGCGCGGACCTGGCGCTTCCGCCCCCGCGCGGCCCCCGACGCGGCGGCGTACGTGCAGGAGGGCGTGGCCAGCCGGGTCTACCCGCGTCAGGCGCGCTTCCTCGTGCACGCGGCGGCCGAGACGGTGCGCGCGCAGATCCCCGCGTCGGCGGCGGTCGTGCGGGGCCGGGGCGGCGGGCGCTGCGAGGTGGTCAGCGGCGGCCACGACCTGGACTTCGTGCTGATGCACGTGCTCCTGTTGGGACACGACTTCGAGGTGCTCGACCCGCCGGAGCTGGCGGGGCGCTGCCGCGTGCTGGCGCGAAGACTGCTGTCGGCCGGTGCGGCGGCCCCCGCCGGGCTGGGCAGCGAGGAACCCGGACCCTGAGCGGTCGGCCGTGAGCTGAGCGGCCCGTGCCCTGGCTCCACGTTCCTACGCGCGTCTCGGGGCGGCGCAGTAGGCCCCCAGCACCGCCGCGCCCCACACCGCCTGCGCCGCGAGCAGCGGCACGGTCACCCCGGAGACGAACGCCAAAAGCGCGGGCAGACACCCGAGCACGGCGAGGTCGGCGCCGGTCAGCGCCCACACCACCGGCCCCAGCGGCACCGGGCCCAGGGGTGTGTCCACGACGGGCATCGTGTGCTCGACGGGACGGCGCCGGGCCAGCCGCAGCGCCCCCGCCGCCAGCGCCGGAGCGCACAGCAACCCCAGAGGCCACCAGAGCCCTCCGAAGCCCGCGAGGCCCAGCCCGGCCAGCGCGAGGGTCAGCCACAGGCCGCCGAGCAGGGCGGGCAGCACCGCCCGCGCCGCCATGAGCGCGCGCGGACCGGTACCCAGCAACCGCGCCAGCGCCGCGTCCCCGGCGTCCCGGCGCGCCCCCGCGGTACCCGTCGCGGCGACCGCCAACGCGCCCGCGGCGAGCACGACCAGCGCACCCGCCTCCCCGGTGCCCGCACGGGCGGCCAGCACGGGCAGAATGGTCGCCGACGCCACCAGCGCCAGGATCCCCGGCCTTCGCGCCAGCCGCCGCCAGTCCAGCCAGGCCACCGCGGCCGCACCGCGCAGCCGCGACGGCCACGCCCGAGAGCGCAGCACGCGTGAGCGCCAGTGCGCGTCCTCGGCGATCCAGGACAGCGAACCCGGGTCCATGACCAGGAACGCGCCCGCCGCGAGTTCCGCCCGGGACGAGGCCTCCAGGACAGCGCGGGCCGGGATGTGCGCCAGGGTCCGCCAGGCCCGCCACGCCACAGCGGCGGCCACCCCGGCCGAAGCGCACGCCGCCGCGCTCCACGCGGACACGGGAGCCGACGCGATGCCCACGAGCACCCCGCGCCCGGGCCCCGCGCTCATCACCATCACGGCGGCCGCCGCGACCACGAGGGCCACGAGCAGCGCGGTCAGCCGGTCGTCCCAGGGCTGCGCCGCCTGCGCCAGCACGGCCGTCGCCGTCCCGCCCAGCGTCCACGACACGCCCAGCACCACGGCCGCCAGCAGCCGGAGCGCCAGCGCGTCGGGAGCGCCGAGCGCACTCAGCAGCGCCAGGCCGAGGACCGCGCCGCCAGCGGCGCACACCAGGGCCAGGACCAGCAGCGCGGGTGCCAGCACCCCGCGGCGCGGCAGCGGAGAGAGCACCAGCCACGCCGCGTCCGCCGCCGACACCGCCACCGGCCCGACCGTGCGCGCCAGCCTCAGGGAGGCCGCCAGCAGCAGCGCGGTCAGCGCCAGGCCCGCGCCCGCCCGCGCAGGATCGACCGCGCCGGGCACGGCCGCCACCGCGCGGCCGATCACCGGAGACACCGTCACCACCAGCAGCCCCAGGGCCAGCAGGATGACGTAGCGGTCGGACCAGCTGCGGTGTCGGCGGTTGCGGGCCCGCGCGAACGCCCGGACCTGTGCCGCTCCCGTCCGCGTCGCCCCCGTCTGGGCCGCCCCGTTCACGCGGCGGCCTCCAGGGCGACATGGCGGGCGTCCTCGGCGAACCGCGGGTCGTGCGTCACCATCACCACCGTGCCGCCGTCCGCGGCGTACTCGGCGAGCAGCCCCGCGAGCCGCCCCCGGAAGGCGGCGTCGAGTCCGCGTTCGGGCTCGTCCAGCAGCAGCAACCGACTCGGCCGCAGCAGCGCCATGGCCAGGGACAGCCGCTGGCGCTGCCCGGTCGACAGCGACGACGGGGCCCGGTCCGCGCAGCCGGACAGCTCGAACAGCTCCACGGCCGCCGCCACCTCCAGCCGTCCGGGGCCGTGCACGGCGCGCATCAGCTCCAGGTGCTCGCGCACGGTCAGCCCCGGATACCAGGTGGGCTCGTCACCGACCAGGGCGACCTCGCGCCAGAACCCGGGTTCGTCCACGGGCGGTCGGCCCAGCACACTGACCTCGCCCGCGGTCCGCTGGAGCCCAGCGAGGCAGCGCAGCAGGGTGGTCTTGCCGACGCCGTTGGCGCCGAGCACCGCGACCACCTCCCCGGGCGCGACCGTGAGGTCGACTCCGCGCAGGACCGGGACGCCGCCCAGTTCCACGTCCACGTCACGGGCCACGATGATCGGTTCGCTCACCGGCTCAGCCTAGGACGTGGGCGACGCGCCGGGGCCACCGCGCCCGGCCGCCACCCCGCTGCCAGTCCGTTTCCGTTCCCGAGACGGGAGCGGCACGGACGCGACCGCGCCACCCCCGCCGGTGCCCGAGTTTCCGGGTCGGAGATCCGAGGGGACTGGAGTCGCCCGGTCCCGTCGGGGAGCACCACGTCCGGCCGCCGGGACGGAGGGCACGGTACGCCCGTCCCGGCACGAAGCCGTGCCGGGACGGGCGTGGGGACGGGGCGCGGCTGTCCCCGCCGCACGCGCCTGCCCTCAGAGCGCGTGCCCGTCGCAGCTCAGACCCTCCTGGGCCACATCGGTCAGTGCCCCAGGTAGGACCGCAGGTGGCGGGCGGTGAGGGTGTCGCCCTCCGCCACCAGCTGGGCGGGGCTGCCCTCGAACACGACCCGGCCGCCGTCGTGCCCGGCGCCCGGACCCAGGTCGATGACGTGGTCGGCGTGCGCCATCACCGCCTGGTGGTGCTCGATCACCACCACCGTGTTGCCGTCGTCCACCAACCGGTCCAGCAGCGCCAGCAGCCGGTCCACGTCGGCCAGGTGCAGGCCGGTGGTCGGCTCGTCCATCACGTACACCGCCCCGTCGCGGGCCATGTTGATGGCCAGTTTCAGGCGCTGGCGCTCACCGCCCGACAGGGTGGTCAGCGGCTGGCCCAGCCCCAGGTAGCCCAGGCCCACGTCGTGCAGCCGGTCCAGGATGGTGCGGGCGTTGCCACCGGGGAAGAACTCCCGCGCCTCCACCACCGACATCGCCAGCACCTCGCTGATGTCCTTGCCGCGCAGCTTGTGCGTGAGCACCTCGGCCCGGAACCGCTTGCCCTCGCAGTGCTCGCAGGGTGAGGAGACCCCGGCCATCATCGCCAGGTCGGTGTAGATGACCCCGGCGCCCTTGCACTCGGGGCAGGCACCCTCGGAGTTGGCGCTGAACAGCGACGCCTTGACGTCGTTGGCGCGGGCGAAGGCGGTGCGGATCGGATCCAGCAGCCCGGTGTAGGTGGCCGGGTTGGAGCGCCGCGACCCCTTGATCGCCGACTGGTCGACCACCACCACGCCCTCGCGCCCGGGCAGGGCGCCGTGGATGAGCGAGCTCTTGCCCGATCCCGCCACGCCGGTGACCACCGTGAGCACCCCGGTCGGGATGTCCACGCTGACGTCCTTGAGGTTGTGCGAGTTCGCGCCGGTGATGGAGATGTGCCCCCGGGGCGCGCGCACCTTCTCGCGCAGGGTGGCCCGGTGGTCCAGGTGGTCGCCGGTGAGCGTTCCCGAGGCCCGCAGCCCGGCCACGTCCCCGGTGTAGGTGACGCGCCCGCCCGAGGGTCCGGCACCGGGCCCCAGGTCCACGACGTGGTCGGCGATGGCGATCGTCTCGGGCTTGTGCTCGACCACCAGCACCGTGTTGCCCTTGTCGCGCAGGCTCAGCAGCAGGTTGTTCATCCGCTCGATGTCGTGCGGGTGCAGGCCCACGGTCGGCTCGTCGAAGACGTAGGTCACGTCGCTGAGGCTGGAACCCAGGTGGCGCACCATCTTGACCCGCTGCGCCTCCCCGCCCGAGAGCGTGCCCGACTCCCGGTCCAGGCTCAGATAGCCCAGCCCCACCTGCACCAGGGACTCCAGGGTGTGGCCGAGGTTGTCCAGCAGGGGTTTGACCGAGGGCTCGTCCAGGGAGCGCACGAACCCGGCCAGCTCGTCCACCTGCATGGCCGAGCACTCGGTGATGGTGCGCCCGGCGACCCTGACCGCCCGGGCCCGGGCGTTGAGGCGGGCGCCGTCGCACTCGGGGCAGGTGGAGAAGGTCACCGCGCGGTCGGCGAAGGCGCGCACGGCCGTCTGCATCTTCTCGCGGTCCTTGGCCAGGTAGGTGCGCCTGATCTTGGGGACCAGCCCCTCGTAGGAGAAGGAGTTGGTGCCCACCTTGACCTTGGTGACGGGCAGGTGCAGCAGGGTGTGCCACTCCTCTTCGGTGTAGTCGGCCACCCTCTTGTCGGCGTCCAGCAGGCCCGAGTTGACGAACACCTGCCAGTACCAGCTGCCCACGCCGTAGCCGGGGACGGTGATCGCGCCCTCGTTCAGGGACAGGTCGCGGTCGACGAGTTCGTCCACGTCGATCTGGTTGGTGCGCCCCAGCCCCTCGCACTCACCGCACATGCCCTCGGAGCTGTTGAAGCTGAAGGCGCTGGAGGGCTCCAGACGCGGGGTGCCCACCCGGCTGAAGACGATCCGCAGCATGGCGGCGGCGTCGGTGGCCGTGCCGACGGTGGAGCGGGAGTTGGCGCCCATCCGCTCCTGGTCGACGATGATCGCCGCGCTGAGGTTGCGCAGGCTGTCCACGTCGGGCCGTCCCAGGCTGGGCATGAACGACTGCACGAAGGTCGTGTAGGTCTCGTTGATCAGGCGCTGGGACTCGGCGGCGATCGTTCCGAAGACCAGGGAGGACTTGCCCGAGCCGGACAGGCCGGTGAAGACGCTCAGCCTCCGTTTGGGGATGTCCACCGAGACGTCGGCGAGGTTGTTCTCCCGGGCTCCCCGGACCTGGATGGTGTCGTGGGTGTCCGCTGTGGTGGGGTGGGAAGACACACTGCTCCTCAGGAGTCCTTATGGCGTAAGCTGATGGCTGGAGAACGTTAGTTTATAGCGTAAGGAGATGCAAGTGGTGGTCTACGCCGGGCAGGGTGACGCCCGTCGCACCATGGAGCTGCTGTGGCGCTCGCGCGGCGGGGACAGCGCCCGGACGGCACCCGGCCCCAAACCCGAGCTCAGCGTGGACCTGGTGGTGGAGACCGCCATCGCCCTCGCCGACGCGGAGGGGATGCAGGCGCTGTCCATGCGCGCGGTGGGCCAGCGCCTGGGGCGCACCGCCATGTCGCTCTACACCTACGTGGCCAGCAAGAACGAACTCGTGGAGCTGATGTACGACCACGCCTTCGCGGAACTGGCCGACGCCGCCGAGGCCGACGCCGAACCGGACTGGCGCACGGCTACGACATCCTGGGCCACCCGGCTGTGGGACTTCTACCTGAGGCACCCCTGGACCCTGGAGGTCTCCCAGGCCCGCCCGGTACTGGGCCCCAACGAGTACCGGCTGTTCGAGTCGCTGGCCGCGGTGCTGCACCGCGCCGGACTGGGACCCACGCAGATCCGCAGCGCCTACGGCAACCTGTTCACCCTCGTACGCGGGCCCGTGCAGATCGCCTCGGAGTCGCGCCGCGCCCCGGAGGTCACGGGCGTGGCCGAGGAGGCGTGGTGGTACGAGCGCTCCGCGCAGCTGGACCGGGTCGCCCCGGACTTCGACCAGCGCTTCCCCGTGCTGACCCTGCTGTCGGAGCAGGGAGCGTTCAGCAACGAGGACCAGAGCGAGCCCTACCTGGAGCAGGAGGCGTGGGAGACCTTCCGGTTCGGGCTGAACGCGCTGCTGGACGGGCTCCAGGCCAGCATCGCCCTGCGCGGGTGAGCGTGCCGGCCGCCCTTCCCTGGAGGGTGGACGGGGTGACCGGCGCGGTTGGGCGCCGGTCGACCGGAGTCAGAGAACCACCAGGGAGGCGGCCACCGGCGCCGCGTACACCAGCGGGAACGGGATGTGCGCGTAGGAGCGCGCCCGGACCACCGTGACGACGGCCCCGGTGAAGTACAGGACCAGGCCGATCCCCGCCAGCACGCCGACGACCGGGACGAACAGGCCCACCAGCAGGCCCGCCGCCCCCGCGGCCTTGGCCGCGCCGAGCCAGGGCCACCAGGAGCGGGGGACGCCGTACTCGGTCAGGGGCTGCACGACCCACGGGGCGCGCAGGAAGACCGATCCGGCGGAGAAGGCCGCCAGGGCGGCGCCGAGCAGGGTGAGGACGATGTGGGCGGTGGACATCAGCGATGCTCCTCGTCGGGAGGGCACCGGCCTGCCCGGCCGGGTGCCTTCGGGCTTGTCACCCCCTCGACCCCGCCCGGCGCACGGGTGTGACAGCTTCGCGGCAGAAGTTCTCGGCGCGGGTCCGCGGTACGGGTTCCCGGTACGGACGCCGGTCAGCACGGTCGGGCGAAGGTGATGATCTCCGCGCTGGCGTCGGTGAGCGGGCTGCGGTCCCAGTAGCCGTACTGCGCGCTCACCTCCAGCCCGGCCTCGGCCAGGAAGCCGTTCAGGGCGTCGGCGTCCAGGAAGCGCAGCGTGCTGC
This sequence comes from Nocardiopsis alborubida, assembly GCF_012396365.1. Lineage (GTDB taxonomy): Bacteria > Actinomycetota > Actinomycetes > Streptosporangiales > Streptosporangiaceae > Nocardiopsis > Nocardiopsis alborubida. The sequence goes on along the minus strand of NZ_JAAXPG010000007.1, from coordinate 111,853 downwards.
GGCTGCTCCGGGGCCCGTCCCAGCCCTCGACGCCGTAGTCGGAGGTGAAGGTGACCAGATCGCCCTCCACGCTCTCCAGCCGGTGGACACAGGTGGCCTTGCGCCCTCCGGGCCGTCCACGGTGCGCACCCGCTCAGGGGTCCACGCCTCCCAGCCCCGCGCGGCCGGGTTGCGGGTCTCGAACACGAACCGGCCGTCCTCGGTCAGGGCCCGGCGCACCGCCGCCAGGAACTCCCGCAACCCGTCGTCGGTGAGGAACACCTGGAAGGCGTGCCCGGTCATGACGACCAGGTCGAACTCAGCCTCGTAGGGACCGCCCGCCTCCCCGTCGTAGGGGCCGTGAACCAGGTCTCCGAGGGTCCACTCGACGTCGTCGCGGTCGCGCCGCCCGACCTCCAGCATCGCGTCGGCCGGGTCGAGGCCGACCAGGCGCCCGGTGTGGCCGCGCTCGCGCGCCACCCGCTGGAGCTTGCCCGTCCCGCAGCCCACGTCCAGGACGGAGCGGGCGTCCATGACCAGGTCGAGGTAGAAGTCGTCCTGGGGTGAGCACCGCCAGAAGTTGAAGTAGTCGTAGAGCTCGGCCAGGTCCGGTTGGGAGAAGTGTCGGTCGACCATCGGGCCATTGTGGCCGCCCGCTCCCCCGCCGTCACCGGGTTTTCCGCGCCCGCTCCGGCCCGGACCGCGTGCGGGCATCAGGGCTCCTCGACGGTGTCGGACCAGGTCACCAACCCGTACCGGTAGGCGAACACGGCGGCCTGCACCCGACTCGCCACCCCGAGCTTGGTCAGGATGCGGGCCACGTGCACCTTGGCGGTGCCCGGTGTGATCCCCAGCTCACGGCCTATGAGCGCGTTCCCGTGCCCCCGCGCGACCAGGCGCAGCACCTCGCGCTCCCGGTCGGTGAGCTCCTGGGCCCGGTGCGGCGGGGTCCGCGGCGAGGTCCGCGCGAACCGGTCGACCAGCCGGGGCGTCACACGCGGGTCGATCACCCCCTCGCCGCGCGCCGCCGCGCGCACCGCCGTCACGTACAGCTCCGGTTCGCTCTCCTTCAGCAGGAACCCCACGGCTCCCGCCTGTAGCGCTCCGAACAGGTACTCGTCCAGGTCGAAGGTGGTCAGCATGATCGTGGGCGGCGCCGGGTCCAGCCGGGCCAGATCCCGGGCCGCCGCCACCCCGTCCATGCCCGGCATACGGATGTCGGTGAGGACCACGTCCGGCCGCAGCCGTCGTGCCATGGCGACCAGTTCGATGCCGTGCGCGGCAGCACCCACCACGGTCACGTCCGGAGCCGCCCCGAAGAGCAGTCGCAGCCCCTCCCGCGCGGCGGGCTGGTCGTCGGCGACCAGAAGTCGGATCACGTCCGCGCGTCCCTTCCGTTCCCGGCTGGCGCCACGGGGAGCACCGCCCGCACTCGCCAGCCCCCGCCCGACCCGAATCCGGCCTCGACGCGGCCGCCCAGCTCCTCGGCGCGTTCGCGCATCCCCCGCAGTCCCAGGCCGGTCGCCGCGATGCCCCGGCCGGTGACGGCCCCGGGTGGAGGGATGCCGTCGTCGACCACGCTCACCAGCAGACCGGCGGTGCCCTGCCGGGCCAGGCGCACGGTCACGTGCCGGGCCGACGAATGCCGCAGCGCGTTGCCCAGGGCCTCCTGCACGATCCGGTAGACGCCCTCCGCCACCTGCGGGTGGACCTGCTCGTCCATACCCGGAGGCAGCACCAGGTCCACGGCCAGGCCGATCCCCTCCACCGCCTCCACCAACCGCGGCAGATCCGCCAACCGCACCTCCGGCGGCGGGGGCTCGTCCCAGCGCTCCTCGCGCAGGGGCTCCAGCAGCTCCCGCATCTCTCCCACCGCCCTCCCGGCGGCGTCGGCGATCGCCGACAGCACCCGGTCCGGGTCGGCCTGCGGCCCGCGCAGCGACTCGCGTCCGCCCACGGCCAGCAGCCGGATCGCGCTCAGGTGGTGCCCGGCGATGTCGTGCACGTCCCGAGCGATCCGGGCCCGTTCCCGGGCGCGCTCCCGCTGGATCCGGGAGAGTTCGGCGCTGCGCCTCTGTCCCGCCCGCTCGGCGCGCATGCGCAGGAGCAGCCCCACGAGCGTGGGCAGGACCCCGGTCAGCGCGATCATCACGATCTGCGGCGGGTCCCCCCACAGCAGGCCCGGCTGCTCCGCGCTCAGGGTGAACAGGGTCAGGATCCACGGCACCGAGAGCGCGCCCACCAGGGCCGCCGGAGCCCGGTGCAGGACCGCCGACCCGGCGGCGAAGGCGGCCAGCGCCTCCGGCAGCGGGGCGCCCACCCCCAGGACGACCGCCAGCGCGAGCGCCGCGGTACCGGTGGCCACTGCCACCGCCACCGGGTACCGGCGCCGCCACACCAGCGGCAGGCAGGCGCAGACCACCAGCACGGGCAGTGCCCACCACGGTGCTGCGGCGGCGCCCGAGGTCCCCGACCAGGCGAGCGACACCGCCCAGCCCGCGGCGATCAGGGGGTCCCGAGCGGTGTCCGGCAGTCGGCGCCGTCGGCGGTGCGGCCCCTGGGGCACCACCGCGTCCGGTGCGTCCGTTCGGGTCAGGGTCGTCTCCATCCCCTCATGGTGGGTCATGGAACGCCCTCCGTCGTATGCCGAACGGCATAAGGGTGCACCTCTGCCGTTCGGCGGACGCGCCCCAGGGGTCCCCACCAGCAGGCTGCCGGGCATGGACACCGAAGCCGAAGCCCCGCGGGCCCGCACCGAGGCCCGCCCCACACCCCCGCCCAGACTGCTGATCCTCGACGTGCTGCGGGGGATCGCCATCCTGGGCACCCTCGCCACCAACATCTGGCTCTTCCTACCCGGAGTCGCCGAGTCCGCTGGCGCCTTCAGAGCGGTGCTGGACCCGCTGCTCAACGGCAAGTCCTACGCGTTGCTCGCGATGATGTTCGGCATCGGTCTGGCCGTGCAGCACCGGTCCGCGGCCGCGCACGGCCGACCCTGGCCCGGCCGTAACGGGTGGCGCCAGGTCCTGCTGCTGGTCGAGGGCGCGCTGCACACCGTGCTGCTGTTCGCCTGGGACGTCCTGATGGGCTACGCCGTCACCGCGCTGGTGGTCGTGTGGCTGCTGAGGCGCTCGGAGAAGGTCAGGTCGGTGGTGATGTGGACCGCTCTGGGGGCGAACCTCGCCCTCATGAGCGCGTTCACCCTGCTGTTCACCCTGTTTCCGGCAGGTGATCCCGCCCCCGCGACGGTCGGGGCACAGGAACTCCTCTTCATCGAGGGCTCCTACCCCGACCAGGTGGCCGAACGGTGGACGGGGTTCTTCGGCACCCGGGCGGAGATCCTCGTGGCCCTCCCCATGTGCCTCTTCCTGTTCCTGCTGGGGGTGCGGCTCTACCGTTCGGGCGCTTTCGACGACACCGCGCGCGGACGGCTGATCCGCGGACGGCTGCTGGCCTGGGGGCTGGGCCTGGGGTTGCCGCTGTGCGTTCTGGGTTCTGCGATATCCGAACTCGGCACGGCCCACCGGTACGCCTTCTCCGGCCTGCTGATGCTCGGGTACGTGGGTCTGACGGGATGGCTGCTGGACCGGGCGCGCGGGAACGGGCAGGTGGTCCGCTCCCTGCGCGCGGTGGGTCGCACCGCCCTGACCTGCTACGTCCTACAGAACCTGCTGGGGTCGGTGATCTTCTACGGCTGGGGGCTGGGGTTGGCGGGGGTCCTCGTGGGGGCCGATCCGACCGTGGTCGCGGCGACGGTCGCGGCCGCCTACTGCGCGATCGCCCTGATCCTGGTCACCGCCGCCAGGATGTGGTCGCGTCGGTTCGCCCGGGGGCCTCTGGAATCCGTCAGTGCCCGGGTGCTCGCGCTGCTGCCGGAACGCCGCTGAGGCGTGTCCGGTGAATCCGGGGCAACGGTCCTGTCGGGTCGTACGCGGAGCCGGACCAGGACGGCGGCGGTCCTGACGGACGACCGGTAGGCCGTGGTCGTGGCGGGTGGTTCGCCAAGTGGACGCCGGGGGATGGACCATTGGGGGTGCGATCGCACGGTGGGACGCCTTCGCCACCCGGGAGGCCGTGAAGGGGCAGGGAGCGGGCCGGTCCGACGGCGGTGGGGCGCACGTCCTGCTCGGCCATGGCCTGGTCCACGATGCCGCCCGCCGCCGCGTCGTGGCCGCCGCAACGACGGACGGTCGGCCACCGCCGTCGAGGGATGCGACAGCGCCGCGTAGAGCGGCACGAGCCCGTCCGCGTCGGAGGCCCGGACCGTACGGATGATCACGTGGGAGGTCATCTCCCGCACGCTACAGAGGGGTGCGTCGACCAGCCGTCGCCCCCACCGGTTCCCGGTACGGCGGGGTGGGGCGAGACACACCGGGTCCTCCTCAAGTCCAGGCTGTCGTCCGGGTCCGGCCAATCCGGCCAACTTCGCCCGCGAACCGGATCCACCTGCGACCATGGCCCCCATGACCACCACCGCACTGCACTACCGGGACGGCGCGTGGGCGCCGGGCCCCGACCCCGTCAACGAAGCGTGCGCCACCCAGACCGTCGAGGAGGACTGGACGGACTGCGTCGCCCGCGCCGGGTTCAACCGACGTCCGTTCGCCGAGTACGGCGGTCCCTGCTCGTCCTCCTACGCCCAGCTGTTCAGCGGCGACGACGGCACGAGCTTCTTCATGCACATCGCCCACGGCGGCTTCGGACAGCACCTGTACTTCCACTCCGTGGTGGACGCCCTGGACCACGCGGCCCGCTGGGCCCCCGCGTTCGCCCTCCAGAACGACGACCCCGAACTGGCCTCCCCCGACGTCGGGGCAGCCTCGTCCATCCCCAGCTTCGCCGAGGACTTCGACGAGGAGGAGCTGACCAAGCTGCGGCAGGCCCCTCACCCCTGATCCGGGCTCTGGGCGCGGAGCCAGCTTCGGCTGTCGTGAGCGTAGGGGCCGAGCCGGTCGATGGCCTCCCAGAAGCCGTACGGCAGCGGGGCGCAGGTGCAGGTCCGCGCGTTGCAGGCCGGGGTGAAGGGCGAGACGCGACCGGCCAGCGGCGTGCTGTCCTGGACGCACCGAGCGGTCCCCGACTGACGGCCGTCCTCGATGAAGCAGCCCTGCGCAAGGTCGTGGGGGCGTACACCGTCATGGCCGAGCGGTTGCGCTTCCTCGTCGGTATGGCCGCCCACTACAAGGTGACCGTGCTCGTACTCCCCGACGAGGCGGGTGCGCACCCCGCCGTTGACGGTGCCTTCACCCTGTTCGACTTCCCCAGGCCCGAACCGGGCATAGTCTCCATCCCCACCGTGGTGGAGGCGCTGTACGTTGAGGACGCGGACTACTTCGATCAACACGCGCTGATCTTCGACGCCGTCCAGAACCTGGCGCTGGACCCCCAGGGGTCGCTCGACCTCATCGGTTCCATCGCCGCAGAGCACGACAAGCGAGCCTGAACATGTTGCTGGAGTTCCACAAGTCCTCCTACTCCACCAGCGGAGACAACTGCGTCGAGGTCGCCGAACTGCCCACCGGTGCGGCCATCCGCGATTCCAAGCACCCTGAACTGGGCTTCCTCCCGGTCGGTGCCGGTGAGTGGACCGCCTTCACCCGCCTCATGGCCGCCCAGGCCCCCAAGGCCTGAGGACGCTTCCGCGCCCTCCCGGTGGCGGGCCGCAGCTCCGTCCGGCCCGCCACCGCACACCCCCGCGACGGGTTGTCCACAGCCCGAAAAAGCTTCTTTCCCCGCCGCCCCGGGCCGCCTAGCCTGAAGATGTGAGCGATACCCCCAGCACCTTCAGTCAGCACGAGCACCCCTTCGACGTCGACGCCTTCCTCGCCCGCCCCCTGGTCGCCAGGGTGGCCGTCTCCGACTCCTCCGGCGCACCCACGGTGCGTCCGGTGTGGTTCCTGTGGGAGGAGGGCGCGGTCTGGTGGATCACCGGCGCCTACTCGCGGATGTCGCGGTTCCTGGCCAAGGACCCCCGGGTCGCGCTGGTCGTGGACACCTGTGACCTGGAGAGACTGGAGTTCCTCCAGGTGATCATGCGCGGTAAGGCCGAGGTCGTGCCCTACGACGAGGAACGCTCCAGACGCAAGCGCCGCCGCTACCTCGGCGACGACGAGTCCACCTGGCCCGCCGACCTGAAGGACTTCGACGACGACGCACGCCTCGTCCGCTTCGTCCCCGAACGGACCATCGTCCAGGACCTGTCCAAGACCCGCCCCTGAACCACGGCCAGCAACGCCTGGCCAGCCCGCTGACGAGGGTTGACACGACTCCAGAAGGTGATGCCGCTGTCAGTGGCGGGCTAGGGACGGGTCGGAGCCGGGCCGGGGACCGGCGGGGGCGTCCACTGCGCCACCGAGGAGCCCATCCGCACGAGGGCACCGCCGGGGACCAGGCGCAGCGCGGAGTTGCGCAACGCCTGGCGCCACCCGCCGCCCAGGTCCGCCCCGAACCGCGCCATGAGGACGGCCTGCGCGGCCATCGAGCGGCATCGCGGGCGCCGGACCGCGTCGAACTCCGCCAGGGCCCGTCCCAGGTCGTCGCCGTGCGCCGTCCGGCCGCTGACCAGACGTCCGAGGCTGGCACCGTCCTCCAGGGCGGTGGCCGCGCCCTGCCCCATCGTGGGCAGCGCGGCGTGCGCGGCGTCGCCGACCATCGCGACCCGCCCGCGGACGTAGCTCGGCAGCCCGCCCGGCAGGTGGTAGACGTCGTGGCGCATGAGCTGGTCGGGGCTGGTGTCGGCGATGAGTTCGCCTATCTCGGGCGCCCAGCGGGCGAACCGGGCCCGCGCCACCGCGTGCTCGTCGCCGACGACCGCTCCCTCCGGGGCGCGGACGTAGCCGTACCAGTACAGTTCCGACGCGCTGACCCGCACCGACCCGAACTCTCCGCCCGGCCCCCAGTACTCGACGAGACGTCCGTCGCGGGCGGTGTCGGGAACGACGGCGCGCCAGCTCGTGCTCCCGCTGTAGCGGGGGCGCGCCGTGGGGAAGAGCGCGGCGCGGACCGCACTCCACACCCCGTCGGCGCCGACCACGAGGTCGGCCTCCGTGCGGTGGTCGGTGTCCCCTCCATGCCACTCCACCTCCGCGCGCTCCCCGCCGGGCGTTCCGGGGCGCACACCGGTGACCCGCGCGTCCGTGGTCACCTCCACTCCGGCCTCCTCCGCTGCCTGGCGGAGGGCGGCGTGCAGCCGCTGCCGGTGCAGGCCCAGCAGCGTGACCACCGGGCGCACGTCGGGGCGGTGGTCGGGGATGAGCAGGAGGCTGCGGCCCCGGGTGTCCCGGAAGCCCGTCGCGGTGGTCTCGTACCCGATCCGCGCGACGCGCTCGTCGTCGAGTCCGAGCGCGTGCAGCGCGGCGACGCCGTTGCCGAGCATCGCGACCCCGGCGCCGACCTCGGCCTCGCCGGATCGGCGCTCCAGCACGGTGGTCCGCCAGCCCTCCCGGGCCAGCGCCACCGCCGACGCGAGCCCCGCGATGCCGCCGCCGACCACCGTCGCCACCGGTTCCCTCATAGCCGTCCACTCCCTCGCCGTCGGGCGTTCGGCAAAGGGCCGACCGCCGTTCAATACGATGGTAGTGGTAGGCGTCGCCGACCTATACTGACCCCCATGCCTCCCGCCAACCTGCGACGACGCCGTGCCCTGGCGGACGCGGCCATCGCCCTGCTCGCGGAGGAGGGGGCGCACGGGCTGACCCACCGCGCCGTCGAGGCCCGCGCCGGGGTCCCGGCCGGGACCGCCACGAACTACGCCCGCAACCGCGAGGCCCTGCTCGTCGCGGCAGCCGAACGCGTCCTCGAACTCCACTTCGCCGACATGGCCGCCGCCACCGCCGTCGACCCGGCGGAGGGCGCGGCGGACGGGACGGACCCGGCGCCCCGCAGGACGACCAGCGCGCACGACCTGGCCGAGATCCTCGCCGACTCGCTGTGGACCGCGGCGACCGAGTTGCGCGAGCGCTACCTGGCGGTCTTCGAGCTGCAACTGGAGGCCCGGCGCCGTCCCGCACTGGCCGCCGTCCTGGCCCGGCTGGGCGCCACCGCGCTGGCCGACACCGCCGGGCTGCACGACGAGATGGGCACGGGCGTGCCCGAGGCCGCGGTCTCCGTCCTCATCAGCCTCTACTCCGGCACGCTGTTCAACCTGGTCACCCTCCCCGCCGACCTGCTCGACCGGGAGCGGGTCCGCGTCCTCGCGGAGGCCATGGTGCGCGGAGCGCTCACCGGCGGCGGGGCGTAGGCCTCACCCTGTGGGCCCGGCGGGCGCGAGACGGACCCGGATTCCCTCTCATGGCGGGCCGATTGGTGGTGTCGCGTGCGCCCTCGCGCCCGGCCCCTCCTAGGCTTACGTGGTCCGCTCCCCCACGACAGCCGTCGAAAGCCCCCCACCCCACCCCGCCCCGCGGGGCCTGCGGTCGGCCGCCCCTGACACCACGACACCGGAGGAAGCAGCAATGACCCCCGCCTGGAACGTACCGGCACTGCCCTTCGCCCTCTCCCCGTCGTCCGGAGCGGCATGGGCGATCGATGAGGAGACCGGTGCGGTGACGGCCGCAGCGACCGCCCACAGCGACCTCTTCATCGCCCCGGACACGGACTCCCAGATCAACGCCGCGACCATGCTCAACGCCGAGACCCTGATCGGCGTCCCTCCGGAAGGCGACTTCCAGTTCAGCGCGCGTGTCACCGTCGGCTTCGCGTCAGCCTTCGACGCCGGAGTGCTGCTCCTGTGGGTCGACGACCGCCACTGGGGCAAGCTCTGCTTCGAGTACTCCCCCGACCGCGAACCCATGGTCGTCTCCGTGGTCACCCGGGGCGTCTCGGACGACGCCAACGCCTTCACCGTCGACGGCCGGACGGTGTGGCTGCGCGTCTCGCGGATCGGCCGGAGCTTCGCCTACCACGCCTCCCTGGACGGCGCGGCCTGGCGGATGATCCGGTTCTTCTCCGTCGGCGACGGCACCGCGCCCGCCCGGATCGGGTTCGAGGCCCAGTCGCCGACCGGCGACGGCTGCGCCGTCACCTTCGACGACATCCGCTTCACCCGCGAGCGCCTGGCCGAACTGCGGGACGGCTCCTGAGGCGCGGAGCGACCGCGGCACGGGACCCTTCCGGACGGGCCGGTGCGACCGGCCCTGCGCGTCAGCCCGCGTCCAGGGCGTGCCCGGTGGTGGCGTCCACGTGGTCGGGCACCTCCTCGTGCCGGTCCCCCACCGTCAGCGTTCCCGTCGGCTCGAACAGGAGGATGGCGGCCCCGTCGTCGGACTCGGGCCGGTGCTCGGTCCCGCGCGGCACCACGAAGACCGATCCCCTCTCCAGGGTGACCACCCGCTCGGCTCCCCCTGCGTGCTCGCGCAGCCGGATGCGCAGGTCCCCGTCCAACAGCAGGAAGAACTCGTCGGTGTCGTCGTGGGCGTGCCACACGTACTCGCCCCGGACCTTGGCCACGCGCACGTCGTAGTCGTTGACCCGGGTGACGATACGCGGGCTCCACAGCTGCTCGAAGGAGTCCAGCGCGTCGTTCAGGTTGATCGGCTGTTCGCTCATGACGGCCATCCTGGCCGTGGCGCACCGCCCGGGGAAGTGCTAGGAATCGCACATGCCGCAAGAATCCTCGCACCGCGTGGCCCTCGTCGTGGACGAGGGATCCAACCCCTTCGAGATGAGCGTGGCCACCGAGCTGTTCGGGCTGCGCCGCCCCGAGATCGACCGCCCCTGGTACGACCTGACGGTGTGCGCGGCCGTGCCCGAGGTACGTATGCACCGGGGCGTGTTCACCCTCGGCGGCCTGGCCGGGCTGGAGGCGGTCGCCGGGGCCGACACCGTCATCGTGCCCAACCGGCCCGACCCCGAGGTGCCGCCCTCCCCGGAGGTGGTGGAGGCCGTGCGCGCGGCGGACCGGCGCGGCGCCCGCCTGGTGAGCTTCTGCAGCGGCGCGTTCACCCTGGCGGCGGCCGGGGTCCTGGACGGCCGCCGGGCCGCCACGCACTGGCGGTTCGAGGAGCTGTTCGCCCGGACCTACCCCCGCGTCCGGCTGGAGCGGGACGTGCTGTTCGTGGACGAGGGCCGGGTGCTCACCGCGGCGGGCAGCGCCGCCGCCCTGGACCTGGGGCTGCACCTGATCCGCCGCGACCACGGGGAGGGGATCGCCAACACCGTCAGCAGGCGGCTGGTGTTCACCGCCCACCGCGAGGGCGGGCAGCGCCAGTTCGTGCCCAGGCCCGTCCCCGAGGCGGCCGACACCTCCCTGTCCCCGCTCCTGGACTGGGCGCGCGAGCGCCTGGACTCCCCGCTCACCGTCGCCGACCTGGCCGCCCGGGCGTCGGTCAGCGCCGCGACCCTGCACCGCCGCTTCCGGACCGAGCTGGGCACGACCCCGCTGGCCTGGCTGCGCGCCGAGCGGGTGCTGCTGGCCTGCCGCCTGATCGAGGCGGGCGGAATGGGACTGGAGACCGTCGCCCGCGCCAGCGGCCTGGGCAGCACCGCCAACCTGCGCGCGAGCGTGCGCGCCCACACCGGGATCAGCCCCTCCGCCTACCGGGAGCGCTTCGGGCCGAGGCCGCCGGCCGGGAGTCCCGACCGTTCGGTCCTTCCTTCCCCCGACCCCGACCGCGTAGCCTCCAGGCATGTCTGACCTGCCCGCGCGCTTGACCGTCGTGACGCTGGGAGCCCGGGACCTGCCCGAGCTCCGCCGGTTCTACAGGGCCCTGGGCTGGGAGGAGGTCCCGGCCAGCGGTGACGGCTGGGCGGCCTTCCTGCTCGGCGGCGTCCTGCTGGCCCTGTACCCCGTGGAGGAGCTGGCCGCCGAGGCGGCGGACGGCGCCCCCGGCCCCGCGGGCTGGTCGGGGATCACGCTCGCCTGCAACGTGGACGGCCCCGAGCAGGTGGACAGCGCCTTCGCGGCCGCGGTGCGTGCCGGTGCCACCGTCGTGGCCGAACCGGTGGAGCGCCCCTGGGGAGGGCGGTCCGCGTACGTCGCCGACCCCGAGGGCAACCGCTGGGAGATCGCCTGGGCGTCGGCGGCCAGGTTCGACGACCGCGGTGCGCTGACCGGCTTCGGCGACTGAGGCCGCACCGGGGTCATCCCAGGCGCCCCGTACCGGCGCCGCTCCCCGCCACGGTGTGCCCCCGCCCCTGACGCTTGGCGGCATCGGGGCGAGGGGGCCTTCGTCAGGCGTGGCGCCCCAGGGGGCGGGGCGCCACGACTGGGTTCAGAGCGTGTCGGTCACGCGCTTGCCGTCGCTCTTGTCGATGGTGAAGGAGTCCACGACCGTGCCGTCGGCCGTGCGTGCGGTGTAGCGCAGGCGGGCGCCGTCCACCTCCACGGCCTGGAAGGTGGAGGTGTCGGTCAGCTGCACGCGCACCTCGGCGCCGTTGTCGGTCCAGTTGTCGGTGGAGGCGTCGTACATCTTCGTGCCGGTCACCGCGACGGTGTAGACCGGGCCGGTCTGCACGTCGGGGTCACCGGTGCGGTTCGCGGTCAGGTTGCCCCGGCCGTAGGAGTGGTCGTGGCCCTGGAGGACCAGGTCCACGTCGTGCTCCTCCAGGGTGTCGAGCCAGGAGTCGCGCAGGGGGCCGTTGTCGCGGCTGGGGCTGTTGGAGAAGACCGGGTGGTGGAAGGTGACCACCGTCCAGGGGTGGGGGTTGGTGGCCAGGGCCTCCTCCAGCCAGCGCTGCTGGGTGTCCAGCCAGGAGTCGGTGCTCAGCGGCGCCGCGTTGCGGTAGTTGGAGTTGAGGACGACGAAGCGCACGCCCTGGTAGTCGGTGTGGTAGACGGTCTGGGGCAGGTGGCGCCCGCCGGTGGGTCCGTTGCCCGCGCCCGGGAACTGCGGGTTCCAGTACCGGCTCAGGGAGAGCAGCGAGTACTCGTGGTTGCCGGGGGCGGCGAGGTGGTTGACGGTGCCGGTGGCCTCGGGGCCGAAGGCGTCGAACCACTCGGTCCACTGGGACTCGCTGTTGGGCGAGTCGACCAGGTCGCCGGAGTGCACGACCAGTTCTGCTTCGGGCTCGGCGGCCAGGGCGGCCCGCACCACCGTGGCGCCGCCGGTGGAGATGCCGTTCTGGACGTCGCCGAAGTACAGGAAGGTGAAGGGCTCGGCGCCGGAGGCCGCGGTGGTGAAGGTGCGCCAGGGGCTGAAGTCGGTGCCGTCGCCGACCCGGTAGCGGTAGGCGGTGCCGGGAGTCAGGCCGGTGGCGGTGGCGGTGTGGAAGGTGCCGTTGGCCGAGCCGGTGTCGGTGCCCTCGACGGTGGTGACCCGGCCGGGGTCGGCGGCGGGGGCGGTCTGCGCGACCGGCGAGCCGGAGCCGTCCGAGCGCCAGGCGAGGGTCTGGGAGGTGGCGGGGTCGGCCGTGGGCGAGAGGATCACGCGTTCGGGCGCGGTGGCCGCGGACGCGGCGGGTGCGGCGGCGACGACGGGGATCAGGGCCAGCAGGGTCGTGCCGAGCAGGGCGAGGGCGGGGCGTGCGGCGAAGCGGGACACGGGGGGTGCCTTTCTGCCGGGGGAACGCTGACGCAGCGAAGGTAACCGCCCTCGGGCAACACCCCGTTAACTTGCTGTGACCATCGGTAGCACCCGGGTGAACGCGGCGGCCGGATCCTCGCGACCGCCGCCTCGGCGGCGCGGTGGACACAGGGGAAGGGCCTCCGGGCGGCAGGGACGGTCGTCCTCTCCGCGCCGAAGGCCCTCCCCGCCCTCTCGGCACCTGTCAGCGGGTCCGCGGACCCGCCTTGGCGGGCCGCACGAGCGGCACACCGGTCACAGGTTGGTCCACATGTGGGAGGAGATGTTGTTGTTCAGTGCCTGGCCGGAGCCGGAGCCGGTGTTGGCGTCGAAGGTCCACCGGCTCAGGTTGGCGAGGGCCACCCCGTTGTGCACTCCCCGGCGGGCGCCGGAGTGGTTGAGCCCCCAGTAGACCCACACGTCGTCGAGGTTGCCCGGGTAGCCGTTGTTCCACAGCGAGGACGTGGTGTTGCGGCAGGACCCCCAGTTGGAGGAGTTGCCCAACCAGGAGCCGCAGTAGCGGTTGTAGTCGAAGTCGTAGTAGGCGTACAGCCTGCCGTCGGCGGCCGCGGCCGCGGTGTGGGGCCGGACCTCCTCAGCCTGCGCGGTGGGGGCGTTGAACAGGGTCGCGACGGTGATCGCCGCCGCGACCAGGGCCGTCATGCGCTTGGTCCTCATGGTTTCCTGTCTCTCTTCCTGTGTCTCTTACTGCTCCGGGGGCGGGGGTCACTCCCGGTGTTCGGGGTCCGTGGTCCGCTCCGTCCCGGCGACGATGGAGCGGGCCCGGGGCAGGGCGTCCAGTTGCAGCCGCCGCTGCGTCTCCAGCGCGGAGCGGTGGCGCTCGCTCAGCTCCCGACCGTGCTGCTCGTCCAGGTCCGCCGCGGCTTGGGCCAACCCGGAGTCCAGGGCGCAGCGCGCCTCGGCCAGCGCGAGACCGACTTCCTCCTGCCGGGGCAGGGGGTCCTGCGGGGGAGGCAGCGCGGCACGGATGTCAGCCGGTGTGGCGTAGTCGTGTCCGGCGGCGCGCATGCAGTCCGCCCAGGGTCGCGCGGCCTCCAGGTAGCGCTGGTCGTCGACCACGAGCTGGTAGCGGAGCGGGGGAAGGGCGTCGACGGTGGTCCGGGCCTGGAACCAGGAGGCCAGGTCGCCGTAGAGTTCGCGGTCGACCTGCGACTGGCATCCCTGGTCACTGCGGCCGAGTTCCATCCCGTCGGGCGTGGTCGCCGTCAGCCCGACGGGGCTGGGCCCGTTGGCGGCCACCAGCGCCTGGGCCCTGCGCTCGGGGGACAGAGCCGCGAAGTAGACCTGATTGGGGTCGTTCTCCCGCAGTTCGACGGCCTCGCGCTGAAGCCGGGATCCGTAACCGTGCTCGGCGGCCCAGGACGGATCGTCGATGACGTAACGGAATTCCTCGAACTCGGCGGCGGACTTATCCGAAACGATCTGGTACTCGAACCCGTGGCTTTCCATGCATTCTCGGAGCAGGATCTGTCCGGCCGTCTCCAGCAGCTCTTCCTCCTCCGGTGTGATGTCGCGTGCTGGGGCGTCCTGCGTCTGCTGGTCCGGGGAGCATGAGGCGGTGAGCAGGAGGGGCAGCGCCAGGAGGGCGAGGAGCGCGCGCGGGTTCGCCGTGCGAGCCCTTCGGCGCGCTGCGCCGTGTCCGCCCACCGATTCCCCATTCATGGAATTTCCTTTCCATCTCCGGCACCACTCACTCTTCGCTGCCTTCTTGGTTATTATTAACACTCGCTTTCGGGTTTGTGGGTATGTTTTCTTCCTGGCGAAAACGTGGTCGGAAGTGGGGAAGTCCGAAATGCCAGAAAACAGCACAAAGCTACTCATTCATTTCAGTAGCGACGACCTCCTGCGCCTTCGCCTGGCCGACTCCGCCAACCCCATGTGGGAGACCGTCAACAGCCTTCACCTGCTACAGCACAGGCAGGGCGCCCTGTTCTTCGACGAATGGCGCGGGGCCGTGCACCGGGCGCTGCTGGACGGCGGCCCCGGGGAACGCGCGCTGCGGTTGCTGTTGGCGCTGGTGCCCTACGGGAACTACTGCCCCGACTTCCTCACCCCGACCGATGCCGATCCCGACCCCGACCTCGGTGTCGAGTCCGTGCTCACCACGCCGGTCCCCCGGATCCGCGAGGAGCTCGGTATCCTGGCCGACCACGCCCGCCCGCCCTCGTCGTTCGGCTGGCTGGCCGCGGGCGACGCCGGGTCCATGCGCCTGCTCGGCGGCGCTCTGCGCACCTACCAGCGCGCCGCGCTCGCGCCGTTCTGGAGCCGGATCCGCGCTCAGGTGCACGCGGACCTGGCACGCCGTGCACGTGCCCTGCGGGGTGGGGGCTCCGAAGCGCTCCTGGCCTCCCTGGGCTCCACCGCGCTCTGGAGGCCGCCCGTTCTGGAGATCGACTATCCCTTCGACCGCGAACTCCACCTGCGCGGACGCGGTCTGCTCCTGCTGCCGTCCTTCTTCTGCTGGGGCAGGCCCGTGGCGCTCGCCGACCCCGGTCTCCCGCCTGTGCTGGTCCACACGGTCGAGCACAGTCCCGGCTGGGCGCGACCGGCCCCGCGACCCGACGGTCTCGCTCCGCTCCTGGGGCCCACGCGCTCCCGGCTCCTGGAACTGGTCGCCGAGGGCGGGGTGTGCACCACGACAGGTCTGGCCCGCAGGCTCACCGTCTCCCCCGCCACGGCGAGCAAGCACCTGAGCGTGCTCCGCGAGGCCGACCTGGTACAGAGCCGTCAGGAGGGCCGCTACGTTCTGCACAGCGTCACCGTCCTGGGCCTGGGCCTGCTGCGAAGGCCCTGACCGCTTCCCTCCCGCGCGCCTGTGCACGCACGGGTACGACGCACCCCCGACAGGGCAGGGCCTCGGGCACTCAGGCCCGTCCGCGCATTTGGGAACGCTCCCAAGGGCCTAGGATCGCACCCATGGAAACACGCGTACTCGGCCGCACAGGCAACAACGTGGGCGTCATCGGTTTCGGCGCCTGGCAGATCGGAGCCTCCTGGGGCGAGGTCAGCGAAACTGACGCCCTGGCCGCCCTGCACGCGGCCGCCGACGCCGGTGTCACCTTCTTCGACACCGCCGACGTCTACGGCGACGGCCGCAGCGAGCGGCTCGTCGGCCAGCTGCTCAAGGAGCGCCCCGGCATCACCGTGGCCACCAAGATGGGCCGCCGCGCCGACCAGACCCCCGACAACTACAACCCCGACAACTTCCGCGCCTGGAACGACCGCTCCCGCCAGAACCTGGGCGTGGACACCGTCGACCTCGTCCAGCTGCACTGCCCGCCCGCGCGGGTCATCGCCACCGACGCCGTCTTCGACGACCTGGACGCCATGGTCGCCGAGGGCCGCATGCGCGCCTACGGCGTGTCGGTGGAGACCGTGGACGAGGCGCTGACCGCGATCGCCCGCCCCAACGTCGCCACGGTGCAGATCATCCTCAACGCCTTCCGCCACAAGCCGCTGGAGAAGGTGCTGCCCGCCGCCCGCGAGGCCGGGGTCGGCATCATCGCGCGCGTGCCCCTGGCCAGCGGCCTGCTGTCGGGCAGGTTCCGCGCCGACACCGCCTTCGGCGAGGACGACCACCGCAACTTCAACCGCGAGGGCCAGGCCTTCGACAAGGGCGAGACCTTCTCCGGCATCGACTACGCGACCGGGCTGGAGGCGGTGGAGCGCCTGCGCCCGCTGGTGCCCGAGGGCGTGACCATGGCCCAGTTCGCACTGCGCTGGATCCTGGACCAGGAGGGCGTCAGCGTGGTCATCCCCGGCGCCCGCAACGCCGACCAGGCGCGCGGCAACGCCTCCGCCGCCGAGCTGGCCCCGCTCGCCCCCGAGGTCCGCGCCCGGGTGGCCGAGGTCTACGACGAACTCGTCCGGCCCCAGGTCCACCACCTGTGGTGACGAACGCGTGACCGCCTCCGGGCCCCGACGCCCGGGTGTCCCCGCCTGACGGCTCCGGGGCCGGGGCGCGCGTCGGCGCCCCGGCCCCGGAGCCTCGCCCGGACGGGCCGCTCACACCCTGGCGGCCAGGACACGGGCGAACAGGTCCGGGCGTTGGAGGGGTATGCCGTGACCGCATCCCGGAACGGAGGTCAGCCGACAGCCCGGGAGGGCGTCACGGATGCCGCGCGCGGAATCGCGCATCAGTCCGCGCTCCCGTTCCCCGACCATCACCAGCGCCGGGCCCTCGAAACCGGACCAGCCGGGGGGAAGGGTGAAGCGGATGTTCTCGCCGACGCTGGCGAGAAGGGTCGCACGGCTCATGCGGGCGCTGTCGCGGAGGTAGTCGTCCAGGAGTTCGTCCGGGACGAACAGCTCCTTCGCCTGGAGCCTGGCGAACCACCGCTGTCGCGCGAGCGGCGCGGTCGCGGCGAGCAGGCCCAGGGTCGCGCCCGGGAACCGGAAGGGTTTGGCCTGGGCGCTCACGACGACGGCTCCGGTGACGAGGTCGGGCCGGGTCGCGGCCAGGAGCGTCGTGAGCTGCGCCCCCAGGGAGAACCCCGCGACCAGCGCGCCGCGCGGCGCGCGTTCCTCCAGGACCTCCGCCACGGCCCGGGCGGTCTCCTCGTGTGAGCGGTACGCCTCGTCCGCGCTGCGTCCGTGGCCGGGAAGGTCGGGAACGATCGCGCGGGCCGCGCCCCCGAGCCGCTCCAGCACCGGACGCCACATCCATCCCGCGACGCCGCCGCCGTGCAGCAGCAGGACAGGAGAAGCGTGTGCTTCGCCGGTCTCACGGACGTACACGCCCACCTCCTCCCAATTCTCGGTGACGCCCGGGCCCGGACGGGGCGGGGCCTCCGGGGAGGCCCCGCCCCACCGTTAGATCAGGCCCTGGGCCAGCATCGCGCCCGCCACCCGCTCGAACCCGGCGACGTTGGCGCCCAGCACGTAGTCGCCCGGGGCCCCGTAGCGCTCGGCCGCCTCCTCGCAGCGGTCGTGGATGCCCGCCATCGTCTCGGCCAGCTCGGCCTCGGCGTGCTCGAAGGACCACGACGTGCGCCGCGCGTTCTGGCGCATCTCCAGCACACTGGTGGCCACGCCGCCGGCGTTGGCCGCCTTGCCCGGCGCGAACAGCACACCGGCCTCGCGCAGCACCTTGACCGCCTCGGGCGTGGTGGGCATGTTCGCGCCCTCCGCCACCGCCACGACGCCGTTGCGCACCAGTGTGAGCGCCGCGTCGGCGTCCAGTTCGTTCTGGGTGGCCGAGGGCAGTGCCACGTCGCACGGCACGTCCCAGACGCTGCCGCCCTCGACGTAGCGGGCGCCACCGCCGCGACGCTCGGCGTAGACGCTGATCCGGGCGCGCTCGACCTCCTTGACCTGCTTGAGCAGGTCCAGGTCCAGTCCCTTGTCGTCCACCACGTAGCCGCCGGAGTCGGAGCAGGCCACCACGTTCGCGCCCAGCTGCTGGGCCTTCTCCGCCGAGTAGATCGCCACGTTGCCCGACCCGGAGACCGTCACGCGCTGGCCGTGCAGGCCGCGGCCCGACCGCTCCAGCATCCGCTCGGTGAAGAGCACGCTGCCGTAACCGGTGGCCTCGGTGCGCACCCGAGAGCCGCCCCACTCCAGGCCCTTGCCGGTGAGCACCCCGGCCTCCCAGCGGTTGGCCAGGCGCCGGTACTGGCCGAACAGGTAGCCGATCTCGCGGCCGCCCACGCCGATGTCCCCGGCCGGGACGTCGGTGTGCTCGCCCAGGTGGCGGTGCAGCTCGGTCATGAACGACTGGCAGAACCGCTCGATCTCCGCCTCGGAGCGGCCCTTGGGGTCGAAGTCGCTGCCGCCCTTGCCGCCGCCGATGTTCATACCGGTCAGGGCGTTCTTGAAGATCTGCTCGAAGCCCAGGAACTTGATCACGCCGAGGTTGACGCTGGGGTGGAAGCGCAGACCGCCCTTGTAGGGGCCCAGCGCGCTGTTGAACTCCACCCGGAAGCCCCGGTTGACGTGCACCTGGCCCTGGTCGTCACGCCAGGGCACCCGGAAGATGATCTGGCGCTCGGGCTCGCACAGGCGCTTCAGGATGCGCTGCTCGTCGTACTCGGGGTGCCGGGTCAGGGCCGGGGAGAGGTCGTCCAGGACCTCCAGCACCGCCTGCTGGAACTCCGGCTCGTCGGGGTTGCGGCGCACGACGTGCTCATAGGCGGCGCGGACTCCGGGGTGGTGGTCACGGCCTGCCTCGTCGGCGAAGGACATGGGTGAACGTTCCTTTCAGCACAGGTGGAACGGGCACCCCACACGCCGTTGTGTCGGGAACCTCGAACAAGCGCACGCTGGCGCAACACATGATGGTGATCCGAGGCCCTGAGGTCCTCACGCCTGCGGATCGTGGCTGTGTGAGGAGTGTATTACCTCGATGTAAACATAAATCCCCCGCGGCCGCGGTCGGCTACCCCCTCCGGAGAACAGGTGTCGACCCAGGTCAGCTCGTGTTCTCATGACGCGAAGGCCCGGTGGCGGTCCCGGCACTCCACCGGGGTCGTGTTTCCGACGCGTTGCGTTCGCGTGACTCGCCCGCCGCGGCCCTCGCCGTCGTGTTCCGCGGTGGAGCGCGCCCGCATGCGGGCGGCCACTCCGCCGCGCCCCCGCCCGCGTGCGCGCGTCCACTGTTGTTCCCGAATTCACCTTCCATGGTTATCGTCCAGTTGTGCAATGATTTACCAAGGAACCGTACGAGCGTTCACCGGTCCGTGTCGGGCACGCGAGGAATCCGCGCCCCTCCGGGCGGCGCCGTGCCCCCCAGGCGAGGCCGTCCGGTCTCTCCCGGATGAGAGCGCAGGCCACGGAATGAAATGGCCAAATAAACAGACATATCGGGTGCAGGCTGTGCGGATATCGAAGAGCGGAAACCGGCACGTGCGTCAACACCCGCCTATCCCCGTGATGCCCAAAGCCAACGGGCACCGCCCGGCGCCGCAGCGCCACCGGACAGAGGGGGGTGCGTATAAGCGCAGGTCACCAACCTTCCACGGCCCGCTTCTTCCGCCACGAGGGGAGCGGTCCTTCCCGGAGTTCCCCGCGGACCCGTACTGGCCACATCCGGACAGACGCCGAAAACGGTTGCGACCCGACCGCGCCATCACCAAGAATCAGTGGTGTTGGAGAGGTCGCCGGACAAACGATTTATCGCCGTTCGCCTCCTCGATCCGACGCGGATTCCGACGTCTTTACCTCAGAGGCTTTTTTGTGATGCGCACTCCTTGTCCCGCATGCTCCTCGTCGGCTGCTGGGACGCGTTCGCCGAAGCCTGCGGAGGAATGGCGCCACCGGGCCGGGGCGCGGGATTCCGCGTCCCCGTCCGCTCTCCAGATCCCCCGCGCGACGGGTACAGCGCCGACACCCGCCGCGCGGAACGAACACGTCAGCACGCGGTCCCGCCCCCGGCCGCGTGAGCGGGTCCTGGTCCCGGGGGCGCGAAAGAGGGAGAACGCTCATGGCCGCGAACACCAAGGAGGTTCGGGTCGGAGGAACGGGACGTGTGCTGGTCGCTCCAGCCAACACCCCGGTCCCCGACGCGACCGGTGACCTGCCCCCCGTGTGGAGTGATCTGGGACTGACCAACGAGGAGGGCGTGACCTTCACCAAGGCGGACTCACTGGAGGCCGTGCAGTCCTGGCAGCACACCGCGCCGGTCCGGCTCGCCTACAGCGAGCGCGAGTTCACGGTGACCTTCGCCCTGCTCCAGATCAACAGGGACACGCTCTCCTTCTTCTTCGGCGACCCCGGGGCGAGTACCGAGAACGGAACGACCCGCGCCAGCCTCTCCGCGGCTCCCCAGCCGGACGAGCGGGCACTGCTCGTGGAGTTCTCCGACGGTGGCGTGCTGTCCCGGTTCGTCATCCCCCGCGGCATGGTGACGGAGAGCGAGGACGTGCAGATCACCCGTTCCGCCGCCGTGCAGCTCAACGTCACCTTCCAGGCCATCGCCCCCTCGGAGAACCCGCACGACATGGTCGTCTGGCTCACCCACGACGCCGGTCAGGACGGCGGAGAGGAAGAACCCGCCGCCCCGCCCGCGCCCGCCGCCACCTGAGCCGCCCCCAGCCACCGCCACGAGCAAGGGACACCGCCACGACCATGGAACGATTCAACGTCAACGCCGCCCGGGCCCAGCGCCTGGAGGCGCTGGGGCAGCACTGGGAGTTCGAACTGGACGACGAGGTCTACCGCCTGCCGACCGAACTCCCACGGCAGGCGGCGAGCAGGCTCGCCGAACTCGGCCCCTCCGACCTCGACGGCCTGTTGCAGGTGCTCCTGGGCGAGGACCAGTTCGCCCGCTTCGCCAAGCACGACGTGAGCGTGCAGGACGTCCAGGCGATCCTCACGGCATACGGAGCGCAGACGGGGATGAGCCTGGGGGAAGGATCGCCCTCGACGCGCTCCTGACCGAGCACGCCGAGGCGATCGAAGCCGACCTCCTGCGCGTCTACGGGGTGGACCTGCTCGACTACCACCGCGGGCGGCTGAGCGCGCGACGGCTCCGGGTGCTGCTCGCCCACCTTCCGCGCGACAGCGCCCTGGTCCGCGCCATGCACGGCGACGCGGCGCAGTGGGGGGTGGCCGAGCACCTGCTCGCGCTGGTCGCCGATCACCAGGCGGTCGGGAACTGGCTGTTCGCCTCGGCGCACACGGACAGGAAGCGCAGGGCGCCCTCGCCTCCCGACCCGGTCCCCCGCCCCGAGGGCCACCCCGGCCGAAGTACCGCCGCGACCGTGCCGGAGGCGACCGACCGGCAACTGCGTGACTTCTTCGGGACATGACGCGCCCTGACCGGAAAGGACATGAGCCACCTTGAGCGAAGTCGCCGCCATCACCGGTAGCGCCCAACAGGCGGTCAGCGGGCTGATCCAGGAACTGCAGCGGTCCGTCTCCCAGGCGGTCAGCCAGGCGACCAACGACATCGGCCAGGGGTTCGCCGGCCTGGTCACCGACCAGGTCACCCAGATGGTCGACTCCTTCAAGACCGCCAACCCCGCCGTCACCGAGGCCGTCACCACCGTTCTCGGCTACCGGGACGCGGTGACGACCACCGTCGACTCGGTCAGCGAGATGGTCGGCCAGGTCCAGGACGCCGCGGGGGCCATGGCCGAACTGCCGGCGATGGTCTCGTCCATGCGCGAGTCCCTGCTGGGCACCGTGACCGAGGTACGCAACCTGGGCGTCGAGCTGCGCACCGTGGGGAGCGAGCTCCTCACCGCCATGGGCACGATGCGCCAACTCCCCGTCGTGCAGCAGGCCATCACGGTCGCCACCCAGCTCTGGGCGGGCGCGCAGCGCCTCCTCAACACGGTCCTGCGCATGAACCCCATCGGCCTGCTGGTCACCGGCATCACCCTGCTCGTGGCCGGCCTCATCGCCGCCTACCAGAACAGCGAAACGTTCCGGAACATCGTCACCGGCGTCTTCTCGGCCATCTGGTCGGTGGTCCAACCCGTCTTCGAGAACATCCGCAACCTGGTGGTCACGGTCTGGCCGCACATCCAGCAGATCATCACCTCAGCGCTGAACGCCGTCCTCGCGGTGGTCCAGCCGGTCATCGCGGCTGTCTGGGGGGTCATCCAGTCCGTCTTCACGTCGATCTCCACCCTCGTCGCCACCGTGTGGCCGCACATCCAGGCGGTGATCTCCGGTGTCGTCAACACGATCCGCAACATCATCTCCACCACCTTCAACACCGTCGCCACCATCGTGCGGACCGTGTGGAACACCGTCACGACCGTCATCACGGGGGCGATAAACACCGTCCTCAGCGTCATCGGACGCATCCGCGGCATCATCACCACCGTCCGTGACGCGTTCGCCCGGGTCGTCGAGGCGGTCAGCGGCCGGATCTCCGAGGCGGTGGAATTCGTCAGGGAGCTGCCGGGCCGCGCGATGAACGCCCTGGGCAACCTCGGCACGACCCTGGTGAGCAAGGGCAGGCAGCTCATCGAGGGCTTCATCCAGGGCATCAAGAACGCCGCGAGCGGGATCGTCGACACCATCAAACGGTTCGTCACGGACATGATCCCCGGCTTCGTCAAGGACGCCCTGGGCATCAACTCGCCCTCACGCGTGATGGCGGACCTGGGACTGGCGGTGGGCGAGGGTCTGGCGCGGGGGATCAACGCCAGCGCGCCCGCAGTGGACGCGGCCATGCACAGGCTGGTGCCCTCACCCGCGTCCCCGGGTCTGTGGGCGGACACCTCCGGAGTCGTCGGCGCGGCCACGGCAGGGCGCCGCGGACCAGGGACCATGTCCAGGGCCTCCTCGTCCGAAGGCGTCACCATCAACGTCTACCCCCGTGCGGGGCAGTCCGAGTACGAAATCAGCCGCATGGTCGAACGCGAACTGGTCTGGGCGGGCAAACGATGAACGAGGAACTGCAACTGCCCGTCTTCCAACTCGGCCGTTGGGCGGGCAACCGCCGGGACGAGCACGGAGTGGAGTGGTGGGTCGTCAGTGACGAGGGGTGGACCGGGTCCCCGCCGCCGCGCGTGGACCTCACCGACCGCCCGCAGCGCCACGGAGCCTTCGACGCGCCCAGTTACCGGACACCGCGGGTCATCACCCTGGAGGGCGTCGCGATAGCGCCCTCGCGCGCGACGAAGGAACGGGCCAAGGACACCTTCGCCGCCCTGCTCGCCGACGGATCACGGCTCTTTCCCCTCGTGGTGCGCGAACACACCGCGACCCGCCAGGTACGCGTCCGCCTCACCGACGGGAGCCGCACCCGCGACACCACCCCCTACGCCTTCGAATGGTCGTTGCAGGTGACCGCGCCCGACCCCACCCGCTACTCCCACCAGGAGCGACGCGCCACCACGGCGCCTCCCACCCGGCCGCCGGGCCTGTCCTTCCCCCTGTCCTTCCCCCTCGGCTTCGGTGAGGAGCAGGGGGGCCGGTTCACCGCGCGCAACGCCGGGACCATCCAGACGGCCCCACGGTGGGAGATCACCGGGCCCTGCGTGGACCCGGTGGTGCAGAACGCCGTCACCGGCGAACAGCTGGCCTTCGACATCACGCTCCGCTCCGGGCAGCGGCTCGACGTCGACGTGGACGCGCGCACGGTCCTGCTCGGTACGTCCACGTCACCGGGGTCGGTGTCGCGCCGGTCCGCCCTGCGGTCGGGCTCGCGGTGGTTCGACCTCGCCCCGGGCACCAACCAGATCACGTTCCGGACCGCGGACGGCGACCCCGGCGCTCGGCTCAGCGGGGTCTGGCGCGACGCGTGGCTCTGACGACACACCGTTTCCACGACCACGGAGGAGAACTCCCCAGCCATGAACACACGTCGGCCCGCGTGGGTCAACGAGATGACCGCCCAGGAGGCACGCCTGTCCACCGGGCTGCTGGTCTCGCCAGCCACCGGCGAGGACACCCGTCCGGGGCGGGTCCGCTCGGGTTTCCGTCCCGGACCGGGAACGCCCGGCAGGGTCAGCCAGGCGACCGGGTCCGGGCCCGGGGTCCTCTCGGTCGATCCGTTCCAGGCGGTGATGGACACCGACGAGGGGCCCTACCTGGTCACCCTGCCCGAGACCCACACGATCCGGCTTCTGGAGGACTATCCGCCGGAGGAGGTCCACGACCGCACGGACCTCATCGCGGCCCTGCTCACCGGCACGGCCGACTCACGGGCGCTGGAGATCGTGGTCATCACAGGCCAGGAGAGCGAGGGGTGGGAGCCCCCCGAACCCGAGGGGCCCGCGATCCGGCTGGCCCTCGTGAGGGTGGCGGCCAACGCCGAGTTCGTGATCGGGACGGACATCAGGGCGCTGTGGCGCGAGTACCCCTTCACCTGCGCGGTGGGCGGTGTGCTGCCCGTACGCGACGAGGCGTCCCGTCCGGTCAACCCACACCAGGGCCTGTACCTGCACCGGCTCGACACCGGGGACCTGGAGTCCTTCCACCGCGACCGCTGGCAAGTGCACCGCCGCCACCGCGACACCGGCTGGTTGGAGTTCACGGGGCTGGTGCCCGACTGGACCTACTCCGAGGGCGGCACGGAGGTGTCCTCGCTGCGCATCCGCCGCGTCGACGACACCGTCCACATGGCCGGGCGCGTCGCCAAGACGACGGACGAGGGACGGCCGACACTGGGCTCCCTGGCCGACTACCAGGCGTTCCTGCCCTCCTCCGGCTCCTTCCACACCCTCGTGCGCACGACGGTGGGCATCAGGCGTTTCGCCGTAGCCGGCAACGTCCTATACCTCGACAACCTGCCGCGCGTGGACCCCGGTGCGATCGTCGCTGGAGAGTGGGTGTACCTGAACGTGTCCTGGCACACGGACGCGCCCTGGGAGGCCGGCCTCCCCGACACACCCGCCACGGCGCCATGAGCGCCACCTACACCTACTACGTCGCCGATCTGCTCAGCGGAGAGATCATCGGCGACCTCCCCCTGACCGGAGTGGGCTTCACCCGTGTCCTCAACGCCCCGGGCACCTTCCGCGGCAGTCTGCCCACCCGCGACCCGGCCGTGCGGGCGCTGGCGCCCCGACGGCTCACCGAGCCGGGCAGGACCGCGCTGTACGTGGACCGCGACGGCGTCCTGGTGTGGGGCGGGATCGTCTGGACCACCCGCTACGCGGCCGCGGACGGCATGCTGGAAGTGAGCGCCGCCGACTTCCTCTCCTACTTCGAGCACCGCTTCGTCCTCCCCCACCCGCTGTCCCCCGGGGTCCCGATCGCGGAGCAGCCGCCGGTCCGCTTTCCGGCCGGGGGAGGCGAGGGCGTCGACCAGCTCTCCATCGCCGAGACGCTGATCGGCCTCGCCCAGAGGCCGCCAAGCGCTGACCTGGGCATCCGTGTACGCCGGAGCGGTACCGCCCCACACGTTCCCCGAACCGCCACCTACCAGCCCTTCGACCTCAAGCCGGTCCTGGAGGCGCTCTCCGACCTGTCCGACGCCGCCGACGGCTTCGACTTCGTCTCCGACGTCCGCTACGTGCGGGGAGTCCCCGAGCGGTCGGTCCTCTTCGGTTCACCCCAGCTGGGCCGGACGGGGACCGCGCACCTGTGGGAGTACGGGGCCGGGCTGGTCGACTTCGTCTGGCCGGTGGACGCCGCCGACGCGGCGACCCGGGTGTTCGCCCGAGGCGCGGGAAACGGCGCCGAACAGCTGATCGAGTACGCGGCGGCGGCCGCGCCCGGTCCACGGCCCCTGCCTCTGCTGGAGAGCGCCGTGGCCGCGCTCGACATCAGCGACCGGAGCCTGTTGAGGGCCCTCGCCGAGCAGCGCCGACACAACCTCGAACACCCCGTCACCCTCCCCGAGCTGACCGTGCGCGCCGACCGCCCGCCGTATCTGGGCACCTACCGGGTCGGCGATCCGGCCCGCGTCATCATCGACGACCCGTTCTTCTCCGGTCCCGTCGACGTCACGACCCGGATCGTGGAGTACGAGGTCTCCCCGGGCGACGACGCCGAGGAGGAACTGATCCGACTCACCGTCATACCGGTGGAGGAGACGCCATGAGCCGTGTGAACCGACCGGACACGCTCCTCGACCAGCTGCGCGACATCCGTCGCCGTCTGGCCCGGTTGGAGGCGTCCCGACAGGAATCGGGCGGGGCCGCCGCGGCGGCCCGCGCACCCGCCGTGCCGGAGGCCCCGCCGCCCGTCGGCGGTCCGGTCCTGCCAGCGCGGGCACACGACCAGTGGAGCAGTTCCTCCGACACCTGGGAGACGGTCGGACACACCTGGTGGGAGCAGGGCCCCGGCCGCACGCGGGTGCTGCTCGCGGGGGGAGCGGACGCGGGCACCACGGGGCTGGCCCGGGTGGTGGTCGACGGGGTGGCGTCGGGGCCGGAGCTGGAGCTCGGCGGTGCCCCCTCACGCCTGCGCGTGCCGCTGGCCCCGCGCGGTGGCGCCGAGATGGAGGTCCAGGTGAGGCGGACAGGCGGCGCCGGGACCGTGTGGGTCGCCGCCGGTCTGGCTTGAAGCCGCTAGCGGTCCGGTGTTGCGGCCGCTTCGCGCACGTGACGCACCCCAGGCCCGGCGCTTCGGGCCCGCCTCGCGGTGCCGCGCGTAAAATCCGTTGCCCCGCGGCCGCGCGGGAACCGATGATGCCCCCATGCGCGTGGGAGTGGTGGGGCTGGGGATGGGTCTGCACCTGGCGGAGTGGGCCGCCAGGCTGGGCATGGACGTGGTGGCGGCATGCGACCGCGATCCCGCCCCGCGCACCGCGGCCCGCGGGCGACTGCCCGGTGCGACCCTCACCGGACGCTGGCAGGACCTGCTCGACCAGGACCTGGACGGGGTGCTCCTGGCCAACGACTTCGACACCCACGCACCCCTGGCCCGGGCCTTCCTGGACCGCGGCGTCCACGTGCTCTCCGAGACCGCCGCGTGCGCCGACGAGGCCGAGGCGAGGGAGCTGATCGCGGCGGCCGACCGCTCGTCGGCGACCTACTCCCTGGCCGAGAACTACACCCTGCACCCGCACGTGCTGCTCGTCCGCGAGGCCGTCCGGTCGGGCGAACTGGGCAGGATCAGCCTCATCGAGGCCGACTACCTGCACGGCATGTCCCCCGAGGGCGTCACCGGGCTGACCGGCGACCCCGCCCACTGGCGCGGGCGCATCGCCCCCACCGCCTACTGCACCCACTCCCTGTCGCCGATCCTGGCGATCACCGGGGCGCACCCGGTGGAGGTCAGCGCGTTCACCGTGGACGAGGCCGCGCCGCGCCAGGCCAGCACCATGGTGGTGCGCCTGTCCACGGGAGCCCTGGCCGTCACCCGCAACGGCTTTCTCCAGGGCGAACCCGACAGCCACTGGAGCTGGGTGTCGGTGCGCGGCACCCACGGGCTGGCCGAGTCGGTACGGGCACGCGGAGAACGCGCCTGGTCGGTGCGCGTACGCCACGAGGGGTGGACCCGCCCCGACGGCAACGCCCGCGAGGAGGAGCGCGTCCCGCCCGCGCTGATCCTGGACGGGGCGCCCGTGGAGCGCGGAGCCGAGGGCACGGTGCGCCTGCTGCGGGGCTTTCGCGACACCGCCCAGCGCGGCGCCGAGCCGCTGGTGCCGGTACGCGCGGCGGTGGCGGCCTCCCTGGTAGGGGTGGCCGGAGCCGAGTCGCTGGCCCGGGGGTCGCGTCCGGTCCCGGTTCCCCGGCTGTGACCGGGTTTTTCCTCCTCCGGAACGACCTTCGACACGGCGCGGCCTCCCCCCGGGCGTGCGCTGGCACTAGTTTCGAGGTAGACCCGCCGCCGCAGGTCCTCAACCCCGAGGAGAGCGATGACCCACCCGACCGACACCGACAGCGGCACCGACAACAGGGGGAAGCGGCTGGCCGGCGGCATGATGACCACGGTGTTCCGGTACGGCGGCCACGTCGTGCGCACCGCGACACCCGCCGCCCCCGCCATCCACGCCCACCTGGGCGCCCTGGCCGAGAGCGGGTTCAGGGGCGCTCCGGTGCCGCTCCGGCTGCGCGACGACGGCAGGGAGGAGCTCACCTTCGTGGAGGGGGACGTCGCCCTTCCGCCGTTCCCCGACTGGGCGTTCACCGAGCACACCCTGCGCTCGGCCGCCGAACTGCTGCGCCGCTACCACGACGCCGCCGCACGCGTGCCCGTGGACGCCTCGGCCGCCTGGAACACCGGCTCCACCGGGATGGCCGACCCCGAGGGCGGTCCGATCCTGTGCCACAACGACCCCTGCCTGGAGAACATCGTCTTCCGCCGGGGCCGGGCCTCGGCCCTGATCGACTTCGACCTGGCCGCGCCGGGCCGCCCGGTCTGGGACGTGGCGGCGCTGGCCTACTACCTGGCACCCGCGCTCGACCCGGTGTCGGCCGCCGGGGCCCCGCACGAGGGGAGCGTCGCCCCGCACCGGCTGCGCGTCCTCGCCGACGCCTACGGCCTCTCCGTCGACGACCGCCGCGCCCTGCCCGAGACGGTCGAGGACTACACGGCCGTCGCCCGCGTCTTCGTGGCCGAGCGGGTCGAGAACGGTGACGGCCTGTTCGCCCGCGACCTGGAGCGGACGGGCGGGTGGGAGCGCTGGGACCGCCGCCAGTCCTGGCTGGCCGACCAGCGCGCCGTGTTCGTCCGTGCGCTCGTCGACTGACCCCGGCCCGCGGCCCCGGGCACCGGGACGGCCTACGTCCCGGTGTGCGGAGGCAGCTTCGGCGACCGGGGCGGGGAACCCCTTCAGCGGACGCCGTCCCAGACGGCGCGCTCCTCCGGCCTGTGGTCGTCGGTGAGCGCAGGAGCGTCGTCGAAGCGCATCACCGGCCGCCGGGGCAAGTCGTAGCGAGGCCACCCCGGGTCTCCCCGGGTGGCGAAGGCGACCCAGGCGGCATGCACGGAGTCGGCGAGGCGCTGAGGCGGACTGGTACCGGTCAGCGGCCAGAAGCGGGGGGCGTCGAGGAGGTCGAAGACGAAGGGGACCTCCAGGAAGTGGCAGGCGCCGAGGCTGCCGCCGAACTGGGGAGAGCGCCAGGCGAACTCGTACATGTGGACCGCGGTGCCGTTCGCGGCCCTGGCCTCGGCCAGCCGGTAGGCGGGAACGCGGTACCACCAGTCGCGCTGTAACAGCGCCAGCAGGTCACCCGGCCCGAGACCGCGATCGGCCGCACCGTAGGCCGCGCGGACCCGCTCGGCCGGAAGCCCGTACAGCCTCGCGGCGGTGACCAGATCCGCCTCGGTCACAGCGGCCAACGCCCCGAAGGGAACCAGCGAAAGCCTGCCCTCCTCCGCGTTGGTGCCGATCAGGATGTCGACGTCGGCGCCCGCACCGGTCCGGACGAGGTCGAGCGGCCGGGCGGGCAGGGTGCCCTCGTCGATGACCGGCTGCCAGGCGGTCACCCTGGAGCCCGGCTCACCGTTCCAGCGCCGGGGATCGGGGGCCGACGCCAGATCGGCCGTCACCGCGGCTTGAGCGTCGAGCAGTCGTCGGCGGGAGACCGCAGCGATCGCCTCGCGCGTGAACGCGACACCCAGGTGTGAGGCCAGCGACTCACCGATGTGCCGCGCGGTCTCGGGCGTCTGGACCAGGTTCCCGGCACCGCTCTGCAGGACCGCTCGCCGGAACAGCCCCCGGGCCGCAGGCACGGCCAGCAGGGTACCCGCGCACATGGCACCGGAGGACTGTCCGAACACGGTGACGTTGTCCGGATCGCCGCCGAAGGCGGCGATGTTGTGCCGTACCCAGTGCAGTGCGGCGATCTGGTCGAGGAGGGCGAGGTTGGCGACCCCGTCTCCCGGCGCGAGGAAGCCCTCGGCGCCGAGCCGGTAGTTGAGGCTCACGAGGACGACGCCGTCGCGGGCGAAGCGCCCGCCGTCGTAGAGGACGCTGCTTCCGCCGTCGAAGCCGCCGCCGTGGACCCACACCATCACCGGTTGCCGGGCACGGCCCAGGTCGGCGGACCAGACGTTGAGGTTGAGACAGTCGTCCCCGGCCACGGTCGGATAGAAGCCCGCCAGCTCCACGGGCAGGGGGAAGTCCGGCTGGGGCGCGGTGGGGCCGAAGGCTCCGGCGTCGCGTACACCCTCCCACGGAACGACCGGCTCCGGCGGGCGGAACCCGCGGGGGCCGGTGGGCGGTTCGGCGTACGGGACTCCCTTGAAGACGTGGACGCCGTCGACGGTGCGTCCACGCACGAGACCAGCGCGAGTAGCGGCGACGGGCCCGCTTGTCATGGCCTGACGCGTCCTTGTGCGGGCAGGGCCCGGCGCGCGGCCGACCGCATCGCGGCCTGGGTCATGAGCTCGGTCCTCCTCGGGCTCGGTGACTTGTTTCTTACGGCATAAGTTTCCTGTGCTCTCACTATACTTACGCCGTAAGAACCGGTGACGCCTGAAAGGCCGCCATGTCCCCGAACCGCACCCGTGGCCAGAGCGCCGGGCTCACCCGCCAGGCTGTCCTCCGAGCTGCCCTGGCGCTGGCCGACCGCGAAGGACTCAAGGCGTTGTCGATGCGCCGCATCGGTCAGGAGCTCGGAGTCGAGGCCATGTCCCTCTACCAGCACGTCGTCAGCAAGGACGACCTGTTGGACGGGCTGGTCGAGCAGGTTTTCACGCAGGCCGCTCCGCTGATGGCCAGGGCCGCCTCATGGCGGGAGGGCCTGAGCGAGTACGCCCACGTCCTCCTGTGCACCCTGCTGGCGCACCCGAACGTCCTGCCCCTGGTGATCACCCGGCCCGCGATCACCACACAGAACCTACGCACCATGGAGAGCGCGCTCATGACGCTGCGGAGCGCGGGTTTCACACAGGAACGGGCCCTGGACATGCTGTACGCAGTGGCCGATCTCGTCGTCGGCCACGCCGCCGTGCTGGCAGCCAGCGGACCGGAGGACCAGGCACAGACCGGCCAGACACGCGCAGCGGCCCACCCGGGCTCGCGGGAGGCTTTTCTCCTCACCGAGGCCGCGCGGGCCCGGCGGTCCTCCGGGCCAGGATCCCGCTTCGACTTCGCGCTCGGTGCCATGCTGCGCGGCTTCGACGCGAGCTGACCGCACGGACCGTCCCGGCGCCTCGCCGGGGACCGGTGATGACCACCGGGCCCGTCCACCGGTCAGCGGCCTCAGGCTCCGCGTCGGGAGACGACCACCAGGTACCGGCAGTCCTCTCCGGTCGGGTTGTGGAACTCGCACGGCTCAGGCGGGCCCAGGTGCAGGCAGTCGCCCCGCTCCAGCACGTGCTCCGCAGCGCCCTCGCGGAAGGCGAGCGTGCCCTCCAGCACCCAGATCTGGTGGTGGGTGAGGGCGTAGGCCCGTGCGGGGAAGCCCACCCGCGCCCCCGGCGGCAGCTCCACCTCCACCAGCTCGATCGGGCCACCGGCCGCGGGCGAGACCGCGCGCCGCCGGTAGCCCGTCCCGGGATCGGTCCACACGGGCTGCTCGTGCGCGCGGACCAGGCGGCGGTCGCCCTGCTCGGCGCGGGCGACCAGCTCCGACAGGGTGATGCCGAGTGCGGCGGCGAGCCGTCCCAGCAGGGAGGCGGTGGGTTGGGCCTCGCCGTTCTCGATCCGGCTGATCATGCCCCGGGAGACACCGGAGAGCTCGGCCAGGGCCCCTCCGCTCAGCCCGCGGGACCGGCGCAGCTCACGCAGGGTCGAAGCCAGGGCCGGTCCCAGTGTGTCGCTCATGACGTTCACTATAGGGATCTCGGATGAATACCATGGTCGACATGACTTCGATGCCGACCCTCACCGTCCGCGACGCGACACCCGCGGACGCTCCGGCGTGCGCGGCGATCTATTCTCCCTACGTCACCGACACCGCGATCACCTTCGAGTACGAGCCGCCCACCGCCGAGCAGATGGCCGAGCGGATCGCCGCGGCCCAGCGGCGGCACGCCTGGATCGTGCTGGAGGACGCGGACGGGATCGTCGGTTACGCCTACGGCGGTCCCTTCCGCGCCCGCGACGCCTACCAGTGGACGTGCGAGGTCAGCGTCTACCTGGCCATGGGGCCCAGGCGCACCGGCGCGGGCCGCGCCCTGTACCGGGAACTGCTGCCCCGCCTGGCCGAACGCGGCATGCGCACCGCCGTCGCGTGCATGACCCTGCCCAACGACGCCAGCCTGGGCCTGCACCGCTCCCTGGGCTTCGAGGACGCGGGCCTCATGCGACGGGTCGGCCGCAAGTTCGACGCCTGGCACGACGTCGCCTGGGCCCAGCTCGACCTCACTCCCGCACGGGGCTGAGGCCGGCCGTACCGCCGCCGGAGCGCCTCCCGCGTCCGCGACCGGTCGTGAGCACCCCTCGTGTACGACCCCGTCACCGGAGGCCCCCGCCGCCCGAAGACTTCCTCGGACCCCGGCCGTATGCTCGTCAGCGGTCCCACGTCCCCACCATCCCCCGGGAGCACCGCCGTGTCCGTCCCACCCGCGCGCCACCGACGCTCGGGGCTGGCCTTCGCGCTCGCCTCGGCACTCGCCTTCGGCGGATCAGGCGTCTTCGCCCGCCCCCTGCTGGACGCCGGGATGGACTCCCTCCACGTCACCTGGCTGCGCGTGGCCGGAGCGGCGCTGCTGCTGTTGCCCGTGGCCCTGGCCCACTGGCGCACCGCCCGCCGCCGCCCGCTGCTGGTCCTGGCCTACGGCGTCTTCCCGATGGCCGGGGTCCAGGCCCTGTACTTCGCCTCCATCGCGCGCATCCCCGTGGGCATCGCCCTGCTCATCGAGTTCCTCGGACCGGTCCTGGTCCTGCTGTGGCTGCGCGTGGTGCGCCGCACCCGCGTCTCCCCCGCCGCCGTGGTCGGCGTGGTCCTGGCCGTGGCCGGACTCGGCCTGCTGCTGGAGGTGTGGGCGGGCGTGCGCCTGGACGCGGTCGGCGTGGGGCTGGCGCTGGGCGCCGCCGCGGCGCAGGCCGCCTTCTTCCTGCTCTCGGACAGCATGGACGAGGACACCCACCCCCTGGCCGTGGTCGCCTTCGGCTCGCTGGTCGCCGCGGTGCTGCTGGGCGTCCTGGCCCGGCCCTGGACGCTGCCCTGGCACATGCTCGCCGGCCCGGTCGCGCTCGGCGGGTTCTCCTTCCCCGGCTGGGCCGCGGCCCTGTGGCTGGGCCTGGTGTGCACCGCGCTCGCCTACTTCCTCGGCATCTCGGCGATCCGGCGCCTGTCCCCGCAGGTCGCCGGGGCGGTCGCCTACCTGGAGGTGGTCACCGCGATCGTGCTGGCGTGGGTGCTGCTGGGCGAGGCGCTCACCCCCGTGCAGGCCGTCGGCGCCGCCGTCATCGTCGCGGGCGCCTTCGTCGCCCAGACCGCCGTGCCCCCGGCCCCGGCGCGGCCGGAGTCCGATCCCGAGCAGCCGCCGGTCGCCGCCTCCCCCTGAGGAACGAGGGACCGCGCACGGGCGCCGCCGGGGCTCCTCCCCGAACGACCGCCGGTCCCCGCCACCGTCCGGACGGGCCGCACACGCGGGCGGGCCCGGCGGGAGAGTCTCCTCCCGCCGGGCCCGCCCGCGTACTGGTGTTGGATCCGCGCCTTCCGGATCAGGCCTCGCCGGTGGCCGCCTCGACCTCCGAGATGAACTGCTCCGCGGCCTCGGCCGGGGTCAGGTCGCCGAAGGTCAGGTCCTCGGTGACGCGCTTGGTGATGTCCACGACCTGGCCCGCGCCGATCGGCGGCGGCGGGTTGCCGTCCACGATCGTGCCCTCGATCTCGGACAGGAAGACCGCGCTGCGGGCGTCGGCCTCGGGCAGGGAGTCGATGATGTGCGAGCGCACGTCCACGTTGGCGGGCAGACCGCGGTCGGCCAGGATCAGCTCGGCCGCCTCCTCGCTGTTGAGCAGGAAGTCCACGAACAGCGCCGCCTCCTCCGGGTGCTCGGTGCCCGCGGAGATGGAGTAGAACATGGCCGGCTTGAAGAACATGCCGGTGCGGTCCTCGGTGCTCTCGCCCGGGTAGCGCAGCAGCTCGATGTCGCGGCCGGAGGAGGCTGAGATGCCGCCCAGCTGGTTGGTCCAGAAATGGGCCATCGCGCCCTGGTTGGTGGAGAGCACCGACTGGTCGGGGCCGCCCGCCTCGATCTCCACGCTCTCGGCGGCGCCGGGCTGGCCGCCGTTCTCCACCAGCTGCTCGGTGACGGAGAACCACTCCTCCAGCGTCTCCTGGGAGAAGCCGAGGGATCCGTCCTCGGCGTAGAGGTTCTCCCCGCGCTGGCGGGCGAAGATCTGGAAGCCCGTCTCGTTGTAGGACATGCTCTGCGTGCCCACGGTCTCGCCGTCGGTGGCCTCGCTGATCTGGGCCGAGATCTCGATGTAGTCGTCCCAGGTCCACGTCTCGTCGTCGGGCATCTCCACGCCCGCGTCCTCGAAGGCCTGGGGGTCGGCCAGGATGGCGTAGGCGTTCACGCCGGTGGCCACGCCGAAGGTCTGCCCGTCCAGGTCGCCGCTCTCGGCCACCAGGGGGTCGATCCCGGACATGTCCAGTTCGGTCTCGCTGAGGTCGAGCAGGGCGCCGCGGTCGCCGTACTCACGCAGGTAGCGCTCCTCCTGCGTGATGATGTCGGGGGCGTCGTTGGCGGCGGTGCTGGTGGCCAGACGGTCCCAGTACCCGGCCCAGTCGGTGTACTCGGGGACGATGGTGATGCCCGGGTTCTCGGCCTCGAACAGGTCGATGACCTGCTGGGTGGTGGAGTGGCGGTCGTCCGCGCCCCACCAGGAGAAGCGCAGCTCCACGGTGCCGTCGTCGGCCTCGGAGCCGCCACAGGCGGTGGCCGCCATCACGATGGCGCCCATTCCCGCGGCCACGGAGAGGAAAGGGCTGCGGCGACGGGCCTGGGGGCGCCCGCTGCCAGGGTGTGCGTGCATGTGTTCGGTTCCCTTCGACTACTTGATTCCGGTGGTGGCGATGCCCTTGACGAGGTATCGCTGACCCGCGAGGAAGAAACCGAAGACCGGCCCCAGAGCGACGATCGACATGGCGAACAGCGGACCCCAGGAGGTCTGCGAGGTCGAGTCGACGAAGGTGCGCAGGGCGACGGGAACGGTGTACATCGACGGGTCGGTGAGGAAGATCAGCTGGCTGAAGAAGTCGTTCCACGTCCAGATGAAGGTGAAGATCGCGCTGGTGGCCAGGGCCGGCAGGGACAGCGGCATGATGATCTGGAAGAAGATGCGCACGTGGCCGCAGCCGTCGATGCGCGCCGCCTCGTCCAGGTCGCGGGGCAGTCCGCGGATGAACTGCACCATGAGGAAGATGAAGAACCCGTCCGTGGCCAGGAGCTTGGGCACGATCAGCGGCAGGAAGGTGTTGATCCAGTCCAGCTCGGCGAAGAGGATGTACTGCGGCACGATCACGACGTGGATCGGCAGCATGATCGTGGCCATCATGACGGCGAAGAACAGCCGCTTGCCGCGGAACTCCAGCCGGGCGAAGGCGTAGGCCGCCATCGAGCAGCCGATGAGGTTGCCCACGATCGCCCCGGCCACCACGATCGCCGAGTTGAGCAGGTAGTGGTGGAACGGGAACTGGAGCGCGTTCCAGCCCTCGGTGTAGTTGCCCGGCGTGAAGGTCTCGGGGATCAGGCCCGGGGCGCGGAAGATCTCCTCGGTGGGCTTGAACGAGCTGGAGAGCATCCACAGCAGCGGGTAGAGCATGATCAGCCCGAAGGCGATGAGCCCGACGTGCGTGATCAGCCGTCGTGTGCGTTCGGCCCGCGTGCGCTTCTGCGAGGGCGCGGGGGCCATTGTCTTAGTCGCCATAGAAGACCCAGTACTTGGAGGCGATGAAGTTCACCGCGGTGAACCCGCCGATGATCAGCAGCAGCAGCCAGGCCATCGCCGAGGCGTAGCCCATGTCGAAGGAGCCGAAGCCGCGTAGGTAGAGGTAGAGCGTGTAGAAGAGCGTGGAGTCGGAGGGGCCGCCGGTGCCGCCGCTGACCACGAACGCCTGGGTGAAGGTCTGGAAGGCGTTGATGAACTGCAACACCATGTTGAAGAAGATGATCGGGGTGAGCATCGGGACGGTGATGTTCCAGAAGCGGCGCATGGGGCCCGCTCCGTCCACCGCGGCGGCCTCGTAGTACATGGCGGGGATCTGGCGCAGACCCGCCAGGAAGATCACCATGGGTGCGCCGAAGGTCCACACGTTGAGCACGATCAGGGTGCCCAGCGCGTAGTCGGGGTGGGAGACCCAGCCCTCACCCTGGATGCCGAAGAAGCCGAGCACCTGGTTGATCAGGCCCTCCGCGCCGAAGACCTGGCGCCAGAGGATGGCGATGGCAACGCTGCCGCCGAGCAGGGAGGGCAGGTAGTACACCGACCGGTACAGGGGCAGCCCCCGTACGCCCCGGTCCAGGATCATCGCCAGGGCCAGGGCCAGGGCGAGCTGGAGCGGCACCGACACGAACACGTAGACGAACGTGACCCTGAGCGCGCTGTGCAGGCGCTCGTCGTCGAACATCCGCTGGTAGTTCTCCAGGCCGACCCACCCGTAGTCACCGATGAGGTTGTAGTCGGTGAAGGAGAAGTACAGGGAGGCCAGGAGGGGGCCCGCGGTGATGAGCACCAGGCCGACGAACCACGGGGCCAGGAAGCCGTAGGCGGCGAGGTTCTCGTTCCGCCGCTTGCCCGGGGCCGGGCTCTTGCCGACCCGGCGGCGCGGCTTGGCACCGGCCGGGTCCTCGGGGGCCTTGGCGGGCCGCCGTTGCAGGAGGGCACTCACGGGGATCCACCCTCCTGTGGGGCCACCGCCGGAGCGCTGGCGGGCGCGTGCGGTCCTGGAATCATGGAAACTGCCAATCTCGTTCGGAAGACGCGTACGCTGTGGGCGAGAACACGTGTTGAACTGCCTAAACATGTTCTGGTAAGCGCTATCCACGTACTAAGATGTTCAGTTTCTAGCACCGGGTTACATGGGTGTCAACGGCAGGTTTCCCGAAAACTGTGATCCAAGCCCCATATCGTTACGCTTCCGGCGACCCGCAGGGCGCGAGGATCACTCCGATTTCACCGCTTTCGCGACCGTTCGCACAAAGAATCCCACCCTCCGCAGTCGCATGGACACGTACCGTCGTGCGTCACGGGAGTGCGGATGCTCGGACACGTCTTGGTCGACACCCTTGTCGACCGGATGGGAAAGCGTTTACCATGCCCTGTGTGAACCACACCACCCCACGCAGGTACGCGATCGTCGGCACCGGCTCCCGCGCCCGGATGTACACCCGGGCCCTGACCGGCACCCACCGGGACCGGGGACGTCTGGTCGCCCTCTGCGACACCAACAGCACCCGCATGGCCGTGCACAACCGCATCGTCACCGACGCCGGTCTCGACGCCGTGCCGACCTACTCCCCCGACGACTTCGTCCACATGCTCAAGGAGGAAAGGGTCGACGAGGTCATCGTCTGCACCGTCGACCGCACCCACGCCGACTACGTCGTCGCGGCCCTGGACGCCGGACTCGACGCCATCACAGAGAAGCCCATGACCGCCGACCTGGAGGGGCTGCGGCGCATCAACGAGGCCCAGGCGCGCACCGGGGGGCGGGTGACCGTCGGCTTCAACTACCGCTACAACCCCGTCCACCGCCAGCTGCGCGACCTCATCGCCTCCGGGGTCATCGGCGAGGTCGGGTCGGTGCACTTCGAGTGGCTGCTGGACCTGCGCCACGGCGCCGACTACTTCCGCCGCTGGCACCGCGACAAGACCCAGTCCGGCGGCCTGCTCGTGCACAAGGCCAGCCACCACTTCGACCTGGTCAACTGGTGGATCGGCGCCCGCCCCACCGACGTGTTCGCGTCGGGGAGGCTGTTCTTCTACGGCGACGACAACGGCCGCCGCCACGGCCTGGCCGCCGACTACGAGCGCGGCCACGGCGAGGACGCCGCCCAGAGCGACCCCTTCGCCCTGCACATGGACGACAGCCCCGACCTCAGGGCCCTGTACCTGGACGCCGAGCACGAGGACGGCTACCGGCGCGACCTCAACGTCTTCGGACCCGGCATCACCATCGAGGACGACATGTCCGTGCTGGTCGGCTACGACACCGGAGCGCGCCTGACCTACCACCTGGTCGCCTACGCACCCTGGGAGGGCTACCGCATCGCGATCACGGGCAGCCGGGGGCGCCTGGAGCTGGACATGACCGAGTTCGAGTACACCTCGCCCGACCAGGACGAGGCCACGCCCGTGCGCGGCATGCCCGCCCCCAAGGAACACACCAGCGCCCGGCTGTGGCTGCGCCGCCACTGGCAGCCGCCCGAGGAGATCCCCGTGGCCGTGGGCGAGGGCACCCACGGCGGCGGCGACCAGCTCATGCTCGACTCGCTCTTCGGCGGCGAGGACGACGGCATCCGCCCCGACCACTCCGACGGCGGCAACGCCCTTCTCACCGGGCTGGCGGCCAACGCCTCCATCGCCTCGGGAGCGCCGGTCCGCGTCGCCGACCTGCTCGGGGGCAGCTGATGGACGAACCCGTGCCCGTGCTGCTGGCCGGGGTCCACGGCCACGGCCGCGCCCACCTGCGCTCCCTGCGGGAGCTGGCGGAGAGCGGCCTGGTCCGGCTCGTGGGCGTGTGCGACCAGCGCCCCGTCGCCGAGGACGACGACCTGGAGGGGCACGGCCCGCTGCCCTGCCACGCCGACCTGGGCGAGGCGATCGAGAGCACCGGCGCGCGGATCACCGTCCTGGCCACACCCATCCACACCCACCTGCCCCTGGCCCGCACCGTGCTGGAACACGGCTCCCACCTGCTGCTGGAGAAGCCCACCACCGCGACCCTGGCCGAGTTCGAGGAGCTCACCACGGCCGTGGACGCCTCCGGGCTGGCCTGCCAGGTGGGCTTCCAGAGCCTGGGGTCGGCCGCCGTGGAGGCTGTGCGCACGCTGGTGCGCGAGGGCACGGTGGGGCGCGTGCGCGGCATCGGCGGTTCGGGCACGTGGGTGCGCACCTCGGCCTACTACGACCGCGCACCCTGGGCGGGGCGCCGCCGCCTCCAGGGGCGCGACGTGGTGGACGGGGCGCTGACCAACCCCTTCGCCCACGCCCTGGCCACCGCGCTGGCCGTGGCCGGAGCCGCCACCGAGGCACCGCGGGACGTGGAGCTGGAGATGTTCCACGCCCACCCCATCGAGGCCGACGACACCTCGTGCGTGCGCGTGCGCACCGCGGACGGGCTGCCCATCACCCTGGCGGTGACCCTGTGCGCGCCCGAGCACCTGCCGCCGCGCCTGGTGGTGCACGGCGACCTGGGGCGCATCGAGTTCGAGTACACGCTGGACCGGGTCACCGTGCACCGGCTGGGCCGGGACCCGGCCACCACCACGCACCCGCGCACCCCCCTGATGTCCAACCTCGTCGACCACGTGCGCGGAGACGAGCCGCTGCTGGTGCCGCCCCAGGCCACCCGGGCGTTCATGCACGTGCTCGAAGCGGTGCGCACCGCGCCCGACCCGGTGGCGCTGCCCGCGGGCATGCAGCACGTGTACCGCACCGAGGAGGGGGTGCGCCGGATCATCCCCGGCATCGACGCCCTCATCCACCGCAGCGCCGAGCACCTGGCGCTGTTCTCCGAACTCGACCCCGCCTGGTCCCCCGCAGCCCGGACGGGACCGACCGACGCGAAGGCCACGCCGTGAACACTCTGACCATGGACGGTCGCGTCCTGGCCGTCCTCAGGGACGGAACCGACATCGAGCCGACCCTGTCCCCGCGCCCCTACCTGCACCCGGTGCACACCCTCGCCGGGGTGCCGGTCACCGAGGAGCGGCCCGCCGACCACCTGCACCACTTCGGGGTGGGCGTGGCCGTGCCCGACGTGTCGGGGGTGAGCTTCTGGGGCGGGCGCACCTTCACCCGCGACCGGGGATCGGTGCTGCTGGACAACCACGGACGCCAACGGCACGTGTCCTGGCTGGAGCTGGCCGCGGACCGCCGCGTCGAGGCGCTGTCGTGGACCGGCCCGGACGGGGCCGAGATGCTGAGCGAGGAGCGCACCGTGCGGGCCGCGGGCCTGGACGGGCGCACCTGGGTCCTGGACGTGCGCACGCAGCTGCGCAACACCTCGGGACGCGACCTGAGCATCGGCAGTCCCGCCACCAACGGCCGCCCCGGCGCCGGGTACGGGGGCCTGTTCTGGCGCGCGCCCGTGGCCGCGGCCCCGCCCGCCGTCGTCGGCGCGGGCGGGCTGTCGGGTGAGGAGGCCCTGCACGGTTCGCGGGCGGAGTGGCTGGCGCTGGTCGGTGGTGGCGCTGAGGACGCGGACGAGGCCGTGAGCGGGGGGTGGACCCTGC
Source organism: Nocardiopsis alborubida (assembly GCF_012396365.1). Classification (GTDB taxonomy): domain Bacteria; phylum Actinomycetota; class Actinomycetes; order Streptosporangiales; family Streptosporangiaceae; genus Nocardiopsis; species Nocardiopsis alborubida. The sequence continues at coordinate 71,699 of NZ_JAAXPG010000007.1, read as the reverse complement.
TCTTCCTCCAGCCCGGCGAGCACGCCGACCCGTGGTTCCTGCGGGTCAAGGAGTACCCGGGAGTGGGTCCCGCGCTGGCGTGGGACGCGCGGCTGCCGCTGCCCGAGGGCGGGCGCCTGGAGCGGCGGCTGCGCGTGGCGGTGCGCGACGGGCGCACCGACGGAGCCGGGGAACTGGCGGCCCTGGCCGAGGCCGCGCGGGAGCTGCCCTGAGCCCGTGATCCGTGAGGAGGGCCGGGCTCCGCGCCAGGACCGGGGCGGAGCCGCGGTGGGTCCGCGGACCGAACCGGCGGGGCCCGGCCCATGAGAGCCCATGAGACGCGGTCTGTGAGACGCGGTCTGTGAAGCACGCCTCGCGGGGGCGGGCGCTGCGGGGTCGGCCCGGGCGCGACGGGCGCAGCGCGAAGCAGGCGGGCCTGGGCCCCGATATCAACGTCAGGTCCGCCGTGCGGGACGGCACCAGTGCCCCGCACGGCCTGTGGACGACTCCCCCGAGCACGGGGGCGAGGAAAGGAAGACAACACCCATGCGCGTTCTCGTCACCGGCGGTTCCGGGCGGCTCGGCCGCAGCGTCGTGGCCACCCTGGCCGCACGCGGACACCAGGTGACCTCCGTGGACACCGCCGCGGCCGACCTGCCCGAGGGCGTCGACGCGGTCACCGCCGACCTGCTGGACCCGGCCGCGCTGGAGGCGGCCTTCACCCGGGCCCGCCCCGAGGCCGTCGTCCACCTGGCCGGGATCGCCGTGCCCTTCGCCCGCCCCGACGTGGAGACCCTCCAGGTCAACACCGGCCTGGCCTGGGCGGTGCTCTCCGCCGCCGTCGCCCACGGCGCCCACTCGGCGGTGGCCGCCTCCAGCCCCACCGTCTACGGGTACAACACCCCCTCCTGGGCGCCCCGCTACCTGCCGCTGGACGAGGCCCACCCGGTCACGCCCTGGCACGCCTACGGGCTGAGCAAGGCGATCATCGAGGACACCGTGCGCGCCCTGGCGCGCACCTCCGCCACCTGCGTCCTGTCCTGCGTGCGCCCCGGTTACGTCGTGGCCCCCGAGGAGTGGGAGGGCGCGCCCACCCAGCTGGGACACACCATGGCCGAGCGGCTGGCCGACCCCGCCCTGGCCGCCACCTCCCTGTTCAACTACGTCGACGCCCGCGACGCCGCCGAGCTGTTCGCGCTGGTCGTCGAGAACCCGGCCAAGGTCAGCGGCGGCCAGGTGTTCAACGCCATGGCCCCCGACCCGCTGTCCGAGGTCCCGGTCGACGCCCTGCTGCCCCTGCACCACCCCGGAACCGCCCCTGCGGCCCCGGCCCTGGCCGACGGCCGCGCGGTCTTCTCCTCCCAGGCGGCCCGCACCGCGCTGGGCTGGGCCCCCTCCCGGACCTGGCGCACGCAGCTGCGCGCCGGGGAGGGCCGGTCAGCCGCCTCTCCGGACGGGTCCGGGGCCGGTGGTACCGGTGCGACGTCCGAGCATCCATGAGCTGGTCGAGGGCTCCGCTAGGGTAGGAAAGAGTTTTCCCATGGGCCGAGGCAGGAGAGGGAGCGGCGTGGAGTCCGGTTACGTGACACTGGAACAGGTCGCCGAGCACGCCGGGGTGTCCCTGGCCACGGCGTCCAGGGTGATCAACGGCAGCACACGCCAGGTCAGCCAGCGCCTGCGTGACAAGGTGACCGCCAGCGCGCGCGAGCTCGGCTACCTGGCCAACGCCTCGGCCCAGACCCTGGCCCGCAACAGCAGCGCCCTGGTCGGCCTGCTCGTCCACGACATCTCCGACCCCTACTTCTCCTCGATCGCGGCCGGGGTCACCCGCCACACCGAGGAGCAGGGGCTGGTCCTGGTGCTGGGCACCACCAACCGCTCCGCGCAGAAGGAGGGCCGCATCCTGGCCACGCTGCGCGCGCACCGGGCCCGCGCGGTGGTGCTGGTCGGTTCGCGCTCCACCGACGAGGAGAGCAACCGGCGCCTGTCCGAGGAGATCCGCATGTTCCGCCGCCAGGGCGGGCGGGTGGCGTGCGTGTCCCAGGAGGGCCTGCCCGCGGACACGGTCACCCCCGACAACCACACCGGGGCCTCCGACCTGGCCCGCCGCCTCATCGCCCAGGGGCACCGGGAGTTCGCCATCCTGGCCGGGCCCACCGACCTCCAGACCGCCCGCGAACGCCTGGACGGGTTCCACTCCGCGCTCTCGGGCGCGGGGCTGGAGCTGGCCCACCACAACGTGGTGCACGGCGCCTTCACCCGCGACGGCGGCTACGAGTCCACCCGCCGCCTGATGGCGGTGGGCACCGACGCCACCTGCCTGTTCGCCGTCAACGACGTCATGGCCACGGGCGCGATGGCCGCGCTGCGCGACCTGGGCCTGCGGGTGCCCACCGACCTGTCGGTGGCCGGGTTCGACGACATCCCCACCCTGCGCGACCTCACCCCCGCCCTGACCACGGTGCGCCTGCCGCTGGAGGAGATGGGCGAACGCGCCGCGGTGCTCGCCCTGGACAGCGAGCCCAGCGCCCAGCCCCGCGTGGTCACGGTGCGCGGCGAGGTCGTCGAGCGCGAGAGCACCGCGCCGCCCACCCGCTGAGCCCCGCGGTCGGCGCCGGGCGGCTGCGGTGCCCAGCACCTTGCCGAACACCCGAGGTCGACCGCCGCGCTCCCCGGGTGCGCGGTGCCCCTCAAGAGGGCTGGTGGCGGGCCCAGAACAGAAGGTGAAGCTCCGCCCCGGCCGGTGTCTCACGCCGTTTCGGCCCCGGTGGCGGGCTCAGCGCGGAAGGGGCGCGCCATGAACGAGTCCCGGGAGCGGAGCTGCGGGCTCAGGTGCGGGCCGAGCGGCCCAGGCCCAGGATCAGCACCACCCCGACCAGGACGTGCATCCCCTCCAGCACCAGCACGACCACCGGCGCGGCGCCGCTGGTGAGCGGCCCGGCCAGGGAGAGCACGAGCACGACGCAGGCGGTGACCGTCCACGCCCGCCGGGGCCGCCGCGCCGTGCGCTCCAGCACCGCGAGCAGTCCCCAGGCCGCCGCGGCGCTGATCAGGCCCGCGAAGGCCACGGACCCCGGCCCCACCGGCCGGGCCTGCCCACCGGGAAAAGCGGTCAGGTCCACGCCCGTCAGCGGCACGGCCAGGGCCCACAGGGCCAGCGGAGCGAGCACCGCGGCGGCAGCGGTGAGCAGCCGCCTCGGACCGGTGGAGGCGGTGCGGGTGGTGGATGCGGCGGTGGCCATGGGCTTTCCCAACGTCGTCGTCTTCCGGGGCCGCACCGGTGCGGTGTCGGCCCTCGAACGTCCCGCGCCCCACACTCCCCGGCGCGACACGGCCGCCGCATCGGCCCCGGGGCGGTCACGGGACCGACCGTGGACGCGGTCCTGCGGGTGGCCGAGGGCGAGCCCATCCTGTCCGCGAGCATCACCCTGCGCCTGATGGACCGCACCGCCGTCCAGGCCGGGTCCCATGAGCGGGCACACGCGGCGCTGTCCCGGCTCAGTCCTCGCGAGCACGAGGTGGCCCTGGCCGTGGCCCGGGGCCGCACGAACGCGGAGATCGCCGCGCGGCTGTACATGAGCGTGGCCACGGTCAAGGCCCACGTCTCCAACGTCCTGGCCAAGCTCGACCTGGACAACCGCACCCAGATCGCGCTGCTGGCCCACGACGCCGGGCTGGCCTGAACCGGGTCCTCACTCCAGCGGCAGGCCCTCCAGGGTCGAAGCCCCCGACCTCCATGTCCACGGCGTCCGGGCCCCGGGGAGAACCTGGACTCCGTCGTCCCCGCGGGGTCACACGGCGGCCGGTGCCCTCAGGGAGGGCAGGCGCACCAGGACCACGCCGTAGGCGCAGACCCACACGACCCACAGCAGCCAGCCGACGAGGCCGATCAGGCCGAGGGGGTTGCCGTGCTCGATGACCAGGGGCGCCAGGACGGAGGAGGCGAGCATCAGCGCGGCGGAGACCAGTCCCAGCGCGGCGTGCCACGGGCGGATCAGGCCGCCGCGCCTCCCGGCGACGGACAGGCCGAGCAGGGCGAGGGCCAGGAAGGTGCCGTTGAGGGTGAAGAAACCCTCGTGCACCGCCCAGACGGCGGCGGTCACCGCGGGCTCGTCCAGGGGCATCGACGCCAGGGCCAGCCGCAGCGCGACGATCCCGGCGAAGGTGGTGTTCTGTAGGACCAGCCCCGCGAAGCCGACCAGGGCCCACGCCTCACCCCGCTCGCGCTCGGAGCGCCACGTCGCGGCGACCGCACCCGCGCCGAACAGCGTGGCCAGGACCCAGGCCAGGGGCGTCAGGGCCGAGGAGAGGTCGGCGACGCCGCCCTGCTCCCCGAAGAACGCGGTGACCTCCGCGGTCCCGGCTCCGGTGGTGGGCAATCCTGCCGGGACCGCGATCGCGTTGGCCGCGACGATGGCGGCGGCGAAGCCGAGGGCTGCCAGGCCGCACACTCGGAAGAAGGACAGGGGCGTCGCCCCGGATTTGGTTTTACGCGTCATATATTCAATATAACCACCGAAAGGCAGGAGGGCGGTCATGTCGACAGAAACGGGCCAGCGCCGTTACGACTCCCTGCGCCGCACCGCGCAGGCACAGCAGACACGGGCCGAGATCGCCGACGCCGCACGGCGGCTCTTCGTCTCCCGGGGATGGGCGGCCACGACCGTGCGCGACGTGGCGCGCGAGGCGGGCGTCTCCGTGCCGACGGTCTACTCCGCCTACGGCAACAAGACCGGCCTGGCACTGGCCCTGGCCGACTCGACCTCCCTGTCCGCGGACATCCCCCGGATGGTCGGGGAGCTGGAGGCCGCCGGGTCCGACCCCCGGCGCCAGCTCGCGGCGATGGCCTCCTACGACAGGCGGCTCTACGAGCACGCGGGCGACGTCATCACCCTGGTACGCGAGGCGGGCCGCGCCGAACCCGAACTGGCCAGGACCTACCGCGAGGGCCGCGAGCGCGCCGACCAGACCCGGACGCAGGTGTTCTCCTCCTGGCCCGCCGGACTCCTGCGGGACGGACTGGACACGGCGTCGGCCGTGGACGTCTACGCCGCCCTGTGCAACATCGACGTCTACACCACGCTCACCGTCGAGCGCGGCTGGGAGCCCGCCCGGGTCGAGCGGTGGTGGTGCCAGGCGCTGGCGCGCGAACTCCTGGCCTGAGCCTCCGGCAGTGGGGACGGCTCCGGTCGGGCCCTGCCGCCTCACACCCCGGCCCGCTCCGCCGCACGGCGGCGCAGGACCAGCCATCCCGCGCCCGCCCAGGTCAGCGCCACGATCCCGGCCATGACCAGGCGCGAGGTGAGCAGGTGCTCGGGCGGATAGAGGTTTCCGGTCAGGTAGAAGTCGATGAAGCCGTTCTCCATCACCGCCCGTCCGGTGCGCGCCCGCGACCAGTTCTCGATCTCGGTCAGGAAGCACGGCCAGTCGACGATGACGATGCCCAGCGCGTAGGCGGCCACCGCCAGGTGCACCCAGAACATCCGGGGCCAGCGCCAGGACAGCACACCGCCGAACACGACGAAGGCGAGGAAACCGAAGTGCAGGGCCGCCGCGGCGTGGCCCACGAGGAGGGAGGTCATGCCCCGAACCTAGGACCGGGCCGCCCCGCACACATCGGTACGCGCACCCGGCCCCGCTGAGTACCCGTACTCATGACGGGGCCGGGACGCCACCGCCACGGGGCGTCCCGGCCCCTTTTCCCGGTCGCGACCCGGTGCTAGGGGGAAGCGTCCGCGACCGGTGTGAGCGTGTCGGCGAACACCAGGCCGTGGCCGCGGCCGGTGTCGGCGCGCACCCGGCCCCGGTCGAACTCCACCCCGCTGGGGCGGGCCAACGCGCCCAGCGCGGCGAAGGAGGCCCGGTCGATGTCCTCGACCATGGCCACCCGGGGCAGGCACAGCGCCAGCTGCCCCGACAGCTCGGGCAACAGGTGCGGAGCCACCGGCACGCCGCGGCGCGCCATCGACTCCGCGATCCGCAGGAACGGGGTGATGCCGCCCACCCGGACCACGTTGGGCTGGGCGACGTCGCACACCCCCAGTTCCACGGCCCGTTCGAACTCGGCGACCGTGCGCAGGTTCTCACCCACCGCGAACGGCACCCGCGTGCGCTCGCGCAGGCGGGCGTGCGCCTCCAGGTCCTCGGCCGGGAGGGGCTCCTCCACGAAGTGCGGACCGAACCCCTCCAGGGCGTCCAGCGCCCGGACCGCTCCGGGCACGTCCCAGCGCTGGTTGGCGTCCACCATCAGCAGCCGGTCCGGGCCCAGCACCTCGCGCACCGCTCCCACCCGCTCGGCGTCCCGGGCAGGGTCGGGCGAGCCGACCTTGATCTTGGCGGCGACGTGCCCGGCCTCCACCCAGCCGCGCACCTGCTCCACCAGGTCGGGCAGGGAGTAGTCCAGGTTCACCCCGCTGCCGTAGGTCGGCGCCGACTCCCTGCGCCGACCCACCAGGTCCACCAGGCTCGACTCCGCCGCGCGGGCGCGCAGGTCCCACAGGGCGATGTCCACCCCCGCCAGCGCCATCAGGGTGAGCCCGCTGGTACCCGCCTCGCGCAGGTGCCAGCGCAGCTCGTCCCACCGGGCCGGATGGGCCTCGGCGCCCACCAGCGCGGGCCGCAGGTCGTCGTTGACCAGCGCGGCCACCGCCCGGGCCCCGATCAGCGGGGTCCACGCGAACCCCGTGCCGACCAGCCCGGAGTCGGTGGCCACCCGCACCACCACGACGTCGTTGCGGTCCACGCCCCCGTCCCAGGGCCGGTGCAGCGGCAGCCGGAAGGCCCGGGCGCCCACCTCGGTGACGCGCACGCTCAGCCCTCCTTGACCAGGGACAGGCCGGTCTCGATCAGCTCGGCCAGCGCGGACTCCTCCTCGGCGGTGGGTTCGGTGAACGGCGCGCGCACCCCGCCCATGTCCACCCCGCGCAGCCGCGCGCCCGCCTTGACCAGCGACACCGCGTACCCCGGCGTCCGGTCGCGCAGCCGCACCAGAGGCTCGAAGAACTCGCGCATCAGGGTGTCGGCCAGCGGGTCGCCGGCGTGGAAGGCGCGGTAGAACGCGTCGGCCACCTCGGGCACGAACGCGAACGCCGCCGAGGAGTACAGCGGCACGCCCACAGACCGGTAGGCCGCCACGGTCAGCTCCGCCGTGGGCAGGCCGTTGAAGAAGGTGAACTCCTCGCCGCGCAGGGCGCGCACCGCCATCACGATCTGGTGCATCCGCCCCAGGTCGCCCACCCCGTCCTTGATCCCCACCACCTGGGGGATCGCGGCCAGCTCCGCCGCGCTCTGGGGGGTGAACACCATCGATCCGCGCTGGTAGACCACCACCGGGATGTCGGAGGCCGCGACCACGGTGCGCACGTAGTCCACCAGCCCCGACTGCGGCGCGCCCACCAGGTAGGGCGGCAGCAGCAGGATCGCGTCCGCGCCCAGTTCGCGGGCCGCGCGGGCCTGCTCGATGGCGGTGCCCACGCTGCCGCCCGCACCGGCCACCACCGGCACGCGGCCCGCGGTGACCTCCACCGACCGCCGCACCACCGCGGCGTGCTCGGCGGCCGACAGGGCGTGCACCTCACCGGTGCCGCAGGCCGCGAACACCCCGCCCGCGCCGTGCTCCACGCCCGAGGCGACGTGCTCGGCCAGCACGTCCTCGTTCACTTCTCCTTCGGAGTCGAAGGGGGTCAGGGGAAAGAACAGGATTCCTTCGAAGTTCATGCTTGCTCCTTGAGCTCGGGGGGACCGGGGGCGCCCACGCGCCCCCGGGGGCCTCACAGGACGTGCTGGACGTGGCGCCGGGCCAGGGTGGCGATGACGTCGTCGCCGTCGGCCGACCAGATCCGCTCGTTGAAGATCTCCACCTCGATGTCGCCGTCGTAGCCCGCCGCGTCCACCGCGCGGCGCAGGGCGCGCACGTCGGCGTGGCCGTCGCCGACCATGCCGCGCCCCAACAGGGCGTCGGCGGGGATCGGCAGCTCCCAGTCACAGGCCTGGAAGGAGGCGATGCGCCCGCCCGCCCCGGCGCGGGCGATCTGCTCCCACACCTGGGGGTCCCACCACACGTGGTAGGCGTCCACCACCACGCCGACGGCGGCCGCGTCGAAGCGTTCGGCCAGGTCCAGGGCCTGGCCCAGTGTGGAGAGCACGGCGCGGTCGGCACAGAACATCGGGTGCAGGGGCTCCAGCGCGAGCCGGACCCCGCGCTCCAGGGCGTAGGGCGCCAGCTCGGCGATGCCGTCCGCGACCCGCTCGCGGATCCCGACCAGGTCGCGGTCTCCGTCGGGCATGCCGCCCACGACCATGACCAGGCAGGGTGCGCCCAGTTCGGCGGCCTCGTCGACGGCGCGCCGGTTGTCCTCCAGTGCCGCGGCCCGGTCCGGGGCGGTGAGGAACCCGCCCCGGCAGTGCGAGGACACGCGCAGCCCCGACCGGCGCAGCAGACCAGCCGCCTTGGCCAGGCCCATCTCGGCGACCGGTTCGCGCCAGGTCCCGATGGCGGGCAGCCCGGCGCGCAGGCAGCCGTCCACGGCCTGGGTCAGGTTCCAGTACTTGACGGTGGCCTGGTTGAGGGAGAGCCGTGCCAGGCGCGGGTCGCCCGGTTCGGGGGTGGGCACCGCGGCGGGCAGCCCGGAGGGCACGTCCACCGCGCCGGGCACGACCGCCGGAACGGTCGCCGCGGCCGGGGCTGTCTGCGGAAGGTGCGCCGGGGCGCCCTCGGGAACCGTGCTCACTGCTCCACTCCTGACACCTGGAGGAGCGCCCGCATGCGTGCCGCGGCCAGGTCCGGGTCGGTCAGGGCCCCGGCGGCGTCGGCCAGGCGCACGGCCTGGGCCAGGTGGGGCAGGTCGCGGGCGCTGTGCAGCCCGCCCACCATGTGGAAGCCCTTCTGGTGGCCGTTGAGCCAGGCCAGGAAGGCGACCCCGGTCTTGTAGTAGAAGGTGGGCTCGGCGAACAGGTGCCGGGCCAGCGGGACCGTGGGGTCCATCAGGGCCCGGTACCGTTCGGTGTCGCCCTCGTTCAGGGCGGCCAGCGCGCGTGCGGCGGCCGGGGCGATGGCGGCGAAGATGCCCAGCAGGGCGTCGGAGTGGCCCCGCTCGTCGCCCAGGATCAGGTCCGGGTAGTTGAAGTCGTCGCCGGTGTACAGGCGCACGCCCTCGGGCAGCAGCCGCCGCAGCCGCACCTCCAGCGAGGCGTCGAGCAGGGAGACCTTGATGCCCTCCACCTTGGCGGCGTGCTCGGCGATCAGGGCCGCCACCGGCTCGATCGCCTCGGCCGGGTCGGCGAAGCCCCAGTACCCGGCCAGGGCCGGGTCGAAGGCGGTGCCCAGCCAGTGCAGGATCACCGGCTGGTCGGCCCGGCGCAGCAGGTCGGCGTAGACCTTGGCGTAGTCGTCGGGCCCCGAGGCGACCGCGGCCAGGGCACGCGAGGCCATGAGGATGGGGGTGGCACCGGCGCCCTGGACGACGTCGAGCTGCTCACCGTACGCGGTGATAACGCTTTCCAGATCGGCCTGCGAAAGGTCGAGCTGGTCGGTGCCCACCCCGCAGGCCAGGGCGGCGCCGCGCGCGGCGGCCTCCGCACCCGACCTGCGGATCAGCTCGGCGGTGGCCGCCCAGTCCAGGCCCATGCCGCGCTGGGCGGTGTCCATGGCGTCGGCCACGCCCAGTCCCTGGTCCCACAGGTGGTGGCGGAAGGCCATGGTGGCCTCCCAGTCCAGGCGGGCCGGGGCTCCGGGGGCGTTGGCCGCCAGGGGGTCGGCGACCACGTGGGCCGCCGCGTAGGCCGTGCGCGAGCGGGCGGGGGGAAGGGGGGACGCGTCGACGGGTGTTCCGCCCAGGGTGTAGGGGGCGGAGGTGCCGTCGGCGGCGGGTAGCAGGAGTGTGCTCATGCGAGGGTGACCTCGTCCAGTTCGATCGTGCGTCCGGTGCGCGCCGACTGGAGTCCGGCCTCGGCCATCTGGAGGCCGCGCGCGCCCGAGAGCAGGTCGTGCGGGAAGGGGGTGTCCAGGACCACGTGGCGCAGGAAGTCCTCCCACTGGGCGCGGAATCCGTTGGGGAACTCGGTGTTGTCGGGGACCGGCTCCCACTGCTCCCGGTAGCGCCCCAGGTCCTCCAGGTCGGGGTTCCAGACCGCCTTGGGCGTGGCCGAGCGGTGCTGGGCGCGGCAGGAGCGCAGCCCCGCCACGGCGCTGCCGTGGGTGCCGTCGACCTGGAACTCCACGAGCTCGTCGCGGTCCACGCGCACGTTCCAGGAGGAGTTGATCTGGGCGATGACACCTCCGTCCAGCTCGAAGATGCCGTAGGCGGAGTCGTCGGCCGTGGCCTCGTAGGGCCGGCCCTCCTCGTCCCAGCGGCGCGGGATGTGGGTGGCCACCTTGGCGGTGACCGCGCGCACCGGGCCGAACAGGTGCTCCAGGACGTAGTGCCAGTGCGGGAACATGTCCAGCACCATGCCGCCGCCCTCCTCGGCGCGGTAGTTCCAGCTGGGGCGCTGGGCGGGCTGCCAGTCGCCCTCGAAGACCCAGTAGCCGAACTCGCCGCGCACCGACAGGACCCGGCCGAAGAAGCCGCTCTCGACCAGTCTGCGCAGTTTGAGCAGGCCGGGCAGGAAGAGCTTGTCCTGGACCACGCCGTTGCGCACGCCCGCGTCACGGGCCAGTTTGGCCAGCTCCAGGGCGGCGCTGAGCGTGCTGGCGGTGGGCTTCTCGACGTAGACGTGCTTGCCCGCGGCGATGGCCGCGCGCACGGCGGCCTCGCGGGCGTGTGTGATCTGCGAGTCGAAGTAGACCGTGATGTCGTCGTCGGAGAGCACACCGTCCAGGTCGGTGGACCAGCGCTCGATTCCGTGGCGCTCGGCGATCTCGCGCAGCTTGTGCTCGGAGCGTCCGACCAGGACGGGCTCGGGAATGATCCGGGAGCCGTCGGGCAGGCGTACGCCGCCCGCCTCCCGGATGGCCAGGATGGACCGGGTCAGGTGCTGCCTGTACCCCATGCGTCCGGTGACGCCGTTCATGGCGACACCCAGCACGTGATCACCCATGGGTTGTTACCACCTTTCCGTGTGAAAGCGCTTTCCAGCCTACGGCAAAACCACCCCCGTGCACCAGAGGGGCCCCGGACCTGCCACGACGCGAAGCGTTTCGACACCGGTCCCCGCAGGACGGCCCGGAGGACCCCGGGGGCGCCTGCCCCCGGGGTCCCCGGTGGTTCTCGCGGAAAACCCCACGGCCCGGGCCCCGGGCCCCGTCGGCGGCTCCGGTGACCAGCGGTGCGGGCCTCGCTCCCCGGGCCGGGGGACCGCAGCCCCGGCCCGCGACCGCCGCGGCCTCAGGGCCGGTCGGGGTCCGCCCCGGACCGCGCGGGCGAGCGCACCGCTCCGCCGCGCGTGACGGCCAGGGCGAGCACGAACGCCGCGAACGCGACCCCGGCCGCCCAGCCGGGAAGCGCTCCGGCGGACGTACCCTGCTCCAGCAGCCGACCGCCCAGTGCCGCCCCGGCCGCCGACCCCAGGTACATGGCGGCCATCTGGAAGGCGACGACCGCCATGGCCTGCCGCTGGCGCCCGTGGACGAGCAGGTGCTGGAGAACGGGCACGCTCGCCCACCCCGCGGCTCCCCACAGGGCGACCGCGACGACCCACACGGCGGCCTGGTCAAGGAACGACAGAGCGGCCAGCGCCAGGGTCAGGACCGCCACGACCGCGGGGAACAGCCGCCGGGGCCCCCAGGCGTCCAGGGGCCTGCCGATCAGGGCCGAGGCCGCGACGCCGCCGACGCCCCACACCCACACCAGCGTGAACGCCAACGGGGCCAGGCCGCGCTCGTCCGCCATGGGGACCAGATAGGTGTACAGGCCCAGGCTCGCCAGCCCGAGCAGGAAGGCCGACGCCACTCCCGCGGCGATCGCCGGGGCCCTGAGCAGGCGCAGGTTCTCACCGACCCGGACCACCGCGATGGACGGGTACGGTGCCCGGCGGAGCAGGATCGCGGCCATGCTGACGGCGCCGATCACCACGACCAGGCCCATGGTCCAGCGCCATCCCGCCCACTGTCCGATGAGCATGCCGACCGGTACGCCCGCCACCGTTCCGGTCGACAGACCGAAGGTCACCAGCGCCATGGCGCGTCCGCGCTCGTGGTCGGCGACCATCGCGGCGGCCGTGGCGGTCGCCACCGCGGTCAGGACCCCGGCGCCGAGCCCCGCCACCACGCGCGAGGCCAGGAACACCGCGATGCCGGGAGCCAGAGCGGTGACCAGGTTGCCGAGGTTGAACAGGGCCAGCGCGACGGCCAGGGCGCGCCTGGTGGAACCGGCGACGAGAGGTCCCGACAGCAGCGGCCCGGCGAACGCGTAGGCGCCGGTGAAGGCGGTGACGCCCAGGCCGACGGCGGCCACCGACACCGTGAGCGAGTCCGCGATCCGGGGCAGGACACCGGCCAGCACGTAGGCGTCGATGCCGAGCGAGACGGTGGCGGCCACCAGTGGCCACAGCCGGCGGATCACTGGCCGGTCCCCCGCCGCGAGCCGCCGCCGGGCTCCCCGTCGTGTTCGTCGTCCGACTCGGGCGCGTACCCGGCCAGGACGGTGTTCACCAGGCCGGGGAACCGGGCGTCCAGGTCCTCGGCGCGCAGGCTGATCATGCACTTGCGCCCCTCGGCCCGCACGAAGGCGACGCCGGACTCGCGCAGCAGGCTGGTGTGGTGGGTCAGGGTCGACCTGGGCAGGTCGGGCCCCAGGTCGATGCTGTCCACCTCGCCCTCCCGGGCGAGTTTGCGGACCATCTCCAGACGCAGCGGCTCACTCAGCGCGAACAGCACACGCGGCAGTGAGATCTCCCCGGTCTCGGGGTGAACGTAGGTCCGTACCGCTGCCACTGCCATCGCCTCCATGATCGTTCGACTATTGCCGCACAATAATAGTGCGAAAATTCCCGCACGATCAAGCGGGGTGCTGCTGTCGACGGCAGCGGACAAGACCGCGGCACCCCCGCCGAACCGGCCGGGAACTGACGCCCAGGCCCTTACCAGCGGCTTCCCGCGCCCCTATGCTGCCGGTCATGCCGACACACGAGCGGGAACTCACCGCACCCGTCGACCTGTGCGCCCCCGACGGCCGCCTCGCCCCCCGAGCCGTGGGCTGGTCCCGCACCCCTCTGCACCGCTGCGCGCTGCCCGGCTGGGGCCGCCGCAAGAAGTGGGAGTACTGGTGCGTCGCCACACCCACCCACCTGGTCGCGCTCACCGTCGCCGACGTCGACTACCTCGGCCTGACCAGCGTCTACCTGCTGGAGTACGGCGGACGGGAGGTCAGCCGCACCGCCCTGCGCCCGCTCGCGCACGGCGTCCGCCTCCCCGACAGCCTGGGCTCGGGCCCCAGCGCCGCGCTCGGCCCGGTCCGCGCCCTCATCCAGGAGATCGACGGCGGCACCCGGCTCCGCTTCTCCTGCGACACCCCCGAGGGGCGGCTGCGCGCCGACCTGACCGTCGACCTGCCCGAGGGCCACGAGACCATGAGCGTGGTCATCCCCTGGAGCGCCGACCGCTTCCAGTACACCTCCAAGCACACCGCCCGCCCCGCACGGGGCGAGGTGCGCCTGGGCCGCGACTCCCTCGACTTCGACGGAGCCTGGGGCGTGCTCGACCACGGCCGCGGCCGATGGCCCTACGACACCCGCTGGAACTGGGGTGCGGCCTCGGGCCGCACCGACGGACGCACCCTGGGGCTCCAGTTCGGCGGCCAGTGGACCCGCGGCACCGGCCTGACCGAGAACGCCCTGTGCGTGGACGGACGCCTGACCAAGATCGGCGAGGAACTGGAGTGGGTCTACGACCCCGACAGCCCGGACGAGCCCTGGTGGGTGCGCACCCCCGACTCGGACCGGGTCGACCTGGTGTTCACGCCCTTCCACGAGCGCGCCGACCGCACCGACGCCGGGGTCATCGTCAACGACACCCACCAGCTCTTCGGCCACTACACCGGCACGGTCCGCCCCGACGGGGACGAGCCCGTCTCCGTGGACGGCCTGCTCGGTTTCGCCGAACACGTCCACATGCGGTGGTGACGCGAAACGCCCCCCGGCGCGTCCCCCGAGAGGTACCGGAGCGGGCCCGCCTCGACTAACTTCGGCAGGGTGAGCAACCTGGACACCCATCCCGCCGAGGAGCGCGTCTGCGGCGGAGAGACCGATCCCGCCGTCACCGCGACGCCCGGCGACACCGAACTCCTCGAACCGCGCGAGGTCCCGCTCGGCGGCCCGCGCGCCATGCTGGTCCGCCGCGCCCTGCCCGGCAGGAACCGCCGCATGGTCGGCGCTTGGTGCTTCGCCGACGTCTACGGACCCACCGGCATCGCCGACGGCCCCGGCATGCAGGTGCCGCCGCACCCCCACATCGGCCTGCAGACCGTGAGCTGGCTGGTCCAGGGCTCGGTCCACCACCTGGACGGCCTGGGCTCGGACCAGCTGGTCCGCCCCGGCCAGCTCAACCTCATGACCGCCGGGCACGGCATCGCCCACTCCGAGCGCTCCCCCGCCGACGCCCCGCCGCTGCTGCACGGCGCCCAGCTGTGGGTCGCCCTGCCCGAGGCCGATCGGGAGGGACCGGCCCGCTTCGAGCACCACGCCGACCTGCCCGCCTTCGACCTGCCCGGGACGGACGCGCCGGGGGCCAGGGTCACGGTGATCGCCGGAGAGGTGGACGGCCGCCGCTCCCCCGCCCGCGTGCACACCCCGCTCATGGGCGCCGAGCTCGTGCTGGAACCCGGGGCCCGGGTGCGCCTGCCCCTGGAGGCGTCCTTCGAGCACGGCGTCCTGCCGCTGGACGCGCCCGTGCAGGCCCTCGGCCACCGCGTCGAGGCCGGCGCGCTGCTCTACGCGGGCGAGGGGCGCACGGAGGTGGAGCTGCGGGCCGAGGAGACCGCGCACGTGCTGGTGATCGGCGGCGAGCCCTTCACCGAGGACCTGCTCATGTGGTGGAACTTCGTCGGCCGCGACCACGACGAGATCGTGCGGGCCCGCCTCGCCTGGGAGGGCGAGCGGGAGGGCTCCGGCGAGGGAGGCGTGCGGCGCTTCGCCGCGGTCGCGGCCGACGACGGCGCGGCGCTCCCGGCTCCGGAGCTGCCCAACGCGCGCCTGCGCGCACGCCCGCGCCACCGCGCCTGAGGGCCGGGAACGGTCGGCCGGGGGCGCGCCCCCGGCCGAGGCGAGGCCGGATCCCGCCACCCGCCGGGACGACGCCCGCCCGGTAGCCCCCGGCGGTCACCGCCACGCGCGTACACAAGGGCCCCTGAAGGTTTCCGGTAAGTGCCCCTTGTCGTTTTGACCCGAGGTGCGAGTCTAGACAAAACGAAGCCAAAGGAGCATCGTGGGGCGACACCGCGCACAGGCTGCCCGCCCCGCGATGCTGACCAGGCCAACTCCTGCTACCGTGCGGATCGCGAACTACGGGATGATTTAGGAGACCTGAACATGGTCCAACAGACTCGCGAGCAGTGGGGATCGCGCGCGGGCTTCCTGATGGCGGCGATCGGATCCGCCATCGGTCTGGGCAACATCTGGCGATTCCCCTACATCGCCTACGAGAACGGCGGCGGCGCCTTCATGCTGCCCTACCTCATCGCCCTGCTCACCGCCGGTATTCCGCTGCTGATCCTGGAGTACAGCATCGGGCACCGCTACCGCTCCTCCGCACCGCTGTCCTACCGCCGCATCACCCGGCCCGCCGAGGCCATCGGCTGGTGGCAGGTGGCCATCTGCTTCGTCATCGCGGTCTACTACGCCGTGATCGTGGCCTGGGCCGTCCGATTCGCCTGGTTCTCCATCGGACAGCAGTGGGGCGACGACCCCAACGCGTTCTTCTTCGAGGACTTCCTCCAGATGAGCGAGGGTCCCGGCATGGTCTCGGGCTACGTCGCGGGCGTGGCCTGGCCGCTCATCGGCGTGTGGGCCGTGGTGCTGCTCATCCTGGCGCTGGGCGTGCGCAACGGCATCGAGAAGGCCAACAAGGTCTTCATCCCGCTGCTGGTGGTGCTGTTCCTGGTCCTGGTCGTGCAGGCGCTCACCCTGGACGGGGCCGCGGTCGGCCTGAACGCCCTGTTCACCCCCGACTGGAGCGCGATGCTCGACGGCAGCGTCTGGATCGCCGCCTACGGGCAGATCTTCTTCTCGCTGTCCGTGGGATTCGCCATCATGGTCACCTACGCCTCCTACCTGCGCCGCAAGGCCGACCTGACCGGCTCGGCGATGGTGGCGGGCTTCGCCAACAGCTCCTTCGAGCTGCTCGCGGGCATCGGCGTGTTCGCCGCCCTGGGCTTCATGGCCACCGCGGCGGGCACCGGGGTCGAGGACGTCGCCGCCAACGGCATCGGTCTGGCCTTCGTCGCCTTCCCGCAGATCATCTCGACCCTGCCCATCGGCGGTGCGCTGTTCGGGGTGCTCTTCTTCGGCTCCCTGGTGATCGCTGGCCTGACCTCGCTGGTCAGCATCGTCCAGGTGATCATCTCCGCGGTGCAGGACCGCACCGGACTGGGCCGCGTCCAGACCGTGCTGCTCGTGGGCGGCGCCACCGCGCTGGCCTCGATCCTGCTCTTCCCCACACCCGAGGGCCTGCACTTCCTGGACGTGTTCGACCACTTCATCAACCAGTACGGCATCGCACTGGCCGGACTCGTCATGATCGTGGTCTTCGGCTGGATCGCGCGCAAGCTGCCGATGTTCCAGCAGCACACCAACGCGATCTCCTCCATCCGGCTCGGCCTGTGGTGGAAGGTCGTCCTGGGCGCGGTCACCCCGATCCTGCTCGGCTTCATGATGTGGGACAGCCTGCGCACGGAGCTGACGGAGAACTACGCGGGCTACTCGACCGGGTTCCTGCTGGCCGCCGGATGGGGCCTGGCCATCGGGGCGATCGTCTTCGGGATCGTCGTCTCGCTCTTCCCCTGGAAGCGCGCCGACGCCCTGGCCCGCCAGGACGCCGACACCGCGGCCACGACCGCCGCGACCGATGAAGGGAGCCGCTGATGACCACCAGCGCGATCGTCATGATGGCCGTCTCCATCGTCCTGGTGTGGGGAGGCCTCCTCGCGGCCATCCTCCACCTGCGCCGCCACCCCGAGAAGCCCGAAGAGGGATAGCCGCACCCGACACACGGGGCGGTGGGCGCCCAACCGGCGCCCACCGCCCCGTCGTCGCTTCCGCGCCCCGGGACGCGGAGGCCGCCTACCCGGCGGCGAACTCGCGCACGATGCGCTCGCAGAAGGCGGGCAGGTCGTCCGGGTTGCGGCTGGTGGTGATCCCCTGGTCGGTGACCACCTCCTCCTCCACCACGGTCCCGCCCGCGTTGCGGATGTCGGTGCGCAGGCTGGGGTAGGAGGTCACCCTGCGCCCCCGCACCACGTCGGCCTCCACCAGGATCCACGGCCCGTGGCAGATGGCGGCCACGGGCTTGCCCGCGGCCACGAAGTCGCGCACGAACCCCACCGCGTTCTCGTCCGAGCGCAGGTTGTCCGGGTTGACGGTCCCGCCGGGGACCACCAGGGCGTCGTAGTCGTCCACCCCGACCTCGGAGACCACGCGGTCCACGTCGAAGGTGTCCGCCGGTTCGATGTCGCCGTTCATCGCCTGGATCCGCCCGGACTTGAGCGAGACCAGGTCGACGGTGGCGCCCTCCTCGCTCAGAGCCTTGCGCGGTGTGACGAGTTCGACCTGCTCGACCCCGTCCGCCGCCAGAATCGCGACCCGACGGCCGTTGAGCGTGTCGGCCATGGCTGCCCCCTCAGCTGGACTCTTCCGGCACCCTCCGTGCCGCGTTGGCGCCCCTACCCGCACAGGCCGCACTCTCACACTCCCCGCCGGGGACGCCCGTGCCCCCGCCCCCGTGCTCAGCCGCGCGACCTCTGGGTGACGGCGATGCACACGAGGACGACGACGGCCGTGGCGGGCGCGGCCGGGGACAGCGACTCCCCCACCAGCAGAAACGCCCACACCAGGGTCAGCAGCGGCTGGGCGAGCTGGAGCTGGCTGGCCCGGGCCACACCCATGGCGCCCATCCCCCGATACCAGACCACGAACGCGCCGAACTGCGACACCGCGCCGAGATAGGCCATGCCCACGAGCGCGCGCGGCACGGCGTCCACCGGCTCGGCGGCCAGCGCCCAGAGAGCGGCGGGCACGGTCACCGGCGCGGCGGCGACCAGAGCCCAGGCGATCACCTGCCAACCCGGCAGGTGCGCGGCCAACCGACCGCCCTCGGCGTACCCTGCGGCGCACAGCACCAAGGCTCCCAGCAGGTACAGGTCGGCCAGGCCGGGTGTTCCGCCGCTGCGCACCAGCGCGAACGCGACGACGGCCGCGGCGCCGCACACGGCGGCCACCCAGAACCGGCGGGAGGGGCGCACCGAACCGCGGCGCATGGCGAACACGGCGGTGGTGATCGGCAGCAGTCCGATCACGACCGCGGCGTGGGAGGTGGAGGACACCTGGAGGGCGAGCGTGCTGAGCACCGGGAACGCCGCCACGCAGCCCAGGGAGACGACGGCGATGCCCCGCCAGTGGACGCGGTCGGGCAGCGGGGCGCGGACCGCCGCGAGGCAGCAGCCTGCCAGCACGGCGGCCAGCGCGCACCGGACCACCGCGACGCTCCAGGGCCCGAACCCCTCCAGAGCCCACGCGGTGGACGGAAGGGTGAACGAGAACCCGAGGACGCCGAGCGCGGCGCACAGCGTCGCACCGAGCGCCGCTACTCCGCGCGGCACGATAGCGCTATCTTGTGTCTTCATGAAACAGCGTAGCAGCGTGCGAGATCTCACCAGTTTCCTGCGCAGGGAGGTCAACCGCTACCCTCCAGGGGAGAAGCTGCCGTCGAGTCGAGCACTGGTGGAGCGCTACGGCGTGAGCCCGGTGACCGTGTCGCGGGCCGTCGCGGCGCTGGTCGCCGAGGGCCTGGTGGTCACCCGCCCCGGCGCCGGGGTGTTCCGGGCGGGTGGGGGTGCCTCCGATCGCCCGGTCGGCGACACCTCCTGGCAGGAGGTCGCGCTGAGCGCCGAGACGGCGGCGGCCTCCGGTGAGCCGGCCCCGCGCGCCGTGGACGCCTCCGGAGTGCTGGCCACCCTGACCCCGCCCGCCCTGGGAGTCGTCGTGTTCAACGGCGGTTACCTGCACCCCAGCCTCCAGCCCGAGCACGCCATGGGCGCCGCGCTGGCCCGCGCGGGGCGGCGGCCGGGCGCCTGGGCGCGGCCGCCCGCGGAAGGGGTGGAGGAGCTGCGCGGCTGGTTCGCCCGCCAGATCGGCGGCCCCGTCGGCGCGGCCGACGTGCTGGTCACCGCAGGAGGGCAGAGCGCGCTGACCACCGCGCTGCGCGCCCTGGCTCCCCCGGGGGCTCCCGTGTTGGTGGAGTCGCCCACCTACCCCGGCCTCCTGGCCATCGCCCGGGCTGCGGGCCTGCGCCCCGTCCCCGTTCCGGTCGACACCGAGGGTGTCCGCACCGACCTGCTGGAACAGGCGTTCGCGGCGACCGGCGCGCGGGTGCTGGTGTGCCAGCCGCTCTTCCACAACCCCACCGGAGCGGTCCTGTCTTCCGACCGCCGGAGCGAGGTGGTGCGGATCGCGCGCGCGGCGGGCGCGTTCGTGGTGGAGGACGACTTCGCCCGCCACCTGGCGCACGCCGACGCGGCCGCCCCGCCGCCCCCGCTCGCCACCGAGGACCCCGACGGCACCGTGGTGCACGTGCGGTCCCTGACCAAGGCGACCTCGCCCAGCCTGCGCGTGGGGGCGATCGCCGCGCGGGGACCGGTGACGCGGCGCCTGCGCGCGATCCAGCTGGTCGACAGCTTCTTCGTGGCGCGCCCCCTCCAGGAGGCCGTGCTGGAGCTGGTCGGCTCCCCCGCCTGGGGCCGCCATCTGCGCGCGGTCGCGGAGGGCCTGCGCGAGCGCCGCACGGCCATGGCCGCGGCCCTGGCACGGGAACTGCCGGAACTGGCGGCGCCGCACCTGCCCGCGGGCGGTCATCACCTGTGGCTGCGGCTGCCCGGTGAGACCGACGAGACCGCGCTCGCGTCAGCGGCACTGCGCGCCGGGGTGGCGGTGGCCCCCGGTCAGGCCTACTTCCCGGCGGAGCCGACCGCCCCGCACCTGCGGCTCAGTTACGGCGGCGCGGCCGGAACCGCCGAGATCACCGAGGGGGTGCGCCGCCTGCGCACCGCGTTCGCCGGTACCGAACCCGGAGGGTGAGGGACACCGACGCGCGGTGCCGCTGACGCTCCGGGAGCTGACGGGACCACCGGCGCGGGGGAGCGGCAGGGCGGGGGCGCGTCCAACGCCCTAGCCCAGGGTGTCCTGCGCGCTCTCCCAGACACCGGACGGAACCCGCTCCAACAGGTCGATCGCCGCGTCGGCGCGCTCCCGGACACGACCGGCCTCCAGCGGCCCGCGCTCCCAGGCCAGCAGGTACCGACCGCCGAAGCGGAACGGGCACACACCCTCCCGCGACAGCAGCCACTCCCGCACCGGCTCACCCAGAACGGCCGCCGCGAAGCCGCTGTCACCGGTCACGACGGCGAACCGGTCGTCGAAGGCGGCCTCGTCCGCGTTCCAGGCACGGGCGCCGTCCGTCCCGGGCTGGGGCGCACCGGCGCCGGTGCCCGCCTCCTCCACCTGGAGCAGCGGCACGCCCGCGGGCAGGGCCACCGCCACCACCGCGTACACGTGCGCGACGGTGCGGTGGCGCTGCTGGGGGTGGGGCGCGGCGTAGCCGTACTCGTAGGCCAGGACCCGGCGGCCGCGCACCTCGGCGCACAGCACGTGCCTGGTCCGGGCGTTGGACCGCCGTTCCAGGAAGGGAGCGCCCTCGAACCGGTCGACCAGCTCGGGCCGCTCCCGGTCGTAGCGCCACCCCTCATGTGAGGCCCAGAGGGCCAGGCCACGGGAACGGCGGCGTTCGGCGGCCGACCCCGCGACCGCCGCCGCGACCACGCCGACGACCACCAGGGCCGCGATCACCAGAACCAGGACGGTGGTGGTCTCCATGGGGGTCTCCTCGTGCGCGGTGCTGCTCCTGCCCTCTGAGACGCCGCCCACTCCCCGACCGGTTCCACCGTTCTTCCGGCTGCGCACCGCGTCCGGTCCGCTTCTCCCAGCGGCCAGTCCCCCGGCGCGTTCGGCCCCGCCCGCTCCTCCGGCACACCCGGTCGCGCGCGGGGCCCGCCCGCTACGACGCGGCGAAGACCTTGCCCGGGTTGAAGATGCCCCGGGGGTCCAGGGCGTCCTTGACGGCCCGGTGCATGGCGAGCACGTGAGGCCCCATCTCCCGGGCGGCCCCGCGCATCTTCAGCAGGCCCACGCCGTGCTCGCCGGTGACCGTGCCGCCCAGGGCGATCGCCTCGTCCACGATCACCTCGAAGGCCTCCTGCGCGCGCTTCTTGGCGTCCTCGTCACCGGCCGGGACGATGAACAGGGGGTGCAGGTTGCCGTCCCCCGCGTGCGCGATGTTGCCGATGCGGGTGTCGAAGCGCCTGCCGATCTCCTCGATGCGCTCCAGCATCAGCGGCACCTTCGCCTTGGGCAGGCACATGTCCTCGGTCAACAGCGGGCCGAGCCGTTCCAGCGCCGGGTAGGCCAGACGGCGGGCCTCGAACAGCGCCTCGGCCTCCTCCTCGTCGGTGGAGCGCACCGCGTAGACAGCTCCCTCGGCCCGGAAGCACGCCAGGATGCGGTCGGCCTCCTCCTCGCCCGCCGCTCCGGGCTGGTCGCTGCGCGCCAGCAGCAGCACCTCGCCCTCGGCGGACAGGCCCATGTTCTTCCAGTCGTCCACCGCCTGGAGGCAGAACCGGTCGATCAGCTCCATCGCCGAGGGCACCACCCCGGCGGCCGACACCGCCGCTACGGCCCGCCCGGCCTCCACCAGCGAGTCGAAGTAGCCCACCACGGTGTGCTCGGTACCGGTGCGCAGCGGCCGCATCCGCAGCGTCACCTCGGTGACCATGCCCAGCGTCCCCTCCGAGCCCACCATGAGCCCGCACAGGTCGTAGCCGGTCACGCCCTTGGCGGTGGTCCGGCCCAGCCGCACCACCTCACCCGACCCCACGACCGCCTCCATGCCCAGCACGTAGTCGCGGGTGACGCCGTACTTGACGCAGCACAGGCCGCCCGCGTTGGTGGCCACGTTGCCGCCGATGGTCGACCAGGGAGCGGAGGCCGGGTCCGGCGGGTACCACAGGCCGTCGCGCGCCACCCGCTCGCGCAGGTCGTTGTTGACCACGCCCGGCTGCACGGTGGCGGTCTGCTGTACGGGGTCGACCTCCAGGACCCGGTTCATCCGCTCGAAGGAGACCACGACCCAGCCGTCCACGGCGTTGGCCGCCCCCGACAGCCCCGTCCCCGCGCCGCGCGCGACCACCGGGACGCCCGTTTCCGCGCACACGCCCACCGCGGCCGCCACGTCCTGGGTGTGGCGGGGGCGCACGAGCGCGGCCGGGCGGCCGTGGGGAGCCCACTCCGCCTCGTCGTGGGAGTAGCCCTCGAGGACGGCGGGGTCGGTGACCACCTGCTCCGCGCCGACCGCTGCCGTCAGTCTCCCGGCGATCCCGGACATGGGCACACTCCCTCACCGTTCGCTCGGACGCTCCGCTGCGCCGACGCCGCCAGCACTCTAACCGGACACCGGGCACCAAAGACACCACCGCCCCCTGGTCGGGGCAGCCCGCGGGGCGCCCCGCGGCGGACACGCTCGGGGTAGCGCGCCGGGGACCGCCGCGCCCGGTTGTCCGAGACCTAGCATGGGTTCTCCAGGAAGCGAAGGAGCGCGCATGAAGACAGTCCTCGTCACCGGCGGCACCGGCACCCTGGGACGGCCCGTCGTGGAACGCCTGCGCCGGGCCGGGCACCAGGTGCGCAGCCTGAGCCGCCGCCCCGATCCCGAGGATCCCGCGTCCTTCGCCGTGGACCTGCGCCGGGGCACCGGGCTGGCCGACGCGGTCCGGGGCGTGGACACCGTCGTGCACTGCGCCAGCACGCCCGCCGGCGGCGACATCGAGTCCGCCACCCATCTGATCCGCGCGGTCCGCGAGGCGGGCGTGGCGCACCTGGTCTACGTCTCCATCGTGGGCGTGGACCGGGTTCCGCTGGGCTACTACAGGGTCAAGCACACCGTGGAGGGCGCGCTGGCGGCCTCCGGCCTGGGGTGGACGGTGCTGCGCGCCACCCAGTTCCACGACCTGGTGTTCAGGCTGTGCGCGGGCGCGGCCCGCCTTCCGTTCATGCCCGTCCCCGACGTGGACGTGCAGCCCGTGGATGCCGAGGAGGTCGCCTCCCGCCTGGCCCACCTGGCCGACAACCCTCCGGCCGGACGCGTGGCGGACATGGGCGGCCCGCGCGTGGAGTCCTTCCGCGACCTGGCAGGGGCCTACCAGCGCTGGGCGGGGACGGACCTGCGGACGGTGCCCGTGCGCCTGCCGGGCGCCGTCTTCGCCGCCTACCGCGCCGGGGGCCACCTGGTCCCGGACCGGGCGGTGGGCAAGGTGCCCTTCGCGGAGTTCCTGGACCGGCGACCTCCCGAGTGAACAATCTGTTGAAAACTCAATGTTGACAACCGGGGGTTGTGTCTCCCATGCTGGAGGCATGAGCGAGGAACAGCGCGAGGGGACCTTCACCCCACCCGACCCGCAGAGCGCGCGCCGCCTGCGCACCCACGAGGCGCTGCTGCGCATCACCGAACGGCACGCCACCGGCGAGCAGCGCACGCGCTGGGACGAACTGCGCATGCCCATGGCGCCCCTGGACGCCCTGCGGCGCGTCGCCGACCTGGCCGCGGGCAGCGCCCAGCCCGACCCCGGCGCCCCGCCCGTGGACCAGGACGACCTCACCGCCGCCCTGACCCTGGTGCCCTGGGCGCGCGCCGAGTTCGACCAACTGGAGGCCGGGCTGTTGCAGATGTCCAAGGGACGCGGCATGACCTGGCAGGAGATCGCCTTCGGTCTCGGGCTCGGCTCGGCCCAGGCCGCCCGCCAGCGCCACGAACGCCTCCTCCAGCGCGGCGGAGCCTGAGGCCACCGCTTCCGAGCACGCGGCGGCGGGCCGGTCGGGGTGCCGCCCGGCCCACCGCCGCGTCAGCCGAGCACCGGGTAGTTGGACCGCACCACACCTCGCGGGTCGCGCTCGGCCTTGATCCGCCGCAACCGCTCCAGCGCCTGCGCGGAGAACACGTCGGTGACCGACTCCCCCGGCACCAGTGAGGTCAGCGGCTTGCGACCGCTGACACCCGGACCCAGCGACGCCACCAACCCCTCCAGACGCGCCCGGATCCCCGGCGCCATCCCCGGCGCGAACGGCACTCCCAGCGCGTAGAGGTAGTACCGCTCGTCCATCGGTCCGAACGGGGTGTCGGAGGCGTCGGCGAACGCGCCGCCCAGGTGGCGCACCTGCACCCCCACAAGCGGGGCGATCGGCTCGGCCAGCAGCGCCCCGACTGCCTGCGGCCCCAGGTCGGTCAGCAGCGCGGCGCGCGACAGGCCCGGCGAGGGATCGGTGGGCTCGGCGGTGACCGACCCCAGTTCGCTCAGCGGCAGTACCGCACGGGTGTCACGCAGCGGCCTTCCGGCCGCCTCCAGCGGACGCAGCAGCTCACGCGCCCGCTCCGACCCGCCCAGGAAGGTCGTGTCCACCGACACCGTCGGCTCCCGGCCCGGGACGTGGTGCAGGTTCAGCCACACCGTCAGCTCCCGCCGCGCGTGCGCGGTGACCTCGGTGTAGGCCGCCAGCACCCGCTCCGCCCGATCGGCGGGCCACACCACGCGCCCGCCGTACAGCCGCGGCGCGGGGTGCAGGGCGAACTCCAGGGCGGTGACCACCGCGAAGTCGCCCCCGCCGCCGCGCAGCGCCCAGAACAGGTCGGGATCGGACTCAGCGGTCACCCGAGCACGCTCCCCCCGGGCGTCGACCACCTCCAGGGCGGTGACGCCGTCGGCCGCCCACCCGTGGCGGCGGCCGAACCAGCTCAGACCCCCGCCCAGGGTGTACCCGGCCACACCGACCACCGGGGAGCTGCCCGGCAGACCGGTCAGGCCGTGCACGGCGGCCGCCTCCTGCACGCGCCCCCAGGGCACGCCCGCGCCCACACGGGCCACCCGGCGCTCGGCGTCCACACTCACCTCGTCCAGCGCCCCGGTACGCAGCAGCACCGCGCCCTTGACGTCACCGGAGGCGCCGTGCCCGGTGGGCTGTGCGGCCACCGCCAACCCCTCCCGATGGGCGTGGCGGACCAGGGCGGCCACGTCGTCGGCGTCGGCGGCCTCCACCACCGCCGCCACGGGCTGGTCCACGGACAGGCTCCAGGGACGTCTGGCCAGATCGAATCCCTCCTCGCCGTCGGTGAGCACACGGCCGCGCAGCAGCGAACGCAGTTCGTTCCAGGTGTTCATGGATCTCCTCGCCGAAACCGGTCACATGGGGCCGCATCCAGACGTCAGCCCGATGAGTCGAAACCACGACGGACGCCGACGAAGGAATGTGACCGATGAACACCGACGAAGTGTGGGCCGCGCTTTTCGAGGAGCACCGCGCGCTGCTGCGCTCGATCGCCCACCGGATGCTCGGATCGGCGAGCGAGGCCGAGGACGCGGTGCAGGAGACGTGGCTGCGGCTGAGCCGCTCCGACGCCCGGAGCATCGACAACCTGGCCGGATGGCTGACCACCGTGGTGGGCCGGGTGTGCCTGGACATGCTGCGCTCGCGCGCCTCGCGCCGCGAGGACCCCGTGGGCGAGGACGTGCCCGAGCCCTCCCAGGACGCGGCGCGGACCGACCCCGAACAACAGGTGGTCCTGGCCGACTCGGTGGGGACGGCGCTGCTGGTGGTCCTGGACACCCTCACCCCGGCCGAGCGGCTGGCGTTCGTGCTGCACGACCTGTTCGCGCTGCCCTTCGACCAGATCGCGCCCATCCTGGAGCGCACCCCGGCCGCCGCCCGGCAACTGGCCAGCCGCGCACGGCGCCGGCTGCGCGGCGCGGACGCGGACGGCGTGTCCGATCCGGCCCGGCGGTACCGGGTGGTGGAGGCGTTCCTGGCCGCGGCACGCGGCGGTGACTTCGAGGGTCTGCTGGCGGTACTGGCCCCCGACGTGGTCATCAGCGCTGACGAGTTCGCGGTGATACGGGGCGTGCCCACGGCCACCAGCGGAGCCGAGGCGGTCGCGGGGCAGGCCATCGCCTTCTCGCGCCTGGCCCAGGCATCGCGCGTGGTGTCCGTGGACGGCCTGCCCGGGTTCGTGTCCCTGCGCGAGGGGCAGCCCTACGCGGCGCTGGCGTTCACCGTCGAAGGCGACCGCGTCGTCGGCATCCGCGTGCACGCCGAACCCGAACTGCTGGCCTCACTGGTGTGACGGGGCCCGGGGCCTCTCCTCAGACCCGTTCGAGAGGTGTGTGGGCGCCCCGGGGCGCCCACACACGCACAGCCATACCGGGTTCGACCGTGCCGCTGGTCAGGACGACGCCCATGATCCCAGCCCTGCGTACCAGGGTTCCGTTCTCCCCGCGGTGTAGAACCTGTTTGAGCAGCCCCCGGGAGAAGCCGTCGATCTGCGCACAGGGGTTGCGCAGGCCGGTGACCCGCACACTGGCCCCGTCACCGAAGGTCAGGACGGTGCCCACGGACAGGGACAGCAGGTCCAAGCCGCGGGTGGTGATGTTCTCGCCCAGTTGTCCGGGGGCGACCGCGAACCCGGCCTCGCCGACCTCCTCCAGGAGTTCTGCGTGCACCAGGTGGACCTGGCGCAGGTTGGGCTGGTCGGGGTCCGCGGCGATCCGGGACAGGTGCTGGACGGTGGCTCCCAGGTGGGCGTCACCCTCCACGCCCAACCCCGCCAGAAGACGGATCCGGGGCAGGGCGGCCTTGCTGAACGTGTGGCCGGGACTGCTGCTGACCGACTCCACCACCGGGTCCATGGACGCCGTCCCCTCATTCGCTCAGGTGTTCCGCGCCACAGCCTAGCCAGTCCGGCGCACCTGCCGGGGAGGGAGCGGCCCGGTCAGTCCGGCACCGCACGCAGACCGCCCCGGCCGGGCCGCGCCCCGTCCGGCACCAGGGTCGACCCGGTCTCCCTGACCGAGCGCGACCACCGGGCGGCCCGCGCGGTGAGCGAGGTCGCCGCCGAGCTGGGGGCGAGCCCCTCCCAGGTCGCGATCGCCTGGACCCTGGCGCGCTCGCGCGCGGTGCACCCCATCGTCGGCGCGCGCGACGCCGAACAGCTGGCCGACAACCTGGGCGCGGTGGACGTGGACCTGCTGCGGGGGCACTGGAGCGCCTGGACGCCGTGACGGGCTTCGACCCGGGCTACCCCGCCGACTCCCCGCCCCGGTGTCCGGGGGGAAGGAGGCGGCCGGTCGGCGGGGCCCACCCGCACGGGCAGGGGTGACGCGCACCACGCCGGTGCGGGTATGGACACCGCGGGGCCGGGGCACAACCGTCGGTGACGAGGCCACCGCCGCGCGGCCTCCCCTCACCCCCGGATGTGCGCGGCCCAACTCATGGACGGGGCACCATGACCACCACCCTCCGCCCGATCCGCGCCCTGGCCGCCGCCGGTGCCGTAGCCGCCCTGCTCAGCGGCTGCGCCGGATCACAGGAGCAGGACCCCCCGGCCGCCGACGCCTCCCTGCCCGACAGCACGGACGCAGCCTCCCCCTCTCCCACCGCCCCGGCGACACCCGAGGCCGCCGACGGCACCGACCTGGAGGCCTGCGCCGACGCCGACTGCGAGGTGCTGGTGGAGAGCGGCGACGAGTTCGCCAT
Organism: Nocardiopsis alborubida; assembly: GCF_012396365.1. Taxonomy (GTDB): domain Bacteria; phylum Actinomycetota; class Actinomycetes; order Streptosporangiales; family Streptosporangiaceae; genus Nocardiopsis; species Nocardiopsis alborubida. Next base: position 43,949 of record NZ_JAAXPG010000007.1, on the reverse strand, counting down.
GGACGGCTCCCACGGCGTGGACCGGTTCGTGGTCGACGCCGTCGGCGAGGACGGGCTGGACGTCAGCGGTTACGGGCCCGGCACCACCCTGTCGGGCCACCTGCCGCCTCCGATCGGAGAGGAGCCGGGGGGCGTGTTCGTCATGAACGGCTTCGAGATCACCCTGGTCGCCGTGACCGGCTCCGGCGGTGTGGTGCGCCTGGCGCCCTGAGCAACCCGGACCGGGTTTCTTCGTGCCGGCGAAGGCCCCGGCCTGCGTCGCGGAGTGCGGGGGAGGGCGAAAGTCGTTGTCCTCCCCCTCTCCCGCCCGGTAGAACAACAACCATGACCGAACTCGGAGCCGTCTTCCGCCCCCAGCTGCCACCCGAACGCCTGCGCTCCGTGGCACGCGCGGCCGACGAGGCCGGACTCGACCAGCTCTGGTTGTGGGAGGACTGCTTCCTGGAGAGCGGCGTCGCCGCCGCCTCCGCGGCCCTGGCCTGGACCGAGAACCTCACCGTGGGCGTGGGCCTGCTCCCCGTCCCCCTGCGCAACGTCGCCCTGACCGCCATGGAGACCGCCACCCTGCACCGGCTCTTCCCGGGCCGCGTGCGCATCGGCGTGGGCCACGGCGTGCAGGACTGGATGGCCCAGGTCGGCGCGCGCCCCGACTCCCCGCTCTCCCTCCTGCGCGAACACCTGGACGCGCTGCGCGCCCTGCTGGCCGGGGACCGGGTCACCTCCCGAGGGCGCTACGTCGAACTCGACGACGTCGCCCTGGACTACCCGCCCGCCGCCCCCGTGCCCGTGCTGGCCGGTGCCCGCGGACCGCGGACCCTGCACCTGAGCGGACAGGCCGCCGACGGCACCATCCTGGACGCCGCGGCGGGCGTGGACGGGGTACGGCGGGCACGGCGGCTGGTTGACCAGGGACGCCAGGCCGCCGGACGTCCGGGCCACCACCCCGTGACCGTCTACCTGCTGGCCGCCACCGGCCCCGACGCCGACCGGCGCGTGGCCGCCGAACTGCGCGCCGAGGGCCTGACACCGCAGACCGGTGTGGCCGGAGACGCCGGCCGCATCGCCGAGGCGGTACGACACATGGCCGAGGCCGGAGCCGACACCGTGGTGCTGCAGCCCACGGCCGACGAGCCCGACCCCGAGGGCTTCGTGCGCTTCACCGCCGAGCGGGTGCGCCCGCTCCTGTCCTGAACCGCGTACCGGCCGCACCGGATGTCTGCCGATCCGCGGCCCGCCGCGACCGATCGGCCCCCTGGTCCGCGGGCAGGAACGGCCCGCTGGAAGGAAGAGAACCGATGCTGGACCTGAGCTTCGCGCCCGAACTGCGGTTCTTCCTGCCGTCGCGGCACCGGGGCGGAACCGTGCGCGTGAAGGGCGACTCCACCTCCACCCTCGGACACGTCGTCCAGTCTCTGGGCGTACCCCTGACCGAGGTCGGAGCGCTGCGCGTCGACGGCCGCGACACCCCCGCCTCCCACATTCCCGCCCCGGGTGGGGCCGTGGAGGTCCTGCCCGTGGAGTACCCGCAGCGCCTGCCCTTCGCCGAACCGCGGTTCCTGCTCGACGTGCACCTGGGCACCCTGGCCCGGCGCCTGCGCCTGCTGGGCCTGGACACCGCCTACGACAACGACCGCGACGACCCCTCCCTGTTCCGCCAGGCCAACGCCGAGGACAGGGTGCTGCTCACCCGCGACCGCGGACTGCTGTGCCGCAGCGGCTTGCGGGCCGGCGGCCACGTGCGCGAGCAGCGGCCCGCCGACCAGCTACGCGAGGTGCTGGAGCGCTTCGCGCCGCCCCTGCGGCCCTGGACGCGCTGCCCGGCGTGCAACGGCGAACTGGTGCACGCGTCCAAGGAGGAGGTGCAGGGCGATCTGGAGGCGGGCACCCGCGCCACCTACGACGCGTTCGCGCGCTGCTCCGCGTGCGAGCGGGTGTACTGGCCCGGCGCCCACCACTCCCGGCTGGCCCAGATCGTGCGCGAGGCCCAGGAGCTGGTTTCCGCGCGTTCCGATCCTGCCTGACCCGACGGGCGGACCGGGACCGGTGAGCTCCTGGCCCGGTCCGCTGCCCGGTTCCGTGTCCGGCTGACCAGCCGAGAACGGCAGCCCCTGTGGAGAAGACCTCCCAGAGGGATGCCTGTCCTGAGGGGCGGCCAGGGAGCGACGACCGCGCGGGAAGAGCGAGCCGGTCGGACGTCTCAGGTTCTTCGTGCGCGGAACGGACCGCCCGCGCCGAAGGCGCGTTCGGCGAAGCGCTCGCCCATGCGCCGGTGTGTGGCGGCGTCCGGATGCAGCTCGTCGGGCAGCGGAAGTTCGGCGTGGTCCGCCTCACCGTAGAGCTCACGGCCGTCGAGGTAGTGCAGGTGCGGGTCCTCGGCCGCGCGCTGGCGCACGATACGCGACAGCTCCTCGCGGATGACGGTGAGCGTCAGCTTTCCGGCGGTGCGCTCGTCGGGGTCGCCGGTGGCCCGGAACCGCAGTTTTCCGACGTGCAGGGAGTCGGGGTCGAAGGCGCACGGGCCGGGCGTGTCCTCGTGGATGGGGCACAGGATCGGCGAGACGACCAGCAGCGGTGTGCTGGGATGCCCCTCCCGAACGGTGTCGAGGAAGCCGTGCACCGCGGGACCGAAGGCGCGCAGGCGCATCAGGTCGGCGTTGACCAGGTTGATGCCGATCTTGAGGCTGATCAGGTCTGCGGGGGTGTCACGCATGGCGCGGGCGGTGAACGGGTCGAGCAGGGCGCTGCCGCCCAGACCGAGGTTGACCAGGTCCACCGCGCCCAGGGAGGCGGCGAGCGCGGGCCAGGTGGTGGTGGGACTGGCGGCGTCGGAGCCGTGGCTGATGGAGCTGCCGTGGTGCAGCCACACCCTGCGGCCCCGGCCGGGGACGGGCTCGACGGCCGTGTCGGTGCGCAGGGCGACGAGTTCGGTGGTCTCGTTGTGCGGCAGCCAGATCTCGACGTCCTTGACGCGGTCGGGCAGGCCGGTGAAGCGCACGGTGGCCACGGGTCCGGGCCGGTGCTCGGCGGAGCCGGTGGCCATGTCGATGGTCAGGGTGTTGCCGCCGGTCGCACTGGCCTGGTCGACGAGGTGGCCGTCCACGAGCAGGTCGTACACGCCGTCCGGGCGGGGCGGAGCGCCCGTGTAGGCGCGCTTGGTGGGCAGTGTGTCGAGTTCGACGGAGGTGGCCCGGGTCCGGAAGGCCAGCCGTACCCCGGAGGGTTGGGACTCGGCCATGAGCAGCTGCGGGTCGGCGCACTGGGCGCGTGCCCGTGCGGGCAGCCGGTGCGGCAGCACGCCGTGCTCGGTGCGCTCCAGGTCGAGGGCTCCGCGCAGGAGGTCCGGGGTGAGGGGCGTGGTGGTCCAGTGGTGCTGGGTGTGCATGGTGTCAACCTGGTGGTCGGGGCTGTCGTGCAGCTCTGGTCGGTCGGCGGGACGCGCGGTCGGGCGCCGGCGTGGGGCCGCTGTCAGGGCGCGGGCCAGTTGCGCAGCAGCGCGTCGAGGGCGTCCAGGGTCCGTGTCCAGGTCTCCTGGGTGTCGGGGGCGCTGTGGCTGAACCCTCCCCCCAGTTCCAGGGTCACGTAGCCGTGGAAGACGCTGCCCAGCAGCCGGACCGCGTGCGTCTGGTCCGGCTCGGCCAGGTCGTAGCCGCGCAGGATCGCCCGCGTCATCTGTGCGTGCCGGACACCGGCGCTGGCGGCCGCCGTCTCCGGGTCGAGTCTGAGCTGGGCCGCGGCGTAGCGGCCGGGATGCTCTCGGGCGTAGTCGCGGTAGACGTTGGCCAGGGCGGTCAGGGCGTCCTTGCCCGCCCGCCCGGCCAGGGCGTCGGCGGCCCGGTCGGCGAGCTCCTCCAGGGCGAGCAGGGCGATCTGGGTTCTGAGGTCCTGGGAGTTGCGCAGGTGTGAGTACATGCTGGCGACCTTGACGTCGAAGCGCCGGGCCAGTTCGGAGACGGTCACCTGCTCGAAGCCGACCTCGTCGGCGAGTTCGGCTCCCGCCTCGGTAAGGCGTTCTGTGGTCAGTCCCGCGCGTGCCATAACCTCTCCCCTCTTCGGCATAAGCCACTCTACTTCTGCCTAAAGCCTTTAGGCAAGACGTTGTGGATGCCGGGGAGAAACCTGGGGGGCAGAGGGAGGGGAACCGCGTTCGTGGTCCGCGCCCGAGGCCGCGCGTCAGACCGCCTTCGAGACGACGCCGTCCGGCCCGCCGGTGCGGCGCCCGGTCAGCGCTCGGGGGCGCGGGCCTGGCGGCCGCCGCCTCCGTAGCGGCGCGCCAGACGCGCGAAGGCGTCTTCGAGCTCGGGCGGCCCGACGACCTCGAAGTCGGCGTCGAAGCGCCCGATGGCCGAGGCCAGGCCGACCCACGACCAGGAACCGAGGACCAGACGGCAGCGCTCGGCGCCCATCTCCTCGACCAGTCCGTCGTGCGCGAAGGGAACGACGGCGGCGGCGGGCAGGTCGAGGATCACCTCACCGCGGCAGGGCCAGTCGACCGTTCCGTCGGAGCCCCGGAACCTGCTGGTGAGGAAGGACGCCACATCACCTCCGGGAACCTCCCTCGGGGTGAAACGGGGACCGTTGGGGCTGCGGAGCGCGATGCGGTCCACCCGCAGGGTCCGCCACTCACCGCGTTCGACGTCCCAGGCCAGGAGGTACCAGCGCCCCGCCCGGGTGACCAGGTGGTGGGGCTGTACCCGGCGCGGTTCCACGGCCGCCCCGTCCCGGTCCGAGGCGGACCGGAAGGCGGGGGTGTAGTCCAGGCGCAGTTCCTCGCGGGCGTGCACGGCGGCGCTGATCGCCGTGAGCAGGCCGCCGTCGGCCCGCGCCCGCCGGGCGTCGGGCGGCGCGACCACGGCGGCCCGGACCGCGTCGATCCGTCGGCGCAGCCGGGCGGGCATGACCTGCCGAACGGTGTTGAGGGCTCGCTCCGCGGCCTCACCGATCCCGGCGCCGGTCGCCGTGGCCGCCTGGAGCGCCACCGCCAGCGCGACGGCCTGGTCGTCGTCGAACAGCAGCGGGGGCATCCGTGACCCCGCGTCGAGCCGGTACCCGCCCTCGGGCCCCTTGAAGGTCGTGATCGGGTAGCCCAGTTCGCGCAGCCGGTCCACGTCACGGCGGACCGTGCGCGGACTGACGTCCAGCCGGGCGGCCAGATCCCGGCCCGACCAGTCCCGGCGGGTCTGGAGCACGGAGAGCAACGCCAGCAGACGAGCGGAAGTCTTCACCATGGGCTCCATCCTGCGGGAAGTAGAGGACACACCCTGGCCTGTACCCCTGCCAATGTGGGACCACAGACGCCGACGGGGGCCAGCACAAGCACGGTCATCGCAGGTCAGGCCCCATCGACCCCACCGGCGGCGGACACCGGCTGTCCGCCGCCGGAGCGGTCACGGCTGCCCGGCCCGGTGCCGTGCGGTCACCACGGTGACGTACGACTGCCCGCTTGTGGCACGAACCCGTTCGGCGTCCACCCACACACACGACCAGGGAGCCAGCATGTCCGTCACGACCACGACCCACCTGAACCTGCGCGGAGACGCCCGCGCGGCGCTCGACTTCTACCACTCCGTCTTCGGTGGGGACGTCGTCGCCGTCACCTACAAGGACGCGGGCAACGTGACCAACCCGGACGAGGCGGACTGGGTGGTCTGGGGCCAGGTGGTCGCGGACAACGGATTCCGCGTCATGGCCTACGACGTGCCCTCGACGATGCCGTGGAACCAGGGCGAGAACGCCGTCTTCGTCTCCGTGCGCGGTGACAGCGCCGACGAGGTCACCGCCTTCTGGGAGAAGTTGGCCGTCGGCTCGACCATCGTGCAGCCGCTGGAGCCCTCCCAGTGGGCGCCGCTCTACGGGATGCTCAAGGACCGCTTCGGCGTCGTCTGGGTCCTGGACGTCGCGGCCCCCTACAACGGCTGACCCGCGTGGAGGGGGTGTGCGCCGGGCCGTGCGCCCGCCGCACGCCCCTTCCCCCGTTTCCACCCCGGAGGGTGAGGCAGCGCCACACGGCTCCGGGGTCTCTCCGGCGACCGGCACTGCGGTCGGGAGGCTCTCAGCGTGTCGGTCCGGTGACTTCCTGGGTGCCCAGGACGGCGAGCAGGTCAAGGAGGTCGGCGCTGTCGGTGCCGACCGCAGGGGTGAACCAGAGCAGCCGCTGTCGGCCGTCCTCGCTGAACAGGTGGAGGCAGTTGACCTCGATCAGGCCGAGCGCGGGGTGGATGAGGCGTTTGCGGTCGTCGCGCCGGAACGCCACGTCGTGGTCGGCCCACAGCGCGGCGAATTCGGGGGAGGCGTCGATCAGCGAGCCGATCAACGAGCGGGCTTCGGTGTCCTTGGCGTCTCGCCTGGCGGCGGCCGCCCGCAGGTCGGCGGCGAAGGCCCGGGACTGGCCCTCGTGGTCGGCTTCGGGATACATCTGCCGGGCGTCGGGATCGGTGAACCACCGGTGGATGAAGCTGGCCCGAGCGCCACGAAGACCGGAATGGTCCCCGAGCAGCGCCATCGCCAACGGGTTCTGAACGAGGGTGACGTGCAGGTCGGTGATGACCTGTGCGGGTGTCGACGTCAGGCGGGTGAGCAGGTCGAGCATGCCGGGGTGGACGTGCGAGGCCGGTCCGCCGTACGCGGGCACCGGGCGGTCGGCCAGGTGGTAGAGGTAGTCGCGCTCGTCAGCGCTCAGACGCAGAGCCCTCGCCAGCGCGGCGATCATCTGCTCGGAGGGCTGGGATCCGGCGCCGCGTTCGAGTTCGTTGTAGTAGTCCACCGACGCGCCGGCGAGCTGGGCCACCTCATCGCGGCGCAGCCCGGGTACCCGGCGGCGGAGCCCGTGGGGAAGTCCCACGTCAGCTGGACGGATGCGGTCGCGCCGCGAGCGCAGGAAAGCCCCCAGCTCGGTGTATTTCACAGAACCCATGCCGTCCATTCTGCGTCCGGCCGGGCCGCCGACACAGGGGATGAGATCCCCTGGTTCCGCCGGTCGGCGCCGTGCACCGTGGAGGACATGACTACGGACCACTCCACGAGCACCCCTTCGCCGGACACGCGTGTCGCCGTCGTTACCGGCGGATCACGCGGCATCGGCCGGGCGGTCTCCCTCAGACTCGCCCAGGACGGCCTTGCCGTCGTGGTGAACTACGCCCGCGACGCGGCTGCCGCCGAGGAGGTGGTGGCGGCGATCACGGCCACCGGCGGTCGGGCGGTCTCCGCGCAGGCGGACGTGGCGGACGAGCACGCGGTCGCCGAGGTGTTCGACCGGGCGGAACAGGTGTTCGGCGAGGTGGACGTCGTGGTGAACTGCGCCGGCCGACTCGCTCTGTCGCCCATCGCCGACCTCGACCTGGCGGTGCTCGACGCCGTGCACCGCACCAACATCCGCGGCGCCTTCGTCGTCGCCCAGCAGGCCGCCCGACGACTGCGCGCGGGCGGCTCGTTCGTGGGGTTCTCGACCTCCGTGGTCGGCACCCGGTTCCCCGCCTACGGCGCGTATGCGGCGAGCAAGGCAGCCGTCGAGTCGATCACGCTGATCCTCGCCCGCGAGCTGCGCGGGCAGGACATCACCGTGAACACCGTCGCCCCCGGCCCCACAGCCACGGACATGTTCCTCGAAGGCAAGACGCCCGAGCAGATCGACCAGCTCGCCAAGGCCCCGCCCCTGGAGCGGCTGGGCACCCCGCAGGACATCGCCCAGGTGGTCGCCTTCCTCACCAGCCCGGCAGGGCACTGGGTGAACGGCCAGGTCCTTCGAGCCAACGGGGGCATGGTGTAACGCCACAGCCGAACCCGGACACATGCTTCCGCATCACGGAAGAGCCCATCCAAGGAGGAACACCCATGCCTTTCGCCAACTTCAAGGTCCCCGCGGGCACCATCACCGCCGATGACAAGAAGAAGCTTGTCGAGCGCACCACCGACCTGTACGCGGAGATCTACGGTGAGCGGGCCCGACCCACCACCGTCGTGCTGATCGAGGAGGTCGCCGACGGCGGCTGGGGCGTCGCCGGCGGCGTCCTGACCGCCGCCATGCTCAACGGCGACGCCTGACCTCCGTCCCGTCGGGGCCCGGTGCCGCGGCGCCGGGCCCCGACGGGACGGGGACGACCACGGCGAGCACGTCAACGCCCTGCACGAGTACGTGGCCTCCCGGACGCTGGCCGAGGCCGGGTGGAACGCCACGGTCGTCGAGGGCGACGTCGCGCAGGAGATCACCGGCGGCGTCACCGTGATGGTCTTCGGCCCGGAACAGGCCCGCTCATCGTGCAGCCGCTGGAGCCCTCCCAGTGGGCGCCGCCCTACGGGATGCTCAAGGACCGCTTCGGCGTCGTCCGGGTCCTGGACGTCCCTGGACGTCGCGGCCCCCACAAGGGCTGACCTCGTATGGAGGGGGTGTGCGCCCGCCCGGCGCGCACCCCCTCCTTTCCGTTCTCGTCCGGGTGGGGGGTGAGTGCGGTCCGTCGAAGCGTCGACCGGCGCCTCCTTCTCCTTCGCTCCGGCCGACGGGGCAGACGTCACTCAGGCGGAGTTCACTCGCCGCGCATGGCTTTCTGCTCGCGCTGGAGGCACGCGGCCTGGCGGGCATCCCGCAGACCATGCTGGGCTCCCACGCCGACGTCGTGCGCGAGTCCTTGGGCGTCGAGCCGGACATGAAGCTGTTGTTCGGCATCTCCTTCGGACTGGCCGACCCCGGGGGGGCCTGCGAGCGAGTACCGCATGGGACGGGTACCGCTGGCCGAGTTCATCCGCGAGCTCATCGTGGTCGGGACCCGCGAAGGGCTGGCCGCCGCGCGGGCCCGCGGCCGGGTGGGCCGGCGCCCGAGCGTGGTCAACGCCGACCTGATCCGCGCGGCCCGCGACATGCTGCCCAACCCCGAGTACTCGGTGACCTCCATCGCCAAGCTGCTCGGCGTCAGCCCGGGGACCCTGTACAACCACATCCCTGATCTGAAGGAACTGCGCGCCTCGGGGGCACACCGCGAGTTGGGCCCAGCCCAGGGCTGAACAGATGCATGCGAAGCCACGGATCCAGACCTATGCGCCAACGTCCTCTCGACCGAGGCGGAGCGGCGTGATATTGGCTACGGGGCCGATGGGCGCTGAGCCAAGCTTTGTATCGCTTCTTGTTCTAAAACGGAGGAAGGTCGAGGCGTAAATACTGGGCTGGCCGGATGTGGCCATGAGATCCCTCGCTGTACACATCTCACCCTTGACCAGCCAGAACCTCGTCAATAGACGTGGGATAACGATAAGTGTCGTATTCCTTGGGTTTTGTTCGCGCTTTGTGAGTGAGTATCCACGGTGTGGAACCTACACTTTCCCCAACCTCTATGGAGAGATGATGCGGATACTTGTCTTACAACGCCGGATGTGCGTTCTGTACACAAGTCGCCCAAAGCGTAGAGAAGGAAACGAATGGGTGGCTGACTGTCAAGGACATGAGAAGCTCCGAGGTTCAAGGGATGCTGGCCAACGCTGCCCCGGGGTTCCAAGGCGAAGAGCCGGTCCTGCTGCTGGTGGACGGCCAGCGGGCCACGGCCCTGCGAGGGCTGGCGATGCGCTGGCATCTGTTCAAACACCTGGGACCAGCCAAGGCGTGGAACATATGGAAGCGCATCAGCGAGGCGGCCCAACCCCTCCCCCGCACCAACGGCATGAGCCGCCGAGGCATGGTAGGTACGGTTACCGCCGCCACGGCGGCTTTCTCAGTATTCGCTGGGCTACGCACACCGGCAGCGGCCGAGGTGCAAGATTCTGCGGCCCAGGACGACTGGCTGGCGCAACTGGACCTGCGCAATGGCCAGGAGCTCTCCGGTGAATCCCTAGATCATGCCTGGTCCAAGGCTCAACGCTCGTCTGAAATGCAGCGTCTGATGAGCGCTGAGCTAGTGGGGCCACCCGAAGAAATGAACGATTTGCGCTCCTCCACACCCGAGGACTCCGGAGCCGAGGAACTCAAAGCGGTCACGCACCAAATCGCAGGCACCGACGGAGGCGAACTCACGGCCTTGGTGTGGCAGAAGGCAGAGGCTGTCGTTCTGTACTACGAAGCCACTTGGGCAGGGCAGACCCAACGACGGTCGATCGCTCTCCAAGCCGATGAGGCGAACAGCAAGGCGCATTTCCTGGCGGTCGTGGACAAGGGCGAGCTCGCCGTCGCTGCAAACGAACCCGGGACCCTCGCCAACTGTAGCTCCGACAGCGACTGCTCAGGCGCGTGCTACACGTGTCGGTGCACCAGCATGGATGTGGCCTGTGGCGCCAACTGCTGTGTTCCGTGTGCCTTCGCCTGCGGAACCGTGTATTCCTGTATCGGCTGCCTGGGATTGTGGTGCCCCGCCTGCCTGGCACTGAACAGTTGCTGCACAGCCCGGTCGTGCCGGTGGCGCGACTCCTGCGCCTAGAACCGTTAAGGAATGGGCACAGCACTGAAGGGGACCCTATGACTATGACCCACAACCCCAAAGAACAGCGAACAGCAACAGAACGCACGAGGATCCTTCCCGCGGCGGGCGCGGTCGTGCTCGTGGGCGTGGCAGCTTACCTGGGCTGGACCTCCTGGGATGCCGCAGTTCCCGATCTCGTCACGCACAGGATCTTCCTCACTACGTGCATGGTGGTGGCCCTGCTACTGGCCCTGCGTTTGGTTACGCCTCTGCCTGGGCGAATGGTCCAGGCCGTGGCCTTGGGCGCCCTGATCGGGGTTGCTCTGGGCACCACACCGTGGCAGGAGTTGGGCGAGGTGTTCTGGTATCAGATGTGGTGGTCCGGGCCGCTCGCAGTCGGCCTGGCCCTCATGTTGTGGGCGCCGTCCAACCCTTCGTCCAAAGCCTGAGCCGACGTTCCGGATTGGCCCCGTGTCCCGGGCGAGCCCTGACGGTAAGAGTGCATCCTTAGCAGTGTTGCTTCCATTCTGATCAGCGGCTCGTTCGGGCGGCCTGTTCCGTGGCCACCGTGCCTGTGCCCGGCGCTGCGGAACAAGTTCATGCAGCCAGGTCCATGACGGTGAAGTCGATCTCGTCCAAGTCCGGGTTGAACGCCTCCGGTTCGATCCCGAGGACATCGGTGGCGTAGGCGCCGAACCGGGTGATGTGGGCGCGAATGTAGGGGGACAGTGCGGCAATCTCCTCGGCGGTGATGGTCCATCCCTCGGCGACCAGGCCGCGCACCACCTCGGCGATGTCCAGGGCGTTGTGGAAGATGACCAGGTTGGCCAGCAACGTGTTGAGTTTGATGAGCTTTTCCTGCTCGTCGGGGTCGTTGTCGGCCAGGATCCCGTTGTTGCCGAACCGCAGCCACTGGGAGAAGTCGTTGTAGGACTCGACCTTGTTGGTGGCCGCGGTGATGCGCGCCCGCAACTGGGGGTCGGCCAGGAAGCGCAGCAGCGCCACGGTGCGCACCGACCGGCCGACCTCGCGGAACACCTTGTAGATGCGGTTCTTGCGCGAGTTGGAGCGCAGGCGCCGCATCAGCGTCGCTGAGGACAGTCGTCCCTCGCTGATGGAGATGGCGACCTGCATCAGGTCGTGCCAGTGCCGCTCGATGAGCTTGAAGTCGATGACGTTGCGGCCTCGTTCCCCGTACAGCTCATCGGTGCTGGGGTAGACCACCTTGTCCGTGGCACGGAAGAAGGTCAGGTCCTTGTTGAGCTTGGTCAGGTCGATGTGGCGGTTGCGCACCATCGACAGCTCCCGGGCGGTGATCCCGGCGATGTGCTTGGCCGCCTCATACGGGCCGAGGTTGATGCCGCCGGTGAACACCGCCAAGGCAGATCTCCTCCAGTTCGTCCTTGGCCTTCTTGGTGTTGGCCGCCACCCGCTTGCACAGCATCTGCGTCAGGTCATCGCGTGCGCGCATTCGGGCGGTGTGCACCAGGCACGCCACCAACGCCAAGCGCTTAACAGGGTCGTAGCGCGAGAGCGTGTCGGCGTCCTGAGCAGCGGCCTCCCCGGCGAAGTCGGTGACCTTGGTCGGCGCCACCCCCTCCAGCCAGGCGTGGGTGTCGCCGAGCTCGTCCACCTCGGCCACGTAGGCGGCCTGGGCCTTGAACCGTGACCAGGTTGCGCGCTTGGCGGGTTTCTTGAGCCGGTTGAACATCGAGTACCCGTCCTCGGCCACCGCCACCAGGGCGTGGAGGCGGGCTTGGCCCTCCTCACCCATGCGGTCGTTGACCTGGGCGAAGATCTCGGCGTTGACCTGCGCGCGGATGCGTGTGGCCATCTCGTCCAGCGTGGAGAACCCCAGCAGTTCCAGCGACGCCTCCACCAGGCGGTCCAGCGCGACGTTGATCAGATCGGGTGGGTAGTTCTTGAATCGGGCGGCTTCACCGATGGCCTCGGCGGCGATCTTGCGGGCCCGTGGTGGATCGTAGGTCACGCCCTGGCGGGTGCGGATCTGCTTGCGGTGCCATTTGGCGGTGCGTCCCGCCCCGTGGTCGGGTTCGACGTCCTCGTCCAGGTCCAGGCAGCGCCGCACGTGGTCGATAACTTCGTCGGGAATCTCGCCCGCCGAAGGGAAGCGCGTCATCTTCTGGTAGCACTTCAACGCGAGCACCACCGCGAACAGGGCCTCAGGGGTGTTGGTGCGCTCGGTCGCCCATCCGATCTCGTCGGCGTTGGGGGTGAAGGACACGTGCAGCATCCGCGCGGAGGTCAGCTTCTTGAACTGCGGGTAGGCAGTGCGCTCGATCGAGGTCACCGGCGAGCCTCTCCAGAACGGGGGTAGGAGGTCGCGGACACGGTAGCCGGGGGTTGATCAGGGCTGCAGAAGGTTCACCGAACCGCAACCCAACACGCGTCCACATCACTGGTGGCCGGGGCCATTGCCCCTTTCGGGCTTACTTGGTTCACTCCCCCTCCAGGGCGGCGCGCAGCTCCCCGGCCGGGACCGGAGCGGCGGGGGCCTGCGTCATCGCACGGTCGTCTCCCCCGCACGGGCGGCCTCCTCCACAGTGGCGGCGCTCGTACGGGGCCCAGCTCCTCGACCAGACCGGCCAGGCTCCGGGGGCCGCGTGAGTTGGCGATCAGCACGTCGATGTCCGCCGCGACCGCCGGCCGCGCGACCGCGGTCCCGATGTTCCCGCTTCCGATGATTCCCAGAGTCGGCATCGCCGTTTCCTCTTCCTCGCGGTGCTCGCCCGGTGTCCGTGGTGTACGGCGAAGCCGTGCGCGCGCAGGAGGCCGAACGCCTTCGCCGAGCGGACGCCCAGCACCCCAGTTGTAGAGCGGGCTCCTCGTCGCCTACGGCACGTCGGCCTCGCGGAGACCGGACCAACGCGCCCCCAAACCCCCTGCGTTCGCCCCTGGACGGGCTGTGCTCAGCGCACCCGTTCCGCAGTCCTCTTAATAACGTTTCGTTGGTTACGTTAATAAGAAACGTAAAGCAATACCGCACATGCAATGCAGCCCCGGAGGCCCCCGCATTCTCACCTCCGATAAGTGAACCTTATAAGGTGTTACTACATGTGTTGCCACAAAGAGGGCAGGGGAGGCCGGAGTTTCGTTGGCACTGGCGCAGAGAGCCCTGGTCGGAGCCCGAGAACGCGATGGGTACAGCGAGGGCTGTACCGTCATCGCAGACTGTTCGCCCCGCTTCTGCTCGTGCGGCGTCGACCGGGAGAACCACCCCTGTTCGGCAGGTACCCGTGGAACACCCGGGTTCCGGGATGCCACCGGCACCAGATCCGGCAGGAGTACGGCATCCACGCCGCCATCGAGGACGAGGAGGACCAGCGCGCCCGGTGGCTGGCCGACCAGGTGCGCCCGGTGGGGATCGACCGCACCGAACTCGCCCAGGCCGTGGTCAACCGGTGCCGCACCCCGAAGGCCGAGCCCCCGCGCCCGGGGCAGAGCGAGCGGATCGTGGCCTCGGCCGGGCGCCGGTTCGAGGAGGCCCTGGCCGGGCAGGAGGCGCGCTGAGGACCGGAAACCTTCCCGGGGCCTCTTCGCCTCCCCACGCAGTACCCACCAGGTCGTGCCCGGTCAGGCGCTCCGCCTCGTCGACGTGCGGGGCGCCGGGACCAGGTAGGAGCCTTCACCGTCCCGGTAGGGCGGGGCCTCCTCCGCGGGGCTGTGCTGGTCGGCGATCTCGCCGACCAGCTCCTCGGCCAGGTCCTCGGTCGTCGATGACCCCGGCCAGGCCGCCGTACTCGTCGACGGCGCAGGAGAACTCCTCGCTCCATGTCTGACAGGCGATCGGCGCGTGGTGGGGCTGCTCAGCGGCAATCCGGTCTGGGGATGTCGATCCCGGCGGAGCGGAGCCTCGTTTCGACGAGCGACGCCAAGCGGGCTGCCGCGGAGTCCTGTTCTTCTCCGTGGTGGGCGATCAGCCGGTACCGGATCGCGGTCTCGGTGGGGGCTTGCAGGCCGGTCACGATCCTCAGCTGCGCGGGGTTGGCGAGGTAGTGCTCGGCCATGTCAGCAGCCAGTTCGGCAACACGGGGGTCGTCCGGTCCCCAGCCGATGACGTCGGCGCTGCGCTTGGTCAGTTCCACGAAGCGGGGGTCGCGCAGCGCGTGTTCGATGTCGGTGAGGTAGTCGTCGAAGCCTTCGGGGACCAAGGCCTTGGCCAGCACGAAGGATTCTCGGGCGGTCCGCACGTCCTCCGGGGTGAAGCCGAGGGCCGGCATTCCCTCCGACATCGCTACGGCGCGGTCGGGCAACAAGGTCCGGTCTCCGGAGGCAAGCCGGTGGAGCATGTCCCGCCGCGTGGTCAACTCGGCGATCCGCTCGGTGAGGTGCCGCTCGACATCGTTGAGCGTCGCCGCGAACGACGCGGCGTCGGAGTCGAGCAGGGGGCCGATGTCGGCCAACGGCACTCCGGCGGCGGCCAGGGTCCTGACCTGCGTCAACCTCAGCAGTTGGGCCGAGCTGTATCGCCGGTAACCCGAGCTGTCGCGCGCTGGTTCGCCGACCAGGCCGAGCTTGTGGTAGTGCCGCACCGTTTTGATCGTGATGTTGGCGAACGCGGCCGCCCGGCCGATGGTCACCCCTTCGGTCATCGACTCAGCGCTCCTCCCGAGCCCGCGCGGCGGCGGTCTCCCGTACGGCGGCGGCGACCGCCCGGAAGTCCTTGCGCAGGATCTGCGTGTGGTTGCTCTTCACCTTCGTGCTGACCCGCAGGTTCGGGTTCCGGCGAAGCACCGGATCAAGAGAGGCGCGCATCTGCGCCATCTCCTCCGCGCCACCGCCGAGGTTGGCACCCGAGGCCAGGACGTAGCGCACCGGGCAGGAGAGCCGGTCCAATACCGGTTCGAGGGCGGCGCAGACCTCGTTGATCTCGATGTTGACCTCGGCGTGCTGAGCGGCACTCATCGAGGCGGCCAGGCCGAACGGGCGCGCCAGCGGCAGCCCCGGCCGCATGCTGCGAAACGCGCGCCGGATCCGTTCCCGGTTCTCCTCCCCGGTCAGCCCCCACGGAACCGCGCCGTCGACCGAGACAACGCCAGCGACCCGGCCCGGGTTGCGGTCGGCCCAGTGCACCGCGAGCGCCGCCCCGTAGGACCAGCCGACCAGCAGCGGCCGGTCGACCGCGGTCGCCTCGACAACCGTGTCAATGTCACGAAGGCAGCCCTCAAAGGAATAGTCCGCCGACCGCTTCGACCCGCCGCGAGCCCGTTCGTCGTAGGTCAGGTGTCTCCACTCGGGGCCGAGATCGGCGATCACACGCCGCCAGGAGCGCTGACTGGCGTAGGAGCCGTTGAGATAGACAACGGCGGGGCCGGGGCCGCGGGTGTCGGTGACCGACAGGGCCGTGTCGTCAACGGGCACCATGCCCGTCCATGGTGAGGTGGTCGAACTGGTCATGCGCTCAGCATCCGCCTTGACCTCGGGTCAAGGTCAAGGCGGGCCCGCGAGGCCACCCGATTGAGTGCCCGGCGGTGTCGTGGTCCGGGTGTCGGGTCGGGCCGGGGCGCCCCGGCCCGACCATTCTCCCGTCGACCCCTTGGAGCCGCCGGTGTCCCCGTTCATGGTGTGGCTCGACCCCGCCACCGGTCTCAGCTCGCCGTTTCGGTTTCTGTGTCAGCCGGTCCGGAGCTGCCCTGTTCTGCGATCGGACGGGCGTTGAGCGTGGTCAGGGCGAGCGCCGCCGCGGCGGCGAGCAGACCCGCGGCCGCGGCCAGGGCGGTGCCGTATCCGGCGACCAAGGCTTCGTCGGTGGCCAGGACCGTGTTCTCGGGCCGGGCGGTGACGGTGGCGGCGATCCCCGCCAGAACGGTCAGGCCCAGGGCGACACCGATCTGCTGGGCGGAGTTGAGCAGGGCCGAGGCGATTCCGGCCTTGTCCGGGTCGACACGGTAGACCGCGGCCTGGGTGAGCGTGATGACGCCGAGTCCGAAGCCCAGCGCCAGGACGAACATCGCCGGTGCCAGGTGCAGCCAGTAGCCGGTGTCCACGGTGATCGCGGAGAACCAGAACGCCGCCGCGGCGCCGAGGAGCGCCCCCAAAGCGGCGACGAACCGCGGGGCGAAGCGCAACAGCAGCTTCGGACCGGCCCCCGCGCCCAGGACGAGGCCGGCGGCGAACGGCAACCACGCCATGCCCGTCTGCAGCGGGCTGAACTGCTGAACCTGCTGCAGGTGGAGGGTGATGACGTAGAAGGAACCCATCGGACCGATGGCCAGCAGCAGCATGGTCACGTAGGCGCCGGCGCGGCTGCGATCACGGAACAGGCTCAGCGGCACCAGGGGGCTGGAGCCGCGGGACTGGGCGAGGACGAACACCACGAGCAGTACGACCGACGCACCCAGCAGGAACAGTGCGACCGGGTCGGCGAACCCGTCCTCGCCGAACCGGGTGATCGCATACACCAGCGCGACCATCCCGCCGGTACCCAGCGCCGCGCCCACAGCACCGAGTCGGCCCTGGTGGCGGTCGGCGGTGACCAGGGTGCGGCTGCCCCACAGCACGAGCAGACCGATGGGAACGTTGATGAAGAACACCCACCGCCAGTCGAGAACGTCGGTGAGCACCCCTCCCAGCAGCAGGCCCACGACGATGCCCAAGGCCGACATCGCGCCGTAGAGCGACAGCGCGGTGTCGCGCGTCTTGCGGTCGGCGAAGGTCGTGGCGATCAGCGCCAGGGCGTTGGGAGCCGTCAGCGCCGCACCGATCCCTTGGACGGCGCGCGCGGCGATGAGCATGGCGGCGTTCTGTCCGAAGCCGCCTGCCAGGGAGGCGAGCACGAAGATCGCGATGCCCGCCTGCAGCGTGCGGCGGCGTCCCCACAGGTCCCCGATCCGGCCGCCGAGGAGCAGGAGCGCTCCGAACGCGAGGATGTAGGCGTTGACGACCCAGGGCAGGTGCACCGCGTCCACGCCGAGTTCTTGCTGGATGCTCGGCAGCGCGATGTTCACGATCGAGTCGTCGAGCACCAGCATCAACTGCGCCGTCACGATCACCAGCAGCGGCACCAATCCGCCGCTCCGTTCTGCTGTCGCTGTCACACCGTCTCCTTCGCACCTGCTCGGTGAACCCGTGATGGTCTTGGGGGATCCGGATGGTCATCCCAGCTCACGGCGCCAACCTGATACCCCTCCCAGGTATTCCAACGTATACCCTTACGGGGTATACGGGGCAAATCGACGGGGTGCCCCGCCACCAGCCGCAAGGCAGGTCCGTGCCGCGCCGCCCTCTCACCGGTCGGTGGTGAGCGCCTCCAAGGCGCGGGCCTTGTCGGCCTTGGTGGTCAGGGCTTGGCGGCGGGTGGTGTTGATGTCGGGGCTTGAGCAGCAATCGAACGGCCAATGGCGTCAGCGGGTCGCGCAGGGCGGGCGTACCGCCACCCGGCGTTCCGACGCGGGTGGCACTGACATGCCCCGACGATCTGCAACGGTTCGGTCGCCCTGGGTTTGCCGCCGGTCGGCCGGACCTACTTTGTGGCCTATGCCAGTGGAGTCCCTGACCGATGAAGGGGCGGCCGCCTATCGGCGGTACGCGGGGCCGCCGTCGCGGGCTGATCTGGAGCGGGTGTTCTTCCTCGAGGACCAGGACCGGGCGCAGGTCGCGCAGCGGCGCGGCCAGCACATGAAGCTCGGGTTCGCGCTCCAGCTCGTGACGGTGCGGTGGCTGGGGACGTTTCGAAAGGACCCGCTCGACGTGCCGGGCGCGGTACTGGAGTTCGTCGCCGAGCAGGTGGAGAGCGCCACGTGCTTGATCAGCTCCTGGAGGTCGCGGCCGGGTCGCGGATATCGGACCTGGAGCGGTGGCGCAAGAACGTGGCGCCGCGCTCGTCGGGCCCGACGGTCATCAAGGCGCTGGACCAGGTGGCCGACGAGGGCCTGAAACTCGCCGATCTGGGGGCCGAAGCGCTGGTGCCACCGCGCCGGCTGGGCGAACTCTCCCACCGCTACGAACGCGGCCTGGAGAACCAGCTCGGCGCGCTCGACCCCGTCCTCAACTGCGTCACCCTCTGGACGACCGTCTACCTCGACGCCGCCGTCCGCCGGCTGAAGGACCAGGGCTACCCGGTTCGGGAGGAGGACCTGGCCCGGCCGTCCCCGTTCGTCCACTCCCACCTGGGCGTGCACGGCACCTACACCTTCGCCCTGCCCGAGCTGGCCCCCGGCGCCATCCGCGAGCCGCGCGACCCCGAGACCGCCGAAGACGACGAGATCTGACCCGTCACGCCACCGCAGGGCGGCACCAGGGAGCAGATCACAAGACCTGGTCAGCAGACCCGCTCAGGCCAACGCGTCCATGAGAGCGGTGACATAGGCATCCAGCCGCGCCTCCACGGCACGCGTCGTCAACTCCGCCCTTCCCGCCTGCCTCCACGGCCGCGAGACCGACCGCACTTCTTCCGAGCACGCCAGCGCGTCGCGCACCTGCCAGTACAGCCGCTCGCCCGCGGTCGCGGCCAACACACCGCCGACCTCCTCATAGGCATCCGCGAACCGCAGACCCCACTCCGGTCCGTGCAGCAGCGCGAGATTGGTGGAGCAGTGCGCCACATCGAGATCCGCCGGGCCCCAACAGGCCGCCACCCAGTCCACGACGCCGGTGACCCGGACACCTCCCGGCCGTGGGGGCACCACGTCGAACAGCACGTTGCCGGGCTGGAAGTCCCGATGCAGGAAACGCCCTGCATAGGACGGCGCGGGCCCGCGGATCACGTCGATCGCCGCGGCCCATGCCGCCGCTTCGGCACCCCGGGGAGTGACGACGGTGTCGGCGGTCGTCAACGCCACATACTCCCGGGGCCGCTCAGCGGGTCGCACCGCATGGATCGCTACGAGTTGGCGGGCCAGCAGGGGAACACGCGTCTCCACTCCCTCGTCGTCAAGGACCGTCCGCCCCCCCCAGATGGGTCATGAGGAGCGAGGGGTATTCGCAATGCGCGGCCGTCGGATCGACCGCGACCAGTCCGGGAGCCGGCACGCAGGTCCCCGTGAGCAGGGTCAGGGCGCCGGCCTCCCCGCTCAGCCCCTCCTCGGCGTGCTCCACGTCGACGAAGGTCCGCAGCACCAGGTCCCGGGTGCCTCCGTGTCGCGTGCCGATGGTCAGCCTGCGCATGTCGGCGGTGATGCCGCCGCGCAGTACCTCGGTTCCGACGATCCGTTCGCCGGCCTCCAGGTGCCGGCTCACCCACGCCAGCGTCGACGATCGGACGGCCGCCGCCTCATCGTGGTCGGTCACCAAGCCATTTGATCATCCCGACGGCGGCATGCGCGAGATGCATTTCAGAACAAGGTGTCGTGCACCCGCAGCGGCCAGTAGCCGATCGGGCCAAGCCGGTGCCCCTATCGGCCCGCCACTCCTGAAGCTGCGACGAGCCGCCAACTAGCGAAAGGGCGCTGATCAGGGGGTGGAGACGGCGGACGACGGGCGACGCCCGCGCGTTCACCAACCGGCCGTTAGACGAACACCCGCCACGCCGCAGCCGGGTGTCGCGTGGTCGACGACGACAAGCGTGCCGCGGTCCTGGCCCGCGGTCGGCGCGGAGAATCCATCCGCACCATCGCCGCCGGGGTCAAGGTCCCGGGCGACGTCGTCGTGGTCCACGGCGAGACCGGATCGGGGGAATCCCTTGTACCAGGGGTTGCGGGGCCTGGCTGTCGTGTGTGGCCGTCGGCGCCGCGCTCGGGCTCGGCCAGCAGGCCGATGCCGTGGTAGTGCCGCACCGTGCGCAGGGTCGTTCCGGCCAACTCGGCCAGTTGACGGGTGTTCCACGCCATAACGGCCCCTCCTCGACGCGTGTGTTCGGCGACCGCTGCTCCACCCGGAACGCCAGTGCACACAACCACGCCCGCACGGCACGTTCCGGCCCCGCCCCGAGGGCACGGGGAAGGACGCGCACCACCCCGACGCCCCCGGCGGAGGACCCGCCCGCCGCCTCGGAGGGGCCCTGCCCGGTGCTGTGGCAGGATCCCTCCCATGTCCGTACGCGAACTCGTGGTCCTGGGCACCTCCAGCGCGGTGCCCACCCGCCGCCGCAACCACAACGGCTACTTCCTGCGATGGGACACCCACGGCGTCCTGTTCGACCCCGGCGAGGGAACCCAGCGCCAGATGCGCCTGGCGGGCCTGGCCGCCACCGACATCACCCGCGTCTGCGTCACCCACTTCCACGGCGACCACTGCCTGGGCCTGCCCGGCACCATCCAGCGCATCGCCCGCGACCGGGTGCCCCACACCGTGCGCGTGTCCTACCCCGCCGACGGCGAGCACTACTGGCGGCGGCTGCGCCACGCCACCGCCTTCCACGACACCGACGTCGTACTGCCCCAGCCGGTCGGCGGTACCGGTTCCTGCCCGCTGGGCGAGCCGGACCTGCGCGTCACCGCGCTGCCGCTGCGCCACTCGACCACCGCCTACGGCTACCGGCTGGCCGAACCGGACGGCTGGCGGATGCTGCCCGACCGGTTGGCCGCCCACGGTGTGCGCGGCCCCATGGTCGGCGAACTCCAGCGCCGGGGGTCGGTCACCACCGCCGAGGGGCGCCGCGTGGAACTGGCCGACTGCGCGCGGCCGCGCCGGGGCCAGGTCATGGCGTTCGTGATGGACACCGCCGAGTGCGAGGAGGCGGTCGAACTCGCACGCGGAGCCGACATGCTGGTGATCGAGTCGACCTACCTGGACACCGAGGAACACCTGGCCAGCGCCTACGGCCACCTGACCGCCCGCCAGGCCGGACGCGTCGCCGCGCGCGCCGGGGCGCGCACCCTGGTGCTCACCCACATCTCCGAACGCTACGAGGAAGACGACGACGCCCGTTTCCTCGCCGAGGCCGCCGCCGAGTTCGACGGGCCCGTCACCCTGGCCCAGGACCTGCAACGCCTGCCGATGCCGCCCCGCACCTCCTGAACCGGGCGCGGTGGGATAGGGTTCCGTGGCACCGAACCGCACAACCGAGGGGGTGAGGACGATCACCGCTGTCGCAGGAGGGGCGTTCCCACCGCGAGGACACACACTCGCGTCGTAGCCGGAGCGCCCGACAGTTCGTCGAAAGGCTCTCGTGGCATCCCCACTGTCCCCGGTCTCCCCCGCTCTCGTCGCGCGTCTGCGCGGGGCGGGCTGCGTCTTCGCCGAGCAGGAGGCGAGCCTGATCGCCTCCACCGCGCGCACCCCCGAAGAACAGGATCTGATGGTCCGGCGCCGCTGCGCCGGTCTGCCCCTCGAACACGTCCTGGGCTGGGCCCGGTTCTGCGGGCTGCGCGTGCACGTGGACGAGGGCGTGTTCGTGCCCCGGCCCCGCACCGAGTTCCTGGCCCGCCAGGCCGCCGCCCTGCTCACCCCCGGAGCCCTGGCCGTCGACCTGTGCTGCGGTTCGGGGGCCCTGGGCGCGGCCTTGGTCCACGCCCGCGCCGACATCACCCTGCACGCCGCCGACATCGACGCCGCCAGTGTGGCCTGCGCCCGGCGCAACCTGCCCGGGCGCGGGGTGCACCGGGGCGACCTGTACGACGCCCTGCCCCCGGACCTGCGCGGCCGCGTCCAGGTGCTGGTCGCCAACGTGCCCTACGTCCCCACCGACCGGATCGCGCTGCTGCCCGCGGAGGCGCGCGTGCACGAGGACCGGCGGGCCCTGGACGGGGGCCCGGACGGACTGGACCTGGTGCGCCGTGTCGCGGCCGGGGCCGGTCGGTGGCTGGCGCCGGGCGGCCGGGTGCTGGTGGAGGTGGGCCAGGAGCAGGTTCCCGCGGCGCGGGAGGCCTTCGTCCGGGGCGGTCTGGCCTGTGAGGTGGTCACCTGCCCGGAGTGGGAGGCCACCGTGGTGACGGGCACCCGCTGACCGGGCGGTCGTCGAACCGGGGACGGGCCTCAGACGTCCTGCTCCGGGGGCTGCTCGGACATCCGGTCGCGTACCTGGGTCAGGGTCTCGATCAGCCTGTCCAGGTAGGGGCGGTCCCCGCTGTCGTCATGCAGGTGCAGGGTCACTCCGGGCGCCACGTCGACCAGTGCCAGGGCCAGGAGTTCGGGGTGGTCCCGGCGCCAGAACACCTTGACGTCGTCGGCGTTGGGCTGGCTTATGGAGAGCTGGACGGTGGTGGTGCTAACGGAATGCCTCCTGGATGCGGCGGGGTTGCCGGGTTCGGGTGTATCGGTGCGCGGCCTCACGGTGCCCGATCGTGAGGCTTCTTCGGTGAAGCGCGCCCGCAGGCGTCGCGGCGGTGGTTTCTCGCCGCGGGTGCGGGCTGGACATGCCGTTCCCTCGGGCCCGGCGTCCACGGACGCGGCCTCGCTTCCTACCTACCCGCGGGCAGGGGCGCCGCCCCCTTTTCCGGCGTACAGGTTCTCCTGATCCGGCTCGGGGCCCTCGCGCCGTGCGCGGAGGCCCCGGGGAGCGCCCGGGCGGCCGATGCTTGCCGGGAGTCCTGGCGGCGCCGACCGGTGAGGGCAACGCCGCACCGGCCGCGCGCCATGTTTCGGTCGCCACCGCACCGTGCGCGCCCCATCCTGGAGGTATGCACGCTCCCGACGCCGTCCGCCTGGCCGCCCTGGCCTCCCTGCTGGCCGACCCCACCCGCGCCGGGGTGTGCCTGGCGCTTCTGGACGGGCGCGCCTGGACCGCCGGGGAGCTGGCCCGCCACACCGGGGTGGGCGCCTCCACCGTCAGCGAGCACCTGACCCGGCTGGTCGAGGGCGGCCTGCTCGCCCAGGAGCGCCAGGGCCGCCACCGCTACGTGCGCCTGGCCGACGAGGCGGTGGCACACCTGGTGGAGGCCCTGGCCGCGCACGTGGACCCGGGTCCGGCGCTGGCCCGGCGCCCGCGCACCCTGCGCACCGTGCACGCCGACCGGGCCCTGGCCCGGGCGCGCACCTGCTACGACCACCTGGCCGGGCGGTTGGGCTGCGCCGTCACCGAGGCCATGACGAAGCGGGGTCTGCTGACCCAGGACACCGGGTTCGCGCTCACCGAGGCCGGAGTGGCCTGGTTCGCCGAGCAGCGGATACCGCTGGCGCGCGGGGGCGGACGCCCGCTGGTGCGCTCCTGCCTGGACTGGACCGAACGCCTCCCGCACCTGGCCGGAACGGCCGGGGCGGCGCTGTGCCGCCACGCGCTGGAGGCGGGCTGGTGCGCGCGCGTGGGTTCGGGCCGGGCGCTGCGGATCACTGAGCTGGGCGAGCGGGCCTGGAGTGAACTCCTGGGTGTGGAGGCCGCGGCACTTCGCTGAGCGCCGCGGCGGGCCCCGAAGGGCCCGGCACCAGCCGCCGCGCTCGATGGTGTTCCCGCCCCGTCCCAGCCGCGGTCGGGGCCGCCGGTGCGGGGCTCAGCGCGCCCGGCGGGCGCGGCCCCGTTCCGGTGCGCGAGGCCCCCTGCGGCGAAAGGCCGGGCACTACACCAGGCGGGATGGCCAGCTCAGCTGGGGAGGGCGGCCCCGTCCAGCAGGGCACGGGCGCGCCGTTCCACGTCCTGGACCTCCTGCGCGCACGCCCCAGCCAGCCACGGCTCCCCCGAGGCCAGAACGTGGGAGGCGCGCAGCGCCACCAGGCTGTGCGACAGACGCCTGCGCGCGGCCGCGTCGGCGCCCGCGCACTCCCGCACCCGGGCGAGCTCGCGCTCGCACGCGGCCAGGGCCTCGCGCAGGTGGTCCCCGGCGCGGCGGTTGGCGACGGCCGCGCACACCAGGAGCCCGACCGCCGCGCCCAGCACGGTGGCCCACAGCCTCTCGGCCGCCAGTCCGTCCGCGCCCGGGTCGGCGTGGGCCAGGCCCGACAGGGCCAGCGTGAGCGGGGTGACGAACACGATGGCGTAGGAGTAGTTGGTGGTCACCACCAGCTCGGCCGCCATCTGGCACGCCACCACCAGCGCGATGACGCCCAGCGGGGAGTAGTCCAGGGAGAAGAGGGCGGCGGCCAGCACCACGCCCACGACCGTGCCCGTGCCGCGTTGCAGGGTGCGGTGCCAGGTGGTGGTGACGTTGACGGCCTGCAGGACCGATCCGGCCGAGACGGCCGCCCAGTAGCCGTGTCCCATGCCCAGCGCCCAGGCCAGGGCCCCGGCCAGCAGGCAGGCCAGCACGATGCGCACCACCGACACCGGGGTGGGCGAGGGGGCGCGCAGTGCGGCGCGCAGGCGCTCGCCCGCCCCGGGCGCGGGCGTGCGGTGGCGGCGCAGGTGCTCAGCGGTCCGGGCCAGGGCGGCGTGTTCGTCGGCGCCGACCAGGGGTTCGACGGCGCGTTCGGTGCGCAGGCGGCGGGCCAGTTCGCTCATCTCGGCTGCGGCGCGGGCGTCGCCGACGCGTTCGCCGGTGCCGGTGAGCAGGGTTTCGGCGCGGGCGGTGAGGACCTCCAGCCCCCGGCGGGCCGGAGCGTGGCCGGGGCGGGACAGCAGGACGTGCCAGGCGCGCTGGAGGGCGGCCTCGGTCCCGGCCCGGGTCGCTGGTGCGGGGTGGCGCAGGTGGCGGGCGAGCGCGTGCAGGGCGCGGGCGACGGCCAGGCGTTCGGGGGCGGTGGGGTGGACCAGGGCGCCGACCACGGCCAGCGTCCAGCACAGGGCGGCCGCGGTCGCGGTGGTGGCCACCACCACCGGCAGCGCGGACAGGGTCTGGGGGTTGTAGGCGGCCACCCCCGCGGCGAAGACGAACATCAGCCCGGCCGGGGCGCCGAAGTCCAGGGCGTCGGAGAGGTACTTGGCCCCTCCGGCGGCCAGGGCCACGACCGTGATGGCGGCCAGGGGGTGGGGTAGCACGGCCGAGGTCAGCGCGCCCAGGGCCACGGCCAGGGTCAAAGTCGCGCCGATCACGGCCAGGAGCCGTGCGCGGCGGGCGTAGGTGTCGTCGCGCGCGTACAGGGCGGTGAAGCAGCCCATGGCGGCGTAGGGGGCCAGGTCGGTGCGTCCGATGGCGTGCAGCGCCAGCAGGGGCAGGGCCACGCACACTCCGGCGCGCAGCGCGGTGACGGCGATGTTGCCGCGCACGGGCCTGGGCGCGAAGGCCCCGCGGGTGGTGAGGGTGCGGCGTAGTGCCACCCACAGGCGATAAAAGTAATTCACAAGTAAACTATCTTAGGATGTTCTGAGGGCAGGACAACCCTCCACGGAGGAGAGACCGCCCACTCCGCCCGGCACCCCGCCCGCGGGCACACCCGCCCGAACCCGGCGACCAGCCACGCCACGCACGCGAAGGACACCATGAGCGACGCCGTCTCCCGCTTCCTCCACAGCTGGTCGCGCCTGCGCCCCGACCTGGACCTGATCGGCATGGCCGCCATGGGACGCGTCCTTCGACTGGCCGCCCTGATGAACAACGTCACCGAGGACGGGCTCGCCGACGCCGAGGTCACCCGCCCCGAGTTCGAGGTCCTGGCCGCCCTGCGCCGCTCCCCCCACGGACTGCGCCCCCGCCAACTCACCCGCGAGACCATCTCCTCGGGCGCCGCCACCACCAAACGCCTCACCCGCCTGGAAGCCGCCGGACTCATCACCCGCACCCCCCTCGAACGCGACCGCCGCGAGGTCCAGGTCCGCCTCACCGAACGCGGACAGGCCCTGGCCGACACCCTCTTCGCCGACCAGCTCGACCGCGAGGCCGACGTCCTGCACCCCCTGACCAGCGACGAACGCGCCCAGCTGGCCGACCTGCTCTCCCGCGTCCTGGCCCCCATCGACCGCGCCTGAGCCCCGCACCGACGAGCAGGCGCGCCGCGGCGCGGGCGAGACGGACGAAAACCACGGGCACACCCACCGGGACCGTGCGAAGATGACCGCTCACCCCACCACACCCCTCAGGAGTGCCATGAGCGCGCCCGCCGCCCACCTCGCCCGCGCCGTCCCCGACCTGCTCCAACGCCCCGGCCCCGCCCGCGCCGTCCAGCGCCTGCGCGGCGGCTCCAAGAAGGGCGTCTACCGCCTGGCCCTGGACCAGACCACCGTCATCGCCTACCTGTGGCACGACAGCGAGGACTACTAGCCCGCCACCGCGCACGGCGCCGACCCGGCCGACCCCAGCACCGCCCCCTCCTTCGGCAAGGTCGCCCACCTGCGCGCGGGCGGCACCCCCACCGCCCCCTCCTGCCACCAGCTGGTCCTGGACCGGGCCCTGACCGACCTGGACGAGGCCGCCCGCCGCGACCCGCGCGTGCGCCAGGGCCGCGCACGCCTCACCGACACCCTGCACACCCTGGCCGCGCGTGTGGAACCCCGCCGGGACCACGTGCTCATCCACGGCGAACTCGGCCCCGACCACGTCCTGGTCGACGCCCAGGGCGACCCCGTGCTCATCGACATCGAGGGACTGATGTTCTTCGACGTGGAATGGGAGCACTCCTTCCTGCGCCTGCGCTTTGGCGACCACCACCCGCGCCCGGCCACCCGCCCCCCTGGACGGCCCGCACCGCGCTGTACGACCTGGCCCTGCACCTGTCCCTGGTCGCCGGGCCCCTGCGCCTGCTCGACGGCGGCTTCCCCGACCGCGCCCTCATGCTCGACATCGTCGAGCGCAACCTCCACCTCGCACTGGCCACCACCACCTGACACACTCGGTGCCCATGGACGACACCATCCCCGACCTGTGGAGCACCGACACCGTCTGGCTCAACACCGCCCAGTACGGCATTCCACCCGCGCCCGCCCACCAGGCCCTGGCCAGCGCGGTGCACTCCTGGCACACCGCCACCGGAGACCCCGGGGCCTGGGGGCGCGAACTCGAACAGGCCCGCACCAACCTCGCCGCCCTGGTGGGCGCGCCCGCCGACGACCTCACCCTGGGCACCAGCACCTCCCAGATCACCGGGACCATCGCCGCCAGCCTGCCCGACGGCGCCCGCGTCCTGGTCCCCGAGGGGGACTTCGCCTCGATCGTCTTCCCCTGGCACGCCCAGGCCGACCGCGGCGTCACCGTGGAGGCCGTCCCCCTGGACCGCCTGGCCCAGGCCGTGGACGCGCGCACGCACCTGGTCGCCTTCAGCCCGGTCCAGTCGGCGGACGGGCGCCTGGCCCCCACCGGCGACATCGTCGCGGCCGCCCGCGCCCACGGCGCCCTGGTCGTGGCCGACGCCACCCAGGCCGCCGGCTGGACGCCCCTGGACGCCACCGCCTTCGACGCCCTGATCGCCTCCGCCTACAAGTGGCTCATGACCCCGCGCGGCCTGGCCCTGGCCTACCTGTCCCCCGGTCTGCGCGCGCGGCTGCGCCCCAACAACGCCGGTCCTGCCGCCGCCCGCGACACGGCCTCGGCCATGTACGCCACCCGGATGGACCTGGCGCCCACCGCGCGCGCCTTCGACACCTCACCCAACTGGTTCGCGGCCGTGGCGGCCGCCGCCTCCAGCCGGGTCCTGCTGGAGGTGGGCCTGGAGAAGGTGCGCGCGCACAACACCGCCCTGGCCGACCACTTCCGTGCGGCCCTGGGCCAGGAACCCGCCCACTCGGCCATCACCAGCGTCGACCTGCCCGGCGCCACCGAGCGCCTGGCCCGGGCCGGGGTGGTCACCACCGAGCGCGGGGGCCGCACCCGACTCTCCTTCCACCTGTACAACACCCTCGACGACGCCGAACGCGCCGCCAAGGCCCTGCTCCAGCCCTGGTGAAAGGACGCCCCCCGCGGGCGTTCACCCGGGAACGGGCCCCGGCCCCCAACGGCACGGGGAAAGCCCGTCCACGCCGCGGTCCGCCCCTTCCCCTGCCAGGGGAGGGCGGGCCACGGCACAGCGCCCGGCCCCGTGCCGCCCCCCCACGCGCGAAGGTGCGCTCACACGGTGGGCGGCCCCGCCGGCTGTGGCCTCCTCCCACGCGGACCGGGGCGGGCGAAAACACGGTGACCGCCTCCGAACGCCGCTGCCACACTGGCGCGATGCCCCACAACCCTTACGACTCCCCCGACGTCGCCGCCCTCTACGACATCCTCGACCCCTGGGGGCCCGGCGACGACTTCTACCTGGACCTGGTCATGGCCGCCCCGCGTGTGCTGGACGTGGGATGCGGCACCGGCCGGCTGCTCCACCGCGCCCGCACCAGCGGCCACACCGGACACCTGACGGGTCTGGATCCGGCTCGGGCCATGCTGGAGGTGGCCCGCGGGCGCACCGACGCCGTCTCCTGGGTGCGCGGCGACCTGTCCACCCAGACCTGGGACGACGGATTCGACCTGGTCACCATGACCGGACACGCCTTCCAGGAACTGCGCACCGACGAGGAGACCACCGCCGCGTTGGAGGCGATGCGCCGCGCCCTGGCTCCGGGCGGCCTGGTGGCCTTCGAGACCCGCAACCCGGCCGCACGTGCCTGGCGGAGGTGGACCCCCGACCACCCGCAACAGGTCACCACCCCCGACGGCGTACGCGTGACCGACGTCCACGACGCCGCCGCGCCCACCCCCGAGGGGCTGGTGACCTTCACCAGCACCACCACCCGCTCCGACTCCTCCAGCCCTCTGAGCACCGTGAGCACCCTGCGCTTCGTGGAAGCCGACCATCTGGACGCGCTGCTGGAGCGGGCCGGTCTGCGGGCCACCGAGCGGTTCGGCGACTGGGACCGCTCGCCCCTGGCCGCGCCCAGCCCCGAGATCATCACCCTGGCCCGCGCCCGCTGAGCGCGCGTCCCACGTCCCGGACCCCGCGCGCGTCGGGGCCCGGGGCGTCGGCGTGTGGGGTGCCCCACACCACCTTGACGCACCCTAAGCCGTCAATAAACTTGAGTCCATCAGCATCAAGCCGAGGTTTTTCGGGGGTTCTTCCATGCTTCTCACCCGCACCATCCCCTTCGACGTCACCGCCTCCACCGCTCCCGCCCCGCTCGGCGCCGCCATGGACGCGGTGCGCACCCAGGACGCGCTCCTGGTCCGGATCGACCTGCCGGGCGTGCCCGCCGACGACATCGACCTGCAGGTGGAGGGCTCGGTGCTCACCGTCCGCGCCCAGCGCCCCGAGCGGTCCGAGGAGGGCCGCGTCCTGGTCGGTGAGCGCCCCACCGGGGCCCTCACCCGCCGCCTGCGCCTGGGCCAGGACCTGGACACCGAGCACATCGAGGCCGACCACACCGACGGCGTCCTGACCCTGCGTGTGCCGGTCGCGGCCAAGGCCCAGCCGCGCAAGATCCTCCTGGGCCAGGGCGGCGCCACCGCCTGACCCGGCGAGGCCGAACGGGGGGTGTGAGGACCACGGGGGACCTCACACCCCCCGTTTTTCGTGCGCGCCCGCCCCGGGGCTTGTCCCGGGGCGGGCGCTGTGCCATCCTCGAAATTGGGCGAATGACCAATACGTTCGCCCAAGACAGATGCCCAAGGCAACCCACCAGGAAGCGGAACGCACATGGCCCCACGCGGCGAGGACGTCAAAGGCCGCCTGATCCGGGCAGCGGCCGAACTCATCAGCGAACGCGGCTGGTCAGCGGTCAGCACCCGCACACTCGCCGAACGCGCGGGCGTGGGCCCCGGCCTGGTCCACTACCACTTCCCCTCCCTCCAGGCCCTGCTCACCCAGGCCGCCACCCAGGCCATCACCGCCATCGTCGAGGAGGCCGCCCACCTGCTGGGCCCCACCACCACACCCGAACAGGGACTCGCGCTGATCCTGCGCGACCTGGACCGCTACCCCGGCGACGACCCCGCCTCCCGCCTGGTCACCGAGACCTACCTGGCCGCCACCCGCGACCCCGGACTGCGCGAGGCCGTCACCGGCGTCCTGGACCTGATGCGCCGCCACCTGACCGACTGGCTCACCCACGCCGACGTCCCCGAACCCCGCCAGACCGCCACCGTCCTGGCCGCGACCCTGGACGGCATCCTGCTGCACCGCGCGCTCACCCCGGACCTGACCTCCACCGAGATCGAACCCGTCCTGCGCCGCCTGCTCACCCACCACACCCCAGGAGCACACCCATGAGAGCGATCGTCTGCGGAGCCGGAATCGCCGGGCTGGCCGCGGCCCACCGCCTGCACACCCACGGCTGGCAGGTCACCGTCCTCGAACGGGCCCCCGGACCCCGCGCCCAGGGCTACATGATCGACTTCTTCGGCCCCGGCCACCAGGCCGCCGAACTCATGGGCCTGCTGCCCCGCCTGCGCGAACTCGGCTACGACATCGACCACGCCACCTTCGTCGACCGCGACGGCACCCCCCGCGCCAGGCTGGGCATCCAACAGTTCTCCCACCTGGGCGTGGTCTCCCTCATGCGCCCCGACCTCGAACGAGCCCTGCGCCAGACCCTGCCCCCCGACGTACAGGTGCGCTACGACACGGCCCTGAGCCGCGTCCAGGACCACGGCGACACCGTCGAGGTCACCCTCTCCGGCGGCCACACCCTGACCGGCGACCTGCTCGTGGGCGCCGACGGCATCCACTCCACCGTGCGAACCCAGGTCTTCGGCTCCGAAACCGACCACCTGCGCTACCTGGGCTTCCACACCGCCGCCTTCGTCTTCACCGACCCCGACATCCACGCCCGGGTCGACGGCGGCTTCTACCTCACCGACACCATCGGCGCACAGATGGGCCTGTACGGGCTGCGCGACGGCCGCGTGGCCGCCTTCACCGTGCACCGCAGCCCCACCCCCGACCGGCCCGCCGACCCGCGCGCCGAACTGCGCCGCACCCACGCCGACCTGGGCTGGCTGGTCCCCCGCGCCCTCCAGCACTGCCCCGACCCCGAACACGTCTACTACGACCAGGTCTCCCAGAGCGTGGTGCCCCACTGGAGCCGGGGGCGCACCGTCCTGCTCGGCGACGCCTGCGGCGCGGTCTCCCTGCTCGCGGGCCAGGGCGCCTCCCTGGCGGTGGGCGGCGCCTTCGTCCTGGCCGAACACCTGGCCTCGGCCCCCACCGTCGAGGAGGGGCTGGGCCGCTACGAGCAGCAGTGGCGCCCCGAGGTCGAACAGCGCCAGCGCGCCGCCCGCCGCACCGCCCGCTGGTTCCTGCCCCCCACCCGCGCCCAGCTGCTCCTGCGCCGCCTCGCCCTGCGCCTGACCGGCCTGCCGGGGGCGAGCCGCCTGCTGGCCGGGGCATTCACCGGCAAGCCCACCCCCGCCGTACGCGAACACACCTTTCTGACCACCCGCGACTGAACCGCACCGGGGACCCGCGATCCCCCTCGTGCCCACCGCGACCTCTGCCCCGGCCACGAGGCCGCCCCCACCGGGGAGACCACGCCTCCCCGCACCGACCGCAGGAACCCACCGCCCGGGCGGCCGGGACCCGCACCGGCCCCGCCCCTGTCCGAGAGGAGCCTTGGAGCCCCGCCCCACGGCCGACCCAACGCGGCCGCACCGCACAGACCCCCCGCCGACGAGAGGAACACGCACCAGTGAAACCCAACGACCCCCACTGTTCCCTGTGCGGGCGCCAGTACGACGCCGAGTTCATGACGGGGCTGCCCTGCCGCGTGTTCAGCCACGAGGACGTCGTGACCCCGGGGTGCCCGGCCCAGCAGCACATGATCGCGGACATGGAGGCCACGGCATCCCGAAGGGCCACCCCGGCGGCGGGAGGATGCCTCATGCTCGTCCTGGTACTACCGGCACTGCTGGTCTCCCTGCTCGTGTGAACCGTGGCGTTCCCGCACGGGGGGAAGAGCGGCCTCCCCCCGCTCACCCGGGCTCGACCACCCGCCGCTCCAGGTCCACCCACCCCACGAAACCCGACGGCGACGTGCACAGCACCCGCCCGCCCGGGTTCAACCGACCATCGCGCGCGTACCAGGCGGCCAACTCCCGCTCGGCGGCCCCGTCCCCGCCGTCCGCCGCCACCAACAACCGCGCCACCTCGTCGAACACACCGTCATCCCCCGCCTCCATGGCCTCCCAGGTGTCCCACAGCAACACCTCCTCGCCCTGGCGGTGCGCCAACTCCAGCAACACATAGGCACGCACGAACCCCGCACCCCGCCACGGCAGATCCGGGTGCACCCCGTAGCGGTCGACGTCCACCCGCCCCCGACGGTGGGCCAGCCACACCTGCGCCGCACTGGCGAAGACCGCGCCCCGCGCCTCAGACGCGCGCGCGATGTCCATGACGTCCACCGGCCACGGCCGCGCCGGATCCAACTGGGTGTCCGCCCACACCCACCGCCCGCCGTCCCAGTACTCACTCACCACGTGGTCGGTCCAGAACCCGTCGTTCAGGTAGGAGGCGAACCCCACCCGGGTGCGCGCCGCCACCCCCCGCTCCCGCAGCGCCGCCACCGTCACCAGCGCGAAGTCACGACAGCACCCCACCAGCGGCTGCGCCCGGGCCCGCGTCCACGGGCCCGGGCAGCGGGCCTGGTCGGTGGCCAGCATCGCCTCCACCCACCGGTGGTCGATCTCCGCCAGCCGCGCCCCGGTGAAGGCGGGCCTCCCGCCGCTGCGGTAGTGGACCACCGCCCCGCGCAGCACCCGCCCCAACCCGGCCACGTCCCCCGGCAGGTCCGCCAGCACCCGCGCATACCCGCCCGGATCGCTGTAGGGGGTGTGCGCCACCCACCTCTCCACGCCCGCGCCCACCGTGCTCATCCGCGTCCCGCCTCCCTCATCGGCCGCGCCACCAGCGCGAACACCGCGTCCTCGGCCACCTCGTCCCAGGAAGCCTCATACACCTCACGCAACGGCCCCACCGCGTGCGCACCGCACTGGAGCATCCACCGCTCCACCGCCCGGTAGGCGCCCAGGATCCGCGGATAGAAGCAGTCCCCGCGCGCCACCTCGCACACCGCGCGCACGTGGGCGGCCTCCATACGGATCACCGTCTCCCCCTCGGGCTCGGCGTGTCCGGTGAAGGGCACCGCCACCTCGATCGGCGCGGGCCCGTCCGGGGTCACCGCACCGTGGTAGAGCACCCAGAACCCGGGGCCGGGGCGCGCCCCCTGCCCCACCAGGTGGCGGCGCAGCGCCTGCGCACGCGCGTGGAAGGTCCCCACCAGGTTCTGCTGGTCGGTACGGGCCCTGACCGCCGCCACCTTGACCGCACCCACGCGTTCGCGGCGCACCCGCCACACCGGCTCCGGACCCCGCTCGACCACCCCGCCCCAGGACAGGCGCAGCTCGGCCAGGGCCGCGCGCCGCGAACGCAGCGCCTCCTCCTGGGCCCGCCACCACGCCTCGGCCCGCTCCAGGGCCTGCCCGCGCTCCTGCGCCATCACCTCGGCCACCACCGCCAGGGGCATGTCCATCTGGCGCAGCAGACGGATGCGCCGGGCCCGCTCCACCTGCGCACCGAGGTAGAGGCGGTGCCCGCCCGCGCCCACCCGGTGGGGCACCAGCAGACCCGAACGCTCGTACAACCGCAGCGCCTTGGGGGAGAGCCCGCTCGCACGGGCGAACTCCCCCCGCGAAAGCCCCTCGGGGGGCTGTGGGGTGCTCATGGGACCCGAGTGTGGCCCCTGCCCCAAGGGCACCGTCAACACCCGGGCGCGGCCGGACCCCGCCTCACGCGGCCCCGCGGCGGGGCATGACCAGGACCACCAGCCCGAACAGCCCCATGGCCACGATCTGCACAAGCAACTGGACCCCGTAGACGATCCCCTCGGTGGGAAAGAAGCCGTTCGCGAAGTAGAAGCCGCTGTGCACGCCCACAGCCATCCACAGGGTGCCCGTCCGGGCCCGGCCCGCGGCGCAGACCAACCCCAGCGCCATCGCCCCCACCGCGTACAGGGCCACCTCCCACGCCCCCTGCGCCTGGCTCTGGGAGAAGACGTGCACCGCGCCGAAGAGCACCGAGGTCACCGCCACCACCGCGCCCGTCGGCATCCGCTCCGCGAGCACGTCGTGAAGATTGCCCCGCCACAACAACTCCTCGGGCAAAGCCTGCACGAGGACGATGATCGCGACCGCCACGGGCAGGAAGGCCAGGTCGTCGGGTACCCAGGGCACCCACCGGGCCGCCCCCAGCGCGACCGAGACGGCGTTGGCGCCCACCAGCACCGCGACCGTCACACCCACCCCCACAAGAAACAGGGGCAGCGCCGACCACGTCAGCCCCAACCCCACCCCGGCCCAGGGGCGGCGCGCCCAACGGCGCCACAGGTAGACCGCGAGCACCACGAGCAGGGCGCCGAAAGGCTGGCCCACCAGGGGCACGGCGAACGTACAGGCGAGCGTGAGCACAAGAGGAAGAACCACCGCGGTCCAACCGCGTTCGGGGGTAGTCATGCCCCTGATCCTTCAACGTCCCGGCCCCGCCGTCATCGGGGAAGGAACCCGCACCGCCCCCGGGGCTTTGCCGACACCGCAACCCGCCGCCCACTAAGGGACACCGGCCCCGTCCCTTACAGGCACACCCCCACCGCGCCCGGGCTCCAGCCCCGGGAGCACCGGCTTCTCCCCCCACCCCCTCAGGGACGCGGTGAGGACCCCCGCCCCGAGAACACCCACCGCACACCCGGACACGGCCGCCGCGCACCACACGCGAAAGCGCGCCTACAACCCCTTGACCGCGCCCGCCAACGCCTCCACCTCGGCCTCGGTGTTGAAGTAGTGCACCGAGGCCCGCACCGCCTCGTCCACCCCCACACCGTCCTCCCACACCTGGTTCCACAACCGCGACACGCTCACCCGCACCCCGGCCTCCCCCAGCGCCGCACGCACCACCTCGGCCGCCACACCCTCCACCGCGAAGGTCACGATCCCCGACCGCACCAGCCCCCGGTCCAGCACCCGCACCCCCGCCAGGCGCCCCAACCGGTCCCGGGCCTGCTCGGCCAACGCGCCCACCCGCTCCCGGATCGACTCCATCCCCACCGCCAACGCGTAGTCCACGGCCACACCCAACCCGATCTGACCGGCCACGTTGCGCTCAAAACTCTCGAAACGACGCGCGTCCGCGCGCACCCGGTACCCCTGCCCCTCCCAGTGCGCCGACGTCACGTCCACCACCGGCGGCTCCCCCAGATCCGCCCCCGACCGCGCGTACACGAACCCCGTCCCCCGCGGCCCGCGCAGGAACTTGCGCCCCGTCACCGCCAACACGTCACACCCCAGCCGCTCCACGTCCAGATCCCACTGGCCCGCCGACTGGCACGCGTCCAACACGAACAACACCCCGAACCTGCGGCACAGCGCCCCGATCCGCTCAGCCGGGTTGACCAGCCCGTTGTGCGTGGGCATGTGGTTGAGCGCCACCACCCGCACCCCGCCCCGCTCCAACTCGCGCTCCAACGCCCCCACATCCATCACCCCGTCGGCGTCGTCGGGCACCACCTGCACCCGCACACCCCGTTCACGGGCCGCCTTGACCATCCCCAACGCGTTACTGGGGTACTCACTGGCCGTGGTCAGCACCCGCTCCCCCTCGGCGAAGACCACCGACCCGAACGCCAACTCCCACGCCCGCGTCGCACTCTCGGTGAACGCGATCTCCTCGGGGCGCGCACCCACCAACCGCGCCGCGGCGGTGTAGAACCCCTCCACCCGCGCCTGCGCCGACTCGGCCGCCGCATAACCCCCCACCCGCGCCTCCAGACGCAGGTGCTCCACCACCGCCTCCACCACCACCTCCGGCGGCAACGACGACCCCGCGTTGTCCAGATGCGCCGCCTCCTCAGCCCCAGGAGTATCCGCCCGCACCGCAGCCACATCCACGCCCATCCGGCCAACCCCTTCGACGCACCCGACACGGTCGCCGCCGAACCTACCCGGCGTCCCCTTCAGCGCACCAGCCCCGCCCGGAAGGCGAACACCACCAACTGCGCCCGGTCCCGGGCCCCCAGTTTCACCATCGCCCGGCTCACGTGCGTGCGCGCCGTCGCCGGGGAGACCACCAAACGGGCCGCGATCTCCTCGTTGCTCAACCCCTCACCCACCAACCCCACCACCTCGCGCTCACGCTCGGTCAACACCTCCAACCGCGGCACCCGACCCCCGCCCGGCTCACGCGAGACGAACGCCGCCACCACCCGCCGCGTCACCGACGGCGACAACAACGCCTCGCCCCGCGCCGCCGCCCGCACCGCCGCCAACATCTCCTGCGGGTCGCTGTCCTTGATCAAGAACCCCGACGCCCCCGCACGCAACGCCTCGAACACGTATTCATCCAGTTCGAACGTCGTCAACACCACCACCCGGGTGTGCGCCAGCGCCTCCTCCCCGGCGATCCGCCGCAACGCCTCCAACCCGTCCACCACCGGCATCCGCACGTCCATCAACACCACATCCGGACGCAGCCGGCGCACCAACTCCACCGCCTCACCACCGTCACAGGCCTCACCCACCAACTCCAGGTCCGCCTCCCCCTCCAGCAGCACCCGCAACCCCATCCGCACCAACGCCTGGTCATCAGCGACCACCACCCGCACGCTCACCGCTCACCGCCCAACGGCAGCGACGCCCCCACCACGAACCCGCCACCCTCACCGGACCCCACCGTCACCGACCCGCCCACCGCACGCGCGCGCTCACGCATCCCCGCGATCCCCGACCCCTCACGCACCGGCCCCACCACACCCACTCCCTCATCGGCCACCCACACCTGCACCTCCTGGGCCCCGTACACCACCCGCACCCGCGCCGACGCGCCCTCACCGCCATGGCGCACCACGTTCGTCAACGCCTCCTGCACGATCCGAAACGCCGCGTGGTCCACCGCCGCGGGCACCCGCACCGCCTCCCCCTCCCACACCACCTCCACCTGACGCCCCGCCCCGCGCAACTCCCCCACCAACGCCTCCACACGCCCCAACCCCGGCAACGGACCCCGCCCCGCCACCTCGGCCCCGCCCCGAAACACCGCCAGCGTGCCCCGCAACTCCTCCAGGGCCGACCGGCTGCTCTCACGGATCGCCGCCAACGCCACCGACGCCTGCTCGGGCCGACGATCCACCACGTGCAGGGCCACCGACGCCTGCATACTGATCACCGACAGGCTGTGCCCCACCAGATCGTGCACCTCCCGGGCGATACGCAACCGCTCCTCGTAACGGTGCCGCTCCACCTCCTCCTGGCGCTGGCGACGGCGCGCCTCACGCCGCGCACGCACGAACATCCCGCCGCCCGCGGGAAAGGCCATCGCCCCCACCGCGAACACCACCCCCACCACAGCACCGCCGTCCGCCAACCCCCACCAGGGCTCACGCACCCGCGAGGCCACCCCCACCGCCACCACCAACGGCGCCGTCCACGCCAAGAACACCCCCGCACCCAACCGGATCGCGGCCGAGAACACCACCAGCGCGGGCAACACCAACACCGGCCCCAACAGGTGGCCCGCCCCCACGAACACCGCCGCGCCCACCGCGGCCACCACCAACGCCGCCACCGGCCACACACGGCGCACCGCCACCGCGCACACCAACACCCCCACGCCCACCCACACCGACCAGGGCACCACCACCGCACCCCAGTCCACATCCCACCCCGCAGGCGGCCCGCCCCGCCAGGGGCCGTGCCCGCCCCCGCGCCGCTGCCACGCCAGCTGGCCGCGCACGAACCCCACCGACACCGCGCCCAGCACCACACCCAGCACCAGATCCCCGACCACCCGGCGCACACGCCTGTCACCACTCACACCACGACCCTAGGCCGCCCACCCCCGCCCTGTCGTGACACCACAGGCGTAGGCGCCCTACGCACCCGAGCGCAGCGCAGGTGTCGCCCTCGGGGTGACGACCGCGACCCCCCGCCCCGGACACAGTGAACCCATGGACACCATCGCCACAGCAACCGCCCTGGCCGCCCACCCCCACTGGGGGCAGGGGCCGCCCGCCTTCGTCCCCGGAGCCCTGATGTTCTTCCTGCTCACCATCGCCCTCATCGGCGCGCTGGCCTTCGTCCTGACCCGCCGCGGCCACCGCCCGCCCTGGGCGCCGCACCCCGCCTCACCCGAAGAGGAGGCCCGCCGCACCCTGGCCGACCGCTTCGCCCGCGGCGACCTGACCGTCGAGGAGTTCATGGAACGCGCCAGCGCCCTGAACTGGACCCCCGGCCGCGACGACCGCCCAGGCCGCAAGTAACCCGCGCGCCCACCCGGCCCGGCCCCGCACCCCGCGCGGCCGGGCCCTCACCTGTGCTCCACGCCCCACTCCGACCCGGCCAGGGCGCCCCCACCCATCAGCCACAATGGCCAACACACAACCCCGACCGCAAAGGCAGCGACCACCGCCATGCCCATCCCCAAGGCCGAACTCCACGTCCACATCGAAGGCACCCTGGAGCCCGAACTGGCCTTCACCCTGGCCCGACGCAACGGCCTGACCCTGCCCCACCCCGACGTCGACTCCCTGCGCCGCGCCTACTCCTTCACCGACCTGCAGTCCTTCCTGGACCTGTACTACGCCCTCATGGACGTCCTGCGCACCGAGGCCGACTTCACCGACCTGGCCAGCGCCTACCTCGACCGCGCCGCCGCCCAGGGCGTACGCCACGCCGAGATCTTCTTCGACCCCCAGGCCCACACCGGCCGCGGTGTCGCCCTGGACACCGTCGTCAACGGCCTGACGGCCGCCCTGAAGACCAGCGAACACACCCACGGCATCAGCACCAGCCTGATCCTGTGCTTCCTGCGCGACCTCCCCGCCGCCGAGGCCCTGGACACCCTCCACCAGGCCCGCCCCCACCTGGAACACATCAGCGCCGTCGGCCTGGACTCGGCTGAGGTCGGCCACCCGCCCGAGAAGTTCACCGAGGTCTTCGCCGCCGCCCGCGACCTGGGCCTGCGCCGCGTCGCCCACGCCGGGGAGGAGGGCCCCGCCTCCTACGTCTGGCAGGCCTTCAACCTCCTGGGCGTCGAACGCATCGACCACGGCATCCGCTGCCTGGAGGACCCCGGCCTGGTCGCCCACCTGGCCGCCACCCAGATCCCGCTGACCGTGTGCCCGCTGTCCAACGTGCGCCTGCGCGCCGTACCCGACCTGGCCCAGCACCCGCTGCCCGCCCTGATGGACGCCGGACTGCTCGTGACCGTCAACTCCGACGACCCCTCCTACTTCGGCGGCTACGTCCACGACAACTACCAGGCCCTGCACACCCACCTGGGCCTGGACGCCGACCAGCTGCGCCAGCTCGCCCGCAACTCCTTCACCGCCTCCTTCCTGCCCCCCGAACGCAAGGCCCGGCTCATCGCCGAGGTCGACGCCCACCCCCACCCCTGGTAGGCGTGCGGCCCCGCCCCCACGCTCGGGGGCGGGGCCGCACCGGCCCTGCGGGGTCCGGTGCGGCGTGCGCTCAGGACTGGTCCAGCGCCCGCTCGATCGCGCGCCGGGCCCGGCCCGCGGCCGCCCCGTCGTGCTGGAGCTGCATGGCCGCGTTCAGCGCCAGCCCGGCGGCGATGATCTCGAACAGCGCCTGGTCGATGTCGAACCCGGCGGGCAGCTCGCCGCTCTCCACCGCCGTGGTCAGGTCCGCCCGCAGTTGCTCCCGCCAGCGCGACCACACCTGGGCCACCGCGTCGCGGACCGGGCCGGGGCGGCCGTCGTACTCGGTGATCGCCGCGCTCATCAGGCAGCCGCCGGGCAGCAGCGGCGCCTCCAGGTAGCCCACGGAGTTGGCGCACACCGCGCGCAGCCGTCGCAGACCTGGCGGCTCGGCCAGCGCGGGCTCGACCACCCGGTGCCAAAAGTCCACGAAAGCCTTGTCCAGCGTGGAGATCTGGAGCGTCTCCTTGCTGCCGAAGTGCTTGTGCACCCCGGACTTGCTCATCTCCAGTTCCTGGGCGAGCAGGCCGATGGTGATGCCCTCCAGCCCTTCCTCGGAGGCGATCTCGGCGGCGCGGCTGAGGATGCGGCCCCTGGTGGCCTGCGCCTCGGCCGCTGAGCGTCGTGGTGACATGCGACGAGGATAGCGTACGTTCGTTCGCTATTGCTTTAGTGAACGAACGTACGCTAAGTTCTGCCGCAACCACCAGGACGAAGGAGTGCGAGATGCGGGTACGACGACTGGGCTGGGCCGGACTGGAGATCCAGGCGGGCCGCGAACGACTGGTGATCGACCACGTGCACGACCTCTCGCCACTGTTCACGGGCTGGAAGGGCGGTGAGGGGCTGACGGCGCCGAGCGGAAAGGCCACCGCCGCACTGCTCACCCACCTGCACCGGGACCACACCGACGCCTCCGCCCTCGCCAACGCACTCACACCGGGGGCGCCGGTGCTGCGACCGGCACCCGGACACGGCGACGACGTGGACAACGTGACGACACTGGCGGCCGAACGCGAACTGGCCCTGCACCGGCTGACCAACGAGACCGTGGACGCCTGGTCCACCCGCGAGATCGGACCCTTCCGCGTCACCGCGGTCCCCGCCGTCGACGGACTGGGCGACCCACAGCTGAACTGGGTGGTGCAGGCCGACGGGCAGCGGCTCTTCCACGGCGGCGACACGATGTTCCACGGCTACTGGTGGCTCATCGCACGCCGCTTCAGCCCCTTCGACGCGGCGTTCCTACCCGCCAACGGCGCGGTGGTCGACGCACCGCACCTGCAACCGCCGAGCCCACTGCCCGCCGCGATGGACCCCAGACAGGCCGCCGCGGCCGCGGAGATCCTCGACGCCCGGTACGCGGTGCCGATGCACTACGAGGCACAGCAGCCGCACAAGATCGCGGGCTACGCCGAGGTCCGCGACCCGGAGAAGGAGTTCCGCGCGCACGCCGGACGGCGCACGCGCGTACTGGCCGTCGGACAATGGCTGGACCTGGCCACATGAGCGAAAACCCCGCCGCGCCGACAACTCGGGCCGAAGATGCTGGCAAGGAGCGCCCCACCAGGCGCCGAGCAACCCGCGAGTGACCCGGGCCGGTCCCCACAGGAACGCCCCGGACAGCGGCCCCTCCCCCAGGCGTTCGGGGGCGGGGCCGCACACCATCCGCCTCAACCCGCCCAGGTCAACCGCTGCCCGTGCTCACCGGCGAAGGCCACCACACGCCCGTCCAACGCCAACGCGAAATCGGTGTCCACCCGCGGACGCGGACCCTCCAGCCCGGGCAGCACCCGCGCACCCTCGTTCGACACCCAGTGCCCGTCCAACCCCCGCACCGCCTCCACGAACGCATCCCGCGAAGCCTCGTCCAGATAGGCCAGCACCGCGCTGTGCATCACCACCAACCGCGCCCCCGCGGGCACCCGCGCCGCCACCGCCCGCAACTCCTCCACCAGGTCACCGGCCACCAACAGCGGCGGCTCGGCCGCCGCCACCCGCGCCGCCGCCCGCAACCGCTCCCTCCGCTGCTCCTCATAGGGCCCCGGCCAGATCAGCGCCTCCAACCACCGCACGTCCTCCTCGCGGCGCACGTCCAACGGGTTCAGGTCGATCCCCGCCCGCCACACCACCCGCGGCACCCGCTCGGGCACCGGAACCGCACCCGAGGTCGCACACTCAAGCAACACCGGACTCCGCTCCGGACCGATCGGCGCCCCACCGTCGAAGGAGTAGCGGTACCGGTCCGGGTACAGGCACAACCCCGCCGACGCCCCCACCTCCACCAGCGCCAACGGCCCCTCCAACAAGGACAGCACGGGCAGCAGGGTGGCGCACCGGCGCACCTCGTTGGTCTGGGTGTAGCGCTCCAACACCACCGTGCGCACCGCCTCCCAGTGCCCCAGGAGCCAAGCGCGAAAATCCGCCCACTCACCCACCGGCCCACCCAGGAACCGCACCGCACCCAGCAACAGGTTGGGCTGGCGCTTGTTGCCCGCGGGCAGGGAGGCCACCAGCTCCAGCACCCGCTCATCCTCGACCAGGGCCCGGGCGATACGCGCGTACGCCGGAGCCGCGTCCTGGGCGTAGCCGTCCGCGAAACCCCGGTACTGCCTCACGATGCTGTCCACGTTGGCATCCACGGCGGCGACATGCTCCACGGCCACACACTCCTTACACCTCGGGGGGAAACAGGTGCGGTGTTCCTACCCCACCCCCGCACCCGCCGCCCCGTGACCGTGCTCACCCCCCATTGCCTCACCGGCATCCGGGGGCAGTGCTCACGCGCCTTCCAACAGGAACCGCGAGTGCGCACGCGCACGCGCCACCAGCTCCGGCGGAGCGGTCCGCGGCGACCCCGCCTCCCACGGCGGCCTCGGGTCGTACTCGGTGGCCAACTGCACCAGCTGCGCCACCTCCCGCCCCGCCATCCGCTCGGCCAGCACCAACCCCATGTCGATGCCCGCCGACACCCCGGCGGCGGTGACATACCTGCCGTCCGCCACCACCCGCTCCTTCACGGGAAGCGCACCCCAGCGCCCCAACTGCTCCACCGCCAACCAGTGCGAGGTCGCCCGCCTGCCCCGCAACAACCCCGCCGCGGCCAGGATCAGCGACCCCGTGCACACCGACGTCGTCCACCTGCTGGTGGCATCCACCCCCCGCACCCACTCCACCAGAGGGCCGCCCCGCATGTGCCGCACCTGCCCCGGGCCGCCCGGCACACACACCACATCGGCCTCCCCCACCTCCCCGAACGCGGCGTCGGCCACCAGGGCTCCCCGCCCGCCACTGTCGCGCACCGGCCCGCGCTCAGCACCCACGAACACCACCTCCACCCCAGGCAACCCCGCCCACATCTCATAGGGGCCCACCGCGTCCAACAGGGTCACACCCTCGAACAAAACGATCGCCGCACGCACCGCACACCACACCCTTCCTCCGCCCCACCGCCACCGGCGAGGACACCTCGCTCACACGCCCCGAAAACGGGCCCGGTACTCCGCCGGAGGACACCCCAGATTGCGCACGAACGACCGCCGCATCGCCTCAGCCGTGCCGAACCCACACCTCCGCGCCACCGCCACCACCGACGCCTCCCCCTCCTCCAACCACCGCCGCGCCGCCTCCAACCGCACCCGCTCCACGTACCGACCCGGCGTACACCCCACCTCCCGCGCGAACACCCGCGCGAACTGACGCGCAGACAACCCCACCCGCCGCGCCAACGCCTCCACCGACGCCTCACACTCGGGATGCTCGGCGATCCAGTGCTGCACCTCCCGCACCGCCGGGCGCTGCGCCACCTGCGCCGACAACTGCGCGGAGAACTGCGCCTGACCCCCCGGACGGCGCAGGAACACCACCAGATGACGCGCAACCGCCAACGCCACCTGACGCCCCAGGTCCTCCTCCACCAACGCCAACGCCAGGTCCACCCCCGCAGACACCCCCGCCGACGTCACCACCCGCCCCTGACGCACGAAGATCGGCTCGGACTCCACCCGCACCCGCGGAAACTCCCGCGCCAACCGCTCGCAGTGCGCCCAGTGCGTCGTGGCCCGCAACCCGTCCAACACCCCCGCCCGCGCCAGCAGGAACGCCCCCGTGCACACCGACGCCACCCGCCCCACGCCACCGCTGTGCACCCGCAACCACTCCACCAACCCCACGTCCGGGCGCCGGGTCCCCTCACCCCCCGGCACCACCAA
Organism: Nocardiopsis alborubida; assembly: GCF_012396365.1. Lineage (GTDB taxonomy): Bacteria > Actinomycetota > Actinomycetes > Streptosporangiales > Streptosporangiaceae > Nocardiopsis > Nocardiopsis alborubida. The sequence continues at coordinate 279 of NZ_JAAXPG010000007.1, read as the reverse complement.
CGTGTCCACACGCCCCACCCGCTCCAACGCCACCGACGGCACCAACCCCAACCCGCTGGAAGAGGTCACCGCCCCACCGCCCAACGACGCCGTACGCACCCGGTAACGCGCCCCCTGCGCCTGAGCGGCACCGCAGAACACCTCCAACGGCCCCGTCACGTCCAGACTCTGCACACCGTCGAAGACGACGATGACCACCTCGTGCCCCATGCCACCCATCCCAGCGCCCCCACCCCCACGGCCGCAAGGTCGCCCACCCCACCCTTCCTGCCACCGAAC
>NZ_JAAXPG010000069.1 GCF_012396365.1 Nocardiopsis alborubida | reverse complement strand
CCGGACTCGATGAGCCGGATCGCCAACTCCCGCTCTTCCTCCGTGGCCCGGCGCCCTTTCTTCGCCATACAGAAAATTATACCCGAAAGGCATAAAGTAACTACGGGAACTTATGAATTTCTTAATAACCCCGCCACGGGAAAAGCAAAAATGCACCCCGGGGTTGGAACCTCGCACCCTCCGGGAACATCCGACGCCGCGCACCCTGATCACATCGCGGTCGATCAGCGACCCTTCGAGCAAAAACCACGCGCGTTCGGCCGCTTTCCACATCCGCTGAGAACGAGCCCGGCGGGTGATCCCCGACCACCGCGACGAAGTCGCGCACATCTGGCAGACACGACGGAGGAGAAAAGTTGACAAAGGGCGAGATCCAGGACATCGAGGAGTTCGTCGACCTGATCGAGAGCTGGTACAGGGAGGATTTCGAGGGCTTCGCCACCATGTACGACGCCGCGATCAGGCACGTGAAACCGATCCCCGAGGACGCACCGGAGGAGGTCCGCTACGACTGGCGCGGAAGGACGGTCAACGACCTGTGCGAGTTCTTCCGGGAGTGGGACAGGTGGCGGCCGGGGGTCTCCAGCGGGCTGGACTACATCGAGAGGTTCAGCTGGCTCAGCTACGAGAACGACTACGGCATGGCCCTCGTCACCTCCGGCCCCGGGTACAGGATGACCGCCCTCTTCACGGACCTGCAGGGTCGTTACATGGACTCCGAAGCCTCCCTCGGCCTGGTGGACGAGTGGATGAGGGAGCTCGGGCCGAAGATGGACGACTACGTCGTCCCGCCCGGCGGCTACAGGAACTTCAACGAGTTCTTCGTCCGGGAGGTCAAAGAGGGCAGGCGCCCGGTCAACGCGCCCGAGGACGGGTCCGTGGTGGTCGCCCCGGCCGACTGCGTCATCAACATGATCGTCGACGAACTGACCGAGGAGACACGGATCCCGGTCAAGACGGTCACCATGAACGTCAGGCAGCTGCTCGACGGGTCCGATTACGCCAGCAGGTTCGTCGGGGGCACCGCGGTGTCATGCATCCTGCTGCCCTAGTCGTACCACCGGTACCACTCCCCCGTCGCGGGGCGCGTGGTGGAATCACGCGACGACATCGACGGGGTCTACTACGGAATGCGCAATTTCCCCGAACTGCTCAACAAGGGCAACATCGGATACGGGTGCGACTACAGCATGTTCGAGTACTTCCGCCGGGGTTATCTGGTCATCGCCACGGGAGAGGACGACAACTGTCTCGTCGGCATGGTCCCCGTCGGCCTGAACTCGATCGCCTCCGTGGAGTTCAGGCCGGAATTCGCCAAGGTGACTCCCGAGAACCCTGTCGCCGTGGACAAGGGGGAGGAGATCGGTTGTTTCAAATACGGCGGTTCGCTGAACATCCTCCTGTTCGAGAAGGGCAGGTTCCCAGCGCTTCAGCTCCTCCAGGGCCAGCGCATCGGGAACTTCGAAGACCCGGAGGCGTCGCCGGCGGTCTTCACCGGTTCCTGGCGCACGCCCTCCCTGCGCCTCAGGTTCTGACCGCGGTCGCCCCGCCCGAGGGGCCTGGCCGCCCTGCGCCAGCGGCGCGGGGCGGCCACAGCAGGGCCGGGAGGGGTGGTCAGCCACTCCGGTACCGGCGATGCCGGCACCGGCCGGGAAGGGATCGGTCCCGCACCCATACCAGCGGAGCCGACGACGGCACCCGGACCACCATGCCGCGGCGCGCCGGGCCGCCGTCGCGCACCACCTCGCGCGTGATCGCCGAGGGCGGGCGACCGTAGCGTTCAACTCCCACCCATTGCAACGACCGGAGTGGGGCTTGTTGCATTAGACCCAGAACCATTGCAACAATTTCCCAGCCACCACCTGCGAATACGACACTTCTTCGCAAATCCCCTGTTGCCACAACCCTGAACGCAACGTAGCTTTTCCAACATCAGAAACAGCGAGCCGCACCAGCGCCGCCAACGAAGAAGGAAAAACACGATGCACACCCTCCCCACCCCCACCCCCATCACCA
>NZ_JAAXPG010000068.1 GCF_012396365.1 Nocardiopsis alborubida | reverse complement strand
CAGGTCGGGCCATCGGCCGTCGCCGATTTCGTAGATCTGCCATCCGGGGTGGGGTCGGCTCTCGTCCCGGATCCGGTCCAGTTCGGCCTGCACCGTCGCCTCGTTCAACGGGTGCAGACGCGCGAAGCGGTTCAGCCAGGGGGAGCGGGTGTAGGCGGAGACCGCGTCCTGGGTCGCGGTGGGGAGCGCGTCGAAGGTATTGGGGTTGTAGTCGGGGTCGTGCAGGAGGTCGCCGTAGTGGTCGGCTTCGGCACCGGTCGGCAGCCGGCGGATCGTCCCGGTCCCGGGCCCGGACCCGGCGGGGGCGTTGTTGTCCGTCGCTGTCCGGCCCGGCGTCGACGACTCCCCGGACCGTCCTCCCGAGGCCGGTGCGCCTCCATCGCCGTCCACCCGCGCTGTGTTGACGGTCGTCACCGTGTCCGGTGCGCTGTAGGGGGCGGGGCCCCGGTCGGCGGGGTCCTGCATGGCGTGGCGGACGTAGTCCGTGGTGAGCTGCCCGCCGGACTGCCAGAGCCGGGCGCGGACCGGGTCGTGGCGGTCCCGGAGGTGGCGGTCGATGCCGCGGGTCAGGACCTCGGCGTCTTGGACGCGTTCGGGAGGGACGGACTCGCCGCTCAGCGGGACGCGCCTGTCGGACGGGTCGGAGACGACGTACACCAGTGCCTGCGCGAGCGTGCGCGCCTCGCGGATGGAGCGGTTCTCCGGGAGCGGGCCGCCGACCGGTCGCAGCTGCCTCCAGAATTCGGCGCCCAGCGCCCGCGCCTTGGGGATGTCCTTGTCCGTGAGGGCCCGGGTGAGTTCGGGCAGGCGGTCCAGGACCGACGCGGCGCGGGCGTCGGCCTCCGGGTCGATCCCGGAAGTGGTGGGGTCGGTGCGTGTTTCTGCGGGGGTGTTGGCACCGCTGTCCGCCGCGCGGTCGGGTCCGGCGGCGGGCGGTGCCGGAGGCGTGTCCGTGTCCGTGCTCTGCGTGGGGACCGGCGTGCCCTCGGTCGTGTCGGGCGCCGTGCCCTCGGCGGCGGGCGGGGTGTCCCCGGTGCCCGGTACCGGCGCCCCGCTGTTCTCCGTCGGCGGGGCCTCGGTCTCCCGGCTGTCGGCCGTGGCCGGGGGCTCCACGGCGGCGGGAGAGGGCGAGCCGTTCCGCTCCGGACCGGCTTCCCCGTCGGGGAGCGGTTCCGGACGGGGCCGCGGCGTCTCCTGACCCTGCGGGACACCGTCCGTGTTCTGGGACAGGGCCGCCCCGGGCGTCTCGCCCGCTCCGGCGGGGGCGTCCCCGTGGCCGGACCCGGTGCCGTGCCGGCCGTCGCCGGTCTCGGTGACGGGCGGCGTAGACGGCGGGACGTCCTCCGATGCGGTCCGCTGCTCAGCTGCGGGCGCGGTATCCGGTTGTGACGTGCTCTCGGCGGTGTGCGCACCGTCGCCGATCGAACGCCGGGGGGAGGAGTCCGGTGTGCGGTTGTCGTCGGTGCGTTGGGGCGAACGTCCGTCGCTGCCGTCCCGCTCCTGGCCGTCCTCCGCGTCGCTGGACTCCTCCTCGTGCACGGACTCGGCGTCGTCGTCCGCGCGTTCGCCGTCCCTGCCCTTCTCGCCGTCGGACCCGTCGCCCTTCTCCTCCCCTGAGCGGTCTCCGTCGCCCCGATCCCCGCCGTCTCCGGAGCTGTCGCCGCTCTCCTGGCCCGACCGCTCGTTCCCGTCCCCGGACCGGTCCCTCTCGCCGTCCCGGGAGCGGTCGTCGTCGCGGGAGGTGTCCTCGTCGCGGCCCTCGGGCCGTTCGCCGTCGCGTTCGGACGGGCTGTGCCCGGTGTCCTCCGTGTCCTGGGGCGGCCCGCTCTCGGTGACTGGGGACGGGGGAAGCGGGACGTCGGCCGGGGAGGGGGCGTCGGAGGCGGTCGGGGTACGGGGGTTCGCGTGTTGTTCGTCCGTCGAGTTGCCGGGGCCGTCCTGCCCGGTGGTGTTGCCGGTGGTCTCGGTTTCCGGTGCGGGCGGGGCACTCTCCGTGGCGATCTGGGGGCTGCCGCCTTCGTGGAGTGACCGGTTGGCGGACGGATCCGTGGTGCGGGTGTCGCCGCCTGTGCGTTGGGGTGAGCGTTCGCCGCTGTTGCGTTCGGTGGGTGCGGAGCGCTGGCCGGTGTCGGAGGGCGGGTTCTGGGGGGCGGGTGCGGGTGGCGGGGAGGCCTGGCCGACCGGGGGTGCCACGGCGACGGGTGAGGGGGTGTGCTGCTGCTCCGGTTCGGGAGCGGAGCGGTCGCCGGGGTTGTCGGGGACGATGGCGTTGAGGAAGTCGACGGTGATGTGGCCGTCGTTCATCCCTGGATGGAAGGGGTCGTCGCCGGATTTGGGGTCGAGGGATCCCAGATTCAGGGGATCGTTGCGCGGTCCTGGGATGTAGGGGGTGTCGGGGTCGGGTTTCCTGTCGGGTTTTTCGTTGGTGGTGTCCTGTTGGGGGGCGACCTCGTCGGTGTCGAACAGCGAGGCCTCGTCGTCGCTGTCGTAGGGGGAGGAGTTCTCGTCCCGGTCGAAGACGGACGATCCGTCGCTGTCGTAGTCGGAGTCGCTGTCGTACAGGGA
>NZ_JAAXPG010000067.1 GCF_012396365.1 Nocardiopsis alborubida | reverse complement strand
CGCCGCGCACGGGTTCGTGCCGCTGCACGAGGGCGGGGACCCCCGGCGCGACGCGCGGCGGCTGCGCGCCCTGGCCGACGGGTACGGGTGCGACGGGGACCAGCGCCGTGAGCTGCCCGACGCGGTCAGACCCGGGGGCGCTCCGCCCGGGGGCGCTCCACCCGGGTGCGCGCGGGGGCGGCGTCGATCTGGGTGACGGGGGCCGGGTTCCTGGCGGGGGCGATGGCGGTGGAGCCGCGGACGACCAGCTCGGGGTCGAAGACGTACTCGGTGTGGGAGACGGGGTGCCCGGCGATCTCGTCGCACAGGGCGCGCACGGCGGCCAGCGCCATGGCGTTGACCGGCTGCCGGACGGTGGTCAGCGGGGGGTCGGTGAAGGCGATGAGCTGGGAGTCGTCGAATCCCACCACCGAGAAGTCCCGCGGGACGCGCAGACCGCGCTGGCGCGCGGCGCGGATGGCGCCCAGGGCCATCATGTCCGAGCCGCAGACCATGGCGGTGACGCCGCGCTCGATCAGCCGGGTGGCGGCGGCGTGGCCGCCCTCCACCCCGAACAGCGACAGCTCCACGAGGTCCTCGCCGTCAAGGCCGTGCTGCGCCAGGGCCTGGTGGTACCCGTCGAGCTTGCGGCGGACCGGGACGTAGCGCTCGGGCCCGCTGGTGAAGCCGATGCGGGTGTGGCCGAGGGCGACCAGGTGGTTGACGGCCAGGTGCCCGGCCTCCCGGTCGTCGCAGGAGATGAAGGCGGCGGGGATGGCGTCGGCGTACCCGTTGACCAGCACGATCGGGAGTCTGCGCGAGACCAGGGCGTGATAGCGCTCGTGGGGGGCGGTGGTGTCGGCGTGGCGCCCGGAGACGAAGAGGATGCCGGAGACGTTGCGCTCCAGCAGCAGCTCCACGTACTCGTCCTCCGTTATCCCGCCGGGTGTCTGGGTGCACAGTACGGGCGTGTACCCGCGCTGGGCGAGCGCTCCCTCGGCCGCCTGGGCGAACATCGGGAAGACGGGGTTCTCCAGTTCGGGTATGACCATGCCGACCAGTCCCGCGGAGCGCTGCCGCAGCCGGGCGGGGCGCTCGTAGCCGAGGACGTCCAGCGCCGTCAGAACGGCCTTGCGGGTGTCGCTGCCGACGCCCGGCTTGTCGTTGAGCACCCGCGAGACGGTGGCCTCGCTGACGCCTGCGTGCCGCGCGATGTCGGCAAGTCGTGGACCCATGGGCGCAACTCTAGTCGAGATCGTCGTCACATGGCCGAAAATTGGCGGTAATCTTGCGCAAGAAATTGCACTCGTCACAGGGAAGGACCCCCGCTGATGGAGCCTCAGTCGCACTGGTGGCGTGACGCGGCGATCTACCAGATCTACGTCCGCAGCTTCGCCGACTCCAACGGTGACGGTGAGGGCGACCTCGCCGGCATCCGCGAGCGCCTCCCCCACCTGGCCGAGCTCGGCGTGGACGCGATCTGGCTGACGCCGTTCTACGTCTCCCCCCTCGCCGACGGCGGCTACGACGTCGCCGACTACCGCGACGTCGACCCCCGCTTCGGCACCCTGGAGGACTTCGACGCCCTCCTGGAGACCGCCCACGGCATGGGCATCCGCCTGATCATCGACGTGGTCCCCAACCACTCCTCCTCCGCCCACGCGTGGTTCAGGGAGGCCGCGGCCGCGGAGCCGGGCGACCGCGCCCGCTCGCGGTACGTCTTCCGGGACGGGCGGGGGCCCGACGGGGAGGAGCCGCCGAACAACTGGAAGTCGATCTTCGGCGGCCCGGCCTGGACCCGCCTCAAGCGGCCCGACGGCACACCCGAACAGTGGTACCTGCACCTGTTCGACCCCGAGCAGCCCGACTTCGACTGGACCAACCAGGAGGTGCACGACGAGTTCGACGACGTGCTGCGCTTCTGGCTGGACCGGGGCGTGGACGGGTTCCGCATCGACGTCGCGCACGGCATGGTCAAGGACCCGGCGATGCCCGACATCGCCGAGGACGCCAAGGCCGACATGCTCGACGGCAGCACCTCGCTGCCCTACTTCGACCAGGACGGCGTGCACGAGATCTACCGCCGCTGGGCCCGGATCGCCGCGGAGTACCCGGGCGACCGCGCCCTGGTGGCCGAGGCGTGGGTGGAGGACGCCCAGCGGGTGGCCCGCTACCTGCGCCCGGACGAGCTGCACCAGGCGTTCAACTTCGAGTACCTGACCGCGCCGTGGGACGCCGGGCGCCTGCGCGAGGTCATCGACGTGTCCCTGGCGGCCAACACCGCGGTGGGCGCGACCACCACGTGGGTGCTGTCCAACCACGACGTGGTCCGCCACGTGACCCGCTTCGGCGGCGGTGAGCAGGGGCTGCGCCGTGCGCGCGCGGCGACGCTGCTGATGCTGGGCCTGCCGGGCTCGGTGTACATCTACCAGGGCGAGGAACTGGGCCTTCCCGAGGTCACCGACCTGCCCGAGGACGCGCTCCAGGACCCGACCTGGGAGCGGTCGGGCCGCACCGACCGCGGCCGGGACGGCTGCCGGGTGCCGCTGCCGTGGGACGGTGACGAGGCCCCGCACGGGTTCGGTCCCGCGGGCAGCGTCCCGTGGCTGCCGATGCCCGAGGGCTGGGGCGCCCTCTCGCGCGCCGCCCAGCGCGGCGTGGAGGGCTCCACGCTGGAGCTGTACACGAAGGCGCTGGGCCTGCGCCGGGAGCTGGACGCGCTCGGCGACGGCTCCATGGCCTGGCTGGACGCGCCCGGCGGCGTGCTGTACTTCGAGCGCGAGCCGGGCGTGCGCGTCGCGGTGAACCTCACCGGGGAGGCCGTGGAACTCGCGGCCGACGGCGAGGTGCTCGTGGCCAGCGGTCCGGTCGGCGAGCCCGCCGGGGGCACCCTGACGCTGCCCGCCGAGACGGCGGTGTGGCTGCGCGGCTGAGCCCGCGCGGGCGGTGCCGGGCACGGGGAGATCGGA
>NZ_JAAXPG010000066.1 GCF_012396365.1 Nocardiopsis alborubida | reverse complement strand
CGCCCCGCAGCCCGACCAGGGCCACCAGGACCACGGCCAGCAGCCCTCCGGAGCCCAGCCGGGATACGGCCAGACCCCGGCGGCACAGCCCTCCGGCGGCCAGCCCGGATACGCCCCGCAGCCCGACTACGGCCAGCAGCAGCCCTACGGCCAGCCCCAGCAGCCCCAGCCGGAGTACGGCCAGCCCCACCAGGGCGCCTACGGCCAACCCGCCCCGGGTCAGCAGCAGCCCGGTTTCGCCCCGCCCGAAGGAGCCCCCGAGCAGCCCGGGTACGGGCAGCAGGCGGCCTACGGCCAGCAGCCCGCCTACGGGCAGCCCTCGGGCGCGCAGTCCCCGTACGCCCCGCAGCCCGACCAGGGCCAGCAGGGCTACGGCCAGGCCCCGGGAGCGCAGCCCTCCGGCGGCCAGCCCGGATACGCCCCGCAGCCCGACTACGGCCAGCAGCAGCCCTACGGCCAGCCCCAGCAGCCCCAGCCCGAGTTCGGTCAGCCCCACCAGGGCGCCTACGGCCAACCCGCCCCGGGTCAGCAGCCCTACCCGGGCGCTCCCGCGGCGTACGGACAGCCCGGTGTCCAGGGCCAGCCCCAGCAGGGCGCCCCGGGCGGCGACAACAGCACGCTCGTGGCCATGCTCGCCCACCTGTCCGGCTTCGTGATCGCCTGCCTGGGCTGGATCCCGCCGCTGGCCATCTACTTCGCCAAGCGCAACCAGTCGCCGTTCGTCCGCCACCACGCGGCCGAGGCGGCCAACTTCCAGCTCACCCTGCTGATCCCCTACGTCTTCGCATGGGTGGCCTTCATCGGCCTGGGTATCTTCTTCCCAGACCTGTCCTGGATCGGATCCCTCCTGATCGCCCTGATCTGGGTCGTCGCTATCGTGTTCGGCGTCATGGGCGCCAACGGCGCCAACAAGGGGACGTGGTACCGCTACCCGGTGAGCATCCGCCTGTTGAAGTGATCCGCTCCCGCACGCAGTCCGAGCGCATCCGCACGAAGGAACCCAACATGTCCTATCCCAACAACCCTCCCGAGGGCCCCTACGGCCAGGGCCAGCAGCCCGGCCAGGACTCCGGCGGTTACCCCTCCCAGCACGGTCACCCCACCGGTGGTCAGCCCGGCTACCAGCAGGGCGGTTACCCGCCCCCGCCTGGCCAGCCCGGCGGATACCCGGGGCAGTCCGGTTACCAGGACCCCTCCGGCGGATACCCCGGCCAGCCCGGGTACGAGCAGACCGGCGGCTACCAGTCCCCCTACGGCTACGGCCAGCCTCCGCACGGCGCCTACGGCCCCTCCTCGGCCACGACCGGCCAGCCCAGCGCCGAAGAGCGCCAGATGGCGATGTTCGCCCACGTGGGCGGCGGCATCCTCGGCTGGATCCTGCCGCTGATCATCTTCCTGGTCAAGAAGGACGAGTCGCCGTTCGTCCGCAACCAGGCGGCACAGGCGCTGAACTTCCAGCTCCTGATCATGATCGGCTACGTGGTCTCCAGCATCCTGATGATCGTCATCATCGGCTTCCTGACCTGGTTCATCTGCTGGGTCGCCGCCATCGTCCTCGGCGTCATCGGCGGCGTGGCCGCCAACCGGGGCGAGTGGTACCGCTACCCGTTCAACGTCAGCTGGGTCAAGTAGCCCGGCACGTCGGCGAGCGTGAGGGGGGTCGGCCGTCGGCCGGCCCCCCTCACGTGTCCGGACCCGTCCGGAGGGGCTCAGGTGAGGTCGCGCACCACGGCGTCGGCGAGCAGGCGTCCGCGCAGGGTGAGGGCCGCGCGGCCCGCCGCATGGGCGTCCGCGTCCAGCAGGCCCTCTGCGACGGCCCGCTCGGCCGCGTCGCGGCCGTGCGGTTCGAGCAGGTCCAGCGGGCACCCGCCCTCCACCCGCAGTTCCAGCAGGACGCGCTCGAAGCGGCGCTCCTCCTCGGTGAGCACCTCGCGGGCCAGGCCGGGGCTGTCCCCGGCGGCCAGACGGGCGGCGTAGGCGGCCGGGTGCTTGACGTTCCACCAGCGGGTGCCGCCCACGTGGCTGTGCGCGCCCGGGCCCACGCCCCACCAGTGGCCGCCGGTCCAGTACAGGAGGTTGTGCCTGCTGCGGCCCTGCTCGGTGCGCGCCCAGTTGGACACCTCGTAGGCGCTGAACCCTGCCGCGGTGAGGACCTCCTCGGCCATGAGGTAGCGGTCGGCCATCGTGTCGTCGTCGGGCTCGGCGAGTTCGCCCCTGCGCACCCGGACGGCCAGGCGGGTGCCCTCCTCGACGATGAGCGAGTAGGCCGAGACGTGGTCGGGCCCCGCGGAGACCGCGGCCTCCAGGGAGGCCCGCCAGTCCTCGTCGGCCTCCCCGGGGGTGCCGTAGATCAGGTCCAGGTTGACGTGCTCGAACCCGGCCCGCCGCGCCCACTCCACGCACTGCTCGGGGCGGCCGGGCGTGTGACCGCGCTCCAGCACCCGCAGCACGTGCTCGCGGGCGCTCTGCATGCCGAAGGACACGCGGGTGAACCCGGCCTCGCGCAACCGCGCGAGGTAGTCGGGCGTGACCGTCTCGGGGTTGGCCTCGGTGGACAGCTCGGCGTCGGGCGTGAACCCGAAGCGCTCGCGTACGGCGGCGACGACGCGGCCCAGGTCCTCGGCCGACAGAAGGGTGGGCGTGCCGCCGCCGACGAACAGCGTGCTGACCGGCGGGCGCTCCCCCGTCAGGACCCGGTCGGCCAGCGCGACCTCCGCGATCGCCTGGTCGGCGTAGGTCTCGCGGGAGGCCGTGGCGGTGCCGTCGCGGGAGACCAGCTCCTCGGCCGTGTAGGTGTTGAAGTCGCAGTAACCGCAGCGGGTGACGCAGAAGGGCACGTGGACGTAGAACCCGAGGGGCCGCCCGCCGAGTTCGGCGAGGGACTGCCCGGGCAGTTCCCCGGTGCTCGGTACGGGATCGCCGTCGAGGGCAACGGAAGGCATGCCTCCAGTGTCGCCGACCGGCCGGTGTGCCCTGGTCCCCGTGTCGGGCGTGCGGGGGTTCGGGGGCGGGGACGAGAGGTGGGGCG
>NZ_JAAXPG010000065.1 GCF_012396365.1 Nocardiopsis alborubida | reverse complement strand
CAGGTCGGGCCATCGGCCGTCGCCGATTTCGTAGATCTGCCATCCGGGGTGGGGTCGGCTCTCGTCCCGGATCCGGTCCAGTTCGGCCTGCACCGTCGCCTCGTTCAACGGGTGCAGACGCGCGAAGTCGTTCAGCCAGGGGGAGCGGGTGTAGGTGGAGACCGCGTCCTGGGTCGCGGTGGGGAGCGCGTCGAAGGTGTTGGGGTTGTAGTCGGGGTCGTGCAGGAGGTCGCCGTAGTGGTCGGCTTCGGCACCGGTCGGCAGCCGGCGGATCGTTCCGGACCCGGACGCGGCGGGGCCGTTGTCGGCCAGTTCCAGGTCGCGGACCATGGAGTCGAGGTCGGCGCCGCTCGTCCCGGTGCCGTCCTCGTCAGGGTCCCGTACCTCTCCGGCGATGTCGGTCACGGCGAAGACGCTCGTGCCGGAGGTGGTCCCCGGGGTCGCCAGCTCGGCCGCGGTGTCCCCGTCCGCCGCGCGCGATCCGGGACCCTCGCTCCGGCCCGGCGTCGACGACTCCCCGGACCGTCCTCCCGAGGCCGGTGCGCCTCCATCGCCGTCCACCCGCGCTGTGTTGACGGTTTTCACCGTGTCCGGTGCGCTGTAGGGGGAGGGGCCCCGGTCGGCGGGGTCCTGCATGGCGTGGCGGACGTAGTCCGTGGTGAGCTGCCCGCCGGACTGCCAGAGCCGGGCGCGGACCGGGTCGTGGCGGTCTCGGAGGTGGCGGTCGATGCCGCGGGTCAGGACCTCGGCGTCTTGGACGCGTTCGGGAGGGATGGATGCGCCGCTCAGCGGGACGCGTCTGTTGGAGGGGTCGGAGAGGACGTATACCAGTGCCTGCGCGAGCGTGTGCGCCTCGCGGATGGAGCGGTTCTCCGGGAGCGGGCCGCCGGCCGGTCGCAGCTGCCTCCAGAATTCGGCGCCCAGCGCCCGCGCCTTGGGGATGTCCTTGTCCGTGAGGGCCCGGGTGAGTTCGGGCAGGCGGTCCAGGACCGACGCGGCGCGGGCGTCGGCCTCCGGGTCGATGGTGGGGTCGGTGCGTGTTTCTGCGGGGGTGTCGGCACCGCTGTCCGCCGCGCGGTCGGGTCCGGCGGCGGGCGGGGTGTCCCCGGCGTCCGGTACCGGCGTCCCGCTGTCCTCCGTCGGTGGAGCTGCGTTCTCCCGGCTGTCGGCCATGGACGGGGGCTCCACGGCGGCGGGAGAGGGCGAGCCGTTCCGCTCCGGACCGGCTTCCCCGTCGGGGAGCGGTTCCGGACGGGGCCGCGGCGTCTCCTGACCCTGCGGGACACCGTCCGTGTTCTGGGACAGGGCCGCTCCGGGCGTCTCGCCCGCTTCGGCGGGGGCGTCCTTGCGGCTCTCCTCGCCGTCCTGATCCTGGCCGTCCGCCTCCTCGGCGGGGGCCTCCCCGTGGCCGGACCCGGTGTCGTCGGATCCGTCGCCCTTCTCGTCCCCGGACCGGTCCCGGTCTCCCTGGTCCTTGCCGTCTCCGGAGCGGTCGCCGCTCTCCTCGCCTGACCGCTCGCCGTCGCCGGACCGGTCACTGCTGTCGCCGGACTGGTCCTTGTCGCGGTCCTGGGAACGGTCGTCGTCGCGGGAGGTGTCCTCGTCGCGGCCCTCGGGCCGTTCGCCACCGCGTTCGGACGGGCTGTGCCCGGTGTCCTCCGTGTCCTGGGGCGGTCCGCTCTCAGTGGCGGGGGACGGGGGAAGCGGGGCGTCGGCCGGGGAGGGCGAGTCGGAGGCGGTCGGGGTACGGGGGTTCGCGTGTTGTTCGTCCGTCGAGGTGACCTGTTCGTCCTGCCCGGTGCTCTCGGTCTGCGGTGCGGGCGGGGGGGCCGTGGTGACGGTCTGAAGGTCGTCACCGGTCGTTTGCCGTGCGGCGGTGTCCGGGGTGGTGGTGTCGTTGGTGCGTTGGGGTGAGCGTTCACCGGTGTTGCGCTCGGTGGGTGTGGAGCGTTGGCCGGTGTCGGAGGCCGGGTTCTGCGGGGCGGGTGCGGGTGGCGGGGAGGCCTGGCCGACTGGGGGCGCCACGGCGACGGGAGCGATGTTGTGCTGCTGCTCCGGTTCGGGAGCGGAGCGGTTGTCGGGGTTGGTGTCGCCGGTGTTCGGCGTGGTCTGTTCGGTGCCGGGGGGCGGGGTGGCCATGGGGTTGTCGGGGACGATGGCGTTGAGGAAGTCGACGGCCAGGGGGTCGTCGCTCGCGCCCGTTCGCAAGGGGTCGTCGCTGGCCCTGGGGTCGGGGGAGTCCGCTCCCCGCGGCTCGTCCCGCGGCCCCGGGACGGAGGGCGCGTCGGGGCCGGGTTCCTTGTCCGCCTTGGCTGTGGTGGTGTCCTGTCGGGGGGCGACCTCGTCGGTGTCGAACAGCGAGGCCTCGTCGTCGCTGTCGTAGGGGGAGGAGTTCTCGTCCCGGTCGAAGACGGACGATCCGTCGCTGTCGTAGTCGGAGTCGCTGTCGTACAGGGACTGCTCGTCGTCCTGCGGGGTCGGGGCGGGTCCGTTGTCGCGGTCGTCTCCCCGTTGGGGTCCGTCACCGCCGCGTTCGGAGGACCGGTCGCCGGACGCGGGTGCGGGGGAGCTGTCGCCACCGTGCTCGGGAGTCCGGTCACCGCCCTGACCGGGGTCGTCGTCCCCGCGCCACCAAGGGGCGGTGCCGTCGGAGTCGGCGCGTTCGTCGGTCCGGTTGCCGGAACCGTTGCTCTCGGTCTGGGGCGGGGGTGTGTTGAGGTCGGGTTTGTCTTTGTTGCTGAACAGGTCGATGCCGTGCAGGGCGCCGTCGGTGGCGCCTTGTTGGATGCCTGCTTGGGAGGCGCCTGAGGTGGCGGACCAGACGGAGGCTTCCCAGCCGCGTCCGTCGGCCATGCTGCCCAGGCCTTCGCCGAGGTAGCCCTCCAGGGCGCCGGTGCCGATGTTGCCGCCGGTTTGTTGGGCGTAGGTGCTGGCTTTGGAGAAGTAGTCGTTGAGGGGTTTTTGCAGGTTGACGGGGACGTCGGCGAGGTGGTCGCGCATGTGTGGGGGCAGGCGGTCGCCGATGGTCTCGCGTAGGTGTTGGCCCAGGGCGGGGTTGTTCCAGTGGGCGGCGAGGGTGTCGGCGTAGTCGCGTCCCAGGTCGCGTGCGGCGGTCTCGCCGAGGTGGTCGCCGAAGTTGCGGGCGAAGAGGTCGGCGAAGTCGTTGCGCGCGGCGGCGGCTTTGGCGGCGTTGTCGAAGGCGCCCGCGCCGATGGGGCTGGCGGGGTTGTAGGGGGCCAGGAATTCGTCGTTGTGGCGGCCGAAGACCTCGGCCAGGTCCTTGTTCAGCGAGGGCGGGGGCAGCGGCCCGTCCTTGGGCGCGGGTGTGGGTGTGGGTCCGGGTGTGTCTTTGGGTGCGGGTGTGTCCTTGGGTGCGGGTGTGTCGGGTCCTCGGTCGGGGTTGGTGGCTGGCGGGTCGTCCTTGACCGGCCCGGCGGGTGGTCCGGCGGGTGGTCCGTCGGGTCCGCCTCCGGGCGGGGGAGTGTCGGTGTCGCGGCCGGGCCCGCTCGCGGGTGGTGGTGTGTCGGTGATGGGGCCT
>NZ_JAAXPG010000064.1 GCF_012396365.1 Nocardiopsis alborubida | reverse complement strand
CGCTTCTCCCCCAGGTCGTAGCGGTCCCACAGCAGCGCCAGCACGAACAGCGGACCCGCCATCCCCAGCGCGTAGACCGCCAGGAGCAGGGCCCCGCGCATGGGGCCGCCGGTGGCCGCGACGGTCAGGACCGCGCCGAGGATCGGCCCGGAGCAGAAACCGGCGAACCCGTACACCGCGCCCAGCGCGAAGACCGAGACGGTGTTCGTGCGACCGGAGAAGCGCCCCTGGAGGCGCTGGGCCAGCCCCGAGGAGAACCCGAAGCCGATGATCTGCGCCACGCCGAAGGCGATGACGAGCGAGCCCGCGATGGTGATGAGGAGTTCGCGTTCTCCGTAGAAGAGGCGGCTGGCCATGGCCGATCCCGCCCCCAGCGGAACCAGTGTGGTGCACAGGCCCAGGTAGAACACGCCGGTGCGGGCCAGGAGACGGCGCGGGTCGCGGAACGCGTACCCGAAGAAGGAGGGGAGCAGCAGGGCGCTGCACGGGCTGAACAGGGCGAGCACACCGCCCGCCAGGGCGGCGACGAAACCGACGTCAGCCATCGTCGCCCCTCCCGGCGTCCGCCAGGGCGTTCTCGATGGCCGATTCGAACACGGGAAGCGGTTGGGCGCCCATGAGCGGCTGGCCGTTGACGAGGAAGGCGGGGGTGGAGGTGACCCCTATCCCCTGGGCCTCCGCGAAGTCGCGGCTCACCAGTTCGGCGACCTCGTCGCTGTGCCGGTCCTCCTCGAAGCGCTCGGGGTTCATGCCGAGCTCCGCGACGATCTGGTCCAACGCTTCTTCGAGGGCCTCACCCTCGAACTTCTCCTCGTAGGCGAAGTAGGTCTCGTGGAACTCCCAGAACCTGCCCTGCATACCGGCGGCCCGGGCGGCGTGGGAGATCGTCTCCGAGGAGCCGGTGATGATGGGGAAGTCGCGCCATTCGATGCGCAGGTCCCCCTGTTCGACGTAGGGCATCAGCTCGGGCTGGGTCTCCCGGGTCCAGCGGCCGCAGTAGGGGCAGTTGTAGTCGGAGTAGGCCACCATGACCACGGGCGCGTCGACGTCGCCCATCGCGGTGGGGTCCTCGGGGTCCTGACGGGCCAGCAGGGGCCTGGACTCCCGGTGGTCGGAGGACTGTTCGTCGGCCTCGGCGGTGGTCTCGGGAGTGGAGTCGGCCGCTGGACCCTCCACCTGGTTGTCCATGACCCGGTCGTCCATGACCCGGTCGTCCATGACCCGGTTGGCCACGAGCAGGCCGGCGACGACCACCAGGGCCAGGCCGACGAACAGCAGGCCCCGCCACGAACCGCCGCCGCCTTCGTCCGGGGCGCGCCCCCGCTCGCGCCTCTCGCCCGGGGAGGGCCGTGCGTTCGCCTGCTTCTTTCCGCGGTCGGGTTCGGGCCCGGATGGGTCGGACATGTGGGTGCCCCTCGGTCGGCTCACGTTGTTTCTATGAACCTTAGTATACTTTCTACGCTTCATAGAAATAGCGTGCGCTAGGGGCGGTGCGGGGCGTTTCCTCCGAGGTGAGCGTCGAACAGGGGGTTCCACCGGGGCCGCGCGTGAGGCGCCCCCAGCGAGCCGACGAGCCGATGTGCGGGCGCGCGGGGAATGGGGCTGCTTCTTCCAACACCATGGTGAATCGGTGACCGACGTGCCGACGTGTCAACGTGCTGGCGCGCGGGGGGAGCGGGCGCGACGGGCCGAGACACGCTCCGGTCAGGGCGGCCGGGGCGTCCCGGCGCGGACCGCTGACGGAGGAGTCAGTAGGCCGCGCAGTCGCAGTACGGGAGGAGGACCCCGGCCAGCGCCGAGGCGACCGTGAGCACCAGGGGAGCCGTCACCAGGGTGGTGACCAGAGCGGTGCGCGCACGCGCCCGCCACCGCCGACATCCGGCGGCCGGTGTGACCTGCCGCCGGACCCGGTCGACCGGACAGGCGCCGCTGATGGACAGGACCTGCGGGGAACGGCCCAGACCGGCCTCGGCCAGGGTTCCCAGAGCGTGCACCAGCGGGCGCACGCCGACCTCGCGCGCGGCCCGGTCGTCGGCGGCCCACTCCACGAGGACGGGGACCTCGGACGCCGCCGCGCGCAACAGGGGGACCCGGGGGAAGGCGGCGTCGAGCAGACGCACCCACCCGACCACGAGGTGGTGGCGCCCCTGGAGGTGGGCCTTCTCGTGGGCCAGGACGGCGCGCACCTGGGGTCCGTCCAGCACCGCCAGGGCGCCCCGGGTGATGACCACGCCCCCCTGCGCGCCGGGAACGCAGTAGGCCCCGCTCTCGGCGGAGTCGACCAGCCACACGCGCTGACCGTGCAGGAGGCGGCGCCGCGCGCGGGAGAGCAGGTCACGGTGGTGGGAGCGCCGCCACGAGGTGCCCTCCCGCCTGCGCCGCACCCCCGTCCACAGCAGGCGCAGCGCCGCCGCCAGGACCAGTACGGCGCTGACGCCGATGCCCCACCCGGCGTTGTTGCGTTCCAGGGCCTGGAGCACGCTGAGGCAGGCGGCCAGGACCGCCTTGACCGAGGGGCCCAGGAGTTCGGCGGCGAACACGGCAGCCAGGGTGGCGCAGGAGACCAACCAGACCGCGGTCGCCAGGGTCCACAGCGCCAGCATCGCCCTCGGCCCGGGGCCGCAGGCGTGGGAGGCGCGGTGTAGGAGCCCGGGACCTGTGACGCCGAGCGCGACGACCGCGCAGACGGCGGCGAACGACCAGATCACGTCTCCTCCTCGGGAGGGAGGCCGTCGAGCAGGCTGCGCAGGGCGCGCGCGTCCTGGGGGCTCATGCTGTCCACGAACCGCAGCAGCGTGGCCTCGGAGTCACGGCTGCCGGTCAGCGCCTCGTGCATCACGTCGGCGGCGTGCGCCGAACGGTCCCGCACGGGGCGGTAGAACCACACGCGGCCGAGCTGTTCGCGGTCGACCCACCCCTTGCGTCTGAGGTTCTCCAGCACGGTGGAGATGGTGGTGTAGGCGGTCGCGTGGTC
This sequence comes from Nocardiopsis alborubida, assembly GCF_012396365.1. Lineage (GTDB taxonomy): Bacteria > Actinomycetota > Actinomycetes > Streptosporangiales > Streptosporangiaceae > Nocardiopsis > Nocardiopsis alborubida. Next base: position 2,080 of record NZ_JAAXPG010000064.1, on the reverse strand, counting down.
GGTGAGGCGCTCTCGCACCTGTCGGACCGGCAGGGGTTCGGACGCCTCCCACAGGACCTCCATGACCGCCGTCTCCAACGGTCCGAGTCCAGGAATCATGGTGTCCTCGTCCCACCTCTCGCCGCGCGGATCGGGTTCAGCATAATGGCGCTCCTTCTCAGCCGTGTTCGGTCGCGGAGCGGTCGACGGCGACGTAGGCGCCGTCCCCGTCGCCGTCGACCGCCTCCACCAGCACCGGGCCGCGTTCCGGCCCCGCCACGGGGATCCCCCACGTCCCCTCCTCCAGGGTCCGCCCGTCCGCCATGGACAGGACGCGGTTCCCGTCTCCGGCGGTGGTGTACAGCAGGCCGCCGACGAGGCGCACGGGGCGTTCACCCGGACGGGCCTCCACCGACCAGAGACCGTCCTGGGAGGGTCCCCTCCTGCCCAGGAGCACGGGTGCGCCCGTCTCCGCGGAGGTTCCCGAGACCACCGTGCGGCCGGAGCCGTCCCCGACCGTGACGGGTTCGGTGCGCGAGGACAGTTCCGCCAGGGGGCGGCCGTCGCGTATGTCGTGCACCGTGTACACCGCCGCCCCGCCGCGCTCCCAGCGCAGGGTCAGGAGCCCGGCGGAGTCGCTCGCAGGGCGGTGGCCGTAGGTCAGGGTGGTCTCCCCCGCCTCCTCGGCCAGCGAGGCGGGGACCGGCAGTTCGGAGCCCCGCCACAGCTGCTCGCCCGAGGAGGTGTCGATCGCTCGGAGCCCGCCGTCGCGGTGGACCAGGAGGGTTCCCTGGTACTCGTGGAGGATCGCGTCACCGTCCTGCTCGTCGGCCGCCACCGCCCCGGTGCCTGCGGCCAGGGCGACCTTCGGGCCGGTCTCCTCGTTCATGACCGTGTGCGAGACCCGGGCGAAGACAAGGCCGGGTCCCACCCAGGTGCCCGGCACCTCGGTGGGCCCCCAGACCCTGCGCCCGGTGGAGGGGTCGTAGGCGGCCGCGGTGACCGTGGCGGCCAGCAGACCCCGTTCGGGCGCCGCGTCGCTGTCCAGGAGCACGACCAGGTCGTCGCCCCGGTCGTCGCGGGTCGTGGTGAACCCCGTGCAGCTCGGGTTGCGGGCCGTCGACCAACGGGTGTGCCCCCGGGCGTCCACCCCGAGGAAGCGCAGGTCCCCTCCCTCGTCGCCGGCGACCAGACCGACGAAGCCGTCGTCGGTGGCCTTGGGCTCGGAGGAGTAGGGGGAGGTCCACAGCCCCCGGTCGCCGAGCACGCCGGGGATCCGCCCCGCGTCCACGGCCAGGGCGGGTGAGGGCGGATCGTCCAGGGGCCGCGCGTCGGCCGGGGCGGCGAGTTCGGGCCTGCCGCAGGCCGCGAGCACCAGGAGCAGGCACACCAGGGCGCACGCACGCACCGGGCCCTGTGCCCGCCGCGTCCGCCGCGTCCGCCCCGGCCCGGGAGCGTCCCGGTGGGGGAGGGGTCGTCCGGGGGACCGTGGGGTCGCCATGGTCACCGCCCGGCCGCGCGCAGCGCCGCGTCGATGCTGTCGGTGAAGGCGTCCAGGGGCTGGGCCCCCAGGACGGGGTCGCCGTTGACGAGGAAGGCCGGTGTGCCGCTCATCCCCATGTCCTGTCCCTCGGTGAAGTCCCTCTCCACGGCCTCCTCGCTCTCGGGGGCGTCCAGGTCGCGGGCGAAGGCGTCGGTGTCGAGACCGATCTCCCCGGCGGCGTCCAGCATGCTCGCGCGTACCTCGTCGGCGTCGCCGGTGAAGTCCTCCGGGGCGTCGTAGACGCGGGCGTGGTACTCCCAGAACCGGTCCTGGTTCCCGGCGGCGACCGCGCCCAGGGCGAGCGTGCGCGAGTTCTCCCCCAGGTAGGGGAACTCGCGCCATTCGATCCGCACCAGCCCCGGATCGACGTAGGCCTCGACCAGTTCGGGCTGGGTCCGGTGGACCCAGCGTGCGCAGAACGGGCAGAGGTAGTCGGAGTAGGCGACCATCACCACCGGGGCGTCGACGGGTCCCATCGCGTGCGGGTCGGCCGGGTCCCTGCGGGCGATCTCCTCTCCGGCGGCCCGCATCTCATCGCTGACCGTGTCGGCGGCGGTC
>NZ_JAAXPG010000063.1 GCF_012396365.1 Nocardiopsis alborubida | reverse complement strand
GAACCAACCAGCCCCACCAGCCGTTCCACCCAGCGAGACCAAGGACACGAACAGATCACGAGAACTCTCACCCGCGCAGGACAATCCCAGGCTGGTGACGACCACACCACACGAACGGACACCCGTGAGGATCTCCAACCGAGGCAAGCTCCGCAGCACCACCGACCACAGCACCGCCCCCCGGCCACCCCTGGTGGAGTTCCACGACGTGTCCCTCACCCACGACCGCACCCGCCACCTGGACCACCTCGACCTGACCCTGCACCCCGGCGAACACGTCGCCCTGGTCGGCCTGACCCACGAGGCCACCACCGCACTGACCCGCCTGCTCACCGGCCAGAGCGCCCCCACCCGCGGACGCCTGGCCACCCACACCCGCGCCCACATCCTCACCCCCCGCCCCACCCTGGCCCACACCATCACCGGCCAGAGCGCACCCGACACCGACGACCCCCACCTGGCCCACGCCCTGGCCCACACCCGCCTGGACACGCACCGCCTGCACACACCCCTGGACGCCCTACCCCCCGCCCTGCTCCCCCGCATCCACCAGGCCCGCGCCCTCTACGCCCAGCGCACCAACACCCGCCTGCTCGTGCTCACCGACCCGCCCGCCCACGACCACGCCTGCCCACCCACCACACCCGACACCGGCCTGCTCACCCTCACCCGCCAACCCACCCTGGCCCGCACCGCCGACCGCATCCTGCTCCTGTACAAGGGGCGCGTCACCGAAACCGGCACCCACCACCAACTCCTGGTCCGCGGCGGCGCCTACGCACGCCTGTACGCCCTCACCGGCATCCACCGCACCGCCGGCCACGCCCTAGGATGAGGACGTGGCACCCATCGTCAAGGAACTCACCGTCGGCCAGGTCGCCGAACGTGCCGGAGTCGCCGTCTCAGCCCTGCACTTCTACGAACGCCAGGGCCTGATCCACAGCCGCCGCACGGCCGGCAACCAGCGCCGCTACCGCCGCGACACCCTGCGCCGGGTCTCCTTCATCCGCATCTCCCAACGCGTGGGCATGCCCCTGGCGCGCATCCGCCAGGCCCTGGACACCCTGCCCGACAACCGCACCCCCACCCGTGACGACTGGGCCCGCCTGTCCCAGCAGTGGCGCACCGAGCTCGACGCCCGCATAAGCCAACTCATCCGCCTGCGCGACGACCTCACCAACTGCATCGGCTGCGGCTGCCTGTCCCTGGACACCTGCACCCTGTCCAACCCCGACGACACCCTGGCCGCCGCGGGCCCCGGCCCGCGCCGCCTGATGGTCAACGCCCTGGCGCGCGAGACGGGCTGAACACGACGAAGACGGCGAACGCCCGCGTTCGCCGCCCCCAGCGGCACAGGACACCGTTCGAAGAACAGGCCCTAACTCCGCGCCCGGCCGATCCTCTCCCCGAGCCAGTCGGAGACCGCGTCATCGTCCCGGGGAAACTTCCTCAACTCGAAGACGTAGCTCTCCGGCGACGGAGGGATCGGGTGGACCCCCAGGTCCCTGTCGTAATGGAACCCCGCCTCGAACTCCCCGGGCCCGGTCACCGAAACCCACATGGCGAGCCACGTCCCCCTGCCCCGCTGGTACATCTCACGCTTGAGGGTGTCGGCCTTCTCGTCGACGGAGCGCGGGTGGCGCTTCCTCTCCGTTTCCCCGCCCTCGAAGGTCACGAGGTTCTCCATCGCCGCGACGCCGCCGATGTACTCATACCGGTAACTCATCGAGGCCCAGCCCTCCGGGGCGGCCTCGACCAGCTCAAGGGCCATCTCACGCACCAGCTCCTGCTGCTGGGCAGGTTCCACCGCGCTTCCTCCCGCTCCCGGCGCCCCACCTCGGTGTGTTCGCCCCGGCCGGCGAAGGAACCCGGCCCCCCTCCAGGGGGACACGGGTCCTCGCGGGGGTCATGGCGCCGGACCGTGTCATGACCCCCGCTGTTCCGGCGGGGACGGCGGCCCGCCGGGAGCGGCAGGGCCGCCCCTACACCCCGGCTGCCTCGTCGCGTCCGCGCCGCGCCAGCGCGTCAGCGCGCTCGTTGCCCTCGTCCCCGCTGTGCCCGCGCACCCAGCGCCACTCCACCTCATAGCGTGAGGCCACCTCGTCCAGGCGCTGCCACAGGTCCACGTTCTTGACCGGCTTCTTGTCGGCCGTGCGCCACCCCCGCCGCTTCCAGTTGTGCAGCCACGAGGTGATCCCGTTGCGCACGTAGGAGGAGTCGGTGTGCACCAGCACCGGCAGCGGCTGGCGCAGGCTCTCCAGCGCCTGGATCGCCGCCATCAGCTCCATCCGGTTGTTGGTGGTCTGCTCCTCGCCCCCGTACAGCTCCTTCTCGTGGCCGCCGTAGCGCAGCCACACCCCCCATCCGCCCGGACCGGGGTTGCCGCTGCACGCCCCGTCGGTGTAGATGACCACACGCTGCGTCGGCTCCTGGCCGACCTCGTCCCCGTTACGCATGCCGGGAAATCTACCGCCCTCCACGGTCACGAAAAGGCCACAACCCCCTCCAAGGGGGCCACAAAAGGAGCCATTCGCCCCCAATGGAGCCCCCACACCCGCCACTTCGGCCCGCCAACCCAGCCAAAGGACCTCCCACAACCACCCAAACCAACCACCCCCGTACAACAAAAAAAGGGGCGTCCCGCACCCGGAACACCCCCACACGACCCCACTCAGCCAGCGAACTCCCGCGCCAGCTCCTCAGCCCGCTCCTCACGACGCGCGAACACGTCGTTCGCCATCTCGTTCATCTTCTTCAACACCCGCTTGCGCTCACGCACACTCAACCGGTCCACGTACAACCGCCCCCACGTGTGATCGGTCTCGTGCTGCAAACACCGGGCGAAGTAACCGCTACCGCTGACGACCACGGGATTGCCGTCCCGGTCCAGCCCCCGCACCGTGGCGTGCTCAGCCCGCCCCAGATCCGCGTGCGGCCCCGGAACCGACAAACACCCCTCCGACTCCACCACCACCGCGTCATCCAGGTCGCGCTCGTCCAACACCGGGTTGACCACGTGCCCCACATGGCGCACACCGTCATCGTCAGGGCAGTCGTAGACGAACACCCGCAGGTCCACACCCACCTGGCTACCCGCCAACCCCACACCCTCGGCCGCGTACATCGTCACGAACATGTCGTCGATGAGCTCGGCCAGCTCCGCGCCGCCCAGCATCTGCGGCGCCACATCCACACCCGGCCGGTGCAGCACCTCCTCACCCGTCACGGTGATCCGCCGCACCCGGCCGCGCGCCGCCTCCGGGGCCCACTCGGGAAAATCCTCGACCTCCCGGCCCTGAACGACGACGCCAACCCCGCCATGCTCCGACATGGTCCTACTCTCACCACACTTCAACGAAACCAGGAGTTTCCCTGGATCAGACACCGCGCCAGGTAGTCGCGCAACGACACCACCACCAGGCGTCGCCGGTCGCTCTCATGATCCCACACCACGATCCCCGGACCGTAGTCGGTGTGCACGTAGGCGAACTGCGGCCCCATGTCGGAGTCACCGAAGAAGATCATCTCGTCGAAGGGCGCGTACAACTCCAGATAGTCCGGCTCCCGGCGCATCGCCAGGTTGTCCTCCACCAGACGCCGCGCACTCCACACCACCGCGTCCCCGTACTCGTTGGTCACCCCGTCGGTCTCGCGCAGCAACGAGGCCAACTCGAAGGGCAAAGGCAGCATCAGGTGCTTCTCCACCTCGGCCAGGGTCACCTCATCGGCCGGATCGCTCAGATCGGCCTCGGGATACATCTCCAGGATCAGTTCACGCCACACACTCCTGATCATCACAGGTCGTGGCAACCCACGGGAAATCGTCGGCGGCGAGTTGCGCCAAAAACCCGAACCCGCGGGCACCGCACCACCACAAACACCGAACACGCCACCCATATCACTATGCGTGCGCAATCAATCACTCTCCCACACAATGACCCCATGGCTTCCACCGCACGAATGCTCGCCACCACCGCACTCGCCGCCGCCCTGACCGCCCTGGGCGTCCCAGCCCACGCCACCACCGCCTACCCCGGCCACACCACCAGCCGCTACGTCCCCCTCACCGACGCCACCTCCACCCACGCCCACCAGGCCGGATGCACCGAAGGACGCACCGGCGCCACCGGCCCGCGCATCCTCTTCTTCGGCACCCAGGAAAAGAACGACACCCTACGAGAACCCGGCAGAGCGGGAAACTCCACCACACCCCGCTCCGCCTACACCAAGGCCGCCGCCTACGCCCACCACTGGGCCCAGGGCTTCACCGAGTGCCGCACCGACCAGGCCACCGCCCACCTGGCCCTGGGCGTCAACAACAAGGACGACGGCGGCATCACCGGCACCCACGCCGGACAGCGCTGGGCCGACCTGGTCACCACCGTCAAGGACGCCTCCACCACCGACGCCGTCACCATCACCGCCGCCCTGGACGCCGAACCCTCCTGGTCCACCCCCACCTGGGCCCGCGACTGGCTCGCCGCCTACACCAAGGCCACCACCACACCGCTCTACGCCGCCAACTCCGCCGACTCCTGCCCCACCACCGGCTCCGGCGACTGCGCCAACGGCTGGCGCCTGGCCGACGTCCACCACATGGCCGGCGGAGGCAACCACCGCATCCACGTCATCCCCCAGATCTACCGAACCGACGGCATCCAGGCCACCCAGTGGGCCAACATCAGCCGCTGGGGCCACACCAACGCCAACGACCCCCTGCGCTTCGCCGGAGCCATGTCCCAGCACACCGCCTGCCAACAACGCAGCTGCACCAACACCGACAACACCCCCCAGCAGTCCTGGGACCAACTCAAGAAGGCCCTGGACGCCCACACCGCCACCCGCGTCAACGACCTGGGCCCCGCCACCGACATGCGCTGGCCCTGACAGACCCCACACACCCCACAGGAGGGCCCCCGCGCACCGCGGGAGCCCTCCTCACCAGTGCGCCCACCCCCGTGCCACCACACGACAGGGGAGCCCTCACCACCGCGCCCACACCCACGAACAGGACACAATAGACACCAGCACCCGCACACGCAGGAACGGAAGAGACCACCCATGGCCACCGCATCCCACCACCGCGCAGGCCGCCTCACCACCCTGGCCTACCTCTTCCTCCTGCTCTCCCAAAACATCGCCGCCCTCCTACTCCTCCCCCTCATCCTGATCTCAGCCGTACTCACCCTGACCTGGATCGGCCTGCCCTTCGTCATCCTCACCGGCATCCTCCTGCGCACCCTCGCCGACAGCCAACGCCGCACCCTCAGCCACATGCTCATCAAAAACAGCAAACCCCCCCGCGGCCGCACAGGCACCCCAGGCCTGCCCAACCCCACCACCCG
>NZ_JAAXPG010000062.1 GCF_012396365.1 Nocardiopsis alborubida | reverse complement strand
GGGTGCGGAACACCTGATAAAGTAAAGACACAACAAAGCGGAAACGCAGACGCCTTCGGCGGAAAAGCAACACCCTCACCGGGTGGGCTCGTAAGCGAAGAGCGGTTGTTTCTTGAGAACTCAACAGCGCGTGTTTGATTTTCTTTAAGCCATGTTTGTTTTGGCCCCGACACACGGAACCGCAAGGTTCGTGTGCGAGGTTCCTTTGATTAGCCGGGGTGACCCGGTTGGTCAGGATTACTTCTAGGTTTACCCGCCCAGGCCCTCGCGGCCGGGTTGGGTTGAGTGACCTTTATGGAGAGTTTGATCCTGGCTCAGGACGAACGCTGGCGGCGTGCTTAACACATGCAAGTCGAGCGGTAAGGCCCTTCGGGGTACACGAGCGGCGAACGGGTGAGTAACACGTGAGCAACCTGCCCCTGACTCCGGGATAAGCGGTGGAAACGCCGTCTAATACCGGATACGACCCGCCACCTCATGGTGGAGGGTGGAAAGTTTTTCGGTCAGGGATGGGCTCGCGGCCTATCAGCTTGTTGGTGGGGTAACGGCCTACCAAGGCGATTACGGGTAGCCGGCCTGAGAGGGCGACCGGCCACACTGGGACTGAGACACGGCCCAGACTCCTGCGGGAGGCAGCAGTGGGGAATATTGCGCAATGGGCGAAAGCCTGACGCAGCGACGCCGCGTGGGGGATGACGGCCTTCGGGTTGTAAACCTCTTTTACCACCAACGCAGGCCCGGAGTTCTCTTCGGGTTGACGGTAGGTGGGGAATAAGGACCGGCTAACTACGTGCCAGCAGCCGCGGTAATACGTAGGGTCCGAGCGTTGTCCGGAATTATTGGGCGTAAAGAGCTCGTAGGCGGCGTGTCGCGTCTGCTGTGAAAGACCGGGGCTTAACTCCGGTTCTGCAGTGGATACGGGCATGCTAGAGGTAGGTAGGGGAGACTGGAATTCCTGGTGTAGCGGTGAAATGCGCAGATATCAGGAGGAACACCGGTGGCGAAGGCGGGTCTCTGGGCCTTACCTGACGCTGAGGAGCGAAAGCATGGGGAGCGAACAGGATTAGATACCCTGGTAGTCCATGCCGTAAACGTTGGGCGCTAGGTGTGGGGACTTTCCACGGTTTCCGCGCCGTAGCTAACGCATTAAGCGCCCCGCCTGGGGAGTACGGCCGCAAGGCTAAAACTCAAAGGAATTGACGGGGGCCCGCACAAGCGGCGGAGCATGTTGCTTAATTCGACGCAACGCGAAGAACCTTACCAAGGTTTGACATCACCCGTGGACTCGCAGAGATGTGAGGTCATTTAGTTGGCGGGTGACAGGTGGTGCATGGCTGTCGTCAGCTCGTGTCGTGAGATGTTGGGTTAAGTCCCGCAACGAGCGCAACCCTTGTTCCATGTTGCCAGCACGTAATGGTGGGGACTCATGGGAGACTGCCGGGGTCAACTCGGAGGAAGGTGGGGATGACGTCAAGTCATCATGCCCCTTATGTCTTGGGCTGCAAACATGCTACAATGGCCGGTACAATGGGCGTGCGATACCGTAAGGTGGAGCGAATCCCTAAAAGCCGGTCTCAGTTCGGATTGGGGTCTGCAACTCGACCCCATGAAGGTGGAGTCGCTAGTAATCGCGGATCAGCAACGCCGCGGTGAATACGTTCCCGGGCCTTGTACACACCGCCCGTCACGTCATGAAAGTCGGCAACACCCGAAACTTGCGGCCTAACCCCTTGTGGGAGGGAGTGAGTGAAGGTGGGGCTGGCGATTGGGACGAAGTCGTAACAAGGTAGCCGTACCGGAAGGTGCGGCTGGATCACCTCCTTTCTAAGGAGTCTTTACAGGTCGGCATTACTTCTACAGCCGGCCGGACTCGAAAGTGGACCTGGCAGCACGGATACCTTCGGGTGTTGGCTGTTCAGGAGTGGCTGAAGATGAATCGAACTTGACCTCGGGCGACTAGAAGCGTCCGGGGGCGCGCTGTTGGGTGTCTGAGGAAGCAACCTCCTCTCCCGTGAGGGAGGTGGGTGTTGGTTCCCGCGGACCGCCTCTGAGAACTCTCGGTGGGTGCTGGGCTTGGTGTCTGGTGCTGGTGGCCGATGTGGTGTTGGGGTATGCGGTTGGTGTTTTGATTTGTGAATAGTGTGCGCGAGCATCTTATTATCTGTAGTGGCCAAGTGATAGTGGCACACGGTGGATGCCTTGGCACCAGGCGCCGATGAAGGACGTGGGAGGCCGCGATAGGCCACGGGGAGCTGTCAACCGAGCTGTGATCCGTGGGTGTCCGAATGGGGAAACCTAGCCCGAGTTGTGTCGGGTTGCCGCCACCTGAATGTATAGGGTGGTTGGTGGTGACGCGGGGAAGTGAAACATCTCAGTACCCGTAGGAAGAGTAAACAACAGTGATTCCCCTAGTAGTGGTGAGCGAACGGGGAAGAGGCTAAACCGCAGGCGTGTGATAGACGACAGTCGTTGCGTGTGCGGGGTTGTGGGGCGCATCTTTTCAGGTCTGTCGGCCTGGAGCGTTGATGTCGGTGGTAGTTGAAGCCGTTGGGAAGCGGCACCGTAGTGGGTGAGAGTCCCGTAGACGAAGGTACCGGCTAGACGTTGATGTGTTCCCGAGTAGCGCGGAGCCCGTGAAAGTCCGTGTGAATCTGGCAGGACCACCTGCTAAGCCAAAATACGTCCTGGTGACCGATAGTGCACTAGTACCGTGAGGGAAAGGTGAAAAGTGCCCCGGTGAGGGGTCGTGAAATAGTACCTGAAACCGTGTGCTGTCAAGCCGTCAGAGCTGAGCTTTGTGTTTGGTGATGGCGTGCCTTTTGAAGAATGAGCCTGCGAGTCATGGTGTGTGGCGAGGTTAACCCGGGTGGGGTAGCCGTAGGGAAACCGAGTCTGAATAGGGCGATTTGAGTCGCATGCTGTGGACCCGAAGCGGAGTGATCTACCCATGTCCAGGGTGAAGCGGGGGTAAGACCTCGTGGAGGCCCGAACCCACCAGGGTTGAAAACCTGGGGGATGAGGTGTGGGTAGGGGTGAAAGGCCAATCAAACTCCGTGATAGCTGGTTCTCCCCGAAATGCATTTAGGTGCAGCGTCACGTGTTTCTTGCTGGAGGTAGAGCTACTGTTTGGCTGATGGGCCCGACAAGGTTACTGACGTCAGACAAACTCCGAATGCCGGTGAAGTGAAGCGTGGCAGTGAGACTGCGGGGGATAAGCTTCGTAGTCGAGAGGGAAACAGCCCAGATCATCAGCTAAGGCCCCTAAGCGTGTGCTAAGTGGGAAAGGTTGTGGAGTTGCTGAGACAACCAGGAGGTTGGCTTAGAAGCAGCCATCCTTTAAAGAGTGCGTAATAGCTCACTGGTCAAGTGGTTCTGCGCCGATAATGTAGCGGGGCTAAAGCACACCGCCGAAGCTGTGAAGCTCACACTTTGTGTGTGGGTTGGTAGGGGAGCGTCGTGCGTCCGGTGAAGCTGCCGAGTGATCGTGTGGTGGAGGGCGTGCGAGTGAGAATGCAGGCATGAGTAGCGAAAGCAACGTGAGAAACGTTGCCGCCGATTGACTAAGGGTTCCTGGGGCAGGTTAATCCGCCCAGGGTGAGTCTGGACCTAAGGCGAGGCCGACAGGCGTAGTCGATGGATAACGGGTTGATATTCCCGTACCCGTGCACGAGCGTCCAGTACTGAATCAGGTGATGCTAACCACGCTGGTGGTCTTGGGTCCCTTCGGGGAGCTTTGACTTACTGGTCTGGGATCCGAGCTTGTAGTAGGTAAGTGATGGGGTGACGCAGGAGGGTAGCTCTACCCGGCGGTGGTTGTCCGGGGGTAAGCGTGTAGGCCGGTGTGTTGGCAAATCCGCACACCATGGAGGCTGAGACGTGATGCCGAGCCGTTTTTGGTGAAGTGAGTGATCCCATGCTGTCGAGAAAAGCCTCTAGCGAGTTCGTGTGTGGCCAGTACCCTAAACCGACGCAGGTGGTCAGGTAGAGAATACCGAGGCGTTCGGGTGAACCATGGTTAAGGAACTCGGCAAATTGTCCCCGTAACTTTGGGAGAAGGGGAGCCCTGTCTGGTGACGGATCTTGCATCCTGAGCTGGGTGGGGTCGCAGATAGCGGGGGGAAGCGACTGTTTATTAAAAACACAGGTCCGTGCGAAGTCGTAAGACGCTGTATACGGACTGACGCCTGCCCGGTGCTGGAACGTTAAGAGGACTGGTTAGTGGGTTTCGGCCTGCGAAGCTGGGAATCTAAGCGCCAGTAAACGGCGGTGGTAACTATAACCATCCTAAGGTAGCGAAATTCCTTGTCGGGTAAGTTCCGACCTGCACGAATGGCGTAACGACTTCCCCACTGTCTCAACCATGGGCCCGGTGAAATTGCACTACGAGTAAAGATGCTCGTTTCGCGCAGCAGGACGGAAAGACCCCGGGACCTTCACTATAGCTTGACATTGGTGTTTGGGATGGTTTGTGTAGGATAGGTGGGAGCCGGTGAAGCTGTCACGCTAGTGGCGGTGGAGGCGTTGGTGAAATACCACTCTGACTGTTTCGGGCATCTAACTTTGGACCGTGATCCGGTTCGGGGACAGTGTCTGGTGGGTAGTTTAACTGGGGCGGTTGCCTCCCAAAGAGTAACGGAGGCGCCCAAAGGTTCCCTCAGCCTGGTTGGTAATCAGGTGTTGAGTGTAAGTGCACAAGGGAGCTTGACTGTGAGACGGACGTGTCGAGCAGGAGCGAAAGCTGGGACTAGTGATCCGGCACCGGCGTGTGGAAGCGGTGTCGCTCAACGGCTAAAAGGTACCCCGGGGATAACAGGCTGATCTTCCCCAAGAGTCCATATCGACGGGATGGTTTGGCACCTCGATGTCGGCTCGTCGCATCCTGGGGCTGGAGTTGGTCCCAAGGGTTGGGCTGTTCGCCCATTAAAGCGGCACGCGAGCTGGGTTTAGAACGTCGTGAGACAGTTCGGTCCCTATCCGCTGTGCGCGTTGGAGACTTGAGAAGGGCTGTCCCTAGTACGAGAGGACCGGGACGGACGAACCTCTGGTGTGCCAGTTGTCCTGCCAAGGGCATGGCTGGTTGGCTACGTTCGGGAGGGATAACCGCTGAAAGCATCTAAGCGGGAAGCTTGCTTCGAGATGAGGTCTCCTGCCTCCTGGAGAGGGTAAGGCTCCCTATAGACGATGGGGTTGATAGGCCGGGTGTGGAAGCCCTGTGAGGGGTGGAGCTGACCGGTACTAATAGGCCGAGGGCTTGTCCGCTGCAGATAATTGGATGTTCGCGCACACTTTTCACGGTTTCCGCCGTGGGTGACTCCCTGCCGGGTTGGTGGGTGGAGTTGTTTGGGGCGGTGTGGTTTCCGTGGTGGTTATTGCTGGAGGGTCACACCCGGTCTCTTTCCGAACCCGGTCGTTAAGTCTCTTTGCGCTGATGGTACTGCCCTGTGGTGGGGTGGGAGAGTAGGTCGCTGCCACGGTTTTTCTTGAGGGGGGAGGGGTTGCCTTGCGGGGCGGCTTCTCCCCTCTTTTTT
>NZ_JAAXPG010000061.1 GCF_012396365.1 Nocardiopsis alborubida | reverse complement strand
GGTTGCGGGCGATTATTGAGGAGGTGTTGTTGTCGGTGATGTATGAGGTGCCCAGTCGTGAGGATGTGGGTCAGGTGATCATTACGCGGGAGACCGTGATCGACAACGTCAACCCCACCATCGTCCCCCGCATCCGCTCCGACCGGGACGACGAGCGCCGCGACCGCTCTGCCTGATCCCGGGTAAAGACCACCCCGCCGCGGGACACACGGCCCGCCGCAACCCCCTCGCCCGCGCCCGCGGTGTGAGACTGCTGGGGGAGGTGGGCATATGGACGACACGACCACCCCGGCCGCCGGGGCCGAGCAGCTGTTCGAGGAACTGGTCAGGTCCGTGCACGGGTGCGCCCCGATCGAGGTCCTCGAAGCCGCCGGCCGCTACGGTGAGCGGATCGGACTCAGCAGCATCTCCGTGCACCTGGTCGACCTGCAACAGCGCCTCCTCGTCCCCCTGCTCGGCGGCCCGACGCTCAAGGTCGACTCCAGTGTGGCCGGGGAGGCCTACCGGTCCGAGACACTGCGGCTGGTCGAGGGCGGCGACGGCGAGCTGAGCCTGTGGCTGCCCCTGCGCGACGGCGCCGACCGCATGGGGGTCGTGCACATCAGCGCCCCCGTGCTCGACGAGTCCACGCTGCGCCGCTGCCACGCGCTCGCCTCACTGCTGGCCCTGGTCGTCACCTCCAAACGCGCCTACAGCGACACCTACGTCCGCCACACCCGCACCCAGTCGATGGACCTGCGCACCGAGATGCTGCGGGCCTTCCTGCCGCCCCGCACCCTGGGCACCTCGCGGGGCGTGTCCACCGCCGTCCTCGAACCCGCCTACCAGCTGGGCGGCGACGCCTTCGACCACTCGATCACCAAGGAGACCCTGCACGCGGCCATCCTCGACGCGATGGGGCACGACCTGGCCTCCGGGCTGACCGCGTCGGTGGCCATGGCCGGGGTCCGCAACGCCCGGCGCAACGGCGCCGACCTCGCCGACCTGACCGACAGCGTGGAGAGGGCACTCACCTCCTGGCTCCCCGACCGCTTCTGCACGGCCGTCTTCGCCTCCCTGAACCTGTCCACCGGGGAGTTCACCTGGGTCAACTGCGCCCACCCCACGCCCCTGCTCCTGCGGCGCGGACTCCTGCTGGAGGACGCCCTGGAGCGGCCCTCCGAGGTACCGCTCGGGCTCGGCGGTGTGCTCGGCGAGTCCGAGCCGCGCACCGTGCACCGGGTCCGGCTCGAACCCGGTGACCGGATCCTGCTCTACACCGACGGGGTGACCGAGGCGCACGACAGCCAGGGGCGGATGTTCGGACTCGAACGGTTCGCCGACTCCATCATCCGCGCCACCGCCGCCGAGGAACCCGCCCCGGAGACGCTGCGGCGCCTGATCCACGCCATCCACGACCACCAGCGCGGCAGCTTCACCGACGACGCCACCAGCATGCTGCTGGAGTGGCGCCCCGACGGCGGAGCGATGCCCCGGGTCGAGGGCTGCTGACCTCGCGGGCGGAGGCCGGCACCGGGTCACCACATGGCCAGGACCCGGCTGGGCCCGCCGGAGGCGTCCAGACCGGGCATGACCCCGACGCTGATCAGCGCCCCGCTCGGCGGCAGCTGTTCCAGACCGGTCAGCGACTCCAGCCCCCAGCGGTCGGCTCTGCCCACCACCTCGTGCGCGGGGAAGTCGGTGGAGTCGCCCGGGTCGGTGCTCAGCGTGTCCACACCCACCCCGACCACTCCGCGCCGCTCGATCAGGAACTCGCAGGCCTCGGGGCCGAACCCCGGGAAGTGCCAGGAGCCGTCCGCGGCCACCCCGCGCACCGCGTCGTCGCCCCGCGCCCACCGGGCGCTCCACCCCGAGTGCATCAGCACCGCCGCCCCCGCGGGGATCCGTCCGTGGGCGCGTTCGAAGGCCAGCACGTCGTCCACCGTCACCGTGGTGTCGGGGTCCTCGGCCGCCCGGGCGCGGATGTCGATCACCGCCGCCGGGGCGAGGAGTTCGTCCGGCCGGATGTCGGGGACCAGCCGCCCGCCGCCGATCACGTGCCCCGGCGCGTCCAGGTGCGTACCCGAGTGCTCGCTGAGCGTCCACTGCTGCAGGTAGAAGCCGAACCCGCCCTCGGGCACCGGCTCGCCCAGGTTCTCGCGCCGGGGTTTGTCCTCCCCCCAGGAGGGCATCGTCGGCGACAGGACGTGGCTGAGGTCGGCCACCCTGCGAAAGCCCGTGGGCCACGGGCGCGGCCGGCCCGGCGAACCGGGCGGTCCGGCGGGTCCCGACCCGGCCTCGCCGCTTCGCGAGCGGACGGTCTCACCGGTTCCGTTCAGGCACATGGGGTCCCTCTCGTCGTGTGCGTCGCTTCCCGTATGCCCGGCCGGCGGTGTCCGCCAACCTGTCCCCGCCCTCCTGTGGACGATTCCACGCCGCGGCCGCGGCCGCGGTCCGTGCCGGGCGCCGGGCGCGGAGCCGCTTTTCGGTGAGCCGTCCCCACCGGCGCGGAGGCGCTCCATGCCCCGGTCGGCGCCGCACACGCGTCGCGCCCGGCCGGAGCAGCTCCGACCGGGCGCGCGACCCGTCCGCCCGCGTCGCGCCCGGTTCCCCGGGCGCCGCGGCGCGGCCCTACTTCTTCCTGGACTCCTCCAGCCGAAGCGCGACGCCGACCGCGAAGAAGGTGGGTGCCCACTCGCCGATGAAGATCCCCCACCGGTCGGCGCGGTCCAGCCCGGTGTCCTCCTCCTTCTTCAGGGAGACCAGCCAGCTCACGAAGCTGAGGCCGATGGAGGCGACTCCGGCCCCGTAGGCCATCTCGGACGTGACACCCATCTCGGACAGTTTGGCGATCATGGTGCTCCTCGCGTTGGTGGTTGCCTCTAGAGGCACTTCCCGAGGAGATGCCGGACAAGCTCCATGGCAGGTCAAGGGTGTGTCAGGCGGAGGCAGGGAGAGGTGTGCGGGGCCCGCGTCCGGAGTTCAGAACTTTTGAAATCCCTACCGAGTGAGGTTAGACTAACCTTGGTTTTGCCGGGATCCTCCCGTTCTGTCCTCCGTGTTTCCCCCTCGGGGCGCCCCATGCGCGGAAACGGCCCGCCGGAACACGGTGCGGCCACTCCCCGTGACGAAGAAAGCAGTGTGAGCATGGCCTCCACCCTTCGCCGTGTCAGCGGCATCGCCTTCACCGCCCTCCTCACCGTCGGCCTCACCTCGTGCGGCAGTGCGGAGGAGGGCACCGGTGAGAGCGGCGGCGGCACCGCCGGCGGCCAGTTCCCGGTCAGCATCGACAACGCCCTGGGCACCGCCGAGATCCCCGAGCAGCCCGAACGCGTGGTCACCCTCGGCCAGGGCTCCGCCGAGACCGCCATCGCCCTCGGCGTCGTACCCGTCGGCGTCGAGAGCTACGAGTGGGGCAGCGACGACACCGGATACCTGCCGTGGATCCACGAGGCGGTCACCGAGGCGGGCGAGGAACCGCCCGCCCAGTTCACCGGCGCCGACGACATCGACTTCGAGGCGATCATCGAGCTGGAGCCCGACGTCATCCTCGCCCCATGGTCCGGTGTCACCCAGGAGCAGTACGACATCCTGAGCGACATCGCCCCCACGGTCGCCTACCCCGAGCTGCCCTGGAGCACCGACTGGGACCAGCAGATCGAGATCATCGGCGAGGCGCTCGGCCAGCCCGAGGAGGCCCAGGGCCTCATCCAGGACATCGAGACGCAGTTCGACGAGGCCGCGGCGGCCAACGAGCAGTTCGCCGACCTGACCTTCTCCTACGTCTACACCGACGGCCCCGGCACCCTCGGCGTGTTCCTGCCCGACGAGCAGCGCGTGGCCATGGTCCGCGGCCTGGGCCTGACCGTCGACCCGGTCGTGGAGACCTTCCCCGAGACCGAGGGCACCGACTCGGCCATCATCGGCCTGGAGAACGCCGACCAGCTCTCCGGGAGCGACCTGCTCTTCACGTTCTACACCGACCCCGAGACCCGCGCCGAGATCGAGGCCCAGGAGCTGTACGCGGCCATCCCCGCCGTCGAGAGCGGCGCCGTGGTCGCCTCCGAGGACAACTCCTTCGTCACCGCCTCCTCGATCATCAACCCGCTGACCGTCCCCTGGGTCATCGACCGCTACGTGCCCATGATCGAAGAGGCCGCCCAGAACATCGGGAACTAGTCCCTCCATGGTCAGGGCGAAGACATCCGCGGCCGCGCCCCGCACGCGTCCCGCCCGCACCGCGCTCATGCTCGGTGCGGGCGTCGCGGCCCTGGCGGGGGCGGTCCTGCTCAGCCTCGTCATGGGCAGCAGGCCCACACCGGTCGCCGACGTGTGGGCGGCGCTCACCGGCGGGGCGGACTCCTTCACCACCACGGTGGTGGAGAGCCGCTACCCGCGCACCGTCCTGGGGGTGGTGGCCGGGGCCGCCCTGGCCCTGGCGGGCACCCTCATGCAGGGCGTCACCCGCAACCCCCTCGCCGACCCCGGTCTGCTGGGCGTCAACGCCGGGGCCGCCGCCGCGGTGGTCACGGCCACCGCGCTGTTCGGCCCCACCTCGGTCACCGGAACGGTCTGGTGGGCGCTGCCCGGGGCCCTGATCGCGGGGCTGGCCGCCTACACGGTGGGCAGCCGCGGCGGCGACGGCGGCATGGTCCGCCTGGTCCTGGCGGGCGCGGTGGTCTCCGCCGTGCTCAACGCCTACGTCCAGGCGGTGGCCCTGAGCCTGCCCGAGACCTTCGACAGCTACCGCTACTGGGTGGTCGGCTCGCTGGCCGGGCGCGGCTACGACGTCATCCTGTCCGTGCTGCCGGTCGTCGGCGTCGGCGTCCTGCTCGCGCTCGTGGTCTGCGGCGGCCTCAACGCCCTGGCCCTGGGGGAGGAGGCCGCGATCGCCACCGGCGCCAACACGGTGTGGACCCGCTCGGCCGGGCTCGTCGCGGGTGCCCTGCTCGCCGCGGGGGCCACCGCGGCCGCCGGACCCATCGCCTTCGTCGGCCTGGCCGTGCCGCACGTGGTGCGCGCCCTGGTCGGCGTCGACTTCCGCGCGCAGGTGCCCTTCGCGCTGCTGGTGGGCCCCACCCTGCTGCTGCTCGCCGACGTCGTCGGCCGTACCATCGTGCGCCCCACCGAACTCATGGTCGGCGTCGTCACCGCGTTCGTCGGTGCTCCCGTCCTGTTGTACGCGGTCCGCAGGATGCGGAGTACCCCATGACCCGAACCACCCGTCCGACCCCGATCCCGACGGCCCCGGCCCGGCGCGAGCACGGGCGCACCCGACCCCCGGAGGCCTCCGAACCCGTGCTGAGGCTGGGCCCGGTCGCGCTGCCCCTCCACCCGCGCTCCCTGCTGTGGGCGGCCGGACTGCTGCTCCTGCTGGTCGCCGCCGCGGCCGCCACGCTCGCCCTCGGGCGGCTCGGCGTGCCCCTCACCCGCCTGCCCGCCGTCCTGACGGGCGGGGGCGAGGCCACCGAGGCCTTCGTGCTCGAACGGCTGCGCGGCCCCCGCCTGGCCGTGGCCGCGGGCACGGGCGTCGCCCTGGGCCTGGCGGGCACGCTCTTCCAGTCCGTCACCCGCAACCCTCTGGGCAGCCCCGACGTCATCGGCCTCGGCGCCGGAGCGGGGGCGGGCGCGGCCTTCGCCGCCCTCGTCCTGCCCGGGGTGCTCCCCGTGCCGCTGGGCGCCCTGGCCGGCGCCGCCCTGGCCATGGCCGTCGTGGCCATGGTGACCGGGACCGGGCTGCGCCACCCCGGCCGCCTGATCGTGGCGGGCATCGGGGTGGCCGCCATGGCACAGGCCTTCACCCACTTCGTCGTGTCCGTGATGGCCCGCGACCAGGCCAGCGTCCTGTCCGCCTACGTCAACGGCAGCCTGGGCGCCCGCTCCTGGGAACACGCCACCACCATCTGGGCGGTCCTGCTGTTGGCGCTGCCCTTCGTGGCGGCGCTGGCCGGACCGGTCTCCGTCAACGAGATGGGCGACGAACTCGCCGACTCCCTAGGTGTATTGACCACTGAGGTTGGTAACACCCACCCCACCTGACACACACAAAGAGGGCCTCCGGTAACGGTGTGGATTGCGACATCTACCACCGGACCGGAAGGCCCTCGATGCCCCACACTA
>NZ_JAAXPG010000060.1 GCF_012396365.1 Nocardiopsis alborubida | reverse complement strand
ACCCGGTCGTTAAGTCTCTTTGCGCTGATGGTACTGCCCTGTGGTGGGGTGGGAGAGTAGGTCGCTGCCACGGTTTTTCTTGAGGGGGGAGGGGTTGCCTTGCGGGGCGGCTTCTCCCCTCTTTTTTGTTGTGGTGGGGGTGGGGTTGTCTTGTCGGGCGACCCCACCCCCCTTTTTCGTGTGCTCACATGTGCACTTGTGAAATCAGCAGGCGCCTAAAACCCGTAGTTGTACATCCAGTTGCCCGGGTAGACGGTTCCGACACCGTTGCGGTAGGCGTAGCCGCCGTAGGCACCGCCCTCCACGAAGGTCCAGCCGCCCAGGGTCCTGCCGTGCAGGGCGACGTACCACCCGGCGGCGTTGGGGTCGCTGTACCCCCGCAGTGAGAAGTGGATGTGCGCACCGGTCGTCGAACCGCCGGCGCAGAGGCTGTTGCCCTGGGTGCCCAGGTAGTGGCCGACCCCGACGTTGTTGCCGGGCAGCCACTGGTAGTTCTCCAGGTGGTAGTAGTCCGTGGAGTACCCGTTGTCGTGGATCACCCGCGTCCAGCCGGTGCACAGGCTGTAGGCGTAACCGCCCCGGGCCGCGCGGGCCTGGCCGCTGCCGCCGGCGAAGTCCACCGAACTGTAGGGATGGCCTCCGCTGTTGCCGTGCGGTCCTCCCGTCATGACCATCGAGGAGCCGATGGCGAACGGCAGCCCGACACCGGTGTAGCTGCTCGTGGAGACGCCGGAGGGGTCCGTCGAGGCGGCGACGGTCTCCCGTTCCTCCTCCTCCAGCAGTGCGGAGTCGGCCAGGATCGAGGAGAACTCCTCGGTCCCCTCCAACCCCACCGTCCAGGTGGAGCCCTCGTAGTCGGCGGCGAACAGCCAGGCGTGGGGGCTCTCGTCGACGTTCATGGGCGCGGTCACGATGGCGACGCCGAACGCCGAGCCTTCGGCGGCCTCGCGGACGTCGACCCGCACGTCGCGCTCCTGGCGGGAGAGTGCGCTGAGGGACGAGTTCCGTGCTCGGAGGACGTCGGCGACCACCGATTCGGCCAGGAGGTCCTCGGCGGGAGCGGCTGCCGAGCCGCCCGGCAGGGTTTCGGCGGTGCCGCCGTCGACGGTGATCTCGACGTTGTCGGCCGAGGCGAGCGGGGTCTCCGCCGGGCTCGGTTGGGCGTGGGCTGCGGAGGAGGTGACGGCCAGGGCGGCCGAGGCCGTGACGGCTACGGCGGTGACACCCAGGGGGCGGGTTCTGGAGAGCAGGGCACGGAGGAAGGCGGTGGCAGGGGGCGGCAACTCTTCTCCTTGTGGGGGCGGAGCCATCGGGACCGTGCGCACAGGGGTGTGGGCGCACAGTTACCGAAGAGTAACGACGAGTCCGTGCCCCGACAAGGGGTGTAAGGGCGGTGCTTCACGCAATGCCGTCAGCAAGAGCCGCCCCCAAGCGCCGCACACAGAGGAAGGCCCCGCTCCCACACCCGGGAACGGGGCCGACGATCTTCCTGCGAGGCCTGCCAGGTCAGCGGATACTGGCGACCCTGCTCTCCAGACCCAGGAGGAACTCCTTGCGCTCCAGGCCGCCCGCGTACCCGGTCAGGGAGCCGTTCGCGCCGATCACCCGGTGGCACGGCACGATGATGCTGATCGGGTTGCGGCCGTTGGCCATGCCCACCGCCCGGGAAGCGGTCGGCCTCCCCAGTTCCTCCGCCAGCTGGCCGTAGCTCGCGGTCTCGCCGAACGGGATGGTCGTCAGTGCCGCCCACACCTTCAGCTGCCACTCGGTCCCCGCTGGGGCCAGCGGCAGGGCGAACTCGCGCAGTTTGCCCGCGAAGTACGCCTTCAGCTGCTTCTCGGCGTCGGCGAACGACTCCCGGTCGGCCACCCAGTCCTGCGGGACCACCCGAGTCCTCCCGTCCTTGGCGGGGGTGAGCACACCGCCCAGGGCCGCACCGTCACCGAACAGGGTCAGTTCGCCCACGGGTGATTCCATCGTCGTGTACCGCGTCGGTCCGGGCAGGGGAGCGCGGAACTCCACCGTCGCCACCCTCGGGGGCGCCTTCGGCTCCACATCGAACGCCAGCATGCCCTGCTCCTCCTGCCACGGCTCTCCGACCGCCTGTGCCTGCTGCGTGCTCATGCCGATTCCTTCCGTTCCTGGCGTTCCTTCGAGCCACCCCGCACGCCTTTCCGCGCGACCACGTCTTCCCGGACGGCCCCGCTCTCCCGTTCACGGTCCGCCAACGACGCCCACAACGCGTGGTTGGCGTAGGAGCGCCACGGGCTCCACGCCCGGGCCTCCCGCGCGGCGGCCGCGGGGGTCGCACGCATGCCCGCGGCCTCCAACGCCATCCGGACGCCCAGGTCGCCGTGCAGGAACACGTCCGGATCACCCAGACCCCGCATGCGCACATAACCGGCGGTCCACGGGCCGATGCCGCGCAGTTCCACCAGGCGCCGTTCGACCTCGTCCCGGTCGCACCCCGGCCCCAGGTCGATCCACCCCGAGGCGATCGCCTCGCACAGTCCCGCCAGGGCGCGTCCCCGCGCGACCGGTATGGAGAAGCCGGTCGGGTCGGCGGCGGCGAGCACGTCAGGAGAGGGAAACACGTGGGTGAGTCCTCCGCCCGGCGCTTCCAGACCCGGAGCGAGCGGTTCGCCGAACCGCTCCACCAGCCGCCCCGCCAGCGTGCGGGCCGCGCGCACCGACACCTGCTGGCCGAGGACCGCCCGGACCGCCAGCTCGGCCGGATCCACGTGCCCCGGCGAGCGCAGTCCCGGGTGGGCGGCCACCATCGGACCCAGGAGCGGGTCACCGCCCAGGGCCTCGGCCACCGCCCGCGGGTCGGCGTCCAGGTCGAGCAGCCTACGGCACCTGCGCACCGCGCTGGTCAGGTCGCGTGCCTCCGACAGCCGCAGACGGCACAGCACGTGCCCCCCGCCGCCTGCGGACGCCCCGCCCACCGAGTGGGCGCTCTCCGTCGAGCGAGGGCTTCCCGCCGCACCGGCACGGCGCGTCCTGCCCGCCCTGGCCCCCTCGGACAGCTCCACCACCGCGGGACCGTGCGCCAGCATCAGCGTCCTGCGGTAGACCCCGTCCCGGTACTCCTCCACCCCCGGCACCGCCCGGTCCCCGAGGAACCTCAGCATCTGGGCCAGGTCGATCGGCTCCCGGTAGGGCAGCCGCAGCGTCACCGTCCCCGGCTCGGTGCCCTCTGGACGGGCACCCGCCGCGCGCGGACCTCCGGAAGCCGAGCCGCGCCCGCTCCCCATGGTCCGCATCTCGCTGGGGGAGCGGTCGAACACCGCGCGCATCGTCTCGTTGAACTGGCGCACGCTCGCGAACCCCGCTGCGAAGGCGACGTCCGCCATCGGCATGTCCGTCGTCTCCACCAGTACCCGCGCCGTCTGCGCGCGCTCGGTCCGGGCCAGGGCCAGCGGCCCCGCGCCCACCTCCGCCGACAGCAGCCGGTTGAGCTGGCGCTCGCTGTAGCCGACCGCCGAGGCCAGAGCGCTGACGCCGCCCCGGTCCACGGCGCCGTCCTGGATGAGGCGCATCGCGCGGCCCACCACGTCGGCCCGCAGGTTCCACTCCGGCGAACCGGGGGTCAGGTCGGGGCGGCACCGCTTGCAGGCGCGGAAGCCCGACTCCTGGGCGGCCGCGGCGGTCGGGAAGAAACGGACGTTGACCCGTTTCGGGGTGACGGCAGGACAGCTCGGTCGGCAGTAGATGCCGGTGGTGCGCACGGCTGTGTAGAAGACGCCGTCGAAGCGGGCGTCCCTGCTGTGTACGGCGCGGTAGCGCTGGTCGTCGTCCATCACGCCATCCATGTTCGCCGACGCGGCACACCGAAGCTGGCGGTTTTCGGACATCGACGCGAAGGCCTCCGGGACTCCGGTGCCCCTCGGCGCCGAGGGACACCGCGAGCCCTGTCGGGCTCCCGGGCCGGCCAGCCCGGAAGGAGCTCACCGGCCCGGAGGACCACCGGCTACGAGGGGTTCAGAGGGCTCCGCCGCGGTCGTCACGCGTCCCGGGCGCGGGGGGGCTTCCTGGGTCGTCCGTACCGGGCACGGGGCCCTCCGCGGTGCTGGTGGCGCCGTTCGTGCCGCCGCGGACCCCGGTGGCTCCCGCGTCCTCGTTCCCGGGCACGTCCTCCGCGGTCTCACCGTGGTCGAGGAGGTACTGCACGTACACCGGGCGCAGCGCCTCCTGGACCTCCGGATCGGCCTCGGCGGACAGCGCCTCGTACACGAAACCGGACAGCTGGGCGACGCTCGCCTCACTGGCCTCCTCGTTGCCCGCCGCCGCCTCGGCGGCGGGGATCAGTCGGAGGAGCCGCCAGAAGAAGCGCAGGTCCCACCGCTGCCGCGCCAGTTCGACTGCGCGGTCCCGCAGGTCCTCCGTGCTGGTCTGGTCGAATTCGGTGACATCGTCTCCCATGTTCGGACGATACCCGTCCCCGCGCCCGCCACCCGACAGTGACCTGCGTTACGCTTCATGCGAGTTCATCGTCTCGTCCCCGCGCACCCGGGGGCCTCCCACAAGGAGGGCCGGGCGGCCGGGGGGAACATTCGTGAGGGGTTTGCCATGGCCGAGGGCGCAGCACGGATCGTCGTAGCGAAACCGGGGCTGGACGGGCACGACCGCGGTGTCAAGATCGTGGCCCGCGTGCTGCGCGACGCCGGTGTCGAGGTCATCTACACGGGCCTGCGCCAGACGCCCGAGATGATCGTGGCGGCCGCGCTCCAGGAGGACGCCGACGCCATCGGGCTGTCCGTGCTCTCCGGTGCCCACATGACCATGTTCTCCCGGGTCCTGGAGCTGCTCAAGGAGAACGGCGCCGAGGACATCCGGGTGTTCGGCGGCGGGATCATCCCCGACGCCGACATCGCCGAACTCGAACGCCTGGGCGTCGCCAAGATCTTCACTCCGGGTGCTCCGACCTCGGAGATCGCCGACTGGGTGCGGGAGAACGTCCGTCCGGCGCACGCGGCCTGACCGCTCTCCGAGCCGTCGGAGTTCCGCTCGACCCCGCCACACCCGGGTGATGTTGGTCGCACCTGCTCAGGGGCCGTGCCCGGGCGAAAAGCGTCCCTGTGGTGTTATGTCGTGTCCCTGGTCACATATTTTCCCACGCGGGTGCTTCCGCGATGCCGCCTGAGCGGCTTTCGGGGCGGACCGGGGCCGGTCAACCCGGGCCCCGGTGTCTGTCGGCCGGATTTCAGGCGACTAAGCTTTGCGCATGTCGCGGGTGGCAACGCCGCGGCGATCTCGATCTTCTGTAAGCGGCGCAGCCCGCGGGGTTGTGCCTCGTGCGCCCCGTGTGACACGTGTCAGCGGGTCACAGCCGATCCGGACGAGGCCACCCCGGTAGACATCCTGAGCCAGCGAGTTACAAGGACGGACCCTCGTGGACCTGTTCGAATACCAGGCGAAGCAACTCTTCGCAGAGTACGGGGTTCCCGTACCCCAGGGGAAGGTGGCGAGCACGGCCGCTGAGGCGCGTGCCATCGCTGATGAGTTCGCCGCCGCCGGCAAACCCCGCGTCGTCGTCAAGGCGCAGGTCAAGACCGGTGGTCGCGGCAAGGCCGGCGGCGTCAAGGTCGCCGACGGCCCCGAGGACGCCCAGGCCAAGGCCGAGCAGATCCTCGGCATGGACATCAAGGGCCACACGGTCCACCGTGTCCTGGTCGAGGAGGCCTCGGACATCGCGGAGGAGTACTACTTCTCCTTCCTGCTGGACCGCGCGAACCGCACCTTCCTGTCCATCTGCTCCGCCGAGGGCGGCATGGACATCGAGGAGGTCGCCGAGACCAACCCCGACGCCGTCGCCAAGTTCGCGGTCGACGCCCTGACCGGCGCCCCCGCCAGCGTCGCGGCGGAGATCGTCAAGGCGGGCAAGCTGCCCGAGGCCGCCGCCGAGGGCGCGACCGAGGTCATCACCAAGCTGTGGGACGCCTTCGTCGGCAAGGACGCCACCCTCGTCGAGGTGAACCCGCTCATCCTGACCTCGGACGGCCGGGTCGTCGCCCTGGACGGCAAGGTCACCCTGGACGAGAACGCCGAGTTCCGCCAGGACCTGGAGAGCCTCACCTTCGCCGAGGAGGGTGACCCCCTGGAGGTCGCCGCCAAGGCCAAGGGCCTCAACTACGTCAAGCTCGACGGCGAGGTCGGCATCATCGGCAACGGCGCGGGCCTGGTCATGTCCACCCTGGACGTGGTCGCCTACGCCGGCGAGGCGCACAACGGCGTCAAGCCCGCCAACTTCCTGGACATCGGCGGCGGGGCCTCGGCCGAGGTCATGGCCAACGGGCTGGACATCATCCTGGGCGACCCCTCGGTCAAGAGCGTGTTCGTCAACGTCTTCGGCGGCATCACCGCCTGCGACGCCGTGGCCAACGGCATCGTCCAGGCCCTGGAGCTGCTTGAGAGCCGCGGCGAGGACGTCAGCAAGCCGCTGGTCGTCCGTCTGGACGGCAACAACGCCGAGCTGGGCCGCGAGATCCTGACCAAGCGGGCCCACCCGGCCGTGCGACAGGTCGACACGATGGACGGCGCCGCCGCTCAGGCCGCCGAGCTCGCGGCGAAGTAGGGGAAACAAACACCATGGCTATCTTCCTCAACAAGGACAGCAAGGTGCTCGTCCAGGGCATGACGGGCTCTGAGGGCACCAAGCACACCCGGCGCATGCTCGCCTCGGGCACCAACATCGTGGGCGGGGTCAACCCCCGCAAGGCCGGCCAGAAGGTCGACTTCGACGGCACCGAGGTGC
>NZ_JAAXPG010000006.1 GCF_012396365.1 Nocardiopsis alborubida | reverse complement strand
TCGAGCGGTTCCACCGCACCCTGACCGAGGAATGGGCCTACGCCCGCCCCTACACCAGCGAAGCACAAAGGCGGGAGGCGTTCGCGGGGTGGTTGCATCACTACAATCATCACCGGTTCCACACCGCTATCGGTGGCCCTCCCGCCTCCCGCGTCACCAACCTCTCAGGTCAGTACAACTAGGGAGTGTTCCGCGGAGGCTTCCGGATCGGCGAGCGGCCGTCCGGGCGACCTCTCGCAAGACGGTTCGCGCAGGTCGGCCTGGTCGGCTTTTCGAGCGGAACCGGCGCGGCGAGAGGCAGCCCGGTGCCCGCGGTGAAGCTGGAGCCGCAGGCTCTCCGTTGGGGGTGGTGGAGGGCGACGGGTGGTACCGAAACGGTCCAAGGAACACGACCTAGGGCGCCGAGGCCCTCCCTCTGCGGTGGGAGGGCCCGGCGGACGGGCGGCCCCGGTGCGCGGGCGTCCGAGCCTGGCGGGGGCACGGCTGGCGCACCCTGCGGCCGGGACGCGGTCACCTGGTGCGGGCGGCCTCCTCCTGCGCGGCGGCCAGCCCGGCGCTGATGACGCTGTCCATGATGGCGGCGAGCCGGTCGGGCCCCAGGCGCGGGGCGTGCTCGGCCATGCGCTCGACCAGTTCGCGCTCGCGCCGCATGTCGCGCCCGGCGAAGTAGCCGACCGGCTTGAGCCGCTGCACCTGGGCCGCGACGAGCGCGCGGCGTTCGAGGAGGTCGGCCAGTTCGGTGTCCATCTGGTCGATGCGTCCGCGCAGCTGGCGGATCTGCTCCTGGGCGGCGGGCGGAGTGGTGCGGTGTTCGGACACGGTGGTTCTCCCTCGGGTGGGGCGGTCCGGTGGCGGGCCGGACGCGGTCGCGGTGCGGCCGTACCTCCCCGCGGGATACGCGCGGTGCGTGGAGAGCGTGTCGTGGGGCGTCGGCCGCCTGGAAAACGAGGAGGAGCACCGGGCTGCTGCCCTGGTGCTCCGTTGCCGACGACCCCTGCTTCCGCCTACGTGAGAGCGGCCGACGAGGTCGTCGGCTGGCTAAACACGTGATAGCGGCGGGTCATGGGGGAGATACTACCGAATCCGCGGAGGAGGTGCGGCGGTTCCCCTGCGGGGAGTGCGTCGCCTCGCGCGCGCGGACCGTGCGAGCCGTGTCCCCTGCGGCCCCGCACACGCGTGGGGCGGCCCCGCCTGTCGGCGCGGGCCGCCCCACGGTGCTTCGGTCGGGTGGACCGGCCGGCGGCTCAGCCCTGCTGGCCCTCGGCCTCGGGCATCCTGACCTGGATCATGAGGGCGGTGGCCTCGGCGGTGACCTCGCCGTGGGCGCGGATCCGCCCGGAGACGAAGACCTTGCGGCCCTCCACCCGGTCCACCTCCGCGGTGACCTCCAGCGGGGTGAACAGCGGCGTGGGCCGGCGGTAGTTCACCTCCAGCTTGGCGGTGAGCCCCGGGGTGGTCTCGACCGCGGAGACGCTGCCGACGGCCTGGTCGAGCAGGGCCGCGATCCAGCCGCCGTGCACGAGTCCGGGCGGCCCCTGGTAGACGGTGTTGAGGGTGACCTCGCCGCGCAGGCCCTCGGGGGTGCGCTCCAGCAGGAGCGGCGGGGCGGCGGGGTTGGTGTCGCCCGAGACGATGTTGGTGATGGTGCCGTACTCGACGTCTCCGCTCTGGAGGTCGCGCTGGACCATGGTGCCGATCTGGCGGCGGGCGACGTTGAGCCTGCCGGTGATGTCCTCGACGGTGGCCGCGGCCTCGGCCAGGGTGCCGGTGTCGACCTCGGTGTTGGCGACGGCGTCGACGAGGTCGTGGACGCGGGCCACGAGGGAGCGCAGCTCGGCGGGGATCTGGGCCTGCTCGACCACCGGGAGACCGAAGGCGCGGGGGTCGGGGCGCTCGGCTACCGGCTGCGTGTTGACCGTCATGTGTTCCTCGTCGAATCGGTGTGTGCACGGGTGGCTGGGGGCACCACCGTCAAACCGAATCCTACTCGGTGGTATTCCGGCGAGGCGGGGCCGGGCGGTGCGCTCCCTGTCACACGGGGCGGAGACGGGCGGCACGCGCGGCGGCGTCAGCCCAGCTCACGCACCATGTGCAGGTGCGGAATCCCCGCGTCCAGGAACTCCTCCCCGTGGGCGGCGTAGCCCAGCCGCGCGTAGAAGCCCAGCGCGTGGGTCTGGGCGTGCAGCTCCACCTTGGTCAGCCCGCGCTCACCGGCCCGCGCCTCCACCGCGCGCACGAGCGCGGCGCCGGTCCCGGTGCCGCGCCCCTTGGGCAGGACGGCCAGACGGCCGAGGAGGCCCACGCCTCCGCCCAGGTCCACGAGACGGACCGTGCCCACGGGGACGCCGCCGTCCAGGGCGAGGAGGTGGTCGGCGGTGGCGTCGCGCACGTCCCACTCCTCCTCCACGGGCACCTGCTGCTCGGCGACGAACACGGCTCCCCGGATGACGAACACTGCGGCGCGGTCGCGCTCGTCCCGCGCCAGGCGGATCTCGGTCGTAGTCATGCAGGCAGATTAGTCCCATCACGGGGTGAAACACGCACCGCGGGTGCCGTCTCCCCGGCTGTCGCGGACGTCCGGCCGACGCGGCCGGTACCCGTGCCGAAGCCGCTGCCCGTACCGCCGCCGGTGTCCGCGCCGAAGCCCGCGGCGGCGCTTCCGGCGCCTGGACCGAGGCCTGTGCCCGCGTCCGCGGAAGCACGTGGCGGCGCTCCCTCCAGCGCCCGCGGAAACCCGCGGCGGCCCCCCGGCGCCTCCACCGGTGCTCGTGGCGGTGTCCGTGGCGTCGCCAGAGCGGCGAGCTGCCTAACCTGGAGCAATGGGCATGCCCAGCGATGTTCACCCCCGGATCGAGGACCCGCGCGCGGAGCGGGCGCGCTACTGGCGCTTCTCCGGGCTGCCCGAGACCGAACTGCTCACCGCGCACTTCGTCACCACTTCTTTCACCCGCCACACCCACCCCACCTACACGATCGGGGTGATCACCGGCGGCATCGAGGAGTACACGCACGAGCGGGGGCGGGCCCGCGTGGGGCCGGGCGGACTCGCGGTGGTCGAACCCGGAGAGGTGCACACCGGTCACGCCGGGGTTCCCGAGGGCTGGAGCTACCGCGTGTTCTACCCCCTGCCCGAGGTGGTGGTCGGCATCGCCCGCGAACTGGGCATGCGCGGGACCCCGGCGTTCACCGAGTCCGGCATCCACGCGCCCGAGGCCGCCCGGGTTCTGGCCACCGCGCACGTGGCCGCCGAGAACGGCGACCGCCTGACCGCCTCCTCCCTGGCCAGGCAGGGCCTGGGCATGCTGCTGCGCTCCCACGGCCGCGAACGGGCGGCCGGACCGGCCGGGCACGCGGCCCGCCCCGAGGTGGAGCGCGCCCGGCGGATCCTGGCCGGGCGCCTGGTGGACCCGCCGACGCTGGAGGAGCTGGCGGCCGGACTGGGCATCGGCCCGTTCGCGCTGTCGCGGGCCTTCCGCGCCGTCCACGGCCTGCCTCCGCACGCCTACCTCAACCAGTTGCGGGTGGACCGGGCCCGGGCGCTGCTGGCCTCGGGACGGCGGGCGGGCGAGGTCGCGGCGGAGGTGGGGTTCGCCGACCAGCCGCACCTGACCCGCCACTTCAAGCGCCACCTGGGGGTGCCGCCCGCGGCCTACCAGCGCGCTCTGCTCTCCACCTGAGCCGCTGGCCGGGGTTCGGAGCGGGGGCAGCGGCGGGACGGAGGCGGCGACAGGCGGACCGCGGCCCGGCAAGAACGTTCAAGACACCACGCGGTCGGCCTTCCTAGCGTGGGGCGCGTGAAATCCTTCTCCGTCCTCCGTACACCCGCGGTGCGCGACAGCGTGGGGATCGGCGTCGCCGTGGGCGCCGCCGGCCTGGCGTTCGGCACCGCCGCCGTGGCAGCCGGGCTGTCCCCGGCCCAGTCCGTCTTCATGAGCCTGTTCATGTTCACCGGAGCCTCCCAGTTCGCCCTGGTGGGGGTGATCGCCGGTGGCGGCAGCCTGGTCGCGGGGGCGGCGGGCGCGCTGCTCCTGGGCGCCCGCAACACCCTGTACGGGCTGCGGCTGGCGGACGTGCTGGGCTGGCGGGGCGCGCGGCGGGCACTGGCCGCGCACGGGGTGATCGACGAGACCACGGCCGTGACGCTGGCCCAGCCGGACCGCGCGTCGGCGCGTACGGCGTTCGTGACGACCTACACGGTGCTGGGCGGCTCCTGGGTCGTGGCGACCCTGGCGGGGGCGCTGGCCACGGAGCGCGTGGGCGACATCAGCGCGTTCGGGCTCGACGCGGTGGGTCCGGCGGTCTTCCTGGGGTTGCTGTGGCCCCGGTTGCGGGAGGGCGGCGCCCGCACGTGGCTGGTCGCGGGCCTGGGAGCGGGTCTGGCCCTGGCCGCGACTCCTCTCCTGCCCTCGGGCGTCCCGGTGCTGTTGGCCGCCTCGGCCGCGCTCATCGCGCTGCTCGGCCCCGCTGACGGAGAGAACACCCCGGCCGCGCCGAACCCGGAGGGCGACCGGAGCGCGTCCGTCAGGGGCGGTGCCCCGGGCACAGGCACCGGGGAGGGCGTCCCTGCCGCCTCCTCCGGGACGGGGACTCCGGCCGTGTCCGCGGTGGACGGCCCTGCGGCGAAGGGCGACCGCCGGTCCGCGGTGGAGCGCGGGGAGGCCCGGCCATGACCCTGTGGACCGTGCTCGTCGCCACCGCCGCGGGCTGCTACCTGCTCAAGTACGCGGGCCTGGCCGCGCCGCGGCGGCTCCTGGACAACCCGTGGCTGCGGCGGTTCGCGACCGCGGTGCCGATCGCCCTGCTCGCCGCGCTGATCGCGGTGGAGGCGCTGCGCGGCGAGGGCCAGGCACTCGCCTGGGACACCGCTCGGATGGGCGGCCTGGGCGCCGCCGTCCTGGCCCTGGTCCTGCGTGCGCCCTTCCTCGTCGTGATCGTCGCCGCCGCGGCCACCACGGCGGGCCTGCGCGCCCTCGGCGTCGGCTGAGCGCCGGGGACGCCCCCGAGAGGCGGGCCCGGCCTCGGCGTCGGCCGAGCACCAAGGCGCGCCTTCGACGCCCTGTACGCCCTCGGCGTCGGCTGAGCGGCCCGGGGAAGTTGTCCACATCCCCTACCGAAGGCCGCCGCTCTGCGGTTTCCTGGAGGTGAGGAGGTGGTGGGACGCCGGACGGCGTACCAGTCGCTGGCGGGGCCCTCCCCGCGCGCTCGCGCGGTGCCGGGACGGACCCGTCCCCGGCGCGGATCCCGACCGTGCGCCCCACCGCGACCGTCCCCGTACACGGCGGGCGGGGAGTGCAAGTTCCCCGCTCCCTGGGAAGGAAGCCGAAGACCGTACTCGGGCGCCGGACAGCGGCGGCCCGGACCGCGGTCTCCGGGCGGCAGCGCCCGGAACACCACAGAGCCCACGAGGCTCGAAGCGGCAGCGGCCGGTCACCCCCGACCGCATGCGCCCGGATGTGCCGGGCCCGGTCCGGGCCGTCCGGACGCGCCGAGTGGACCTTGCGACGATGGAAGGACCCCGCCCCCATGGCCACAGGCGCAGTAGAACGCCCCCGCCCGCCCACCGACACCGCCGCGCACGCGGTGGTGGGGGTGCTGGCCGCGGCCGGGATCAGACGGTGCTACACCGTCCCCGGTGAGAGCTTCCTGGAACTCGCCGACGCGATCGACCAGCACCCGCGCATGCAGCTGGTCTCCACCCGGCACGAGAACGGCGCCGGGTTCATGGCCGAGGCCGAGGCCAAGCTCACCGGCGTCCCCGCCGTGGCCGCGGCCACCCGGGGGCCGGGAGCGTCCAACCTGGCGGTGGGCGTACACACCGCCATGCAGGACTCGACCCCGATGATCGTGTTCCTCGGGCAGGCCGAGACCGGGCACCTGGGCCGGGAGGCCTTCCAGGAGGTGGACCTCACCGCGTTCTACGCGCCCATCACCAAGTGGTCCACCACCGTGCACCGGGCCGACCGGCTCGCGGAGGTCACCGCGAAGGCAGTGCGCGTCGCCACCACCGGCAGACCCGGACCGGTGGCCATCGCGGTGCCCGGCGACCTGTTCGGCCAGCGTATCGGCCCCCAGGACCTGCCCGGTCCGCCCGTGGTCCCGCGCCCCGTCCTGGGCACGGAGGCCAGGGACCGGCTGGCGACCTGGCTGGCCAGGGCGGTGCGCCCGGTGATCATCGCGGGCGGCGGCGCCCGCGCGGCCAGGGAGGACCTGGTCCGGGTCGCCGAACGCTTCAACACGGGCGTGTACGCCGCCTGGCGGCGTCAGGACGTGTTCCCCAACGACCACCCGCTCTACCTGGGCCACCTGGGGCTGGGGTGTTCTCCGCCGGTGCTCAACGCCCTGGCGGAGTCCGACGCGGTCCTGGTGGTCGGCTGCCGGATGAGCGAGACCACCACCCAGGGGTACCGGCTGCCCGAGCGCGGCGGGCACGTCCGGGTCGCCCAGATCGACGTCGATCCGGGCCAGCTGGGCGCCAGCACCGACCTGTGGTTCGGCGCGGTCGCCGACGCCGGGGAGGCGCTGCGCGAACTCGCCGGGGCACCGGTCCAGGCGCCCTACCGCGACTGGAGTTCGGCCCGCCGGGTGTGGGTGGACACCGCGACCGTGCCGCCCGAGGCCGCCGGGCACACCGGTGCACGGCTGCATCCGTGGGCGGTGGTCGCGGGGATGCGCGCGGCGCTGCCCGAGGACGCGCTGATCACCAACGACGCGGGCAACTTCGCCTCCTTCCTGCACCGGGGCTGGTGGTTCCGGCATCCGCGCACCCAGCTGGCGCCGACCAGCGGGGCCATGGGCTACGCCGTGCCCGCCGCGGTGGCGGCCAAGATCGCCGCCCCGGACCGGACGGTGGTGGCGGTGGCCGGTGACGGCGGCGCCCTGATGACCGGGCAGGAACTGGAGACCGCGGTGCGGATGGACGCGCCGGTCACCGTGGTGGTCTTCCAGAACGGGCTGTACGGCACGATCGCCATGCACCAGGCCCGTGAGCTGGGGCGGATCGCCGGAACCCGGATCAGCGGGCCGCTGGACCTGGCCGGGTACGCCCGGGCTCTGGGGGCCAGGGGCGCGACCGTGCACACGCGTGAGGAGCTGGAGAAGGCGCTGACGGAGGCGGTGGGGGCGGACCTGCCCACCCTGGTCGACGTGCGGACGGACCCGGAGGTGATCAGCCCGGCCGCCACCCTGTCGGGCCTGCTGAACGGTTGAGCCGGTCCCGCTGACTAGATGAGGGGCACCGGGGCGCTGCCCCTGCTGGCCGTCCTGGTGCTTCGTGGCGGACGCCTGCCGCGCTCGCCCCGCCTGTGGGGGCACATGTTCGTGGCGGCGGTACTGCTCAACACCGTCCCCTTCACCCTGTTCGGGTACGCCGCCCAGCTCATCCCGTCCGCGCTCATGGGCATCTTGACTTCCTCCCCCTCCTGAAGGAGGGGAATTCCGACCGTCCCTGACGGGACGGTCCCGCTCACGCGGGCTGTCTCGCAACAGCGGTTTCCTGTTTCGTCGCCGACCGCGGAAGGGAGGACCCTTGCCGTCTGACATCAGCTCCGCAGGCATCACCCGAGACCGAGTCCCGGGCTGCGACTCGACCAGCCGCAAGAGTGTTCTTGGCCGCATTGACATCCCGATCGTGTCGGGTGCGACAGGCAGGACACGTCCACTGTCGGGTGCCCGGGGAAAGCTCGGCCAGCAGGTACCCGCACGCCGAACAGGTCTTGGAGGAGGGAAACCACCGGTCGACCACCACCAGGGTGCGACCGGCCCGCGCGCACTTGTACTCCAACTGTCGGCGGAACTCGCCCCACCCGCAGTCGGAGATGGCGCGTGCGAGACGCCGGTTCTTGACCGTGCCCGCGACGTTGAGGTCCTCGATCGCGATCAGGTCCGCTGTACGGACCAACCGTGTGGTGGTCTTGTGCGGGAAATCCTGCCTCGCGTGGCGGACCTTGCGGTGCGCGGCGGCGACCTTGGCCTTGGCCTTGCGCCGGTTGGCCGACCCGCGCTGCTTGCGGGCCATCCGCCGCTGGTAACGGGCCAGGTTGCGGGCTTTGCGTTCCAGATGGCGGGGGTTGGCGATCTTGTCCCCATCGGAGGTGACCGCGAAGTCCTTCACCCCCAGGTCGACGCCGATCTCGCGCCCGGTACGCGGGGCGGGTTCAGGGTCGGTGGTCTCCACCGCGAAGGTGGCGTACCAGCGCCCGTCCGCCTCACGGGAGACGATCACCGTGGTCGGCTTCAACGAAGCGAGGTCGACGTCGTCGAAGGACCAGGCCACCTCAAGCGGCGCCTGCTGTTTGGCCAGCCACAGGCGACCGTCGCGGATACGGAACGCGCTGCGGGTGTAATGCGCCGACTGGCGCCCGGTGCGGTTCTTGAACCGGGGTACTTGGCGCGTTGGGCGAAGAAGTTCGCGAACGCGCTGTGTTGGTGGCGCAGGGTCTGCTGCAGGGGGACCGAGGACACCTCGGACAAAAACGCCAGGTCTTCGGTCTTCTTCCACGCGGTCAGCGCCGCGTCGGTCTGCTGGTACGAGGTTTTCTCGCCCCGTTGGTGGTAGGCGGTGTGGCGATCGGCGAGGGTCTTGTTCCAGACCAGGCGCACGCACCCGAACGTGCGGCCCAGCTGGGCCTGCTGTTCGGGGTCCGGGTAGGCCCGGCACTTGTACGCCGTCCGCATGCACCCAGAGTTACAGGCGTTGACTGTATGGGTAAGCCATATCCCGGATTCCTCCCCGGTCTGAAGGCCGGGGAGGAATCCGGGAAGTCAGGTGAACGCCTCGACGCCCCTGTTCGGCGTGGTGTTCTCGATGCTGCTGCTCTCCGACGAGCGGCCCGACCGGGTCCTGGGCCTGGGCATCGGCTTCCTGGGCGTGCTCACCGTGTTCGGCGTGTGGAACTCGCTGGGCGAGGTGGCCGTCGGCGACCGCGACGCCGTGCTGGGCATGCTCTTCGTCGTGGGCGCCACCGCCTGCTACGGGATCGGCACGCCCTACCTGCGCCGGTTCGTGGCGGGCAGCTCCCACGGCGCCCTGGAGCTGAGCACCCTGCAACTGCTGCTGGGCTCGGCACCGCTGGTGGTCCTGGTTCCGCTGTTCACCCAGATGCCCACGGGCGTGACGTGGCAGGTGGTGGCGGCGGTGAGCGCCCTGGGCGTCTTCGGCACCGGCGTGGCCTACATCCTCCAGTACGCGGTGGTGCGCGAGGCCGGGGCGACGGTGGCGACCACGGTCACCTGCGTGGCACCGGTGGTGGCGATCACCGCCGGGGTCGTGCTGCTGGGCGAGAGCCTGAGCTGGAACCAGCCGCTGGGCGCGGTGGTCATCATCCTGGGCGCCGCCCTGTGCCAGGGCGTGGTCCGCACCCGGTACGTGGCCCCGTCCGCGCGGAGAGGGTAGCGGGACCGTCCACAGGGCCGAGGAGTCCCTGGCCGGGGCCGCCGCCCCGTGCCAGACTGGAACCGGGGGCGCCGCGCACCCCCCTGGGGGCGGGGTTCCCCCCGATTCCAGTGTCGTCCGCCGCGCGCACGTCCGGCAAGTCCCGGTCCGCGCCTGTGGACGGACCGGGCCGCGGGGCGCCAGGCCGCGGCGACCCGGTCCGGGAGCCGGTCGTCAGTCCTCGCGCAGCGCGTCGACGGCGGCGGCGAGGTCGTCCGGGTAGGGGCTGGAGAACTCCACCGGGCGGTGCTCGGTGGGGTGGTCGAAGCCCAGGCGCACGGCGTGCAGCCACTGGCGGCGCACGCCCAGCCGCTCGGCCAGGGTCGGGTCGGCGCCGTAGAGCATGTCGCCCACGCACGGGTGGCGCAGGGCCGACATGTGCACCCGGATCTGGTGGGTGCGGCCCGTCTCCAGCTTGATCTCCAGCAGGCTCGCGGCCCGGAAGGCCTCCTGCGTGTCGTAGTGCGTCACCGACGGGCGTCCGCCCGCGACCACGGCCCAGCGGCCGTCGCCCGCCGGGTGGCGGTCGATCGGCGCGTCCACGGTGCCCCGCAGCGGGTCCGGGTGCCCCTGGACCAGCGTGTGGTAGTGCTTGTCCACGGTGCGCTCCTTGAACGCCCGTTTGAGCACGCTGTAGGCGGTCTCGCTCTTGGCGACCACCATCAGGCCTGTGGTGTTGGCGTCCAGCCGGTGCACGATGCCCTGGCGTTCGGCGGCGCCGCTGGTGGCCACCTGCACCCCGGAGGCCAGCAGGCCCTCCAGGACGCTGGGTCCGGTCCAGCCCACGGTCGGGTGGGCGACCACGCCGACCGGTTTGTCCACCACGATGATGTCGGTGTCCTCGTGCACGATCCGCATGCCCGGCACGGGCTCGGGACGCGGGACGGGGGCGGTGGGCGGCGGCGGCAGGGCGATCTCGAGCCAGGCCCCCGCGCTCACGCGGTCGGACTTGCCCGCCTCGGAGCCGTCGACCAGGACACCGCCCTCACCGATGATCTCGGCGGCGCGGGTGCGGGACAGGCCGAACATCCGGGCGATGGCCGAGTCGAGCCGGTCGCCCTCCAGCCCGTCGGGCACGGGCAGGCTTCGGGTGTCGCTCACTGGTCCCTCCCTCCGGTCGTCTCGTCTCCGGCGGAACCGGTCTCCCCGGCACCTTCGGCGTTCTCCCCGTTCCCGGCCTCGGCCGAGCCCTTCTTGGTCTCGCGGTCGTCCTCGATGAAGGTCCCGTCCAGGTTGAGCCCCTTGAAGGTCAGCGCCACCACCAGGCAGGCGCCCACCACCACGCAGGAGTCGGCGATGTTGAAGACCGGGAAGGTCCCCACGCTGATGAAGTCGACGACCGCGCCGTGGAAGGGGGCCGGGTCGCGGAAGAAGCGGTCCACCAGGTTTCCGGCGGCGCCGCCCATCATCAGGCCGAGCGTCACGCCCCACCACACGCTGCGCACCCGCAGACCCATGTAGCCGATGGCGATGACCACGAGGCTGGCGATGCAGGTGAACACCCACGTGAAGTCGGTGCCCATGGAGAAGGCGGCGCCCGTGTTGAACACCAGGGTGAACTGGACGAAGTCGCCGATGACGTCGAGGTACTCGCCCTCGGCGAAGGTCGCCAGGACCCACTCCTTGGTGAGGAGGTCGACGCCGATCGCGGCGAGCGCGACCAGCAGCAGGAGAAGGTACCTGCGCGGACGGACGCCCGTCTTGTCGGTCGTGGTCATGTTCCTGTCCCCGGAGGGCTCTACCTCAGTCAGCGACGCTCCTCGCGCTGTTTGCAGGTGACGCACAGGGTCGCACGCGCGAAGGCCTGAAGGCGCGCCTTCCCTATGGCCTGCCCGCACGAGCCGCAGACCCCGTAGGTTCCCGCGTCCATCCGTTCGATCGCCCGCTCGCCCTCGGCGAGCAGGTCACGAGTATTGTAGGCCAACGCCAGATCCTGTTCGCGCTGGAAGGCCCTGGCCCCGGCGTCCGCGCTGTCGTCCCCGGCCCCCTCCACGGGGTCCTCCAGCAGCTCGGCGAACTCGGCCTCGACCTCTCCGAGCTCCCGCTTCGCCGCGGCGACCTCCTCCACCAGCCGCCTGCGGACCACGGCGGCCTCCTCCGCCGTCCAGGGGTCCTCCCCCGGCAGAACCGGCAGTCGGGCGGCGTCGGTGGCCTTCATCGCAATCCCCTCCAGACGGCTCGGCACCCGTCCCGGAGTCCGCCGGAGCGCGGACTCTCCCCTCCGGGCGGTACCGCGAGTGGTGCCCGGAAGCCTAGGCAATCGGCCCGGACAAGGCAACGATCGCGGCGCCGTGCGGCCCGCGCGCCCATGCCCCGAACAGCCCTGGTCAGAACCCCCGCCGGTAGCGCAGACGGGGCAGGACCGCACCGTTGAGGGGACCCTCCTCGGTGACCGTCCCGTCGGCCTCCCAGCCGTGCGCGGCGTAGAAGCGCCGGGCGCGCGGGTTGTCCCGGAGCGCCCACAGGACGGCCTCGGTGTACCCCGCCTCGGCGACGGCCCGGTGCACGTCGGCAATCAGCCGCCGGTTGATCCCGCTCCCCCACACCTCGGGGACGGAGAAGAAGGCCTCCAGCTCGCACGGTCCGGCGGTGCCGCCCGTCTGCCCGTCCCCCTCGACGGGGGCGAAGCAGGCGAAGGCCACCGCCCCGCCGTCGTCCTCGGCGAGCAGCAGCTCCGCCTCCGGCCGGACGGCCCCAGCGATCCAGTCCGACCACTGGTCACCCCGCTGTCCGACGTCCATGGCGTCCAGGTAGTCCTGCGGGACGATTCCCGGGTAGGCGGCCCGCCAGGAGCAGACCTCCACGTCGGCGACGGCCGGACCGTCCTCGGGCACTGCTCCGCGTATCAGCATGGGGAGCATCCTCGCGCTTCCGGCAGCCCGCGCCCAACCGGTTTTTCCGACCAGCCCGCGAAGCCCGTCCGGTACACGCGGTCCGTCGGACCCACGCGGCCCGCTTGTCCCGGCCATCCCGTCCGGCTCGTCAAACCCACGCGGTCCCGCCCATCCCGTCACTCCGCGACCGCGAAACCGCCGTAGTCCTCGGCCAGGGCCGCCAGGTGGGGCTCGTCGAACACCGCCGGACCGCCGTGCGGCCCGGTGTGCACCTCGATCACCCAGTCCACGTCCTCGGCGTCGTCCTCTCCCGCGAGCATGTCGCGGTGCACCAGGCACGGCTCGTACCCCTGCTCCAGGAGCTGCTCGGCCAGCTCCTCGGCGTCCTCGCGGTCCGCCATGGTCACCAGCACGGCGCCCCGGACGTCCTCAGCCACTGCGGCCCTCCCCCGAACGAGCGGCGGGGCCCTCCCCGCTGCGTTATCCTGACCTCAGGTGTCGATGGGGACGAGTAACGCTGGCCCCGACCGGACGCGAGACAGCCTAGAACGGCCGACCCGTCCAAGCGACCCGGGGGCGGTGCGAGCCCGGGGGTACGACCAGCGCGAAGATCACCCCGGAGCCGCCGGAGGAACGGACGCCAGGCGTCCCAGTAGAACCGGCACAGCGCAACGAAGAGGGATCCGCCGCCCGCCGCCCAGCGGCACGGCCGCGGTCCAAGGAGGGTGGTACCGCGGGGCCGCACGCCTCGTCCCTCCGTCAGGAGCACACCTGATGGAAAGGTACGACGGTGGCCAACGACCCCCGGCCCGAACCCCGCGCGCTGCCCCAGCTGCCCGCGCAGATCGACCTGCCAGCCATGGAGCGCGAGATCCTCGGCCGCTGGTCGAAGGAGAACGTCTTCCAGCGCTCGCTCGACCAGACCCGCGGCGGCCCCAACTGGGTCT
Source organism: Nocardiopsis alborubida (assembly GCF_012396365.1). Lineage (GTDB taxonomy): Bacteria > Actinomycetota > Actinomycetes > Streptosporangiales > Streptosporangiaceae > Nocardiopsis > Nocardiopsis alborubida. The sequence continues at coordinate 242,197 of NZ_JAAXPG010000006.1, read as the reverse complement.
TCTACGAGGGCCCGCCCACGGCCAACGGCCAGCCCGGCGTGCACCACGTGGAGGCCCGCGCGTTCAAGGACGTCTTCCCGCGCTTTCGCACCATGCGCGGCTACCACGTGGACCGCAAGGCGGGCTGGGACTGCCACGGCCTGCCCGTCGAGGTCGCCGTGGAGAAGGAGCTGGGCCTGTCCGGCAAGAAGGACATCGAGTCCTTCGGCATCGCCGAGTTCAACGACCGCTGCCGCGAGTCCGTCCTGCGCAACGTGGACGCCTTCACCGCCATGACCGAGCGCATGGGCTACTGGGTGAACATGGACGACGCCTACCGCACCATGGACCCCCAGTACGTGGAGTCGGTCTGGTGGGCGCTCAAGCAGATCTGGGACAAGGGCCTGCTGGTCCGCGACTACCGGATCAGCCCCTACTGCCCGCGCTGCGGCACCACGCTGTCCGACCACGAGCTCGCCCAGGGGTACGAGACCGTCACCGACCCGTCGGTGTACGTGCGCTTCCCGGTGACCTCGGGGCCGCTGGCCGCCGCCGAGCACCCCACCTCGCTGCTGGTGTGGACGACCACCCCGTGGACGCTGGTCTCCAACACCGCCGTGGCCGTGCACCCGGACGTGGAGTACGTGGTGGCCACCGACGGCCAGGAGCGCCTGGTCGTGGCGCGTCCGCTGTTCGAGAAGGTCCTCGGCGAGGGCTGGGAGCTCACCGGCGAGAGCTTCGAGGGCGACGAGATGGAGCGCTGGACCTACGAGCGCCCCTTCGACCTGGTGCCCTTCGACGAGCCCGCCCACTACGTCGTGCTCGCCGACTACGTCACGGTCGAGGACGGCACCGGCCTGGTGCACCAGTCGCCCGCCTTCGGCGCCGACGACATGGTGGTGTGCCGCGCCTACGGCCTGCCCGTGGTCAACCCGGTCCGCCCCGACGGCACCTTCGAGGCCGACCTGCCGCTGGTGGGCGGGGTGTTCTTCAAGGAGGCCGACAAGACGCTGGTGCGCGACCTGCGCGACCGCGGGCTGCTCTTCCGCCACGTCAGCTACGAGCACTCCTACCCGCACTGCTGGCGCTGCCACACGGCGCTGCTGTACTACGCGGTGCCGTCCTGGTACATCCGCACCACCGCGGTCAAGGACGAGCTCATCGCGCAGAACCAGGCCACCCACTGGGTGCCCGAGAACGTCAAGGAGGGCCGCTTCGGCGAGTGGCTGCGCGGCAACGTCGACTGGGCGCTCTCGCGCAACCGCTACTGGGGCACCCCGCTGCCGATCTGGGAGTTCCCCGACGGGCGCCAGATCTGCGTGGGCTCCCTGGAGGAGCTGGGCCGCCTCAGCGGGCAGGACCTGTCGTCGCTGGACCCGCACCGCCCCTACGTCGACGACATCGTCATCCCCGACCCGGACGCCGACCCCTCCCTGCCCGAGGAGGAGCGGGTGGCCCGCCGCGTCCCCGAGGTCATCGACGCCTGGTTCGACTCCGGCTCCATGCCCTTCGCCCAGTGGGGCGCCCCGCACCACAACGAGGAGACCTTCCGGGAGAACTTCCCGGCGCAGTACATCTCCGAGGCCATCGACCAGACCCGTGGCTGGTTCTACTCGCTGCTGGCGGTGAGCACCCTGGTGTTCGGCCGCAACTCGTTCGAGAACGTGGTCGTGCTCGGCCACATCCTCGCCGAGGACGGCCGCAAGATGAGCAAGCACCTGGGCAACGTCATGGAGCCCATCCCGGTGATGGACCGGCACGGTGCCGACGCCCTGCGCTGGTTCATGCTGGCCAGCGGCTCGCCGTGGACCGCCCGCCGGGTGGGCCACGCCGCCCTGGAGGAGATCGTCCGCAAGGTGCTGCTGACCTACCACAGCACCGTGTCCTTCCTCACCCTGTACGCGAACGCCGGCGAGGGCTGGAACCACGCTCTGCTGGACTCGGCGCCCGCGCCGCAGGACCGGCCGCTGCTGGACCGGTGGCTGCTCTCGGAGCTGAACGAGGTCGTCCGCGACGTCACCGAGGCGATGGACACCTTCGACACCACGACCGCCGGGCGCCGTCTGACCGCGTTCGTGGACGACGTGTCCAACTGGTACGTGCGCCGCTCCCGCCGCCGGTTCTGGGGCGGGGCCGCCACCCCCGAGGGCGCCGCGGCGTTCGCGACGCTCTTCGAGGCCCTGGAGACCGTCACCCTGCTGATGGCGCCGATCGTGCCGTTCCTGACCGACCACGTGTGGTCGGCTCTGCGCCGCCCGGGCAGCCCGGACTCGGTGCACCTGGCCTCCTGGCCCGAGGTGCGCGAGGACCTGATCGACCCCGAGCTGTCCCGGAACATGGCGCTGACCCGCCGCCTGGTGGAGCTGGGCCGCTCGGCCCGGGTGGACTCGGCCGTGCGCACCCGCCAGCCGCTGGCCCGCGCCCTGGTGGGCGCCCCGGGCTTCGCGGACCTGCCCGAGCAGCTGCGCGGCCAGATCGCGGACGAGCTGAACGTGGCCTCGCTGGACTCGCTGTCCTCGGTGAGCGGCGACCTGGTGGACTTCAGTGTGAAGCCGAACTTCCGGGCGCTGGGCAAGCGGTTCGCCAAGCGGACCCCGCTGGTGGCCAAGGCCGTCCAGGCCGCCGACCCGGCCGAGCTGGTGCGGCAGGTGCGCGACACCGGCTGGGCGCGGGTGCACGTCGAGGACGAGCCGGTGGAGGTGAGCGCCGACGAGCTGCTGGTGACCGAACAGCCCCGCGAGGGCTGGGCGGTGGCCTCGGAGTCGGGCGAGACCGTCGCCCTGGACCTGGAGCTGACGGCGGAGCTGCGCCGCGCCGGTCTGGCCCGTGAGATGGTCCGGATGCTCCAGGATGCCCGTAAGAGGAGCGGGCTGGAGGTGTCGGACCGCATCGAGGTGTGGTGGACGGTCACGGACGAGGCCACCGGGCTGGCTCTCGCCGAGCACGGCCGGGCGATCGCCGCCGAGGTGCTGGCCGACGCGTTCGTCGCCGGTGAGCCGGGCCGGGAGCTGCACACCGCGTCCTCGGAGGAGTTCGGTGTGACCTTCGGGTTCCGCAAGGCCTGACCGCAGGCCGTGGCCGAAGCGGCCCGGTCCGTCCGCCCCCGGCGGGCGGGCCGGGCCGCTTGCGCTCGGCGGTCGCGGGTTCGCGCGCCGCGGTGGCCGCCGTGCCTCCGGGCGGCCCGAGCCGTGCGGGCGGCGCCGTCACGCGTTTCGCCGCGCAGTCCCGTGGTCGCCCTCCCCCCGCACCGGGAGGGCGCCAGCGCACGAGGGCGCCGCTCGGGTGAGCGGCGCCCTCGTCACGGTTCAGCGCTTGGTGTCGGAGGCGTCGTCGGAGGCGGTGCCGGAGGTGCGGTCGGCGACCTCCCGGTCCCCGCCGTCCGAGCCGTCGGCGGAGTGGTCCGTCCGGGCCGCGGAGGAGTCGTCCTCCCCCGAGGCCTCCTGGTCGGGCTCGGCGTCGGCCGGGGCCTCTCCGGGCCGCGCGCCGTCCTCATCGTCGCCGCGGGGGATGCGGTAGGAGAAGGCGTCCCTGGCGTCCCGCCCGTCGTCGGCGTCGTCCTCGGCCAGGTCGCTGTCCGGGATGCCGTCCGCCGCCTCGTCGGCCGCCTCGTCGGTCCCGCCGTCGCCGCGATCGCCGTCGGGGGCGTGCCCCTCTTCCGGCCCGGAGTCTTCGGAGACCACCGGGAGAACAGCCGTCTCCGGGCCTTCCCCGTCCGTACCGGGTCCGCCCGGGATCCGCTCCGGGGCGTACTCCTCCGGGTCGTCCTCGTGGTCAGCGGTGGGCACGGCCGCCTCGTCGGAGTCGTGTGCCCCGTCCGCCCCGGCGATGGCCGTGTCCTCGCTGGGCTCACCGGCCTCGCGTTCCTGGGGGGCCTCCGCAAAGAACGCGTCGTCGACGTCCTCCTCGACCGCGTCCCGCACGGCCCGCGAGTCGTCACCGCGCGAGGGGCCGTCCTCGAAGGCGTCCTCCTCCGCGGTCTCCTCCGCGGACGACCGGCCGGGGATGTCGTAGGCGAACGAGGCCCTGTCCGAGGCGCCGGTCCGCTGACCGTCGGTCCCGTCCTCGTCGCCGTCCTGGTCCTGGCCCTCGGGAACGTCGTAGGCGAGGAGGGCCGCGTCCGAGGCCCCGCTACCGGACCCGTAACCCCCGTCCTCGGGGAAGCGCTCCTCCACGGCCTCCGCCGGACGGGGGATGCTGTAGACGAAGGGCTCCTCGGAGGCGAACACGGAGCCGCCCCGCTCTTTGCCGCCGTCCTCGCCGGCGCGTTCCCCGGGAGCGTCCGCGAGGGGCGCGTCGTCGACGTCCTCCTCGACCGCGTGCTCCCCGAACGGGGTGCGGTCCTCGGCGGAGAAGCCGTCACCGGCCGGGGTGCGGCCGGGAATGTCATAGGTGAAGGCGGCGCCGGGGGCGGCCGCGGTGCGCTCGCCGGTCCCGTGCGCGGTGTCGGGTTCGTCCTCGGCGGCGATGTCAGCTTCGCTCTCCCAGGGCGCCGGGGCGCGGAGCGGCTGCTCCTCCTCTGGGGGTGCCGCCCAGGAGGGGGTCGGTTCAGCGGAGGGGGCGGCGGCGTGCGCCGCCGTGTCCGGTTCCGGCCAGTCGTGGGCCGTGGGGGTCTGCCAGCGGGGGACGTCGTACTCGGGTTCGCCGTGACCGGCGTCCTCCGCGGCCGGAGTCGGCCAGACGGGCCGCTCCGTGGCATGGGGCTCCCGCACCGGCTCGGAGGCCGGTGCGGGTACGCGCCCAGGGTTCTCCGACTCCACGTGCGCGGTGGGTACCGCCGCTGCCGCCGTGGCGGCCATGACGGGGACGGACGCCTTCCCCAAACCGTCCGTCCGATCCGGTCTGGCCCCGCTGCCGGACCTTCCCTGGAGCAGCGCCCCCAGTAGGAGGAGAACGCTGACGCCCGCCAGTCCCAGTGCGACGTACACCAGGAGGGTCTCGGCGAACACCAGGGCGGCCACGATGACGGCGATAGCCGTCAGCACCGCCACGGTTGCGAGGATGCTAAGGATCACGGGTCGACCAGGACCTTTACACGTGTTGTGCCGGAGTCTTCAGTTGTTCGAGCAGACGCCGCGGCGATCAGCGGCGCTCGTGCGGCTCGCCCGGGTGGAACCCGCCGTGCTGGGCCGGCTCGGGCTGCCCGAACGGGTTGCCCGTGGGGCCGTGCTGGAGCGAGGGCGTCCCGCCGGTCTGCGGGGCCATGGTCTGGAAGCCGCCCGTGGTGTTCGGGTTGTTCAGCTCCTGGGCCTTCTCCTCCTCGCTCTTGAGCTCGCGCAGCTGGCGCTCGAAGTAGTCCTTGAGGCGGCTGCGGTACTCACGCTCGAAGTCCTTGAGCACGTTGACCTTGTGCTCCAGCTCCTCGCGCTGCTGGACGAGGCTGCCCATGACCTGGCGGTGGCGCTCCTGCGCGTCGCGGTCGAGGTTCTCGGAGCGGGCGCGGGCCTCACCGATGATCTGGTCGGCCTGGCGGCGGGCCTTGCCGAGGATGTCCTCGGACTCGTGGCGGGCGCGGCCGAGGGTCTCGTCGGCCTCGCGGCGGGCGTCGGAGATCGCCTGGTCGGCGGTCTGCTGCGCGAGGGCCAGGACACGGGCGGCCGTGTCCATGTTCTCCTCGCCGCCCATGCCCATGCCGGGGCCGGCCATCTGCATCTGCTGCTGGACCGGGGGCTGGGGCTCGACGGCCTGCGGCGGCTGGACGGGCTCGGGACGCATCTGCTCGTGCTGCTGCGGCTCGGGCGCCTGGTCCTGCTGCTGGAAGTCCTGCATGCCGGCGTTGGGCACCTTGCCCCGCAGGCACTCGGCCAGCTTGCCGCGCAGTTCCTCGTTCTCCTGGATCAGGCGGTCGAGCTCGGACTCGACCTCGTCGAGGAAGGCGTCGACCTCTTCTTCGTCGTATCCCGGTCGGAGCCGGGTGGTACTGAACTGCTTGTTCCGCACATCGGCGGGTGTCAGCGGCATGTTCGTCTCCTTGGCGCGCTTGGAGTCTGTCCGTAGGGACGCTACATGATCGTGACCTTACGGCAATCCAGATCATGACCAAGACCACATAGCGGAATCCGGGGCGGTTCCTTCCGCCTACGTCTACTCTTCTGCTAGGCGAAGCTCCCGAGCAGTGCGATCAAGATGTAGACGCCGAAGAAGAGCACCAGGACGCTCAGGTCGAGCGCGATGCTCCCCAGACGTACGGGCTTGATGAACCGACGCAGGAAACTCAGTGGCGGGTCGGTGATCGTGTACACGATCTCGGCGATCACGAGCACGAACCCCGTGGGGCGCCACGATCTGGAGAAGGACTGCACCATCTCCAGGATCACCCTGGCCAGCAGCACGAAGACAAACAGCTGCAGGATGATGATCAGCACGGACAGGACGGTACTCACGGTCGTTCCTCGACCCAATCTCTGGACAAATGTGACGTTCTAGCTCTGATTGAAGAACCCTCGCTCGGCGATCCGCGCCTTGTCCTCGGCAGTCACCTCGACGTTGGCCGGGGACAGCAGGAACACCTTGTTGGTGACGCGTTCGATACTGCCATGCAGACCGAAGATCAGACCAGCCGCGAAGTCGACCAGACGCTTGGCGTCGCTGTCGACCATCTCGGTCAGGTTCATGATCACCGGCGTACCCTCTCGGAAGTGCTCTCCGATGGTACGCGCCTCGTTGTAGGTACGCGGATGGAGCGTGGTGATCCGCGCGAGGTCGGCGGTGGAAGCGGTCGCGGTCGTGCCACCGCGACCTGAGCCCAGGTAACCGCCGGTGTCCATCACGTCGCCTCGCGCTTCCTCGCCGGGCGGGGCGTCAGCGTCGCGTTCACGCTGCTCTTCCACCCCCTCGTCGAAATCGTCGAACTCATCATATTCGTCCGCATAGCGGTGATCGTAACGGTCGTCCTCCACGAGGCCGAGGTAGACCGCCATCTTGCGCATCGCGCCGGCCATCTCATGTCCTCCGTCGTCCCCGCGGCCTTCACCGCAGCCGACTCCTTCGCACTGTCCCGTCCGTTCTCGGGGAGAGCGTCCATTCGGGCGAACTCCACAGACGGGTTCCAAGGTCTATGTGGGGACATTACCCCACGATCGGTCCCCGGTTGCCGAGCAACGCCGTACCGAGTCGCAGGTGTGTCGCGCCTCGCTCGACCGCCGCCTCCAGGTCCCCGCTCATGCCCGCGGACACCACCGTCGCCCGAGGATAGCGATCGCGGATACGGGTCGCGACCCCCTGGAGACGGGCGAAGGCGGCCGAGGGGTCGCCCTCGCGGGGGGCGACCGCCATGACGCCGCCCAGCGCGAGCGCCTCGTGCTCCTCGATCCGCGCGGCGAGTTCGAGCGCGTCCTCCGGGTCGACACCCCCGCGCGGACCGATCACCCCGGCCCGCGAGTCCGCGTCGAGGTTGACCTGGACCAGGCAGGTCAGGCTCCGTCCGGCCGCGGCGGCGCGCTCCCCCAGCACCCGGGCCAGCCTGGCCCGGTCGACCGAGTGGACGACATCGGCGTAGGAGGCCACCGACCGCGCCTTGTTGGTCTGCAACTGGCCCACGAAGTGCCAGGTCAGGCCCAGGTCAGCGGTCTCGGCGGCCTTGGGCGCCGCCTCCTGGTCGCGGTTCTCGCCCACGTCGGTCACACCGAGTGAGGCGAGAATCCGCACATCGGAGGCCGGGTGTGTCTTGGTGACGGCGACCAGGGACACCTCGCCGGGGCTGCGGTCGGCCCTGGCGCAGGCCGCCTCGATCCTGGCCCGCGCGGCGGCGAGGTTGGCGCGGACCTGCTCGACGCGAGCCGGGTCGGCGTGTGTCACGGTGCTCCTTCTTTCGCTGGGACGGATCCCATTCGCTCTACTTCCTACACCCCCGTCACCCCGGGTACCCCGGACCTCGGGAACGCCGGGCCCGTCGGGGCCCCGCGTCCGGCGCGGGGCCGGGGGCACCGTGGCGCCCGGCGCAGCCGGGCGCGGAACCGCCCGGGAGACGCACGGACCCCGGCACATGACGGAGGCGGAAGAGGAAACCGGGCTGCCCCGGTGGTCCCACGACACCATCCTGGTGGCCGGGTGCGACGTTCAGACGCGCCAGAGGAAGGCGGCGAACCTGCCGGTCGGCGCCTGACCGCGGTGGGAGAACAGTTCGGGGCTCTCCAGGGTGCAGCGGCCGTCGGCCCGGATGTCGGTGACGCCCGCCCGGCGCAGCTGGGCGGTGACGGCGGCGCGCATGTCCACTCCGGCGGTGCCCCGGCTCGTGGTGCAGGCGGCCTCGGGGGCCCCGAGCGCGGTCTCGTCGCGCACGTGGGGCGGGACCTCGTAGCACCCGCCGCAGATGGCGGGGCCCAGGTAGGCGGTGATCCGGTCGGCGCGGGCTCCCTGGCCGGTCATCGCCGCGACCAGGTTGGCGGCCACGCCGTGCGCGGTACCCAGGCGGCCGGAGTGCGCGGCGCCCAGGACTCCGGCCTCGGCGTCGGCGGCCAGGACCGGCAGGCAGTCGGCGGCCATCGAGGCCAGGACCAGGTCGGAGCGGGTGGTGACCACCCCGTCGCAGGTGCCCGCGCCCCCGGGTCCGGTGGCCACGAGGACGTCGGCGCTGTGCACCTGGTGCATCCACACGACCCGGTCGACGTCGAACCCCAGGTCGCGGGCGGCGATCTTGCGGTTGGCCAGCACCGCCTCGCGCTCGTCCTCCGAGCCCAGACTCATGTTGAGAGAGTCGTAGGGCGGGGCGCTCACTCCTCCGTGCCGTTCGGTGACGGCGGCACGGATCCCGTGGCCCAGGTCGATGACGTTGCTCATCCGGTGGTGTTTCCTCCCCGCTCCTGCCGGAGGGGGATCCCCGGGCCGCGTCGCCCGGCGGGCGTTCGAGGCCGGCGGCCGGTAACGGCCGGATCCCGGCCCCGGCGCGGGCTCCTTGCGGGAGCGGGCTCCCGCGGGGCCCGCCTCGCCGTCCCCCCGGTCCAGGACACTACCACCGCCCGAACCGTCCCCGACTGGGCGGACACCGCCCCGGAAGCGGCGACGACCCCGGCCCGAGGGCCGGGGTCGGAGCTACTTCAGGAACTCCGGGACGTCGAGGTCGTCGGGGTCGTCGAAGATGACCCGGCGCCGGGGCGTGGGCACGTCCCCGCGCCGCTCGGCGGTGGCGTCCGAGACCGCGTGGATGTGACCCGCGTGGCCGCCCTCGCGCGCGGCGGGCTCCTCCTCGGCCGGAGCGGGCTCCTCGGCGCGAACCGGTTCGGTCGGCTGGGCCTCCGCCTGGAAGGCGGACGTGCCGTGGGACGGGGTCTGCTGTGTCGGGCCCGGCTCGGCCGGAGCTGCCTGGGTGTACTGCTCCTGGTGGGCGGGCTCGGCCTCGACCGGCTGCTGGACCGGCGGAGTCTGGGGCGCCGGCGGCGTCCACTGTGGCTCCGGGGCGGACTCGGCCGGACGGGACGGTGTGATCCACGGCATGTTGGCGGCCGACGCCCCGCTCGCGTCCGCGGAGGCGGGCGCCGCCGGAGCGGTCCGTTCCTCCCTGCCGGACGTGATGCCTGCCTTGGGGGCGGCGGCCTCAGGAGGGTCCACCGGCTGGCGCTCCCGCACCACCGGGAGCACGCCCTCCGGTTCGTCGAAGCCGGCCGCGATGACGGTGACCCTCACCTCGTCGCCCAGGGCGTCGTCGATGACGGCGCCGAAGATGATGTTGGCCTCGGGCGCCGCCGAGTTCGCGACGAGCTGCGCCGCCTCGTTGATCTCGAAGAGCCCCAGGTCGGAGCCGCCCTGGATGGACAGCAGCACGCCGTGGGCCCCGTCGATACTCGCTTCCAGAAGTGGTGAGGAGATCGCCATCTCCGCCGCCGCGACCGCCCGGTCGTCCCCGCGTGCCGACCCGATGCCCATGAGCGCCGATCCCGCCCCGGACATGACCGACTTGACGTCGGCGAAGTCCAGGTTGATGAGTCCCGGCGTGGTGATCAGATCGGTGATGCCCTGCACACCGGACAGGAGTACCTGGTCGGCGGCCTTGAAGGCGTCCAACACGCTGACCTGGCGGTCGGAGATGGACAGCAGCCGGTCGTTGGGGATCACGATGAGGGTGTCGACCTCCTCGCGGAGCATCGCTATCCCCGACTCGGCTTGGGTGGCCCGCCTCTTGCCCTCGAATCCGAAGGGACGGGTGACCACGCCGATGGTCAGGGCGCCCAGGGACCGGGCGATGTTGGCCACCACCGGGGCGCCCCCGGTTCCGGTTCCACCGCCCTCACCAGCGGTGACGAAGACCATGTCGGCCCCCTTGAGGACCTCCTCGATCTCCTCCCGGTGGTCCTCGGCCGCCTTGCGGCCGACATCGGGGTTGGCGCCGGCTCCGAGGCCGCGGGTGAGTTCGCGCCCGACGTCCAGCTTGACGTCTGCGTCACTCATCAGCAGCGCCTGGGCGTCAGTGTTGATGGCGATGAACTCGACGCCCTTGAGCCCCTCTTCGATCATTCGGTTGACGGCGTTGACACCGCCGCCGCCGATGCCGACGACTTTGATGACCGCGAGGTAGTTCTGCGGTGCTGCCACGACGAGGGGCCTTTCCGCTCGCTTACGCCGTTCCGTCACCGCGACCGGTGGCTGTGCGCCACCGGAGGCGCCGTTGGTCCGGCATCCGGTTCTACAGTGTGCGTTTCGGGTTCCCCGACGGGTCGTCCACGACGCCGTGACCGGGGGACCCCGGACCGCCGGAGCCTCCGTCCACCCGCCCGGGGAGGGCTGGTGCGGTCCGCCGTGGGGCGGAACGGTTCCCGCGTACCCGAAAAGCCTGTTCTGGTGCTTTGTTGACGTTCGGTTGTGTTTCCCGACAGTAAGCGGACCGCCGACCACGGGCAACCGATGACGAGTTCAGCCTAACGGCGCACAACACGGGGAAGCGATGTGCGCCCTCGGCGCGTCGCGTCTGGAATGTCCGCGCAGGCCGCCGGAGGGTCCCGCCGGGACCCTCCGGCCCGGCCCCCGCCCCTTCCCTTTCCTGTGTCTGGTGTCTGGGAACGCTTCACCTCACGACCGCGAGGTCGGGCGCGGACACGTCGTAGACGCGGTCCTCCTGCGGCGGGTGTTCACCGATGAGCACCCGCAGGACGTCGCTCTTGCGCGCGGTCTCCTCGGGCGAGCCCCACTCGACGCGGGCGTCCTCGGCGAGTTCGACGGTGATCGCCTCGGGGTCGGTGGCGTCGATGAGCCGGATCCGGGAGAGGAGGGAGTCCGGTGCCCGTTCGACGATGTCGGCGGCCGCGGCGACGGCCTCGTTGCCCTCGACCTCCCCGGTGACGCGGACCAGCGGGTAGGCGTCGGGAAGGCTCGACGCGTCCTCGATGCGCACGCCGTCGGCGTCGACCAGCCGGTAGTCCTCCCCCACCCGGACGGCCAGCAGCGGCTGGCGTTCGACCACCTCGACCTCCAGGGTGGCGGGCCAGCCGCGGCTGACCGTGGCCGACTCCACCAGGGGCAGCGCCTCGGCCCGCTCCACGCTCCGGTCGAGGTCGACCCTGATCAGGGGTGTCCCGGTGGCCACGCCCACTGCCGCGACCACCTCCTCGGAGGGGATCCGGTCCAGGCCGGTGACCGCGACGTCGCGGACCACGAGCAGGCGGGAGCCGAGCAGCAGCCAGGCGACCACGCAGACCAGGGCGACCACCAGCAGAGCCACGAAGGCGAACTTCCAGGGATCGGACCGCTTGCGCGGCACCGCCTGTTCAGCGGCCTCCTCCTGCCCAGCGACCACCTACGCCCCTTCCGTGTGTCTGCTCGTCCGTTTCCCCCGTCGTCCGCCGCTCCCGCCTCAGTTCCCGGTGCCGTCGGCCCTCTCGGCGAGCGCCTCGACGATGCGCGGGCCCAGCTCGGTGACGTCGCCGGCGCCCATGGTGAGCACGATGTCGCCGGGGCGGGCCAGCTCGGCCGCCCGGCGCACGGCCTCGTCGCGGCCGGGTACGTACCGCACGCGGTCGTGCGCGACACGGGAGGTGATCAGCTCGCCGGTGACCCCGGGCTCGGGGTCCTCGCGGGCCGCGTAGACCTCGGTGACCACGACCTCGTCGGCCAGGCTCAGCGCGGCGGCGAACTCCTCGGCGAAGATGCGGGTGCGGCTGTACAGGTGGGGCTGGAACAGGGCCAGGACCCTGCCCCCGGCGTGCTCCCGACCGGCCTCGCGCGCCTCCTCGGCCAGGGACTCCAGCGCCGCCCGGGTCGCGCGCAGGTCGGCCTCGATCTCGGTGGGGTGGTGGGCGTAGCTGTCGTAGACGGCCACTCCCCCCGCCTCGCCCTTGGGCTCGAAGCGGCGCGCGGCGCCGGCGAAGTCGGCGATGCCCTCCACCGCCACCTCCAGGTCGTGGCCCAGCTCGTCGGCGACCGCGACGGCCGCGGCCGCGTTGAGCACGTTGTGGCGGCCCGGGACGGCGAGCTGGCCGTCCACGGGCTCCCCGCCCGCGGTGCGGATGGTGAACTCGGTGGTGAAGCCGCGGGCGCGCACCCGGGTGACGCGGTAGTCGGCGTCCTCGGCCTCGCCGTAGGTGAGCACCCGTTTGCCGCGCTCGCGGGCCAGCTCGGCCACCCGGCGGGCGCCGGGGTCGTCCACGCCCACGACGAGCGTGCGCTCGACCCGGTCGACGAACGAGGCGAAGTTGGCGTGGATCTCCTCGATGCCGCTGTAGTTGTCCAGGTGGTCGGCCTCGACGTTGGTGACCACGGCGATCTTGGGGGAGAGCATGAGGAAGGAGCCGTCGCTCTCGTCGGCCTCCACCGCGATGACCTCGCCGATGCCGGCGTCGGCGCCCAGGCCGGTGGTGACCAGCTTGCCGCCGATGACGTAGCCGGGGTCGGCGCCCACGTGCTGGAGCACCACCGCGACCATGGACGTGGTGGTGGTCTTGCCGTGGGTGCCCGAGACGGCGACGCCCTCGCGACCCAGCAGCAGCGCGCCCAGGGCCGCGGCCCGGGGCAGCACCCGCAGGCCGCGGCGGCGCGCCTCGGCCAGTTCGGGGTTGTCCTCGCGGATGGCGGAGGAGACCACCAGGGTCTCCGCCGTGCCGAGGTTCTCGGCGGCGTGCCCCACGTGGACGTCGGCGCCCATCTGCTCCAGTTCACGCAGGGTGTCGCTGTCGCGGGCGTCGCTGCCCGAGACCTCCACTCCCGACTGGAGCAGGACTCGGGCGATGCCGGACATGCCCGCCCCGCCCAGGCCGATGAAGTGGGTACGGCCCAGCTTGTCCACGGGCACCGGCTCGGTCTGCCGCACCAGGCTCATCGGGTGTCCTTCCCGTCGTCGTAGAAGGCCTCGTCGCCGTCGTCCTCGGGCACGGGCATGTCGGGCGTGGGTTTGTCGCCGCGGGCGATGGCCGTGACCTCGCGGGCCAGTTCCATGTCGGCGTCGCGGCGGCCCATCCGGGCGGCCGCCTCGGACATGGCCACGACCCGGTCGGTGTCGGTGAGCAGCGGGATGAGCTGCCGGGTGACCCACTCGACGGAGACGTCGGCGTTGTTGACCACCATCCCGCCGCCCGCCTGGACGATGGGTTCGGCGTTGAGGGCCTGCTCGCCGTTGCCGATGGCCAGCGGCACGAACGCGCCGGGCAGGCCGACGGCGGTCAGCTCCGCGCAGGTCATCGCGCCGGAGCGGCACATGGCCACGTCGGCGGCGGCGTAGGCCATGTCCATGCGGTCCACGTAGGGGACGGCGACGTAGGGGACGCCCATCTGGGTGAGGTCCTGGGGCTCGTCGGCGTTCTTGGGGCCGACCACGTGCAGGACCTGGACACCGCTGTCGCGGAAGGCGTCGCGGGCGGCGTAGGCGGTCTCGTTGATGCGCTGGGCGCCCTGGGAGCCGCCGAAGATCAGCAGGGTGGGCAGGTCGTGGCGCAGGCCGAAGTAGGTGCGGGCCTTGTCTCCCATGGCCAGCCGGTCGAGCGAGGTGATCTGCTGGCGCAGCGGGATGCCCACGAAGCGGCCGTTGCGGATCTGGGTGTGGGGGTGGCCGGTGAACACGTGCGGGGTCAGGCGCGCGCCCAGCCGGTTGGCCAGGCCCGGCAGGGGGTTGGCCTCGTGGACGACGATGGGGATGCGCCTGCGGCGGGCGGCCAGGTAGCCGGGCGTGGCCACGTAGCCGCCGAAACCGACGATGATGTCGGCCTGGAGGCGGTCCAGGTGCTCACCGGCCGCGCTGAGGGCGCCCGCGAGCTTGCCGGGCACGCTGAGCAGCTGCGGGGTGAGCCTGCGCGGCAGGGGGACGGCCGGGATGATGCCCAGCTCGTAGCCGCGCATGGGCACCAGACGGGTCTCCAGGCCCCGCTCGGTGCCCAGGCAGAGGATCTCCGTGCTGGGGTCCATGCGCCGCAGCGCGTCCGCAAGGGAGAGTGCGGGCTCGATATGCCCGGCCGTGCCGCCTCCGGCGAGGGCTACCCTCATCGTCGCCGATTCCTCCTTGGCCGGTCACCCGCCGGGACCGGTCCGCTCCTGTGCTTGGCCGTTGTCCTGCCACCGCGGGCGCCCGCCGTGCGTGGGCCGCGTGCCGTGGTGGGTCGCCCGGACGCCGCCGCGCCGCCGAGGTTGCTGACCGAGGCGGCGATGTTGTCCAGGCCCAGCCAGCTTAGAGCCCTTTGCACCCGACTGGGACCCCGGGCCTCCAGCGCCTTGCGCGCCTCGGGCTCGGTCTTGGCCAGCGCCAGCAGCACGCCCAGGGCCACCATGGTGGTCACCAGGGACGAGCCCCCGTAGGAGACCAGGGGCAGCGGGACGCCGGTGACGGGCAGCAGCCCGATGACGGCGCCCATGTTGATCATGGCCTGGCCCATGATCCAGGCGACGATGGCGAAGGAGGCCAGGCGGGGGAAGGGCTCCTTGACGCGGAAGGCCACGCGCAGACCGGCGTAGCCGAGCATGCCGAACAGGACGAGCATGAGCAGGGTGCCGATGAGGCCGAACTCCTCGCCGATGATGGCGAAGACGAAGTCGGACTCGGCGAAGGGCAGGAAGCCCCACTTCTCACGACTCTCACCGATGCCGACGCCGAGGATCCCGCCGGTGCCCAGGGCGTAGAGGCTGTGCAGCGACTGCATGCCCGAACCCAGGGGGTCGGCCTCGGGGTCCAGGAAGGAGGTGACGCGCGCCATGCGGTAGGGCTCGATGGCGATGGCGATGGCGGCCAGTCCCAGGACCAGGCCGAACATGGCCCCGAAGAGCCTGCCGGGCGCGCCGACCACCCACAGCAGGCCCAGGAAGGTGACCAGGAACACCAGGCCCGTGGACAGGTTGGAGCCCATCAGCACCAGCAGGACCAGCAGGCCGCATCCGGGCAGCAGCGGGATGAGCAGGTGCCGCCACTCGGTGAGCTCGCGCAGCTCCTCCTTGCGGGCCAGGATGTTGGCGCCCCACAGGGCGAAGGCGAGCTTGGCCGGTTCGGAGGGCTGGATGACCAGGCCGCCCAGGTCCAGCCAGCGGGTGGCGCCGTTGACCTCCACGCCCTGGAAGACGGTGAGCAGCAGCAGTGCCGCCGAGACGATCATCGCCGGGTAGCCGACCAGCCGGAAGATCCGCTGGGGCAGGTGGGAGGCGAGGAGCATCAGCGGCAGGCCGAGGGCGGCCGAGACCAGCTGCTGCTGGAACATCGAGAAGGCCGAGCCGGTCTCGTCGATGGAGTTGACCATCGTGGAGGACAGCACCATCATCAGGCCCAGCGCGATGAGCAGGACCGAGGTACCCAGGATCAGGTAGTACGAGGTGAGCGGCCGGTCCAGCAGGCGGACCCACTCGCGCCACAGGGCGCGCTCGCGCCCGCCCGCCGCCGCGCGCACCTTGGACCGGGTCGCCCCGGGAACCGCCGTCGTCGCCGCCATCCACACCCTCCGCACGAAATTCGCGCCTCAATACTGGCGTACCGGCGGGTGGGAAGCCGTGGACATTTCGCGCGTGTTGGCCATCTTTGGCGGCCCGTGGCGTGGCGGAGGGCACAGTGGGGGCCGCCCGCGCGCATTCTGTCACGCACGGGCGGTGTTACGTCACTCAGAGCAAGCGGCGCACGGCCTCGGCGAAGAGGCGACCCCGCTCGTGGTAGTCGGTGAACATATCCATGGAGGCGGCCGCGGGCGCCAGCAGCACGGTGTCCCCCTCCCCGGCCAGGGAGGCGGCGGCGGCGACCACCGCGTCCATGACGGTGCGGTCCCCCTCGGCGGGACCCTCGACCTCCAGCACCGGCACCCCGGGGGCGCGTTCGGCCAGGGCCTCGCGCAGCCGGGCGCGGTCGGCGCCGATGAGCACGGCGCCGCGCAGGCGGTCGGCGGCCATCGCGGCCAGGTCGTCGACCTCGGCGCCCTTGAGCAGGCCGCCCGCGATCCAGACCACGGACGGGTAGGCGCCCAGGGACGCGGCGGCGGCGTGCGGGTTGGTGGCCTTGGAGTCGTCCACGTAGTCCACGCCTCCCGCCGAGGCCACGAGGGCGATGCGGTGCGGCTCGGGCTCGAAGGCGGTCAGCCCGGCCCGGACCGAACCGGGGTACACGCCCACCGAGCGGGCCAGCGCGGCGGCGGCCAGGGCGTTGGCGACGTTGTGCGGCGCGGCCGGGCGCACGTCGGAGAGCGTGGCCAGTTCCTCGGCGCTGCTGTGCGGGTCCTCGACGAAGGCCCGGTCCACCAGCAGGTCCTCGA
The DNA here is from genome assembly GCF_012396365.1 of Nocardiopsis alborubida. Classification (GTDB taxonomy): domain Bacteria; phylum Actinomycetota; class Actinomycetes; order Streptosporangiales; family Streptosporangiaceae; genus Nocardiopsis; species Nocardiopsis alborubida. Next base: position 225,587 of record NZ_JAAXPG010000006.1, on the reverse strand, counting down.
CCACGCCGACCTCGCCCGCGCGGGGCGTGTCCAGGCGGAAGCCGACCAGCGGCGTGTGCGGGTCGCCGTCCTCCTCGGCCAGGCGCGCCGACCAGGCGTCGGCGGTGTTGACGACGCGGACGGTCCCGGGCGCGTAGACCCGGCCCTTGGCGCGGGCGTAGGGCTCCAGACCGCCGTGCCAGTCCAGGTGGTCGGAGGCGATGTTGAGGACGGTCGCGGCGTGCGGGCGCAGGCTGGAGGACCAGTGCAGTTGGAAGCTGGACAGCTCCACGGCCAGGACCTCGCGGACGCGGCCCTCGGAGTCGGGCTGGACCGCCTCCACGACCGGGGTGCCGACGTTGCCGACGGCGAGCGCGTCGCGGCCGTCCGCACGGAGCATCGCCTCCAGCATGCGCACGGTGGTGGTCTTGCCGTTGGTGCCGGTCACGGCCAGCCACACCTGGTCGGCGGGCTTGAGCCGCCAGGCGAGTTCGACGTCGCCGATGACCTCGATCCCGGCCTCGGCGGCCCGGACCAGCAGCGGGGAGTCGGGGCGCCAGCCGGGTGAGGTGACGACCAGGTCGCAGTCCCCGGGCAGCGGGGTGGCGCCAAGGACCACCTCGGCGCCCTCCGCCCGGAGCCGGTCTGCCACCGGGCGGACGGTGTCGTCGTCGCGGCCGTCGACGACCGTCACGCGGGCCCCGCGGGCCAGGAGCGCCCTGGCCACGGGGGGCCCGGACACGCCCAGGCCCGCGACGCAGACCCGGCGCCCCTCCATGGGCGCGCCCTCGGGTGCGGGGCCGGACGGTGTGTCGGAAGCGTGGTGCGCCATGCCTACCTCGGCATCCATTCCAGGTAGAAGAGCCCGATGGCGATCGCCACGAACAGGCCCTGGATGATCCAGAAGCGGATCACGATGGTGGGTTCGGCCCAGCCCTTGAGCTCGAAGTGGTGCTGGAGGGGCGCCATGCGCAGCACGCGTTTGCCGGTGAGGCGGAACGAGGTGATCTGGACCATCACCGACAGGGTGATGATGACGAACAGGCCGCCGATGAGCAGAAGCAGGAGCTGGGTGCGGGTGGTGATGGCCAGGCCCACGATCAGGCCGCCCAGGGCCAGGGAGCCGGTGTCGCCCATGAAGATCTTGGCGGGCGGGGCGTTGAACCACAGGAAGGCGATGCAGGAGCCGAGCACGGAGGCGGCCACCACGGCCAGGTCCAGGGGGTCGCGGACCGTGTAGCAGCTGTCCGAGAGGTAGGACACGCAGGACTGGCGCAGCTGCCAGTTGCCGATGATGACGTAGGCGACCAGGGACAGGATCGTCGCGCCGGTGGCCAGGCCGTCGAGGCCGTCGGTCAGGTTCACCGCGTTGGAGAAGCCGACGATGAGGAAGAGGGCCCACAGGACGAACAGGCCGATCATCAGCGGGGGGCCGAAGTCGCGGAGGAAGGAGATGCTGGGGGCGGCGGGGGTGTAGCCGTAGCCGTTGGGGAAGAGGGTGACGCCGTAGGCGAAGCCCACGCCGACGATGGCCTGGCCGACCATCTTCGCGCCGCTGCGCAGGCCCAGGCTGCGGCGCTTGTAGATCTTGATGAAGTCGTCGAGGAAGCCGACGCAGCCCATCCCGACGAACAGGAACATCACCAGCAGGCCCGAGGCGGTGGGCCCGCTGGAGCTGGGCTGCACGATCAGGAGCACCACGTGGGAGCCGAAGTAGCCCACGACGGCGCCGAGGATGACGACGATGCCGCCCATGGTGGGCGTGCCCTGCTTGGTCTTGTGGCCCTCGGGTCCGTCGTCGCGGACCTCCTGGCCGAACTTGAACCGGTACAGGAGCTTGATCAGCGGGGGCATCAGCCCCATGGAGACGACGAGCGCGAGGGCCGCCGCCAGAGTGATGCCGATCACCGGGCGTCACCCTCCGTGATGAGGTCGATAACCCTTTCGAGCCCTGCCACGCGTGATCCCTTCACAATGACGACGTCTCCTGTGCGCATCCGCGCGCGCACCGCCGCGGCGGCCTCGTGAACGTCCGCCACGCGGACGCTCTCGCCCTGCCACAGTCCCTGCCGCGCGGCGCCCTCGGCGCCGACGGCGATGCCCTCGGCCGCCTCACCGACCACGACCAGGTGGGCCACGCCCGTGCGTGCGGCGAGCTCACCGATCCTCTCGTGCTCGACCCCGCCGTCCTCGCCGAGCTCGGCCATGTGGGCCAGGACGGCGATGGAGCGGCGGCCCCGGGCGAGGGCGCCCAGGGTGGTCAGCGCCGCCCGCATGGACTCGGGGTTGGCGTTGTAGGCGTCGTTGACGAGGGTGGCGCCGGCGTGCTCGGTGACCTCCATCCGCCACCGGCTGACCGGTGTGGCGGCGCCGAGCGCCGCGGCGATCTCGTCCACGTCCATGCCCAGTTCGTCGGCGACCGCGGCGGCGGCCAGCGCGTTGTGGATCTGGTGGGCTCCGACGAGGGCCAGTTCCACCCGGGCGGTGCGCCCGGCCAGGTGGAGGGTGAAGGAGGGGGCGCCCGTGTCGCGCAGGACCACGTCCGTGGCGCGCACGGCGGCGTCCTCCCCCAGTCCGTAGGTGACCACGCGCGCACGGGTGCGCGAGGCCATGGCGTTCACGCGCGGGTCGTCGGCGTTGAGGACGGCGACCCCTCCCCCGCCCCTGGCCTCGGCTCCCGGCGGGAGCGCCTCGACCAGCTCGCCCTTGGCCTTGGCGATGGCGTCGCGGTCGCCGAACTCCCCCATGTGGGCGCTGCCGACGTTGAGCACCACACCGATCCGGGGCGGGGCCACGCCGCACAGGTGGGCGATGTGCCCGATGCCGCGGGCGGCCGCCTCCAGGACCAGGTACCGGGTGCCGGTGTCGGCGCGCAGCACGGTGAGGGGGTGGCCGATCTCGTTGTTGAACGAGCCCGCCGGGGCGACGGTCGGGCCCATACGGGCCACGACCTGCGCGATGAGGTCCTTGGTCGTGGTCTTGCCGGAGGATCCGGTGACCGCGACGACCTCGGCGCGCTCCGCTCCGCGGCGGGGATCGCTGAGTTCTCCCGCGACGTGCCGGGCCAGCCGCGTCAGGGCGGCGACCACTCCCTCGTCCCCGCCCTCCGCCAGGAGGTGGGGGGCGTCGACGGGCCGGGAGACCAGGGCCGCCGCCGCTCCGTCCGCGACCGCGGACGCGGCGAAGTCGTGCCCGTCGACGCGTTCGCCGCCCAGGGCGACGAAGAGCGCGCCGGGCGCTGCCTGCCGCGAATCGATGACGACGGGGCCGTCGACGACGGCTTCGGGGCGCGCTGATCCGCCGATGGCGGTTTGGGTGATCTCAGCGATCCGATCGAGCGTGAGCGCGATCAAATCCACTCCTCATGTCAGGCCCGGTCCACGACGCCACAGGGGCGGCTGGCCACCCGGCCGGAGTCTCAGGTCAGGGGATGACACCGCGGATGCCGCGCGTTGCCGCGCCGGGCCTCACCACGGTGTCGGCATGGGCCGCGTCGTGGTCGCCACCGGGGGCGTCACGTGTCGGGCTGCGATTGCCGGACCTACCTTAGAACATCTTGGGGCGTCCGGGATCCCGCCGGGCCCCGCGGGCGGCAATATGCGCCACTTCGTGACCGTCGGCCCGGACCTGCCCCGAAGCGCTCGGACGCCGTCCGGCACGGACTCGGAGGGGGCGCGGGCCGCGCCCGCGCCCCCTCGTCGAGTTGGTTCGCACTCCGGGAGTGTCGGGGTGTCAGCCCTGGTCAGGCACCCGGTGGATGTCCTGGAGGGCGACACCCAGCCGCTCACGGGCGCTCATGCCGAGGTGGTCCTCGATGGCCGCGCGCAGCACCTCGCGGTCGTCGAAGGGCAGTACCTCGCCCTTGACGTACTGGCCGGTCTCGTGACCCTTTCCAGCGACGACCACCACATCGCCCGGACGGGCGCGCTCGACGGCCAGGCGGATGGCCTCGGCCCGGTCGAACTCCACCGTGACCCGGGCGCGGTGCTCCTCGGGGACCTTGGCGACCCCTTCGAGCATCGACGCGGCGATGCTCACGGGGTCCTCGGTGCGCGGGTTGTCGTTGGTGATGACCACCTGGTCGGCCAGGCGCGCGGCGGCCTCGCCCATGAGCGGGCGTTTGGCGCGGTCGCGGTCGCCGCCGCAGCCGACCACCATGGTCAGCCCGCCCTCGGTGGTGGCGCGCAGGGCCGTCAGGACGGCCTCGATGGCGCCGGGCTTGTGCGAGTAGTCCACGAGCGCGGTGAAGTCCTGGAAGGCGTGGGGCACGGCGTTGGCCACGACCGGTTCCATGCGCCCGGGCACGCCCGGGGCGGCGGCCACACCGGCGATCGCGGTCTCCAGCGGCAGCCCGGCCTCGACCAGTCCGACGATGGCGGCCATCGCGTTGGAGACGTTGAAGGGGCCGGGCAGGGCGATGGAGGCGTTGGCCTCCATGCCGCCGGGGCCCACGATGCGGAAGGCGCTCCCCGTGGCCCCCAGACGCACGTCCACGGCCCGCCAGTCGGCCTCCATGGCGGTGGCGGGGTCGGCGTCGGTGTAGCCGTCCACGGCGAAGGTGGTGACGGGGACGCGGCCGTCGGCCTGCACCATGTCCACGAGCGCGCGGCCGAAGCGGTCGTCGGCGTTGACCACCGCGATGTCGCAGTACTCGGGGGTGAACAGGCGGGCCTTGGCGTCGAAGTAGTCGCGCAGGTCGGAGTGGAAGTCCAGGTGGTCCTGGGACAGGTTGGTGAAGACCGCGACGTCGTAGCGGGTGCCGCCCACCCGGCCCAGGGCCAGGGCGTGGCTGGAGACCTCCATGGCGGCGGCGGAGACGCCGCGTTCGCGCATGAGGGCGAACAGGCCGTGCAGGTCGGTGGCCTCCGGCGTGGTGAGCGAGGAGGTGACGCGCTCGTCACCCACCCGCATCTCCACGGTGCCGACGAGGCCGGTGTGCATCCCGGCGTGGCGCAGGCCCGACTCGACCAGGTACGTGACGGTGGTCTTGCCGCTGGTGCCGGTGGTGCCGATCAGCAGCAGGTCCTGCGCCGGGTCCTTGAAGATCCACGAGGCCGCCGTGCCCAGCGCGGCGCGCGCGTCGGGGACCACGACGACGGGCAGCCCGGTGGCGGCGGCCCGCTCGGCCCCGTCACCGTCGGTGAGGACGGCGGCGGCGCCCGCCTCGGCCGCCTGCGCGGCGAAGTCGGCGCCGTGCGCGCGGGTCCCGGGCAGGGCGGCGTACAGGTCGCCGGGCCCCACCTTGCGGGAGTCGTGGGTGATACCGCGGACGTGCACCTCCCTGTCGGGCACCTCGGGGGGTCGGTCCGCGCCCAGATCCGGGCGCAGGAGGGAGGTGTCCGGCCCGAGCAGCGCTGCGAGGGCGGACAGTGGACGAAGTGGCGTGTGTTCAGGTCGCATTACCGGTGGCACGTGTGGAGGTTAACCGCTGTCGACGACCGGCCGGTAATTTCCACGCTGCGTTCGCCGAGGTTTCCCGAACCGGGCGTTTCGCCCAGGTTGCGCGTGTTCGTCGCACGCGTCGATGACCGTCCTGTGTCCTTCGCGGCCGGGGGCGCGTCCTCCGCGGGCGGGCCCCGGGAACCGACGACCGAGAGGAGGAGCGACCGTGCCCTGGCGGGCTCCGGACGGTGCGGCGGCAGGCAGCCCTGGTCGGGCTGTCCCGCACCTGGTCTGGAGGTCTCCTCAGCTTGCGGGGGTTTGTCCGGGCGCCCGCGGGGTTCTGGAGGCGGCGGAGGCGGGTTTTCGCGGAAGGACCGCGCCGTAGGCGTCGGTTGAGGGTGGTGGCGGGCGACGGGTGGGGCGAAGCGAAGCGGAGGCCCCAAGGAACACTGCCTAGTCTGGAGGTCTCCTCGCACGCGGAGGTGGCACATGGCCGGAACCGTCCCGTCGGAGCGCCCCCTGGTGCTCGACGGCGGGCTGGCGACCCGTCTGGAGGCCTACGGCCGCGACCTGGGCGGCGGGCTCTGGTCGGCTCGGCTGCTGGCCGAGGAGCCCGACCTCGTCCGCAGGGTGCACCGGGACTACTTCGAGGCTGGCGCGGACGTGGCCATCGCCGCCGGTTACCAGGCGAGCGTTCCGGCGCTGACCGCGCGTGGCGCCACCGAGGCCGAGGCCCTGGCGCTGATCGCCCGCTCGGTGGAGCTGGCGCGGGCCGAGCGCGACGCGTTCGGCTCCGGCCTGGTGGCCGCCGGGGTGGGCCCCTACGGCGCGGCCCGGGCGGACGGCTCGGAGTACACCGGCGACTACGACCTGGACGAGGAGGGCCTGTACGCCTGGCACCGGGAGCGCTGGCGGGTGCTCGCCGACGCCGGGGCCGACCTGCTCGCCTGCGAGACCGTCCCCTCGGCGGCCGAGGCCCGTGCGCTGGCCCGGCTGCTGGCCGAGACCCCCGGCGCCCGCGCGTGGATCAGCTTCTCCTGCCGGGACGGCGAGCGCGTCAGCGACGGCACGCCCCTGCGGGAGGCCGCCGCCGAACTCGCCCCTCTGCACACCGCCGGACTCCTGGTGGCGGTGGGCGTCAACTGCACCGCGCCCCGGCACGTCCCCGCGCTGGTGCGCGCGGTCGCCGCGTGCGGCGTCCCGGCGGTGGCCTACCCCAACTCCGGGGAGGAGTGGGACGCGGCGCGGGGTCGGTGGACCGGCACGGCCGATCCCGAGGAGTTCGGCCGTGCCGCCGTGGGCTGGTACGAGGCCGGAGCGGTGCTCGTGGGCGGGTGCTGCCGCACCGGCCCCGAGCACGTGCGCTCCGTGCGCGCCCACCTGGACCGCGCCGCGCCCTGACCCGGTGGCCCGGCTCCGACCGGCCGTGATCTCGTACCCGTGGCGGGGTTCGAGCGCCGAGACCGGCCGCAAGCACGAGACCAACGCGGGCCAGGGCACGCGCCTCACACCGGCGTCGCTTCCGGCCAGCCCTCCTAACCGGCGCCCTGCTCCTCCGACAGCCGGATGGCGGGCGGCTCTGTCCCCGACGGCGGGATCTTCAGCGTCTTGAGCGCGAAGGACATGATGTCGTTGAACACCGGCCCCGCGGCCTCGCCGCCGTAGTAGTCCTCCTGCGGGTCGTGCAGCACCACCTGGACGACGACCTCGGGGTCGTCGGCGGGCGCGAACCCGGAGAAGGTGGACGTGTACCCGCCGCCGTCGTAGCCGCCCGTCTCGGGGTCGATCCGGTTGGCGGTACCGGTCTTGCCCGCGACCCGGTACCCGTCGATGCGGGCCTGGGGCGCGGTGCCCTCGTCGCTGGTGACCGCCTCCAGCATCAGCGCGAGCTGCCCGGCGGTCTCCTCGCTGAACACGCGCCGCTGTTCGGGCTCCTCGGACGGGGTGAACTCCCCCTGGGCGTTCACCGTCCCGGCGACCACCCGGGGCTCCACCCGCACCCCGCCGTTGGCGACGGTGGCGTACACCGACGCCATCTGCGCGGCGGTCACCGACAGGCTGTGGCCGATGGAGACCGACGGCAGCTGGGTGCCCCACCAGTCCTCCGGATCGTTGAGGACGCCCGCCTGCTCACCGGGCAGCTGGAGCCCGGTCGGCTGCCCGAGCCCGAAGTCCTCCAGGTAGGAGTGCAGGACGCCCCGTCCCACCTGGTCGGCGATCTTGATGGTGCCCACGTTGCTGGACTGGGCCATGATGCCGTTGGTCGTCAGGCGCAGGGTCTCGTGGGGGCTGGAGTCGTTGAACGTCTGGTCCAGGTACCGGATGCTGTCGGGCACGGTGTAGACCGTCTCCGGGGTGGTGAGCCCCTCCTCCAGGGCGGCGCCGATGGTGATGACCTTGTTGGTGCTGCCCGGCTCGAAGATCGTGGCCACCGCGCCGTTGGACCACTGCTCGGCGGAGCTGGAGGAGATGTCGCTCTGGGAGTAGGTGGGGTAGTCGGCCATGGCGAGGATCTCACCGGTGCCGACCCGCTCCACGATGACACTGCCGCCCTGGGCGTCCAGCTCCTCCACGCGCTCGGCGAGGGTCTGGGCGGCGTACCACTGGATGTCCTGGTCCAGGGTCAGGCGCACGTCCTGGCCCGGCTCGGGCTCACTGACCAGGCCGCCCGCCATGGGGATCTGGGTGCCGTCGGCGCCCACCTCGACGCGGCGCTTGCCCGCCTCACCGGCCAGGGTGTCGTTGAGGTAGCCCTCCAGCCCCTCCAGGCCGTGGCCCTCGGCGCCCACGAAGCCGACGAGGTCGGCGGCACCGGTCTCCTCGGGGTAGACGCGCTCGTAGGAGGTCTGCGAGCCCAGACCGGACAGGTTGAGGCCGGCCAGCTCCTCCCACTCCTCGGGCAGGACCCCGCGGGCGACCACCTCGTAGCGGCTGGGCGCGGCGTCCACCTTCTGGGCGACCTCGTCCTCCTCCAGGCCGAAGCGGGTGACGAGCTCCTCGACGAGCTGGTCGCGCTCGTCCTCGGCGACCATCTCGGGATCGACGAAGACGGTGCGCACCTCCAGCGACAGCGCGAAGGGGTTGCCGTCGGCGTCGGTGATCTGGCCGCGCAGGGTGGGGATGTCGATGGTCTGGAGGCGCGTGTTGGAGGCCGCCTCGGCGTAGTGGTCGGCCTCCACGACCTGGATCTGCACCAGGCGTCCGGCGAAGAGCAGCAGGACGGCCATGATCAGGGCCCCGCCGATCTTGATGCGGCCCGGCGGCTCGCCCCTGCGGAAGGTACGGCGCAGCAGGGGCGGGAACGAGGGCGGGGAGCCCCCGCGGCGGGGGCGCTCACCGCCGCGCGCCTCCCGTGCCGGACGCCCCTGGGCGCGCGCCGAGGGGCGGGTACCGCCGTCGGGGCGGCGCGGCTCGCGCTGGGGCCGCCTGTTGGGACGGGACCCCGAGCGGTTGGCCGCCCCGGGCCTGCGCGGGTCCCGGGGACGCCGGTCCCTGGGAGCGCTCACTCACCGCTCCCGATGGCGCCGCTGATCTCGCCGGTGTCGGGATCGAGGAAGAGCGGGGGCTCGCCGCCCTGCTCCATGCCCATGGCCTCGGCCTCGTCGGAGATGCGCTCGGCGCTCTCCAGCTCGGCGACGTCGCGACGCGCCTGCTGCTCCGCGTAGGACAGCTCCTGGTTCTCCTCCTGGAGGTTGGAGATGGCGAAGGCCTCCTCGGCCACGACGCTGCGCAGGACGAGCAGGCTGACGAGCGTGGCCCCCAGCAGGAACAGGATGAGCAGGACGAAGGGGATGCGCGGCGCCCGGCCCTGTGTGCCGCCCCCGGACCGGGTGCGCCCGGCCGGTGCGGGCGCGGACTTGGCCGGGGGCCTGGCCGCGCGCTTGGGCCGCGCGGGGGCCTTCCCGGCTGGGGCCTTGCCACCGCGGGCGGGTGCGCGGCGCGTGTCCGTCCTCGTGCTCATCTGGGTCTCCCTACTGCCGCGGTGGTCGCACGCGCTCGGCCGCCCGGAGGCGGGCCGACTGTGCGCGCGGGTTGCGTTCGTTCTCTTCGTCCGTGGGGAGTTCGGCGCCCCGGGTGAGGAGCCGGAGTTCGGGCTGCCGTTCGGGCAGGGGGACCGGCAGGTCGGCGGGCGTGGTGTCGGTGGCCAGCGCGGCCAGGGCCCTCTTGGTCATCCGGTCCTCCAGCGAGTGGTAGGACAGCACGGCCACGCGACCGCCGACCGCCAGGCGCGCGACCGCGGCGGGCAGGGCGCGTTCGAGGATGGACAGCTCGGCGTTGACCTCGATGCGCAGGCCCTGGAAGGCGCGCTTGGCGGGGTGGCCGCCGGTGCGGCGGGTGGCCGCCGGAATGGCCTCGCGCACCAGCTCGGCCAGGGCGCGGGTGGACTCGATGGGCGCCTGGGCGCGCTGGCGTTCGATGGCCCTGGCCACGCGGGAGGCGAAGCGCTCCTCGCCGTAGGTGCGCAGCACGCGGGTGAGCTCGGCGACCGGGTAGGTGTTGACGACCTCGGCGGCGGTGAGCGGCTGGGTGCGGTCCATGCGCATGTCCAGCGGCGCGTCGTGGGCGTAGGCGAAGCCGCGGTCGGTCTCGTCCAACTGCGGTGAGGAGACGCCGAGGTCGAGCAGCACGGCGTCGGCCTCGGCCGCGCCCGCCTCGTCCAGGGCGCGCGGGATGTCGGAGTAGACCGCGTGCACGAAGTGGGTGCGGTCGGCGTAGGGCGCCAGGCGTGCGGCGCTGCGTTCCAGGGCGGTGGTGTCGCGGTCCACGCCGACCAGGCGCATGCCGGGGCAGGCGCGCAGGAGCGCCTCGGAGTGGCCGCCCAGGCCCAGGGTGCCGTCGACCAGGACGGCGCCGGGGCGCTCCAGGGCCGGGGCGAGCAGTTCCACGATCCGGTCGAGCATGACGGGCACGTGCAGGGGGTCGGCTCCGGAGCGGGCCGCGTCGACGCGCGTCCGCTCCCCGCCGGTGTGCCTCTCGCCGGTGTGCTCCCCGTCCGCGGGGACGCCGTCCCCGCCCGGGTGGGCGCCCCCGGGCCCACCGTCCTGCCCGTGCTGCCGGATGTCCCCCATGCGCTGCTGTTCCTCCACGCTGTCGCCGTCTCCCCCCGAGTCGCCGCGGTAGCGCCCCGGTCGGTGCGCTCCACGGTGTCCTTGGCACGGCCCGGCGGGTTCCGGCGGGCCTCCGGACACGGCCGCTATTGTCCACCTTCCGGTGGCTTCGCGCTCACGACCTGGCACCGGGGAAGTCGCGCCAGCTCGTGGAGACCGCGTCCGGAGGCCGTTGCCGGACTCCGGCTTGCGAGGGTGTGGACTGTGTGCTGGTCGGCCCGGCGGTGCCTCCGCCGGGGTCACAGCACCCCGGGCAGCACCTCCTCCGACAGTTGCGCGAAGGCGGGTTCCTGCTCGGCCTCGTAGTCCGACCACGCCCGGGAGTCCCAGATCTCCAGGCGGGTGTTGGCGCCGATCACGACGCACTCCCGGTCCAGGTCCGCGTAGTCGCGGAGCTTGGCCGGGATGGTGACCCTGCCCTGTTTGTCGCAGTTCTCGTCCGAGGCGCTGGCGAAGAGGACCCTGCTGTAGTCGCGCACCGCCTTGGCGGTGACCGGGGTGGTGGCGAGCGCGTCGGTGATGCGCCGGAACTCCTCCGTCGGGAAGACGTAGAGGCAGCGCTCCTGGCCCTTGGTGATCACCAGACCCCCCGACAGCTCGTCGCGGTACTTCGCGGGGAGGAAGAGCCGCCCCTTCTGGTCGAGCCGGGGCGTGTGGGTGCCGAGGAACACACTTCCACCTCCCTCACCCTCGAAGTGGAGAATTCACCCTCTCCACGGTTCCCCACCTTACTCCACTCTTCCCCACCGTCAACAGATCTTTCCGGCTTTTGCGACCTCCGGGAACAGCGAAACCGCAGTTCACAGCACTGGTCGCGGAGGTGGGGGGAAGTGGAGGGCGCGGGGTGTGTCGCGGGGACAGGGGCCTTCGGGACCGCGGCGACCTGCGGCGACGCCTCCCGCGTACGCGCGTGCGCGCGTGGGGGACGGGGCGGGCGCCCGCAGGATCGGCTCGGCGTGTCGGACCGGCGTGACGGGTTTCGGGACCGGCCGGAGACAGGGTCCTCCCTACTCCGCACCCTCGCCCCGCACCGGTGCCGTCACCGAGGATCAGGAGGGTGGTTGGAGCCCTTTGACCTCTTTGGCCATCCCTGGAACCAATCGGCCGCTGATTCCGGCACTTTGGTTTGCAATCGGTTTGAATGGGCTTAGCCTCAGTTCCGAACAGCGACACACGGAGCCACAGGGAGCGGGAGGGGTCTGGTGTCACTCGGTACACACCACGGCGGTCGCGGGGGCGGCGTCCAGGGGGACGTCGGTGAGGTCGTCGCCGTGGCCGACCGCGTCCGCGCCGCGATCGAGAAGGTCATCGAGGGCAAGCCGGAGGTGCTGCGCCTGGCGCTGACGGTCCTGCTCGCCGAGGGCCACCTGCTCATCGAGGACGTCCCCGGAGTCGGCAAGACCATGCTGGCCAAGGCCCTGGGCCGGGCCGTGGACTGCTCCGTGCAGCGCGTGCAGTTCACGCCGGACCTGCTGCCCAGCGACATCACCGGCGTCAGCGTCTACCACCAGGACCGTCGCGAGTTCGAGTTCAACCCCGGCCCGGTGTTCGCCAACATCGTGGTGGGCGACGAGATCAACCGCGCCTCGCCCAAGACCCAGGCCGCCCTGCTGGAGTGCATGGCCGAACGCCAGGTGAGCGTGGACGGCCAGACCCGCGCCCTGGAACGGCCGTTCATGGTGGTGGCCACCCAGAACCCGGGCGACATGGAGGGCACCTACGCCCTCCCCGAGGCCCAGCGCGACCGGTTCATGGCCCGCGTCTCGGTCGGCTACCCCGCTCCCCAGGCCGAACTCGACATGATCGACTCGCACAGCTCCAGCTCGCCGCTGGACAACCTGACGCCCGTCACCAACGCCGCCCAGATCCGCGACCTGGCCGACCGGGTGCGCACGGTGCACGTGGCCCCGGGCATGCGCCGCTACGTCGTGGACCTGATCAACGCGACCCGGACCACCCCCGAGCTGCGCCTGGGCGCCTCGCCGCGGGCCACCCTGCACCTGGTGCAGGCCGCCCGCGCCTACGCCGCCCTGGACGGACGGCACTACGTCGTTCCCGACGACGTGCAGACCCTGGCCGTGCCGGTGCTCGCGCACCGGCTGCTGCCCGGCCCCGAGGCGCAGATGGAGCGCCTGACCCCCGAGCAGATCGTGGCCAAGCTGGTCGCGCGCCTGCCCGTGCCCGGACCGCAGTAGACCCGGCGCCCGCGGCCCTCACCCCCGCCCCGCCCCGTACGCACCCGCCCCCGAGAGAGGGTCCATGCGCCCGCACCGAACCCTCACCGCACGAGGCGTCTGCATGCTCATCCTCGGCCTGACCGCCCTGGTGGCCGGCCTGGTCGTGGGACAGCGCGAGGTCGTGGGCCTGGGCGTGCTGCTGACCGCGGTCCCGCCGCTGTCGGCGCTGACGGTCCTGGGTGCCGCCTCCCGCGTCGTGCACAGCCGCACCCTGTCCCCCGTCCGGATCCCGGCGGGGCACAACGCCCAGGTACAGCTGCGCGTGGGCAACTCCTCGCGGACCTGGCCGGTGGCCGCGGTGTCGGTGCAGGACACGCTGCCCGTACCCCTGGGCGGCGAACCCCGTTACACGGTGGGCTACCTGGGTCCGCGCGCCGTGCGCGACGTCGCCTACCTGGTGCGCCCGGCCGTACGCGGGAACTACCCGGTGGGCCCGCTGCGGATCGGGGTGACCGACCCGCTGGGGTGCGTGCGGGTCAGCCGCAGCGTGGGCGGGCCCTCGCGCCTGCTCGTGACCCCCGTGACCGTCCCGCTGACCTCGCTGGGCGCCGCCGACGGCTCCAAGGGCGAGGACTCGCCGCGGCGTTCGATGACCGGCGCCGGGGAGCAGGACCCCGTCCCCCGCGAGTACCGGTACGGCGACGACCTGCGCAAGGTGCACTGGCGGTCCACCGCCAAGCACGGTGAGCTCATGGTGCGCCGGGACGAGCAGCACTCGCGCGAGAACAGCGTGGTCCTGCTGGACACGCGGCGCGGGGCGCACGGGTACCCGGGTCCCGGCGGGTCCCTGGAGACCGCGGTGAGCGCGGCCGCCTCGGTGGCGGTGCACCTGCTCGACAGCGGCCACGAACTGCGCCTGCACACCGAGCGGGGCCGGGTACGGACCGCGAACGCGTCGGGCGTGCTGGACAGCCTGGCCGTCGCGGAGTCCTCCGACACGCCCGGACTGCTCGGCGGGATCGGCATGCTGGCCGACTCCCGCGGAACGACCAGCCTGGTCGTGGCGGTGCTGGGCGCGGTGAACCCGGAGGAGGCCGCCGCGCTGTCCCGCACGGGCGGCCGGGGCGTGCGCGTCGCCGTGCTGTGCGCGCACGCCGCCTGGCCCGGCCCCGACACCCTGCGCGGGGTCCACGACGTGCTGACCGCGGCGGGATGGCGCGTCCTCGTCCTGGGTTCCGCCGCCGAACTGCCCGACCTGTGGCGCCGCGCCTGCGCGCCCGCTCCCGCCGCCGCCGGGCCGCACACCCCTCGGAAGGGTCCGCGTTGAGAGCACTGATGCCCCTGGCCACCCTGGCCTGCCTGCTGATGGCGCTGCCGCTGCTGGGCGGCCTCGTACGGGGCGAGACCTGGTGGGTCCCCGCCCTCGTGATGACGGTGGCGGTGGGCGGGGTGTCCGCGCTGTACCGCCTCAGCGGCTGGAGCACCTTCCCGGTGCCGTTCCTCCAGGTGCTGGTGGCGGCGCTGCTGATGACGCCGCTGTTCGCCGGGCACGTCGCACCCCTGGGGCTGCTGCCCTCCGGTGACGTGGTGGCGCACCTGCTGCGGGTGTTCGACGAGGGCTTCGAGACGGTCAACGCCAGCGCGCCCCCGGTCTCCTCCACCGCCGGGATCATGCTGATCATCGCGCTGGTGTTCGTCCTGTTCGCGATCGTCGCGGACTTCCTCGCGGTGACCGCGCGCTGCCCCGGGATGGTCGGCGCCCTGGTGGCCGTGCTGATGGCGGTCCCGCTGATCGTGGACGACGCCGGACTGGGCTGGCTGCCCGCGGCCAGCGGCGCCGTGGGTTTCCTGCTGCTGCTCGCGGTGGACGTGTGGGTGCGCGGCCGCGAGTGGGGCGTGCGCGTCCCGGACGGCCACGACTCCTCGGCCCGGGTTCTGAGCGCGGTGCGCAGGACGGCGACGGTGTCGCTGGCCTCGGCCGCCGCGGTGCTCCTGGCGCTGACGGTGCCGCTCGCGGTGCCGTCGCTGCGCACCGACGCGCTCCACACGATGGCCGACGGCACCTACATCGGCACCGGCGGGGACCTCATCACCACCACGCACCCGCTGGTCTCGCTGCGACGCGAACTGGCCGCCTCCTCCGACCGCACGGTACTGACCTACCGGACCGACGCCGAACAGCCCGACTACCTGCGTACGTACGTGCTGGACGAGTTCGACGGCGCGAACTGGACGATGACGCCGGTGAACGCCTCGGGCGACACCCTGGTCGACGGGGAGCTGCCGCCGCCCACCGGGTGGGGGTCGGACTCCTCCGGCGAAGCGGTGACCACGCGGATCTCGATGGACTCGGACTCGCCCGGGATCGACTTCCTGCCGCTGCCGTACTGGGCGCGGACGGTGGACGTGGCCGGGGAGTGGTACGCCGACCCCGCCAGCCACATGGTGTTCACCACCGAGAGCGCGCCCACGGGGCTGAGCTTCACCGTGGAGACCGTGGACCGGGAGCCGTCGGCCGAGGAACTGTCCGACAGCGGCAGCCCGCGGTCTCTGCCTGGCGACTTCCGCGACCTGCCCAGCGGGCTGGACCCGCGGGTCCGGGAGCTGACCGAGCAACTGACCGAGGACGCCCGCACCCCCTACGAGCGGGCGGTGGCGATCCAGGACCACTTCACGGGGGGCGCGTTCACCTACGACCTGTCCCCGCCCGCGGTGCCCGACGGCGCCGACCCGCTCGCCTACTTCCTGTTCGAGGACCGGGTGGGCTACTGCGAGCAGTTCGCGGGGGCGATGGCGGTCATGGCCCGGCAGGTGGACATCCCGGCGCGGGTGGCGGTGGGCTACACCGCGGGCGAGCGCCAGGGCGACGACCGCTGGGCGGTGTCCGTGGGCGACGCCCACGCCTGGCCGGAGCTGTACTTCGAGGGCGCGGGCTGGGTGCGGTTCGAGCCGACCCCGTCCTCTGCCGGGGGGCAGGGCTCGGCGTCGGTGCCCGACTACTCCCAGGGCGGGCAGGAGGGCGCCGACGCCCCGGACGGCGCCGCGGAGGAGACGGCGGCCCCCTCCCCCGAGGAGTCGCAGGCCGCGGAGGACGAGGCCTCCGCGGAGGACGAGGAGCCCAGTGCGGCCCCTGAGGAGGACTCCGAGGACGAGCCGTCCTCGTCGGTGGTGGCCCCGGGCGGCGGTGCGCAGGACGGCCCGGACCTGTCGTGGCTGCCCGTGGCGGGCGCCGTCGCGGGCGTGCTGCTGCTGTTGGCGCTGCCCGCGCTGGTGCGCGCCCTGACACGCTGGTCCCGGACGGCGTCGCTGCCCGGCGTCGGGCGGGAGACGGGCGCCGGGGGCGCGCACACCGCGTGGCGGGAGCTGCGGGACACCTGCCTGGACCTGGGCGGTACGTGGTCGTTGGCGGAGAGCCCTCGTACCACGGCCGAGCGCCTGGCCGGTTCCGGTCCGGTGCCGCGGCCCGAGACGGCCCCGGCGGGACTGATGTCGGGGACCGCTCCGGGCCCGGTTCCGCCGGAGGCCGCGGCGGCGCTGCGGCGGCTGGCCCTGGCTGAGGAGCAGGCGCGTTACGCGCCCTCGCCCCGGGCCCCGGAGGGGCTGCGCGAGGACCTGCGGACGGCCCTGGCGGGGTTGGCCGGGGTGGTCGGGGCGGGAGCGCGCCTGCGCGCGGTGCTGCTGCCCCGGTCGCTGGCCCCGTGGCACCGACCGCGCCGCGCCGCCGACCCCGAGCCCGTGACGTCGTAGTTGGCTGGCCAGGAATGTGGCTGGCGTGACGCAAGGGTTCTGACCTGCGATGATCTTGTACTTATAGCCGATGTCGGCGCTCGAACCTCGCCATAAGCACAAGATCACTGCGAACGGGCGGGCCGGTGAACCCTTCCGGTCACCGCACCGGCGGTACGGGCCGGGGCTCACACCACGGGGCGGGGTCCGGTCCACGCCGCGCTCCGGTCCGTGTCCGGACCCTTCGTACGGGGATGCTCGCCCACCTCGCGCGCAGGGGGCAGGGCCTGCCCGCTGGCCCCTTCCCGCCGAAGCCGGGCGCCGGTCCGCCCGACGGTGGGCCCGTGTCCGGCCAGCAGGCCAGAGGCCCTCTCCGCTGGGTTCGGCGCTCCTCCGGAGAGACCACGGCCCCCGCCCGGAAAACGTGGTGGGCCCCGCACCACTGTGCGGGGCCCACCACGGGGAACTGCGTGTCCGGCACGGATCCCCTGCGGGATCCCCGCCCGACAAGGTGCGGCCGGGTGCGACCGCCGCGGGGCGTGGGAGCGGGGTCCTACTCCTCACCCTCCTGGCGGCGGCGCCAGCGCTCCTCGAAACGGTTCATCATGCCGGGACGGCTGCCGCCCCGACGCTTCTGCTTGGGCTCCGCCACCGCGGCGCCCTGGTCGGCACCGCCGCCACCCGAGGCCTTGCGCCAGGCGTTGGCGCCCCACAGGAAGCACAGCAGCATAACGAGGAAACCGAGGACGCTGATGGCGACCTGGGCGACTGTGGACTGGAGCATCAACCCCGTCATCAGCAGCACGACACCGACGACGAAACCGAGTCCGGCCTTGATGATCCAGCGCTTGTAATGGACCGCGGGGTTCGTTTGCCGAACGGTGTTCGCGAACTTCGGGTCCTCGGCATACAGCGCCCGCTCGATCTGGTCGAGCATGCGCTGCTCGTGTTCAGAGAGCGGCACGGCGCCTCCCTACGGCAGTCCCCGGTTGGGGTGACGGGTACTGAAGAACAGTCTCTTGGTCAGTGGTATGCCCAGAATACGATGAGCTAGCGCCCGGTGGAAAGAAAAGCTGCGTGCGTACCTGACCACCACAGGCCACGATACCCTCGCCCTGTATCGGAAACACCGGCTTCCATGCCTCTCTTCTACCCTCATTCCGGTCCTACCCTTGGGAACGCTCCGAAGGCCCCGGAAGTTGCCGCATCATACGTCGTTTTCGTCACGCTTGGCCAACACGGCCGACTGTATCGCGCCCGGCCCGAAACGTGCCGTTACGCGATCCATAACCCGTTCAACATCCCTCCAACCCGATTCCTCCTCCCCCAGCGCCAACTGGCGGTGCACCTGTCCCACCGGAATGACCCCCTCCACCCGCACCCCCACCAGGCGCAGCGGCACCCCCCGCAAACCGGATGCGGTGTACAGCTCGCGGGCGACGGCGCTGATCTCGCGGGCCACGTCGGTGCCCTCGGGCAGGGTCCGCGACCGGGTGATGGTGGAGAAGTCGCCGCGGCGCAGCTTCACGCTCACCGTGCGCCCCGCCTGCCCCGAGGCCCTCAGGCGGCGCCCGACCTTCTCGGCCAGCCTCAGCAGCTCACGGTCCACCACCCCGGGGTCGGTCACGTCCTCGTCGAAGGTCTCCTCCGAGCCGATGCTCTTGTCCGGCGACTCGGGCACGACCGGGCTCGTGTCCACGCCCCGGGAGAGCTCGGCCAGGCGGGTTCCGGCCTTGTCGCCCAGCTCCATGCGCAGCAGGTCCGGCTCGTAGCGGGCCAGCTGGCCGACCGTGCGCACGCCCAGCCGGGCCAGGGTCTGCTCGGTCCGGTCACCCACTCCGGGCAGCGCCCCGACCGGCAGCGGGTCCAGGAAGCCGCGCACGTGGGCGGTGGGCACCAGGAGCAGGCCGTCGGGCTTGCAGTGCGTGGAGCCGAGCTTGGCGGTGAAGCGGGTGGCGGCCACACCCACGGAACAGGTCAGGCGCTGTTCCCTGCGCACCCGCTCGCGGATCATCGCGGCGATGCGCACCGGCCCGCCCAGGCGGCGGCGTGCGCCTGACACGTCCAGGAAGGCCTCGTCCAGGGAGAGCGGCTGCACCAGCGGCGTCACCGAGCGCAGGATGTCCATGACGGCCTCCGACGCCTGGCGGTAGGCGCGGCCGTCGGGCGGGAAGACCAGGGCCTCCGGGCACAGGCGCAGGGCCCGCGCCATGGGCATCGCCGAGTGCACGCCGTGCGCGCGGGCGAGGTAGTCAGCGGAGGAGACCACGCTGCGCGGGCCGGTGCCGCCCACGATGACGGGACGTCCGCGCGCCTCGGGATGGCGCAGCTGCTCCACGCTCGCGAAGAAGGCGTCCATGTCCAGGTGCAGGATGTGGCAGTCGCCGTCCGGTCCGGAGCCGTCCGCGGGGAAGTCCGCGTCCAGCGCGGCGATGCCCTCCGGGGAGACCATGCCCCGCATCGCGGCGCCGCGTTCCAGTTGGCGTCGGCTCATACAGCCAGGTTATGCCGTGCCGGGGGAACCCCGTCCCCCGGCACCGGGGTTCAGGAGCGGTGCGCGACGACGTGCAGCTGGGTGGCGATGCCGATCAGCTCGGGGTGCTCGGCGGCGGCCCTCTCCAGCTCCACCAGGTGCTGCCCGGCGTGGGCGTCGCCCTCCCAGGCGTGCCCGGGCACGAGGTCGGCGAAGGCGCGGACGCCGCGGACGCTCTCCCCGGACAGTCCGGCCCGGCCGATCAGCTCCAGGACCTGCTGACGGGTGAAACGGCGCGGCATCGGGTCCCCCTCGCCCCAGCGGCCGTCGGGGTCGCCGAGCAGGTGGTGGGCCTCGGTGATGTGCCCGGCCAGCGCGCGGTGCAGGGCTCCGGCGACGGCGTTGGTGACCAGCAGGCTCACCGCACCGCCCTCACGGGTGGTGCCGACCACGTCGTGCAGCGCCGCGGCGGGGTCGTCGACGTACTCCAGCACGTTGTGCACCAGGACGAGGTCGGCACTGCCCGGTGCGAACAGGGAGGCCAGGTCGCGGGTCTCCCCCTGGACCCCGCGCACGGACACCCCCCGCTCCGCGGCGCGGCGCTCCAGGGCCGCGAGCGAGTCGGGGCTGGGCTCGACCACGGTCACCCGGTGGCCGAGTTCGGCCAGGGGGACGGCGGCTCCGCCGGTGCCCCCGCCCGCGTCGACGATCTCCAGGGGCCCGTCCCCGAGCCGGTCCAGCAGTCCGACGAGGGCGTCCCACACGACCGCGGTCCGGGCCGCGTTGGCAGCCCTCCCCGGTCCGGTCGCCCCGCTCGCGCCGAGGCCGCCGCCCGCGGCCACGCTGGTCCTGTCAGTCACCTGCGTTCCCTCAATCCACGTTGCCCCGGCGGTCCCCCGAGCGCCGATGTGCCGACACCCCCTAGAGCGAGAGCGTCGACTTGTTCTCCATCAGCCTGGACAGGAGTCCGCTGACGAAGTTGGGGGACTCGTCGGTGGACAGCTCCTTGGCCACGCCGACCGCCTCGGCGATCGCCACACCGTCCGGGATGTCGTCGGCCCACAGCAGTTCGTAGGCGCCCATCCGCAGGATGTTGCGGTCCACGACCGGCATGCGCTCCAGGGTCCAGCCGATGGCGTAGGTGTCCAGGAGCTCGTCGATGCGCTCGCGCCGCTCGTCGACCGAACGGGCCAGAGTCTCGGTGAAGTCGTTGATCGGCGGTTCGGGTTGGGCCCGCCGGCGCCGGATGACGTCCTCCACCGAGGTGGCGCGCACCTCGGCCTCGTAGAGGACCTCGACCGCGCGCCGCCGCGCCTTGCGCCGTGCTCCGCTCATCAGTTGACTCGCCCGAGGTAGTCGCCCGTGCGGGTGTCGACCTTGACGCGCTCGCCGGTGGTGATGAACAGGGGCACCTGGATGGTGGCGCCGGTCTGGACGACGGCGGGCTTGGTGCCGCCGGTGGAGCGGTCGCCCTGGACGCCCGGGTCGGTCTGGGTGATCTCCAGCTCGACGGCGGGGGGCAGCTCGATGTAGAGGGGGTTGCCCTCGTTGGTGGCCACGGTGGCCTTGGTGTTCTCGAGCATGAAGTTCTTGTCGTCGCCCACGACGGCCTCCGAGACCGGGATCTGGTCGTAGGTGGCGGTGTCCATGAAGATGAAGGACTCGCCGTCGTGGTAGAGGTACTCCATCTCGCGGCGGTCGACGTTGGCGAACTCGACCTTGGACCCGGCGTTGAAGGTCCTGTCGACGATCTTGCCCGTGAGGACGTTCTTCAGCTTGGTACGGACGAACGCGCCGCCCTTGCCCGGCTTGACGTGCTGGAACTCCATGACGTTCCAGAGGACGCCGTCGAGCCGCAGGGTCGTGCCGTTCTTGATGTCGTTCGTCGTGGCCACTTCGGTCGTCTCTCCAAGGGGTCTGACACGTCGGAGACCGGCCCACGCGGGGGCGCCGGTCGGTGTTCGGTGGGGCCGGGCCCGGGCACCTCGGGGAGCTCCCCGGGCGCACCGGCGCGCACGTCGCCTGTGTGCAGTCTAGTGGCTTCGCGGAACCCGGGCGTCGCCCGTGACCGCGCGGTACGCCTCGTCCAGCAGTTCGGGGGCGGGGCCGCTGAGGATGGTGGGCCGCGCCAGGCCGTCCAGGACGACGAAGCGCAGGGTGGCCCCGCGGGCCTTCTTGTCCACGCTCATGGCGGCGCGCAGCTCGGGCCAGGCATCGGGAGCGTAGGAGACGGGCAGGCCGACCGAGGAGAGCAGTGAGCGGTGGCGTCGGACCAGGTCGTCGCCCACGCGTCCGTCCAGGCGGGCGAGTTCGGCGGCGTAGACCATACCGATGGAGACTGCGTAGCCGTGCCGGAAGGTGTAGTTCTCGGCGCGCTCGATCGCGTGGCCCAGGGTGTGGCCGTAGTTGAGGATCTCGCGGCGGCCGCTCTCCCGCAGGTCGCCGGAGACGACGTCGGCCTTGACCCGGATGGCGCGCTCGATGAGTTCGCGGGTGTGCCTGCCCTCGGGTGCGGCCGCGCCCTCGGGGTCGTCCTCGACCAGGTCGCAGATGACGGGGTCGTCGATGAACCCGGCCTTGACGATCTCGGCGAGGCCGCCGATGTAGTCGGCCCGGGGAAGGCTCGGCAGGGTGGCGAGGTCGCACAGGACCCCCGCCGGGGGGTGGAAGGCGCCGACGAGGTTCTTGCCCTCGGGGGTGTTGATGCCGGTCTTGCCGCCGACGGCGGCGTCGACCATGCCGAGCAGGGTGGTGGGCACCAGGACGGAGCGCACGCCGCGCAGCCAGGTGGCGGCGACGAACCCGGCCAGGTCGGTGGCGGCGCCCCCGCCGACGCCGACGACGGCGTCGCTGCGGGTGAAGCCCCGCTGCCCGAGCCGGGACCACAGGTCGGCGGCGACGGCGGCGGTCTTGGCGGCCTCGCCGTCCGGGACGGGCATGGAGTGCGCCCGGTAACCGGCGGCCTCCAGGGCGCCGACCACGGGGCGGGCGATCCCGTCCAGGCTCCGGGGGTGGATGACGGCCACCTGGGCGGCGTCGCCGACCAGGGAGGGGAGTTCGGAGAGGACCCCGCTGCCGACCACCACGTCGTAGCGGCCGGCGGAGTCGCCCACACCGATCCGGGTCGCGGTCACTGCTGGGCCCTTCCGGAGTCCTGTCCGGCCAGCGAGGGCAGGATGGCGTCGACGATCTCTTCGGGGTGGTAGCCGGTCGTCTCGACGGTGACGGTGGCCAGGCGCTCGTAGACGGGCAGGCGCTCGTTGAGCAGCTGGCGCAGCCGGGTGCGGGGGTTGCCCGCGAGCAGGGGTCGGGCGACGTCCATGCCCACGCGCTTGGCGGCCTCGCCGAACTCCACCTGGAGGTAGACCACGTGGTGCTCGGCCAGGTCGCGCTGGGTGCCCTCGTCCAGGACCGCGCCGCCGCCGACGGCGATCACGCCCTCCCAGGCGCGCAGGCCCTCGGCGACGACCTCGCGCTCCAGGGCGCGGAAGCGCTCCTCGCCGTCCTCGACGAAGATGTCGCCGATGGGCTTGCCCGCGCGCTTCTCGACCTCGGTGTCGGTACACAACAGGTCGGCGCCCAGACGCCCGGCCAGGGCCTCACCGACGGTGGACTTGCCCGATCCGGGCGAACCGATGAGCACCGCGATCGCTTTTGCCACGCTCTGCCTGCCTAGGTGATCCGTGGGTCCCTTCACCGCGTGCGCGGGGGGTACCGCCCTGTTACGTGCGTCTTCCTGTCTAGCAGACCTCGAACACCCGGGTTCGGGGAGAGGAGGTTGTCCACAGGCCGGGCCACGCCGCTGGTGCGGGTGTTCGGCCCGCCCTGTGCCCGGATTCGGGGGCGACTTCGTCGCTCACAGGCGCGTCGTGCGCCCCCGAACCCAGGGTGGTCCCTTCCGTCCGTGCCCCGCCAGCCCCGAAGACGCCCCTGTGGACAACCGCTCCGGCAGCGGGGCGCCCGTGTCGGGGACCGAAGGTCAGCGGATGGTCAGCGCGTCCAGGTAGCCCTTGAGGTTGCGCGCCGTCTCGGCGACCGAGTCGCCACCGAACTTCTCGACGGCGGCCTCGGCGAGCACCAGGGCGACCATCGCCTCGGCGACCACACCGGCGGCCGGGACGGCGGTGACGTCACTGCGCTGGTGGTTGGCCTGCGCGGGCTCGCCGGTCTCGACGTCGATGGTGTCCAGCGCCCTGGGCACCGTCGCGATGGGCTTCATCGCCGCGCGCACGCGCAGCGGGTCGCCGGTGGTCATACCGCCCTCGACGCCTCCGGCGCGGTTGGTGCGGCGGCGCACGCCGTCCGGACCGGGTTCGATCTCGTCGTGGGCGGCGGAACCGCGGCGGGCGGCGGTGCGGAAGCCGTCGCCGACCTCCACGCCCTTGATCGCCTGGATGCCCATGAGCGCACCGGCCAGGCGCGCGTCCAGGCGCCGGTCCCAGTGCACGTGGCTGCCCAGGCCGGGCGGCAGGCCGTAGGCCAGCACCTCGACCACGCCGCCGAGGGTGTCGCCGGACTTCTTGGTGTCGTCGACCTCCTCGACCATGCGGGCGCTGGTCTGGGCGTCGAAGCAGCGCAGGGGGTCGGCGTCGATCGCGGCCAGGTCCTCCGGACGCGGCTCCGGCGCGTCCTCGGGCACCGCCACGGGTCCCATGGACACCACGTGGCTCAGGATCTCCACGCCCAGGGCCTGGCGGCAGAACTGGCGCGCCACCTCGCCGATCGCGACGCGGGCGGCGGTCTCGCGGGCGCTGGCGCGCTCCAGGATCGGCCGCGACTCCTCGTGGCCGTACTTCTGCATCCCGACCAGGTCGGCGTGGCCGGGACGGGGCCGGGTGAGCGGCGCGTTGCGCGCCACGCTCTCCAGTTCCTCGGCGGGCACGGGGTCGGGGGACATCACCTTCTCCCACTTGGGCCACTCGGTGTTCCCGACCTCGACCGCGACCGGACCCCCCTGGGTGCGGCCGTGGCGAATGCCCCCGATCACGGAGACCTGGTCCTTCTCGAACTTCATCCGGGCACCCCGGCCGTACCCGGCGCGGCGGCGGAGCAACGCGGCGGCGATGTCGTCAGAGGTGACGGAAACACCGGCCGGGAGGCCCTCCAGAATCGCGACGAGTGCGGGTCCGTGGGACTCCCCCGCGGTCAGCCAACGCAACATGTGCACGATCCTTTCACGGATCGGTGTGCGGTGGCGCCCCCGGGTTCAGGGTTGTGGAAACAGCGCTCCTCCAGCCAGGACGGTGGCCAGCGCGGCGGCGAGCATGAACGGGCCGAGGGGGAAGGGGTCCCTGCGGGTGAGCCTTCGCAGCGCCATGAGCACGATTCCCACCAGGGAGAAGGCCGCGAAGGCCCAGAACACGGCGACCAGCGCGCCGAAGGTCCCCGCCGCCCACCCCGCGTACAGCGCGGTGAGCCCGGAGAGCTTGACGTCGCCGAACCCCAGCCCCGCGCTGTGCACCCGCCACAGCAGCCAGTACAGCACCGTGACCAGGACCATGCTGGCCAGCGCCCCGGAGGCCCGGCCGGTGTCGGGGCCCTCGGGGGGCAGCAGGACGGCCATTCCGATCAGGGCCGCGGCGACGGGGTAGGCGGGGAGGACGACGGCGTCGGGCAGGCGCATGACCCGCAGGTCGATGACGGCCAGCAGCACGCCGACGGCGGTCAGCCAGAGCACGGCCAGCACGCCGAAGGGGCCCCAGTCGGGTTGAAGGGTGGCCCACAGGCCGACGCAGCCGAAGAGCGCGGCGGTCATGGCAACGACCGCGGGGTGGGATCGGATGACCTGCTCGCAGTGGGGGCAGGCCCCCCGTCTTCGGAACGTCCGGGCCTCCACGGCGGGGAACCAGCGCAGGAAGCGCAGCTCGGCGCGGCAGTGGGGACAGCGGGGCGGCGGCGGGCCCTCGTCGTCCTCCGCCGGGAGTCGGCGCTCGCCGTGCACGTCCTCGCCGGGGTCGGGAACCGTGGCGTCGGGGACCGTGGTGGCGTCGTCGCGCGCGGGCTGGACGTGCCGGTCGGCGCGGGGTGTGAGCGAACCGCGGGAGGCGGGTGTCCGCTGCGGACCGGCGGGGCCGAAGAGGTGGACGATGCGGCCGTTGAGCTGGCCCACCACCACTCCGAGCAGGGCGAGCAGGACGGCGACGGCGACCGTCCACAGGTGCGGGTGGAGGAGGAGTGTCGAGGGGGTGGGCATGGTGGGAAGCTACCCTTCCGCGGCCCGTGGCGACACCGCCCGGTCCGGCCTGTGGAAAACCCCACGCCCGCGAACGCCGTGGCACCGCACGCCCGCACGGGGCACACACGGGACGAAGGCGCCCGGCGGACGGGACCCGCGGGGCCCGCGGTCCGGCCGGAAGCTCCCGGGACGGGGTCAGCCCTGGTCGGCGGCCCCGGGCCCGTTCGGGGGCGCGTCGTCGCGCTGGGCGCGCACGACGGCGCTCAGTTCGATGCCCCCGGGCAGCACGTACCGCAGTTCGGCGGTGAGCCTCTCGGCCACGCGGCGCAGGACCTCGTCGTCGCGCTCGTCGAGTTCGAGGCGGATGCCGATCTCGCCGCGCTCGGAGGGGTGGATGCGGACGCGCCCGATACCGGGCTCGGCTCGGGTGATCTGGTAGATGAGCCCGAGGACCTGCGGGTCGTCCTTGGGCTCGGGAACGGCGCCGTTCTCGGCGAGCATGCTCAGGAAGGGGCCCTGCACGGTGTAGGGCACGGGACCGGCCACGTCGAGCACCAGCGCGTCCGCCTCCTCCTCCAGGGCCGCCTGGCAGGCGTCCCTGACGGTGAAGGGGACCGGGCGCGCGTCCGCGCGCCAACGGCGGACCGCGTCCACGGAGGTGAAGGCGAGCATGCCGCGCCGCCCGTCCCTGCCGGTCATGATCGGGACGGCGACCTCGCTGTTCTTGTCCCTGGTGAGCCCGCCGGCGCCCTCCTCGGTCTCGGTGGCCACGGCGACCACGGGGATGAGCACGCGGGTTCCGCTGAGCGCGGCCAGCACCTGGCGGTCGCCCGTCTCACCCGACGCGTGTTCGCGCAGGCGTGCCTCGACCTCGGGATCGACGCTGCCGTCGTCGTCACGGAAGTTCTGGGCGCCGATGATGGATGGTCTGCTCACGTGCACCGACTCTACCGGTGGGGCGCGGGACCCGTATCGCGCACGCGCGAAGCGGCGCCAATCGGGCGACGCGTACCCGGCCCCGGCCCGCCCCGAGGATTCGGACACACGAAACGCTCGGACCCGCGGGTACGACACGCGTGGTCCCTCACCCCCGCGCGGCCCCGCCCTCCTCCAGCGCCCCGATGATCGAACCGAGCTGGGCGATCTGCTCCCCGCTGAGGCGGTCGAAGATCAGCGAGCGCACGCGCGTGGCGTGTCCGGGCGCGGCCTGGCGCAGGAGGAGGGAGCCCTTATCGCTGAGCACGGCCCACAGCCCGCGGCGGTCGTCGTCGCAGTGCTCCCTGTGCACGTAGCCGCCGCGTTCGAGCCGTGCGACCTGGTGGGAGAGCCTGCTCTTGGACACGATGACGCTGTCGGCGAGCACCCGCATGCGCATGCGCCGCCCCTCGGCCTCGGACAGGTGCACGAGGATGCCGTACTCGATGAGCGAGAGCCCGGTACGGGCTCTCAGGTCCTTCTCCAGCTCGTCGTAGACCCAGGCGTTCATCCTGAGGAAACCGCGCCAGACGTGCTGTTCTCCGACGTCGAGCCACCCGGCGTTCTCCATGCGGCCCATCGTAGCGGCGTGTCCGAAACCTCCGCCTCGCCACACCGCCGGGTCCCACGGCGGCGCGCGGCGGAAGAACGCCTTGCACGAGAGCCCGGCATTGCCTAAACTCCTCTTCCAAGGAAGATTCTTCTAGGACACCTTGTTACACCTCAGTGAATGGGCCCGACCCCGGGTCCGCCGACCCGACAGGGAGACACCATGGCAGCGCAGGAACTTCAGGCCGGAACCTGGAAGATCGACACCGCCCACAGCGTGGTCGGCTTCTCCGTACGCCACATGATGGTCAGCAAGGTCCGCGGACGGTTCGAGAAGTTCGACGCCACGCTGACGGTGCCCGAGGACCCCACCCAGGCGTCCGTCGAGGCCACCATCGACGCCAGCTCGATCAACACCGACAACGGTGACCGCGACAACCACATCCGCTCCGCCGACTTCTTCAACGTCGAGGAGCACCCGGAGTTCACCTTCCGCTCCACCGGCGCCGTCGCCAAGGGCGAGGACTTCGTCCTGCGGGGCGAGCTGAGCATCAAGGGCAACACCCGCCCCATCGAGATCGCGCTGGAGTTCAACGGCTCCACCATCGACCCCTACGGTCTCAACCGCGCCGGCTTCACCGGCTCCACGCAGATCAGCCGCAAGGAGTTCGGCGTGGACATCGAGATGCCGATGGACGGCGGCGGCGTGGTCGTCGGCGACAAGATCACCATCGACATCGACGCCGAGTTCACCCGCCAGGCCTGAGCGCACCCGTGACGGCCGGGCGGACTCCGGGCCGAGCGGGACGGGGAAACGGGCGGGGCGGAGCGGCCCCCCGGAAGTTTTGACGACACACCGTCATCACCTTCGGGCCGCTCGGATATCGTCGGCGGGGGGAGGGCGCACAGCCCTCCCCCCGCTCGTGTCACGCGTGCGCGCCACCCGCCGACCAGGAGGTCCCGTGTCCCCGTCCAATCCCTTCTCCCCCGAGGTCGTCGCCGCCGTCACCGCCCACATGAACGACGACCACCCCGAGGACACCCTGCTCATCTGCCGCGCGCTGGGCGGTCGGCCCGAGGCCACCGCCGCGCGCATGACGGGCCTGGACGGCGACGGCGGCGACTACGCGGTCACCGCGGACGGGACCGAGCACGCCGTACGCGTGCCGTGGGCGCGGCCGCTCACCGAGCGCGCCCAGATCCGCACCGAGGTCGTGCGCATGTACCAGGAGGCCTGCGAGAAGCTCGGCGTGGCCCCGCGCGGGCGGCACTGAGGACCTCGGACGGCTCCTCGTGCGGTGGGGACGTTGCCCCGCGCGGGCGGCGCCGGATACCTCGGGCAGGCCCGGACCTCATGCGGCAGGGGCATGGCCCCGCGCGGGCGGCGCCGAGGCGCGCGGAGGGCGGCGGCACCGGCCGCTTCGCGCCGTGTCCGACCCCACACGCACCGTTCCGCACCCCGGGCGGAACTCCACGCGCCCGCGGGGAGTCAAAGGGAACGAGGGGCTACGTCGAGGAACCCGCACCGGGCCCGGGCCGACGGCGCGCGAACCGCGCCGCGCGGACCTACCCTGGAGGGACCCTCGTTCCCCCGCAGGTCCACGACACGAACGCCTATCCGAAGGATGGCTCCGACCCCGATGGTCACGCCCGACCCCGGTGACGAGAACGCGCCGACCCAGCGGATCGAACCCACCGCGCCCACCACACGCATCAGCCCCGGTGAGGACCGTACGCGTGCGGGACGCACGCGCTGGGCCACCCGTGTGTTCCGCCCGGGGACGGCCCCGGGGGACGGCACCGAGCCCACCCGCGTGTCCCCCCCGGCCGCGGACCGCACCAGCGTCCTGCCCGGTGCCGGTCAGGCGGACGCCACCCGTACAGCCGCCGGGACCCCGGGGACGCGCCCCGCCCGCACCATCCCGGGCGACGGCCGCGTCGACGGCCGCGCGCCCTGGTGGCGGACCCTGTTCGGCCCGCTCCTGGACTGGATGGCCCGCCTGGTCTCGCGCGTGGTGGTCGGCCCCGCGAGCGACCTCGACTACGCCGTCCCCGCCGAGCTGCGCCGCCGCTACCGCGTGCTCGACCACATCGGCGCGGGCGGCGAGGCCGTCGTCTACCTGGCCGAACCCACCGACTCCCCCGGGCGCAGGCTCGCGCTCAAGGTGTACCGGCCCGGTCACGACATCAACCGCGAACTCCTCGACCGCCTGCGCGCCCGCGGCACCGCCTCACCGCACACCCCCGCCATCCAGGGGTACGGCACCGCCGCCAGCTCCTGGGGCGAGGACCTGGCCTGGGAGGCCCAGGAGTACTTCTCCCACGGCTCGCTGCGCGCGCTCATCGACCAGGCCCCGCTGCCGGACGACCGCGCCCGAGCCGTGGTCTCCGCCGTCGCCGAGTGCCTGCACCACTGGCAGGACGAACTCCAGCACAACCACACCGACGTCAAACCCGAGAACCTGCTGGTGCGGTCCCTGGACCCGCCGGTCGTGGCGCTCACCGACTTCGGCGGCGCCGTGCGGGCCACAATGAGCCGCGTCTACGGCGGACTGGCGGTCACCGAGGACTACGCCGCGCCGGAGGTCGTCGAGGGCCGCCGCGAGGCGCCCGCGGCCTGGTGGTCCCTGGGTGTGATCGTGCACGAACTGGTGGCCGGACGCCGCCCCGAGCGCGGCGGCAACTGGCTGACCGCCCGCAACACCGAAGTGGACATCTCCGCGATCACCGACGAGCGCTGGCGTCTGCTGGCCCGCGGCCTGCTCGCGCTCGCCCCGTCGGCCCGCTGGGGCTACGACGAGGTCGTGCAGTGGCTGGCGGGCGAGCGCCCGCGGATCCGCGCGGTGAGCCGCCTGCGCCCCATCGAGTTCGCCGGGACCAGCCACGAGGACCCGCCGAGCCTGGCCTTCGACCTGCTCGACCGCTCCGAGACCGGCGCCATGTGGCTGCGCACCCACTGGTCGCAGCTGCGCAGCTGGCTGGACCGCGAGGTCAACGACTACACCTTCGACCGCGCCTACCTGACCGGCCTGGACGCCCACCCCGAACAGGCGCACGTGGCGATCAGCGCGCTGGCCGCCCGGTACGTGCCCGGGATGCCGCCGCGCTTCCGCGGCCACGAGATCAGCGCCGACGGGCTGCTGGACCTGGCCACCGGCGACGCCAGCCGCCACGCGGTGGTGCGCGAGGCCGTGACCTCGGGCGCGGTGGGACTGGGCGCCCAGCACTGGTGCCCGCACCCGGCCTGCCGCTCGGGCGGTTCGGGGCGGTGCGCCCTGTTGGAGCGCGTCCAGCACGAGGTGCCCCTGATCATGCGCAAGGTGTCCGAGAACGTCGACCGGCTGGTCGGCTCGGGCCCCGACGCGCCCCGGCGCCCGGACACCCACGAGACCGACACCGCCTGGGCCAGGGCGGTCGAGCTGGTCCTGCTCCCCGACACCGCGTCCCGGAGCCGGTCTCTGCTGCGCCGCCAGTCCTGGCACCCGCGCCAGCGCACCGCCGCCCCGCACGCCCCGTGGTGGGTGGAGCAGCGGCGCCTGGCCCTGCGCGACGCCAACGGCCGCGACGCCCTGGCCACCCGGAGCGCTCTGATCACGGCGGTGCTCCTGCTGCCCGAAGCGGCCCGGGTGGGCGGCGGGATCGCCGAGCGCGAGCGCGCCGACGGCAGGGCGCGCCGCCGGGACCGGTGGGCCTCGCTGGCCGGTTCGGCCGGTGAACGCTGGTCGCAGGTCCGCGAGAAGGCGGCCGGAGTCCGCAGGCGCGCCGCCGGGGCCTCCGCGTCCGGCCGCCCCGAGGACCCGACCGCTCCGCACCCCTACAACCCCGCGGGAGCGCAGGACCCCTCGCTCGACCCCCGGGAACAGGAACGCCGCAGGCGCCGGGCCGACAAGACCATGGGCCAGATCCAGCGGGCGATGAAGGCGGGCAGGTGCCGCCGGTTCGCCTACCCCGCGGCGCTGCTCGGACTCCTGGACGGGCTGGGCCGCGTGGTGCGCCCGCAGGAGGGGTTCTACCCCGAGAGCGAGTTCGTGACCTCGGCCTACACCGGACTGCTGGACGCCAGCGACGGCGCCGTCCTGGGCTGGCTGTCGGAGGTCACCGGGGCCGTGACCGGCCTGCTGCCCGGCGGCGTCGGCGCCGCGTGGTGGCTGCCGGTGCTGCTGTCGGTGTCGCTGGTGGCGCTGGGCCGCTCGGCGGCCAGCAGGAAGCCCACCTCGCGGGCCCGGCGACGGCTGGGGGCCTTCCGTCTGGCCGTGGTGGGAACGCTGTTCATGGTGGTGGTGCTGCTGTCCACGGGCCTGCTGGCGCTGGGCTCGGGCGTGCTGATCCCCCTGGACGGCCTGCTCGCCTGAGGGCGGCGACCGCTCAGGCCCGCCTGGCCGCCCCCTTCACCGTGATCTTGTACTTATAGCGGGTCTGGGGCACCGAACCTCGCTATAAGTACAAGATCATCGCAGGTGGGGCCTCTCGCACCGGACACGGCGAACCGGGGCGCACCGCCAGGCCGGAAGGTGTCCGCGGTCGCCGCACGAGGCCTCCACTACTCCTGAACAACTTCCGTCGCACGCGTCACGTGTCCCACTGTGTCCCCCCGACAGGACGCGTGGGCTATGATCGCCCGGTTCGGCACACGGACGCATGGCGACGACGGGGAAGCAGGTGTCAGGTGGGTGAGGTGACCGAGCTGCGCTCGGGAGAGTACCGAGCGCGCGTCGACCGCACGGGAGCGGGACTGCGGGCACTCACCTGGCGCGGCCGCGACGTGGTCTGGCCCTACGACGGGGACGGCCCCAAGGCCTTCCAGGGCCAGGTGCTGGCGCCGTGGCCCAACCGCGTGACCGAGAACGGCTACCGCTTCGACGGGGACGAGCACCACCCGGAACCCAACGACCCGGCTACGGGCACGGCCATCCACGGCCTGGTCCACGACCGGACGTGGACGCCGGAGTCGGTGTCCGAGGACGCGGTCGAACTGCGGCTGGACTTCGAGGGCAGCCCCGGCTTCCCCTTCCCCCTGGAGATGACCGTCGCCTACCGGCTCACCGCCGACGGGCTGACGGTCGCCACCACCGCCCGCAACCGGGGCGGCTCCCCCGCGCCGTTCGGGCTGGGCTTCCACCCCTACCTGACCCTGGGCGAGCCGGTGTCGGCGCTGGCCGCGCGCGGCGAGTTCGCACTGGAGGTCACCGCCGGCATCCGGCAGCCGGTGGACGGGCAGATGCTGCCCGTGGGAGACCCCGTCCCCGTGGACGGCGGCGACTTCGACTTCCGCACGCCGGGCCGCCAACTGGGCGACACCGTCCTGGACACCGCCTTCTCCGCGCTGGAGCGGGACGCCGACGGGCGCGCGTGGGTGCGGGCGAGCGGCCCGGAGCACCGGGTGTCGCTGTGGTGCGACCGCAGCTTCGGCTGGTTGCAGCTGTTCAGCGCCGACACCCTCGGCGGGGACGACCACCGGGCCCACCTGGCCGCCGAGCCCATGACCTGCCCGGCCAACGCGCTGGCCACCGGCACCGACCTGATCGTGCTCGCCCCGGGGGAGTCGACCGCGCACGTGTTCGGCATCCTCGCCGAGCCCCTGGCCTGAGCCGGGTCCGGGCGCCGACGCACCAGCGCCCGCCACGTTCGCGACGCGGCCCGCGGCACGGGGCTCAGCCCGAGCCGGAGGGCTCCCGGCCCAGCACGTCGCTGAGCCGCTCCAGGTCCTCCGCCGTGTCGATGTCCTCAGGACTGGCGATGTCGTCACAGGCCACGGCGGTGACCAGGTGGGAGTACGCGCGCAGGAACGGGCGCGCCCCCACGTCGTGCACGGCCATGGCGTAGGCCGTCGACCAGTGCTCGCGGCCCAGCAGCACGGGGTTGCGCTGGTTGCCGTGGTAGGTGGCCACCGCGGCGCGGGCGCCCTGCTCGTGCGCCTCCACCAGGCGGTGCACCGCCTCGGGGGTGACCAGGGGCTGGTCGGCCAGCGCGATCAGCACGGCGTCGACCGTGTCGGGCAGGGCGTCGATCCCGGCGCGCACCGAGGACCCCATACCGGTCCGCCAGTCGGGGTTGTGCACCGTGTGGGCGCCGCGCACCGGGGTGTCGGCGGCGCCCAGCACCACCATGACGGGGGCGCAGCCGCCCGCGGTCAGCGTGCGCACGCCGCGGTCGACCAGGCGTTCGCCGCCCACCTCGACCAGCGCCTTGGGACGCCCGAGTCTGCTCCCCGAACCCGCGGCCAACAGCAGGCCCGCCACCGGGCCCGTACGCGTCCGCTCCCTGCCCTGCTCCTGCCCCCCAGTACCCATGACGTGATGATGCCACGCACGGACGCGGAGGATGGGCGACCTGGAGCAGCCCGTCCGGACCTGTTCCCCGACCGATCCCGAGGACCCGCCGTGACCAGGCACTCCAGGGATGGACGGGTTTCGGTTCACTTCACACGGTGGCCGAATCCGGCCGGAACCAGGGGTTTACCCGGCGTTTCGTGGTGGATCCGCCCGCTGGTCTCGCGCAGGGCCCGCCCGCTGCCGCCCCACCGGACCTGCACCAGCTCCGCGGCGATCGACACCGCCGTCTCCTCCGGGGTGCGCGCCCCCAGGTCCAGCCCGATCGGCGAGTGCAGGCGCGCCAGCTCCGCCTCCCCCACCCCGGCCTCGCGCAGCCGCTCCATCCGGTCCTCGTGGGTGCGCCGGGACCCCATCGCGCCGATGTACCCGGCACGGGTGCGCAGGGCCGCACTGAGCACCGGCACGTCGAACTTGGGGTCGTGGGTGAGCACGCAGATGGCCGTGCGCTCGTCGATCTGGTCGGCGATCTCGTCCAGGAACACGTGCGGCCACTTGACCACCACCTCCTCGGCGGTGGGGAAGCGCTTGGCCGTCGCGAACACCGGCCGGGCGTCGCACACCGTCACCCGGTAGCCCAGATAGGTGCCCAGGTCGGCGACGGCCGCCGCGAAGTCGATCGCGCCGAACACCAGCATGCGGGGCGCGGGCGCGAAGGACTGCACGAACACCTCCAGCTCGTCCCCGCGCCGCTGCCCGTCGGTGCCGTAACGCAGCAGGCCCGTGCTGCCCTGGGCCAGCATGCCGCGCACGTCGTCGTCCAGGGCGTCGGCCAGCCTGTCGCTGCCCAGGTCGCCCTCGGCGTGGCCGGGCCAGACCACGCGGCGGCGCCCCACCCTGCCCGGGTCGGAGGGGTCGGAGACGATGGTGGCCACGGCGACCGGCTGGTGCTCGTCGATCGCGCCGATCACCGAGCCCAGCTGGGGGTAGGCGGTCCGGCTGATCGGCTCGACGAACATGTGCAGTGTTCCGCCGCAGGTCAGGCCGACGCTGAAGGCGTCGTCGTCGCTGACCCCGTAGGTGCGGCGCACGGGGACTCCCGTGCGGATGACCTCCAGGGCCTCCTCGTAGACAGCTCCCTCCACGCAGCCGCCGGACACACTGCCGACGACCTCCCCCGAGGCGCTGACCAGCATCGCCGCCCCGGCGTCGCGGGGCGCGCTCTTGTAGGTGTCGATCACGGTGGCCAGCGCGAACGTCTCGCCCGACGCGTAAAGGTCGGACACGGCCGCTCGGATGTCGCGCACGCGGTACCTCTTCCACGTTCCGTCGATGGCTCTCGGTACCAAACTATGTGCCCCGCACAACACCCGGGAGCCACCGATCCTCAGGAATTCGGCGGCTCCCTCCGGAGGTTCCTACGAGCGGCCGGGCTCGCGTCCCTCGCCCCGCGCGTGCAGCAGCGCGCGGAACTCCTCCAGGCCGCGCCGGGCGGTCTCGCCGTCGGCGCTCTGGATGGCCATCACCGCCAGGGTCGTACCGTCGGACAGGTCCGCCGAGGGCCAGGGTTCGCCCTCGGGCATCCGCATGTCCACGACCTCCGCCCAGGACAGCACGTGGGTGCGGATGCTGTTGACCACCGTCACACCCTCCTCGGTGGCCACCAGCCGCGGCCGGGCCAGCAGGTGCAGGGCGGCCGCGATGGCCAGGCCCAGGCCCACCATCAGGACCCGGTCCATGATCCCCCAGCTCCCCGGCAGGATCGCGGCCAGGACCGCCAGGGTCGCCACGATCAGCAGTGCCAGGCCGTAGGCGACCCATCGCACCGACCGGGGCCGCCACGTCCTGGGCAGCACCGCCTGCCCCGACGCCTCGTCGTCCACGGGCTGTTCCCTCGTCCGCACCAACTGCTCCACTTCTGGACCGTGTCCGCCGCGGCCCCTCGGCTCACCGCCGCCGGGCCGGATCAGCGGCGCAGCCCGCGCAGGACCGCCGCCGTGTCCAGGGCGGCCAAGGCGGCCTCGGCGCCCTTGTCCTCGGCGCTTCCCGGCAGTCCGGCGCGGTCGAGCGCCTGTTCCAGGGTGTCACAGGTGAGCACGCCGTTGCCCACGGGGGTGGAGTGGCGCAGGGCCACCTCGGTCAGGCCGTGGGTGACCGACTGGCACACGTAGTCGAAGTGCGGGGTGCCCCCGCGGATGACCGCGCCCAGGGCGATCACGGCGTCGTGCTTGCGGGCCAGCTCCTGGGCGACCACCGGGATCTCGACCGCCCCCGCCACCTCCACCACGGCGGGCTCGGCCGCACCGGAGGTCCTCACCACCTCCAGCGCCCTGGTGAGCATCGGCTGGACCACGTCCGCGTTCCAGCGGGTCACGACGATGCCCACCGACATCCCCGAGGCGTCGACACCGTTGCTGTCGGGGCGTCCTTCACCACTCATGGGTTCCTGCTTTCTGTACGAACGGATCGTGCGGGGCCCGGGCCCGCCCACCGGAGGCGGCACGGCCTCGGACCCGGGGAGCGCCGCGCGGGGCGGCCGCACCGGAAGGCCGGGTCAGCGGACGACGCCGGTCAGGTCGTGGCCCATGCGGTCACGCTTGGTGCGCAGGTAGTCGATGTTGTCCTCGGTGACGAAGGAGGGCATCGCCACCCTCTCCTTGACCCGCACCCCGTGGTGCTCCAGACCCTCGGCCTTGGCGGGGTTGTTGGTCAGCAACCGCACCGAAGACACCCCCAGGTCGGTCAGGATCCGCGCCCCGGCGCCGAACTCGCGCGCGTCGGCGGGCAGGCCCAGGCGCAGGTTGGCGTCCACGGTGTCCGCCCCCTCGTCCTGGAGGCTGTAGGCGCTCAGCTTGTGCAGCAGGCCGATCCCCCGGCCCTCGTGGCCGCCCAGGTAGACGACCACCCCGCGGCCCTCCTCGGCGATGTCGGCCATGGCGGCGTCCAGCTGGGCACCGCAGTCGCAGCGGTGGGAGCCGAACGCGTCACCGGTGAGGCACTCCGAGTGCAGGCGCGCCAGGACGTCCGTGCCGTCGGCCAGGTCCCCGTACACCAGCGCGACGTGCTCGGCGCCGTCGGCGGCGCCCCGGTAGCCGACCGCGCGCCACTGGCCGTACCTGTTGGGCATGCGCGTCTCGACCACGCGGGTGACCAGCGGCGGGTGGGCCTCGGCGTCGGTGAGCACCTCGCCCAGGGCCTTCCGGTACGCGACGAGCTGCTCGACCGAGACCAGCTTGAGGCCGTGCTCGTCGGCGAACGCGCGCAGCCGCGGCAGACGGGCCATGGTGCCGTCGTCGTTGACGACCTCGGCGAGCACTCCCGCGGGGCGCAGACCGGCCAGGCGGGCGAAGTCGACGGAGGCCTCGGTGTGTCCGCGCCGGGCCAGCACGCCGCCCGGGCGGGCGCGCAGCGGCAGGACGTGGCCGGGGCGCACGAAGTCGGCGGGGCTGCTGCCCTCCGCGGCCAGCAGGCGGATGGTGCGGGCCCGGTCGGCGGCGGAGATCCCCGTGGTGACGCCCTCGCGCGCGTCCACGGTGACCGTGTAGGCGGTGCGCAGGCTCTCCTCGTTGCGCGCGGTCATCAGCGGCAGGGCGAGGCGGTCCAGGTCCTCGCCCTCCAGGGGAACGCACACCACGCCGGAGGTGTGGCGGATCATGAACGCCAGGAGTTCGGGCGTGGCGAGCTCGGCGGCGAAGATGATGTCGCCCTCGTTCTCGCGGTCCTCGTCGTCCACCACCACGATGGCCCGCCCCGCGGCGAACTCGGCGACGGCCTCCTCGATCGGGTCGAGGACGACGGCCTGGTCGATCGGTGTCGTGGCCGGGGTGGGCTCGGTGACGGTCATGTCCGCTCCCTGGGGTGCGTCGTGGATGTGGGTGGTGTGGCGGGCGGCGGACCGCCCTCGCGGGTCCGCCCCCTCGCGCCGTGCGCGGGCGCTCACGCCCTCGGGCGGACCGCCGCCACGGCGGTGATGCGTTCGACGTACTTGGCGATGACGTCCACCTCGATGTTCACGGTGGCGCCGGTGGCCAGGCCGCCCAGGGTGGTCGCCCGCAGGGTCTCGGGGATGAGGCTGACCTCGAAGAACTCCTGCTCCGCACCGGGCTCGCTGACCGCGGAGACGGTGAGGCTGGTGCCGTCGACGGTGATCGAGCCCTTCTCGACCACGTACGGCGAGAGGTGGGCGGGCAGCCCGAAGCGCAGAACGTCCCAGTTGTCGCCGGGATTCCGGGAGACCAGGGCGGCGGTGCCGTCGACGTGGCCCTGGACGATGTGGCCGCCCAGGCGGCCGTCGGCGCGGGCGGCGCGTTCGAGGTTGACGGGGGAGCCCGGGACCAGGCCGCCGAGGTTGGAGCGGTCCAGCGACTCCTTCATGACGTCGGCGGTGAAGGTGCCCTCGCCCCGGTCGACGACGGTCAGGCACACGCCGTTGACCGCGATGGAGTCGCCGTGTCCGGCGTCCGAGCTGACCAGGGGGCCTCGGACGGTGAGCAGCGCGGCCTCACCCGTGGTGCCCGCGGCCTGGATGGAGACGACCTCGCCGAGTTCCTCGACGATTCCGGTGAACACGTCCTTGCCTTCCCTTCGCCTGGTGGCTCCGGGGTGAGGGGACGCGTGGAGAAGGGTCCACGAACAGGACGGCACCGAAGCCGCGCGTCAGCGGACGCGGGCGGCGAGGGGCCGTCCCGACACGTACTGCCTCCCATCCGGACTTTCACCGTCGGTACCGGAATTCCACCGGTTCAACCGGCCGATGGACTCGGCCGGGTCGCGGACTGTCACCGCCGGTTCGGAATTACACCGACCCCGGAGCACGTGTTGAACTTGCTGGTAGGGATCCTAACCCCTCGTCAACAGGAGCGCCCAGCCGATGTGACGCGAATCATCCGCCCCGTCGCCGTCGGCGGAGGCGGCGCACGCGCGGGCGGGCGGCCCCGGCGGGCGTGTCGCCGCGACCGCGCGTCCCGCCCGCTCAGGGGGTTTCGGACGCGGTTTCGGGGCGGGTGGCCAGGCCGCTGCGGACGAAGGCCTCCGGGGCCAGGAAGGAGGCCCAGAAGGTGATCGCGCCGTAGGCGGCGAAGGACACGGCGGCGTCGGCGAGCCCGGTCAGGTGACCGAACAACACGCTCACGAACACCTGTACCAGCACGATCACCGAGACGCCGAGGACGAAGCGGGCGGCCCGGGAGGCCAGGGTGCCCGCGGCGCTGTACCAGCCGCGCCGGGCGAGCAGGGTGAAGCCCACGAGCCCGCCCAACAGGGTTCCGGCCACCGTGTACAGGCCGGTGAGGGTCTCGGCGGCCGGGTCGGCGGGTACGGCGCCGATCCACTCGTCGGGGACCGTCCAGTCGCCGCGCACCAGCAGCTGCCACAGGGTGGCCGCCAGGCAGGGCAGCAGGGCGGCGGCCAGGGCGTAGCCCGCCCAGCGGGCGGCGCCCAGGCCCAGCCACCAGGCGGTGACGCGCTCCTCCCAGCGCAGGACCGCCCACAGCAGTGCGGCGCCCAGCAGCAGCCCGGCCGCGACGTCGCTGACGAAGTGCGCGCCCAGGTAGACCCGCGAGAGCGAGACGAGCGCGATGACGGCGACCGCCGCCCACAGCACGGCGCGACGGCCGGACCTGATCCCGAGGTAGCCCCAGGTGACGGTGGCGCCCTGGGTGTGCCCGGAGGGGATCCCGAAGCTGTCCGAACTCGTGTGGGCCGTGACGCGGGCGTCGAACCAGGGTGGCCGGGCCCCGTAGAGCACGGACTTGAACAGCTGGTTGACCACACCGGAGGAGGCCACCACGACGAACAGGCGCGCCCCCAGAGCGGGGTTGACGCACCAGAAGACCAGGGTGAGGGCGAGGATGACGAGGGTGTGGGAGCCCAGGTGGGTGACCAGGCCCAACGGGTGGGCGAGCCAGTCCCCCAGGCCCTGGAGCCAGCGGATGGGGACGGTCTCCGCCTCCCACAGCGCGTCCATGGCCAGGTGCTCGGCGGTCCAAGCGTTCAACGCGTACTCCCGGGGGTCCGCGCCTGGCAACGCGCTCACGCCGCGCCGCTCCCCCACGCGCGCGGAGGCGGAGGGGAAGACGGAGCCGCGACCAAGCGAGATTCACGACTACGAGTCGCACAGCATAGGGGGAGGCGCCGGACGGGGCCAGCGGGGGGCGGGACCGTGTCGCGATCGTTGCACGGACGGACGTTCGGTGACGGCGGGGTCAGGGCTTCGCGGAGGCCCCGGCGGCGAGTGCGCGCAGGGACTCCACGGCCTTGGCCGGGTCCTGGGCCCCGTAGACGGCCGAACCGGCGACGAAGACGTCGGCTCCGGCCTCGGCGGCCCGCTCGATGGTCTCGTCGCTGACGCCGCCGTCGACCTGGAGCCAGACGGAGGCTTCGCGGCTGTCGAGGATCTCGCGGGCTCGGCGGATCTTGGGCAGGACCACGTCGAGGAACCTCTGCCCGCCGAAGCCGGGTTCGACGGTCATGAGCAGGAGCATGTCCATCTCGCCGACGAGGTCGGCGTAGGGCTCGACGGCCTCGGCGGGGTTGAGGGCCAGGCCCGCGCGGGCGCCCAGGCGGCGGATCTCGCGCAGCGTGCGCACGGGGGCTCCGGCGGCCTTGGCGTGGATGGTGACGCTGCCCGCGCCCGCCTCGGCGTACGCCGGGGCCCAGCGGTCGGGCTCCTCGATCATCAGGTGGCAGTCCAGGGGGGTGTCGGTGGCCTTGAGCAGGGACTCCACGATGGGCAGGCCGAGCGTCAGGTTCGGGACGAAGTGGTTGTCCATGACGTCGACGTGGAGCCAGTCGGCGGACGGGGACACGGCGGCCGCTTCGTCGGCGAGGTGCGCGAAGTCGGCGCTCAGGATGCTGGGTGAGATCTGGATGGCCACGCGTGCAGTGTAGCCATGGTGAGCGGGGTCGGGTGGCCGGGGTGCGGGGCCCGGAACTGCGGTGACGCGGGGAGGACGCGGAGAAACGGCTTCCCTCTCCCTCACGTGGGGACGGCTTCGCGGCGGATCTTTACGACGTAGATCACAAATCGCCCTTTTCGGACATGGGGGCTGGCCGAGAGGAGGAGGAGAGGGCGCCCGCGCGCACCGGGCACGGACCCCGGGGAGGTGGGCCCGTGCCGGTTGCCGTGGAGGGCGCCCCGCGTACCAGGAGCGGCTGGAGGGTGGGAGATCCGTGACCGAGGACACCGCGACGGAGCTGGGCGTGGTCTGCGAGCACGCCCACGACATCCGCGACCGGCTGGAACGGGTGCCCGGCGGACCCGCACTGGTCGACGCGGCGCTCGGGGCCGCACGCGGCGGCGGGGACGCGGCGGCGGAGCTGGCCCGGCTCCGGGAGGCCCTGGTCGCCCTCGACGGGCGCGGGCTGGCCGCCCACGCCGACGGCGTGCACCGGGTGGGATCCGGGGGCGCGGGGGTGACCGGGGCCGGGCTGCCCCGCCCCGCCTTCGCCCTGTACGGGTGTCCCCAGGGCCGGTGCCCGCGCACGTGGGAGCCCACACCGGCCGAGGACGTGCCGGTCTGCCTGGTCAGCGGCGCCTCCCTGCGCCCGCCGCGGGGACGGTAGGCGGTGGGCGACCTGTGGGCGGAACTGGGCCGCAGGCTCACCGAGCGGTGGGGCAGCGCCCTCGCGCTGCCCGGCGCCCTCTACCTGGCGGTCGCCAGCGCCGCGTACGCCCTCGGCTGGACCGGGGCGTGGGACGTGGGACACCTGGCCGAGCGGGTCACCGGCTGGGCCGCGGATCCGCGCGTGGACACCCTCGGCGGCCAGGTCCTGGTGCTGGCCGCCGTGCTGGCCGGGAGCACCGCCGTGGGCCTGGTCGCCCGGGGCCTGGGCTGGCTGGTCGAGCGCCTGTGGACGGGCGCGGACTGGGAGCGGTGGCCGCCGCCGCTGCGCGGCTGGACCGGACGGTGGGTGCGGTCGCGCCGCGCGAGGTGGGACCGGTTGCGCGGGGAGGTCGAGCGGGCTCGGCGCGGGGGCGGGGAGGAGGCGTTCGCGGAGGCCTACGACCGCATGGCGCGGCTCTCCCCCGAGCGGCCGGAGCGCCCCACCTGGTGCGGTGACCGGATCGGGGCCGTGCGCACGCGGCTGGCCCGCGACCACCGCGCGGACCTCTCCGTGCTGTGGCCGCACCTGTGGCTGGTCCTGCCGGAGGAGGAGCGCGTGGAGGTCACCGGGGCCCGCGAGGACCTGGCCCGCGCCACCGGGCTGACGGCGTGGGCTCTGCTGTACCTGCCGCTGACCGTGTGGTGGTGGCCCGCCGCGCTCGTCGCGGCCGCCGTGGCGGGGATCGCGTGGGTGCGGGCCCGGTCGGCGGCCGGGGCCTACGCCACGCTGGTGGAGGCCGTCGTGCGCCTGCACGCGGTGGAGCTGGCCGACCGCGCGGGGGTGGCGCACGACGGGTCGTTCAGCGGGGAGGTGGGCGAGCGGCTGACCCTGCGCCTGCGCGCGAGCATGCCGCCCGCGCCCCCGCCCCGGCCGGACGGCGGCGCCTGAACACCGCGCGGACGGCCCCGAACGGGTCGCGGACGGCCCCGGGCGGGATCAGACCTGCTCGGACCTGCGCAGCAGCGCCAGGAACATCGCGTCGGTCCCGTGCACGTGCGGCCAGAACTGGGCGTACCTTCCCTCCGGACCGGCCGCGAGGTCGGGCACCCCGTCCAGGTAGTCGGCGGCGCGCAGCAGCGTGAGGTCGTCGCGCTCGGAGAGCACCCGGCGCACGATCCCGTCGGTCTCGTCCAGGTGCGGCGAGCACGTGACGTAGGCGACCACACCGCCGGGGCGCACCGCCTCGACCGCGCTCACCAGCAGGTCGTGCTGGAGCGGCGCCAGATCGGCGGCCGACCTCTCGGTGCGCCGCCAGCGCGACTCCGGGCGTCGGCGCAGCGCGCCCAGGCCCGTGCACGGCGCGTCCACCAGCACCCGGTCGAAGGCCCCCGGACGCCAGGCGGGCCTGGTGCCGTCGGCGACCACGACCCGGCCCGCGTCACGCGGGGAGCGGCGCACCGCACCGGCCACCAGCCCGGCCCGCGCGGGCTGCACCTCGGCGGCCAGCAGGCGGGCGTCGCGCTGTCCGGCCAGGGACGCCAGCAGACCGGCCTTGCCGCCCGGCCCCGCGCACATGTCTAGCCAGCGCGCGTCGTCGCCGCGGGTGTCCACCCTGGTCAGGGCGAGGGCGACCAGCTGGCTGGCCTCGTCCTGCACCGCGGCCCGGTTCTGGTGCACCTCCCGGATCGCCGCCGGGTCACCCTCGGGCAGGTAGGCGGCGAAGGGCGAGTAGCGGGCCTCCTCGGCACCGGAGGCCACCAGGTCGGCGACGGTGGAGCGGCCCGGCTTGGCCACGAGGGTCACCCGGGGGCGCTCGTTGTGCGCGGCGAGCAGGCGCTCGGTCTCGACCAGGCCGCCGGCGGACCGCTCCCCCAGCGCCCGGGCCAGCTCCTTGACGATCCAGCGCGGGTGGCTGTGCACGACCGACAGGTACCCGCTGGGGTCGGTGGCGCGGTCGGGGGCGATCACGGCCGTCCACGCGTCCAGGTCACGGGCGGACACCTTGCGCAGGACGGCGTTGACGAACCGGCCGCGGTGGTGGCCCACGACCCTGCGCGCCAGGTCCACGGTGGCGCTGA
The DNA here is from genome assembly GCF_012396365.1 of Nocardiopsis alborubida. Taxonomy (GTDB): domain Bacteria; phylum Actinomycetota; class Actinomycetes; order Streptosporangiales; family Streptosporangiaceae; genus Nocardiopsis; species Nocardiopsis alborubida. Next base: position 183,151 of record NZ_JAAXPG010000006.1, on the reverse strand, counting down.
CCGCGGCGTGCGGGGGGATCTTGGTGGACAGCAGCTGGTGGGCGCCCAGGCGCAGCAGCGGCAGCGCCTCGGTGTCCACGGAGGCGAGCGTGCGGTCCACGCAGGCCTCCAGGATCGCGTCGTAGGTGCCCTGGAGGCGCAGGGTCCCGTAGGTCAGCTCGGTGGCCAGGGCCGCGTCGCGGCCGCTGATGCCGCGCTCGCTGAGCAGGGCGGGCAGCAGCAGGTTGGCGTAGGCGTCGCGCTGGCCGACCGCGCGCAGCACGTCGTAGGCGACGCGGCGGGAGGGGTCGCGGGGCGGGGACTGTCCGTCCCCGCCCCGGCCGCCGCCCTGCGCGGGCTTCCCGCCGCGGCGGGGACGGCGGTACGGGGATCGGGACTGCTCGCTCAACGTGTGCTGCCTCAACAAACCGGGGACGGGACCGGCGGGCTCACCCGCCAGGTCGAGACTACGGCAGCTCAGCGCCCCAGGCGGTCCTCGTCGCCGGGACGCACGCCGCGCGCCCAGTCCACCGCGGCCATGGCGCGCTTGCCCTGGGGCTGCACCTCGCCCAGGACGACCGGGTGGGTGGCGGTCCCGACCAGGACCCGCTTCTTGTCGGCGTGCAGCTGGCCGGGGTCGAGCGCGGGTGTGTCGGCGTCGGTGAGGGGGGTGACCGGACCCACCTTGAGGCGGCCGCCGCGGAAGGTGGTCCAGGCGCCCGGGGCGGGGGTGCAGGCGCGGGCCGTGCGGTCCACGCGCAGGGCGGGGGCGGTGAAGTCGAGTTCGGCGTCCTCGGTGGTGAGTTTGGAGGCGTAGGAGACGCCGTCGGCGGGCTGCTCGACCGGGCTGAGCCGGTCGGCGGCGATGCCGTCGACCGTGCGCACGAGGAGTTCGGCGCCGGAGACGGCGAGCCGTTCCAGGAGTTCACCGCTGGTGTCGGTGGGGCGCACGGCCTCGGTGAGGGTGCCGTAGACGGGTCCGGCGTCGAGTTCCTTGACGATCTGGAAGGTGGACGCGCCGGTGATGTCGTCGCCGTGCAGGACCGCGTGCTGGACGGGGGCGGCGCCCCGCCAGGCGGGCAGCAGGGAGAAGTGCAGGTTGACCCAGCCGTGGCGGGGGATGTCGAGCGCGGACTGGGGCAGCAGGGCGCCGTAGGCGACGACGGGGCAGCAGTCGGGGGCGATCCGCTCCAGCCGCTCCAGGAACTCGGGGTCGCCCGCCTTGGCGGGTTTGAGGACCTCGATGCCCTCGCTCGCGGCGAGTTCGCCGACCGGGCTGGCGGAGACCTTCCGCCCGCGCCCGGAGCGGGCGTCGGGACGGGTGACCACGGCGGCGACCTCGTGGCCGGAGTCGATCAGTGCGCGCAGGGACGGTACCGCCACCTGCGGTGTTCCGGCAAAGACAAGCTTCAACGTGGGTTCCCCTCCACCGAGGTCTGTCGGTTCCCCAGTTCTACCAGTGGCGCCGGGCCGCGCCGCCCGGTGCGCGGGGCGGTGTCGCACGGTTCTGGTAGACAGAAGAGGATGACAGCGCAGCCCGGTCAGCCCGACGGGGTCCTCTTCGACCTTCCGGAGCAGGAGAAGGCCACGGCTCGGGCGGCAAGCAGATCCCGCCGCCCGGCCCCACGCAGGCCCGCCGAGCGGCTGCCCGTCGCGCGCGTGGTCGTGGACACCCCGCTGCCCCACCTGGACCGGTACTTCGACTACCGGGTGCCCGCCGACATGGACGAGGCGGCGGTGCCCGGCTGCCGGGTGAAGGTGCGGTTCAACAACCGCCAGCTGGGAGGGTTCCTGGCCGAGCGGGTGGAGACCTCGGAGTTCTCGGGGCGGCTGGCGTACCTGGAGGCGGTCGTCTCCCCCGAGCCCGTGCTCACCCCCGAGATCCTGGGGCTGGCCCGCGCGGTCGCCGACCGCTACGCGGGCACGCTGAGCGACGTGCTGCGGCTGGCGGTGCCGCCCCGCCACGCCCGCGTGGAGAAGGAGGCGGCGAAGGCCGCGAAGGACGCGGAGGCAGCCGGATCCGACGTACCCCCGGAGGCGACCGGGGCCGGGGCGGAGGCCGACGCGCCTCCGGAGGCACCGGGGCAGGGCCTGTCCCCGGGGACCGCGGCGACCGGAGCGGACCCGGACGACGCCCCCGCCGTGACGGCCTCGGGCGAGCCCCCCGGGGCGGTCCCGCACGGCACTCAGCCCGGGGCGCCCCCCGACACCGCGCCGAGCGCCGCCGACACCCCACTGGTGTCCGCAACCGTGACAGGCGCGCCCTCTGGCGCGGCAGCGGCACAGGATGTCGCCGGGGCGGATCCCGGCCCCTGGGCGGACTACCCCGAGGGCCCCGCGTTCCTGCGCGCGCTGCGCGCGGGTCAGCCCGCCCGTGCGGTGTGGAACGCCCTGCCCGGCACCGACTGGGCGGACGCGGTGGCGGTCGCCGCCGGGGAGACCCTGGCCGCCGGGCGCGGCACCGTGGTCGTCGTGCCCGACGGCCGCGACGTGCAGGCCGTCGACCACGCCCTGGAACAGCGCCTGGGCGAGGGCCGGTACGTGGCGCTCACCGCCGACCTCGGACCGGCCGAGCGCTACCGGCGCTGGCTCTCGGTGCTGCGCGGCGGGGTCCGGGTCGTGGTCGGCACGCGCGCGGCGGTGTTCGCGCCCGTGCGGGACCTGGGGCTGGTGGTGCTGTGGGACGACGGCGACGACGTGCACGCCGACCCGCACGCCCCCTACCCGCACTCGCGCACGGTGCTGTCGATGCGCGCGCACCGGGCCGGGGCCGGTGCCCTGATCGGCGGGCACACGCGCACCACCGACGCCCAGCTGCTGGTGGAGTCGGGATGGGCGCACCCGCTGGCCGCCGACCGGGCGACCCTGCGCCGCCGCGCGCCCGTGGTCCGGGCGGCCGGGGACGACCGGGAGCTGGCCCGCGACGAGGCGGCGCGGTCGGCGCGGATGCCGAGCGTGGCTTTGCGCGCGGCCCGCGAGGCCGCCCGGACCGGTCCGGTGCTCTTCCAGGTCCCGCGCCGGGGCTACCTCAACACGCTGGCCTGCGCCGGGTGCCGCGAACCCGCGCGCTGCGACTCCTGCCGGGGCCCGCTGGCCGTGCGCGGTTCGCACGCCATGCCCTCGTGCGGCTGGTGCGGCCGGGTCGCCGGTCAGTGGGCGTGCCCGGAGTGCGGCGTCACCCGCATGCGCGCCGTGGTGGTGGGTGCCCGCCGCACAGCCGAGGAACTGGGCCGCGCGTTCCCCTCGCTGACCGTGCGCACCTCGGGCCGCGAGGACGTGCTGTCGCGGGTGGCGGACGCGCCGTCGCTGGTGGTGGCCACCCCGGGGGCCGAACCGGTGGCCGAGAACGGGTACGCGGCGGCGGTCCTGCTGGACGGCTGGGCGCTGCTGAACCGGATGGACCTGCGCGCCTCGGAGGAGGCGCTGCGGCGCTGGTTGAACGCGGGGGCCCTGGTGCGGCCGGGCGGCACGGTGGTGGTGTCGGCCGACGCCTCGCTGCCGGTGGTGCAGTCGTTCGTGCGGTGGGACCCGGCGGGCTTCGCCGAGCGCGAGCTGGCCGAGCGCCGGGAGCTGGGGTTCCCTCCCGCGGTGGCGATGGCCTCGGTCACCGGCGCCCCCGAGCACGTGCGCGAGCTGCTCGACCAGATCGAGCTGCCCGAGGGCACCGAGCTCCTGGGGCCGGTGCCGGTGGGCGCGGACCGGGCGGTCGGCCCGGACGGCGCCCACCCCACGGAGCGCGCGCTGCTGCGGGTGCCCCGGAGCGGGGTGGGCGCGCTGTCCCGGTCGCTCAAGGTGGCGGCCTCGGCGCGTAGCGCGCGCCGCGACGAGCACCTGGCCCAGGTGCGGATGGACCCGCTGCACGTGGTCTAGCCGTGCCCGGCCGGAAGTGTTCCCGGTGTGGCTCAGGAGGCCCTGATCTGCGCGGCGGGCGGGTGGATCAGCGGCCGTACTCCGCGCGGTACAGGTCGCGCAGCGCGGCCACCTCCGCCGCGTGGTGGATGACCTCCCGGTTGACGTGGAGCACGAGGGCGACCATCGGGAAGTCCTCCCACTGGGGCGCCTCGGCGCCGCGCACCGGCGCGGCCAGGCCGCTCTCGTCCAACTCCTGGACGTGCGCGGTCCAGGCCGTGTAGGCGTGCCGCAGCCGCTGCCGGGCCTCGGCGGCGGTCGCGGGCCAGTCGGCGTTCTCCCGCGTGGCGGTGCGGTCGCCGAAGTGCCAGTTGACGCGGGTCTCCAGGACCTCGACGACGATGTGCCCGAGCCGCCAGGCGATGGTGGTCACCGGCGGCGGTTCGGGTTCGGGGACGGCCGTGTCGGGCCGGTGGCGCCCGTCCGGCCCCTCGCGCACGGTCCAGGCGCCGGGTACCGGCATCCAGTGGAACTCCTCGTCGGTGAGCCCCTCCAGACGGGGCCACAGGGAGAAGTCCCAGTAGAACCGCAGCTGCGCCAGGACCTCTCCGGTCCAGTTCACCGCCACCCGCGGACGCCCCCTCCGCGGCCGGGCGCGCGGCCCAGGCCGGCGAGGACGCCGGTTCCCGGGTCGGGCACGTCCTCGTCCGGGTAGGGCCACCACCGCAGGTCGGCCACCCCGGGTTCGATCGGCTGGAAGGGGGCGAAGGCGCGCTCCACCGCGGCGCGGGGAGCCGGGGAGGCGAGCGCGAGGTAGCCGCCCCCGCGCATGAGGGCGTGCAGGCCGTCGATCCCGGCGGGCGGGTCGTCCGCGGTGAAGGGGCGGGTCATCAGAACGGCGACGGGCTCGTCGAAGTCGACGAGCCCGGAGGTGCCGAGGCGGCGCAGGAGCGTTTCCGTGCCGGATCCGTCGCCGGAGAGCACGGAGGCCCCGGCGGTGGAGAGCATGCCCGCCGCGCCGTGCGGGGCGACGTGGACGACCGAGGCGTCGGGGGCGGCGGCGTGCACCCGCTCGGCGGTCCCGGGCACCGGGCACCCCCAGTCGACGAACTGGCGCACGCCCGCGTCGGCGGCCAGGTAGTCGACCGCACGCCCCAGGAAGGCCTGGTGCAGGCGGATGTGCTCGGTGTGCCGCGGATCGGGACGCTCGCCCGTGCGGGAGCCGAGGTCGACCACACCGGACCGCTGGCCGGGGACGGGTACGGACCCGCGCCCGCGGAACACGGCCGTGAGCCGACCTGTCTTGGGCCCTCGGACGTTGGTCACGTTCACGCTCCCCCAGCCGGTTCGCTCGCGGGAGGCAGACGCTCGGCGGGGCGGGCCGGTCGGGCCCGGACAGCGTCGCGCCATGCCGTCAGGGCCCGATGGTACCTCCTGTGAAAGTGATCCTCGGCACACACATGGGTGTTATGCGCCCTATTTCGCCCTTTAGGGCTTCCTGGGGCGCAAGTGTTTCTAGTGAACGAACCCGGCCCCGCGGACGGAGAGGGGGCGTCACACCCCGCTCCCCCGCGATTCCAGCAGGTCACCGCGCCGCGTCCTCGGAAAAGCCCTCCGACGCGGCCGGACGATCCCGAAAGGCACCACCTTCCTCCGTTTCCCGGGAAACGGCCCCGTCCGGTGGCGGAGGCTCCCCGTCCGGCCACCGGCCGCCCGTCCCGAGACGCTGGCCCGTGGTGGAGGGGCCCGGCCCTCCGCCACGGAAACCGTCCCCCGTCGGAGGGCACCCGTCAGGACCCCCGCGCTACCGGTCGGCGGTCAGCCTCCTGGCGGGGAGCTCCGCGCACAGCCAGGACACCACCGCGACCACCAGCACGGTCGCGGGCAGCAGCCAGAACGGGCCGCCGGGCCACGGACGCCCCAGAAGCCCCATCCCCGCGAAGGCGAGCGGGACCGCGGAGGCCAGGACACCGGCGACGACCGCGCCGACCGCGATCAGGGCGGCCTCCCTGCGCAGCAGCGACCGGACCTGCGCCGGGGTCATGCCCACGGCGCGCAGCGCGTCCGTCTCCGCACGGCGGCGCAGTGTCTGGGCGGACAGGCGGTTGGCCACCGAGAGCAGCACGTACCCCGCCAGGCAGAGCAGCACCACGAGGTTGAGCAACGTGTTCGCCGCGAGCCCGGCCCCGGACGCGTCCGGGGCGGCGTCGGCGACCTCCACCCCCGGGTGGGCCGAGGCCAGGCCGTCGAGGGCCTCGCGGACCTCGGACTCCCGTCCGGGTTCGGCGAGCACCCGCAGTTCGGCGGCCAGGTCACCGGTCAGATGCCCCCGGGCCAGGTCCCGCGAGACCAGGGCCCGGCCGAAGCCGAGTTCGCGCTCGTACAGCGCGACCACCTCGGCGCTGACCTCGCTCCCGTCCCCCATCCGGAACGTCACCGTCTGCCCCGGCTCCGCGCCGAGGGAGCGCGCGGTCTGCGCGCCCAGCGCGACGGTGTCGCCGGTCAGCGCGCCCAGGTCGCCCTCGGTGACGCCCACGTCGACGACCTCCGGTGCGCCCGGCCCCAGGACCAGCGCGGGTACCTCCTGGTGCAGCGCCCCCTCCTCGAACGGCATCTCGGTGGTCCACACGAGGGCGGTCGGCGTGGCGGTGACGGCCGCGGCGACGGACGGGACCTCCCCGACGGTCTCGGCCAGCCCCCGCGGAAGCCCGCCGAGCGCGGGCGCGGTCAGCGTGCTCGAGGCCAGCCCGCCGTCCTCGCGCTGCTCCGCCTGCGCGGTCAGCAGCGTGGTGTTGACGTAGCCCTGGCTGAGGGCGAAGGCCACCAGCATCGCCAGCGCGCTGACCGCCCCCGCCACCCGGTGGGAGTGGCCGTGCAGGTTGCGCACCGCCAGCCAGGTCAGGGCGGAGGAGGCTGCGGGCAGGCGGCGGCCGAGCGCCCCGCTCACCGACCTCAGCAGGGCGGGGCCGACCAGGGCCAGCCCGACCACCGCGAGCAGGCTGGCCGAGGCCGGGCCGACCGCGGCCATCTCGTTGCCCAGCACCAGCGCCGGAACCGAAGCCCCCACCGAGGCCAGGAGCAGCGCCGCCCCCGACCAGGTCCGCGCCCGGCCGGGAACGCGCGGCTCGGCGACGGACTCGGCGAGCGCGTCGGTGGGCGGCGCGGCCGCGGTCCGGCCGACCGCGGCCAGCGAGGCCAGCCACACGGCGAGCGCCATCAGCACGACCGTGGCCAGGGCGGGCAGCGGTCCGAGCACCGGAGGCAGGCCCGGCGGGACGAGGCCCAGGGAGGCGAACCAGTCCAGCGCGACCCCCGCCAGCAGGTAGCCCCCGCCCACACCGAAGGGCAGGACCGCCAGGGTGACGAGGAGGTTGGGGACGGCGACCAGGCGGCGGACCTGCCGGGGCGTGGCGCCCACGGCCCGCAGCAGCGCCAGGTCGCGGCGCTGGGCGGCCACGGAGACCGACAGCGCTCCGGCGACGGTCAGGCCGATGGTCATCACCAGGACGCCGCCGAGCGAACCGGCCACCGCGACCAGGACACCGCGCGCGGCTCCGGCGGCCGGGGACTCGGCGTCGCCGATCCGGTCCCCGGTCCGCACGAGCGCGTCCTCGCCCGCCAGGGCCTCCTCCACCGCCTCGGTGAGCCGCTCCTCCGACACGTCGGGCGCGGCGCGCAGGGCCACCAGGTCCACGGTGCCCTCACGGGGACCTCCGGTGCGCCCGGCCAGGTCGGCGGCGGTGTCGTCGGCGAACAGGACCACGGTGGCGCCGGTGTCCAGCACTCCGGAGAGCCGGTGGTCGCCGGTGCTTCCGGCAGCGGTGACCCGCACCCGGTCCCCGACCCCGGCGCCGGCGGCGGCGGCCGTGGCGGCGTCCAGGACCACCTCCCGCGTTCCCTGGGGGGCCTGCCCCTCCAGGGCGGCGTCCTCCAGCAGCGCGGCGGAGGACCACCCGTGGCCGGTGGTGCGGGGGTCGGCTCCCGTGACGACCCCGTCCCCGGTGTGCACGGCGGCCGGGAACCCGACGTCGCCGACGGCGGTGCCGACCTCGGGCAGGGCGGCCAGCCGGGCGGTGAACTCCTCGGGCAGTCCGGCCCGCTCGGGCAGTGGCAGGTCCAGGTCCTCGGCCTGCTCGACCGTCTGGGGCGCGGTGACCACGGCGTCCGCGCCCCGGAGCCGTTCCGCGGGGACCGACGAGCGCACTCCGGTGTCGGCGAGCACGCCGCCGACGGTGACGAACGCCGATCCGCCCAGGACCGCGACGGCGACGGCGGTCAGCACCCCGGCACGGCCGCGCGCCAGCTTCAGCGCGAGGGGGCCGCGGCCGCCGACGGGGTCCGGCGCGACGGGATCGGGGGTCGCCGTCATCGGTCCGCCTCCGCCCCGGCCGTCTCCAGGGAGGCCAGGCGCTCGGCCAGGTCGGCCGCGGAGGGGGCGTGCAGGACGTCGGCGAGGCGGCCGTCGGCCATGACCGCGGTGGCGTGCGCCCGGGCGGCGGCCTTGGGGTCGTGGGTCACCATGACCACGGTCTGGCCGAGCTCGTCCACGACCTCCCGCAGCAGGCCCAGGACGCTGTCGGCGGTCGCGCCGTCGAGCGCTCCGGTGGGTTCGTCGGCGAAGACGATGTCGGGGCGGGAGGCCAGGGCGCGCACGATCGCGATCCGCTGCTGCTGGCCGCCGGAGAGCTCCGTGGGCCGGTGGCGCAGCCGCTGCCCCACGCCCACCCGGCCGACGAGCGCGCGCAGCCAGCCCTGGTCGGGGGTCCGACCGGCCAGGCGCAGCGGCAGGGTGATGTTCTCCTCCGCGGTGAGGGTGGGCACCAGGTTGTAGGACTGGAACACGAAGCCGACCCGCTCGCGGCGGAACTCGGTGCGCCGGGGCTCGCGCAGGGTGCTGATGTCGGTGCCGCCGACCACCACCGAGCCCGAGGTGGGGCGGTCCATGCCGGACGCGCAGTTGAGCAGGGTGCTCTTGCCCGACCCGGACGGCCCCATGACGGCGAGGAACAACCCGCGGGGAACCCGCAGCGACACCCCGGCCAGCGCCGAGACGGCTCCCTCGCCGTCGGAGTAGACGCGGTGGACGTCGGTGAGCCGGACGGCCTCGCCGTCGGCGTCCGGACCGGTGGAGCCCGGCGCGGTAAAGTCCGGGGCGGTGGCCGCCGGGTTCGCGCCGCTCACCGGTCCCCCCGGCGGGCCAGGACGATCAGCGCGATGAGCGAGACCAGCGCGGTGAGTCCGAAGGCCGACCCGACCAGCGTGTGGCCGAGCAGGGACAGGGTTCCGTTGGCCACGGCGGACCCGGCGAAGACGACGCCGAGCAGGGCCAGGAGGGCCCTGCGGGCGGGGGTGCGCCGGGGTCGGGAGGGCGCGGGAAGCGGCTGCGGAACGGAGGGCGACGGGGCTCCGGCGGTCGGAGCGTCGATGCGGTAGGGGTCGTCGGGCACGGCTGCTCCCTGGGTTCGGTGGGTGGCTGGACACGGCCGGTGTACCGCCCGCCGTGTCGTCTACGACGCTACGCAGGCGCGGCCCGCCGAAACATCCCGCCCACCCGCCGACCCCTGCTACAGCCAGCTGTAGCAGCGCTGGCCCGAACCCTTCTGACCAGCCGCCGCACGCGCTCCCGCCGTCACGCTGAGCGCGCTGTGCCGCACCGCCGCAGGGTCCGGCGGGACGGCTCCGTCCGCGGCGCCCGTCAGAGCACCCGCGCGGGGTCGGGCACCGGGGCGAGGCGGCCGTCGCAGTCGGCGTACTTCCAGCGCGGTCCGCGGGCCACGAGTTCGGCGACCGCGCCGACGAGGCGGTCCACGTGCTCCCGCGTGGTGCCCACCCCCAGGCTCGCCCGCACCGCCTGGCTGTGCCCCCGGGGCAGCAGGTGCCGGGTGAGCGGATGGGCGCAGAACAGGCCGTCGCGCACCCCGATCCCGTACTCGGCGGACAGGGCCGCGGCCAGCAGGTCGGCGGGCAGGCCGTCCACGGTGAACGACACGATGCCCACCCGCGGGTGCTCCCCGCCCCACAGGGTCAGCTCGGTGACGCCGTCGATCCCGGCCAGCCCCGCGCGCAGCCGCTCCAGCAGCGCCGACTCGCGGACGTGCAGGAGTTCCTGGACGGCGGGGGCGAGGGCGTCGCAGGCGGCGGCCAGCGCCACGGCGCCCAGCACGTTGGGGCTGCCCGCCTCGTGCCGCGCGGGCAGGTCGTTCCACACCACGTCGTGCTCGGTGACCAGCCGTGTGGCCCCGCCGCCGGACAGGTAGGGCGTGGCCTCGCGCAGCCAGTCGGCGCGTCCGGCCAGCACCCCGGAACCGAAGGGGGCGTAGAGCTTGTGGGCGGACAGGGCGACGTAGTCGGCGCCGGTCGCCTCCAGGCTGAAGGGCAGGTGCGGCACGTACTGGGCGGCGTCCACGACCACGCGCGCGTCCTCGGCGTGGGCGGCCTCCACCAGTTCCTCCACCGGCCAGATCTCGCCGGTGACGTTGGAGGCGGCGGTCACGCACAGCAGGCGCGGGCCCTCGGGGGCCCGGCGCAGCGCGGAGCGCGCGGCCTCCACCGCCTCCTGCGGGGAGGCGGGCAGCGGCAGGCGCACCACCCGTCCGGCCCGGGCGGCGGGGTGCTCCCAGGGCAGCAGGCTGGCGTGGTGCTCGGACTCGAACACGACCACCGTGCAGCCCTCGGGCACCGAGCGGGCCAGCAGGTTGAGGGCGTCGGTGGTGCCGCGCACGAACACGACGGCGTCGTCGGGCCGCGAGCGCACGCCCACGAAGCGGGCGACGCTGCGGCGGGCGCGCTCGTAGGCGTCGGTGCTGACCTGGGAGTGGTGGCCCGCGCCGCGGTGCACGCTGGCGTAGTAGGGCAGCGCCGCGGACAGGGCATCGGCCACCGGGGTCAGACACGGGGCGCTGGCCGCGTAGTCGAAGTTGGCGTACTCGACGCGTTCGCCGGTGACCAGGGGGACGCCCTCGTCGGAGGTGACGACGGTGCACGCGGCGGTGTCGGCCGGGTGCGCGGCGCGACGGGCGGTGTGAACGGAAACGGCAGTGGTCATGAAGACACCCCTCCTACGGGTCGTGGGACCCGCGGAGATGTCACTCCGGCAACGCCTCAGGGGTCCGCGCTTGTCCGACACGGTCGTGTCGGGACCTGGTCCTCACCCGGGGCACCCCACCGCGGTAGGAGGGTTGCCGACCAGCTAGCCGGGGCTTGACGCTGGTACTCGTGACCTGCGAGGCAGACTAACACAGCCGTCCGGCGCGCGGCAGGGGGGCGGGATGTGGCCCGGACCACCGCCCCGCTTGACAGCGGCGCGCGCGGTGGGGACATACTTGTGCCTGCCTGCCCTCACGCCGCGGGTGTCCGGTTTCCCCCGGCCGCCCTCCAGGCGCGAGACTCCAGAGCATCGGAGTTTTCGCGTGCCCGTGAGCGAGAGGTGTCCACCTTGTACGGCGACGACCGTATCCAACAGGTCCTGCGCAACCCCAGGGTCGTCCTGGTGTCCGGCTACGCCCGCCTCCCCGACTCGGTGGCGAGCCACTCCCAGTACCAGCGGCTCGGGGTCGTGCTGGCCGTGGACACCGCCGACGGGCGCGTCGTCGCCGCGGACACCACCCTGCTCACCGAGCTCGCCCGGGACTTCTTCCGAGCCCTGGTCGAGGGGGAGTCGGTGACCGAGGACGTCGCCGAGCTGGTGCGGCGGGTGCAGACCCGCTACGCGGGCCAGTCCGGCGCCGCGCTGACCACCGCCCTCCGCCGCTGTCTGGAGACCTACGGCCAGCTGCGGGAGGGCGACCAGTTGCCCGGAGGCCCCGGGGACGGGCAGGAGGCGCTGTCGTGACCGACGACCTTTCCGGGAACGGGGCCCGCCCCGAAGCCGGAACCCGAAACGGGGCCGAGACCGGAGCCGGGCCCCGGACCGCGCCGCTGCCGCTGGCGGGCGTACGCGTCGCCGACCTGTCCCGCGTGCTGGCGGGCCCCTACGCCACCATGCTGCTCGCCGACATGGGCGCCGAGGTGGTCAAGGTGGAACAGCCCGGACGCGGCGACGACACGCGCTCCTGGGGGCCGCCCTGGGCCGGGGAGTCCGGACCCGGGGGGCACGGGGAGGCCGCCTACTTCCTGTCGGTGAACCGCAACAAGCGCAGCCTGGCCGTGGACCTGAAGGACCCCGAGGGCCTGGCCGCGGTCCAGGAGCTGTGCGCGGCCTCCGACGTGGTCATCCAGAACTTCCGGCCCGGGGTGATCGACCGGCTCGGGCTCGGCTACGAGGCCGTCAGCGCCCGCAATCCGGCCGTCGTGTACTGCTCGGTGAGCGGCTTCGGCCCCGAACACGAGCCCGCGACGCGCCCCGGCTTCGACATCGTGGTGCAGGCCGAGAGCGGTCTCATGGCCACCACCGGACCCGCGGAGGGGCCGGCGAGCAAGGTGGGTGTGGCCCTGACCGACGTGCTCACCGGGCTCAACGCCGCCGTGGGCGTCCTGGGCGCGCTCATGCGGGCCCGCGTCACCGGGCGCGGGGAGAACATCAGCGTGTCGCTGATCAACTCCACCCTCTCCGGGCTGGTCAACCTCACCCAGCAGGCGCTGGTGACGGGGACCGAACCCGCCCGGGTCGGCAACGCGCACACCACGATCGTGCCCTACCAGGCCTTTCCGACGGCGGACGCCGAGATCGTCGTCGCCGCCGGGAACGACGCCCTGTACCAGCGGCTGTGCGCGGCCCTGGACCGCCCCGACCTGGGCGCGGACCCGCGCTACGCCACCAACCCCGGCCGGGTGGCGCACCGGGAGGAGCTGGTCGGCGAACTGTCGGCGACCCTTCGCTCCCGGCCCGCCGACCACTGGATGGAACTGCTGGTGGGGGCCGGGGTGCCGGTGGGGCGGGTGCGCGGGGTACTCGACGCGCTGCGCACCGCCGACGCCAGCGGCGACGACGTCCTGCGCACCGTGAAGCACCCCACCGCAGGCCTGCTCGAACAGGTCCGCGCGGGGTTCCGCCTGGAGGGCACGCCGCCACCGCTCACCGCGCCGCCGCTGCTGGGGCAGCACTCCCGGCGGATCCTGGCCGAACTCGGCGTCGATGGGGCCAGAGTGGACGCGATGGTCGCGCGCGGAGCCGTCCAGCAGCCCGACCCGCCCTGACACCCCAGCGGGTCACGCACCGGATCCGCACGGCCGCACCGGCCGTCAGCACCACGAAGGGACACCCCACCATGAGCGACTCCCGCAGGCCCGCCGCCCCGGACCCGCACGACTTCCTGGCCGTGGACGCCGACCTGTCCGACACCGAGCGCGACGTCCGCGACGCCGTGCGCGGCTTCGCCGCGCGCGAGCTGGCGCCGAACGTGGCCGAGTGGTTCGACGCGGGAACCCTGCCCGACCCGCGCGGGCTGGCCAGGGCCTTCGGAGCCCTCGGGGTGCTGGGCATGCACCTGGAGGGGTACGGCTGCGGCGGCTCCAGCGCGGTCGCCTACGGCGTGGCCTGCCGCGAGCTGGAGGCCGTGGACTCGGGCCTGCGCAGCTTCGTGTCGGTGCAGGGCTCGCTGGCGATGGCGGCCATCCACAAGTTCGGCTCCGAGGAGCAGAAGGAGGAGTGGCTGCCGCGCATGGCCGCCGGTGAGGCGATCGGCTGCTTCGGCCTGACCGAGCCCGACTCCGGCTCCGACCCGGGTTCGATGCGCACCCGCGCCCGCAGGGACGGGACGGACTGGGTGCTCGACGGCACCAAGATGTGGATCACCAACGGCTCGGTCGCCGACGTGGCCGTGGTGTGGGCCGCCACCGACGAGGGTGTGCGCGGGTTCGTGGTGCCCGCCGGCACGCCCGGGTTCTCGGCCAACGTCATCCACCGCAAGCTGTCGCTGCGCGCGTCCATCACCTCCGAACTCGTGCTGGAGGGCGTGCGGCTGCCCGCAGACGCGGTCCTGCCCGGGTCCCGCGGCCTGGGCTCGCCGCTGTCGTGCCTGAACGAGGCCCGCTACGGCATCGTGTGGGGCGCGGCCGGCGCCGCGCGCGCCTGCTACGAGGCGGCCCTGGAGTACGCGCTGAGCCGTGAGCAGTTCGGTCGGCCGATCGCCGGGTTCCAGCTGACCCAGCGCAAGCTCGCCGACATGGTGGTGGACGTCAACCAGGCGGCCATGACCGCGCTGCGGATCGGGCGCCTGAAGGACGAGGGCCGGTGCCACCACAACCATGTGAGCTTCGGCAAGCTCTCGTGCGTGGCGGCCGCCCAGCGGGTGGCGGCGGCGGCGCGCTCGGTGCACGGCGCCAACGGCATCACCCTGGAGTACCCGGTGATGCGGCACATGGTGAACCTGGAGACGGTCGCCACCTACGAGGGCACCGAGGAGATCCACGCGCTCAGCATCGGCCAGTCGGTGACGGGGATCTCCGCCTTCCGCTGACCGCGCCCCTGCGGACGCCCCGCTTCGGTCCGTGTCCGGGCCGGTCAGGGGGACTCACCGCGGGATGTGCGCCTCCCCCGGTGCCGCCGGGTGCGCGCAGCCACCAGAATGGGGAGCAGCCGAGCGAGGGAGTTGCCGAGATGGGGAACGAGCCGACGAAGCGGTTCGAGATGACGGGGCTGCGGCGGACCGCCAACGCCGTCGTCAGCGGCTTCGTCAAGTACGGGGTGTGCCTGCCCGAGTTGCACCTGCTCACCACGCGTGGGCGCAAGTCGGGCTTCCTGCGCACCATCCCGCTCAGTGTGCTGGACAGCGACCGCGGCCGGTTCCTGGTCTCCCCCTACGGGGAGGTGGACTGGGTCCGCAACCTGCGCGGGGACGGCTTCGCGACGCTGCGCCAGGGCGGCTGGATCGAGTTGATCAGCGTGCGCGAACTGGGGGCCGAGGAAGCCGCCCCGCTGCTCAAGGAGTACCTGGACCACCCGCGCTCCGCAGTGGTGGGCCTGTACTTCGAGACGCCGCCGGACGCCCCCGAGGAGGCGTTCGCGGCCGAGGCCGACCGCCACCCGGTGTTCGAGATCGTGCGCTCGACCACGATCCGCATCTGACCGGTGCGCACGGGCCCCGGGCTCCCTGCCCGGGCGCCCGGAGCCCGGCCGTGTCCCGCCCGCTCGCGTCCGCGCGGCGCCGGGACCGCCCTGCCCGCCGTGCCCGCGGCCCCTCCCCCCGCCGTCCGGCGGGGTCAGTTGCGGACGCGGAAGACGTCGTAGACGCCGTCCACACCCCGCACCGCGCGCAGCACGCTGCCCAGGTGGGCGGGGTCGGCCATCTCGAAGGTGAAGCGGCTCTGCGCCACGCGGTCGCGGCTGGTCTGGACGGTCGCGGACAGGATGTTGACGTGCTGGTCGCTCAGCACCCGCGTGATGTCCGACAGCAGCCGGGACCGGTCCAGCGCCTCCACGTGCAGCGCCACCAGGAACATCGAGTCCTCGGTGGGCGACCACTCCACCTTGACCATGCGATCGGTGTCCAGCGTCGCGGTGTTCACGCAGTCCCGGCGGTGCACCGACACCCCGTTGCCCCGCGTCACGAAGCCGACGATCTCGTCGCCCGGCACGGGGGTACAGCACTTGGACAGGCGCGCCCACACGTCGGCGTCGCCCTCCACGACCACGCCCGGGTTGCCGTGCTGGCGCTGGCGGGTGGCCGCCTTGGTGGGCAGCGCCGACTCGGCGATGTCCTCGGTGTGGCTCTCCAGGCCGCCCATGGAGTCGACGAGCTTGCCGACCACGTGCTGGGCGCTGACCTGGCGCTCCCCCACGGCCGCGTACAGCGAGTCCACGTCCGGGTAGCGCAGGTCGCTGGCCAGGCCGATGATCGCCTCACCGCTGAACAGGCGCTTGACCGGAAGCTCCTGCTTGCGCATGACCTTGGCGATCTCGTCCTTGCCCTGCTCGATGGCGGCCTCGCGGCGCTCCTTGGTGAACCAGTGCCGGATCTTGTTGCGGGCCCGGGCGCTCTTGACGAAGTTCAGCCAGTCGCGGCTGGGTCCGGCGTCGGGCGTCTTGGAGGTGAGGATCTCCACCGTCTCGCCGTTGTGCAGCTCGTTCTCCAGCGGCACCAGGCGGCCGTTGATGCGGGCGCCCACGGTGCGGTGGCCGACCTCGGTGTGCACCGCGTAGGCGAAGTCCACGGCGGTGGCGCCCTGGGGCAGCGAGATGACGTCGCCGCCCGGGGTGAAGACGAACACCTCCTGCACCGACAGGTCGAAGCGCAGCGACTCCAGGAACTCGCCCGGGTCCTTGGTCTCCTGCTGCCAGTCGATGAGCTGGCGCAGCCACTGCATGTCGGAGCCGCCCCGGTGCTTGCCCTCGCCCCCGTTGCCCCGGTCCTCCTTGTACTTCCAGTGCGCGGCGATGCCGTACTCGGCGCGCCGGTGCATCGCGCGCGTGCGGATCTGGAGCTCGACCGGGTTGCCCGAGGGCCCTATGACCGTCGTGTGCAGCGACTGGTACATGTTGAACTTGGGCATCGCGATGTAGTCCTTGAACCGGCCGGGCACCGGGTTCCACCGCGCGTGGATGGTCCCCAGGGCCGCGTAGCAGTCGCGGACGCTGTCCACCAGGACCCGCACGGCGATGAGGTCGTAGATCTCGTCGAAGCCGCAGTTGCGGGCGATCATCTTCTGGTAGATCGAGTAGTAGTGCTTGGGCCGCCCGCGCACGGTGGCCTTGAGCTTGGACTCGCGCAGGTCGGCCGAGACCGCCTCGATGACCTCCTGGAGGTAGACGTCGCGGCGCGGGGCGCGCTCGGACACCAGGCGGGCGATCTCGTCGAAGCGCTTGGGGTAGAGGGTGGCGAAGGCCAGGTCCTCCAGCTCCCACTTGATGGTGTTCATGCCCAGCCGGTGGGCGAGGGGGGCGAAGATCTCCAGGGTCTCGCGGGCCTTCTTCTCACGTTTGGCGCGGGAGGGCAGGTAGCGCAGGGTCCGCATGTTGTGCAGCCGGTCGCACAGCTTGATGACCAGCACGCGGATGTCGCGGGCCATGGCCACGACCATCTTGCGCACGGTCTCGGCCTGGGTGGCCTCGCCGTACTTGACCTTGTCGAGCTTGGTGACCCCGTCGACCAGCTCGGCGATCTCGTCGCCGAAGTCCGAGCGCAGCTCACCGAGGGAGTAGTCGGTGTCCTCGACGGTGTCGTGCAGGAGGGCGGCGGCCAGGGTGGCCTCCTGCATGCCCAGCTCGGCGAGGATCGTGGCGACGGCGAGCGGGTGGGTGATGTAGGGGTCGCCGCTCTTGCGCTTCTGGTCGCGGTGGTGGTGGGCGGCGACCTCGTAGGCGCGCTCGACCAGCCGCACGTCCACCTTGGGATGGGTGGCCCGCACTGTCTTGATCAGTGGTTCGAGCACCGGGTTCATCGTCACTCCCCGCTGGGCGCCGAGTCGGGCGAGCCTTCTGCGTACTCGCACCGTGGAGGGCGTGGTGGAGGGGGACGGCTGCCGCGTGGCCCCCGCTCCGGAGACGTCGGAGGGCGCCGCTCCGTTCGCGGCGCCCTCCGGCCGGTCTCCCTGTGGTCTTGTGGCGGCGTCCCGCGCGCCGGTACCGTCCGCGTGCCCCTGGGGCGCGTCCGGTCGCGGTTCCTGGGAGGCGTCCCGCCGCGTCTCGTCCGTCGGTACCGCCCCGGTCGAGACCACTTCGCTTGGCATGCCTACCTCCCGCGGATCCGTCCGGTCGCGCGGGCGCCGTCAGCGCCGCCCGGCTCCACCGGTGCACGTGTGTCGTCAGGGCCAGTCGTGACGTGGCCGCCGCGGTACCTCTCCCACCAGTCTAGTGGGGCCGTTCCCGTCGGGAACGGCCTCGGCCTCCCCGCTCCCGCCGCACCCGGCGGCGGATGTGACACTGGCCACCGGGGGCTCACCCCCGGTGGTGGAGTACGTCAACGATGACGGGCCTTCGCGCATTCCCCCGTGGGGAGGGGCGTCGGCTGCGGCGCGGGTCGGCCGGATCAGACCGTGAGGAGGGTGTGCAGCTCCACGTCGGGCACCCTGTCCCGTCCCCGGAGCGCGGAGAGCTCCATCAGGACGGAGAATCCCACGACCGTACCACCCGCCTTGCGGACCAGGTCCACCGCGGCCCTGCCGGTGCCGCCGGTGGCGAGGACGTCGTCGACGATCAGCACACGGCTGCCCGGGGAGACCGCGTCGGCGTGGATCTCGACGGTCGCGGTGCCGTACTCCAGATCATAGGCCTGCCCGATGGTCCGTGAGGGCAGTTTCCCGGCTTTGCGCGCGGGGACGAAGCCGGAGCCCAGCGCCATGGCGACCGGGGCGCCGAAGATGAACCCGCGCGCCTCCAGTCCGACCACGTGGTCGACCCCGGCGGCGCGGAAGGGGGCGGCGAGGCCCTCCACGGCGGCGGCGAAGGCCTCCCGGTGGTTGAGCAGCGGCGTGATGTCCTTGAACAGGACGCCGGGCTTCGGGAAGTCGGGGATGTCGCGGATGTGCGCCCGGATGAGCTCCGGGCTCGGGACGGGCGCCGCGGTGGCGGTGTCGTCGGGCATGTGGGATGGGCCTTCTGCTGGGTTCTCGTGTGTCGGGACCGATGGGGCCGGGGCGACGCGGCGGCGGTCCGCGTCGGGCCGGACACGGCGGTACCGGCTCCCGTGCGGGAGCCGGTACCGGGGTCGGGCGCGCGCGAACCGGGAAAGTACCGCGCGCGGTCGAGGGCGGTGGCCCTCCTCGGCGCGGAACGCCCCGGCTGGCGACGGGCGGGCCGTCCGCTCACCGCGCGGGGAGCGAAGGCCCGGGGAGTTCGGGCGCCCGCGGGGCTCTGGAGGCGCCGGAGGTGAGGCTGCGGGGAACGAGCCGTCTCACCGGAGGCGCCGGAGGTTCCCGCGCTCTGGGCGCCCGGACCTGGGCCGAAGCGGAGCGGAGGCCCGAGGAGGTACGCCTAGCCCTTGGGCTTGTCGTCGTCGCCGAAGTCGGGGCGGTCCTCCACCGGGGTGTCGTCGGCGGCCGGGGTGACGACCTCTCCGACACCGGCCTTGAGCATGCGGATGCGGGTCCCGGGCGCGATCTCCAGCAGGACGTCCTGCTCGTGGATCTCGACGACGGTGGCGAAGATACCGGCCTTGGTCATCACCTCGACACCGGGGACCAGGGCGTTGTGCATCTGCGTCTCCTGCTGACGGCGCTTCTGGGCCGGGCGCCAGAACAGCAGCCAGAACACCACGAGGATCAGCAGGAACGGGAACAGCATGCCAAAGAGTCCGCCCGTGGGCTCTCCTTCGGCAGCGAGGTGGTAAAGGCCCTGCACGGGGGCGTCCTTCCTGACGTTTCGTCGTGTGGCCGACGGCTGTCGGATCGGACACCGCGACGGCCACCTTCTTCGCATCGGCACGAACCGCGTGGTCCGGACCTGTCCGGCACGTACAACGCGCCAGAGGGCCGACTCGTTCCACCGGTGTCGAACGACACGTACGGAGTCTTGCCCCGTATCGGCTGTTTCGTCCCAGCTTACGTGGCGTGGGTCACCGGTATCCCACCGGATGAGATCGGAGTGTTAACGGTTCGTCCCCGATCCGCGCGGCCGGAATCCATTGTGCCCGGATCGGGGCCCGGTGTCAGACGCACTGCTCAGGGACTCGCCGTACCGTTGTTACCCGCGTTGCCCGCGGGAGCGGAGTTACCCGTGATGCCGCCGTTGGCCGCCGCCGCGCCGAAGGCCGCGTCCGGCGGCGGAGTGAGCCCCATGTGCGCCCAGGCCTGCGGGGTGGCCACCCGGCCGCGCGGAGTGCGGGCCAGGAAGCCGGAGCGGACCAGGAAGGGCTCGGCGACGGTCTCCACCGTCTCGGCCTCCTCCCCCACCGACACCGCCAGCGTGGACAGGCCGACCGGGCCGCCGCGGAACCGTCTCATGAGCACGTCGAGGATGGCGCGGTCCAGCCGGTCCATGCCAAGTTCGTCCACCTCGTAGAGTTCGAGGGCCGCGCGGGCGGTGGCCAGCGACAGCCGTCCGTCCCCGCGCACCTCGGCGTAGTCGCGCACCCGGCGCAGCAGCCGGTTGGCGATCCGGGGGGTGCCGCGCGAGCGTCCGGCGATCTCCACGGCGGCGTCCGCGTCCAGGGGCGCGCCGAGCAGGCCCGCCGAGCGCTGGAGGATCAGCTCCAGCTCCTCGGGGGTGTAGAAGTCCATGTGCGCGGTGAACCCGAAGCGGTCGCGCAGGGGTGCGGGCAGCATTCCCGCCCGGGTGGTGGCCCCGACCAGCGTGAACGGCGCGATGTCCAACGGGATGGCGGTGGCGCCGGGCCCCTTGCCGACCACGACGTCGACCCGGAAGTCCTCCATCGCGACGTAGAGCATCTCCTCGGCGGGGCGGGCCATGCGGTGGATCTCGTCCAGGAAGAGCACCTCGCCCTCCTGGAGGGTGGAGAGCACGGCGGCCAGGTCCCCGGAGCGCTCGATGGCCGGGCCCGAGGTGATGCGCAGCGGGGCCCCCATCTCGGCGGCGATGATCATGGCCAGGGTGGTCTTGCCCAGGCCCGGACCGCCGGACATCAGGATGTGGTCGGGCGCCCGGTTGCGCCGCCTGGCGCTGTGCAGCACCAGGGAGAGCTGCTCGCGCACGCGTTCCTGGCCGACGAACTCGTCCAGGGCCCGGGGGCGCAGGGCGCCCTCGATCTGGCGCTCGTCCGTACCCGCGTCGGGCGAGACCGCGTCGCGCTCGTAGGGCGGGGACCCGCCGGGGGCCGAGCCGCCGGGGTCTTCCTCGTGGAAGTCGTACACGGGGGTCCTCCCTGTTCCTAGGCGCGGCTGAGCCTGCGCAGGGCGCTGCGCAGCAGGACGGCGACGTCGTCGGTGTGCTCGGCCTCGGTCGCCACGGCGGAGGCGGCGGCCTCGGCGTCCTTGGCCGACCAGCCGAGGTTGACCAGGCCGGAGACCACCTGTCCGCGCCAGGCGCCGCGGGGTTCGTTCCCGGACGCGGCGGCCTCGGCCCCGGGCAGGGTGCCGTCGGTGAGCACGGGCGCGTCGAGCTTGCCCCGCAGTTCCAGGACGATGCGCTGGGCCCCCTTCCTGCCGATGCCGGGTACGCGGGTGAGGGCGGTGGTGTCCTCGGTGGACACGGCGTGGCGCAGGCTGGAGGGGCTGTGGACCGAGAGCATGGCCAGGGCCAGTCGGGGACCGACCCCGGAGGCGGTCTGGAGCTGCTCGAACAGGTGCTTCTCGTCGTCGTCGGCGAACCCGAACAGGGTCAGGGACTCCTCGCGCACGACGAGGCTGGTGGCCACGGTCCCGGTCTCGCCCACGTGCAGGCGCGAGAGCGCGGAGGGCGTGCACTGCACGGTCATGCCGACCCCGCCGACGTCGATGACGGCGGTGCCCGCGCCGCGTGCGGCCACCCGGCCGGTGAGGAACGCGATCATCTGGTGTGGGCACCGGGGACGGTACCCCTCTCCTTCCTGGGGGCGGGGCGCTAGCGGCCGCGGGTGCGGCGGGCCAGTTCCACCTTGCGGGCGAAGTCCTGCTGGGCCTGGGCGACGCGGGCCTGGGCCCCGCCGCGCCAGATGTGGCAGATGGCCAGGGCGACGGCGTCGGCCGCGTCGGCGGGCTTGGGGGGCCCGTCGAGTCCGAGGATACGCGCCACCATGGTGCCGACCTGCGCCTTGTCGGCGCGGCCGTTGCCGGTGATGGCGGCCTTGGCCTCACTGGGGGTGTGCATGGCCACGGGCAGGCCGCGGCGGGCGGCGCAGACCAGGGCGATGCCGCTGGCCTGGGCGGTGCCCATGACGGTGCTGAGGTTGTGCTGGGCGAAGACGCGCTCGACGGCGACGGCGTCGGGCCGGTAGCGGTCCAGCCACTCCTCGATGCCGCGCTCGATGCCCACGAGCCGGTGGGGCAGGTCGGTGTCGGGGCTGGTGCGCACGGCGTCGGCGCCGAGCAGGGTGAGCGGCCGGCCGATGGCGCCGTCGACGGCGGCGACACCGCACCGGGTCAGTCCGGGGTCGATCCCCAACACGCGCACGCGCCTCACCCTTGTCTTCTCGAACGTCCGTTCGCACACATGCTAGCGGCGGGCGACGACGTCCGCCTCCGGACCGCCCGGGCGTGTCCGCCCCGGGGCACCGGCCGGGCCGGAACCCGCCGCGTCCGCGGGCCGCCCTGTCGCGAGCGTAGCCGCCCGACCGGGCGCGGCCGCACGGCCCGGGACCGCGCGCCGCCTTCGCGTGCCGGAGAAAAGGGATGGACGGGACGCCGAACGCGTGCTAAGTTGCTCTCAGTTCGAGAAATACTCTTACTGAGAACAACTGGAGGCGCACGTGGCCGATCCGCGGCGCGAGGACGGCGAGAGCCGGTTCCTCGCCGACTACGACCCGCACGCGTTCGCCCCGGCCGCGGTCACCGTCGACGTCGTCGCCCTCACCATCCGGTCGGGCGCGCCGCACGTGCTGCTGACGCGGCGCGCCGCCCACCCCCAGCGCGGCTGGTGGGCGCTGCCGGGCGGGTTCGTCCGGGCCCAGGACGGACCGGACGGCCCCGCCGACCCCGACCTGCCCGACGCCGCCCTGCGCGTGCTCTCGGAGAAGACCCTGCTGCCCACCGAGCTGCACCTGGAGCAGCTCGGCACCTACGGCGCCCGGGACCGGGACCCGCGCATGCGCGTCTTCTCGGTCGCCTACGTCCTGCTGGCCCCCGACCTGCCCGACCCGCACACCGGCCGGGACACCGAGGAGGCCGCCTGGGTCCCCTGGCGCGACCTCGGCCACGGCGACGGCGCCCGCGCCGGGCTCGACCTGGCCTTCGACCACGGCCGCGTCCTGGCCGACGCCGTCGAGCGCGCCCGCTCCAAGCTGGAGTACACCCCGCTGGCCACGGCCTTCCTGCCGCCCGCCTTCACCATCACGGCGCTGCGCGAGGTGTACGAGGCCGTGTGGGGCCAGTCCCTGCACGCGGCCAACTTCCACCGCAAGATCCTCGCCGCCCCCGGGTTCGTGGAGGACACCGGGGAACTCGCCGAACGCGGCGGCGCGGGCGGCGGGCGGCGGGCCCGGCTCTACCGGGCGGGCGGCGCCGCCCTGCTGCACCCTCCCCTGCTGCGGAGCACGCAGTGACCCCCGAGAGGAGTCCGATGACGGCCACCGGTCCCGCCTTCGAGGACGCCGAGCGCCAGGTCGCCCTGGCCGGCGACCCCGTGGAGCTGTTCGGCCCGCTGCCCGAGGGCGGCGGCGTGCCCCCGGCCGCCACGGCCCGCCACCGCGGGCTCGCCCGCGCGCTGCACCCCGACACGGCGCCGCCCGGAAGCGGCACCGTTCCCTTCGCCAGGCTCTCCGAGCTGTGGGACCTGTACCGGGCGATGGCCGCGGGCGACCTGCGCGTGGACGACCTCACCCTGGCCACCGGCGCGCACGCCTACCGGGTCGGCCGGGAACGGTTGGCCCGGGGCGACGTGGCCGACCTGTACCCGGTGCGCTACCGGGCCCCGGAGTGGCGCGACGCGGTGCTCAAGCTGCCCCGCGCCCCGCGCGACAACGACCTGCTGGAGGCCGAGGCGACCGCGCTGCGCCGCGTCCGGGAGCACGGCCACGAGCGCTACCGGGCCTTCGTCCCCGAACTGGTGGAGTCCTTCAAGCACCGCGACGCCGCCACGGGCGTGGAGCGGCGGGCCAACATCCTGGGGCGGCTGCGCGGCTTCCACACCCTGGCCGAGGTGCGCCGCGCCCATCCCGACGGCGTCGACCCGCGCGACGCGGCGTGGATGTGGCGGCGGCTGCTGGTCGCCGTCGGCAACGCCGCGCGGGCGGGGGTGGTGCACGGCGCGGTCGTGCCCGAACACGTGATGGTCCACCCGGCCGAGCACGGCCTGGTCCTGGTCGACTGGTGCTACTCGGTGACGGCGCACGCCCCGCGCACCGCGCCGCACGTCCCGGCGATGGTGCCCGGCCGCGAGGACCTCTACCCGCCCGAGGTGGCCGCCCGCCGCCCCGCGCTGGCCCAGACCGACATCCACATGGCGACCCGGTGCGTGGAGTACGTGACCGCGGGCCGCCTGCCCCGGCAGCTGCGGGCCTTCGCCCGCGGCTGCACCCTGCCCGCTCCCGAGCGGCGGCCCCGAGACGGGTTCGCCCTGCTCGGCGAGCTCGACGAGGTGCTGGAGCGCCTCTACGGGCCGCGCCGGTTCCGCCCCTTCACCATGCCGGACCCGGCACCGGCCGCCGAAGCCTGACCCCGTCCCCCCGATCCCCGCCCCCGACCCCGGCGGCCCGGTCCGCCCACCCCGTTCCAAGGAGAACCCCCATGGGAAGCAGCCACTGGTCCACCGACGCCTACCACGCGCGTCAGGCCTACAACTCCTCCGTCGGCTCCAGCAGCTTCGGCTACACCGACGACGTGCTCGCCTCGACCCCGCGCAGCTCCTGGCGGGTCCACGACAGCCTCGACCCCCACGGGGTGGGCGTGCGCGAGAGCCGCGACTCCGCCGAGCACCCCGAGTCGCTGGCCATCTCGGTGCTCTTCGACGTCACCGGGTCCATGCGCAACGTGCCGCGCGTGCTGCAGACCAAGCTGCCCGACCTGTTCGGCCTGCTGCTGCGCAAGGGCTACGTGCAGGACCCGCAGATCCTCTTCGGTGCGATCGGCGACGCCACCTGCGACCGGGCCCCGCTCCAGGTCGGCCAGTTCGAGTCCGGCAACGAGCTGGAGGACGACCTGGGCAACATCCTGCTGGAGGGCGGCGGTGGCGGCCAGGTGACGGAGTCCTACGAGCTGGCCATGTACTTCATGGCCCGGCACACCTCCATGGACTGCCTGGAGAAGCGCGGGCGGCGCGGCCACCTCTTCGTCATCGGCGACGAGATGGCCTACGGGGCGGTCAAGGCGCGGGAGGTGCGCGAGGTGATCGGCGACGACCTCACCGAGGACATCCCGTTCCCGCGGATCCTGGCCGAGCTGCGGCGCAGCTTCGAGGTGTACTTCATCATGCCGACCGGCAGCGGGCACTTCCACAACGACAAGGTCCGCGGCTTCTGGGACACCCACATGGGCCAGAACGTCATCTACCTGGACGACCTCGACGCGGTGTCGGAGACCATCGCGGTCACCGTCGGGCTCGCCGAGGAGGCCATCGACCTGGAGAGGGGTCTGGCCGACCTGGCCGAGGCGGGCTCGGACGCGGGCGAGGCGGTGGGCAGGGCGCTGCGGACGCTGTCCGCGAGCCGCGGCTCCGTGGTCGTGGCCGACGCCCCGGGCGGGCTCGGCGGCCCGGCCGACGCGGGCGGGGTGGACCGGCTGTGACCGGCGCGACCACCCCGTGGGCCGACGGGAACGCCGTCGTCGTCGACCTGGGGTTCGGTGACGCGGGCAAGGGCGTGACGGTCGACCTGCTGTGCGCGCGGCGGCGCTTCGGCGCCGTCGTGCGCGCCAACGGGGGCGCCCAGGCCGCGCACAACGTGGTGGCCCCCGACGGCCGCCACCACACGTTCGCGCAGTTCGGCTCGGGCACGCTGGCCCCCGGCGGCCCGGTGCCCACGCACCTGTCGCGGCTGATGGTGGTGGACCCCTTCGCCCTGGCCGCCGAGGCCGGGCACCTGGCATCGCTCGGCGTGCCCGACCCGTTCGCACTGGTCACCGTGGACCGCCGTGCGCTGATCAGCACGCCGTGGCACCGGGCGGCCAACCAGACGCGGGAGCGGGCGCGGGGCGAGGCCCGGCACGGCTCCTGCGGGATGGGGGTGGGCGAGACCGTGGCCTACGCCCTGGCCCGCCCCGAGGACGCGCCGACCGCCGGCGACTGCGCGCGGCCGGACGTACTGCGCCGCAAGCTGCGCCGCCTGGCCGACCACCTGCACGCGGTGCGCCGCGCCCTGGAGCCCCCGGGCGCGGCGCGGACCGCGCCGGGCACCACGGGCGCGGGAACCCGGTTCGGGGACACGGCGGCAGGGTCCGGGGAAACGAGCCTCGGCGTCGGGCCCCGGCCCGAGGCCTGCCCCGACGTCGAGGAGTGCGTCGAGGCCTACCTGGCCTTCGCACGGCGGGTGCGGTTGGTGGACGAGGACCACCTGCCCCGGCTGCTCGCCCGCTCCCCCGTGGTGTTCGAGGGGGCGCAGGGGGTGCTGCTGGACGAGTGGCACGGGTTCCACCCGTACACCACCTGGTCCACGACGACCACCGCGAACCCGCTCGCGCTCCTGGCCGAGGCCGGACGCCCCGGCGACGCCCGCCGTATCGGTGTGGTGCGCGCCTACACCACCCGGCACGGCGCGGGCCCGCTCGTGGCCGAGGACCCGGGACTGGGCGCGGTGCTGACCGAGGCGCACAACGGCGCGCACCCGTGGCAGGGGGCGTTCCGGGTCGGGCACTTCGACGCGGTGGCGCACCGGTACGCGCTCGCCGCCACCGGCGGGGTGGACTCGCTGGTGGTCACGCACGCCGACGCCCCCGCGCGGGCTGGCGGGAGGCTGCGCTGGTGCACGGGCTACACCGCGCCGGACGGATCCGCCCTGGAACCGGTTCCGGCACCGGCACCGGCGCCCACCCGACCGGGCGCCTCACTAACGGGCGCGGCGACGGCGGACGCCGCGGCGCGCCTGGACCGGCAGGAGCGGCTGGCCCGCGCCCTGCTGGCGGCGCGGCCCGTGCTCGCCCCCGCGCCCGACTCCCCCGCCGAGGCCGTCGGCGAGGAGCTGGGGCTGGCCCTGGAGGCGGTGTTCTCGGGTCCGACCCGCGCCGACGCCCACGTCCCGTCGCGGGTCTGACCGCACCGCCCCGGCGGGACCGGTTCCGACACGCGGGAACGCGCCGACACGCGGGCGGCCCGGCGCCGTGTCCCCTGGAGGGTCGGCGGCCCGCGCACTAGCGTGGGGCCGTGACTTCTCTCTCCGACCCGCGGGTCCGCGACTTCCTGCTCCAGGGCACCCGTACCGGGATGCTCGCCTACACCGCCTCGGACGGACGGCCGCTGGCGGCGCCGGTGTGGTTCGTCGTCGAGGACGGCGACATCGTCTTCAACACCGGGGCCTCCACCGCGAAGGGCCGCTCCATCGCGCGCGACCCCAGGGTGGCGCTCACCGTGGACCTGCCCGAGCCGCCGTACGCCTTCGTGCAGGTGCAGGGCGAGGCCGTCGTCTCCGAGGACCCCGACGAGCTGGTGCGCA
The DNA here is from genome assembly GCF_012396365.1 of Nocardiopsis alborubida. GTDB lineage: Bacteria > Actinomycetota > Actinomycetes > Streptosporangiales > Streptosporangiaceae > Nocardiopsis > Nocardiopsis alborubida. The sequence continues at coordinate 156,278 of NZ_JAAXPG010000006.1, read as the reverse complement.
CCGCGACCGCGATCGCCCGCCGGTACGTGGGGCCCGAGCGGGCCGAGGAGTTCGGGCGGCGCAACGGCGTCCCCGGCGAACTCGCGGTGCGGCTGCGCCCGACCAGGGTGGTCTCCGCCTTCGACATGACCGGCTGAGCACCCGCCCGGCCGGGCACGGCCCCGGTCGGCCGCGTGGCCGGGTGGCGGAAGGCGCGGTCAGTCCACCGCGTGGGCCACGAACGCCTCCGCGGCCGCGGTGAGCGGCCCCCTCCTGCTGATCAGGGACACGTGCAGGTGACCGGTGGGCTCCAGACCCAGCACCAGCGCCCCGGCCCGCTCGGCCAGGTCCCGCCAGGCGTCGGTGACCACCGCGATCCCGGCCCCGCCCAGCACCAGCGGCAGGAGGGACACCCGGTGCTCGCTCTCCACGGCGACCCGGGCGTCCAGGCCGTCCGCGACCAGTTCGTCGACGAACCGGCGCATGCCCGAGCCGTGCTGCCCCACGATCAGCCGCTGGCCCTCCAGCCGCTCGGCGCGCACAGTCTCCCCGGCGGCGAAGGGCCCGTCGGGCGGGGCGAGCAGCACGAAGCTCTGGCACACCAGCGGATGGGCGCGCACCCCCGTTCCCGTGAACGGCCCGGAGGTGGCCACCACACCGAGTTCGCAGGCGCCGGTGCGCACCATCTCGACGGCGTCGCGCGTGGTCAGCGCGCTCCGGACCGACACCGACACCTCCGGGTGGCGCCGGGTGAAGCCCGCCACCAGGCCGGTCAGCGGCTCGATCGCCTGGGTGGGCAGCACGGCCACGTCCACCCGGCCGCCGCGCAGCCCCCGGACCGACTCGACCGCCGAACGGGCCAGGTCCAGGGCGCGCACCGCCTCGCGGGCGGGCTCGATCAGCGCACGGCCCGCCTCGGTCAGCACCACGCGGCGGCCGATGCGGTGGAAGAGGTCGCTGCCCAGGTCGCGTTCCAGGGCCCGGACCGCCTGCGACAGGGACGGCTGGGACAGGTACAGGGCCGAGGCCGCCCGGTTCACCCCGCCGTGGTCGACCACGGCCAGGAAGTACTCCAGCTGCCGGACGTCCACCACTTCTCCTTATAGGCCGGTCCTATCAACGATATCGGCAGCCGGTCTTGGACGTCCGCACCCCCGGCCTGCTGGAATCCCCCCATGAGCGACCTCTTTCCCTCCGGGTTTGCCCGACGCACCGTGGACGCCGGGGGCGTGCGCGTCAACGTCCGCGTGGGCGGGGACGGTCCGCCGCTCCTGCTGCTGCACGGCTACCCGCAGACGCACCTGATCTGGCACCGCGTCGCACCGCTCCTGGCGGACCGGTTCACTGTGGTCATGACCGACCTGCGCGGCTACGGGGACAGCGACAAGCCCGCCTCCGACGAGCGGCACGCCCCCTACGCCAAGCGGGCCATGGCGCGGGACCAGTACCTCGTCATGCGCGAGCTGGGCTTCGACTCCTTCGCCGTGGCGGGCCACGACCGCGGCGGCCGGGTCGGCCACCGCCTCGCCCTGGACCACCCGGAGGCGGTGACGGCGCTGTGCGCGCTGGACATCGTGCCGACCCGGTACGCCTTCGAGCACGCCGACGCCGAGTTCGCCCTCGGGTACCACCACTGGTTCTTCCTGGCGGCGGGCGACGGCATCCCCGAACACCTCATCGGGCAGGACCCGGACTTCTGGGTCCGCACCCGGATGGAGGCGCGCCACCACGGCGGCGCCCCCTTCGCGCCCGCCGCCGTGGACGAGTACGTGCGCTGCTTCCGCGACCCCGCCGCGATCCACGCCTCGTGCGAGGACTACCGGGCGGCGGCCTCCATCGACCTGGAGCACGACCGGGCCGACGCCGGGCGCCGCCTGGAGTGCCCGGTCCTGCTGCTGTGGGGGCGGCACAGCTTCGTGGGCCGCCACTACGACGTGCCGGGCGCCTGGAGCGGGTACGCCCGGGACGTGCGGGGCCACGCGCTGGACTGCGACCACTACGTGCCCGAGGAGGCGCCCGGGGACACGGCACGGCACCTGCGTGCGTTCCTGGGCGGGGGTCCCGCGACCTGAGCACGGACCTCGGCGTGCCGGATGCGGTCCCCGCGTCCCGAACGCGGGGTTCGCACGCCCCGGGTGCGGCCCCCGTCCCACCTGATCCCGGCCCCCCGACACGCCCGCCCAGCGATCCCCGCACGCCCCTCCCCGGCCGGGCTCCGGGCCCCCTGTCGGCCCCGAACACCCCGAACACCCCTTGGAAGGACACCTCCATGAAGCACTACCGCGTCGCCACGATCCCCGGGGACGGCATCGGCAAGGAGGTCCTGCCGCCCGCCCGGGCCGTCCTGGACCGGGTCGGTGCCCACCACGCGCTCTCCTTCTCCTACGACGAGTTCGACTGGTCCTGCGCGCGCTACCTGGCCGAGGGCGCCATGATGCCCGACGACGGCCTGGACCGGATCCGCCACCACGACGCCGTCCTGCTGGGCGCCGTGGGCTGGCCCGGCGTCCCCGACCACGTGTCGCTGTGGGGGCTGCTCATCCCCATCCGCCGCGGCTTCCAGCAGTACGTCAACCTGCGGCCGATCAGCGTCCTGGAGGGGGTGCCCAGCCCGGTCGCGCGGGCGCTGCCCGGCGAGGTCGACTTCGTGGTCGTGCGCGAGAACAACGAGGGCGAGTACTCGCGCGTGGGCGGCCGGGTCCACGAGGGCACCCCGTACGAGGCGGCCCTCCAGGAGGCGGTGTTCACCCGCAGGGGCGTGGAGCGGGTGCTCGACCACGCCTTCACCCTGGCCGGACGGCGCGGCGGGAGGCTGACCTCGGCCACCAAGTCCAACGGCATCGTGCACACCATGCCGTTCTGGGACGAACTGGTGGCCGAGCGCGCGGCGCACCACCCGGAGGTGGCCTGGGAGCAGGAGCACATCGACGCCCTGGCCGCCAAGATCGTCCTGGACCCGGCGCGGTTCGACGTCATCGTGGGCTCGAACCTGTTCGGCGACATCCTCAGCGACCTGGCCGCCGCCGTGGCGGGCGGTATCGGCGTGGCGCCGTCGGCCAACCTCAACCCCGAGCGCGAGTACCCGTCGATGTTCGAGCCCGTGCACGGCTCGGCGCCCGACATCGCGGGCAAGGGACTGGCCAACCCGCTGGGGGCCATCTGGTCGGCGTCGATGATGCTCGACCACCTGGGCCACCCCGAGGCGGGCGCGCAGGTCATGGACGCGGTCCGCGCCGTACTGGCCTCCTCCCCCGTGCGCACGGCCGACCTGGGCGGCAGCGCGGGCACGGACGAGTTCACCGCCGAGGTGCTCTCCCGCCTGCCCTGACCCGGGCGCGGACCCCGCCGCTCCCCTTTGTCCGAAAGGCACAGGAAATCCACCCCCGCTTGTCGCTTCCCGACAAGGCCTCAGCCCCGGAAAGCGAGCATGGTGGGAGCCGACAGACGCGGTGAACAGGGGGAACCGAAGCGATGGCGGACGTGGGGCGTGTCGGCGGGGTCCAGCACGTGCTGGTCGTGGGCGCGGGGGTGGTCGGCCTGTCGACGGCCTGGTTCCTCCAGGAGCACGGCGTCCGCGTCACCGTCGTGGACCGGGACGGGGTCTGCTCCGGAGCCTCCTGGGGCAACGCCGGATGGCTCTCACCGGGCCTGGCCATCCCCCTGAACGAGCCGGGCGTGCTGCGCTACGGCCTGCGTTCCCTGCTCGACCGCGACGCGCCCCTGTCGGTCCCGCTGTCTGCCTCGCCGGACCTGTGGCTGTTCCTGGCCCGCTTCGCCGCGCACTGCCGCTGGGACTCGTGGGAGAGGGCCGTACGCGCCAACCTCGCCCTCAACACCGGGGCCCTGGACGCCTTCGACACCCTGGCCAAGGGCGGCGTGGAGACCACGGAGGCCTCCGGGCCCATCACCGCCCTCTTCCGCTCCCCTCGTTCGGCCGTCGCGCTCCTGCGCGAGCTGGACCGGATCACGGCCTCGGGACTGGACGTCGACCACGCCGCCCTCACCGGAGCGGCGGTCCGCGAGGTCCTCCCCCACGCCTCGGGGGCCGTGGGGGCGGCGGTGCGCCTGGACGGACAGCGCCACGTCGACCCCGGCACCCTCGTCCAGAACCTGGCGGCCTCGGTGCGCGAGCGCGGCGGTCGGGTCCGCACCGGGTTCGAGGCGGTCGGACTCCGCCGGGAGGACGGCGCGGTCGTCGCCGTCTCCGGCGACGGCGAACGGATCCGCTCCGACGCGGTCGCGGTGTGCACGGGCGCCTGGTTCGACCGGCTGGCCGCCGAACACGGCGTGCGCGCCCGGGTCCGCGCCGGGCGGGGCTACTCCTTCACCGTCCCCACCGACGAGCCGGTGCCCGGCCCCGTCTACCTGCCGGAGGCCCGCGTGGCGTGCACTCCCTACCAGGGTGCGCTGCGGGTCGCGGGGACCATGGAGTTCCGGGGCCCCGACGACCCGCTCGACCCGCGACGGGTCGAGGCCATCGAGCGCTCGGCCAGCCCCTACCTCAGGGGGGTGCGCTGGAGGGAGCGCACCGACACCTGGGTGGGGCCCAGGCCGGTCACCTCCGACAGTGTGCCCCTGGTGGGGGCCACCCGCACCCCCGGCGTCTACGTCGCGGGCGGCCACGGCATGTGGGGGCTCACACACGGCCCGGTCACCGGCGGCCTCCTGGCCGAGCAGATCGCGACCGGCGTCCGCCCGCGCGCGCTGGAGGCGCTCGACCCGCTGCGCTGACCCCCTGTTTCCGGCACCGGTGTCCCGAGGGGGCACCGGTCCTTCCGTGCGCGGGAGACACCCGCGCCCCTTCCGACGTCCCCGTTCCCACCGGGACGTCCCCGCCCTGAGAAGGTGAACGATGTCCACGCTGTCCCTCACCCGGGTCTACCGGTCCGACGCCGGTGAGATCGCGGTGCGCTCCTGGTGCGAGCGGACACTGGGCGGGGCCCGTGACCTGCGCTCGCCGGGGGCGGTGACCGCCGCCGGACGCGCGACCCGGGTGCACGTCCTGCCGGGCGGGCCGGGGACTCCCGTCCTGCTGCTGTCCGGAGCCCTCCTCGGGTCGGCGAACCTGGTCGCGACCGCGCGGGTGCTCCGCGCCGACCGGACCGTGCTCCTGGCCGACCTGCCCGGGCACCCGGGCACGAGCGACTCCCGGCGCCCCCTGCTCGGACGGGCGGACGCCTACGGCGCCTGGCTGGACGCGCTGTTACCCCAGGTCACCTCCGAACCGGTGATCCTGCTCGGGCACTCGACGGGTGCCGCGGCCGTCCTGGCGTCGATGCCCTCCCCGCTCGTGGCGGGGCTCGTGCTGGTCGGTCCGGCGGGTCTGGCCGCCCCCGTCATGGACGGCGAGAGGCTGCGCGCCACGTTCTCCTGGCGGCTCTCACCGGGCGAGCGGACCAGCTCGCGGCTCCTGCGCCTGCTCAGCGGGCCCGTCGCCGCGGGCAGCGCGACCCACCCGCTCACGGAGTGGGCGACCCTGGTCGGACGCCACTGCCGCCCCAGCCCGGTCCCGGGCATACTGCGGGGCGAGGACTTCCGGGACTGGTCGGGCACACCCGTCACGGTGGCCACCGGAGCCCACGACCGCGTCTTCACCCCCGCGCTGCTGCGCGGTGCGGTGCACAGGCTGCTGGGCACCGACGTGCGCACGATCGCGAGCGCGGGCCACCTCGCGCTCCACGAGGCGCCCGCGCGCGTTCGCGACCTGCTGCGGGAGGTCACCTGACCGGAGGGTCAGCCGATCTCGGCCATGACCTCGTCGGGGATGTCGGCGTTGGTGAAGACGTTCTGCACGTCGTCGGAGTCCTCCAGCGCGTCCACCACCCGCATGACCTTCTTGGCGGTCTCGGCGTCGACCGGGACCTCCATGGTCGGCAGGAAGCTGGACTCGGCGGAGTCGTACTCGATGCCCGCCTCCTGGAGCGCGGTGCGCACGGCGACCAGGTCGGTGGCCTCGCAGACGATCTCGAAGACGTCGCCCAGCTCCTTGACCTCCTCGGCACCGGCCTCCAGCACCGCCAGGGTCACGTCGTCCTCGGTGGTGCCCTCGGCGGGCACGATCACGACGCCCTTGCGGTTGAAGAGGTAGGACACCGAACCCGCGTCGGCCATGTTGCCGCCGTTGCGGGTCACGGCCACGCGCACCTCGGAGGCGGCGCGGTTGCGGTTGTCGGTCAGGCACTCCACCAGCAGGGCGACGCCACCGGCGGCGTAGCCCTCGTACATGATGGTCTGCCACTCGGCGCCGCCCGCCTCCTCGCCGGAGCCGCGCTTGCGGGCGCGCTCGATGTTGTCGAGCGGTACGGAGCTCTTGCGCGCCTTCTGGATGGCGTCGTAGAGCGTCGGGTTCCCGTCGGGGTCCCCACCGCCGGTGCGCGCGGCCACCTCGATGTTCTTGATCAGCTTGGCGAAGAGCTTGCCGCGCTTGGCATCGATGACGGCTTTCTTGTGCTTGGTGGTGGCCCACTTGGAGTGGCCGCTCATGAATGTCCTTTCACGATGTCGACGAAGAGGCGGTGGATGCGCGTGTCGCCGGTCAGTTCGGGATGGAAGGACGTGGCCATCAGGCCGCCCTGCCGTACGGCGACGATCCTACCGGCCTCGTCGGGGCCGGGGACTGCGCCGAGCACCTCGACCCCGGGCCCGACCGACTCCACCCAGGGCGCGCGGATGAACACCGCGTCGAAGGGGTCGCCCCCCAGGCCGTCGATGTCCACGGCGGCCTCGAAGGACTCGGTCTGGCGCCCGAACGCGTTGCGGCGCACCGTCATGTCGATCCCGCCGACGGTCTGCTGGTCGGCGGTACCGCCCAGGATGCGGTCGGCGAGCATGATCATCCCGGCGCACGTGCCGTAGGCGGGCATCCCCGCGGCGATCCGCTTGCGCAGCGGTTCCATCAGGCCGTAGCGGACGGCCAGTTTGGACATGGTGGTGGACTCCCCTCCGGGGACGACCAGCCCGTCCAGGGTGTCGATCTGGTCGGGGGAGAGCACCTTGACGGTGTGCGCGTCCAGGGCCTGGAGCGCGCGCAGGTGTTCGGCGACGTCGCCCTGGAGGGCGAGGACGCCGATGGTGGGTCTGGCGGTCAAGTACGGCCTCACTCGTGGACGTAGGCTCGTGTTCTCCTGCGGGCGGGCGGCGGGGCCGGTCGCGGCCCCGCCGCCCGCGCGACGGCCGCGGCGGGTACGGCGGGCACCCGTCGTGCGACGGCTACCAGCCGCGGCCGGCGTAGCGCTGGGAGTCGGACAGGTCGTCCAGGTTGATGCCGACCATCGCCTCGCCCAGACCACGGGACACGCGCGCGATGACCGCGGGGTCCTCGTAGTGCAGGGTGGCCTGCACGATGGCGTCGGCGCGCCTGGCCGGGTCGCCGGACTTGAAGATGCCCGAGCCCACGAACACGCTCTCGGCGCCGAGCTGGCGCATGAGCGCGGCGTCGGCCGGGGTGGCCACGCCTCCGGCGGAGAACAGCGGGACCGGGAGCCTGCCCAGCGCCGCCACCTCCTTGACGACCTCGTAGGGGGCGCGCAGCTCCTTGGCCGCGCCGAACAGCTCGGCCTCGTCCAGGCTGCCCAGGCGTCGGATCTCGCCGCGGATGGAGCGCATGTGGCGGGTGGCCTCGACGACGTTGCCGGTACCGGCCTCGCCCTTGGAGCGGATCATGGCCGCGCCCTCGGCGATGCGGCGCAGCGCCTCGCCCAGGTTGGTCGCCCCGCACACGAACGGGACGGTGAAGGCCCACTTGTCGATGTGGTAGGCCTCGTCGGCCGGGGTGAGGACCTCGGACTCGTCGATGAAGTCGACGCCGAGCGACTCCAGGACCTGGGCCTCGACGAAGTGTCCGATGCGGACCTTGGCCATGACCGGGATGGAGACGGCCTCGACGATGCCGTCGATCATGTCGGGGTCGGACATGCGGGCGACGCCGCCGTCCCTGCGGATGTCGGCGGGGACGCGCTCCAGAGCCATGACCGCGACGGCACCGGCGTCCTCGGCGATCCTGGCCTGCTCGGGCGTGACGACGTCCATGATGACGCCGTTCTTGAGCTGCTCGGCCATGCCGCGCTTGACACGCTCGGTACCGACGGCGTTGTCGGAGGTGTTCGATGCGTTGTTGGCCACGATGGTGGACTCCCGTTGTCTCGGTTCTGCTGAGGGCTGCCTGCGGGCAGCGGAGTCGGCGGCCCCACGCGGCGGTACGCGGACACCGTCGGCGCCGCGCACCCTGGTCGACCAGCCCCTCATCCTACTTCCACCCCCTTTCGAGGGTTTTGGCCAGATCGGTGTTTTCCCGGGCCCCGTCTCTACGGGGTGTCGGGGCCGACGTGCAGGAGCAGGATGCGCGGCGGTTGGTCGTCGATCTCGAAGAAGTCCGGCAGGGACGCCGTGCCCGCCAGGCGGAACGTCCGGACGAGGCGTGAACGGCGGGCGCGGCGGGTGTCGGCGACCGCGCCGTTGTAGAACGTGCGGGCCATGTGGACGCCCTTGGCGGCGGCCTCCACCTCGATCAGGTGGGGCCGCAGCAGTTCGGAACGCTCGGCGGGCCCCGGAGATTCCAGTGCGGCGCGCAGCGTACGCGAGAGCGCGCTCTCGGCCAGCTCGCGTTGCCGGTCGCGCGCCTCGCGGGCGGCCGCGGCGGCCCCGGGCAGGGCGCGCGTGGCGTCGGTGCCGTCGGCGGCGGCCAGCGCGGACGCGGCGTCCAGGCGCCGCTCCAGGGCGGCCTCCAGGGCCGCGCGGGCGGTGTCGACCCGGTGGTGCAGGCGGTGCAGGCGGGTGGCCCGCCACGAGAGGTAGAAGCCGAACAGCACCAGGGCCAGGAGGATGCCGACGACGGTGGCGACGAAGAGGACGTCCTCGGTCAGGGCCGTTCACCCCGTTCCGCTGGGGTGGGAGCGGGAGCGGATGTGCGCAGAAGCGGGGCGTGCGCTCGGAGGGAGTCGCGCGGAAGGGGGGCGGTCACACGCGGCGCGCCCCCGGCGAACGCGTCCGCTCCGGCGATCGCGGTCACGTCGCCCCCCGGCGCGGCAGGGCGGTGGCCCCGGGCAGCAGGGCGGTGGCCCGGGGCCCGCCGTCCGGGCTCGCCCCCGCGGAGTAACCGTCCCCGCCCCCGTTCCCGTCCCACAGCAGGACGGTCCGGTAGACGTGGGCGACGTCGGCGGCCACGGTGTCCCAGTCGTAGGCGCGCACCGCTCGGCGGGCGGCACGTGAGAGCTCGGCGCGCCGCCCGGGCGCGTCCAGCAGCGCACCGGCGCGTTCGGCCAGGTGGGCGGGGTCGCCCGCGGCGAACAGCTCCCCCGCGGCGCCGTCGTCCAGGACCGCGGCGAAGGCGGGGATGTCGCTGGCCGCGATGGCCGCGCCGGAGGCCATCGCCTCGGTCAGCACGATGCCGAAGCTCTCCCCGCCCAGGTTGGGCGCGCAGAACACGTCGGCGGAGTGGTAGGCGCGCGCCTTGTCTGCGTCGTCCAGGCGCCCCAGCAGCACGACGCGTTCGCGCAGGTGGGCGGGGACGGTCTCCATGGCCGCCGAGGCGTCACCGGGCCCGGCCACCATCAGACGCAGGCCGGGGCGCTCGTGGGCCATGAGCACGAAGGCCTCCAGCAGGACGCCCAGCCCCTTGCGGGGCTCGTCCAGGCGCCCCAGGAAACCGATCGAGCCGCCCTCGCCCGGCCAGCCGGGCAGGGGGGCGGCGTGCGCGAACCTGCGCACCGCCACCCCGTTGGGAATGAGCACGGCGTCCCCGCCCAGGTGTTCGACCAGGGTGCGCCGTGCGGCCTCGGACACGGCGATGCGGCCGTTGATCTTCTCCATCGCCGAACGCAGCGCGGGGGAGCTCACCGCCATCGCCCGCGACCGGGGGTTGGCGGTGTGGAAGGTGGCCACCACGGGGCCGTCGGCCGCCCAGCACGCCAGCAGTGAGACGCTCGGCGCGGACGGCTCGTGGATGTGCAGGACGTCGAACTCCCCCTCGGCGATCCACCTGCGCACCCGCGAGGCGGCCCTGGGGCCGAAGGTGAGCCGGGCCACCGAGCCGTTGTAGGGCACCGGGACCGGCCTTCCGGCGGGAACGAGGTATCCGGGCAGGGCGCCGGTGTCCGCGTCACCCACCGGAGCCAGTACCGACACCTCGTGCCCCATGCCGGTGAGCGCCTCGGCGAGGTCGCCGACGTGCTGCTGCACCCCGCCCGGGACGTCCCAGGCGTAGGGGCAGACCAGGCCGACCCGCATGCCCACGGTCACCCGTTCCGTTCGTCTCGTCCGGGGGCCCTCTCCCCGCTGCCTTGAGGGGCCCCTACCCCGTTCGCCGCGGGGAACCCTCCCTCCGCGGCCGGTACGGTGCCCCCGCCCGGTGCGCCCGGCCCGTCCGGTGTACCGTCGCCCGGCCCGCCCGGCGCTGTGCCGCCGTCCGTCACTTCAGGCACGGCGGCCTCCCCGGCCCCCTCGCGCACGGCGCGCACGTGGTCGGCGCTGAACACCGGCTGGAGCATGTGCCAGTCCTCGGGGTGCTCGGCGATCGCCCCCTCGAAGACGCGGACCAGCTCCTGGGTCGTGGCCTGGACCCGCTCGGCGCGGGTGGCTCCCCCGGCGACGGGGATCTCGTCGTGGACCCGGATGTTCCAGTACGGGCCGTCGTACCACAGCGAGACCGGCATCAGGGCGGCACCGGTGTTGAGGGCCAGCGCGGCGGGCCCCGCGGGCACGCGCGCACGCTCCCCGAAGAAGTCCACCTCCAGGCCGGTGCCGCCGATGTCGCGATCGGCGAGCAGGCACACCAGGCCGCCCTCGCGCAGCCGCCGGGCCAGGGTGCCCACGGTGCCCGAGCCTCCGGTCAACGGCAGCACCTCCATGCCCAGGGACTCGCGGTAGGCGGTGAAGCGCTGGAACAGGCTCTCGGGGCGCAGCCGCTGGGCGACGGTGGTCAGCGGGGTGCCCCTCAGGGCGATCCAGGCTCCGGCGTGGTCCCAGTTGCCCATGTGGGGCAGGGCGGCGACCACGCCGCGGCCCGACCGGACGTGCTTCTCCAGTACCTCGATCCCGGTGGCGCGGGTCCGGCCCAGGACGTACTCCTCGCTCATCGCGGGGAGGCGGAACATCTCGTAGTAGTAGCGCATGTAGGAGCGCATGCCCGCGCGGGAGAGCGCGCGCAGCTGGGCGTCGGTGGCGCCGGGTCCGACCAGGCGCCTCAGGTTGCGCTCCAGGCCGCGTGTGCTCTCGTCGTGGGCTCGCCAGGAGCGGTCGGCCAGGCGTTGGAACACCGCCCGCCCCGCACGCTCGGGCGTGCGGCGGATCACCGTCCACCCCGCCGTGTAGGCCAGGTCGGCCGTGCGTTCGTCCACGTCGTGTCCCCGTTCCCGGTCTCCCTGTTTCGCGTGTGCTCAGGCTCCGCTGTTGGCTTCGCCGGTTCCCGCGGCGCCCTCGGCGTAGTCGGGGTCGTTGAGGCGGGCGCGGGTCTCCACCAGGCGCTGGAGGACGGTGAGCAGGCTCATCGCGGCCAACAGCCACAGGCCGCCCGCGAGGACGTAGGGCACGTCCAGGCCGCCGAGGCCCACGGCGACGAGGATGACCACCAGGCGCTCGGTGCGCTCGGCGACGCCGACGTCGCAGTTGACGCCCAGCCCCTCGGCCCGGGCCTTGATGTAGGACACCATGAAGCCGCTGACCAGGCAGAAGAGGGCGAGTCCGGCGAGCAGGGGGTCGTCGCCCTCACCGATGAACCACCACAGGAGCCCGGCGAGGATGGCGGCGTCGGCGACCCGGTCGAGGCTGGAGTCGAGGAAGGCGCCGAACGCGCTGGCGCTGTCGCGGGCCCTGGCCACGGCCCCGTCGAGCATGTCGAAGAGCACGAAGACGGTGACGACGACCGACCCGGCGTACAGCTGTCCCTGCGGATAGAAGTACAGGGCGCTGACGACGACGCCGAGGGCGCCGACGATGGTGACGATGTTCGGTGTGAGGCCGAGGCGGGCCAGGCTCCGGCCGAGCGGAGTGGTGACCCGGGAGATCATGGGGCGAAGGATTCTCAGCATGTCTTCTTGGAATCGTAGGGCGGGAAGGGTCGCGGGGGTGGGAACCGCACCGGCGGGGCGGCTCGGGGTGGGAACCGCGCCGGCGGGGGCGGCTCGGGGGTCGGGCTGTGCGGGTTCGCGTGGGTCGGTGGGTTCGGTGGGTTCGGGTTGGCGCAGGTGAGCTCGGGCGGCTCGGGTGGACTCGTGGGGGACGGGGCGGCGTCCGGGGGCATGTCGCGTGTTCCCGTGGGACGCGCCCTAGTCTCTGGGCCAGTGCGCGGCGACCCTGGCCCGGGTCTGCTCCAGCATCTCGGGCAGCACCTTGGTCCGGCCGACCACGGGCATGAAGTTGGCGTCGCCGCCCCAGCGGGGAACGATGTGCTGGTGCAGGTGGGCCGCGATCCCGGCACCGGCCGCGCCGCCGAGGTTCATGCCGACGTTGAAGCCCTGCGGCCCGTAGGCGGCGCCCAGCGCCCGGATGCCCGCCTGGGTGAGGGCGGCCACCTCCGCGGTCTCGTCCTCGTCCAGGGCTGTGTAGTCGGACACGTGGCGGTAGGGGCAGATCAGCAGGTGGCCGCTGTTGTAGGGGTAGAGGTTGAGGACCGCGTAGGCCGACTTGCCCCGGGCGACCACGAGGCCTTCGGGGTCGGACAGTCCGGGGGCGCGACAGAAGGGACACCCGTCCTCGGGGCGCGAGCCGCTGGGCTTGCCCTCGCCTTTGACGTAGGCCATGCGGTGTGGCGTCCACAGTCGCTCCCAGCCGTCGGGGCTCCCCGTGCCCGTGCCGGGAGGGTCGATCGGAACGTCTCCGTGCTCGTTGTCGGCACCGCGCATGGCTCGTCCGTTTCCGTCGCCTGTCCGTACTCTCTCGCGTCTCCAGCATAGAAGCGCGGTGGCGACCGCGGGTCGAACCCGAACCGGCCTGTGGACAACTCCGCGGGATCCGGTCGCGCCTGGCACAGCCGCCGGTGTACCAACGCGTGGGGAGCGGCCGGAGTGCCCGCCCGTACGGGTGTGCGCCCGTCCCGGTGTCCGGCCCGGCGGGTGGGAGTCGATCCCTTCAGCCGTGACCCGCCCCGACGGGTGAGAGGTCGGGGGCCCGGGAACAGCGGCCCCGAGGAGGTGGAGCGTCCGGCGCACCGCCGGCCACACGGTTCGTGGTTGTCCGTCGGCCGGGTGCCCACGGGTGCCCGGCGGGGCTTTCCCGGACGCTTTGTAGGATCGGCGCCCGTGAGCACACTCCGTCCCGCCGTTCCAGCGGACCTCGAAGCCCTCACCGTCTTCCTGCGCGGGGTCGACCTGACCCTGAGCGGACTCGACTCGCCGTCGGTGCGCCTGTGGATCGAACGGGACGCCGACGGGTCCGTCGCCGCCACGACCGGCTTCGAGCTCAGCGCCGACGGCCGCGACGCCCTCATCCGCAGCGTGGCCGTCCGGGAGGACCGGCGCCGTGCGGGCGCCGGGTCCGTGCTGGCCCGCCACGCGATCAGCCGGGCGGCCGGGCTGGGCGCGCGGCGGGCCTGGCTGTTCAGCCGCCGTTCGGGGCCCTTCTGGCGGGGGCTCGGCTTCGAGGAGGCCGACCGCCGCGAGCTGGCCCGCAGGCTCCCCGACACGCACCAGGTGCGCCTGTTCGTGGAGACGGGACAGCTGGACCGCGAGGTCGCCTGGCGGCGCCGACTGCTCTGATCCGGTTTCCTACAGCCCCAGCAGGGTGCGCAGGTGGCGCGGGGGCGGGCTGCCGTGGGCGAGCATCGCGTCGTGGCGCTCGCGCTCGGTGAGCGCGGGCCGGGCCAGGGCCAGGTCGCTCGCGATGTCGGAGACCTCCGCGTAGCCCACGTAGTAGGTGGACAGCTGGGCGCTGGTGAGCTGGGCCCGGCGCCACTTGCCGACGGCCTCGCCCTCCTCCTGGTGCCCGCGCCGGGTCATCAGGGAGATCGCCTCGGCCTCGGTGAGGTCGCCGGTGTGCAGGCGCACGTCCAGGATCGCGTTGATGATCATCCGCAGGCGCATCTTGAGCTGTACCAGGCGCAGGGCCAGGTCCTCGCGCCGGTCGCCGGACCAGCCGTGGCGGGCCAGAACCTCCTCGGCGTAGACCGCCCAGCCCTCCACGAAGGTGCCGCTCCACAGGACCCGGCGCACCCGGGTGCCGCCCTCGTGGCGGGCGGCGTGGGCGAGTTGGAGCGCGTGCCCCGGCACGGCCTCGTGGGCCATGAGGTTGCGCAGCATGCCCGCGTTGTACTCGCGGAAGAACGACTCCCTGCGCTCGGCGGGCCAGTCCTCGGGCGGCGGGGCCACCGCGACCAGGGTCGCCTGCTCCCCGGCACGCGGGTCGAGGGGGCCGGGAGGCTCGCAGTAGGCCACCGACACCCCGCGGCGGGCCTCGGGCATCGGGACGATCCGGACGGGGTCGTCGTGGACCGTGACGACGTCCAGCGCGCGCACCCGCTCGTTCAGGTGCAGGAGGGCGTCGGCGCAGGCGGGACGGACGGTGTCGGCGTCGGTGGCGCCCCGTGCGGCCAGCTCGGCGAGCGCCTCGGCCACCCCCTCGCGTCGGCGCGTCCCGCCCAGGTACTCGGCCGCCGTCTCGGCGATCGCCTCCTCCGTGGCGAGCAGGTCGCTCTCGGCGCGCACCAGCAGCGCCTCGGGCGAGAGTTCGGAGTCGAGGGTGTACCAGAGCTGGGCGGCGAAGTCGCGCTCCCCCAGGCGGGGGTCGGCGGTGGCGGTCTCCAGCCGGTCGCGCAGCCAGGCAGCGTGCTCCTCCACGGCCGCCAGGGCGGCCTCGCGGGCCGGTTCCAGGTCGGAGGGCGCTCCTCCCGCGGCCAGGGCGGGCACGTCGGAGGCGAGCATGGCACGGGCCCCGGCCGCCTGGGCCAGGGCCGTCTCCACGTGCACGCGGGGCATGCCGGAGCCCTCCGACAGGCGCGAGCGGGCGGTGGCGAGGTAGTCGGGCAGGGCCGCGCAGCGCGCGGCGAGCGCCGACAGGCGTTCGGGGAGGGGCAGGACCCCGCGTTCCACGAGGGCGTGCAGGGCCTCGCCCGGCGAGTACAGCAGCGGGTCCCACGTGTGCGGGCGCAGTTCCGCGGTGTGCCACAGGTCGGCGCTGACGCGGGTCCGCAGCACCTCCAGGTCGACCCGGTCGCCGACGGGGACGAGGTCGGGGTCGATCTCGTCCAGGGAGCCGAGGGCGTCGGTGAGCACGGAGACGCGGCGCACGTCGGCCTCGGCGGAGTGGTCGGACAGACGGGAGGCGCCACGGGTGTCGCCCAGTTCCAGGGCCCACTCGGGGGCGTCGTGGAGCAGGGAGTCGAGCACGCGCTCGGCCACCTCGCGGAACCGCCTGGTCATCGCCTCTGGGTCGGGCTGGGAGGAAGAGCTCATGGCGCCATGATGCCAGCACAGACGCCCGGTTCCCGTCCGACGGGAACCGGGCCGTGCTCTGTGCGGGACCCCGGCCCGGGTGGCCCTCCTAGCGCCAGGAGTTCTGGCCGCCCGTGGAAGTGGGCTGTCCGGCCGCGCCCTCGGGGTCCCCCACCGTGATGGCGTGCTCGACGAGGGTGATGAGCGTCGACTTGGTGGAGGCCTTGTCACGGGCGTCCACCTGGACGATCGGGATCTCCGGGCTGAGCGTCAGCGCGTCCCGGACCTCGTCGGCCGCGTGGGGGTAGTAGCCGTCGAACCCGTTGATCCCCACGATGAAGGGCAGACGCGCCTCCTCGAAGTAGTCGATCGCGGGGAAGCAGTCCGCCAGGCGGCGGGTGTCCACCAGCACGACGGCGCCGATGGCGCCCTTGACCAGGTCGTCCCACATGAACCAGAACCGGTGCTGTCCGGGGGTGCCGAACAGGTACAGGATCAGGTCGGAGTCGAGGGAGACGCGGCCGAAGTCCATCGCCACGGTGGTGGTCTGCTTGTCCGGCGTCTTTGCGAGGTCGTCCACCCCGACGCTGGCGCTGGTCATGACCGCCTCGGTGGTCAGCGGCACGATCTCGGAGACGGAGCCAACGAATGTCGTCTTCCCGACACCGAAGCCCCCGGCGACGACGATCTTGACCGACGTCATCGCGTTCCCCCCAGCACCGCCTTCCTCGGCTGGGCTAGAGCTTGCGAAGTCCACTGAGCACCCTTTCAAGCAGGTTGGTGTTGGGACGGGCGTCGTTGTTGAGCGAGGACCTGATCTGGACCAGTCCCTGCTCGGACATGTCCGCCACAAGCACCCGCGCCACACCGAGCGGCATCCGCAACAGCGCGGAGATCTCCGCCACGGAACGCCATTCCCGGCACAGGTCGCTGATCGCCTGCCATTCGGGCGTCAGCGTCCCAGACTCGTTGCGGGCCGCCGCGGTGGCCGAGATCAGGGCTTCCAGGGGAAGCTGCGACTTCGGCTTGGTGCGGCCCTTGGTCACCGCGTAGGGACGGACCAGAGAACTGGGCGCGCTCCCCGCAGCGGATCGTTGGTCGTACGGTTGTTGGATTGGTCGGGGAACATCTCCGCCGCCCGGAACCGCCGGCATTCCCCCCGTGGGGGGACCGCTCGGCTGTTGTCCGAACCACGAGGCGCTCCCGGCATCTCTACTGTGAGGTGCCACCACTTCCTCCTGTCGGTGGTGGTTCAGTGGATTCCCGAGGTGCGCGCCGTTGGTGTCAGCGCCCGCCCCGCCCGCTCGACGAGCAGGGTCATCTCGTACGCGACCAGACCCAGGTCGCTCTCAGCCGACGCCAGGACCGCGAGGCAGGAGCCGTCACTGATGGCCATGATGAGCATCAGCCCCCGCTCCATCTCCACGACGGTCTGGGCGACCGCTCCACCCTCGAACACCCGGGCAGCACCCTGCGTCAGGCTCGACAGACCGGAGGCGATGGCCGCCAGCTGGTCGGCCCGGTCCGTGGGGAAGCCCGCCGACGAGGCCAACGGAAGGCCGTCAGAGGAGACGACGATCGCGTGGGCGACATCGGGGACACGGTCGGCAAAGTCAGTGATCAACCAGTTGAGTTCATTCACCTGTCGACTCATCTGATCTCCTGTCCAGTTTCGCCGGCTGGTCTCTGGGCACTGCTACCGCCGGCACGGCATGTGACAGCACTGCCTCTACGAACTGCCCGGCCCCTCCCGTGGGGGTGGCCGGGAGTCTGGTGTTCTGCTCTCGTCAAGCTGTGGGTAAGACGCGTCCGAGAAGCTCGGTAGATGCTATTGCATCCAGCCCCTGGGATTAAGGGGGACCCCGTCCCACCAGGTTCCACTGAGGTCACCTCTCCGTCGGGCCTTCCCCGAGCCGGTCCCGTCCCTCGCGGACGCCCTTCTGGAAGCCCGAGAAGCGGTTGCGGACGCGGTCCGCGCTGCGCGTGGGCATCTGCTTGAAGTTCTCCGGCTTGGGCGCCGTCCCCGGAACAAGGTTTGCCTTGGGAACGCGTTTTGGCAAGCCCGAGGTGGTCAGCCCGTCCGCCCGGGGCTCCGCGGCGGTGCGCGCGGCCTTCCAGCCGCGGTCGGCCGCGGAGGTCCACTCCTGGTCGGAGCGGGCCCCCTGGGCGGGACGGGACGCCTGGTCGGTGCCGCCCGGGGAGCGCTGCTCCTGGGCCGCCGGGACCTGCTGGATCGGGCCGGTCTCGGTCGTGTCCACCGTGGGGCCGCCGCTGCGGCGCTTGAACCAGTTGGACTCGATCGCGTCGAAGATCGGCAGCGAGTCGCTCTCCTCACCCGACGGGGTGGGCGGCACGACGGTGTTGTTCGGCCCCTGGGCGCCACCGTAGCGGCGGGAGAGGTAGGCGGTCGAGCCGTACCCCTCGCGGGAGTCGATGCCCCCGGAGCGCCAGTTTCCGCCGTCCTGGGACGAGGGGACCGCCGGGAAGGTCTCGGTGTTGTCGTCACGCTCCCTGGCCGCGGGACGCTCGTGGGCGCCGGTGTCGCGGCCGCCGAACGCGTGGCCCGAGCCGTTGCCGGAGAAGGCCTCGCCGCCCGCGGACGCGCCGTTGTCGGAGGAGGCTCCGTTGTGGCCGCCCGACTGCGCGCCGGTGTTGCCGAACACGTCGTGGGACTCGTTCGCCGTGGGGCGGAACGCGCCGGTGTCGGTGGCGGGTCGGCGGAACTCGCCCGTGTCGCCGGTGGGGCGGCGGAAGGCACCGGTGTCGGAGGGCCTGCTGAAGGACCCGGTGTCCGACGAGCGGCCCACGGAGCCGCCGCCGAAGGAGTCGCCCCGGGGGCTCGGGTCGAAGAAGTTGCGTCCGCCGCTCTCGGGCTGCGGGCGCTGGGGCTCGTCGTCCTCGGAGGCGTCGTAGGGGTCGACCACGGGCTGGCCGTTGGCGCCGCCGGAGGAGGCCCCGGTGGTCCCGGCTCCCCTGGTGGTGTCCCACACCGAACCGGTGCTGGTGTTGCCCCACAGGTCCTGCCCGCTGGGCGGGTGCTCCTCGGGGTGGGACCCGGTGGGCTGGCGCCTGGGCAGACCGCCCAGGTCGCCCGGGACGCTGCCGCTCTCCTGGGTCTGCCAGGGGTCGTTCGGCTCGACGGGCGCCGGGGTGGAGGCGAAGGCCGCCTCGGCGTCGGCGTAGGTGTTGGGCACGCCCGAGGTGAGCTCGGGACGGCTGTCCGCGCCGCCCAGGGCGTGCTGGCCCTCGACCGGGGTGATCAGCAGGTCCGGCGGGAAGATGACGTGCGCGGTGGTTCCGCCGCCGTGCGCCTCCTCCAGGCGCAGCCTGACACCGTGGCGGTGGGCCAGGCGCGAGACCACGAACAGGCCCATGCGGCGAGAGACCGCGACGTCGATGACCGGCGGGGCGGCCAGACGGGCGTTGATCCCCGCCATGTCCTCCGGCGCCATGCCGATGCCGCTGTCGGTGACGTCGACCTGGACGCCGCCGTTGTCGAGGGTCTTGGCGCTGACCAGGACCTCGGTGTCGTGCGGGGAGAACGAGGTGGCGTTCTCCACCAGCTCGGCGACCAGGTGGATGACGTCGTTGACGGGGCGGCCGAGCACCGAGATGTGGGAGGGGGCGCGCACGTTGACGCGCTCGTACTGCTCGACCTCGGAGACGGCGCCGCGCAGGACGTCGACCAGCGGGACGGGCTGGGCCCACTTGCGGGTGTTGTCCTGGCCGGACAGGACCAGCAGGTTCTCGTTGTTGCGGCGCATGCGCGTGGCGAGGTGGTCCAGCTGGAACAGGTCGGAGAGGCGGTCGGCGTCCTGCTCGGACTGCTCCAGGCCGTCGATGAGGCGCAGCTGCCGTTCCACCAGGGTCTGGCTGCGGCGGGACAGGTTGACGAACATCGCGTTGACGTTGCTGCGCAGCGCGGCCTCGTCGGAGGCCAGGGTGAGCGCGACGCGGTGGACGTCGTCGAAGGCGCGGGCGACCTCGCCGATCTCGTCGTGGGTGTCGACCTCGATCGGGGTGACCTTGACGTTCTCGGGGACCGTCCCGGCCTCCTGCATCCGGTTGATCGCGTCGGGCAGGTCGCGCTCGGCGACCCGGCGCGCGCCGTCCTCCAGGGAGCGCAGGGGGCGCACCAGGGAGCGGACCACGAGGGAGGTGAGGACGAAGACCGCCAGGAGCACGGCCGCGACGACGAGGAGGTCGATCAGGGCGCGGCCCATGGCCTCGTCGCGCAGGGCGTTGGCGTCGGCGGCGATGCCCTGCGCGATGCCCTCCTCGACCGTCTGGAGGCGTCCCAGGGCCACGTCGGCGATCTCGCGGTAGTCCTCGGGGCCGTCGTTGGCGGTCACACCGGTGAGGTCGTCCTGGCGGTCGGCGCGGTACATCACGCGCATGCGCATCGTGGAGACCTGGCTGACCTCCAGACCGGTGAAGTTGTCGTCGAAGATCTGCCGCTGCTCCTCGGAGGCGGCCTGGACGAAGTTGGAGATCTCGCTCTCGTAGCGGGCTCGCGCGGAGTCGATGGCCTCGGCGACACCGCCGGTCATCGTGTTGCGGGCCAGGGAGTGGCCCATCAGCGCGGTCTCGTAGGAGAGCTGGTCCCGGGCGGTGGACAGCGCGGTCAGCGTGCGCACGCTCTCGCGCAGGTCGGTGTCGCCGGTCTCGTCCGCCATCGTCTGGTTGAACTCGGCCAGCGAGCGGGTGATCGCGCGGTACTTGGTGACCACCGGCAGGACGGTGATACGGGTCTCGTCGACCTCGGTGCGCAGGGCTTCCACCGTGGAGAGCTGGCTGCGCATGCTGGTCAGGCGGCTCGTGGCGGTCTCGGTGTCCACCTCGCCCATGTCGTCCAGGCGGGCGGTGAGGGTCTGCTGGAGGTCGCGGGAGGCGTCGCGCTCCTCCTCCATCCGCTGGCGAAGCTCGTCCGAGCGCCGCGCGGGGTCGGCGTTGTCGGAGATGTAGACCGCGCTGGCGCTTCGCTCGTGGCCCAGCTGGTTGGCCAGCTCCACGATGAGGACGCCCACCTCGGCGCGGTCCTGGATGTGCGCGTGGGTGACGGTGGAGACCGCCGCCTCGTAGACCCGCAGGCCGCCGAGCGCCAGGGCTACCGCGGTGGGGATGACGATGAGGGCCACCAGCCGGGAGCGCACCCGCCAGTTACGTGGCCGCCACCAGTCGGCTCTGCGCTTGGGCGTGGCATCGGCATGTTCGGCCTGCGCTGCCTCGCTCTGCGCGCCGGCCCCGTTTTTCGTCGCTCGTGTCGACACGGACCCTCGCAACCTTTCGTGTCGCCGCTTCGAGCGGCTGGTTGGCCCCCAGGGGTCGACCGCTCCAACCGAAGGCTCTTCGGGGAAATCGGTACAGACCACGAGGTCCACCGAGCCGGAAGCGGCGGGAATGTGGGGAGATGTGAAGACTGTCCGCTGGACTCGCCTGGGATGAGAGGAGCCGCGCACCCGAAGATCTCCGTAGGTGCGCGTGCGGTGGATAGCGTACCAATGGGCGCGAAGGACTCGCTTCGGCGGTTTGACGGCGATCAGCGGGATCTTCTTCCCCTGACCGGTACATAATGCCTGTCATTCTCGGCATTATGGCCGATGTGCCAGGTCAGGGATGGCGTCCGAAACCATCCCGGGACTGAGGTAACTTTTTGGACACACCGCCAGCTTCCCCACCAACACCCCACCGACATGACATCGTGACAAGACGGTAGACGCAGGTCCCGGGGAGGAAGCGGAAATGCGTGCCTCGTCATGTCCTGGATCACACACACTCGGTGACAAAGCGAAAGCGAAGGGTTCTGCCCGCGGGAAAACCCGCGGACCCTCCGTACGCGCCTTTTCGGTCAGCGCCGCGCTTCCGGCCGGCCTCGCGGTGCTGCTCTGTCTCTCCACCGCCGCGCCCGGGGCCGCCTCCGACGGCGGCGACTCGGCGGGGACCGCGCTGGGGAGCGTGCGGGTGGAACTGGCCGCGCTGCGCGCGAACATGGAGACGCTGCGCCAGGAGGCGTCGGAGAAGATCGAGCGCTACGAGGCCGAGCGCGAACGCCTCACCGAGCTGACCGAGCGCAGCCGCGAGGCGGAGGAGCGCGCGGGGGAGGCCGACGAGCGCGGCGAGACGGCCCGCCTGGCCGCCGCCCGCCAGGCCGCCACCGCCTACAAGGGCGGCGAGCTGGGCATGGTCAACGCCTGGGCCGGGCCCGAGGGGCCCACCGGGATGCTCGAACGGGGCGCCTACCTGACCCTGCTCGGTTCGCACCGGGAGGCCGACGTGGGCCGCGCCGAGGCCGCGCGGGTGGCCACCGACACCCTCGCCGAAGTCGCCGAGACCGCGCGGACGGAGCAGGCCGAGGCGGTCGGGGACGCCAGGAGCGCCCGGGAGGACGCGGTGGAGGCCGTGGCCGACCAGGAGGCGGCGCTGGAGGACCTGTTGGAGGAGCAGACCCGGCTGGAGGCGCGGCTCGCGGAGGTGCGCGACGCCGAGGCCGCGGAGAGGCGGCGCGAGGAGGCGCTGCGCGACGCCCGGGCCGCGAACTCCCCCGAGGGTTCGGTGCAGGACGAAAAAGACGACAATGACTATTGGCACAATGGCGAAAAGGGCGGCGGGGAGGGAATTCCCGTCGCGGAAAGCGCCGACCACGGGTGCACCGGGGGCGTCGCGACCGCCCACGCCAACGGACGGATCCCGGAGTCGGTGCTGTGCCCCCTGCCCCAGCCCGGCGAGCGGCTGCGCTCCGACGCGGCCGAGGCCTTCATCGAACTCGACGGCGACTACCGCGAGGCGTTCGGACGGCCGATGTGCGTGGCCGACTCCTACCGGCCCTACCACGAGCAGGTGCGCCTGTTCCAGGAGATGGTGCCCGGTATGGCCGCCCGGCCCGGGACGAGCCAGCACGGCCTGGGCCTGGCCGTGGACCTGTGCGGCGGCGTGAACACCCTCGGCACCGCCGAGCACCGGTGGATGCTGGCCCACGCGCCCGCCCACGGCTGGCACAACCCGCCCTGGGCCCGCGGCGGCTTCGAACCCTGGCACTGGGAGTTCACCCCCTAGGGCCGGGACCGCGAGGGTCCGCCGCGTCCCCCCCCCTCCGCCGTGACCTTGTACTTGCAGCGGGTTCGGGCGCCGACACCGGCTAAGACGCAGGTCGTAACCCTCGTGGCACGCAGCGACGCTTCCGGCCAGTCCACCGGGGAGCACCGCGGCCGCGGTCAGACCTGGGAGCCGACACGGACCTCGAAGGTGCCCAGGACGTCGGCGTCCACGAAAAGCTCGTCGTCGGTCTCCAGCGGTGGGGTCGCCACCGGCAGCAACGCGCGCACCCGTCCCGGGCCCGCCACCAGCCACTCGTGCGCGGGGTCCACCAGGCCGCGGCCCAGCTCCCCCTCCTCCACCGAGGCGCTCACGCCCAGCGGTTCCCCCGGCACCTCGTCGGCGGTGGTCAGCACCGGTCCCAGGGTCAGCTGCACCGGCTGCCCCGCACCGTCCAGCCACAGGCAGGCCGGCGTGTAGGCGCTCACCGACGCCCCTCCCCCGGCGACGGCGGCCACGCCCACGCGGGCCGAACGCGCCCGGGGCGGCACGGCGTCGTCCGAGCCCCGCACCAGTTCCGGGGGGACCTGCCAGACCTCGTCGCCCGCCCGGACCGGCACCGGCTCCGCCGGGACCAGCGGGGCGCACATGCGCGCCTCCGGCTCGACGATGATCTCGATCGGCTCGGCGACGGCGCGTTCGTGGGCCCCGGCCAGGACGTCACCGCCCGCCTCCAGCAGGTCGGCGAGACGGACGGGGTCGGGGCTGCCCAGCACGTCGCCGTCGTCCAGGGCTCCGGCGCGCTCGCTGCCGCCGCTCGGCGACAGATAGGTCACCCAGCGCATGTGCTTCTCCTTGTCCACCGCGGAAGGGGCGGCGCGTCCACGCTCAGAGGGCGGCGGTGGGGCTGTGCTCCTTGCCCGTGCCCGCGCACCCGCGGCAGGGCTCGTCGACGCGGAGCCAGACGATCACCCCGCTGCCGTCGCGGTGCGGCCGCTCGGGTCGCCACCAGCCCGTGCCGGAGCAGAACCGGCAGTCGACGCCGTCCCGCTCACACCATCCGCACGAGGAAATCGCACACCGGTTGTGTGTCGGTTCCCGCTCCATGCGCTCCCACCGTCTCCCGCGAAATCGCGACCAGCCTTGCACAGTCACCGCACCGCGTCCACCCGGGAGGGCGTGAACGAGCGGGTCAGAGCACTGCGGGGCGGTGTGCGCGCGGGCGTCGGCGGCGCCGGGACGCCCCGCGGCTCAGCCGGTCTCGCGGACGACCAGGTGGGTGCCGAGCATGACGGTCTCGGCCTCCGCCGTACGCGGGATCGCCACGTCCACCAGCAGCCGCGCCATCTCCTGTCCCATCTGCACCGTGGGCTGGTGGATGGTGGTCAGCGGCGGGTCGCTGTGCTGGGCCATGACGGTGTCGTCGTAGCCCACCAGTGCCACGTCCCCGGGCACGCTCAGGCCGCGTGCGCGCAGCACCCGCAGTCCTCCGAGCGCCAT
Source organism: Nocardiopsis alborubida (assembly GCF_012396365.1). Lineage (GTDB taxonomy): Bacteria > Actinomycetota > Actinomycetes > Streptosporangiales > Streptosporangiaceae > Nocardiopsis > Nocardiopsis alborubida. Next base: position 132,408 of record NZ_JAAXPG010000006.1, on the reverse strand, counting down.
CATGTCGGAGGCCGCGAACACCGCGTCGGGCTCCAGCCCGGTGTCCAGGAGCCGCTCCATCGCCTCGGCTCCCCCCTCCACGCTGAAGTCGCCCTGCACGACGAGCCTGTCGTCGACCTCCAGCCCGGCGGCGGCCATGACCTCGCGGTAGCCGCGCAGGCGCTCCACGCCGGCGTTCATGTCCAGGGGGCCGGTGATGGCGGCCACCCGTCGGCACCCGCGCTCCAGGAGGTGGCGGATGGCCACCCGGGCCCCGCCGATGTTGTCGATGTCGACGCAGTAGGGCGCGGGCTGTTCGGGCGAGTGCGGGCGACCGCCGTGGACGACCGGCACCCCGGCCTCGTCCAGCCGGGCCGAGAGCGGGTTGTCGCTGTGCAGGGAGATCAGCAGCGCCCCGTCCACGTGGAAGCCGCTGAGGTAGTCGCCCACGCGCTTGTGCTCGGCCTCGGTCCGGGCCGTGGTGAGCATGAGCTGGAGGTCGCGCTCGTGCAGGACCGAGCTCACGCCGCGGATGATGTCGGCGAAGAAGGGGTCGGAGAACAGCCGGTCCCGGGGCTCGGAGACGACCAGCGCGATCGTGTCGGTGCGCCTGGTGACCAGGGTGCGCGCGGCCTGGTTCGGGCTGTAGCCGAGTTCGGCGATCGCGGCGTGCACGGCCTCCCGGGTGCGGGGGCTCACCTGCGCGGACCCGTTGATCACCCGCGAGACGGTCCCTCGTCCGACCCCGGCGCGCTGCGCCACCATCTCCAGGGTCGGACGCTTCCGACCACCACCGGTCTTGGCCACTTCGAGGCTCCCTCTGGGATCGTGTCCCGCCGCCCCGGGGACTGCTTCCCCGGGGCGGCGGCGTGTGCGACGGGCATCCACGGTCATACCCGCCCGGAACGACTGTGTGGGGTGCCCTTGGGGACACCCCACGATCCTTCCGCGGTTCGCCGGACCGCCGCCGCGTGCGCGGCGGCGGTCCGGCGCGATGCAGGACGTGCTCGGCGGACGCCTACCCCGCCACGCGAGGGGCAGCGTGCGCCGGACGTGTCCTAACGCTCGGGGAACTGCCCCGTCTTGGCCAGTTCGGCGTACCAGTGACCGCTGTCCTTGATGGTCCTGCGCTGCGTCTCGTAGTCGACGTGCACGATGCCGAACCTGCGGGAGTATCCCCACGCCCACTCGAAATTATCCAGGAGCGACCAGGCGAAGTACCCGCGCAGGGGCACCCCGGCCAGGACGGCCTCCTTGGCCGCCCTCAGGTGGCCCTCGTAGTAGTCGATCCGGTCGGTGTCGTTGACCTCGCCGCCCTCGGTGACGGTGTCCTCGAAGGCGCACCCGTTCTCGGTGACGTAGAGGTCGATGCCGCCGCTCTCCCCGGCCAGGCGGGCGAGCACGTCGTACAGGCCGGTGGGGTCGATCTCCCAGCCCATGTGCGTGACGGGCAGCCCCTGCGAGACGTGCACCTCCTCGCGCTCGGCACCGAGCCAGGCGCCGCCCTCTCCGCTGACCAGCGCCGGGTCCAGGCCCTTGGCGGAGGCCGCGACGAACTCGGGCGAGTAGTAGTTGACGCCCAGGAAGTCCATGGGGGCGGAGGTGATGTCCAGGTCGCCGTCCTGGATGAAGGAGAAGTCGCTGACGTCGGCGAGGTCCTCCCTGACGTCCGCGGGGTAGCGGCCCTTGAGCAGGGGGTCGGTGAAGATGCGGTTGCGCACGCCGTCGGCGCGGCGGGCGGCGCGGGCGTCCGCGGCGCTGGGGCCGTGGGGCCGCACGACCGCCTGGTTGTGGGCGAGGCCGACCCGGGCGGGGTGCCCGGTGGAGCGGATCGCCTCGACCGCCAGGCCGTGGCCCAGCAGCAGGTGGTGGGCGGCGGCCAGAGCCGCGGCCGGGTCCTTGTGGCCCGGCGCGTGGTGGCCGTTCTCGTAGCCGAGGAACGCCGAGCACCAGGGCTCGTTGATGGTCATCCAGTTGCTGACGCGGTCGCCGAGGGCCTCGGCGACGACCTGGGCGTAGTCGCGGAAGCGGTAGGCGGTGTCGCGGTGGGGCCAGCCCCCCGCGTCCTCCAGCGGCTGGGGCAGGTCCCAGTGGTAGAGGGTCGCCCAGGGCTGGATCCCGGCCGCCAGGAGGGTGTCCACCAGGCGGTCGTAGAAGTCGATCCCGGCCTGGTTCACGGCGCCGGTGCCCTCGGGGATGATCCGCGGCCAGGCGACGGAGAAGCGGTACGCGCCCAGGTTGAGCTGGCTCATGAGCGCGACGTCGTCGGCGTAGCGGTGGTAGTGGTCGTCGGCGGGGTCGCCGGTGTCTCCGCCCAGGACCTTGCCGGGTGTCTCGGCGAAGGTGTCCCAGATGCTGCGGCCTCGGCCGTCGGCGGTCGTGGCGCCTTCGATCTGGAACGAGGCGGTGGCCGCCCCCCAGAGGAAGCCCTCAGGGAAATCGTTGCGGTTGCTCACTGCTGGTGTACGCACCTTCCATGACGAGGGGACATCGTTTGGGAGCGCTCCCATAAAAGAAACAGAGAAGTACCTTGATGTCAATCAACAGCCCTCGCACCGCAATCCAAACGTTACGGGAAAGCGGTGGTGGCGACGGCTCCGAGGCGCCCCCGGGGCACCCCGCAGGAGCGCCCCGGGACCGGCTCCGTACCGTACCCGTGCCGCGACGGCCGTGCGGCGGGATCCCGCGGCACCGCCCGCACGGCCCTCCGGCTCCGCCCTCAGGTGCCCTCGCCGCCGACGGGGACCACGACGCCCTGCCAGCGCTCCTCCATGAACGCGCGCACCTCGTCGCTGTGCAGGAGTTCGTCGAGCCGGACGATCTCCTCGTCGCCGATGTCGTGCGTGGGCACCACCAGCCCGTTGGCGTAGGGGTTGTCCTCGGTCTCCTCCCAGGCCAGCACGTTGGCGGTGGAGGTCAGGTCCGCCTCCAGGGCGTAGTTGCCGTTGACGACCGCCGCGTCCAGGTCCTGGAGCGAGCGCGGCAGCTGGGCCGCCTCCACCGGCGTGATCGTGACGTCGAGCGGGTTGTCCTCGACGTCGTCGACCGAGGGCGCCTCGTCGCCCGTGTCGGCCAGGGTGATGACGCCCTCGGTGTCGAGCAGGTCCAGGGCCCGGGCCATGTTGGAGGTGTCGTTGGGCACGCCGATCTGCGCTCCCTCGGGCAGGTCCGCCAGGTCGGTCAGCTCCTGGGAGTAGACGCCGAAGGCCTCCAGGTGCACGTCCGCCACGTAGCTCAGGTCCGCGTCCGGGTTGCCCTGGAGGTACTCCTCCAGGAACGGCCGCGTCTGGTAGTAGTTGGCGTGCAGTTCGCCCTCGGCTAGCGCCGCGTTGGGCTGGTTGTAGTCGGTGTACACGGACACGTCCAGGGCCAGGCCCGCGTCGGCCGCCAGGTTCTCGTCGACGAACTCCAGGATCTCGGCGTGCGGTGTCGGCGTGGCGCCGATCCTCAGGACGGTCACGTCCTCCCCGCCGGTCTCCTCCTGGGCCCGCTCGCTGGGGCTTCCGCAGGACGCCAGCAGCACCGCCGCCGTCGCCGCGGCAGCGGTGCCCCGCGCCGTGCGCCTCCTCGCGTCTCCGGTCATCGCCGTCTCCCTCCGTGCCGTCAGGACAACTCGTGGGGGGAGGGGGTCGCTCTTCTGTGTGTACCCGGTCGCTTCAGCGCCGCGCCAGGCGGCGCACCAGCAGGTCGCCCAGGCTCTGCGCGATCTGCACGATGACGATCAGCAGGATGACGGTGGCCCACAGGTAGTGGTCGTTGAAGCGCTGGTAGCCCTCGCGGATGGCCAGGTCGCCCAGGCCGCCGCCGCCGATGGCACCGGCCATCGCCGAGTAGGAGATGAGGGTGACCACGGTCATCACCAGGCCCGCGATGAGTCCGGGCAGGGCCTCGGGCAGCATCACCTTGCCCACGATGGTGACGCGGCGGGTGCCCATGGCGTGCGCGGCCTCGACAACCCCGCGGTCCACCTCGCGCAGGGAGGTCTCCACCAGGCGGGCGAAGAAGGGGATCGCGCCGATGCTCAGGGGCACGATCGCGGCCGTGGGGCCCAGGGTGGTGCCCACCAGGAGGCGGGTCAGGGCGAGCACCGCCACCATCAGGACGATGAACGGCAGCGAGCGGCCGATGTTGACGACGGCGCTGAGCACGGCGCGCACGGCGGGGGCGGGGATGAGCCCGCCCCGGTCGGTGGCCACCAGCAGCACGCCCAGCGGCAGGCCGAACAGGACGCTGACGACGGTGGCCCACCACACCATGTAGACGGTGTCCAGGGTGCCCAGCCACAGGTGCGGCCACATCGCGGGCCAGGCCTGGACGAACGCGACGACGGCGTCCCAGGGACCGGTTCCCCCGGCAGCGGCGGCGAGGTGGAGGACGTCGGCGGGGTTGGTGCTCACTTGCGGGCCTCCTCGACCAGCAGGCCGTGCTCGGACAGGTAGGCGAGCGCCTGGTCGCGGCGGTCGCCGCGCAGGTCCACGCTCAGGCGGCCCACGGACTGCCCGGCGACCTCCTCCACGCCGCCGCCCAGGATGTTGACGTCCACGTCGAAGCGGCGGGTGAGCTCGGACATGAGCGGCTCGTCGAAGGAGCGCGGGTAGGTGACGTAGACCGTGTCGGGGCCGCCGTGCGCGGGCAGCGGGAAGAGCGAGCGCGCCAGCAGCGAGCCGGGGGTGCCGATGAGGTCGAGCACCCGGCCCGACTCCAGGAACGCGCCGTTCTCCATGATCGCCGCGGAGTCGCAGATCCGCTTGATCACGTCCATCTCGTGGGTGATCAGCAGGATGGTCAGGCCCAGCTCGTCGCGCAGGCGGCGCAGCAGGGCGAGGATGGCGTCGGTGGTGGCCGGGTCGAGCGCGGAGGTGGCCTCGTCGCTGAGCAGCACCTTGGGGTCGGATGCCAGCGCGCGGGCGATGCCCACCCGCTGCTTCTGACCGCCGGAGAGCTGGGAGGGGTAGGCGCGCGCCTTGTCCCCCAGGCCCACGAGTTCGAGGAGTTCTCCCACGCGCCTCCTGCGGCGGGCGCGGTCGACGCCGGAGACCTCCATGGGGAAGGCCACGTTGCCCGCGACGGTGCGCGAGGACAGCAGGGCGAAGTGCTGGTGCACCATGCCGATGCGGCGGCGGGCCACCCGCAGCCGCGCGCCGCGCAGCGCGGTGAGCTCCTCGCCGTCGACCCGGACCGATCCGGCGTCGGGGCGCTCCAGGAGGTTGACCGAGCGCAGCAGGGTGCTCTTGCCCGCGCCGCTCTGGCCCACGACACCGAAGATCTCGCCGGGCTCGACGTGCAGGTCGACCCCGTCCAGGGCGGTCACCCGGTGCTTCTTCAACCTGTAGGCCTTGTGGAGGCCCACTGCGTCAATCACGGTGTTCCCATCGACGTCTGGCGGTGGTGTGGCGCCCGGCGGGGATCCGGCACGGGCCCGTCGCCCGCGTTCGAGCGTACGGAGCGCCCCGCGGGCGCGGGCGGCGGCGCGCCGGTGGCCGGGCGGGCGCCGGCAGCGGTGGCGCGCCCGCGCGGGGCGGCCGGTTCGGGGACGCGCCGCCCCCGGCGGGGCCCCCTACTCCCCGGTGTCCGGGGGCTGCGGGCGGGTCCACGGGACCGGTCGGACACGACAGCGTCCGCCGGGCAGCGGCAGACACCGCTCGGCGGTGTCCGACCGCGTGGGCGCGGTGGTCGCTGGGTCGTGCACGGGAGCCTTCACGTTTCCTACTCAACCACGGGGAAAAAGGTCGGTTCACCGGATTTCGCTGTTCGGGCCGGGTTACATCCACCACATCGGGGCTCCCGCGGCACGGTGGATTCGTCCTGTCCCTCCCGAATCCCCGCGCGAGTGCCTACACTCATGACGGTCCCGTTGCTCTCGCCCCCGGCCCCCGGGTGTGCGCGAGAGGCCAGGGCCGGAGGCCGCTCCCGCGGCTGTCGGCCCCACGTGGGAAACGACGAGAAACAGCGCCCGCTCCGCTCCCTTGCCCGGGGGCCGCGCGGGCCCGAGGAGCGACCACACCGTGCAGCCCGACGATCTGAGCCGAGTGGACGATTTCGCCGACTTCTGGGCTCCCGACCCTCCCGAACTCAGCTGGCCGGACCGCGTCCGGGCCCTGGCGGGCCTCCTTCCCGCCGCCGCGCGCCCGGGCCGCGCGCGTGTGGCGGCGCTGGCGGTGGCTGTGCTGGGGAGCTTCCTGTTCGCGCCCCAGGCCACGGCCGTGGCGGCGCCGGTGCCCGGTGAGCCGGAGGACATGAGCGCCCTCCAGGACCGCGCGGAGGCCCTGAGCGAGGAGTTCAACGGCGAGCTGCGCGACATGGAGGGCGTCATCCAGGAGGCCGAGCGCGCGGAGGAGCGGGCCCAGAGCACCCGCGAGGACGTGGACGCCGCGCGCGAGCAGGTGCGCGCCCTGGCGGTGGCCACCTACACCAGCAGCGGGATCGGCCTGTCGATGTCGCTGTTCGTCGAGGCCGAGCCCGACGAGGTCATCGACCGCGCGGTGGTGATCAACTACCTGTCCACCAGCAACCAGGACAAGATCAACCAGCTCAGCCAGGCCCTGGAGCGCGACGAGACCGCGCAGGAGAACGCCGAGGAACAGCTGGCCGCGGCCGAGGAGGACCTGGACGAGCTGGAGGGGCGCCGCGAGGAGGTCCAGGAGATGATCGCGGACCACCCCGTACAGCCGATGGGCGGCCCGCTCAACATCACCCCGCGCACCGAGCAGATGCGTGAGCTGATCATCGAGAAGTTCGGCGAGGGCACCGAGTACGGCGGTGTGGGCTGCTACCGGGCGGTCGGCGGCTGGGTGGTCGGCGAGCACCCCAAGGGCCGCGCCTGCGACTTCATGGTGGACCCCAACGGCAACACCCCCATCCCCGAACAGGTCGAACGCGGCTACGCGATCGCCGAGTGGGCCAGGGAGAACGCCGACCGCCTGGGCATCATGTACATCATCTACCGGCAGCAGATCTGGGACATCCGCCGGGGCGACGAGGGCTGGCGCGACATGGCCGACCGCGGCAGCATCACCGAGAACCACTTCGACCACGTGCACATCTCGATGTTCTGATCCGGCGGCGTCCGCGACGGACACCCCATTACCCCGCGCGGGACGCGACCGCGCGGGGAACAGCGTCACGATTGCGTCACGTGCGGGATGAGTTCCTACACAACCGACACAAAACAGTGACGATTCACCCTGCTACCCCCGGTCTGACCTGCCCAGGGGACACCACTCGCGGCTAGGATGCACACGTCCCGGCCCGGGCCGAAGGACGTCTTCGGCCTCACCCGACCGCCGCCCCCGGTGGTCGGTCCCCCGGTCCACCGCAACCTCCGCACGGAGGCGGGGAACGCCCGCCCACTCCCCCGCCCTCGCCCGCGGGACGGCAGTGGCGACAGGTGCGCCTCCCCCACACGGTCACCGTGCCCCTTCCGGGGGCGCACGGGAAGTCGTGAGAACCCAACGGCGCACACACGCGTCCCAGACAACACGGTCATCACACACGGGCGAGGGGAGCCATGAGCGAAAACGGACCATACAACCAGCCGCCGCAGAACCCATACGGCGGTGGGGACAACAGCGGGGGCCAACCGCCCTACGGCCCGCCCCACGGTGCCCCCTACGGTGACCCCAACACCGGCGGGCAGCCGCCCTACGGCGCCCCCTACGGTGACCCCAACACCGGCGGACAACCGCCCCACGGCGGTCCCGCGGGTTTCCCCGGCCCCCAGGAGCAGCAGATGTACGGGGGCGGCCAGCCGCCCTACGGCGGCCCCGGCGGCCCCGGGTACCCCCCTCCGCCGCAGCAGCCCCAGGGCGGCGGCAGCAAGGCGGGCCTGTGGGTCGTGATCGGCGGCGGCGCCGTGATCATCATCCTGGTCATCGCGGTCGTGGTCGTCCTCGTCACCAACGACAGCGGACAGCAGACCGTGGCGCCCGAGCCCGATCCCTCCCCGAGCGCGGAGGCGACCACCGGCGGCGAGGAGACGACCGAGCCGACCACCAACGCGGCCCCCGCGGGCGAGCCCCCCTACGCGGTGCCCGCCGAGCCCTGCGACGCCTTCACCGACCAGGTGCTCTCCGACTTCCTGATCCAGGACGAGGGCGACAAGTACGTCCAGGACAACAACTCCTACTGCGAGAGCCTGGAAGGCGCTGCCCCGGAGGGCAACCCGTCCGAGAGCTACGCGATGTTCGAGATCAGCTACCAGGTGCCCTACTCCGCCGCCGACTCCGTCGAGGCCGCCACCACCGACTTCCAGTCCGGGGTGCAGGAGCTCAGGGGCGAGGGTGACTACAACACCTTCTACGACTCCGCGAACGTGGAGGAGGACAAGGAGGTGGACCTCGGCGACGAGGCCCACTACGTCCTCACCAAGTACGACTTCCTGGGCGAGGACATCCCCGAGGCCACGCTGCTGATCCGCACCGCCAACCTCAACGTCCGGGTCCAGTACCAGATGCACCCGCCCTTCACCGAGGACGCCTCCGCCGAGGACCTGGTCATGCCCGACAACGTCGAGGAGATCATGCTCAACGCCGGCGCCGAGGCGCTGGCCCTGGTCGGCAGCTGAGGCGGCCGACCGGACACGGCGGGAGGGGGCCGCGGCGTTCGCCGCGGCCCCCTCCCGCGTTTCAGCCTCCTGGGGACTCTTTTTGAATCGGCCTCAGCTTGTGGGGGTCGGTTCGGGCGCCCACGGGGTTCTGGAGGGGCTGGAGGTGAGACTGCAAGCAGGACTGCGCCGCAGGCGTCCGTTGAGGGTGGTGGCGGGCGACGGTGTGGGCACGAGCCGTCTCACCGGAGGCGCCGAAGGTTCCCGTTCTCCGGGCGCCCGAACACGGACCGAAGCGAAGCGGAGGTCCAAAAAACACTGCCTGGCTCACGCCAGGTCGGCGCGCACCCGGCGGGCCGCCTCGACCATGTTGCGCAGGGCCTGCTCGGCCTCGGCGTAGCCGCGCGTCTTGAGGCCGCAGTCGGGGTTCACCCACAGGTTCTGGGCGTCGACGTGCGCGACCGCCAGGCGCAGCGCCCCCTCGATCTCCTCCACCGAGGGCACCCGCGGGGAGTGGATGTCGTACACACCCGGGCCGATCCCGCGCTTGTGGCCCCGACCGCCCAGGTCCCGCACCAGCTCCATACGCGAGCGGGCCGCCTCCACGCTGGTGACGTCGGCGTCCAGCGCCTCGATGCCGCCGACGATCAGCCCGAACTCCGAGTAGCACATGTGCGTGTGGACGGTCGTGGACGGCGACACCCCCGACGTGGCCAGGCGGAAGGAGCCCACCGCCCAGTCCAGGTACCGCTCCCGGTGCTCCGAGCGCAGCGGCAGCAGTTCGCGCAGGGCCGCCTCGTCCACCTGGATGTGGCGGATCCCTGCGCGCTCCAGGTCGGCGACCTCGTCGCGCAGCGCGAGGCCCACTTGACGGGCGGTCTCGCCCAGCGGCTGGTCGGTGCGCACGAACGACCAGGCGAGCATGGTGACCGGACCGGTCAGCATGCCCTTGACCGGCTTGTCGGTGCGCGACTGGGCGTAGGTGGTCCACTCGACCGTCATCGGCGCGGGGCGCGAGACGTCGCCGAACAGGACCGGCGGGCGCACGCACCGCGAACCGTAGGACTGCACCCACCCGTTCCGGGTGGTGGCGTAGCCCTCCAGCTGCTCGGCGAAGTACTGGACCATGTCGTTGCGCTCGGGCTCGCCGTGCACGAGCACGTCCAGGCCGATCTCCTCCTGGAGCGCGATCACGCGGTCGATCTCCTCGCGCAGGACGGCCTTGTAGGCCTCCTCGGCCAGCTCGCCCCCGCGGTGGGCGGCGCGGGCGCGGCGCAGCTCGGCGGTCTGGGGGAAGGACCCGATGGTGGTCGTGGTGAGCGGGGTGTCGGTGGGCCTTCCCCGCTCCCGCGGACGCTCGTAGGCGTCCGGGCCCAGGGCGTCGAGCCTGGCGCGGACGCGCGCGTCGGTGAAGGCGGGGGGACGGACCCCGCCCTGTCCGGTGTACTCGGCCTCGGCCCCCTCCGACAGCACACGGCCGAGCAGGGCCGTCTCCTGGGCCTTCTGCCTGGCGAAGGCCAGGGCCCCGCGCAGTTCGGGCGCCAGGGAGGTCTCGGCGTCCAGGTCCAGGGGCACGTGCAGAAGGGAGCAGGAGGTGCTCACGGTGAGCTCGTCGGTGAGGGCCAGCAGGGTGCCGAGCGCGGCCACGGCTGCCGGGACGTCGGTGCGCCAGACGTTGCGGCCCTCCACCACGCCCGCGACCAGACGGGTGGCGCCCAGACCGGAGACCCGCACCAGGTCGTCCACGCCCTCGTCGTCGGTGACCAGGTCCAGGCCGACCGCCTCGACCGCGGAGTCCTTGAGGACGCGCAGGGCGGCGGAGCCGATGGAGCCGAAGTAGGTGGACACCAGCAGGGAGGGGCGTTCGGTGACCGTCCCCAGGCGCTGGTAGGCGCGCTCCAGGTGGCCGACTGCGGCGCGTCCCTCATCGGTGGCCAGGATCGGCTCGTCCAGCTGGACCTCGGTGGCACCCGCGGCCCGCAGGTCGCCGAGCAGCTGGGCGTAGGCGTCCAGGAGCTGGTCGAGCAGCTCGACGGGCTCCCAGCCCTCGGGGGCACCGTCCGCGGGCTTGGCCAGCAGCAGGAAGGTGAGCGGGCCGACCAGGACCGGACGGGTGTGGAAACCCGCCTCGGCGGCCTCGCGGAACTCGGCGACGGGCTTGTCGCCCACCAGGCGGGGGCGGGTTCGGGGCGACAGCTCCGGGACCAGGTAGTGGTAGTTCGTGTCGAACCACTTGGTCATCTCCAGCGGCGGGGCGCCCTGCTCGCCGCGGGCGAGCGCGAAGTAGCGGCGCAGCTCCTCCTCGCGGTCCGGCGCGGCGGCGGGCGGGGCGAAGCGGGAGGGGACCAGGTCGAACAGGACCGCGGTGTCCAGCACGTGGTCGTAGTAGGAGAACGTGTTGGAGGGGATGTCGTCGACACCGGCCTCGCGCAGCTGGGCGTAGACGCCCAGGCGCAGCTCGGCGGCGACCGCGTCCAGCTCACGGGCGGTGGTGCGGCCCTTCCAGTGGGACTCGCAGGCGCGCTTGAGCTCCCGGTCGGGGCCGATGCGCGGGTAGCCGTGCACGGTGGAGCGCACGGAGGGGCGGGGCCCGCCCGGCGCCGCGGACGGCGTGGGGGTCGTGGTCATGAGCTTCTCTCCCTCGTCGAAAGCCGGGTACCGGCCGCGAGGGGGAGGAGAGGGGCGGGCACGCCGACGGGCGCGCCGCGGGCGCGCACCGGACCTGCCACCGCCTCCGGCCCTCCCTCGGGGCGCGGGACCACCGGCGCCGCGGGTGCGCCGCCGGGTGGAGGCAGGTCTTCGGACTCGGGGGCGCGGGCGGTGCGGACACCGCTCCTCCTACTGGCCGCCGCTTCCCGGTTCCCGGTCTTCGCGACCGGCACCACCAGTGCTCATGGCGACGTTCGTTCCCCCATACCGCTGCGGGGCAGTCCCGGATTCACACCGGGTTCCCTCTTGCGACATGGTTCCGCCCCGTCCGGGCCGGGGCCCGCGGGGTGGATCATGTACCTTCCACGGCTGCAAGTATAGGGAGTGCCCCCTTCGCCCCTGTACCCGGCGTACGGCCCCATGCGCCCGGCCCGGACGGTGAGAACCCCCGTCCCGCGGTCGGCGTCACACACGAAGTCAAGCGTTGCGCGGGTGAGCCTCCCCTCTGCTCCCCGCGGACGTTCGTCTGAGCGATGAACGTGGAGATCCCCTCGTGAATAAGCAGTCCCGCCTCGCCATGGCACCGGACCACCCTCTGATCACGGTCGTGGTAGCCCTGGCGGTCCTGGCGGGCATGGTGTTGTTGGCCACCCGTTCCTCCGGCGAGTCCGAGCCCCCGGGGCAGACGCACGGAGCACCGGCCTCCGAGAGCGAACCGCCGCCCCCGGCCTCCGGCGACCCCGACGGGCTGACCGAGGTGGACGCGGCCGCCGTGGCGGGCGTGGAGGAGGCCGAGCTGCCCTACGACGGGGACATCTCCGTCGTGGTGACCTACCCGGTGATCCCCAACGCCGAGCCGCTGGCCGACTTCCTGGAGCGTGAGCTGACCGACGAGGTGCACGCCTTCGAGGCGGCCAACCCCGGCGCGGTGTCCTTCGAGGCGGAGTGGAACCTGACCGCGGCGCGCGACGGCCTGCTCGGGGTCCGCATGACCCGGGTCGAGACCGACTCCGAGGGGTCCCGGGAGGGGTACACCACCTACTGGTACGACACCGCGACCGCGGCGCACCACCCCTCCGCTGCCCTGGTCGGCGGCCAGGAGCAGCTGGAGGAGCTCAACGGCCTGGTGCGCGGCGCCGTCGGGAACGGGGACGGCGGGGAGGGCTCGGCCGACCCCGACGTCATCCACCCGATCAGCTCCCTGTACGACTCTGTGGGCTTCAACCCCGACGGGGACCTGATCGTGGAGTTCGACGCCGGGCAGGTCGCCCCCGCGGAGGAGGGCCGCACGCGCGCGGTGGTCGACGCCGGTGAGGCGGAGGGCCTGCTGTCCGAGCTGGGCCTTCGCGTGCGCGACGCCGCGACCGTGGGCGTCGAGGACTTCTCCATCGCCGCCCCGCCCCAGGCCGACAAGGACGGCCAGGAGGACGGGCCCGTGCCCGGACAGGTGTCCGCGGTGGACTCCGACGTCGACTGCTCCGACCCCGACACCAAGTGCGTGGCGCTGACCTACGACGACGGCCCCGGCGGGCGCACCCCCGAACTGCTGGACGCCCTCGCCGAGTACGACGCGCGGGCCACGTTCTTCGTCACCGGCAACCCCGTCATGGAGCACCCGCACACGGTGCGGCGCGCCTACGCCGAGGGGCACGAGATCGCCAACCACACCCTGAACCACCCCGACCTGGCCGGTCTGGGCACGGGAGGGGTGCGCTCGGACCTGGACGTCGTGCAGGCGCTGGTGTACCGCGAGACGGGCTACAGCATGGACCTCATGCGCCCGCCCTACGGCTCGACCGACGAGGGTGTGGCCTCGGTGGCCGCGGACATGGGTCTGGCCCAGATCCTGTGGAGCGTGGACACCCTCGACTGGAAGGACCGCAAGGCCTCGGTGATCCACGACCGCGCGGTGGAGGGCGCTTCGGACGGGGCGATCATCCTCATGCACGACATCCACGGCACCACCGTCGACGCCTCACGCACGATCATCCGGGAACTGGACGAGCACGGGTACACCATGGTCACGGTGTCCCAGCTGCTCGGGACCACGACCCCCGGCGAGACCTACGTCGACGGGGTCCCCGACGCCCCGGAGGAGAGCGCCGAGCCCACCGAGGGGGCCGGGGAGCACGGCGAGGAAGACGAGCAGGCTCCCTAGAGAGGTCCGAGAGGCCTCCGATGGGGTGTGAGGGCGCGGCGTCGCGGCGCGGCGAGCGTCCCGGGGGAGGATGTCCCCGGGAGAGGGCTTCGGGGCCGCGACCGGTGGGTCCCACGGTGCGCGGAGCCGTGTGAGGGCACCGGATGACAAGAAAGGAGCGCCCCGCGCGGGTGTTCCCGGTCTCCGGCGCCTCCTCCGTCCCGTGGCGGTGACCACATGTGGTCACCGCCACGGGACGGGGGACGGCGTCCCCTATGTTGCTCCCAGCAGCAGCCGTGTTGGCCACCCGCTGAGGGATGAGGGAGTCCGGTGTTGTCGTCGACTCGAGTCCACCCGAACGAGGCCGCCCCGTGCCCCGGGGCCGGGGGAGACCGGCCGTGGGGACGCAGAGCCCGGTGGTCCGGGGCAGCGCTGGTCGCGCTGGTGGTCCTGCCCCTGGCCGCGTGCAGCACCGAGGGGATCGTCTCGGGGGGCGGGGAGGATCCGGAGCTGATCACCGTGGTGGTGGAGGAGCCGGGGGACGGGGTCACCGAGTGGCGCGGGGACGCCTCCGACTTCGGGGACCACCCGTACAAGCCCGAGGGGCTCGCGGTCGACGTCGCCTACCCGGTGTTCGCGGGGGCGGACGCCTTCGCCGAGGAGCTGGCCGCCCGGGTGGACCAGGAGGTGCGGGACTACCGGGGCGCCAGCCGGGACCCGGTGAGCCTGGGCGTCGACTGGGAGGTGGTCGCCGCCGGGAACGGGGTGCTGGGTGTACGCCTGGTGCGCACGGAGGAGGACTTCCACGGGCTGCGCCAGGGGTACGGGACGTACTGGTACGACGTGTCCACCGGCCACACCGCCTACTCCACGGAGCTGCTGGCCGACGACGCGGCGCTCCGGGAGCTCAACGGGATCGTCCGCGCCTCGTTCGCCGACGAGGAGGCCGTGGACGCGCAGGGCCTGCACCCGGTGAGGCGCACCTACGACTCGATGGGGTTCAACGCCGACGGGGACCTGGTGGTGGAGTTCGACGACGGACACCTGTCCCCGGTCGTGGAGGGCCACCCCCCGTCATCGGAACCGGGGAGGATGGTCGCGGTGGTGCCCGCCGAGGAGGCCGCGCCCCTGCTGTCCGACCTGGGCGAACGGGCTCGGGAGGCCTCCATGGCGGAGGAGCCCGTGCTGACCGTGGAGGCGCCCGCCGGCGAGCCCCCGACCGAACCGCGGGTGCCGGGGGTGGTCTCGGCGGGAGACCCGGACCTGGACTGCGCCGAGGCCAAGTGCATCGCGCTGACCTTCGACGACGGACCGGTCGCGACGACTCCGGAGCTGCTGGACCTGCTGGCGGAGGAGGAGGTGGCGGCCACCTTCTTCCTCAACGGCAACCCCGCGCTGACCCGGCCCGGCGTCACGCGTCAGATCTACGCCGAGGGGCACGAGATCGGCAGCCACAACCATCTGCACGAACACATGCCCGAGGCCTTCGAGGGGGAGGAACTGGCCCACCAGGTGGCCGCGGTGAGCGCGATGGTACGCCGCCAGACGGGACACACCGTGGAACTGTTCCGGCCGCCGTTCGGCGACAGCTCGCCGGAGGTCCTGGAGGAGATCGGCCGTCAGGGCATGGCCGAGATCCTGTGGAGCCAGGACAGCGAGGACTGGACCGACATGAGCCGCGACGAGGTCGTGGAGAGCGTGGTGGACGGGGCCCGGCCCGGAGGTGTGGTGCTCCTGCACGACACCCTGGAGCCGACCCTGGCCGCGGTCCCCGAGATCATCGAGCGGCTGCGGGCGGACGGGTACGAGTTCGCGACCGTCAGCCAGGTCTACGACGGCCCGGAGGCCGGGAAGAGCTATCCGCCCGAGGGGCTGTCCGCGCCCGCCGGTTCCTGAGGTCCGTGGACGGGTGGGGCGCGTGTGTCGGCGGCCGGTGGGGAGCGTCCCACCGGTCGCCGCGTCCGTGGAGCGGCGACGCGCCCCGCCCGTCGCGGCGGGCCCGGTCGTTGGTGGCGGGTTCAGCCCTCGGCGGTGGCCGCGGCGGGGTCGGCGCCCCGCCCGGTACCGGCTGCCGGGTCGGCCGGCGCGGGGACGTCGGCCCCGACGACCTCGTTGATGGAACGGTGGCCGGAGGCCCGCACCAGCCGGGCGAGGCCGCGGTTGATGCGGCGGGGCCAGAGGGGGCCGCCGTAGATGAGGCCGGTGTAGCCCTGCACGAGGCTGGCCCCCGCGCGGATACGGAACCAGGCGTCCAGGGGCGTCTCGATGCCGCCGACGGCGATCAGGGTCACCCGGTCGCCCACGCGGGCGCGCAGGCGGCGCAGCACCTCCAGGGAGCGCCGCTTGAGGGGTGCGCCGGACAGACCGCCCGCACCGGCGGCCTCCACCTGCGCCGCGGGGGTGGTCAGGCCCTCGCGGGAGATGGTGGTGTTGGTGGCGATGATGCCGTCGAGCCCCTCGGCCAGGGCGAGGTCGGCGACGGCGTCGACGTCCTCGTCGGCGAGGTCGGGGGCGATCTTCACCAGGAGGGGCAGGTCCGGGCGGCCGGCCTCGGCCAGGGCCTCGCGCACGGCGGCCAGGAGCGGGCGCAGCTGCTCCACGCCCTGGAGGTTGCGCAGCCCGGGGGTGTTGGGCGAGCTGACGTTGACCACCAGGTAGTCGGCGTAGCGGGCCAGGCGCCGGGCACTGAGGGCGTAGTCGGCGGGGGCCTCGTCCTCGGGCGTCACCTTGGTCTTGCCGATGTTGACGCCGAGCACGGGACGGCGTCCGCCGCGCCGGTGGTGGAGGCGTTCGGCGACCAGGGCCGACCCCTCGTTGTTGAAGCCCATCCGGTTGACGATCGCGCGGTCGGCCACCAGCCGGGACAGGCGCGGCCGGGGGTTGCCCGGCTGGGGCTGGGCGGTGACGGTGCCGATCTCCACGAAGCCGAAACCGAGCGCGGCCAGCCCGGAGGGGCTCTCCGCGTTCTTGTCGAAACCGGCCGCGAGCCCCAGCGGGCCGGGGAACTCCTGCCCGAGGGCGTGCACGGTCAGCTCCGGCTCACGCGGCCCGAGCACACCGTTCATGGCGGAGGCCACGGCGGGCAGGGCGGTCACGCCGCGCAGCGCCGCGAAGCTGAGCTTGTGGACCTTCTCCGCGTCCATGTGGCGCAGGACCGAGCGGAAGAGCATCTGGTAGAACACGGTCATCCGTTTCACTCGCCCTCGCGCTCGGCGAGGAAGCGTTCGAGTTCGGCGCCGAGCTCGTCGGCGGTGGGCAGCTGGGCGTCGTCCTCGGCCAGCGGGAGCGTGGGGCGTTCCTGGGGGTCGGTCCGCGAGGACATGATGTCGTCGTACTGGCGCTCCAGGTTGGCCACGACCCGCTGGATCTCCTCGGAGGCCATGACCTGCTCCGCGATGTCGACGTCGGTCGCCGCGGCGACCTCCTCCATCTCCGTGGTGGGCAGGGCCAGGCCGGTGGCCCCGGCCACGTACTCGGCGGCGGCGATGGCCGCGCGCGGGTACTGGGCCTGGGCCAGGTAGCTGGGCACGTGGACGGCGTAGCCCACGAAGTCGTGGCCTCCCTCGCCCAGCCGGTACTCCAGCAGCGAGGTGGCGCTGCCGGGCACCTCGACGCGGCCGATCCACGGGGTGTGCCCCTCGACCAGCTCGGGGCGGGTGGAGTGCGGGGTGACCGTGACCGGCCGGGTGTGCGGAACCGCCATGGGGATGCCGTGGACGCTGACGGACAGCGTGACGGAGAAGTGGTCGACGAGGCGGCCCACGGCGGCGACGAAGGCCTCCCACTCGCGGTCCGGCTCCGGGCCGTGCAGGACCAGGAAGGGGGCGCCCTCGTCGTCGTGCATCCGGTACAGGGCGAGCTTGGGCGCCTCGTAGGCGGTCCAGGTGTTCTCGACGAAGGTCATCGTCGGGCGGCGCGAGCGGTAGTCCACGAGGCGGTCGGCGTCGAAGGTCGCGACCTCCTCCGCGGTGAACCGCTCGAACAGCGACGTGATCATCTGGCGCCCGGCGTGTCCGGCGTCCACGAAGCCGTCCAGACAGACCAGCATCGCCAGTCCGGCGACATCCTCGAAGCCTGGGTGGAGTTCGTACAGATCTGCGGAATCGCGCACCGGGTTCTCGTCTCCAAAACTGGTCGGGATCACAGGGTCGCGCTCACGCGGCGGTCGGGCGCCGGGGTACGGCCGGAGAGGCCCGTTTCGCACCGCCTGGGAGGCTGTGCCCTGCTTCTCCACAATACCGACCGGGGCCGCATGTAGCTGAGCCATGAAAGGACGCCCACCCCACACGCCCCCAACAACCCCGGCCGGTGAGAGTGGGACCGCATGCAGCTGAGCCATGAAAGGACGCCCACCCCACACGCCCCCAACAACCCCGGCCGGTGAGAGTGGGACCGCATGTAGCTGAGCCATGAAAGGACGCCCACCCCACACGCCCCCAACAACCCCGGCCGGTGGGAGTGGGACCGCATGCAGCTGAGCCATGAGAGGACGCTCCCCCCATACCCCCTATCAACCCCGGCCGGTGGAGGGAGCTTCCTGCAACCGGGGCATGAGAGGACCACCACACCGCGGCCCCGTCCGGGTGGCTCAGCGCAGGTCGGCCACCAGCAGCGAACGCAACCGGTTGAGGACGGCGGCGACCTCGAACCGGCGCGGCAGGACGTAGTCACCGCCGAAGTCGGCGCCGAGCAGGGTGACGCCCCTTCTGTCCAGGGCCTCCTCCAGGGAGTCGAGCGCCTCGGCGAGGGTGCGGCTGCCGTCCAGGTGGCGTCCGGCGACCAGCTCGCGCAGGGCCAGCCCGGCACCGGTGATCTGTCCGGGGTCGACGAACTGCTCCACCGCGCGCACGTCGACGTCGTGGTCGCCGAACACCAGCACGTCCATGTCGCGGCGCTTGATCCGGCCCCGGCCCCGCGGGGTGCTGTCGTCCACGGAGCCGGGGTCGACCACACGGGGGCGCGGCAGGGCGAAGTCCGCGTCCACGCGCTCGCGGGCGAGTTCGCGCGCCCGCTCGGTGACGTCGTGCGGGTGGTAGGCGTCGAGCATGATGACGTGGTCGGCGACGTCGAAGTAGTCGCCGCTGCCGCCCATGACCAGGACCGTGGAAACCCCGTGGTCGCGGCGCAGGGGCCGGACGAGGTCGATGAAGGGGACCAGGGGCTCCCGGTCGCCGTGTACGAGGGCCTGCATGCGCTCGTCGCGGATCATCAGGTTGGTGGCGGTGGAGTCCTCGTCCACCAGCAGGGTGCGCGCCCCCGCCTCGACGGCCTCACAGATGTTGGCCGCCTGCGAGGTGGACCCCGAGGCGTTCTCGGTGCGGAAGTCGCTCGTGTCGGCGCCGGTGGGCAGGTTGCGCACGAAGGGGCTCACGTCCACGCGCTCGACCCTGCGGCCCTCCTCCGCGCGGATCTTGACGGCGTCGTTCCTGGTCACCACCAGTTCGCGCCCGTCGCCGGGCACGTGGTCGTAGACGCCGCGCTCCAGGGCGTGGAGCAGGGTGGACTTGCCGTGGAAGCCGCCGCCGACGATGAGGGTGATGCCCTCGGGGACGCCCATGCCGCTCACCGTGCCCCGGTGCGGCAGGTCGACGCTGACCCGCAGACCCTCGGGGGAGGTGAAGGGCACGGCGCCGCCGGTCATGGGTTCGTCGCTGACGCCGCTGCGCCGGGGCAGTACGGCGCCGTCCGCGACGAAGGCCACCAGGCCCCTCTCCCCCAGCTGGGCGCGCAGGGCGACCGTGTCGGCGACGGTGTCGGCGAAGGCCGCGGCCTCCTCGGTGTCGATCTCCTCCCAGTCCAGGTCGTCCACCAGGCCGGGCAGCGTGCGGCACAGCTCCCGCTCGGCGGTGCGGCCGTCGATGCGGCGGCCGTGTCCGGGCAGGTCGATGCCGATGCGCAGGTCGATGCCGCCGTCGGTGAGCTGGCAGGAGGAGCGTTCGATCACCTCCTGGCCGCCGGTGTCGATCTTGAGCAGCGATCCGCGCAGGAGTCGGCGTGCGCGCCGCCCCAGGTAGTCGGCGGTGGCGCGGCGGCGCACCGGGTCGCCCCAGGCGCTCTTGGGGATGCCTGCGTCCGGGATGAGCACGCGCACCCGCGAGGGCGGCGCGAAGGGGTCGGCCTGGACCCGCTGCACGGTCAGGGTGAAGTCGCCGAAGTCCCAGTCGCCCTTGAGGGACTTGTAGCGGCCGTAGGAGGCGCCGTCCATGCGCAGGAGCTCCTCGGAGAGCCGGGCCTCGTCGCGGACGCCGCGGATCGGCTCGGGCTCGGGTCTGCGCCCGCCGCCGCGGCCTCCGCCTCCGCCGTACCGGCGCCCCTGGCCGCCCCCGTACCGTCCCGTCATCGCTCTGTCCCCCAGACGTCGTTTCCTCTGCTCCGGCCAGGTTAGGCGTTTGGCGGATCCGTCGCGGAGGACCTGTGGACAACCGCGTCCGCCCTGTCCGGGGCGAGGGCTGGTGCGACTGGCTCGGCCCCCTCGACGGCGGGGTGCCGTGGCTGGGCCACGACCCGTCGCCGGGGGCGGAGGTCCACGGCCCCGGGGTCCGCCTGTGGGCCGGGTGGCCCGGGTGGGCCGGGTGGGCCGGGTGGGCCGGCTCCGCCGACAGTCCCGGAGACGGTGGCCGTCCGCCGGAGAGGACCGGCCCCGCTGGGGCGGCGGGGCCGGTCTTCCGGGGGGTGCGCCGCGGCCCCCGATACCAAGGGGGTGTGCCGGGGGGACCGCGGCGGGCACCTCCCCGGGAGGGGTGGGGAGGTGCCTCGGACCAGTTCTACCGGAACTCGGGGCCCGGTGAGGGGGAAACCCGGATTCCTCCTTCCCCGCGCCCGCATCCGGCGTCCGCCGGACACCGCGGCCCGCACGGTCGGCTCGGCGCTCCGGGGCGGCCCGCTGGGCCCGGTCGGAACCTAGAGGTACAGCGTGCCGGTGGCCACGGTGACCGCCTCACCGCCGATCAGCACGCGCCCGTTGCGCTCCTCCACCAGCAGGTCGCCGCCGCGCGCGGAGGCCTGGTGCGCGCTCAGCGCGCTGCGGCCCAGGCGGTCGGCCCAGAACGGGGTGAGCACGGTGTGCGCCCTGCCGGTGACCGGGTCCTCGGGCACGCCGACGTTGGGGCCGAAGACGCGGGAGACGAAGTCGGGGCCCTCGTCGGCCCGGGCGGTGACGATGACCAGGTGGTACGGCATCCGCCCCAGAGCGGCGATGTCGGGCAGCAGCCCGCGCACGGCGTCCTCGTCGGCGAGCTCGACCAGCAGGTCCTCTCCCCCGAGGCCCAGTCCGGTCCACAGGGGGCGCGAGCCCAGGGCCTCGGCCAGCCCCTCGGGTTCCTCGACGCGCTTGGGCCACGCGGCGGGGAAGTCCATCCACAGCCGTCCGTCCCGCTCGGTGACGGTGAGGACGCCGCTGTGGGTGGTGAAGCGGTAGGGGCCGGGAACGCCGAGTTCGGACAGGGTGTGCGCGGTGGCCAGGGTGGCGTGTCCGCACAGGTCGACCTCGACGGTGGGGGTGAACCAGCGCAGTTCGTAGTCGGCCCCGGACTCGTGCACGGGCCGGACGAAGGCGGTCTCGGACAGGTTGAACTCGGCGGCCACACCCTGGGCCCAGTCGTCGGAGTAGGTCTCGTCCAGGACCAGGACGGCGGCGGGGTTCCCGGCCAGGGGCCGGTCGGTGAAGGCGTCGACCACGCGGTACTCAGGCATGGGGCCAGAATAGGAGCCTTTCCCGCGCCGCCCCAAGGGCCGTTTCCCGGGGCGGCGGCCCTTTCCCGTCGGCCCCGTCTAGAGCGGCGGCTCGTCGAGGATGAACATGGTCTGCGTGCTCTTGACCTCGGGGATGCGCTGGAGGCGTTCGAGGACGAAGGTGCGCAGGGCCGCGGCGTCGGCGACGCGGACCAGCAGGAGCAGGTCCACGTCCCCGGAGACGAGGGCGGCGTGGTCGACCTCGGGGATGTCGCGCAGGTAGCCGCGGAAACGCTCCCAGGAGTGCTGCTCGATGCGCACGGACACGTAGGCCGACAGGGCGGTGCCGTACTTCTCGGGGTCGATGACGGCGGTGAAGCCGCGGATGACGCCCTCCGTGCGCAGGCGTTCGAGGCGCGAGTAGGCGTTGGCGCGGGAGATGTGCGCCTGTTCGGCGACCGCGCGGATGGACATGCGCCCGTCGTCGCGGAGCAGGGAGATGATGCGGCGGTCGGTGTCGTCCAACTGCACGGCCATGTGTCTTACCTCATACCGCTCACACGATCATCGACGGAGAACATCCGGGTCGCCGCACCGCACTACTGAGCAGTTCGTCCAGTATCCGGATGGACTTCTCGACAATATGGGGTAATTCACCTCATATTCAAGACATGAAGCACACCGATGAGCGATCCGACCCGGCTCCTCCACTCCCCCCGACGGAGCCGGTGCGCCTCGCGGACCGGCACGGCCGGCGTGTGGAACACCCGCGGTCCACCGCTCCCGACCGCACCCGGCTCGCCGGCCTCCACCGCGCCGGGGTCGTCGGCCGCCGCTTCGACCGACAGGACCGGCTGTTCCCCGTCCACCGCGACAGCTTCCGGTGCCCCGCCCCGGTCCCCGGACCGCGGGAGGCCTGAACAACGAGCATCCGATACGGACCTCCGTGCCGCGGACGCGGGAGGGCTCCGGATCCGCGGGCGGCGACGGCGCCGCCGGGACGGCGGACACGGACGCCGGACCGAGGGGCCACGGCACGGGACAGGGCGCGCGGACCCCGTGTCGGCGCGCCCGCGGGGCGGACGGGCCGACACGGTCAACGGCGACCGGCGGCCCGTCCACAACCCCGGGCAGGAGTCCCCGGCCCAGGGCCAGCACGTCCGCGGACCCGGACGGGGTTTCCCGCGGGGCGCGCCGGTTCGCACGGCGCCGCGGACGCGAACGGGGGCCGCGGCCGGTCGGCCGCGGCCCCCGCGGTGCACCGGGACCCGTGTCCCGGCTGGTGGGCTGCCCGGGTGCGGGTCAGCGCCCGCCGCGCAGCCGGTCGATCACGGAGTTCAGCCGCGAGCTCAGACCGTGGCGGCCGCTGCTCGCGTCCGTCAGGCTTCCGCCGTCGTCCTCGGCTCCGGCGTGGGCGCCGGACGGGCGGCGGGTCCAGGCGAAGAACACGGCGAGCAGGACGGCCGGGATGAGGGCCAGGGCCAGCAGCCCGGTGCCGCTGATGACGCCGTCGGAGCCCATGAGCTGGAAACCGGAGAGGTCGTTGGCCGCGGTCTCGGCGGTCACACCGCCGTCACCGTCCTCGCTCCCGTCCTCGGCGGCGCCCTCCTCGGGCTCCTCCTTGGCGCTCTGCTCGGCCTCGCCCTCGGCCTTCTTCGGGGCGGGCTCCTCGGACTCCTCGGTCCTCTGCGCGCCCTCCTCGGCGGACTCCTCCGGCTCCGAGGACTCCTCCTCGGGGAGAGCGTCCTCGGGGATCGGGGAGACCGCGTCCTCGCACTTGTTGCCGGGCTGCTGGAAGGGGTGCGGTGCGCCC
Organism: Nocardiopsis alborubida; assembly: GCF_012396365.1. Classification (GTDB taxonomy): domain Bacteria; phylum Actinomycetota; class Actinomycetes; order Streptosporangiales; family Streptosporangiaceae; genus Nocardiopsis; species Nocardiopsis alborubida. The sequence goes on along the minus strand of NZ_JAAXPG010000006.1, from coordinate 109,617 downwards.
TCGGTGCCCGCGCCGTCGCCCCACTTGGTGATGTAGTACTCCACCTCAAGGTGGCCGTTGCCACCGCTGACGGTGTAGTTGCTGTCGTTCCAGGTCTCGCCCGTGATCTCGGCGAAGGTCTTGCCGTCCATGTCGAGGAGGACGTCACAACCCTCGGAGGGGGCGCCCGGGCCGCGGTCTCCGATGAAGAACTCGGCTTTCTTGCCCTCGTGGACGACATAGCCCTCGGTGCCGAGCGGCCAGCTGGGGCTGGAGAAGAGCCCCTTCTGCATGGGTTCTCCGCCCGCGGGGGCTCCGGTGTCCCCGTTGATGCCGGAACCGTCGTCCCAGAAGTAGGTCGCGGTGACTTCGCCGTGCTGAATGGGAGTGTCGTTGCTCATAAGTAGGAAGCCAGGTTGACGACAGGGCCGAGAAGACCGTGGGCATGACTCACCCGGCGTGCGGGCACGCTCGGTGCGCCCCCGCGAGGGCGTGGTCAAGGCAGGGTTCTCCCGCGTCGCTGGCGGCGAGTGGCGGGCGGGAACGGGATGTACCGATGGGATTCGGCGTCTCCGCTGGCGCAGGCGCGTGGATTCGCGCGGCCCTGTTCCCGGGGAAAGAGGTCTCGACTCCCTTGCGGCTCTCAGCCGGTCAAGGGCTCGGCATCGGTTCGTCAAACAGCAATAACGAACCGATCACGAGGACACTAACCCACGTTTAGGCAAAGCGCGCAATCCCCGCAGGTAAAATGACCTTGCGTGTCTCTCGCAATACGTTACGAAACAGGGCGCACGAGGGGCCGAAAACGCGAAAGGCCCCGTTGGCAGGGGATTTACGGACCGACCTGAGGATGACGGACGGGCCTTCCGTGGCCCTCGTCATAGTTTCGGCCCCGCCCGGCCGAGGACGGCCGCGAAGCGGCACGGGTCCGTGCGGGGAGCCGCGGACCACGGGTCGCGGCGGCGGAGGCACCGGATACCGACGAATGTGGTCAGGACCACGCAATCCCCACACCCGGGAACGGTCAGCGGCGACCGGGGCGGCCCCGGGCGCGGGCAGGGGAACCCCGGAAGGCTGCCCGTCCGACGGCCGGGGCCGCGACCGGCCGGCGGTCCGGCCCCGGGGGGTGGGGCCGGACCGCCGGGCTCAGGTCACCTGGCCGCGACGGGCGAAGCGCTCCTGGCGCCACTCCCCCGTCTCCACGACCTCCAGCAGGGCCTGCGCGGCGTCCCACACGTCCGCGTAGCGCAGGTAGAGCGGGGTGAACCCGAACCGCATGACGTCGGGGGCTCGGAAGTCGCCGATCACACCGCGCGCGATGAGCGCCTGCACGATCGGGTACCCGGCGCCCTCCTCCGGCTGCACCAGGGCCACCTGGCTGCCGCGCCGCGCGTGCTCCGCCGGGGTGATCGAGGAGATGCCCGCCTGAGCCGCGCGCTCCAGGAACAGGTCGGTCATGGCCAGGCTCTTGGCGCGCACCAGGCCCATGTCCGCCCGGGCCCACACGTCCAGGCTCGCCTCCAGGGCGGCGTCGGCCACCAGCGGCTGCGAACCGCTCAGGAAGCGCGACACCCCCTCGGCGGGCTCGTAGTCCGCGGTGAAGTCGAAGGGGCGGGCGTGCCCGTGCCAGCCGCTCAGGGGCTGGTCGGCCACGGCGTGGTGGCGGCGGGCGGCGTACAGGAACGCGGGGGCGCCCGGCCCCGCGTTGAGGTACTTGTAGGTGCATCCCACCGCGAAGTCGGCGCCGCTGCCGGACAGGTCGATCGGGACCGCGCCCGCGCTGTGGCACAGGTCCCAGACCACCAGGGCGCCGTGCTCGTGGGCCAGGCGGGTGATGCCCGGCATGTCGCGCAGGGTGCCGCTGCGGTAGTCCACGTGGCTGAGCAGCAGGACCGCGACGTCGCCCCGCTCCAGGTCCCGGGCCAGCGCGGGACCGTCGGGGTCCACGCGCCTCTGGGTGGCGCCCGTCAGCGCGGCCGCGCCCTCGGCGACGTACAGGTCGGTGGGGAAGTTGCCCGCCTCGCCCAGTACCACCGAACGGTCGGACATGCGCAGCGCCGCGACCAGGGTCTTGAACAGGTTGGCCGAGGTGCCGTCGCCGACGACGACCTCGTCGGCCGCCGCGCCGACCAGCGGCGCGACCTTGGCGCCCAGGGTGCGCGGCTTGTCCCACCACCCGGCGTCGTTCCAGCTGCGGATGAGGTCGCGCCCCCACTCGCGTTCGATCATGTCGGCGACCCGGCCGGGGGTGGAGCGCGGAAGCGCGCCCAGCGAGTTGCCGTCCAGGTAGACCACGCCCTCGGGGAGGACGAACTCCTCCCTGAAGGGGGCGAGGGGGTCGGCCGCGTCGAGCGCGACGCATTCCGCGCGGGTGGCGGGGGTCATCGGGTCCTGCTTCCTCGTGGCAGCGGGTGGGAACGGGTCAGACGGTACTGCGGAGGGACCACAGCTCGGGGAAGACGTCCTGCTCGGCGTTGCGCGCCAGCCAGTTCAGGCCGTTGGAGCCGCCGCTGCCGGGCCTTCCGCCCAGGGTGCGCTTGACGGCGACCAGGTGGCGCTGGCGCCACCGGGTGACCCTCTCGGCGACGTCGAGCAGCGCCTCGGCCAGCAGGAACAGCTCGTTGCCGGGCACGTCGTCGGCGTAGACGGCCTTCCAGGCCTCCTCCACGCCGGGGCTGGCCTCGTAGGACAGGGTCCAGTCGCGCTCGACGCGGTCCTTGGGCACCGGCAGGCCGCGGCGGTGCAGCAGCCGCAGCGCCGCGTCGTAGAGCCCGGGACGCTCCAGCAGGGTGGTGAGGTCGTCGACGACGCCGTCCATGGCCTTGTGCGGGCGGATCATGGCGGCGGACTTGTTGCCGAGCAGGAACTCCAGCTTGCGGTAGCCGTAGGACTGGAAGCCCGAGGCCTCGCCGAAGGAGTCGCGGAAGCGGTTGAACTCGGTGGGCGTCATGTCGGCGAGCAGGCCCCAGGAGTCGTTGAGCACGTCCTGGGCGTTGCGGGCGCGGCGCAGCCAGGCCAGGGCGCCGGGCACGTCGTCGGACTCCAGCGCGTCGCGGGCGGCCTCCCAGCGCTCCTGCACCAGGGCGAACAGCAGCTCCATGACCTGGGTGGCGATGATGAACGAGGGCTCGGCGGGCTCGGCGGTGCGCGGCCTCTGGAGGGACAGCAGGGTGTCGATCCCGGCGTAGTCGACGTAGGGGGTCGCGCGCTCGAAGGACAGGGTCGGGCTGTCGGCCCCGGCGCTCCGGGCCGCCTCGGCCCCACCGGGGTCACCGGCGTACGGACACTGCTGGGCGGTGGTGGAGAGCATGCGGAACCCCTTGTCGGAATCGCGTGTACGGCAGGGCGTCAGCGGCGCCGCGGGCGGAGGGATCCGCCCCCGCGCACGGCCGCCGGGCGCGTGAGGTGACATCATCGGGCACCCGCACCCCGGACAGGAAGGGCTGACGGACACGCTAAGGGGACATTGGCCTAGCATTCGCAAGACATTGTGACTTTCGACTTTGGGAACGCAAAGCATGGCATCACGGTTGGCAACCCCGCTGGACAGCGTCGACCAGCGCATCCTCGCCGAGCTCCAACAGGACGGGCGCCTGTCCTTCAACGAACTGTCCCGCCGGGTGAACCTGTCGGCGCCCGCCGTCGCCGACCGCGTACGGCGCCTCACCGACCGCGGGGTGATCACCGGCTACCACGCGCACGTGGACCCGGCCGCGGCCGGACTTCCCGTCACCGCCCTGGTGCGCATGGAGTGCTTCGGCGCGCACTGCCTGCTTCGCGACGAGGCCTCGCTGGAGATGCCGGAGATCCTCCAGGTGCACCGGGTGACCGGCGACGACTGCTGTGTCCTGCTCATCGCGGTCCGCTCCATGGAGCACTTCGAGGAGGTCATCGACAGGCTCGCCGAGCACGGGCGCCCCTCCAGCACCATGGTGATGTCCAGCCCCGTGCCCTGGCGCCCGGTGAGCGCTCCGGTGACCGGACGGCCCTGACCGTGCGACCAGGTGCGGGGAGCCGTCGAGGGCAAACGGCTGAGAGCCGCACCCGCGGCCCCCCCGGGGGGATCGCCTCGCCGCGCGGAGCGCGGCAGGCCGCGCCTCACGCGCCGCTCCCCCACACGACCGAGAACCAGGACGGCAGGGGCTCTAGGCTTCTGGGATGAGCGTTCTCATCGACACCCCGGTCTGGCCGGGGCCGCGCGGCTGGCTGTTCGCGCACCTGGTCAGCGACAGCTCCTACGACGAGCTGCACGCCTTCGCCCGCGCGCTCGGGGCGGACCCGCGCGCGTTCGAGCGCGACCACTACGACATCCCCGAGCACCTGCACGCCCGGGCCCTGGAACTGGGCGCCGAGCACGTCAGCGGCCGCGAGCTGGTCACGCGCCTGCGCGCGTCCGGGCTGCGGCGGCCCAAGGCCGCCCGGCTGACCGGCTGACCGGCACCGCCCGACGGGACCCGCCAGGCCGGCAGGACTCGGTTCCACAGCCGCCGACAGGTGAGCACCGCCGCCGGAAGCAGTCGGGTTCCGGTGTCAGGCCGTGCCCCCGCCGGTCGGCCGGGAGGCCAGACCGCTGACGGGGCGGCGTGCCCGCCCCACCCGGCGTGAGCACCGGATCCATGAGGCCGCGCGTCGCTTGGTCCGCCGGGCGGCGGGCGGTTCAGGGCGGAGGCGGCTCCACCGGGGGCGGGGCGTTCAGCCGGTCGAGTTCGGCGAGCACGTTCACCCGCGCACGCGCCTCCCAGCGCGCCCGCCCGGACGGGGTGTGGAACAGGTGGGGCGCCTCCAGCAGCGACCGCAGCACCGCGGTCCGGCCCGTGCGGAAGTCCTCGTCGGGAACGTGCCGGTACTCGGCGCGCACCGCCGTGGTGTAGGCCAGGTACTCGTCGGCCGGGGCGGCCAGCACCGACAGGTCGGCGTCGCAGAGCACCGCGCCGTCGGCGTCCCACCTCCCCGGCCGGTGCGTCGCGGTCACCCCGACCAGGCGCACGACCTCGCGGACCCGCGCGGCCTCCATTCCCATCAGGGACAGCAGCCGCTCGGCGAGCCGAGCGCTCTCACGCTCGTCCCGCCCCGGGACCCCCTCGTAGACGGCGTCGTGGAACCAGACCGCGTGGCGCACGAGGTCGGCGTCGCGCACCCCCTCCTCGCGGAGCAGCAGGTCGACCGCGCGCAGTACGGCCTCCAGGTGGGCGAGCGTGTGGTAGCGGCGGTGCGGCTCGTTCCAGCGGACCAGGAGTTCGGTGCCGACCGCCACCGCCTCGGGGCCGTCCCCGGCGAGCCCGCGCCAGGCGGCGTCCAGCCACGCGTCGTTCATGACCCCCAGTCTTCCCCACCGGGACCGCTTCTCCCGGCACCGGGTCAGGTGGCGGAGGTGTCCACGAGTCCGGCCTCGTGGGCGAGGATGGCCGCCTGCACCCTGTTGCGCATCTCCAGCCGGTTGAGGATGGCGCTGACGTAGCTCTTGACGGTGCCCTCCACGAGGAACAGCCGCTCGGCGATGTCCGCGTTGGACAGGCCCGCCCCGACCAGGGCCAGCACCTCGCGCTCGCGCTGGGTGAGCTCCTCGACGCGGGCGACGGCCGCCGCCTCCCGGGCGGCCCGGGGACCGCCGAACCGGGCGATGACCTGGCGCGCCACCTGGGGGGACAGGTAGGCGCCGCCGTCGGCGACCGCGTGCACCCCGGCGATCAGCTCGCGGGGGTCGCCCGCCTTGAGCAGGAAGCCGCTGGCGCCGCCGCCGAGCGCCTGGGAGATGTAGCTGTCCTCCCCGAAGGTGGTGAGGATGACCACGGCGGTCTCGGGCGCGACCCTGCGGATCTCCGCCGTGGCCGCGAGGCCGTCCATCCGGGGCATCCGGATGTCCAGCAGCGCCACGTCGGGGCGGTGGGAGAGCACCAGGTCCACGGCCTCACGGCCGTCGGCGGCCTCGGTCACCACCTCGATCTCCGGGTCGCTGCTCACGATCGCCCGCACTCCGGCGCGGATCATCGCCTCGTCGTCGGCGAGCAGCACCCTGATCACGTCTGTCCCTCTTCCCTGTGTCCGTTCTGGGATCGCGTGGTCACCGTAGCGGCGCCTCCTCCTTGGTCAACAGGCGCCCCTCGGCGAAGCACAGCTGGTAGAACGTCATCTCACCGCCGAACAACACGCTGTCGCCGCGGTAGTAGCTGCACGCGGCGCCCGGGGGGACGGCGTCCTCCTCCAGCATGCCCGCGTCCATGTACACCGAGTCCTCGGGCAGCACCGCCTCGACCTCGGCCTGGGAGTCGCCGACGGTCAGGGCGGCGAACTCCTCGGGGGTCAGGGTGGCCCGCTCCATGTTCGTGACGCTGATCCAGCCCAGTGTGGACACCACCACCGCGGCCGCGACGACCGGGACCAGCGCCAGGGCCAGCGTCCAGCCGCGCACCCTGCGGCGGGCGGCGAGCTGGAGCTGGTCGATCTGGGCCGCCTCCCCGACCTCGTCGGGCTCCGCCCCCGCGGTGCCGTCCAGCGGCATGGTCGCGCAGACCTCCCAGCCGCCGTCGCCGTCCGGTCCGGCGGCGAAGGAGCCCCCGGTCAGGCGGACGCGCTCGCGCAGGCCGATGAGCCCGCGCCTGCCGCCCGGACCGGTGTCGGGGCACGGCCCCGAGGGCGCGGAGTTGGTGACCCTCGCCTCCACCCGTTCCCCGCTCGTGGTCAGCCACACCGTCACGTCGGCGCCGGGGGCGTACTTGGCGGCGTTGGTGAGCGACTCCTGGACGACCCGGTGGACCGCCCGGTCGACCATCGGCGGCAGGCCGCCGGTCTCCCCGTCGCGCACCAGCACGACCCGCATACCGGAGTCGCGGACGCGCTCGACCAGGGCGGGGACGCCCTCGCCCGCGGGGGACATGGGCGCGGGTTCGGTGTCGGCGCGCAGCACTCCGATGATCTCCCGCAGGCGGTGGGTGGCGTTGACGGCGGTGACCCGCAGCTCGGCCGCCGAGCGGCGGTGCTCCCCGTCCAGGTCGGGGCTGACCTCCAGGGCCCCGGCGCGCAGGGCGATGAGGCTGAGCTCGTGGCCGAGGGAGTCGTGCATGTCCTGGGCGATGCGGGAGCGCTCGCGGAGCCTGGCCTCGTCGACGGTGAGACGGTGCTCGCGCTGGAGCTGGCGGGCGTGCTCCCATCCGGCCTCGGCCAGGGCCACGTGCTGGCGCCTGTAGACGCCCACCAGCCAGGGGAGCACGACGCTGAACACCATGGTGCTCACGGTGGCGGTCATGGAGGTCCACCCCGCCGGTTCGTCGGGCCACAGCAGCGCCGCGACCACCGTCCACAGGACGGTGGCGGACGTGAAGAGCACCAGCGCCGCCCAGACCGTGGGGAGGCGGCGGCCCGCCAGGTAGGCGACGCACAGCAACAGGATGCCGAACCCGTACACCCAGAACGAGCCGAGCAGGGCCACGACCAGGGCGAGCAGCGGGTAGAGGCGGCCGAGCAGCACGGTCAGCGCGGTCAGCGCGACGGCGGCGCCCGCGGTGGCGAGCGCCTCGGCGGCGGGCATCCCCCCGGAGAGCCAGCGGACGGACACCTCCCCCAGGCACAGGGCGGCGATCGCGGCACCGAACAGCACGTCGCGCCAGACGGCGCCCCGGGTGGGCCAGCCCCCGAGCGGGGACAGCGCGCTCCGAAGGCCCGCGCGCGGTACGGAGAGGTCCATGCCGGGAAACCTACACACCGGGGGCGGGTCGGCGGCACCGACGAAAGTCAGGGTGGGGCCTCCCCCTCCGGGGAGCGGTGCGTGCGCGTGCGCCCGTCCGCCCTTGCCCGCGCGGCGCACCCGGTGCGGGCGCGGGGGCCCACCGGAACCCCGCGAGTCCCCGCACGGGTACCGGAAGGGCTTCCACCCGCGAACGCCAGCCATATCATGGGATGAATTTTGGCCCTTCCGCGATGACCCGAGCCGCACGGCCGTGCCGGGATCCGGGGGTCGGGAACCACGACCGCGGACAGGGGCCGGATGTCACCTTTGGACACGCTGCGACGCATGCACCACATCGCCGGGTGGCCGCTGCTCCTGAGCACCTTCCTCGCCCGCCTGCCCATCTCCATGTCCCTGATCGGCCTGCTCACCCTGGTCACCACCACGACCGGGAGCGTGGCCGCCGCCGGTGCGGTGACCGGGGCCTTCGCGCTCGGGGAGACCGTGGGCGGCCCCGTCATCGCCCGGTTCGCCGACCGGCGCGGGCAGCGGGTCCCGGTGCTGGTCACCTCGCTCGTGGACGCCGTGCTCGTCACCGTGCTCGTGTTCGCCGTCCTCGCGGAGGCCTCCGCCCCGGTCCTGGCCGCGCTGGCCGCCGTGGCGGGCCTGTGCATGCCCCAGATCGGCCCCATGGCGCGCACGCGCTGGGTGGTGCTCATCCGGAGGGGACCGCACAGGGGCGAGGAGCGCGAGCGCTCGGTGTCCGCGGCGATGTCGGTCGAGGGCGTGCTGGACGAGGCCGCGTTCGTCCTGGGCCCCGCCCTGGTGGGACTGCTCACCGTGACGCTCTCGCCGGCGGCGAGCGTGCTGGGCGCGGCCGTGCTCATCGGCGTGTTCGGGACCGTGTTCGCCCTGCACCCCACCGCTCCGCCCGGGACCCCTCCGGCGCGCGGCGCCGGGGGCCGCATCGCCACGCCCGCGCTGCTGGTGCTGGCCGTCCCCATGTTCTGCCAGGGCCTGTTCTTCGGCGGCATGTCCACCGGTGTGACCGCCTTCTCGGCCGCCTCCGGGCACGGGGACCTGTCCGGGCTGATGTACGCGGTGATGGGCACCAGCAGCGCCGTCGCGGGCCTGCTGATGGCCTCCGTCCCCGTGGGCTTCCCGCTCACGGCGCGGACCCGGATCGCGGCGGGCGCGCTGTTCCTGCTCACCCTGCCGCTGTACGCGGCCCACGGCGCGGCCGCTCTGGCGGTGGCCATCTTCGTCCTGGGCGCCGCGATCGGCCCGCACATCGTGAGCCTGTTCGGGCTGATCGAGAGGGCCGCCCCGGCGAGCCGCCTGTCCCAGTCGATGGCCGTCATCCTGAGCTGCCTGATCCTGGGCCAGGCGCTGGGGTCGACGGTCGCGGGCGTCCTCGCCGACGCCCACGGCCACCAGGGGGCGTTCGTGCTGGCCACCCTGGGCGGCCTGGTCTCCCTCGCGGTGACCGTCCTGGTGATGCGCACCCGCTGGTACGTCCGCGGCGAACCGTCCTCTCCTGCGGTGGTGACGCGCTCCACTCCGGGCCGCTGAGGGGCGCGACCGGGCAGGTCAGGGAGCGTGTTCGGGTGATTCGGGGAACATCAGGCGTTAAACCCGCGTTAAAGAGGGACCCATCATTCTGACTCCGACCTAGGCTCGATGATCGTGCTCGATCTACTGGCCACCATCGGCCCCCGCCGCAGAGAGGTGCCCGTGCCCCAGCTCAACGGGCTCGCCCGCGTCACCCTGTCGGTCCGCGACCGCGACGAGAGTGTGCGCTTCTACCGCACGGTCCTGGGTTTCCAGGTCCTCGGCAAGCGCGACCACGAGGGCACACGGCGCACCGAGTGCCAGCACCCGGCCACCGGGCTGCTGCTGGCGCTCATCCAGCACCGCGACAACTTCAAGGGCAGGTTCGACCGCAGGCACTGCGGCCTGGACCGCCTCACCCTGGGCGTCGAGAACCTGGGCGAACTGGAGGCATGGGAGGAGCGCTTCGCGGAGATGGACGTGGAGCACTCCCCGGTGATGCACGGCGAGGAGGGCTCCACCCTGCTCTTCTACGACCCGGACGGCACCGAACTGGCCCTGTTCGCCCACGCCGAGCTCGACGCCGGCGAGGACTGAGCCGCGTCAGGCCGCGACCGTGGCCTCCGCGGTCCGCGCCGCGGACCGGGCTCCGGCGGACCGGCGCCGTCGGAGGCGCCCGGCGGACGCGCGGCCCTACTCCACCTCGACCAGCTTCAGGCGCACGTCGCGCTCGGCGAGGTCGTCCACGGCCGAGCGCGGGAGCCGGTCGTCGGTGATGATCAGGTCGAACTCCTCCAGGCTCGCCACCCTGAAGGTGCCGAACTTGCCGTACTTGGTGCTGTCGACCGTGAGCACGCTCTTGGAGGCGATCCGCAGCAGCGCCTGCTTGGCGACCACCTTGGCCTCGGAGGGCGTGGTCGACCCGCGCTCGGCGTCCCAGGAGCTGCTGGCGATGAAGGCCAGGTCGACGTTCACCTGGCGCAGGAAGTCGGCGGTGAAGCGCCCGACCGAGGAGTGGTCGGAGTGCGAGACCACCCCGCCGGTGTGGATCAGCTCGATCCCCGGGTACTCCATCAGGTGGCCCACGACGTTGAAGTCGCTGGTGATGACCGTCAGGCCGACCTTGTCGGTGAGCAGGGGGACCATCTGCAGCGTGGTCGTGCCCGCGTCCAGGTAGATGGTGAAGTTCTCCCGGACCAGGTCGGCCGCCGCGCGCGCTATGGCCCGTTTGGCGGGTACCTCCAGCTGTGCCTTGGCCAGGTAGGAGGGCTCGCTCTTGAGCCGCGCCGCGAGCCGCACCCCCCCGGTGACCGACAGCACCTTGCCGTCGTTCTCCAGCGCCTGGATGTCACGCCGAACCGTCATGTGGGACACGGACAGCATCGACGTGAGCTCGTTGATGCTCAGCACGTGGCGCTCCTGAAGGAGCTTGAGGATGTGCTCTCGTCTCTGGTCCGGAATCATCGTTCGCCTCACACTCCAGGGACGGTCATGGGGCACCGTGCGGTCACGATGCCGTGTAACAAAGTTTCCCAGCTCGCCGCACCCCGTCGGCGTCCTCACGACGTGAGTCCGCTCGCAATCGTGGCACCACGTAACGGGATCGGTGACGGCGGCACCGGTCCGCGCCGGGGCCGCCCGCTCGGCCGCGCCCGCCCACGGTAGGCGTTTTTCCTGTTTGCACCACGTAAGGCGGAAGTCTTTGCCACCCTTGACGGCATGACGTTGTCCATCGCACTGCGCGGAGACACCGCACGCTTCCCGGGAAACACCCTCCCGGCCCTGCGTTCAGCCTCGCTTGCCGGGGCGGACCTGGTCAAGATCGACGTCCACCTCACCTCCGACGGCTATCCCGTCCTGGTTGACGAACGGCTCGTGGCCCTTCCCGGTTCCCCGCCCCGCCCCGTGGGGGAACTGACCCTGGCCGAACTGGCCTCCGCCCGCGACGACGTGGAGCGGCGCGTGCCCACCCTGATGGAGGTGCTCGCCGAGTACACCGGCGACGCTCCCCCTCCCCTGCTCGTGGACGCCTGCGCGCCCGAGGCGGCGCTGGCGGCGGACGGGCTGCTGCGGGCGCGCGGGTTCGGCGACCAGGTGCTCTTCACCGGTTCCACCGAGACCCTCGACGCCCTGCGGGGCCGCAGCCCCGAGGCCCGGCTGATGCTGGCCTGGGACAAGCCGGGCCCGCCTCCCGAGGACGTGGTGCGGACCCTGCGGCCCGCCTACCTCGGCACGCACTACACGCTGCTGACCCGGGACCTGGTCTCGGAGATGCACCGCCGCGGCTACCTCGTCACGGCGTGGACGGTGAACGACTTCCCCGAGATGGCACGCGTGGTGGGCATGGGCGTGGACGCGCTCGCCACCGAGCGGATCGAGGACCTCGTTTCGCTGACCAGCGGCCGGGATCGGCGGACACCGGCCGCCGGTCCGGCCTGAGGACGGAGGCCACGGAACCGATCCGATGAAGACCGCACGCCCTCCCTCTCTCCGGGGGCGTACTCGAAGCGATGAGACACCACATGACGGCCGACGCATCCCCTCACGCGCTCCGCACCGCGGCCCCCGTCCTGGACTGCGCCGCGCACCTGTTCGCCCAGCACGGCTCACAAGGACTGGCCATGTCCGAGCTGACCTCCCGGATCTCGGACGAGACCGGGGCCGACCCCGCCGCGCTCAGACGCGCCTTCCCCACACGGTTCGACCTGGCCTACGCCGTCGTGCTGCGCTCCACCCGGGAGCGGGTGCACGGGCAGCTGGCCGCGGACCGGCCGGACCGGCCCGCGATCGAACGCATGTCGACGCTGGTCAGGCGACACGTGGAGACCGGTTGGCAGCACCGCGCGGCGACCGCGCTGGGGTACGAGCTGCTGCCGGTCTTGCGCGCCATCCATCCGGCCCGCCACCGCGAGGTCAGCTCCCTGACGCGGACGTACCGCGAGCACGTCCGCGGCATCATCCTGGACGGCGTGACCCGCGGGGTCTTCGGAGTGCGCGAACCCGGGCGGGTCGCCGACGACGTTCTGGAGACCTTCGACTCCCTGCTGCACTGGTACGACCCCGGGGCCGGGCTGAGCCTGGACGACCTCGGCGCCGTCTACGTGGACCTGGTCATCCACCACCACCTGGGGTGTCCGCGCTGACCGGGCGGCCGGGGGCCGCCCCCTGCGCTCCCGCTAGCCGCCGACGAGCTGGTAGAGGTCCACGGACTCGGCCAACGCGCGCAGTCCGGCGTCCCCCGGGTGGAGGTGGTCGCCCGAGTCGTAGGCGGGCAGCATGCGGCTGGGGTCCTGCGGGTCGCGCAGGACCGCGTCGAAGTCCCACACGCCGTCGAAGGGCGAGAGGGGGTCGTACGCCTGCGCCCGCAGGTGGGTGTTGACCTGCTGGCGGGCACGGTCGACCTCCTCGGTGCAGCGCAGCTCTCCCCCGCAGGGGCCGAGCGTGGCCGCGAACACCCGCATGCCGTGCTCGCGGGCCAGCCCCGCGATCTCCTCGATCCCGCTGATCACCGACTCGGGCGGGGTGCTCCAGCGCAGGTCGTTGATCCCGGCGAAGATGACCAGGGTGTCCACCCCGCTCTGGGCCAGCACGTCCCGGTGCACCCGGTGGGTCAGCGCCACCCCGGTGGGGTTGGTGGAGACGCCCTCCCCCGGGTAGCCGTCCCTGATCACGTGGTTTCCGGCCACGCCGAGGTTGAGCACGCCCGGGTTGGGCAGCCCCGACTGCTCGGCCAGACGGGCGCTGAGCACGTCGGGCCAGCGGGCGTGGGCGTCGGGGGTGGAGCGGATCCCGTCGGTGATGGAGTCGCCGAAGGCCGCGATCGCGCCCGGCCCCCCGGAGACCTCCACCGCCGCGAGGAAGGGCCACTGCGCGACCCGGCCGGTGAACGGCTGCCCCGTGGTGTCCAGGGTCAGGTCGCCGCTGCCGGGCGCGCTGGTGTAGTTGGTGTCCACCGAGGCGTAGTGCACCGGCGCGGTGGTCACCTGCTCGGGCACGTGGATGCTGACCAGCATGTCGGTCTGCGGCGGCAGGAGCATCTCGACGGGGTCGCTGAACACCTGTCCCCCGGCCGGGATGACGGTGTCGGAACGTCCCCCGAAGGTGAGCGGGACCGCGGCGCCGCGGGTGTCGGCACCGGTCCCGCGCAGCGCCACGGAGGCCGCGCCCACGGTGACGGGGGCGGCGGCGAAGGTGTTGTCCAGGCGGATCCGGACCGTGTGGCCGCCGGTGGTGGTGCGCACCGCCAGCCGCAGGGTCTGGTCCCGCCAGGGGCCGACCTCCATGTAGCCGGAGGTGGCGCGCGCCCAGGTGCCCGTCCACTCCGTGTCCGCGGCGCGCCCGCCCACGGAGAACACGTGGATGCGTCCCGAGTCGTCGGCGGTCTCGGGCAGCACCACGTGGGAGATCTCGCGGGCGGGGTCCACGGTGACGCCGCGCGCGTACAGGCGCGCCGCGCCGAGGGTGGGGCTGGGCCCGGCGTGCCGCGCGGAGTTGGCGTAGGGCAGGGTGAGCGCGGCCTCGCTCGCGGGTCCGGCGGTCCAGTGCGGGACGGACAGGGTGAACTCCTGCTCCCGGCCGTCGGCGTAGACCACGCGGCCGGTTCCGGTGACCTCGGCCTCGATGCCGTCGGTGCGGGTCGCGGTGGCCAGGAAGGCGAGCGACCGGTAGCGCTCGTCCGCGAGCCGGAGGAACTGGCCGTCCGAGACCAGGTGGTCGGGGCGGCCGGGGGCGTAGTCGGGCAGTTCCATGGGCGTGCCGAGCAGGACCACCTCGCGGCCGGGCGTCCACCCCGCGGCGGCCAGCGCCTGGGAGGACAGGCTGTTCCCGGCGCCGTCGATGTCGACGGTGGCGACGGAGGTGTCCCGGGAGACGCCGATCCGGTCGACGAGGCCGCGGAAGGGGACGGCGTTCACCGCGGGGACCGTCTGCTCCCTGGGTTCGGAGGGCCCGGCGCCGTCGTCCCGGGAGACCGCGGTGTTGACCACGACCACGAGGAGCACCGCCACGGCCGCCGCGGCCAGGCCGCGCAGCAGGCGGGGGCGGGGGTTCGCCCGTTGCCGGTGGGTTCCGCGCCGCCGTGTGCCGTCCGCTCCCAACGCTCGTCCCTCCCCCCGAATGCATCCGTCCACCGACTGTCGGACTCCGCCGGGCGCGCGGTGGTTGCTGAGACGTGGACCACCGCGTCCCTCGGAACGGCCGCCAGTGTAAACGAGCCGCCACCGCCGGGCGCGGAGGTTCCGGGATGTACTGGACGGCGGGTCGTATGGCCTGCGACCTGCACGGAACGGGAAAACGCGAAGGAGCGTCGGATTCGGGCAGGAGTGCCGCCACATTCATCCGATGTCGGACCGGAAAACCGGACGTCCGTTATTCGGATACCGCAGCGAGGACTTCTCCTGAGGGAAGGAACATACCAAAGGCCCTATAAGCAGACAAAATACAAGCGGAGAAACGGACGCCGCGGCTTCCCCGTCCCGTGGCGCCGCCACTCCCGTCCTCGCCCGGAGGACGGCGGGGCACGGGTGCGCGGCGGAGCCGGCACCGCACGTGGCGCTCGTGCTGGGCGCCCTTTCCGGGAACGGACGGCCGCCGCGCCGTGGAACGGCGCCGCCGACCGCGCACCGTCCAAACTCCGGCGCCTATTGCACGGTCTCCGGACCTCGGTGGCGGTTCCCGGGCACAGCCCGCGGCAAAGAAAGCGCCGCTGACCTGTATCCACAGGTCAGCGGCGCTTTTTTGGTGTTCGGAGAGGGTAGGCCGGGCAGGACTCGAACCCGCGACCCAGGGATTATGAGTCCCCTGCTCTAACCAACTGAGCTACCGGCCCGCCGTGATCGGCAAACGCCATCCTAACAGGGTGGGTCCGACGTTTCCCCGCCCTAAATCCGTTACCGGACGGGGCCTCCCGGCCGCCCTCGCGGAGCGGCCTGAGAAGACGTACCGAGCCCCTGGGTCACAGCACGCGGGAGCACGCGGTCTAGGGTGGTGAGGTGCGGCGCGCGCCTGGACGGCCCCCAGCGCCCGGCACCGAAGCCGCGTCGAACCCGTTGTGAGCATCGCGGGTCGCGAAACGTCGTCAGGGAGAGTTCACGTCATGTCCAAAGCACCCGTCAACGTCACCGTCACCGGCGCCGCCGGCCAGATCGGCTACGCGCTGCTGTTCCGGATCGCCTCCGGCCAGCTGCTCGGCGCCGACACCCCGGTGAAGCTGCGCCTGCTGGAGATCCCGCAGGCCGTCAAGGCCGCCGAGGGCACGGCGATGGAGCTGGACGACTGCGCCTTCCCGCTGCTCCAGGGCATCGACATCTTCGACG
Organism: Nocardiopsis alborubida; assembly: GCF_012396365.1. GTDB lineage: Bacteria > Actinomycetota > Actinomycetes > Streptosporangiales > Streptosporangiaceae > Nocardiopsis > Nocardiopsis alborubida. Next base: position 94,110 of record NZ_JAAXPG010000006.1, on the reverse strand, counting down.
ACGCCACCCAGGCCTTCCAGGGCGCCAACGTCGCCCTGCTGGTCGGCGCCCGCCCGCGCAGCAAGGGCATGGAGCGCGGCGACCTGCTGGAGGCCAACGGCGGCATCTTCAAGCCCCAGGGCGAGGCGATCAACGCCGGCGCGGCCGACGACATCCGCGTGCTGGTGGTGGGCAACCCCGCCAACACCAACGCCCTCATCGCCCAGAGCCACGCCCCCGACGTCCCGGCCGAGCGCTTCACCGCGATGACGCGTCTGGACCACAACCGCGCGCTCACCCAGCTCGCCAAGAAGCTCGACGTGTCGATCAACGACATCAGGAAGCTCACGATCTGGGGCAACCACTCCGCCACACAGTACCCGGACGTGTTCCACGCCGAGGTCAACGGCGCCAACGCGGCCAAGGCCGTCGGCGACCAGGCCTGGCTGGAGAACGACTTCATCCCGACCGTCGCCAAGCGCGGCGCCGCGATCATCGAGGCCCGGGGCGCCTCCTCGGCGGCCTCCGCCGCCAACGCCGCCATCGACCACGTCCACGACTGGGTCAACGGCACCCCCGAGGGCGACTGGACCTCCGCGGCCATCCCGTCCGACGGCTCCTACGGCGTGCCCGAGGGCATCATCTCCTCCTTCCCCGTCGTCTCGCGCGACGGCAGGTGGGAGATCGTGCAGGGCCTGGAGATCGACGACTTCTCCCGCGCCCGCATCGACGCCTCCGTCAAGGAGCTCGTCGAGGAGCGCGACACCGTCAGGCAGCTCGGCCTGATCTGACCGCCGCGACGCCGGTGACGCGACGGGCGCGCCCCCGCACGGGGTGCGCCCGTCGCCGTCCCATGGTCCGGGGCGTTCCGCACGACGGGCACCGTCCCGAAGGGGGCCGGGAAGCAGGCAGTATAGAGACCGTGAGTCTCATCGATGTGCTTCCGGCCGAACCAGAACCCGACTCCCTCTTCGAGGCGTTCGCTTTGTGGGCCGAGGAGCGGGGCCTCACCCTCTACCCGCACCAGGAGGAGGCCCTCATCGAGGTCGTCTCCGGGTCCAACGTCATCCTCAACACCCCCACCGGTTCGGGCAAGAGCATGGTGGCCACGGGCGCGCTCTTCGCGGCGCTGGCCCGCAACGAGTGCGCGTTCTACACCGCGCCCATCAAGGCGCTGGTGTCGGAGAAGTTCTTCGACCTGTGCAAGATCTTCGGCACCGACAACGTGGGCATGATGACCGGCGACGCCAGCGTCAACGCCGACGCGCCCATCGTGTGCTGCACGGCGGAGGTCCTGGCCCAGATCGCCCTGGCCGAGGGCGCGGACGCCGACATCAACACCGTCGTCATGGACGAGTTCCACTTCTACGCCGAGCCCGACCGCGGGTGGGCGTGGCAGGTGCCGCTGCTGGAGATGCCGCAGGCGCAGTTCCTGCTGATGTCGGCCACCCTGGGCGACGTCAGCCGCTTCGAGGAGGACCTGGAGAAGCGCACCGGGCGCTCCACCGCCGTGGTGGCCTCGGCCGAGCGCCCCGTCCCCCTCTACTACGACTACCGGGTCACCCCGCTGCACGAGACGCTGGAGGAGCTGCTCGGCAGCGGCAACGCCCCCGTGTACATCGTGCACTTCACCCAGGCGCAGGCGGTCGAGCGCGCGCAGTCGCTGACCAGCATCAACATGTGCACCAAGGAGGAGAAGGCGGCGATCGCCGCGGAGATCGGCAACTTCCGCTTCACCACCAAGTTCGGCCGCAACCTGTCCCGGTACGTGCGGCACGGCATCGGCGTGCACCACGCGGGCATGCTGCCCAAGTACCGGCGCCTGGTCGAGCGCCTGGCCCAGTCGGGGCTGCTCAAGGTCATCTGCGGCACCGACACCCTCGGCGTGGGCGTCAACGTGCCCATCCGCACGGTGCTGTTCACCGCGCTGAGCAAGTACGACGGGGTGCGCGTGCGCCGCCTGCGCGCCCGCGAGTTCCACCAGATCGCCGGGCGCGCGGGACGCGCCGGGTTCGACACCGTCGGCAACGTGGTGGCCCAGGCGCCCGAGCACGTCATCGAGAACGAGAAGGCCCTGGCCAAGGTCGGCGACGACGCCAAGAAGCGGCGCAAGGTGGTGCGCAAGAAGGCCCCGGAGGGCTTCGTCTCCTGGGACGAGGCCACCTTCACCAAGCTCATCGAGGCCGACCCCGAGCCCCTGACCTCGAGGTTCAGGGTCAGCAACGCCATGCTGCTGAGCGTGATCGCCCGCCCGGGCAACTGTTTCCCGGCGATGAAGCACCTGCTCACCGAGAACCACGACGACCGCCCGAGGCAGCGCCGCCACATCAGCGAGGCCATCGCCATCTACCGGTCGCTGCTGGACGGCGGGATCGTGGAGGCGCTCCCCGAGCCCGACGCGCAGGGGCGCACCGCGCGGCTGACCGTGGACCTCCAGGCCGACTTCGCGCTCAACCAGCCGCTGTCCACCTTCGCGCTGGCCGCACTGGACCTGCTGGACAAGCAGTCGCCCACGTACCCGCTGGACGTGCTCAGCGTGGTGGAGTCCACCCTGGACGACCCGAGGCAGATCCTGGGCGCCCAGCTCAACAAGGCCCGCGGCGAGGCCGTCCAGCAGATGAAGATGGACGGCATCGAGTACGACGAGCGCATGGAGCGGCTGGAGGAGGTCGACTACCCCAAGCCGCTGGAGGAGCTGCTCGGCCACGCCTACGAGGTGTACCGGCGCGGGCACCCGTGGGTGGGCGACCACCCGCTCCGGCCCAAGACGGTGGCCCGGGACATGTACGAGCGGGCGATGACCTTCGTCGAGTACGTGGGCTACTACGAGCTGGCCCGCTCGGAGGGGCTCGTGCTGCGCTACCTGGCCAGCGCGTACAAGGCGCTCAACCAGACGGTGCCCGACGACGCCAAGACCGAGGAGCTGCGCGACCTCATCGAGTGGCTGGGCGAGCTGGTCCGCCAGGTGGACTCCAGCCTGCTGGACGAGTGGGAGCAGCTGACCAACCCCGAGGTGGAGGTGCCGCAGGACGCCGCCGCGGCCGAGGAGAAGGTGCGGCCCGTCACCACCAACGAGCGGGCGTTCCGGGTGCTGGTGCGCAACGAGATGTTCCGCCGCGTGGAGCTGGCCGCCCTGCGCCGCCACGACGAACTCGGGCGGATGGACGAGGACGGGGAGTGGGACGCCGAGGCCTGGGAGGAGGCCCTGGACGCCTACTTCGAGGAGCACGACGCGATCGGGACCGGCCCGGACGCGCGCGGCCCGGCGATGCTGCTCATCGAGCAGGAGCCGGAGCTGTGGCGGGTCCGCCAGATCTTCGCCGACCCGGCGGGCGACCACGACTGGGGCATCAGCGCCGAGGTGGACCTGGCCGCGTCCGACGTCGAGGGGCGCGCGGTGGTGCACGTGGCGGACGTGGACCGGCTGTAGGGCGGGCGGTACCGGCCGCGGGCGGTGAACGGTCGACGGGTGCCACCGGCCGCCGCGGCGAACGCGGTCTGCCGCGGGCGCCGCTGGCCGCGCGGGAGCGGCCGTTTCCGGGCACGCCCATGCCGCCCCGGGGGGAGGACCCCCTGTACCAAGCAAACACGCCCGGGCCCGAGCCGCGCCACAGCCGGATCCGGCCTGTGTACGACCCGGGGCGGGCTGCCTCCGGCGGGTAGAAAGGACGACACAGGGTCCGGCGCCGCCGGACCCGCTCACCTGCCCGCCGACCCCTCCCGCTCCAGCGGTCGTGCGGACCTTCACACACAGGAGGTTCGACCATGCCCCTTCCCCTGATCGCCTGGGCCGTCGCCGCGGGAGGCGCCGCGGCCGCCGCCTACGTCGCCCGCCGGATGTCCAGGGACGAGGAGTTCGCCGGAAGGGTCCGCGAGGTCGCCGGTTCCTTCGGCAGGACGGTGTCGGCCAGCGACGAACTCGACGGGCTCCTGGAGATGGAGGAGCCCGTCGCCATGCGCCACCTCGACGCCAGGGCGCCCCGGATGAGCGCCCAGGAGTGGGACGACTTCTCCGGGGCGGTGCACGCCCGCGTCACCAACCCCTACGAGGACGAGGGGACCAAGGCCCGGACGCGCCGCCTGTACTCCTACGCGGGCAACCTCAGATGACGCAGCCGCCCCGCCGGGCTCCCGCTCAGTCCAGCAGGTGGGCGTTGACCTCGCGCACGCCCCCGGCCAGGTCGGGCCTTTCCACGACCGTCCGGCCCGCCGCGCGCAGGCGCTCGGCGCCGTCGCAGTCCACGAACACGGAGGGCTCGCGCCAGGCGAACACCACGCGCGCGAGGGGTGTGGCCAGGATCAGGGCCGAGCAGGGCAACGGCCGGGAGGAGCGGGAGCTGCACGGTTCCAGGGACGAGTACAGGGTGGCGCCGGCCAGCCGGGGGTCGTCGGCGTCCACCTCCCGCAGGGCCGCCTCCTCGGCGTGGTCGTGCGGGTCGTCACGGCGCGAGTAGCCCTCGCCCAGGACGGTGCCGTCGGCGGCGACCACGGCGCAGCCCACCGAGAACGCCGTGTCCGAGGGCGGGCAGGAGCGGGACAGCTCGACGGTGCGGCGCAGCCACCGGGCGTCGGACTCCCCCTCGGCGGGGGACGGACCGGCGCTCACGCGCGCTCCCTGGTCCAGCCGGTAGCGCAGGACGGCCACGTCGCCCAGCGCCCTGGCCTCCACCAGCCGCATCGGCGCGTCGGGGGTCTGCGGGAAGGCGCCTGGCACGACGAAGCGCGGGGCGTCCTCCTGCCCCACCAGGAAGGGGGCCACCGCCAGCCGGAGTTCGTCGACCAGCCCGGAGGTGAGGAAGAGGGTGTGGACGTGCCCGCCGCCCTCGACCAGCAGACGGGCGACGCCCCTGCCGGCCAGGTCGGCCAGCACGGCCCGGGCGGTGGGGGGATCCCCGGCGTCCACGACCTCGGCGGGCGGGTCGGCGGCGGGCCGGTCGGCCAGCGCGCGCCGGGCGGTCTCCACGCCCTCCCCGCCGGTGTAGACGACGGCGCCCGCGTCCCCGGTGGAGAAGAAGCGGGCCGCGGGGTCGATCTCTCCGCCTCGGGTGACCAGGGCCTTGAGCAGGTGCGCGGTGCGCCCGCGCTCCCGGCGGCGTTCGCGCAGCTCCGGAGAGCGCACCAGCAGCCGCGGGTTGTCGGCGCGCAGGGTGCCCGCGCCGACGAGGATGGCGTCGCACTCCGCCCGCAGTTCGTCGATCTCGGCGAAGTCGGCCTCGTTGGACAGGCGCAGCCGCTCGGGCCCGGTGTCGTCGATGCGTCCGTCGACCGACATGGCGCAGCTGAGGATGGTGTACGGGCGGTCCATGGTCCCAGGCTAGCCACAGCGCGGAGCCGGGCGGGTCTGTGTGCGGCCGGGTCGGTGTCCGGGAGAGTCGGCGTCCGAACGGTGTTCCGCTGTTTTCGGACCGCCGCTCCGCCCTTCACCGGTTGCGCCGCATTCCTGGGCCCGCCGGGGAATTTTCGCAGGTGGCGACTACGGGCGCGGAATTTCCCTCCGATATGCGCGGGGAACGCTTTTCGCCGTTCCCTCGGCTGGAACACGCCCGCGGTCCCGCCCCGGGGCCGGGACACAACCACCCGTACCCACACGTCTCTCCCGTCACACGCGCGTACTCGCGGGACCCGGGAAGCCCGTATCCACGGGCTTACGGCCTCCGGGACCCCGTCCCGATTCCTCTCATAATGGACATTAGGCGTATAGCACCCAGCCCGCCCAGGATCGCCCTTCGCCACACCCCGCAGTACTTCCCGGGCACCGCGAACACCGGTTTTTATGACCGGTGTCTGTGACTCGGTTAACAACACCGCTCACGCGGAATACAATCCAGTGGTCGACCACTCTTCCCACCTCAGACAAGAGGACGGCGATGTCTCGATTCACCTCTCCCGCTTTCCTGAGGCAGGCGGGGGGCAAACACCTCCGCGCCCACCCACCGCCCGCCGTCGACCTGACCCGACCCAGCGTGGCGCGGCTGCACTCCTTCCACCTCAAGGGCAAGGACCACTTCGAGGCGGACCGGGACCTGGCCAGCCGCGCGGAGCGGGCCGCTCCGGGGTTCCAGGACCTCGTGCTGGGTGAGCGGGCCTTCCTCCAGCGCGCCGTCCGCCACCTGTGCGCGGACCTGGGCATCCGGCAGTTCATCCAGTTCGGCGCGGGCCTTCCCGCACCGGGCGATCCGCACGAGGTCGCGCACGAGAGCGACCCCCGGGCCCGGGTCGTCTACGCCACCGACGACCCGGTGGTCCTGACCCACCACCTCGCCCTGCTCCGCGACCGGCGCACCACCACCGCGGTGCACGCCTCGCTCACCCGTCCGGAAGAGCTCCTGAACAGCTCCGAGACCCGGAGCTTCCTCGACCTGGACGAGCCCGTCGGCCTGCTGCTCACCGGCGCCGTCACGCACACCTCCGACGCCGACCACCCGGCCGAGCACATCGCCGCCCTGCGCGACGCGCTGGCTCCGGGCAGCCACATGGTCCTCAGCCACTACTGCCGCCCCGACCCGGCCGTCTACCCCAAGGACGCGGCGCGGGCCGAGCAGCTGGACCAGGTGTTCGCCGAGCGCCTGCGGTCCGGCCGCTGGCGCTCCCGGCAGGCCATCCTCGGCTTCTTCGAGGGCTGGCGCGTCGCCGAGCCCGGCGTGATCGAGGTCCAGCGGTGGCGCACGCTACCCGTGGCCCCGCCCGTACCCGGCTGCTACCAGATGCCCCAGCGCAACCGCCGACTGCTCATCGGCGGTGTCGGCGGGATCTGAGGCGTTCCTCCTCCCCGCGTCGCAGCCGCCCCGGACCGGCAGCGGGCGAGGTTCGCCACCGCGCACACCCGGCCCCTCAGCCCAGGGGCCCCGACACCGAGCGGTCCCGTGTCCCGACCACGGGGACCGTCGGAGTGCCTCAGCGGCCCCGAACCGCTGGCGCGGGTGGTGGATGTCCGGCCGGGGAACCCGATCGCCCCGTCGCCGAGGATGGCGTCCGAGAGCACGGGCGCGGAACCGCTGTCGCTCCCCTCTCCGGTGAGCGGGTGCACGTCGCCCCCGGACCGTGGCCTCTCGGCCGCGCCTCCCCCGACAACCCGGGCCGCCGTCCCACCGGACCGCGAAGCTGGTCGGACCGGGCCCGGCGCCCACACGCGCGCCGTTGCCGTGTCACGCGCTGTGATGGAAGGGCGCCCCCTACCTGCGCCCACACTCGCCCCGACCGTCGAGCGTCCCGTCGGCACCGGCCGGCCAGGACCCGGCGCACGGGTCGTCCCCCGATCGTCCCCCACTCGTCCGCCGCTGTGCCCGCCCCGGCGGACGCAAGCGCGCCGGGGCGGGGTCTCATCGGGGTGCGGGAGGGGTCAGGGGCTGGTGCAGCTGATAGCGCTGGGTGCCGTGGAGGAATCTCCGGTGGCGACGAAGCCGAAGGTGACGGTGTCGTCGGCCGCGATGGCGCCGTTCCAGGGGGTGTTGCGCACCGTGACGGCTCCGCTGGTGCCGGTGCTCACCCCGTTCCAGATGTTGCCCACGGACTGCCCCGGGGCCAGGGTCATACTGACGCTCCAGCCGTCGAGCGTGCTGGCACCGTTGTTGCGGACCGACACCTCGCCCTGGAAACCGCCGGACCAGCTGTTGACCGTCCGGTAACCGGCCGTGCAGGCGCCGTCCGTGCCGCCGTCGTCACCGCCGCCGTCATCGTCGCCGCCGCCACCGTCGTCACCGCCGCCACCGTCGGCCAGGGCCGGGGTCCGCCAGTCCCTCCACTCGGACAGGTCGCCGGACCTGCCGGGCGCGACCCGGAACACGCCGGGGGCCCCGCCCGTCCCGTGCAGGAACGCCTCGATGCTCTGTCGCAGCGGGGCACGCCACTCGGGCCTGGTGGCGCAGTGGGTGCCGTCCTGGACGTCGGACCAGTAGCTGATGTTGTCCTGGGCGCCGAGCGCCTGGTAGACCTGCGCTCCGCCCAGGGCCGCCACGCTCCCGGACCGGGCGCCCAGCCAGTCGATGTGGGGGTTCTCCATGACGAACAGCCCGCGCGGCGCGATCATGCCCAGGATCTGGTGCGTGTCCACCGACAGCGTGCTCGGGTTGCCCGTGTGGGAACCGAAGGCGTCGCCCAGCCACGGCTGCTCGCCGTAGGCGCTGCTCAGGGGCTGGGCTCCGCTCTCCTGGGCGACCCCGCGGAAGACGGGGACCCCGCCGGTGCCCGACTCGATGGGCATGGTCAGATCGATGCGCTGGTCGAACGCGCCCGCCACGAGGGCGCCCTTGCCGTAGCGCGAGCACCCGGTGACGCCGGTCGCGTCCGCCCGGAGGACGCTGCCGCCCGACTGCTCGACGACGTCGATGATGCGGCTCGCGCCCCAGGCCCAGGCCATGAGCAGTCCCGTGCCGCTGGAGGAGCCGTAGATGTCGTAGAACGCACCCTGTTTGTTTCCTCGCGAAGTGCCCTCGGCCCCGACCGCGAAGGGATCGTAACTGATGACGGCGGCGCCCGCGGCGTTGATGGTGGCCGTGTCCGCCCCGAACCCGCCGTAGACGATGACGGCAGGGAAGGGTCCGGAACCGCTCGGCAGGTCCACCGACGCCGAGAAGCTGGTGCTGCGGCCCTGGTCCGTCACGTTCACGGTGATGCCGGACGAGGTGACCGTGCCCGTGACGCTGTCGGGCGGCGCGGGCTTCTCCCCGTAGACGGAGCTCTCCGCCAGTTCGTGGATCTCCGCCCGGCGGCACTCCCAGTCCTCCCGGGTGGAGACGCGGGTGCCGTCCAGCCTGGTGAAGGGGTCGGGGAGCAGGGGGTCGGCGGCCGAGGGGCCGGGGTCGGGCACCGCGCAGTCGGCGCCGTTGTGCTCGGCTGCGGGTTCGACCTGCGCGGCGGCGCCGGTCGGCGGGACGAGGATGGTGGCCAGGCTGGCCGCGGCCACGAGGGCTGTGGCCGCCCACACCCGGGATCGGTGGCGGTGGAAGCGCATGAGGACCTCCGGTGGGAGGGCGCGCGGTCGGCCGGAACGTCCCCCGCCGGATGGCGTCGGGTCGCGTACCCGCCGGTGCACGCCGGACGGGGGGTTGTGCCGGTCCGGCCCGACGGGAGCGCCGCCGCGCGTGCGGCGGCCGGGAGCAGCATGCGGACTTCCGGTGGGGGGTGGGGGTCGCGGGCCGGAACCAGCAGTGCGAGCCTCCATGGCAGGAAGAGCTTTCGGCTGTTTTCCAGTGGAGTAACGGAAGTTTTCCGGAAGGATCTCGGAAACGAGGTCCGAAGGTACGGTCCCGTGAGACAGCCGGGGCAGCTGGAAACTCCGGGGGCCTGGGGCCGCGAGCGCGAGTGTGCGAGGCAGTCGGGGCGGGTGGGGCCTTGGGGAATCCAGGGTCGCGAGAGCGCGAAGACAACCGACCGGAGCAAGAGCCGGGGAGCCCGCCCCGAAACGCCGCAGGGGCTCCTGACCGCCGGGGCTCCTGCGGAGCGAAAGGCCGGGCACGACGACGACAGGGCCCCTCCCCTGGTGGGGAAGGACCCTGTCCTTGCTGCTCCCGCGATTGGACTCGAACCAATAACCTGCCGGTTAACAGCCGGCTGCTCTGCCGATTGAGCTACGCGGGATCGCGCTGGCCCCAAGCCCGGGGGCTCGGCGACATCCCTTAGCCTAGCGCCTTCCGGAGGGTGCTCGCGACGGGTTTTCGCCTCCCGCACCGGCTCCGACCACCCGACCGACCACCCAGCCAACCACCCGGCCGGCCAGCCGCCCGAAAGGCCGAGGGCCCGCCGGATGCTTCCGACGGGCCCTCATGGTGCTCCCGCGATTGGACTCGAACCAATAACCTGCCGGTTAACAGCCGGCTGCTCTGCCGATTGAGCTACGCGGGATGGCATCCGCCCCACGGCCGGGCCGTGGCGACACATCAAGCGTAGCGTCCCCGCGGAGTGCTCGTGACCGGTGTCGGCATGTGTGGCGGAGTCGCGACGGGGTAACGTCGAGCACGGATCACGCCGATCGTCTCCAAAGGGTGAAGAGGTAGACCATGCGTTACCGGATCACGTTCGCCGCCGGACTCGCCATCGGTTACGTCCTGGGAACACGGGCGGGCAGGGCCCGCTACGAGCAGCTCGCGCGCACCGCGCGCAAGGTGGCCGACAGCCCGGTCGTCCAGGAGGTCGCCGGCCTGGTCGGCGCCCAGGTCAGCAACGCGGGCCGCACCGTCTACGACAAGGCCGTGGACAAGATGCCGGTCACGTCCGTGCGCGACTTCCTCGCGCGGCCCACCGACGAGGAGATCGAGCTCGTCGAGTGGGAGAACCACAGGTCCAACGGCACCCAGCCCCCGGAGGAGAACGGCTCCCCCGGCAACGGCGGGAACCGCTAGTGGCCCTGTTCTCCAGGGGCGTACCCGCGGCGCTGCGCGCCCGGCTGGAGCGGGGCGAGCGCGTGCTGGCCCACGCGCCCGTCGCCTCCCCCGCCGGGGAGGCGGCGCCCGTCCTGGCCGCCACCACGCGGGCCCTGCACCTGCCCGACGGGCGCGCGGTGCCCTGGCAGGACATCGACCGGGCCAGTTGGAGCCCCGACACCTTCACCTTCCTGGAGGAGGGCACGGGCGAGCACACGGTGCGGCTGCGCTCGGACCCGGGCACCGACGGGGTGGACTACCGCCGTCTGGCCGCGACCGTCTCCGAGCGGGTCACCGCGACGATCCTGGTCAACCGCTTCGTGCCCTTCCCCGACGCGGACTCCTCCACGGGTTTTCGCCTGGTGGCGCGGCGGCCGCCCGGCGGCGCCGACGTGGCCTGGCGCATCCACCTGGGCGAGGGGGTGGACCAGCGGGACCCGCGCCTGCCCGACGCCGTCTCCCGCGCCCTGGACGCCCTCCACGACCAGATGGGCGTGTGAGCCGCACCCGAGGGCCCCTCACGCCGTCCGGCCGGTGCCGGGCGGCCGAGGAGGCCCCGCACGCCCGGCACCGGCTGACCGGGACCGGTCAGCAGACGTCGAAGACGTAGTCCCCGTGCTCGGGGCCGACCAGGTCCAGGTCGCGCAGGATCATCCGGGAGGGCGCGCCCGGAGCCGCGCAGGCCTCCTCGAAGGTCATCCCCTCCTCCTCCAGCGCGTGGGGGTACTCCACCGCCAGGACGGCGTCGCCGTAGACGTCGGTGTAGGCCTCGCACTCGTTCCACACCGCGCACTCCTCCGTCATCGCGAAGTCGAAGCCGACCTCCTCCCTGGCGCGCTCGGTGACCTCGGCGGAGTTCTTTTGGCCCGCGGCCATGCCGTGTCCGTGCGTGAGCCCGACCAGCTCGGCGGCCAGCGCGAGGTTGTCGTCGACCGTGAGCAGACCCCGGGAGCGCAGGTCCGAGTCCAGGTTGTCGAACTCGACCGCGTCGAAGCCCCTGTCCGCGCAGGCGGCGACGGTCTCGGCGAGGATGTCGGCGATGTCGGAGCGCTTGTCCTCGGTGGAGGTGTCCAGGAGGCGCTCGTCGGGCCAGTCCTCGTCGACGACGGGCTCGCCCGAGGCGTCGCGCAGGATCAGGTCCGGGTGCTCCTCCAGCCACCACTCCAGGTCGCCGGGCTGGGTCTGGAAGCCGTTGACGTAGCAGACGGAGTACATTCCCTCCGCCGGTTCGGAGGTGGAGTCGCGCACCACCGTGCCGACGCCCGGGGGCGGGGCGTAGGAGGCGCCGAGCTGGTAGTCGAACGTTCCCTCGGGGAAGCCGTCGAAGGCGGCCGCGGCCGCCTCGGAGGCGGTGTCCGAGGTGTCCGAGGTGTCCGAGGTGGAGGAGGCGAGTTCGTCGCCGCCGCCCTGGCTCGCGCAGCCCGCGGCCAGGAGCGCCGCCAGGCCGACGGCGACGGCGCGGAGCCCGGTGGGTGTGGACATGGAGGAACCCCGTTCTGCGGCGGTGGGGTGGCCCGCCGCCTGGTGGTCGGCGGTCCCGCCGCACGGGCGGGACGACGCCTACGGTAGGTGCTCGCGCCCGGTGCGGGGCCCGGTCCGCGGGGCGCGGAGGGGGTCACGGGCGCGGCCCGCGCCGGAACGCACGGTCACCCTAGCCACGGTCGCGGTCCGGCGAAAGGCCCGGTCTCTCGGCCACCGACCGGACGCGTCCCCGGGTCGGCCCGGAACTGCGGGAACTCCCCGGGGATGTCGGCAGGGTCACACGCTTCCCACGACACGACAGGAGTCACACGCGGTCGGGGTGTCCTGCGGACTTTCGCGCGTCGCGTTCCGCCAGCCCCCGCGCGAGCACCTCGGCCAGGTGCAGCGCCCTGCGGCCCGCCCCCTGTTCGATCTGGGTGCGGCAGCTGTAGCCGTCGGCCAGCACCAGCGTGTCGGGGGAGGCGCCGCGCACCCGGGGCAGCAGTTCGCGCTCGCCGATGGCCGCGGACACCTCGTAGTGGCCCTCGGTGAACCCGAAGTCGCCCGCCAGTCCGCAGCAGCCCGAGTCCAGCACCTCGCCGTCGATCCCCGCGCGGGCGATCAGCTCGCGGTCGGCCTCGAAGCCGATCACCGCGTGCTGGTGGCAGTGCACCTGCGCCAGGGCCGAGGCCGCGATCCGGGGCGGCCGCCAGTCGGGCGCGTACTCGTTGAGGAAGCCCGCGAGCGTGTGCACGGACGCGGCCACCCGCTCACTCCGCTCTCCCGGGAGCAGCTCGACCAGGTCGTGGCGCAGCGCGGCGGTGCAGCTGGGCTCCAGGCCCACCACGGGCAGCCCCTCCTCCACCAGCGGCTCCAGCGCCCGCACCGCGCGGCGCATCACCGCGCGGGCGGTGTCCAGCTGCCCTGTGGACACCCACGTCAGGCCGCAGCACACCTGCCCCCGGGGCAGCACCACGGTGAACCCGGCGTCCTCCAGCACGCGCACGGCGGCCGCGGGCACGTTCGGGTTGAGGTGGTTGCCGAAGGTGTCCGGCCACAGCACCACCCTCGGTCCGCCGACGCGGGCCTGCCCGCGCGCGGCGCGGCGCCGGAACGCGCGGGTGAAGGTGGTGCGGGCGAACGAGGGCAGGTCGCGCTGGGCGGCCACCCCCGCGACCCTCTTGGCCAGGCGCGACACCCCCGGCAGCCGGGCGGCGCGGTTGGCCTCGGCCGGGGCGAGCGAGGCCAGGCGCGCCCAGAGGGGCAGCCAGCCCATGGAGTAGTGGGCGGCCGGGCGCACCCTGCCCCGGTAGTGCTGGTGCAGGAACTCGGCCTTGTAGGAGGCCATGTCCACGTTGACCGGGCAGTCGCTCAGGCAGCCCTTGCAGGACAGGCACAGGTCCAGGCTCTCGCGCACCTCCTCCGAGCGCCAGCCGTCGGTGATGACGTCGCCGCTGGCCATCTCGAACAGCAGGTGGGCACGGCCGCGGGTGGAGTGCTTCTCCTCCTGGGTGACCTGGTAGCTGGGGCACATGACGCCCGGCCCCTCCTGACGGCGGCACTTGCCCACCCCGGAGCAGCGGCGCAGCGCCTTGGCGAGGTCGCCGTCGTCCTCGCGGTAGGCCAGTTCGGCCCGCGAGAGCAGCGGCAGCACCGGGCCGGACCGCTCCGGAGGCGTCGTTCGGGGGCTGTGGGACGCGGTGGCAGGCCCGGGGACGGAGGGACCGGAACCGGTGGGGCCGGGAACGGCGGCCACCCGGACGTCGGCGTCCAGGGGCAGCGGGTCGACGATGATGCCGGGGTTCATGAGGCCCGCCGGGTCCCAGATCCGCTTGAACTCGCCGAATGCGCGGATGAGGGAGGCCGGGTACATGCGGGCCAGGAGCTCCGAGCGCGCCTGGCCGTCGCCGTGCTCGCCCGACAGGGAGCCGCCGTGCCGGACCACGGTGTCGGCGGCCTCCTCCATGAACTCCCGGTACTCGCGGCGTCCCCGCTCGGTGGTGAGCTCGAAGTCGATGCGCACGTGCAGGCAGCCGTCGCCGAAGTGGCCGTAGACCACGCCGAAGCGGCCGTGGCGCTCCATGAGCGCCTCGAAGTCGCGCAGGTAGCCGCCCAGGTTCTCGGGCGGCACCGCGGCGTCCTCCCAGCCCGACCAGGCCTCGGACCCGGAGGGCGTGCGCTGGGTGAGCCCTGCGCCCTCCTCACGGATGCGCCAGAGCGCCTTCTGGTGGGCGGGGTCGGAGACGACGAGGGCGTCGCTGGGGCAGGAGGCGCCCGACAGGGCGGCGAGCATGCCCTCCGCGGCGTCGGCGGCGTCCGCGGGATCCTTCCCGGCGACCTCCACCAGGAGCCAGGCGCCGCCCTCGGGCAGCGGCACGCGCGAGCCGGAGCCGAACCGGTCCAGGGAGGCGACCATGCGGTGGTTGATGCCCTCGACGGTGAGCGGGCGGTGGCCGAGCAGGTCGGGGACGGCGTCGGCGGCCGCGGGTGCGTCGGGGTAGCCGAGGACGGCCAGGGCTCGGGCGGGCGGCGACTCGACCAGGCGCACGGTGGCACCGAGGACGAACACGCAGGTGCCCTCGGTGCCCACGAGGGCGGCGGCGACGTCGCGTCCCTTCTCCGGCAGCAGGCGGTCCAGGGAGTAGCCGGACACGCGGCGGCGGAAGTCGGGCATCGCGGTGCGCAGCTCGGCTCGGTGGGCGTCCACGAGGCGGGCGAGGGCGGCGTGGATCTCGCCCTCGCGTCCTGGGCGCGCGGCCAGGGCGCGGTGCTCCTCGTCGCCTCCGCCGGAGCCGACGGTGAGCCGGGTCCCGTCGCTGAGCAGCACGTCGAGGGAGACGATGTTGTCGGCGGTGGTGCCCCAGGCGACCGAGTGGGAGCCGCAGGCGTTGTTGCCGACCATGCCGCCCACGGTGCAGCGGCTGTGGGTGGAGGGGTCGGGGGCGAAGGTGAGCCCGTACTCGGCGGCGGCGCGGCGCAGGTCGTCGAGGATGACGCCGGGCTGCACGGTGGCGGTGCGCGCCACGGGGTCGATGCCCTCGATGGCGCGCAGGTGGCGGGAGGTGTCGATGACGACGCCGGTGCCGATGGCGTTGCCCGCGATGGAGGTGCCGCCGCCCCGGGGGACGATCGCCACCCCGTGCTCTGCGCAGGCGCGGACCGCCGCCACGCAGTCCTCGACGGTCTCGGGGACGACCACGGCGAGCGGGACGCGGCGGTAGTTGGAGGCGTCGGAGGTGTAGAGGGCGCGTGTCCCCGCGTCGAAGGCGACCGTGCCCCGGACGCGGCTCTCCAGGTCTCGGCGCAGGGCGGCGACGTCGGTTCGGGCTGTGGTGCTGCTGTGCGGGTCGGCCATGGTGCCAGCGTGGCGGCTGCGGCCGCGGCGCCGCAAGCGTGCCGCGCTGCCCGACCGCACTGCCCGGACGCGCCGTCCGGAGCCGGGCGCCCGCCCCTCCCGGGTCCGCCGCCCGGACCGCCGCGGGCCCGGGGGCCGGGCTCCTCCCCGGGGCCGGTGTCCGCGCCTGGCGCCCCGGGGCTCAGCCCCCGAGGGACTCGTCCATGGCCCGCACCAGCTCACCGCGGGGGTCCATGTCCAGGTTCCACACCATGAGCCCGCCCAGCCCCTGTTCGAGCACGTACTCGCCCTTGAGGCGGATCACCTCGGGGTTGTCGTAGGTCCACCACTCGTCGCCGTCCAGGACCCAGTAGGCGCCCGCCTCCTCGTCCAGGGCGCGGGGGCCTCCGATCTCCTGGAGTTCGGAGAAGGCCATGGTCGGGCCGTCGTAGCGGTCCTCCGCGGGCCCCGCGACCGGCTGCCCCGGCCCGGGTTCGGAGGGGTCCTCCAGCTGCCAGCCCCGACCGAAGGCCGGAACGCCCATCACGAGCCGGTCCGGGGGCGCGCCCAGGTCCACGTAGCGCCGCACGGCCCGGTCGACGCTGTTGGCGTCGGCGTCGGAGGTGTACAGGTTGGAGTGGTAGGCGGTCCGCCCGCTCCACGGACCGGCGAAGTCGTAGCCCTGCACGGTGGCGAAGTCCAGGTGCTCGAAGACCCGCGCGTCGTAGGCCTCGCTGGCCGCGGCGCCGCCGGGCAGCGACGCGGACAGGACGTACTCCTCGCCGGTCTCCCGGGACAGCGCGTCCATCTGGCGGCGGAACTCGGCCACCAGGAGGGTGAAGTTGGCCGCGTCGTCGGGGTGCTCCACGTTGTCCGGGTGGCCCGCTCCCCCGGGCCACTCCCAGTCCAGGTCGATGCCGTCGAAGATCCCTGCGGCCACCCCGTCGCCGCCCTGCGGCTCGCCCTCGAACACCGGCAGGTCGCCGCGCAGCCACAGGTCCAGGCAGGAGGACACGAAGGCCTCCCGGGACTCGGGGGTGCGGGCCGCGGTGGAGAAGTGCGTGGACCAGTTCCAGCCGCCCAGGGACAGGCTGGCCCTCAGGTGGGGATGCCTCTCCTGGAGCTGGCGCAGCTGGTTGAGGCTGCCCGCGAGCTCCTGCTCGTACTCGTCGGCCTGCCCGCTGACGCTCTGGTCCGCGTCGTAGCGGCGCTGGTACAGCTCCCAGGGCTGGTCGTGGGTGCCCGGGACGTGGCACAGGCCCTCGGCGCTGATGTCGCCGAACGCCCACATCAGGCGGGTCAGGTGCTCGGGGGCTCCGCTGTCCTCCAGCTCCTTGACGGTGTAGCCGCGGTTGGCCACGTTCCAGTCGGCGAAGTACCCGAGCCGCTCGGGGTTCCTTCCGGTCGCGGTCACGAAGACCCCCGTGATCAGCACTGCGGCGGCCACGACCGCACCCAGGACGAGCAGGGGGCGGCGCCGCGGGGGCGGTGCGTCGCCCGGCGGGGCTGGCGTGGCTCTCACTCCTACGACGTTAGACGCCGGGCGCGCCGGATACGGCGGGTCGACACCAGGTCGGCCACATCAGGCCGACCGTCCGACGGACGGGAACCCTGGGGGCGGCCCACGCGTTGGTGGTGACCGCCGTCCCATGCACCGTGACCCTGTACCTATGGCGAGGTTCGTTGCGACAGACACTAGGAACCACCGCGCCCAACCTCGCCATGGGTACAAGGTCATCCCGTGTCAGGACCCCTCGGTTCCGGCCGGGCCGGACTCAGCGCCTGCAGCCGGACGCTCTCAGTCGGTGCGGATGAAGTCGCGCAGGCTCCCGGCCCGCGAGGGGTGGCGGAGCTTGGCCAGGGTCTTGGCCTCGATCTGGCGGATGCGCTCACGGGTCACCCCGAACTCGCGCCCCACCTCCTCCAGCGTGTGCGGGTGGCCGTCGGCCATCCCGAAGCGCAGCCGGATGATGCGCCGTTCACGGTCGGACAGGCCGCCGAGGATGGCCCCCAGCTGCTCCTGGAGGACGGTGAAGGCCGCCGCCTCGACCGGGGCGACCGCGTCGGCGTCCTCGATGAAGTCGCCGAAGTCGGACTCCTCCTCGCCGATCGGCGACTGGAGCGAGACGGGCTCGCGGGCGATCCGCTGGATCTCCAGGACGCGCTGGCCGACGAACCCGGCCGCCGAGGAGATCTCCTCGACGCTGGGTTCGCGGCCGAGCTGCTGGTGCAGCTGGTGCTGGACCCGGACGACCTTGTTGATCGTCTCGACCATGTGCACGGGGATGCGGATCGTGCGCGCCTGGTCGGCGATCGCCCGCGTGATGGCCTGGCGGATCCACCACGTCGCGTAGGTGGAGAACTTGAAGCCCTTGCCGTAGTCGAACTTCTCGACGGCCCGGATCAGGCCGAGGTTGCCCTCCTGGACCAGGTCGAGCAGGAGCAGGCCGCGGCCCATGTACCTCTTGGCGATGGACACCACGAGGCGCAGGTTGGCCTCGATCAGGCGCCTCTTCGCCCGCCGCCCCTCCTCGACCAGGCAGGCCAGCTCCTCCGCGGTGCGCACGCCCTCGGCGGGCGCGCAGTGCTGCGCGTAGAGGCCGACCTCGATCGCCTTGGCCAGTTCGACCTCCTGCTCGGCGCTCAGCAGCGGCACCCGGCCGATCTCGCGCAGGTAGAGGCGGACCAGGTCCGACCCGGAGCGCCTGCCGCCGTCGGCGACGGGGCCGGTGTCCTCGGGAGCGGTGTCGTCGGGGCCCGAGACCTCCACGCCGATCCGGGCGAGGTGGGCGACCGCCTGGTCCAGGTAGTCCGGGGGCGCGTCCAGCCGGTCCAGGGCCGAGGCGACCTCGCCGCGGCTGACCGACCCCGTTTCGGGGAGCAGCCGGACCACCTGTCGAATGGACGGATTTTCGTTGGTCACAACTGTTGGAGCCACCCGCCCATTGTGCCCTTTCGGGTACCTCGGAAGGGAGAACTACTATTGTCACCCCGGTGCTACATACCGCCCCGTCACATCTCCTGGAGAGCGCGTTTTTGCTGTTGGAGCGCCATGAGTTCGGTCAGCAGACGCTGTTGTTCCTCCACCTGGGGAGTTCCCTCCAGGCGGGACAGTTCCGATCTCAGGTTTGACTCGCGCCGGTTGATGGAATGAGTCTTGATTGTGCCCAGTATTTGCCGGGCGTAATGCTCGTCGAGTTCTCCGTAGAACTCCAGCTGTTCCACCACCAAACGGGTGAGGAAATCACGCTGCGTGTCATTGGGGGCGGCCTCGCGCAGGCCGTTCACCCACGCGGCGGGGTCGTGCGCGGCGGCCACCCCGCCCGCGGCGGTGATGAGCTTGAGCACGGCCCTGTGCTGGGGGACGGTGAAGTCCTCCTCGGTGAACGCGTCGAAGCCCACGGCCAGCGAGGGGAACTGCAGGGCGATCTTGAGCGCCTGGCGCTCGCGCTGCACGGAGGGGTCGCCCACGTCGTAGGGGGCCTCCTGCGCGTCCGGGGTGGGCACGGGCCGCGCGGGGGCCGTCCGCGGCCCGGGGCCGCGGCCCCGGGCCGCGCGCATGTGCTGGTTGACCCGGCGCAGCACGAAGGCCTCGTCCAGGATGCCGATCCAGCGGTCCAGGTTCCTGCCGTAGTCGCGGCGCACGCCCTCGTCGCGGATGCTGGCGACCACCGGGGCGGCCGCGTCCAGGGCTGCCATCCTGCCCTCGGGGGTGGACAGGTCGTAGCTCTCCATGACGTTGCGGATCATGAACTCGTACAGCGGGGCGGCGTCCTTGACGAGGTCGACCACGGCCTGCGGCCCCTGCTGGAGGCGCAGGTCACAGGGGTCGAGCCCGTCGGGCTGCACGGCGACGAAGGTCTCGGAGGCGAACCCGTGCTCCTCGGCGAAGGCGCGCACGGCGGCCTTCTGGCCCGCCTTGTCGCCGTCGAAGGTGAACACGACCTTGCCGCTCTGGTTGGTGCGGCCCAGCAGCATGCGGCGCAGGATCTTGACGTGGTCCTCGCCGAAGGAGGTGCCGCAGGTGGCCACGGCGGTGTCCTCTCCGGCGAGGTGGCAGGCCATGACGTCGGTGTAGCCCTCGACGATGACCGCCTTGCCCTCCCGGGCGATGTTGCGCTTGGCCAGGTCGAGCCCGTACAGCAGCCGTCCCTTGTGGAAGACGGGGCTCTCGGGGGAGTTGAGGTACTTGGGCCCGTCCTCCTCGGGGTCGAGCTTGCGGGCGCCGAAGCCGACCACCTCGCCGGTGACCTCGCGGATGGGCCACAGCAGCCGGTTGCGGAAGCGGTCGTAGGCGCCGCGCCGTCCCTGGCTGGCCAGGCCGCCCTCGACGAGCTCTGCGTCGGTGAAGCCCTTGCGGCGCAGGTGCGCGGTGAGGTTCTCCCATCCTGCGGGGGCGTAGCCGAGGCCGAAGTGCTCGGCGTGCGTGCGGTTGAACCCGCGCTCGTCCAGGAAGCGCCGGGCGGTGACCGCGCCCGGGGAGAGGAGCTGCTCGGCGTAGAACTCGGCGGCGGCGCGGTGGGCGTCGAGCATGCGCTGGCGCTTGCCCGTGTCGTGCCTGGCGGCGCTGCGGCCGCCCTCCTCGTAGCGCAGGGTGATGCCGACCTGGCGGGCGAGCGTCTCGACGGCCTCGGTGAAGCTGAGGCTGTCGATCCTCTGGAGGAAGGAGATGGTGTCCCCGCCCTCTCCGCAGCCGAAGCAGTACCAAAGGTTTTTGGAGGGGGTGACGTTGAAGGAGGGGGACTTCTCGTCGTGGAAGGGGCACAGTCCCTTCAGCGACCCGCCCCCGGCGTTGCGGAGCTGGAGGTACTCGCCGATCACGTCGGCGATGGGCGCGCGCTCGCGTACGAGGGCGATGTCTTCGTCTCTGATCCGGCCTGCCACGGTCTCCAGGGTAGTTCGCTCCGCCGACGTCGCGACCGCCGTCCGCGGCCCCTCCCCGGGCCGCCCGCACCCGCGCCGCGAGGGCGCCCGTCCCACACCGCGAAGGCGCCAGCGCCCGGGGTTCCCCGTCGCGCCACCGGACGGCCACCTGACGGTCGGCTCCGCGCCGGTGGACCCTGGGACCATCGGGCTCCCCCGATGATCGGTTCCCCGAGGAGGCTCGGCACAGGTGCGCGGACTCCCCCACACGTCCGGCCGCGGCGCTTTCTGGTTCGTCGTGGTCGCCTCGGTCCTCGCGGTGGTCCTGGCCGTGGCGCTCGGCTTCGTTGTGGTCAACCGCCTGACCGGCGGCGGCACGGCCCTCGTGGAGGGTGTGGTGGGCTCCGAGAAGGTGGAGCTGTTCGAGGACGAGCGGGTCGTGGAGCGCTTCGCCGAACTCGGGTACGAGGTGCGGGTGCGACCCCGGGGCTCGCGCCTGATGGCCGAGGACGCAGAGGGAGCCGACTTCGTCTCCCCCGGTTCGGGCCCGGCCTCCGAGCACGTGCGCGAGCGGCACGGGATCTCCACCGAGTACCGGCCCTTCAGCACCCCGATGGTCCTGCTGAGCTACCAGCCGATGGTGGACGCCCTGGAGGGCGCCGGTGTCGCCGAACAGTCCGAGGACGGCACGTGGTCGCTGGACCTGGCCGCCTACCTGGAGCTGACCGAGGAGCGCACCCGCTGGCGGGACCTGCCCGGGGACGCGGTCAGCTCCAGCAACCGCAACGAGGTGCTGGTGCGCACCACCGACCCGCGCACCTCCAACTCGGCGGCGATGCACGTGGCGGCCCTGTCCTACCTGCTCAACGGCGAGGAGGTGGTCGCGCCGGGCGCGGTGGACGAGGAGCTCACCGGGACGCTGTCGCGCCTGTTCCTCTCCCAGGGCCAGCCGCCGGAGTCCTCCCAGCAGCCCTTCGACCAGTACCGCGACCTGGGGGCCGGGCACACGCCGCTGCTGTGGGCCTACGAGGCGCAGTACGTGAACGCGATGGTCAACGGGCCCGCGCTCGCCGACGACGCGGTGGTGCTCTACCCGGGACCGACCGTGTACGCGGTGCACACCGTCGTGCCGTTCACGGAGGCGGGCGACGCGGTCGGCCGCCTGCTCACCGAGGACCCGGGGCTGCAGGAGCTGGCCGCGACGCACGGGTTCCGCACCGAGGGCGGCGCCCAGTTCGAGGACCTGGTGGCCGAGCACGGGCTGCCGGTGCGCGTCCGGGTGGGAGACGTGGTGAACACGCCCACCTACGAGGTCCTGGAGACCCTGCTGACGGGGATCGAGGACTCCTACACCAGCAACGGGGTGCGCCCGCCCGCCCCCGACGCGTCGGTACGCGACGGCGGCGCCGGAGGCGGGGGCTAGGGCATGGCGGGCGGACACGGAGGCGGGACGGCGATGGCGGCTGGAACGGGGACCGGAAGGGGCCGAGGGGGCAGCGGGGTCCACAGGGGCCGAGGGGTCGGCGGCGCGTGCGCGGCGGTACTCGCGGCGGCCCTGGCGGCGGCGGGCTGCTCCGCCCCGGGGTCGGACCCGGACGTGACGCTGCGGATCCTGGCCGGGAGCGAGATCGCCGACCTGGAGCCGCTGCTGGAGGAGGCCGGGGAGCGCACCGGGGTGACGGTGGAGCTGGAGTACACCGGCACGCTGGACGGCATGGCCCGGATCGCCGCGGGCGACCGGCAGGGCGAGGGCGGGGAGTACGACGCGGTGTGGTTCGCCTCCAACCGCTACCTCAACCTGGACGGCGAGGGCCGGTCGGCGGTGCACGTGGAGACGCCGGTCATGGTCTCCCCGGTGGTGCTGGGCGTGGCCGCCGACCGCGCGCGGGAGCTGGGGTGGGACGAGGGCGCGGAGGTGACCTGGTCGGACGTGCACCGGGCGGTCGCGGAGGAGGACTTCACCTACGGCATGACCAACCCGGGCGCCTCCAACTCGGGCTTCTCCGCGCTGATCGGGGTGGCCTCGGCGATGGCCGACACGGGCGCGGCGCTGCGGGCGGAGGACGTGGAGCGGGTGGGGCCCGACCTGGCGGAGTTCTTCGCGGGCCAGGAGGTGACGGCGGGGTCGTCGGGGTGGCTCACGGACGCGTTCGTGCGGCGCGCTGAGGGCGGCAGCCCGGTGGACGGGCTGGTCAACTACGAGTCGGTGATCCTGTCGCTGAACGCCTCCGGTGTGCTGGAGGAGCCCCTGACGGTCGTGTACCCGGCCGACGGCGTGGTGACGGCCGACTACCCGCTGACGCTGCTGTCGGACCCCTCCGAGCAGGCTCTGGACGGGTACGGGCGGCTGGTGGAGGACCTGACGTCGGAGGGGACCCAGCAGCAGATCGCCGACCGGACGCGGCGGCGCCCGGTCGCGGCCGGGGCCGAGCTGTCCCCGCCGGTGCCCTCGCTGGTGGAACTGCCGTTCCCGGCGAGCCGGGCGGTCGTGGACGGCCTGGTGGCGGACTACTCGGCCTCGCTGCGCCGTCCTGCGCGCACCGTGTACGTGCTGGACGTGTCGGGGTCGATGGAGGGCGGCCGGCTCACCGAACTCCAGTCGGCCCTGGGCGCGCTGACCGGCGCGGACGGCGGTTCCCTGGCGCGGAGCACGCAGGCCTTCCAGGAGCGGGAGGTGGTGACGCTGCTGCCGTTCTCCACGTGGCCCGCCGACCCGTTGACCTTCGTGGTGGAGACGGGTTCGGTGGACGAGGTCAACGCGGACCTGTCCGCGGCGGTGGAGGGGCTGGAGGCCGAGGGCGACACGGCCGCCTACGACGCCCTGGTGCGGGCGTACTGGCTTCTGGAGGAGGAGTACACGGGTCCAGACGACGAGCACCTGATGTCGGTGGTGCTGATGACCGACGGCGAGGTGAACCGGGGAGCCGGCCTGGACGGCTTCCGGGAGACGCTGCGGACGCGGTCGGACGCGGTGGCGCAGGTGCCGGTGTTCACGGTGCTGTTCGGCGAGTCGGACGTGCCGGAGATGACCGAACTGGCGGAGCTGACGGGCGGCCGGGTGTTCGACGCCCGTGAGCAGGAGCTGGAGCAGGTCTTCCGGGAGATCCGGGGCTACCAGTAGGCCCCGGACCCCCCGGAGGGGCCCGTCTCGGGAGGGCCTTCTCAGGAGGAGGCCCGTGTTCGGTCCGCCGTGGGCGGCGAACCCTGGGCCCCGCCCCCGCCCCGGCGGGTCCCGGAGGAGGACGGGGGGACGGAGACGGTGACGGGCCCGGCGCTGACACGGCGCTTGTTGTAGATGTCGAAGGCGACCGCCAGGAGCAGTACCAGCCCCTTGATGAGCTGCTGCCAGTCCACGCCCAGGCCGATCAGGGACATGCCGTTGTTGAGCACGCCCATGACCAGGGCGCCGATGACGGCTCCGACGACGGTGCCCACGCCCCCGGAGGCGGAGGCGCCGCCGATGAAGGCCGCGGCGATGGCGTCGAGTTCGAACATGGTCCCGGCGCCGGTCGTGGCGGCGTTGAGCCGGGCGGTGAAGACGAGCCCGGCCAGCGCCGAGAGCACGCCCATGTTGACGAACACCCAGAACGTGGTGCGCTGGGTGCGGATCCCCGACAGAGCGGCGGCCTGCTCGCTGCCGCCGACGGCGTAGACCCGCCTGCCCATGGTCGTGGAGCGCATGACGAACGAGTACCCGGCGATGAGCGCGACGAGCAGCACGCCCACGATGGGCAGCCCGTTGTAGTCGGCGAGCACGTAGGTGAACGCCAGGATGGCGGCGACGAGCACGGCCGAGGCGGCGGCGGTGACCGGCGCGGACTGGACCGGCAGCCCGTAACCGAGCGAGCGGGCGCGCGAGCGCCACTGGATCCACACCAGGGCGGCGGCCCCCGCGGCGCCCAGCAGCAGGGTGGGCAGGTGGGGGCCGTCCCCGGCCTGCCAGGGCAGGAACCCGCTGGCGATGTTGCGCAGGGAGGGCGGCAGCGGCGCCACGGACTCCCCGCCCAGGACGGCCAGGGTCGCGCCGCGGAAAACGAGCATCCCGGCGAGGGTGACGATGAACGCCGGGACGCGCACGTAGGCCACCCAGAAGCCCTGCCAGGCGCCGATGAGCGCGCCGAGCAGCAGGGCCACGGGCACGACCACGACCGTGGGCAGCCCCCAGGTGGTCAGCATGATCGCCGACACCGCGCCGGTGAAGGCCACCACCGAGCCGACCGAGAGGTCGATGTGGCCGGTGACGATGACCAGCATCATCCCGATCGCCAGGATCAGGATGTAGGAGTTCTGCATGATCAGGTTGGTGACGTTGAGCGGGGTGAGGAGCAGGCCCCCGGTGAGGATCTGGAACAGCACGATGATGGCCACCAGGGCGGCGGCCATGCCGTACTGGCGGGAGTTCCCTCGGGTCAGCGCGCCGCCGAGCCGTGAGAGTCGGGAGGTTGCGGTGGGCTCTTTCACGGGTGTCCCCCGGTTCGCGTCATCAGTCTCATGAGGGTTTCCTGGTCGGCCCCGTCCCCGGGGACCTCTCCGGTGATGCGCCCCTCGCACATCGTGTAGACCCGGTCGCACATGCCGAGGATCTCGGGGAGTTCGGAGGAGATCAGCAGCACGCAGGCGCCCTCCGCGGCGAGGCGGCGGACGATCAGGTAGATCTCGTACTTGGCGCCGACGTCGATGCCGCGGGTGGGCTCGTCGAGGATCAGCAGTTCGGGCCGGGTGAACATCCACTTGCCCAGGACGACCTTCTGCTGGTTGCCGCCGCTGAGGGTGCGCACGGTCTGGGTGGTGCCCTGGCTCCTGACCCGCATGCTCCCGCTCATCCGTGCGGCCTCCACCGCCTCCAGCCCGGGGTCGAGGACACCGCGCGCGGACACGCGGTCCAGGGCCGCCAGCGTGGTGTTGTGGCGGATGTCGTCGTCGAGGATCAGGCCGAGGGACTTGCGGTCCTCGGGCACGTAGGCGAGGCCGCCGCGGATGGCGTCGGCGACGCTGGCGGTCGCGAGTTCGACGCCGTCCTTGAGCAGGGTGCCGCGGACGTGGCGTCCGTAGGAGCGGCCGAAGAGGCTCATCGCGAACTCGGTGCGCCCGGCGCCCATGAGGCCGGCCATGCCCACGACCTCACCGGCGCGCAGGGTCAGGCCGACCCCGTCCACCACGCGCCGTCCGGCCTGGGTGGGGTGGTCCACCGTCCAGTCCCGGACCTCGAAGCGCACCCGGCCGACCTCACCGGTGCGCGGGGGGTGGCGCTGGTCCAGCGCGCGGCCGACCATCCCGCGGATGATGCGGTCCTCGTCGACCGAGGGGGTCCCGTCGGCGTCGCGCTCCACGGCGAGGGTCTCGATGGCGCGCCCGTCGCGCAGGATGGTGACCTCGTCGCAGACGCGCACCACCTCGCCGAGCTTGTGCGAGATGAGGATGCACGTGACGCCCTGGTCGCGCAGGTCCAGGAGGAGTTCGAGCAGCCGGGTGCTCTCCGCCTCGTTCAGCGCGGAGGTGGGCTCGTCCAGGATGAGCAGCCGCACCCGTTTGGCCAGGGCCTTGGCGATCTCCACGAGCTGCCTGGCGCCCACGCTCAGCGCCGAGACGGGCGTGGCCGGGTTCTCGTCCAGTCCGACCCGGCGCAGGAGCTCGCGGGCCCGGGCGTGGGTGGCGCCCCAGTCCAGGACGCCGTACCGGGCCTGCTCGTGGCCGAGGAAGACGTTCTCGCTGATGGACAGCTGCGGGATGAGGGCGAGTTCCTGGTGGATGATGGCGATGCCCGCGCGCTCGCTGTCGGCCACGCCGGAGAAGGCGCAGGGCTGCCCGTCCATGAGGATCTCGCCGCTGTGGGAGCCCGTGGGGTGGACCCCGCTGAGCACCTTCATCAGCGTCGACTTGCCCGCGCCGTTCTCCCCCATGAGGGCGTGGACGCGGCCGTGGCCGACGCTCAGCGACACCCCGTCCAGGGCCCGCACCCCGGGGAAGTCCTTGCGGATGTCGCGCATCGTCAGGAGCGGTCCGCCCCCGGGGGCGGACCGCGTCTGGTCCTGTCTCATTCGAGCTCGGACTCCTCGTAGTAGCCGCTGTCGACCAGGACCTCGTGGTAGTTGTCGGCGTCCACCGAGACGGGCTCCAGCAGGTAGGAGGGAACGACCTTGACCCCGTTGTCGTAGCTCTCGGTGTCGTTGACCGGGACCTCCTCGCCCTGCACCACGGCCTCGACCATGTCCACGGTCTGGGTCGCCAGGGTCCGGATGTCCTTGAAGACGGTCTGGGTCTGCTCCCCGGCGATGATGGACCGGACCGAGGCGGCCTCGGCGTCCTGTCCGGTGATGACGGGCAGCGGCCGGTCCGCGGTGCCGTACCCGCCGGCGCGCAGGGACTCGATCACGCCGAGGCTGATGCCGTCGTAGGGCGACAGGACCGCGTGCACGTCCTCGTCGGAATAGTGGGCGCTGAGCAGGTTGTCCATGCGGTCCTGGGCGACGGCGCCGGACCACTCCTGGGTGGCGATCTGCTCCATGGAGGTCTGGCCGCTGCGGACGACGAGGCTGCCGTCGTCGATGTGGGGCTGGAGGACCGACATCGCCCCGTCGAGGAAGTAGGAGGAGTTGTTGTCGTTGGGCGATCCGCCGAACAGCTCGATGTTGAAGGGCCCCTCCTCGTTCTCCAGGTCGAGGGAGTCCGCGATGTACTGGCCCTGGAGGACGCCGACCTGGAAGTTGTCGAAGGTGGCGTAGTAGTCGACGTGCTCGCTGCCGAGGATGAGGCGGTCGTAGGCGATGACGGGGATGTCGCTGGAGGCGGCCATGTCGAGCACGTCGCCGAGGGCCTCGCCGTCGATGGAGGCGATGACCAGGACGTCGGCGCCGCGGGTGATCATGTTCTCGATCTGGGAGACCTGGTCCTCCACGACGTCCTCGCCGTACTGGAGGTCGGTGCCGAAGCCGCGGGCCTCGAACTCGGCGACCATGTTCTCGCCGTCGTTGATCCAGCGCTCCGAGGACTGGGTGGGCATGGCGATGCCGACGACGCCGGCGTCGCCCTCGGGCCGCGCGGCGTCGCCGACGCCTCCGCAGGCGGTGAGCAGGAGTGTGCCGCACAGCGCGGCCGCCAGGAGGGGTGTGCGTCGGGGGTGGGGGGTCATGCGTTCGCCTTTCTGGGCGTTGTCCGGGCGCGGGCGCGCACCGGAGGGCCGGTCAGTTCCGGTCGGTCATTTCCGGTCGGTCGAGACGGTGATGACGGACCAGGACACGGGGGGCAGGACCGCGGAGAGCCTGCCGCCGTCCAGGGTCACGTCCCCGGCCGGTCGCGGGACGACCCGGTCGGGGGCGTCCATGGTGTTGTGGGCGTAGGGGTCCTCGTCGCTGAGGGTCCGGGCGTCGGTGACGGCCGTCGGGGCCAGGCCGCGCAGGTCGGCGTCGAGGGTGAGGTGCTGGTCGGTGGAGCGGTTGACCGCGAACAGCGACGCGGTGCCCTCCCCCTCGTCGAAGGTGACGACGGCGTCCAGGAGCGGGATCTCGCCGTGGCTGGTGGTCGTGTACCGGGGCGCCGTGACGCCGGTGTGCAGCACCCGGCCGCGGGCGGCCCGCGCGGTCAGGGAGAAGGGGTGGAAGATGGTCTGGCGCCACGCGGGGCCGCCGGGCTCGGTCATGATCGGCGCGATGACGTTGGCGAGCTGGGCCTGGCTGGCGGCGGTGACCCGGTCACCGTGCCGGAGCAGGCTGATGAGCATGTTCCCCACGACGACGGCGTCGGCGACGTTGTAGCGGTCCTCGATGACGCGGGGCGCCACCTGCCAGTCGTCGGCGGGCTGCGCGGCGGCCAGGGCCTGGTGGCGGCTCAGGTACCACACGTTCCACTCGTCGAAGGAGAGCTGGATGCGTTTGGGGTCGCGCAGGCGCGCGCCGACGGCGTCGGCGGTGGAGACGACGGAGTCGATGAAGTGGTCCATGTCCGTTGTCGAGCCGAGGAAGTCGGCCAGGTCCCCGTCGCGCTCCTCGTAGTAGGCGTGCAGCGAGATGTAGTCCACCGCATCGTAGGTCTCCTCCAGGACGGTGGCCTCCCACTGGCCGAAGGTGGACATGCCCGACCCGGAACTGCCGCAGACGACCAGTTCGAGGTCGCGGTCGGCCATCCTCATGGCGCGCGCCACCTGCCCGGCCTTGCGTCCGTAGGAGCGCGCGTCGAGGTGGCCGATCTGCCAGGGGCCGTCCATCTCGTTGCCCAGGCACCACATGCGGATGCCGTGCGGGTCGGGGTGCCCGTTGGCGGCGCGCTGGTCGGACAGGTGGGTGCCGCCGGGGTGGTTGCAGTACTCCAGCAGGTCCAGGGCCTCGGCCAGGCCGCGGGTGCCGAGGTTGACCGCCATCATCGGTTCGATGTCCAGGCCGCGGCACCAGGCGGCGAACTCGTCGAGGCCGAACTGGTTGGTCTCGATGCTGTGCCAGGCCAGGTCGCGGCGGACCGGGCGGTGCTCCCTGGGGCCGACGCCGTCCTCCCACCGGTACCCGGAAACGAAGTTCCCGCCGGGGTAGCGCACGGTGGTGACGCCCAGTTCGCGGACCAGGTCGGCGACGTCGCGGCGGAAGCCGTCGGCGTCGGCCGTCGGGTGCCCGGGCTCGTAGATGCCGGTGTAGACGCAGCGGCCCATGTGCTCGACGAACGAGCCGAAGACGCGGCGGTGCACGGGGGAGACGCTGTGGTCCTTATCGACGGTGACGGAGGCTCGGAGCATGCGTTCTCCTTCGGTGGTGGGGGTCGGGCGGGGGTCAGCCCTTGATGCCCGCTCCGGCCACACCGGTCACGATGTGGCGCTGGAAGAGCAGGAAGACGATCAGCAGCGGGACGGCTCCCAGCACGGCCGAGGCCATGACCTGGGCGTACTGGACCCCGTACTGTCCGGCCACGGTGCCCAGCCCGACGGTGAGCGTCATCATCTCGGGGTCGTTGGTGACCAGGAAGGGCCACAGGAAGTTGTTCCAGGCGCCGATGAAGGCGAAGATGCCGACCGCGGCCAGGACCGGCCTCGACAGGGGCAGGATCACGTTCCACAGGACGCGCAGCGCTCCGGCGCCGTCCATCCTGGCGGCGTCCTCGTACTCGCGTGGGATGGCGTCGAAGAAGCGTTTGAGGATGAACACGAACACCGGCGCGACCACCTGCGGCAGCGCGACCCCCCAGTAGGTGTCCACCAGTCCGAGCTGGGTCATCAGGACGAACTGCGGCACGATCAGGGTCTGCGGCGGGATGAGGATGCCGCCGATGACGAGCGTGAACAGCCACGGCCTGCCGCGGAAGTCGAAGCGGGAGAAGCCGTAGGCGGCCAGGACGCAGACCACCAGGGTGAGCGCGGTGACGATGACCGTGGTGATGAGGGAGTTGGCCGTCCAGCGCAGGATGTCCCCGCGCCCCAGCACGAGGGCGTACGCCTCGAAGGTGGGGTTGTCGGTGAGCCAGGAGGGCGGCATGACGGTGGTCTCGCCCTCGGGTTTGACCGAGGTGGCGAAGGCCCACAGGAGGGGGACGAGCCAGAGGGCTCCGGCCAGGGCGGAGACCGTGTGGAGGGCGATCGTTCCGGGGGAGGGCGCGCGCCGGGGCCGGTGGACGCGCCGCGCGGGCGCGTCGGCCGCGGGGGGCGTGGCGGGTGCGGTGGGAACTGCCATGGCCGGTCAGGCCTCCTTCCGTGCGAAGAGGCGGAACTGGACTATGGAGGCGACGACGACCAGGGCCATGAAGACGTAGGCCATGGAGGAGGCCAGTCCGATGCGCAGGCCCACGAACCCGGAGTCGTAGATGTACTGGATCGCGGTCCTGGTGGCGAAGTTCGGGCCGCCCGAGGTCATGAGGTAGATCTGCTCGAACACGCGCAGGGAGCCGATGAGCTGGAGCACGGAGATCAGCGCGGTGGTGCGCGCCAGCAGGGGCAGGGTGATCCGGCCGACGCGCTGCCAGGCGCCCGCGCCGTCGATGGCGGCGGCCTCGTACACGTCCTTGGGGATCGACTGCATCGCCGCGAGGTAGAGCAGGTAGTTGAAGCCGACCTGCCACCACGCGGTGGCGACGACCACCGAGAGCATCGCCGTGTCCTCGCTGAAGAGCCACTCGACGCCGTCCAGCCCGAGCTGTCCCAGGACGCCGTTGAACAGGCCCAGGCTGGGGTTGTACATCCAGTTCCAGATGAGGGTCATCACCGCGACCGGAAGTACGAACGGCGCGAAGAACGACAGCCTCAGGAACCACCCCAGACGCCGGGCGTGGTCGGTCAACAGGGCGAGGGCGAGCGCCAGCGCGACCATGAGGGGGACGCTCAGCACCGTGAACCACAGGGTGTTCCACAGCGCGTCCCACATGTCGGGGTCGGTCAGGCTCTCCCGCCAGTTGTCCAGCCCCACGAAGGAGACCGGGCCCCCGGCCAGGCTGCGGTCGGTGAAGGAGTAGACGAGCCCGACGAGCGCGGGCCACAGGAGGAAGAGCAGGTAGAAGGCGAGGAAGGGCAGGGCGAACCACAGTCCGGTCCACACGGCGGGCCTGCGGCGCACGTCCACGAGGCCGCGGCCGGAGGGGCCGGGCGCCGTGGTCCTGGAGGGCACTGGGGTCTGGGCGGTCATGGCGGGCTCCCTCACACCGGTGACGGCACGGTCAGCAGGTCGCGGATGGCTCCCTTGAGCTGTTCCAGCGCCTGTTCGGGTGTCTGGGTCCCCTGGTGGAGGGTGGTGAGCGGGCCGTTGGCCTCCTCCTGGAGGCGCCCGGCCGAGCCGCTGAACCACGCCTCGGGCTCGAACTGCACGTTCTCGGCCGCCTCGCGGTACTCGGACTGCGGTGTGAGCGCCTCGTACTCGGCGCTCTCGACCACGGGCTGGTAGGCGGGGATGTGGCCGCCCCCGGCCCAGGTGATGCTGTGGCGCAGCATCCAGGCGGCGTATGCGACCGCGGCCCGGATCCGCTCGGGGTCGGGGTCGCGCTGGTGCGGGAACACGTAGCAGTGCGAGTCGCCCCGGGTGCGGTGGTTGCCGAAGACGTCGGGGAACTGCCCCGCCGAGAAGGCCGTTCCGGCGGCCTCCAGCGTCGGGATCTCCCAGTTGCCGTGGATCATCAGTCCGGCCCTGCCGTTGGAGAGGTTGGCCGCGGTGTCTGCCAGCATCGAGTGGCGGGGCGCCAGTTCCTCCTCGGAGAGCCGGTACATCACCTCCATCGCCGCCAGGGCCTTGTCGTCGTCCATGGTGAAGTCGTCCTCGCCCAGGACGAGCTCCCCGTCCTGCTGGCGGTAGAGCGCCCAGAAGTTGGGCCAGGGCTGCCAGGTGTCGACCGACAGGCCGTAGGCCCCGGTGACCGCCTTGATCTCACGGAGCATGGCCATGTAGTCGTCCAGCCCGTTGACCTCGACCAGCCTGTCGTCGGCGTCGAGCAGTCCGGCCTCGCGGCACACGTCGAGGTTGTGGTACTGGATCAGGACGTGCGTGTCGATGGGGACCGCGTACAGCTGTCCGTCGAAGAAGCACTTCTCCCAGACGTTGGGCAGGATCACGGTGTCGTCGATCCCGGCCTCGGCCAGCAGCGCCGGGTCGATCGGGTCCAGCAGCCTCCCGGGGGCCAGGCTCTCCAGGCGGGAGACGTGCACGGTGGCGATGTCGGCGCCGCGCCCTCCCGCCGCGCCCATCGCGACCTTGGTGTAGAAGGGGGAGCCCCAGGTGAAGGTGGTCGCCCGGAAGTCGACCTCCGGGTGCTCGGCCCGGTAGGCGTCGTGCATCTCGATCATCCGCAGGCCGTCGCCGCCCGAGAAGAGGTTCCACTGCCGCAGGCGGGTCTCACCGGACAGCAGTGCGTCGGGGGGCGCGCAGCCCGCGGCGGCCAGCCCTGCGGCGGCCAGGGCCCCGGTGAGCAGGGACCTGCGTCCGGGGCCCCGGGGGGCGGCGTGCGGTGGGGGTTGGTGGGGGGTTGCCTCGCGCACGGTGTTCTCCTTGCGCCTGGGGGGTCGGGAGGGCCCGCCCGGGGCCCTCCGTCTGGGGGGTGTGGACGCGCCGGGGCGCCTGGTGCCCGGGTCAGACCCGGACGTACTCGATTCCGGACAGCTCGCACAGGACCCGCCAGTCCTCCGCGCGCGCCCCGGTGTTCATGACCATGTGGTGGGTGCCGCCCGCGCGGAGCCAGGCGTCCATACAGGCCCGCACACCCGTCTCGGGGCGGAACTGGCCGTAGGGCATCTCCAGGGACGGCAGCTCGGGCGCGTCGATGACCTCGCCCTCGGCCACGACCAGGCGGAACTCCTCTCCGCCGAGGGCGACCAGGGAGGCCAGGGTGGCCGGACCCGGCCGGTAGCGGAACACGATGGTGGGCGGGTCGCCCAGGCCGCCGATGCCCAGCGGGCGCTTGACCAGCCGGACGGGCTCGTCCTCGCGCGCCACCCTCCAGTTCCCCTCGCCCATGTGGCTCATGAGGATGGAGTCGCTGGGGAAGTCCATCGCGTACATCTCGGTGAAGTGGCCGTCCCCGGCGAGCTGGTGCCCGGCGTAGACGATCGAGGCGGCCAGGACGTCGCCCTCGCCGGCGAACCCGTACCCCTGGGCCATCAGGGTGGAGGCGGCGGCCATCGGCAGCCGGGCGAAGCGGCCGTCCTCCCCGATCGCGTCGAAGTGGGTGGAGTAGGCACCGCACCCGGACTCCTCCAGCAGCCGTTCGATGCCCAGCTGCATGCGGGCGTGGTCCTCGCGCTCCTCCTTGGACAGGCGGCCGTCCACCTCCAGGGCCCCGTCCTCCCAGTCCATGAGGTCGCGCACGGCCTGTTCGGGCAGGTCGGCCATGGTCCGGTGCAGGGCCCCGGGCGCGATGACGTGGACCTCGGGGCCGAGCCTGCGCAGCAGCGCGGTCTCGTCCACCCGCGCGTCGCCCATGCCGTTCATGGGGTAGCCGAACACGCCGACCCGCAGTCCGCGCAGGGCGGTGACGGCGCGGGCCGCCCGCGCCCAGCGGTCCACGCGCGCGGCGAACTCCGGGCTCTGCCACTCGCCGGTGAGGACCTCGAAGGGCAGCCCCGCCCGCACCATGGCGTTGGCGGTGTCCTGGGCCCCGTGGATGCCCTGGTTGTAGGTCATGTCGTCCATGTCCCAGGACGGGCTGACCGCGGGGTCGGGCTGGATGTTGGCCAGCGCCAGGGGCAGGTGGGTGCGGCCGAGCGCGCGGGTGACGCGCAGGGAGGGGCCGTAGGTGAGCATGACGACCAGGACCCCGTCGAGTCCGGCGGCCTCGAAGCCGCGGATCGCCTCCTCCGCGTCGGCGCGTCCGCGCACCGGCGGGGCGACGGTCCACTCGGCGACGTCGGAGAGCCGTTCGGCCACCCGGGCCGCGTACGCCGCCTGGTGCTCGGTGATGCCGGGGATCATGTCGTCGTAGAGCGGCTGCATGATGCCGAGCAGGCCGACGCGGGGGGCGCGGGCGCGCACGGGAGGGTGCTCGGTGGCGGGGGGTGTGGGTACGGTCACGGTGCTTCTTCCTTACTGGCCGTAGACGTTCTGGTAACGGTCGTGGAGCGCGTCGATGTGCTCCTGGGGAAGGCGCTGGAGGGGGCCGCCCTGGCGGGCGATGTGGACGGTCCGGGCGACGTCCTCGCACATCACGGCGGCCTTGACCGCCGCCTTGGCGCCCGCTCCGACGGTGAACACGCCGTGGCCGCGCATGAGGACGGCGGGCGAGCGGTGGCCCTCCAGGGTGGCGACCACCCCCCTGCCGATGTCGTCGCCGCCGATGAGGGCGAACGGGCCGACGGGGATGTCGCCGCCGAACTCGTCGGCCATCGCGGTGATGGCGCAGGGGATGGCCTCGCCGCGCGCGGCCCACGCGGTGGCGTAGGGGCTGTGCGTGTGCGCGACGCCGCCGACGTCGGGGCGGGCGCGGTAGACGTAGGCGTGGGCGGAGGTGTCGCTGGAGGGCCTGTGGTCGCCCTCGACCGGGCGGCCGTCCAGGTCGCAGACGACCATGTCGGCCGGGGCGAGGTCGTCGTAGGAGACGCCGCTGGGCTTGATCACCATCAGGTCGGCGCCGGGGACGCGGGCGGAGACGTTGCCGCTGGTCCAGGTGACGAGGTTCCACCGGGGCAGTTCGGCGTGCAGGGCGCACACCAGGGTGCGCAGGCGCTCCACCTCCTCCCGGTGCTCCTCGGGCACGGCCGTGGGCGTGGTGGCGGTCATCAGACTCCTTCCCCGCCGCTCGCGGCGGCGGCCAGGGCGGTGTTGCGCAGGGCCCGCAGGCGGTGCAGGCTGCTGCTGCCGCCCCGGCCGAAGTGGTCGTGGAGCTCGGTGTAGAGGGCGAAGAGCCCGTCGTAGGCGGCGGCCCGGACCGGGTCGGGGTCGACGGTCTCCTCCCGTACCCCGCCCATGGCGGCGGAGGCGGCGTGGATGTCGGGGTAGGCCCCGGCGGCGACCGCGGCGTGGATGGCGGCCCCCACCGCGCAGCTGTGCTCGGAGGCCACCATCCGCAGCGGCCGGTTGAGGACGTCGGCGTAGACCTGGAGGACGAAGGGGTTGCGGACCATGCCTCCGCCGATGGTCAGGTCGTGCACGGGCACCCCGGCGTCGGCGAAGGCCCCGACGATGGTGCGGGTACCGAAGGCCGTGGCCTCGACCAGGGCCCGGTAGACCTCCTCGGGCCTGGTGGCCAGGGTCAGGCCGACGAGCACGCCGGACAGGTCGTGGTCGACCAGGACCGAGCGGTTGCCGCTGTGCCAGTCCAGGGCGACGAGCCCGTGCTCGCCCACCGCGGCGTCGGCGGCCCGGGCCGAGAGCAGGTCGTGGACGGACAGGCCGCGTTCGCGGGCCTCGTCGTGGTAGGCGGGGGGCACGTAGGAGTCGGCGAACCAGGCGAAGATGTCGCCGACGCCGCTCTGGCCCGCCTCGTAGCCCCACGCTCCGGGGGTGATGCCGCCGTGGGCCAGGCCGCACATGCCCGGGACCTCGGCGAGGACGTCGGAGTTCATGACGTGGCAGGTGCTGGTGCCCATGATGGCGAGCATCCGGCCGTTGCCGGTGGTCTGGGCGGTGGCGGCGGTGACGTGCGCGTCGATGTTGCCGACCGCGACGGGGACGCCCTCGGGCAGTCCGGTCCAGGCCGCGGCCCGGGCGGTGAGGCCGCCAGCGCGCTCTCCGAGCTGGGACAGGGGGTGGGCGAGTTTGTCCTCGGCGAAGCGGGCGAAACGCGGGTCGAGGGCGGCCAGGAAGTCCGCCGAGGGCCAGGCGCCGTCCTGGTGGATGCCCTTGTAGCCCGCGGTGGCGACGTTGCGGGTCTCGTGTCCGCACAGCTGCCACACGATCCAGTCGGCGGCCTCGATCCAGCGGTCGGTGCGCTCGTACACGCCGGGGTCGTCGCGCAGGACCTGGAGGGCCTTGGCGAACTCCCACTCGGAGGAGATCTTCCCCCCGTAGCGGGCCAGCCACTTCTCACCGCGCTCGGCGGCCAGGGCGTTGATCTCGTCGGCCTCGGGCTGGGCTGCGTGGTGGCGCCAGAGCTTGGGCCAGGCGTGCGGGCGCCGGGCCAGGTCGGGCAGCTCGCACAGGGGCGTGCCGTCCGCGGTCACCGGCAGGACCGTGCAGGCGGTGAAGTCGGTGCCGACGCCGACGACCCGCTCCGGCGCGACCCCGGCCGCGCGCAGCGCCTCGGGGACGGCGGTGCGCAGGACCTCGCGGTAGTCCTCGGGGTGCTGGAGCGCGCTCTCCGGTTCGAGGGGGTCGGCCGATCCGGGCAGGCGCGCGGTGATGACGCCGTGCCGGTAGGTGGAGGCCGCGGAGCCGAGTTCGGCGCCGTCGGAGACCCGGACCACGACGGCGCGGCCGGAGAGGGTGCCGAAGTCGACCCCGACGACCACCGGATCGGTCGAACGTGAATAGTTAGCGCTAACATTCTGGGCCAAGGGAAGCTCCTCCATGAGGGGGTGGACAGGGAGGTGTCTCAGGGGGTCACGGTGGCGGGGGCCCGCTGCTGCCGCGCACCCGCAACCGCGCCGGGACGACCCGGCGCTCGGCCCCGGACGGGTCGGCTGGGGCCTCCCGGGCGATCTCGGCGAGCAGCAGCGCCAGGCTCTCCCTGCCCACCTGGGCGAAGTCCTGGTAGACGGTGGTCAGGGACGGGGTCAGGTACTCGGCCTCGGGGATGTCGTCGAAGCCGACCACGCTGACGTCCCCGGGGACGCGCAGGCCCGCCTCGTGCAGTGCGCGCAGCACGCCGATGGCCATCTGGTCGTTGCCCACGAAGATCGCCGTGACGCGCTCCCCCGCGGCGCGCCTGCGCACCAGCGCCAGGCCCAGCTCGTAGCCGGACCGGGGGCTCCAGTCCCCCTGGAGCGGTTCGGGGACCGGCGCCCCGGCCTCCTCCAGGGCCCTGCGCCACCCGACCACCCGGGCCGCGGACTCCAGCCACAGGGGGTCGCCCTCCACGTGGTGGACGGTCGTGTGGCCCAGGTCGAGCAGGTGGCGGACGGCGTCGTGGGCGCCCTGGACCTGGTCGACGCAGACGACGGGAAGGCCCGAGCCCTCGCCGCCCTCGACCGCGACCAGGGGCCCGGGGCCGGGCAGCGCGGCCAGCGCCTCCACGAGGGCGCGCTGGGGGGCGATCGCCACACAGCCCTCGACCGACTGCTGGATCAGGTAGTCGGCGGCCGCGACCACACCCTCCGGCGACACGTCGTCGAGGCTGACCATGCTCAGGAAGTAGCCCGCCTCGCGCGCGGCCCGCTCGATCCCCGCCAGGGTCTGCGCCGGACCGAAGAGCGTGGAGTCGAAGGCGATGACGCCGAGCACGTTGGTGCGGCGGGTGACCAGGGCGCGCGCGGTGGAGTTGCGGTGGTAGCCCAGCTCCTCGATGGCGTCGCGCACCCGGAGCACCGTCTCCTCGCGGACGTTGGGGTGGCCGTTGACCACGCGCGACACCGTCTGGTGGGAGACTCCGGCCAGCCGGGCCACGTCCGCCATGACGGGGGTACGGCCACCTGGGGGTTTCACCGGGACGACACCTCCGGGCACGAGAGGGGGGACTTCTGTGATGTGCGCAACATTGTTAGCGCTCACATCGATGAAGTCAACCCCCTGCCGCCCGTTCTCCGGGGACGGGGGCGACCCGGGCGCGCGTGCGCGGCCCCCGCGCTCAGCGCGTGAGGCGTGCGTGCAGCGAGGTCGCGGAGGTGTCGGTGAGCGAGGCGACCTGGTCGATGACCACGCGCAGGGCGGCGGAGTCGTCGGCGGCCTCGGCGAAGGCGGCGCGGAACTGCGGGTCCAGGCCCTCGGGGGCGTTCTTCCACAGGAGGCCGACCAGTTCGGTGATCAGTCGGCGCTCCTCGGCCTGGTAGGCCCGGGCCTCCTCCCGTGAGAGCACGAAGTGGGCGGCGACCGCCTTGAGCAGGGCGCACTCCAGCAGGGGGCGGCGGGGCACGAGGAGGTCGGCGCCGTAACGGGTGAGGCGCCCGGGGCCGTGCGCGGCGCGGGTGGCCTCCTCCGCGGCCCGGCAGAAGCGGCCGATGAGCCCGCTCGTGAGGTTCTTGAGGGCGGCGAGGGAGGCGAGGTCGCCGGTGAACTCGCGCGGCCACGCGGGGTGGGCGATGAGGTCGGTGAAGACCTCGTCGAGTTCGGCGGGGTCGGCGTCGCAGTAGTCGGCGGCGGCGATCCGCACGACCTCGGCGCGCTCGGCCGCGCCGCGCAGGGCCGCGGGGTCCACCAGCCCGGCGTGCAGGGCGTCCTCGACGTCGTGCACGGAGTAGGCGACGTCGTCGGCCCAGTCCATGACCTGGGCCTCGAAGCAGGTGCGGCCCGGGGGCGCGTCCCGGCGCAGCCAGTCGAACACTTCGGTGTCGTCGGGGTAGCAGTTGAACTTGTGGGTGTCGCCGCCCTCACCCCGGAGCCAGGGGTACTTGACGGTGGCGTCGAGGGTGGCGCGGGTGAGGTTGAGCCCCGCGCTGCGCCCGTCGGGGTCGATGACCTTGCCCTCCAGGCGCACGAGCAGGCGCAGGCTCTGGGCGTTGCCCTCGAACCCGCCGCAGCCGGCGGCGGCCTCGTCCAGGGCGCGCTCGCCGTTGTGGCCGAAGGGCGGGTGGCCCAGGTCGTGGGACAGGCAGGCGGCCTCCACCAGGTCGGGGTCGCAGCCCAGGGCCTGTCCGAGTTCGCGGCCGATCTGGGCGCACTCCAGGGAGTGGGTGAGGCGGGTGCGCGGGAAGTCGCTCACACCGGGCTGGACCACCTGGGTCTTGGCGGCCAGGCGGCGCAGGGCGGCGCTGTGCAGGACCCGGGCCCGGTCCCGCTCGAAGGGGTCGCGGGCCCGGTTCTTGCGGTTCTCCAGGGCCCTGCGCTCGGTGTCCTGGTGCGTGTAGCCGAGTGCTCCGCCCTCGCGGGGATTGTTCGTCATGGTGTCTGCGACCCTACTCCCCGGCTACGACCCGGTCGCCGTCCGCGCTGGTCAGGCGGCATCGACCTGGATGTCGCTGCTGTCGTCGAAGATCCAGTAGTACCAGAGCGCCGCGGTCTCCCTGGTGATGTACCACAGCTGGGTGCGGCGCTCGATGACCGCGGGCCCCGACCGGGAGGGCGAGGTGCCCGCCTCGATGCCGTGGTCGGCGGCCATGCGTTCGGAGCGCAGGCTGTGCCAGGGGTCGGAGACGAGGATGGCGGTGTCCCAGGAGTTGGCCTCGAAGACCTCGGCGACGGCTTCGATGCTCTGGAGGGTGTCGCGCCCCTCCTCCACCGCGACGACCTGGGCGCCGGGGATGCCCACCTCGACCAGCCAGTTGCGCCCGGAGGCGGCCTCCGTGAAGTTGTCGCCGGGCAGCTTGCCGCCGACGGTGACGATGACCGGGGCCACGCCCTCCAGGTAGAGGGCCTGGGCGTGGCGCAGCCGGGCCTCGAAGACGGGTGAGGGCACGCCGTTGTACTGGCTGGCGCCGAGCACGACGATGGCGTCGGATGTGGCGCGCTCGTCCTGGCGGGCCACGTACCAGACCCAGGCCCAGGTACCGGCCGGGACGGCCAGGACGGTGACCAGCAGCAGGCTGACCAGCCAGCGCAGGCGGAAGCGGCGCCGACGCGGTCGGCGCGGCCGGGAGAAGGACGGCGGCTCGGGGCGGCGGCCTCGGCGCGGCGCGGGCTCCGGGGCGCGCGGGAACTCCTCCTCCGGGAACCCCTCCTCGGGGAGTTCGGGTGCCGGGGGCGCGGGCGGGGAGACGCGGGTGCGGGGCCGCGGGCGCTCGCGGACGAAGCGGCGGGTGAAGACGGCCTCGTCGGCCGCCGGCCGGTCGGCGGGCACGCCCTGCGGGGCGGGCGCTCCGGGTGCCAGGACCTCGTCGCGCCGGAACTCCCGCGTGGTCTCGTCGTCGGCGGAGAACGTGCGGGTGGCGTCGTCGGAGGCGGAGAACGCGCGGGTGCTCTCGGCGCCCCCGGCGCTCTCGGTGCCGGGGGCCGCGGGGGCGAAGGACCCGCGGGAGAAGACCTGGGTGGCCTCGTCGTCGGACGAGGGAGCGGTGGTCGGGTCGTCCCACGGCTCGTCGCCGCGGCCGTCGTTCGCCGTTCGCACCGGCTCACCTCCGCACGTTCTCTGGTCAGGGGGCGTGTTACCCCCACTGGGAC
Source organism: Nocardiopsis alborubida (assembly GCF_012396365.1). Taxonomy (GTDB): domain Bacteria; phylum Actinomycetota; class Actinomycetes; order Streptosporangiales; family Streptosporangiaceae; genus Nocardiopsis; species Nocardiopsis alborubida. Next base: position 54,541 of record NZ_JAAXPG010000006.1, on the reverse strand, counting down.
GGCCTCCGCCCGTCGCTGGTTCTCAGCGATCCGGTCCGTGGGAGGACCGTGGCGGAGGGTGGTGTCAGCGCGCCCCGTACCTGTTTCGCGGGCACGGGAGGGCGGGCGGGGAAGCGGTGGCCCGGCTGGCGGCCAGAATACATCACGGACAGATCACAGCGCATATCCGCGCGTGTGGCCGACCGGGATGCTCCCAGGGCGTTCGGGGGGCGCCGTTTCCCCTCTGGGCAGGGACTTCACGCGCGGAGACGGAGCGGAGGGGGCGTGGGAGGGAACACGGCGGGAGGCGCGGCGGGTGCGGCGGTCCGCGGGGGCCGCCGCACCCGTTTCGCCTTCGGTCAGGGCGCGGCGTGTCCGGCGGCCCGGCCCGCCTCCAGGCGGGCGACGGGTACCCGGAACGGGGAGCAGGAGACGTAGTCCAGACCCGCCCGGTGGAAGAAGTGCACGGAGGCGGGGTCGCCGCCGTGCTCGCCGCACACCCCGAGCTTGATGCCCGGGCGGGCGGCTCGCCCCTCCTCCACCGCGATGCGGATCAGGCGGCCGACGCCGTCCACGTCCAGGGACTCGAACGGCGAGACCCCGAACACGCCCTTCTCCAGGTAGGCGGAGAAGAAGGAGGCCTCCACGTCGTCGCGCGAGAAGCCCCAGACCGTCTGGGTGAGGTCGTTGGTGCCGAAGGAGAAGAACTCGGCGTTCTCGGCGATCTGCCCGGCGGTCAGCGCGGCGCGGGGCAGCTCGATCATCGTGCCGACGGGGAAGTCGAGTTCGACGCCGTTCTCCCCGCCCACCTCGCGCAGCACGCGCAGCGCGTCCTCGCGGATGATCTCCAGCTCCTGCACGGTGCCGACCAGCGGGATCATGATCTCGGGGCGGGGGCGCCCGCCCGCGGCGATCCGGTCGACGGCGGCCTGGGCGATGGCGCGCACCTGCATGGTGAACAGCCCCGGCACGACCAGGCCCAGGCGTACGCCGCGCAGGCCCAGCATCGGGTTCTGCTCGTGCAGCTTGTGCACCGCCTGGAGGACCCGCAGGTCGTTCTCGTGGCTCTCCCCGCGCGCCTCGGCCACGGCCACGCGCACCGACAGCTCGGTGATGTCGGGCAGGAACTCGTGCAGCGGCGGGTCCAGCAGGCGCACGGTCACCGGCAGGCCGTCCATGGCCGCCAGGATGCCGCCGAAGTCCTCGCGCTGGAGCGGCAGCAGCGCGTCGAGGGCCTGCGTCTGCTCCTCCTCGGTGTCGGCGAGGATGAGCCGCTCCACGAGCTGGCGGCGGTCGCCCAGGAACATGTGCTCGGTCCGGCACAGGCCGATCCCCTGCGCGCCCATGCGGCGGGCCCGGGCTGCGTCCTCGGCGGTGTCGGCGTTGGCGCGCACGCGCATGCGGCGGGCGGCGTCGACGTAGTGCATGAGGCGGTCCACGGAGCGCACGAGGTCGTCGGCCTCGTCGGAGGCGGGGTCGATCTCCCCCTCGAAGTAGCGCACGACGGGCGAGTCCACCACGGGCACCTCGCCGAGGAGGACCTCGCCGCTGGTGCCGTCGATGGAGATGACGTCGCCCTCCTCGACCACCTCGCCGCCGGGCGCGGTCATGCGCCGGTTCTTGGTGTCGATGTCGAGTTCCTCGGCGCCGCACACACAGGTCTTGCCCATGCCGCGGGCGACCACGGCGGCGTGCGAGGTCTTTCCGCCGCGGCTGGTGAGGATGCCCTGGGCCGCGATCATGCCCTCCAGGTCGTCGGGGTTGGTCTCGCGGCGGCACAGGATGACCCTCTCGCCGCTGCGCGACCACTTGACGGCGGTGTAGGAGTCGAAGACGGCCTTGCCGACGGCGGCGCCGGGAGAGGCGTTCATGCCGCGGCCCAGGCGGTGGGCGTCCGTCCCGGAGAGGGCCTCCTCGTCGAAGCGGGGGAACATCAGCTGGGCGAGCTGGTCGCCGGTGACGCGCTGGACCGCCTCGTCCAGGGTGATCACGCCCTGGTCGACGAGCTGGTCGGCGATGCGGAACGCGGCGGCGGCCGTGCGCTTGCCCACCCGGGTCTGGAGCATCCACAGCCTGCCGCGCTCGATGGTGAACTCGATGTCGCACAGGTCTCGGTAGTGGTTCTCCAGGGTGTCCATGGCGGCCATCAGCTCGCCGTGGCTGCGGGCGTCGATCCGTTCCAGGTCGGCGAGGGGGACGGTGTTGCGGATCCCGGCCACCACGTCCTCCCCCTGGGCGTTCTGGAGGTAGTCGCCGTAGACGCCGGGCTGGCCGGTGGCGGGGTCGCGGGTGAAGGCGACGCCGGTGCCCGAGTCCATGCCGAGGTTGCCGAAGACCATGGAGCAGATGTTGACGGCCGTGCCGAGGTCGGCGGGAATGCGCTCCTGGCGGCGGTAGAGGACGGCGCGGGGGGCGTTCCAGGAGTCGAAGACCGCCCGGACCGCGAGCACCATCTGCTCGCGGGGGTCGCTCGGGAAGGGGCCGCCGGTCCGCTCGCGCACGACCTCCTTGAAGCGGTCGACGAGTCGGCGCAGGTCGGCGGCGTCCAGGTCCAGGTCGCTGGTGACGCCCTTGGCGGCCTTGACCTCCTCGATGGCGTTCTCGAAGAGTTCGCCGTCGATGCCCTGCACGGTCTTGCCGAACATCTGGATCAGGCGCCGGTAGGAGTCCCAGGCGAAGCGTTCGTCACCGCCACGGGCGGCGAGGCCCACGACGGACTCGTCGTTGAGCCCGATGTTGAGGACGGTCTCCATCATGCCGGGCATGGAGAACCTGGCGCCCGAGCGCACGCTCACCAGGAGCGGGTCGTCGGCCTGGCCGAGGCGGCGCCCCATGGCCTTCTCCAGCTCCTGGAGGTTGGCCTCGATCTCGGCGTCGAGTCCGGCGGGCGTGCTGCCGTGGGAGAGGTAGTGGCGGCACGCCTCGGTGGTGATGGTGAACCCGGGGGGAACGGGCAGGCCGAGGTTGGTCATCTCGGCGAGGTTGGCCCCCTTACCGCCGAGGAGATCCTTCAGGTCCTTGTTGCCCTCGGTGAACGTGTAGACGTACTTGGCCACGGGGGTGCTCCCTCGCTTCTCGACGGCGCAGCGCTGGGTCGGCGCCTGTGCCCGGATGGGCGCGACTCTATCCACACTCCGCATCATCGCTCGCCCATGAACTCCCTTTTTTCGATATACCCCCAGTTCACAGCCATTGAAAAGGTCTATACCAATGGTTCAGCAAAAGAAGAGCGACCTGGCTCCCCGATCCGGTGGACGGAGGCACCTGCGAGCACGACTCCGCTGGTCACGGAGGCGCAGATGCGCCCTGAGACCACCGGACCCCGGCGAACGCCGCCACGGGAGCGCGCACGACCAATCCGACGCCACACCAGCCACGGGAGAATGCCTGTGCCGCGAAACACAGGACTACCAACGAGTAACCTACGGAGCCGTAGGTTAGGCTTCGGATGGGCCCGCAGCGACGCGGACCGCGGGATGGAGGAGTGCAGCGTGTCGGAGGAACAGGCGCGGGGTACCGGACGCACGGAGGCCGACCGGGACGACCGCGGACACCCAGGCGACGACGGGACCGACCGGGACCCGGGTCCCGGCGTCCCCGCGGGCGCGTCCGTGTCCGAGAGGGCCGCGGCGGCGGCCGAGGACCTGCTGGAGGCGGTCAAACCGCGGCTGCGCGGCTGGCTGCACCTGGGGACGGCGCCGCTCGCCCTGGCCGCGGGCATCGTTCTGGTGTCCCTGTCCCCCACCGTGCCCGCCATGATCGCCAGCGCCGTGTACGCGCTCAGCGCGGTGATGCTCTTCGGCACCTCGGCGGTCTACCACGTGGGGCGCTGGTCGCCGCGCGCGCAGAAGGTGCTGCGCCGCATGGACCACTCCAACATCTACCTCATCATCGCGGGCACCTACACGCCGTTCGTGCTGCTGGTGCTCGACGGCACGCTGCGCACCGCCATGCTGGTGCTGATCTGGGGCGGGGCGATCGCCGGGGTCGGCTTCAAGATGCTGTGGCTCAACGCGCCGCGCTGGCTGTCCACCGCGCTGTACCTGGCCATCGGCTGGGTGGCGGTGCTGTTCATCCCCCAGCTGATCGGCGGCACCCATCCGGCGACGTGGATCCTCATCCTGGTGGGCGGGGTGCTCTACAGCGTCGGAGCGGTGGTCTACGGGCTCAGGTGGCCCGACCCGGCGCCGCGCTGGTTCGGTTTCCACGAGATCTTCCACTCGCTGACCATCGCGGCGTTCGCCTGCCACTATGTCGCGGTGTCGTTCGTGGTCTACACCACGGGCTGAAGGACGGGGCACCGCGACCGGGGTGTGCCGTCCGCGGTCCACACCACGGGCTGAAGGACGGGGCACCGCGACCGGGGGTGCGCCCCGCGGTCCACTGAGCCACGGGGCGCCCGCCCCGCCCCGGGTCCCTCCCGGCTCGGGGAGGAACCCGGGCCAACGCGAGGACGCGGCCCCCACCCGGGTCAGGCGAAGCCGAACACCGGCGGGAACACCACCACGACCAGCGCCGCCCAGGCCGCGTAGACCGGCAGGTAGGCCGTCTGCCACCGTTCGAGCGCGGCGAACGGGCGGGTACCCCGCACGAAACCCGCCATCAGCCGCGCCGACCACGCCAGGTGCACCAGCAGCACGAGGTTGAGACCGAGCGCGGCGGTCTTGTTGGCGGTGAACCCGAACTCGGCGATACGGGTCAGCATCGCCGTCAGCGCGACGGCGTCCACCGCGAGCGCCGCCCCGACCAGCGCGAGCTGGAGCCAGTCGAACACGCCCGGCGGGGACAGCGGGGCACGGGCGGAGACCGAGTACAGCAGCAGGAACAGGACGAGCACCAGGACGGCGTCCATGATGATGAGCAGTTCGCGGTCCACCGTGGTCAGCGGACCGTTCACCAGGAGCGCCACCAGGTCCGCGAGCAGCATCAGGACCGCCAGCGGGGTGAAGACCCTGGTCAGGACGGGCGCGATGTTCTCCACCACGCTCTTCTTGGCCTCCACCAGCCACGCGGCCACCAGGAGCGCGCCGGGCACGCCGAACGGCAGCAGCCAGTCCTCCATGAACGGCTCCAGGTCGACGTCGACCAGGGCGAGCACCCCGAAGGTGAGGCCGACGAGGACCACGGACCCCAGCATGATCAGCGCCAGGTACATCACCAGCTCGCCCATGAACCGCACGAAGTCCATACGCCGGTCGTGGGACCGCCACTGCCCGCCCGTGTGCAGGACGCCCACGAGCAGCCACAGGAGGACCGGAGCGTGCGTGAACGCGAGCACGGCGGTCATGCCGGGGCCCGGGAACGGCCCGGAGGCCGTCTCGAACGGGTAGAGGTTCACGGCCAGGGCCGGTACCGCCGCGACGGCGGCCAGCGCCGCGCACACACGCCACGCGACCCGCCGCTTCCAGGCAAACCATCCCGCCAGGAACGGGAGCACCACGAAGGCGGCGTTGCGGATCTGCGCGAACTCGTCGTCGACCGCCGTGAACAGGAGCTTGACCGCCAGCCCCGCGCCGACCGCGAACGCGAGCACCACGCCGAGCTCGCGCCAGCGCGCGAGGCCGCCCGCCCCGTCGTCGGCCTCGGGGACGAGGACCAGCTGCTTCCAGAGCCGGTGTGAGTGCTCGCGCGCGAACTCCCGCGACACCTCGTCCAGACTGCCCATGCGCCTGACCGCGACGAGGAAGGCCTCCTCGTCGTCGAGGCCGTTCGCCCCCAGGTCGGCGATCTGTTCGCGCAGGTGGTCCTCCATCTCCTCGATGTCGGACGGCGAGATGACCCTGCGGCGGCGCACGAAGCCGCGCCACTGGTCGATCTGCTCCTCCAGGACGTCACCGCGTGTGGGCTCGCTCATCAGGCGATCCCCCCTGCCGCGGCGTCCCCGAGGACCGGGGGCCGCGACGCGGCCTGCCACACCTGCTGGAGGGCGTCGGCGACGACGCCCCACTGCTTCCGCCGTTCGGCCAGCGTCTCCAGCCCGGCCTCCGTGATCGCGTAGTGCTTGCGGCGCCGGCCCGTCTCGGACGCGCCCCAGGACGCCCGGACGTAGCCGTTGCGCTCCAGACGGTGCAGCAGGGGGTAGAGCATCCCGTCCGTCCACTGCATCCGCCCGTCGGAGAGCTCCTTGACGCGTTTGACGATGGCGTATCCGTAGGACTCGCCCTCGGCCAGGATGCCCAGGACGAGCGGTGTGGCCGAAGCCGCGACCAGGTCCTTGTCGATGTGCACGCGCACTTCCCATACCTAGTTCCGCTAGGGTTATTTACCCTAGCAGACCTAGGCATAGAAGAGCGAGGTATCCCAACAGGCCTCCGCCGGTGTCACGATTCGCTCACACGGTAGGACAAGGCACACCAAACGACCGCGTACCGCGCACCCCCTACCGCTAGGTTGGGAACCGGATTCCGCGGTCGTGTGCGGCCGGGGAGTCCAAGAGGCGGTCGGAGACCAATCCCCCCGGGTCCGGCCGTCTCGCCGTGCCGTCGGCTCCGCCCTCTCCCCTCAGGAGGTCGGCGGGAGGCCCGGCAGGCCGTCCACGCTGGCGGAGTTGCGGGTGAGCCGGTGGTCGTCGAAGTAGGCGGGGTCGCGGCGCTCGTGGTAGCGGTCCAGCAGGTCCCGGTCACCGCGCAGGTCCATCAGCGGCACGGAGAACCCGCAGGAGTCGGAGATACGCCGGACGTCCACCACGACGACCGCGCGCTGGCCGAGGGTGCGCTCCTTGGGGAAGTGTGCGCGCAGCCCGTCGAACCCCGGCTCCTCGGGGAGCACGGCCCGGCCGGTGCCGTGGAGGCGGACGATGTTCGGCGGCCCGTCGAAGGCGCAGAACATCAGCACGATCCGACCGTTCTCCCGAAGGTGGGCGATGGTCTCGACGCCGGAACCGGTGTAGTCGAGGTAGGCCACCCGGTGGTCGTCGAGCACGGCGAACGTCCCGCTCATCCCCTTTGGTGAGACGTTGACGTGGCCGTCTCCGGCGAGCGGTGCGGTGCCGACGAAGAAGACCGGTTGGGCGAGGAGGAAGCGCGCGAGCCGGTCATTGATGGCGTCATGGATTTTTCCCATGGCGCCGAGCCTCCCACCCCGCCGGTTCCGCGCCCCGGCTCACCCCCCGCCGACCGGTCCGCACTCCGGAGAGCACGACGGCCGCCGCCCCACCCGGGGACGGCGGCCCTCATCGGTCCGGTGCTCAGCAGCCGGGCAGGCGCTCGAACAGGTAGGTCTCCACCCGGTCCAGGGACACGCGCTCCTGGGACATGGTGTCGCGCTCGCGCACGGTCACCGCGTCGTCCTCAAGGGTGTCGAAGTCCACCGTCACGCAGAACGGGGTGCCGATCTCGTCCTGGCGGCGGTAGCGGCGGCCGATCGCTCCGGCGTCGTCGAACTCCACGTTCCAGCGCTTGCGCAGCCTGGCGGCCAGGTCGCGGGCCTTGGGCGAGAGATCGGCGTTGCGCGACAGCGGCAGCACCGCGGCCTTGATCGGCGACAGGCGCGGGTCGAGGCGCATGACGGCGCGCTTCTCCAGCTTGCCCTTGGCGTTGGGCGCCTCGTCCACGTTGTAGGCGTCCAGCATGAACGTGAGCACCGCCCGGTCGACACCGGCCGCGGGCTCGATGACGTAGGGGATGTAGCGCTCGTTGCTCTCCTGGTCGAAGTAGGACAGGTCGACGCCCGAGGCCTCGGAGTGCGTCCTGAGGTCGTAGTCGGTGCGGTTGGCGATGCCCTCCAGCTCGCCCCACTCACCGCCCTGGAAGTTGAAGCGGTACTCGATGTCGACGGTGCGCTTGGAGTAGTGGGACAGCTTCTCCTGCGGGTGCTCGTACAGGCGCAGGTTGTCCTTGGCGATGCCCAGGTCGACGTACCACTGGTGGCGGATGTCGATCCAGTGCTGGTGCCACTCCTCGTCGCTGCCGGGCTTGACGAAGAACTCCATCTCCATCTGCTCGAACTCGCGGGTCCGGAAGATGAAGTTGCCCGGGGTGATCTCGTTGCGGAACGACTTGCCGATCTGGCCGATGCCGAAGGGCACCTTGCGGCGGGCGCTCTGCTCGACGTTCTTGTAGTTGATGAAGATGCCCTGGGCGGTCTCCGGGCGCAGGTAGGCCAGGCCCTTCTCGTCCTGGACCGGGCCCAGGTAGGTGCGCAGCAGGCCGTTGAACATGCGCGGCTCGGTGAAGGAGTCCTTGGCGCCGCAGTTGGGGCAGGCGATGGCGGCCAGGCCCTCGGCGGGCTCGTGGCCGTGCTTCTCCTCATAGGCCTCGACGAGGTGGTCCGCCCGGAAGCGCTTGTGGCAGGACTGGCACTCGGTGAGCGGGTCGACGAAGGCCGTCACGTGGCCGGAGGCCTCCCAGACCTCGCGGGCCAGGATGACGCTGGAGTCCAGGCCGACGATGTCGTCGCGCTCCTGCACCATGGAGCGCCACCACTGGCGCTTGACGTTGTTCTTGAGCTCGACGCCGAGGGGGCCGTAGTCCCAGGCGGCTCGCAGACCCCCGTAGATCTCGCTGGAGGGGTAGACCAGACCTCGGCGCTTGGCGAGGTTGACCAGTGCGTCCATTGCCTCTGACTTGGCGGCCATGAGGAACTCTCCATCCGGCTGGGTGTCGGTGGATCGCGTGCGCGATACATCGGTTGGTGTGGAAACGCGGCGCTGCCGGAACCGGGGAGGGGCAACGACGGCGACCGCGTCCACCCAGGCTAGAGCAACCAGGGGTGCACGCACGCACGTTTCGAGGGTGCGGCAACCCTCTTCAGGGGTGCGGGAACCATCCCTGGAGGTGCGGAAACCGTCCCGGGGACCTCAGAGCGGGGCCCCACCCCCGGTCACGAGTTCGAACGCGGTGGGCTCGTCGATGGCACGCGAGAGCAGCGGCACGGCGTTGACCTTGACGTCGAAGTCGGACAGGGCCCTGCGGTAGAAACCGGCGCCGTCCCACTCGGTGACCACGGTCCACAGGCAGGGGTCGTCCGCGGCGCGGCCCACCCGGTGGCAGCGGAAGCCGGGGCGGCGGGAGAGCACCTCGATCGCGGCGGCGGCGTCGGTCTGGAAGGCCGCGGTGTCGGCCTCGGGCACGGAGTATCGGGTGATGACGATCACGGTCCCATTGTGGCCCACCCGGGAGGCCGCCGGACGGTTGTCCACAGGCGCCGGTCCCGCTCCGGGCGACCCTCCCCCGGGAGGCACGGATCACTCCCCGCCGAAGACCCGGTCCACGACCCGGGACGCGGCGTGGCCGTCGTCGAGCGGGCAGAACCGCTCCACGAACGACCGGTAGGCGGCCCCGCTGCGCCGGGCCACCTCGTCGATGTCCAGCAGGGCCTCGACGACCTGGTCGGACTCGGTCAGCAGCGGGCCCGGCGCGGTCTCCTCGAAGTCGAAGTAGAACCCGCGCAGGTTGTCCCGGTAGCTCTCCAGGTCGTAGGTGAAGAAGAGCATCGGCCGACCGGTGTTGGCGAAGTCGAACATCATCGACGAGTAGTCCGTGACGAGCACGTCGGTGATGAGGAAGAGCTCCATGATCTCGGGGTAGAGGGACACGTCGTAAACGAAGTCCCTGCCCACGATGGGCACGCTGTCCACCACCCGCGGGTGCCTGCGCACCAGCAGCACGTGGTCGTCGCCGAGCTTGTCGTACATCCGGCGCAGGTCCAGGTGCAGGTCCAGCTTGTGCCTGCCGCGCGTGTAGTACTTGTCGTCGCGCCAGGTCGGCGCGTACAGCACCACCTTCTTCCCCTCCGGCAGGCCGAGCCTTCGGCGGGTGCGCTCGGCGACGGCCTCACGGTCGGGTGCGAAGAAGATGTCGTTGCGCGGGTAGCCGGTCTCCAGCACCTCGCCCTCGAAGCGGAAGGCGCTGCGCAGGATCGGGGTCGCCCACGGGCTCGGCGAGACCAGGTAGTCCCACTGCGCGGTCTCCCAGGCGAGCTTGTCGAAGTAGTCGCGCGACTTGCCGCGGATGTTCTCGATGTCGAAGCCGATCCGCTTGAGCATCGAGCCGTGCCAGGTCTGCACGACCACCTGGTCGGGGCGGCGGTGGAACCACGGGGGCTGGCGGGAGTTGGTGACCAGGTAACGGGTGCGGGCCAGCTCCTCGTAGTACTCCCTGCCCCGGTGCCGGACCGCGGTCAGGTCGTCGGGCAGGCGCACCTGGCCGTCGGCGACCAGCCACGACATCGGGTACTCCGCCCAGCGCGCCCTCCCCCGCAGCTCCGCGTAGACGCTCCGCGGGCTGTCGGAGCACTGGCGGCCGGTGTAGCTGTCGAAGAGCACGCCCTCGGTGACGGGCTCGCGGCGCCGGGCCGGGTAGTGGCGCTCGCGCAGCTCGCGCTGGGCGAAGGTGCCGCGCTCGGCGGGGCGCAGGTCGCTGCCCACCCGGAGCACGGGGACGCCGCGCCCCTGGCAGGAGAGGGTGTAGGCGCGCTCGCTGGTCTGCATCTCCAGCGGCAGGCCGGGGATGAGCGCGTCGGAGAACTCCACGCCCACGTCCGTCGCGTCGGCGCCGCCCCCGGCGGTGTCGCTGACCCGGCCCCACAGCTGGTAGGTGCCCGCGGGCAGGGACAGCCCACCGGACAGGGTGGGGATGTCGGCGGGGGCGAACCGGGCCGTGAAGCGGCTGCCGGAGCGCTCCACCCGCAGCGGGTGCTCCTCGTCGCGGCCGCGCGCCCGGGCGACCAGGCCCAGGTCGGCGTCGGCGGAGAACTCCCCCTCCAGCAGCAGGGCGCGTCCCTCCCAGCGGGCGCGGTCGACCACGGGTCGGGCGTGGCCCGCGCGCAGCTTGAGGTGACCGGTCGCGGTGCGCAGCACGGCCAGCTCGCGGTGGCGGTCCTCTGCGGTGTAGGCGGTGGTGGCCGCCTCGTCGGGCAGGATCAGGGCTACGGCCTGTCCGTCCGGGGTGACCAGGTGGGCGTCCCACTCCTCCTGGCGGATCACGCCGCCGCACTCGGTGACGCTGCGGTCGAAGAGCTCGTCGGCGCGCACGCGGGCGGTGACGCGGCCGCCGTGGACGGTGGCCGGGTAGGTGAGCACGGCGGTGCCGGGGCGGCGGGTCAGGCGCAGCCCGGTGGCCTCGGCCGCGGGCGCGGACACCAGCTCCCCCTCCAGCTCCAGCGCACCGGTGCGGGCGTCGAAGCGGTGCTCGGTGACGCGCGCACGGGCCGGTTCGACGCTGATCAGCAGCTGGCGGTCCCTGCTCCAGTGCGGGCGCACCCACACGTCCCCGTCCACACGGTGGTAGCCCGGGCGCTCGGGCGGACCGGGGACGGGGTTGGCGACGATCCTGCGGCGGGTGATCCCGCGGTTGAGGACGACCAGCTCCAGCTTCCAGTCGCCGGGCTCCCACCCGCCGGAGGAGCGCAGCTTGCGGGGGTCGACGACGACGGTGAAGCCCCCGTGGTCGTGGCGGGCGGCGTCGATGACGTCGGGGAGGCGGTACTCGGCGGCGAGTCGCACGTGCACGGGCACGCGGACGCGGCGGCGGGTGGAGGTGTTGACGGCGAAGGCCGCCAGGTGCTGCTGCCAGCGTCTGCGGGCGCGCAGGTGGCGGATGCCGACGCGGCCGCTGACGTGCAGGCGGCCGTTCGACCAGCGGACGTCCTCGGTCTTCTGGCGGACCCGGATGTCCTCTCGGAGCCGGTACACCTCGCGCGGCACCGCCCGGGCGGGGTCCCGCGACTCGAAGAAGGGGTAGCTGACGTAGTAGCCGAGGCCGCGCCGCACGACGGTGGCCTTCTTGATCTCGACGCTCTTGGCGAAGGTCGCGACCTCCAGGACGTCGGCCGTGCGCCGCTTGCGCACCAGGTGGTACAGGAGTCGGTCGAGCACGTTGAGGCCGCGCAGGAGGCGCGCGGGCACGTGGTCGAGGTAGGCGTTGAGCAGGTCGACGACGGCCTCGCGGACCTCCTCGTCGGCGTCGTCCAGGCGCATGAGGAGCTGGTGCAGCTCGCCGCTGAGCAGGGTGCGGTCCCACAGCTCGCGGTCGGTGCTGGCGAGGTCGGCGGCGAGGTCTCCCATCGCGGTGAGGCGCCGTGTGAGCACGGCCTTGTCCAGGGGCGGGAGGGCGGCCTCGCGCCGGCGCATGAGCAGGACGGGGCCGGGCAGGGTGTCCACGGTCTCAGCGGACAGGGCGGCCCGGCGCAGGCCCAGGTCGGCGTCCTCGGGATCGAGGGCGTGGTCGGGCAGGGAGTCCCAGAACCCCCTGCGCCAGAGCTTGTTGCCCAGGGTGGCGTCCGCGGCCAGCCCGGGGACGGCGCGGGGGTCCTCGGCCATGCGGTGCCTGCCGCAGGACCTGCGGTGCGCCTTGGAGGGGGAGGCGCCCAGTTCGTCGAACCTGTACGCGTTGCCGACGACCAGGTCCGAGCGGGTGTCGCCCGCGCTGCGCAGGAGGTAGGCCAGGGCGTAGCCGGTGAGGGCGTCGGAGCCCTCCAGGAAGAGCAGGTGGGTGCCGTGCGCGGCGGCGGCGCCGCGGGCGCGGGCGGCGGGGCGGTCGGGGGCGGGCCCGCCGGGCAGGAGCACGGCGGTGAGGCCGGGCGGCGGCGAGGCGGCGAACGCGGCGGCGACGGCGAGCGCGTCCTCACGGGCGGGCTCGACGGCCTCGTCCCCCTGCTCGTCCTCCTCCCCGCGGGTGTCGGCGTCGGGGGTCTCGGCGGTGTCCTCGTCACCGCCGGACTCGGCGTCGGGGGTCTCGGAGGCGGGTTCGACCGCGGGTTCGACCGCGGGCTCGGCTCCGTCGGCGCGGAGGCGGTCACCGTCGCGGACGGGGACCAGGACCACCTGCGTGTCCGCCCGTGGCTCGCCGGTCCCGCCGTCGTCGCGCTGGCGGGCCAGGGAGTCGAGGCAGTGCTGTAGGTGGGGCTCGGTGACGTCGAACGTCACGATGACAGTGGCTTCGGGCACGGAAGTTGACACCCTCCGGAGGGTTCGACGGGCCGCGCGGGCGACTGGGCGCGCTGGCCGCGTGCATCATACGACTAACAACTGAAAGCGAAACTTTTGTGACTAAGAGTCAACACGGTACCGATGACCGTGCACCGCACGGAAGGCGGGGGAAGACATCCGGCGGACCCGCACCGGCGCCCGGCGGCGGGCCGGGGCCCTGCACTAGGGTTCAGGACACAACTATCACAGGCCCGGCGGACCCAGCGCCCACCCTTTCCGGATGGGCGCGCCCCCGCGCGGACCTGTCCGGCGGCGGCACGGACCAGAAGCGGACACGGACAGCATGGCCCCTCCCGAACACGGTGACGAGAAGCGGCGTCCAGAGCAGGACCGGCCCCGGCGCGAGGGGGACTCCCCCCGCGCGAGGGGGGCGGGCGGACTGCGCAGGGCGGTGGAGGAGCGCAGCGCGGTGCCGCTCGTGTGGCTGCACCAGGGCCCCCGGTGGCTGGCGCCGCTGGTGGTGGGCGCCCTGTTCATCGCGGGGCTGATGGCGCCCGGCCCGGTCGGCGCGGTGTGCCTGCTGCTGGTCGCGGTGTTCGTCGCGTGGCTGGCCTTCCTGACCTGGCCCTCCCTCGGCGGCCAGCCGCGGGCGGCGCGGGTGCTCATGGTGGTGGTCGTGCTGGTGCTGGCGGTGGCGCGGGTCCTGGGCTACTGACCCGGCGGCACCGAGAAGATCACGAATCCGTCATATTTTGACAATCATTTTCGTTTTCGTGATAATGGAACGGTGTCTGACCAGTTCACGGCCGTAGCGGGCGACGCGCCGCCCGCCTTCCAGGCCGTCGACGCACGCGTGGCCTACGACGGGGTCCCCGTACTCGACGGTGTGAGCGTCGACGTGCCCGCGGGCCAGACGATGGCCGTGCTGGGTCCCAACGGCTCCGGCAAGTCCACCCTGATGCGGTCGATGCTGGGCATCGTGCCCCTGATCTCCGGCGAGGTCCTGGTGCACGGCGTCCCGCTGCGCAGGTTCCGCTCCTGGCGCCGGATCGGCTACGTGCCCCAGCGGCTCACCGCCGGAGGCGCCGTCCCCGCCACCGTCCGCGAGATCGTCGCCTCCGGGCAGGTCGCCTCGCGCCGCCGCCTGTCCCTGCCCACCCGCGCCGACCGCGCGGCCGTCGACGAGGCCCTGGAGACCGTCGGACTGGCCGACCGGGGCCGCGACGCGGTACGCGAGCTCTCCGGCGGCCAGCAGCAGCGCGTGCTCATCGCCCGCGCCCTGGCCGGGCGGCCCGACACCTTCGTCATGGACGAGCCCATGGCCGGTGTGGACGCCGAGAACCAGCGCGCGCTGGCCGAGACCATCGCCCGCCTGCGCGAGCGCGGCGCGACCGTGGTCCTGGTCCTGCACGAACTGGGCCCGCTGGAGAACGTGATCGAGCGCGCCGTGGTGCTGGAGTCGGGCCGCGTGGTGCACGACGGCGCCGCCCCCGCTCCCACCGGCGAGTGCGCGCGGCCCGGACACGAGCACCAGCATCCCCACCCCGACCCCAACGCTCCCGACTCCGCGGGCGCCACGGCCGCGGAGATGATCCGACTAGAGGTGCCCGGCCGTGACTGAGCTGCTCCACTACGAGTTCATGCGACGCGCGCTGATCGCGGCGGTGCTCGTCGGCCTGGTCACCCCCGTCATCGGCACCTACCTCGTCCAGCGGCGCCTGGCCCTGCTGGGCGACGGGATCGGCCACGTCGCCCTGACCGGGGTGGCGCTGGGCCTGCTCACCAGCACCTCGCCGGTGCTCACCGCGGCCGTGGTGGCCACGCTGGGCGCCGTGCTCATCGAACTGGTGCGGGTGCGCGCCCGCACCAGCGGGGACGTGGCCCTGGCACTGCTGTTCTACGGCGGCATCGCGGGTGGCGTGCTGCTCATCGGGCTCACGCCCGGGGCGAGCAACGCCACGCTGGTCTCCTACCTGTTCGGTTCGGTGAGCACGGTGGAGGAGTCCGACCTGTGGGTGGTGGGCGTGCTCGCCGCCGGAGTGGTCGCGGTGGTGGCGGTGTTCGGCCGCGAGCTGTTCGTGCTCTGCCAGGACGAGGAGGTGGCGCGGGCCCACGGGCTGCCGGTGCGCTTCCTGAGCGTGCTCCTCGCCGTGACCGCCGCGCTGACGGTGGTGATCGCGATGCGCGTGGTCGGTGTGCTCATGGTGAGCGCGCTGATGATCGTCCCGGTCGCCGCAGCCCAGCAGCTCACCAAGAGCTTCCGGGTGACGATGCTCCTGGCCGTGCTGATCGGACTGCTGTCCTCGGTGGGCGGCCTGACCACGTCCTTCTACGCCGAACTCTCCCCCGGCGCGACGATCGTGCTACTGGCCCTGGCCGTCTTCGGCGTGGCCGTGGCAGTCGGCGGCGTGCTGCGCCGCACCTCCGGGCGCCGCTCCGCGGCGTCCTTCGATCCCGCCGGTGAGGGTTTGACCGGTACGATGCCCCAGACTGAGCGGGGGAGGGTGAGACCATGAGTACACGACGCGAGGCGGTCCGCGAGGCGCTGACCGGTTCCACCGGTTTCCGCAGCGCCCAGGACCTGTACGCGGACCTGCGCGCCGACGGTTCCAAGATCGGCCTGACCACCGTCTACCGGGCGCTCCAGGCGCTGAGCGACTCCGGTGAGGTGGACGTGCTGCGCACCGATGAGGGCGAGGCCGTCTACCGGGCGTGCGACACCGAGAGCCACCACCACCACATCGTGTGCCGGGTGTGCGCGACCGCGGTGGAGATCGAGGGCCCCACGGTGGAGAAGTGGGCCGCCGAGATGGGCGCCCAGCACGGCTTCACCGGTGTGACGCACACCGTCGAGGTCTTCGGGACCTGCGCCAACTGCTCCTAGGCGGAGCCGCGGTCACGGCCGGTCGGTCCGCTCCGTGATGACCGAGGACACGGCGACCGGTTCGCCGTACCGGGGCGGCGCGGCGCGCCGCCCCGGTACGGCGTCAGTCCCGGCGCAGCGGGTCCAGGCTGGGACGCTTGGGACTGACGTTGTCTCCCGAGGAGCGCCCGGTGAGGCGGCGGCCGATCCACGGCACCAGGAACTCGCGCGCCCAGTGCAGGTCCTCCTGGCGGGCGGAGCGCCAGTCACGCGGGTCGGCGGGCGGCCACGGCTGCTTCCAGTCGCCTTCGACGGGCACCCCGAGCACCTCGGCCACGCGCAGCGCCATACGGCGGTGGCCCTCCGGGGACAGGTGCAGGCGGTCCCAGCTCCAGGCGCGGGCGTCGTCCAGGACCCGCATGCTCCACACGTCCACCACGTCGCAGCCGTAGCGGTCCGCGATGGCCCGCAGGTGCATGTTGTACGTGGCGATCCGGCCGCGCATGTGGCGCATCACCGGCTGCCAGTTGGTGTCGAACCCGGTGAAGACCACGATGCGCGCGCCGGTCCGGCTGAGCTCCTCCACCGCCGCGGCGAAGGCCACGGCCACGGCGTCGGGGTCGCTGCCGGGGCGGATGATGTCGTTGCCGCCCGCGCACAGCGTGATCAGGTCCGGCGAGAGCTCCACCGCCCGGGGGACCTGCTCCTCGGCGACCTGGCCGATGAGCTTGCCGCGCACCGCGAGGTTGGCGTAGCGCACCTCCGCGACGTGGTCGGCGAGGTGCTCGGCCAGGCGGTCGGCCCACCCCCGGTAGCGGCCGTCGGGCGCGCCGCCGCCGTCCGGATAGGGGTCGCTCATGCCCTCGGTGAAGCTGTCACCGAGGGCGACGTAGGACAGGATGTCCCGGTGCACCAAGTTCGTCCCAAAACCGCTCATAATGCCCGATCATCCAACTCCGCGCCAGGGTTACGCGACAGTAGGTTGATCGTTTCCGGCGTTTTGGGAGCCACCTCACACCGGAGCGACGGTCAGCGGTCCTTGGTGATCCGGGTCAGCTCCGGGCGCTTGGCGGTGACCGTGTCGCCGGAGGAGCGCCCCGTCAGACGGCGGCCGATCCACGGGCCGAGCGACTCCCTGACCCAGGTCAGGTCCTCCCTGCGCGCACGGGCCCAGCCGACCGGTTCGCTGTCCGGCCACGGATCGTCCCAGCGCTCCGCCACCGGTACGCCCAGCACCTCGGCCACGCGCAGCGCCAGGCGGCGGTGCCCCTCGGGGGACATGTGCAGCCGGTCATCGTCCCAGGCGCGGGAGTCGGTGAGCACCTCCATCGGCCACTGGTCCACCAGGAGGCAGCCGTGCTTGTCGGCGACGGCGCGCACGTGCATGTAGTAGCGCGCGAACAGGCCGATGGTGCCGCGCATGTAGCCCGTGGTGACGTTGACGCCGGTGAAGAGCACGACCTGGCTCCCCGCGGCGCGCAGGCGGCCCACCGTGTGGTCCAGGATCCTGGCCATCCGCTCGGGGTCCCCGCCAGGGCGCAGCAGGTCGTTGCCGCCCGCGCTCAGGGTGACCAGGTCCGGGGCCATCGCCAGGGCGGGCGGGATCTGGTCGGTGACGATCTGGCGCATGAGCTTGCCGCGCACCGCCAGGTTCGCGTACAGGACCTCGCCCAGGTCGTCCGCCAGGTGCTCGGCCAGCCGGTCGGCCCAGCCGCGGAAGCCCGCGCCCGGCTCCGGGTAGGGGTCGCCCACGCCCTCGGTGAAGCTGTCACCCACCGAGACGAGCGACATGCCCGGCCTGAGCAGCGGACCGTCCGAACCTGCCATCACTTCTTCTCCTCCGACACGGGGTTGGGCACGGCACCGCCGTAGCGGCGGTCCCGGCTCGCGTAGATCTCACAGGCCCGCCACAGGTCGCGGCGGTCGAAGTCGGGCCAGAGCGTGTCCAGGAAGACGAACTCGGCGTAGGCGGACTGCCAGAGGAGGAAGTTGGACGTGCGCTGCTCGCCGGAGGAGCGCACGAACAGGTCCACGGGCGGCACGTCGGGGGCGTAGAGGTGCTGTGCGAGGGTGTCCTCGGTGATCTTGTCCGGGGAGATCAGTCCCGCCGCCGCCCTGCGGGCCAGCTCGCGCGCGGCGTCGACGATCTCGGCCTGGCCGCCGTAGTTCACGCAGAACTGGAGGGTGAGCGCGGTGTTGTCCTTGGTCATCTCCTCCGCGTCCTGGAGCTCGCGGATGACGCTCTTCCACAGCCGACCCGCGCGCCCGGCCCACCTGATGCGGACCCCGCGCGCGTGCATCTCGTCGCGGCGCCTGCGGATGGTGTCGCGGTTGAAGCCCATGAGGAAGCGCACCTCGTCGGGCGAGCGCTTCCAGTTCTCGGTGGAGAAGGCGTAGGCGGACAGGTTGGCCACGCCCATCTCCAGGGCGCCCTCGATCACGTCGAAGAGCGAGGACTCACCGGCCTTGTGACCCTCGGTGCGCGCCAGGCCGCGCTCCTTGGCCCAGCGGCCGTTGCCGTCCATGACCACGGCCACGTGCCGGGGCACCAGCTGGGCGGGGAGCTCGGGGGGACGCGCGCCGCTGGGGTGCGGGACGGGCGCGGTGTACTCCCGCCGTTTACCGGTGTCGAAGCTGAACAGACTCAAGAACGCTCCACATGGCGCAGTGATCGGATTCCGTTTTCCAGGTGCCACTGTAGGTAGGCCGCGACCAGCCCGCTGCACTCGGAGCGCTGCCTGTCCTCGCTGGCGTCCGCGCTCTCCCAGTCCCCTCCGAGCAGGGCCGACATCAGCCGGAGCGTGTCCGGGGACGGGTGCACGGAGCCGTGGGGACGGCACACCGTGCAGACCATACCTCCGGCGTGGACCGCGAACGCGCGGTGCTCCCCCCGGCTGCCGCAGCGGGCGCACTCGGCCAGCGAGGGCGCGTACCCGGCGACGGCGAGCGAGCGCAGCAGGTAGGCGTCCAGGACCAGCCGGGAGTCGTGGCTTCCCTCACCCAGGGTACGCAGTGCGCCGATGAGCAGGAGGAACTGGCGCAGCGCCGGGTCCTTCTCGACCGCGACGACCTTCTCCGCGGTCTCCAGCATCGCGGTGGCGGCGGTGTAGCGGGAGTAGTCGGACACCACCGCCTCGCCGTAGGCGCGCACGGTCTCGGCCTGGGTGATCACGTCCAGCGTGCGGCCCGCGTGCAGCTGGAGGTCGACGTGGGTGCACGGCTCCAGGCGGGCGCCGAAACGGGACTTGGTGCGGCGCACCCCCTTGCCGACGGCGCGGACCAGGCCGGTGCGCCGGGTCAGGAGGGTGATGATGCGGTCGGCCTCGCCCAGCTTCTGGTTGCGCAGGACGACACCCTCGTCGCGGTAGAGACTCACCTCCCCATTGTCGCGGATGCCGCGGACCGTCCACGCGGACGGTGCAGCACGAAACCCCTCCATGACCAGCTTTATTACAGTTTGGTTTCCCTTTTTGCGACATTTGCTCTACTCTCACGCGCTAGGCGCTCCGCGTCGGGCCCGCCGCCCTTCCCCCGCGGCACTCTCCCGGAGCAGCCGCGCGCATCCCGCGCGCTCCCCGACACGGGTTCACCCGAGACCCGCGGGGCACGAGCGAGGGCCGCCCGCAGCGCGGACCCCGCGCGAGCGGCACCCTGTCGCGCCCGTGCCCCGACGTCCCACTTCCCGAGGAGGGCCCCATGGCGCGTGGTCGCCGAGGCAGGCGCAGGAAGAGCGCCGACCGACACCGCCGTACCGGGCGCGGACTGCGCTCGATACCGCTCGCGGTGCCCATGGCCGCGGTCCCCGTCGGCCTGGTCGTGGCGGGCGCGCTGCTGTTCACCGGCGCGGGGTCCGGCCTCGACCCCTTCCAGAACACGGCGGACGGCCAGGCGCGGGAGGGAGGGCTCGGCACCGCGGTCACCGACGACTCGCTCGTGCCCGAGGCCTCCGAGGACGCCGACTTCTTCGCCTCGCCCACCGCGACGCCGGAGCGGGAGCCCGCGCCCTCCGGGGAGGGCGGCGGGCCGCAGAGCGCGCAGGCCTCCTCCGTGCCCGAGGACGGCGAGGACACCGGGGGCGGTGACGGCGGCGGATCGGAGTCCGGCGGCGGAGGTTCCGGCGGCGGTGACGGCGGCGGAGGCTCCGGGAGCGGTGACGGTGGCGGAGGCAGCGGCGGTGGCGACGGCGACAGCGGTTCCGACGCCCCCTCCAGTGGGGTCTCCGAGCAGGTCGTGACCCTGGTCAACGCCCAGCGCGCGGACGCCGGGTGCGGTCCGCTGCGGGTGGACTCGCGGCTGGCCGCCGCCGCCCAGGAGCACAGCGAGGACATGGACCGGCGCGACTACATGAGCCACCAGAGCCCTGAGGGCGAGGGCCCCGGGGACCGGGCCGACCGCCACGGCTACGACGCCTGGGGCGCGGAGAACGTCGCCAAGGGGCAGACCAGCCCCCAGCAGGTGATGGACGCCTGGATGAACAGCGACGGGCACCGCAGGAACATCCTCAACTGCGACCTGGTCGCGATCGGCGTCGGCGAGTCCGGCAACGCCTGGACCCAGATGTTCGGCTGGGAGTAGTCCCGCAACGCGCGTCGGGCCGCTCTCCCCAGGGGGGAGGGCGGCCCGACGCGTGCGAGGAGAGCGCGGCGGCTGGGCTCTGGTGGAGAAGGAAGCCGCCGCTGTGCCTCGCCGGTGGGGGGAGCCCGGGGACTCGATGGGAAAAAGGGTGCCTCGCGGCGAGGAGAAGGAAGCCCCCGGAAGGTGCCTCACCGTACCGGGCGGAGAGCGCGGAGACTGCGTACCGTGTGAAAGGGGATTCGAACCCCGAGAAGGAAGCCTCCGCTGTGCCGCCCGGGGACGAGGCTAGCGTGCCCTTCCCCGGGCGTCACGCGGTTTTCCGGGCGGAGAGCGCCGGAGCCGGGCACCGGCGGTGCGGTGGTACCGTCCGCTCACGGTGCGCCCGGGAGAAGGAGGCCCCGGCAGGTGCCGCCCGGAGTCGGTTCTACGGACTCACCGCCTCGGGGTCGGGCAGCAGGGAGGGCAGGTCCGCCAGCGCGGTCACCCCGACCCCCTCGGGCAGCCCCTCCGGGCGCTCCAGCCCCAGGTAGGCCACCTGGCGCCCGGCGACCTCCTCGGCGGTGGGCGGCTCCCGGTACTCCCGCACCTCGGCGCCCGCGCCCGCCATCAGGTCCACCAGGTGCCGGACGGTGAGGTAGCGGCGCTCCACCACGGCGCGGGCCATCAGCCGGGCGGACGCCCCCGTCTCCTCGACCCGGTTGAAGTGCTGGCGCCCCCGCAGGAACAGGTGCGTCCAGCACGCGTTCCACCGGCCGCCGCTCCCCCGGCTGAACACCAGCGGGACCAGCACCCGGGACTCGCCCTCCAGGTCCGAGCGCACGCGCACGGTCCGCGGCTCGAAGGGCATGCCGCCCTGTTCGCCGTCCCTGGTCATGTAGCCGAAGAAGGCCTCCGGCAGGAAGGTGAACCGGTCGCCCTCGTAGACGAGCACCTGCGGCACCACGTGCCGCACCCGCTCGTCCAGAGCGGACAGGTCCAGGTCGATCATCTCGGTGGCGCCGCCCGGCGCGGGCGCCGCCACCAGGTCGCCGGAGTGGACGGTCGCGCCCTGCCCGAGGTTGGTCCAGGACACCTGGCCGACCGGGGCGAAGTCCTGGTCGAGCAGCTCCACCGACAGGTCCAGGTCGGTCTCCCGGGTCTCCGTCTGCGTCCAGTGCACGAAGAACCGCAGCCTGTCCCCCTCCACCTCGGTCCGGCTGCCGCGCGGCAGCACGCCCATGCCCTTCGCGGCGCCCCTGCCCGAACGCGGCACGGCCACCGAGAGCACGGCCGGATCCACCAGGAGCAGGTCGTGGAGCGGCAGGCGCCGGGCGATCAGGCCGTCCAGGGCCTCCAGCACGGCGGCGGTGCCGGCTCGGGGCAGCGGCGGACGGGTGTCGGGTGCCGTGTGCCCGCGCGCGGACTGGTTGGCGAACAGGCGCACCAGGCCGGGGGCGTCCCGGTTGGCGAGCTGTTCGCGCGCGGAGACCAGCACCCGGCCGGAGACGCGGTCGCCGACCTCGCGCAGGCGCGCGGCCAGCGGCTCCCCGGTACCGGCGCCGCCCACCGCCAGGATCCGGTCCAGGGCGCGCACCAGCATGCCCGGCGCGGTGGCCAGCAGGTCCACGGCGGCGGTCACGTCGCCGTCCAGGAAGGCCGCCTCCACGCGGGCGTCGAAGGTGCGCACGCGGCGGTCGCCGCGCGCCACCGCGAACACCTCGCGGGCGTGCTCCCACGCCGGGTACTCGTGCGGGTGCAGCCCCTCCCCCAGCCGCTTCCAGGCTTCGGTGTGGCGGCCCACGTCGGCGAGCTTGCCGGGGTTGTCGGCGATCACCGCGTCCAGGGCGGCGAGCAGCGCGCGCCGCTCACGGCGGCGGAAGGAGCGCGGGCGGGCGGGCCGCGCCAGGGTGGGGTCGCCGTCCGAGAGGGCCTGGGCCAGGCGCAGCACGTCGGTGGCGGTGTCCGCGCGCGGGGCGTGGCCCGCCCGCACGCGGGCGGCGTTGACCACGGCGCGGTTCTCCCGCACGGGGATGACCCGCGGCGGTTCCCCGTCGGCGCACTCGTCGGCGAGCACGGCCAGGAGCGCCAGGTCGCCCTCGCCGAGCGGGACCGGGCTGCCCGCCAGGTCCGCGTACAGCGCGCGGGTCTCCTCGGCCAGGGACGCGCCCAGGTGGAGCGGGGTGAGCCGGTCCTTGGCCCCGGGGACGAACGCGTCGCGGGCGGCGGCGAGCGCGGCGTAGGCGTGCTGGTAGCGGCCGTAGGAGGGCAGGTCGAGCAGGTTGACCCGCCCCTCCGGGAGCGCCAGGTGGACCGGGCCGGCCGGATCGCCGATCGCCTTGGCCAGGCATTCCGCCCAGAACTCGACGGTGTCGGGAACGTTGTCGGGGAAGTCGCGGAAGTAGACGTTGCGCTCGGCTGCGGCGCCGACGAGCCGCCGGACCGCGTCCAGGAGGAGCCCGGCCTCGCGCAGCACGGCCTCGGGGGCGAGCCCTTCGAGGCGGGCGCGCAGCCCGCCGGTGAGCGTGAAGCCCACGGACAGCAGGGCGGCGTCGAGCCGCCGGGTCGCGGCGCAGCCGTCTCCGGGCGCGCCGGAGGGCTCGGGGACGCGCAGGGTTCTCTGGATGATCTCGCCGTACACCATGCACGGCATCGTGGCACTCCCCCGACCACCGCCGCCACGGCTTTTATCCGCTCCGTCCCTTCCGTCCCTTCCGTGCGCGGGCCGCGCCCGCGCGTACCGCCGCCCCGCGGCCCCGCCCCCGAAGGCCTCCGCGAACGCGTCGGCGCCGACCGGTAGTGTGGACCGCCGTCGCGACCCCTCGCGGCCCGACGGGAGGTGGCCCTGTGCGCGAGCTGAGTGAACTGGTCGAGGTGGACGAACCCGCCTGGCCACTGCTGTCCGAACGCATGGAGCGGGGCGCGGCCTCGGTACGCGCCCTGCCCGTGGACCCCGAGCGCGGCCGCACGTGCCTGCACCGCCTCCAGGTGACCGCACGGTCCTTCCTGGGCGCGATGGCGCTGGAGTCCGGCGGCCTGCTCCTGGACGGCGGGTGGCTGCGCGTGCACGGCGGCGGCGGGGCGGAGCTGCCCGGACTGGGCGAGGTCAACGACCTGAGCGCCGCGGTGGTGTACGGCCCGCCGCCGCGGCTGGTGGTCGCCCACGACGTGCTGGGCGGGGTGTTCGCCCTCAACGGGCCCGCGGCGGAGGGCGGGGACCACCCCGGCAGGCCCGGGGAGATGGTCTACTTCGCGCCCGACTCCCTGGAGTGGGAGCCGCTGGAGACGGCCTACTCCGGCTGGATTCTGTGGCTGCTGGAGGGCCGTCTGGAGGACTTCTACCGCGCCCTGCGCTGGCCGGGCTGGCGCGAGGAGGCCGAGGCGCTGGACCTGGCGCAGGGGTTGTCGCTGCACCCCCTGCCCTGGACGGCCGAGGCGCGCGGGGACATGGCCGCGACCTCGCGCAGGCCGCTCGCGCTGGGCGAGCTGACCGGCGCGCACCGGGAGTCGTGCACCGCCCTGGGCCTGCCCGACCCCGGGCCCTTCGGCCTGCTCTGAGGGGCCGGGAGACGGGCCGGGGCCGCGACCTGCCGGTCGCGGGCCCCGGATGCCCGCCCGTGGGCGGGGTGTGTACGCGTCAGACGCGCGCGATGGCGCTGCACAGCGCCTTGAGCGAGGCCGTGGTGATGCTGCTGTGGATGCCCACGCCCCACACCACGCGGCCGTCGATCTCGGCCTCCACGTAGGCGGCGGCGCGGGCGTCGCCGTCCCCGCCCATGGAGTGCTCCACGTAGTCCATGACGCGGACCTTGACGTCGACGTCGGTCAGGGCGTCGCAGAACGCGGAGATGGGACCGTTGCCGGTGCCGGTCAGCTCGCGGATCTCGCCGTCGACCCGGGCGTCGGCCTCGATCCGGTAGGTGCCGTCGCTGTCGGTGGTGGAACGGTGCGCCAGCACCGCGACCGGGCCGCCCTCGGCCAGGTAGGTCCGGGAGAAGATCTCCCAGATGCGCCCGGCGGCGAACTCGCCGCCCTCGGCGTCGGTGAACTTCTGGATCACCTGGGAGAACTCGATCTGGAGGCGGCGCGGCAGGTCCAGCGAGTGGTCGCGCTGCATGATGTAGGAGACGCCGCCCTTGCCGGACTGGCTGTTGACCCGGATGACGGCCTCGTAGTTGCGGCCCACGTCCTTGGGGTCGATCGGCAGGTAGGGCACGTCCCAGACGTACTCCTCCACCGGGGCCCCGGCGGCGTCGGCGGCCTCCTGCTGGGCGGTGAAGCCCTTCTTGATGGCGTCCTGGTGGGAGCCGGAGAAGGCGGTGTAGACCAGGTCGCCGCCGTAGGGGTGGCGCGGGGCGACCGGCAGCTGGGTGCAGTGCTCGACGGTGCGGCGGATCTCGTCGATGTCGGAGAAGTCGATCCCGGGGTCCACTCCCTGGCTGAACAGGTTCATGCCCAGGGTGACCAGGCAGACGTTGCCGGTGCGCTCACCGTGCCCGAACAGGCAGCCCTCGACGCGGTCGGCCCCGGCCATGACGGCCAGCTCGGCCGAGGCCACGCCGGTGCCGCGGTCGTTGTGCGGGTGCACCGAGACGACCACGTGCTCGCGCCGGGACAGACTGCGGCTCATCCACTCGATCTGGTCGGCGTAGACGTTGGGCGTGGAGCGCTCGACGGTCGCGGGCAGGTTGAGGATGATCTCGCGGCCCGGTCCGGGCTGCCAGACGTCCATGACGGCCTCGCAGACCTCCAGGGCGAAGTCCAGCTCGGTGTCGACGAAGATCTCCGGCGAGTACTCGTAGCCGAAGTACTCGGTCTCGCCCAGGTACTGCTCGGCGAAGCGCATGACGTGCCGGGTGCCCTGGACGGCGATGTCCTTGCAGGCCTCGCGGTCCACGCGGAAGACGACGCGGCGGAAGGTGGGCGCGGTGGCGTTGTACAGGTGCACGGTGGCGCGCCTGGCCCCGACCAGGCTCTGCACGGTGCGCTCGATGAGGTCCTCACGGGCCTGGGTCAGCACCGAGATCTGCACGTCGTCGGGGATCGCGTCCCCCTCGATCAGGGACCGGACGAAGTCGAAGTCGGTCTGGCTGGCGGAGGGGAAGCCGACCTCGATCTCCTTGTAGCCCATCCGCACCAGCAGCTCGAACATCTCGCGCTTGCGGGCGGGGTCCATCGGCTCGATCAGCGCCTGGTTGCCGTCGCGCAGGTCCGTGGACAGCCAGCGCGGAGCCTCGGTGATGCTCTTCGAGGGCCAGGTGCGGTCGGGCAGGTCCACCGGCGCGAAGGGCTTGTAGCGGTGGAAGGGCATGGGGCTGGGCTTTTGCTGCGGCACCATCTCGGTGGCTCCTCGGGTGGATCTGGCGCTTGGTCATGGTCGACCAGGACAAGCCGAAGTCCCGCGGCGAGGGAGCCGACCTTTTAACGACCCCCGCCGCGGCCGCTAAGGAGAAGCAGCTCGCGCAGCATAACGTTCTTCACGCTAGCAGACGGCCCGCCGGAACTGGTACCCGGTGTCCGCATGCTGGGACGCGCCTCACATGACCTGGAGGTCCGCCTCACGGAGGGCGCGCACGGCGGAATCCGCCCCACTACCGGTACCTCGATTTCAAGAGACCGGCGGGGGGTCTGTAACATTTTCGGTGAACCCTTCAGTGCTAGGGGGGTTGTTCCAGATCCCGTCGACGGGGCCCAGGGTGCGGCCAACACCCGAGGCCGCCACCGGTAGCGCGGTCACCGCGCACCGGCGGCCGGGCCGGTCCCGTCGACGGGATTTCGCGTTCCCGGTCCCCGCCGGAGCGGTGGCGCCTCCGCCCGGGTGCGCCACCGCTCCGGCGACCCGGCTCGTCGGCGGTCGGGCTCAGGCGTCCAGGGCCGGGTAGTCGGTGTAGCCGCGGTGGTCGCCGCCGTAGTAGGTGGCCCGGTCCGGGACGGCGACGGGACCGCCGGCCCTGATCCTGGCCGGCAGGTCGGGGTTGGCGATCCAGGCCGAGGCCATCGCCACGGCGTCAGCCCGCTCCTCGGCCAGGGCCGCGGTGGCGGGTCCGGTGTCGGTGCCGGAGGCGGGGTTGAGGACGAAGATCCCCGGCCACTCCTTGCGCAGCGCCTCGGTGTACTCGGCCGAGGCCGACTCCGTCAGGTGCAGGTAGGCCAGCCCGGGACGGCCGCGCAGCCCGTCGAGGAGCGCGAGGTACTGCTCCAGGGGGTCGCTCTGGCTGATGCCGTTGAGGGTGCTGGCCGGGGAGATGCGCAGGCCGGTGCGGTCGGCGCCGACGGCTTCGGTGACCGCGTCCACGGCCTCCAGGGCGAAGCGGGCGCGGTTGGCGGCGCTGCCGCCGTACCCGTCGGTGCGCCGGTTGCTGCCGTCGGAGAGGAACTGCTCGATGAGGTAGCTGTTGCCGCCGTGCAGCTCCACCCCGTCGAAACCGGCGGCGATCGCGTTGCGCGCGGCCGCGGCGTGGTCCGCGAGGGTCTGGTCGATGTCGGCGGCGGTCATCTCCCTCGGCACGGGGTGCGCGAGCTTCTGCCCGCCGTCGTACATGGACGCGCCCGAGGCGATGGGAGAGGGGCCGAGGGGCAGGCCGCCGTCGGGGTAGAGGCTGGGGTGGCCGACCCGGCCCGCGTGCATGAGCTGGGCGAAGATGTGCCCGCCGCGCTCGTGCACGGCGTCGGTGACGCGCCTCCATGCCCGGACCTGCTCGTCGCTGTGCAGCCCCGGGGTGTCGGTGTAGCCCTGGCCGCGGACGCTGGGCTGGATGCCCTCGGTGATGATCAGCCCGGCCGAGGCGCGCTGGGCGTAGTACTCGACGGCGAGGTCGCCCGGCGCGCCCCCGCGGGAGCGCGCACGCGTCATCGGGGCCATGAACAGGCGGTTGGGCAGGTGCAGGCGGCCGATCCGGACGGGATCGAACAGGTCGCTCATGGCGGGCTCCGTGGTGTGCGTGTCGGGAGGGGTCATGCCCTCGGGAACGCACTCACGTTAGGAGGACCCGCCGCGGGGCCGTCGACCGGGTACGTACTTGGCCAGGTCACGCACACGCGCAGCCGCCCCGGGGCCGGTGTCGCCTGCCCGGGTTCCCGGAATCCAGGGCACGGCCGCACAAGAAAGATATACTGTTCTCATTTCGATATATACGGAGGCTGCCGTGACCAAGGTTCTCATCGATGTCGATGACGAGGCACTCACCAGAGCCGCCGAGCTGTACGGAACGAAGACCAAGAAAGACACGGTGAACACAGCCCTCCGGGACGCCGTGAAGAGACTCGACCGCTCCGCGGCGCTCTCCGAGATGCGCGAGCTCGTGGCCGAGGGTGGAGTGGACCTGGAGGTCCTCGCCGACAAGAGGAACTATCGCCGGTGAGTCCAGCCCGCTACCTCGTGGACACGAGTGCCCTCGCCCGTGTCTACGAGCAGACAGGCTCTCCGGAGTGGGACGACGCGATCACGAACGGAGTGGTCGCGGTCTGTCCCGTGACCGAACTGGAGTTCCTGTACAGTGCGCGGTCCGTCAGTCACCGAGATCGCGTTGTGTCCCTGCTCAACAGGATGCTCCTTCCTGTCGACCTGGATGACAGGGACTATCGACGGGCGTGGGAGGTTCAACGCATCCTCACCTCACGAGGCGAGCACCGCAGCGCTGGCCCCGTGGACCTCTTGGTGGCCGCCTGTTCTGAACTCCGCGGGCTCACACTGTTGCACTGCGACAACGACTTCGAGACGATCGCCCGCGTGACAGGGCAGAGAACCTGTCGTATCGACCCCAAGTCCGGAACCTGATTCACCACCTGGTGGCGTGCACTCCGGCACCGCGTTGGCGAGGAGACGCCCACCGCGGCTGACGGGCCCGGCCCCGGGCGGCGCGCCCGGGGCCGGAGGCGGTCAGAACTCCCCTTGGCAGGCCTGCTGGACCCTGCCCTGGCCGAAGGACTCCACGTAGGTCTCGTCCGGGGCCAGCTCCAGGTAGCCGTCCGTCTGGGCCCCGTAGACCAGCACCGGGTCGGTGCCGTTCCACTTGAACTGCAACTGGCAGTCCTCCGTGGCCTCGTAGGTGGCCCACCAGAACCCTTCGGTGTCCGGCGCGGTGATCCTGAGTTCGTCACCGGGCAGGCCGCTCTCCACCAGGAGTTCCTGGAACTCCTCCTCGGACCCGCTCTGGGAGGAGCAGGCGGAGGAGGCGAGCGCGACGGCCGCGACGGCGGCCGCAGAGAGGAAACGCGCGTGGGGGGACATGCTTTTCCAACTTCCGAGAGTGCCGACGACGGCTCCGTTGCGTTCTCCCGCTCCCTGGCACGGCGGGTCCGTCGTCAAGGTGACTCCACGTTTGCGCAGGTGCGGGCCGGAGAAAACGCACGTCGCGACACACTCCGGACACAACCCTGTAACGACGGGTTCATATGTGCCTGGTGCTCCCGGTGTGCCCCGTTTGGCCCGCTGTGGCAGGCGTTCCGCACGGGGCACACTCGCCGTCAGGCCCCGGGAACCGGCTCGAACTCCCGGACCGCGTCGATCGCGGGCCCGTGCGGCGTGTTGGCCTCGCGTTCGATCATGATCTCCACGAGCACCGGCCGCGACGTGGCCTGGGCCTGCTTGCGGGCCCACTCCAGGGACTCGCGGATCTCCCCGGGGTCCACAACACGGCGTCCGGAGCACCCGTAGGCCTCCATGAGCTTGACGTTGTCGGTGCCGTACTCGTCGTAGTGGATGTCCACCTGGTAGTTCATGTCGAACGGGATCGATGCCTGGCGGATCAGGCCCAGGTACTCGTTGTTGAGCATGATGATGACGTAGGGCACGTCGTACTGGGCGGCGACGGCCAGTTCCTCGACCATGTACTGGAACCCGTAGTCGCCGACGATCCCGACGACCTCCGCGTCCGGCTCGGTGTCCTTGAGCGCCTTCTTGACGCCGATGGCGGCGGGGATCTCCCAGCCGAGCGGGCCCGCCTGGCCGCAGATCTGGTAGTGGCGCGGCTTGTACGCCTTCTGGTGCTGGCCTCCCCAGATCTGGTAGAGACCGATCGCGGTGACGAAGTAGGTGTCCTCGCCGAAGACCTCGTTGATCTCCTTGTAGACGCGCGGTGCCTTGACCGGGACCGTGTCGAAGTCCTCGCGGCGGGTCAGGGTGGCCTTGAGCTCGGCGACCCGGTCGATCCAGGGCCGCACCTGGGCCGTGGCCCCGCGGGCGCGGGCGGCGGCGAGCAGCTCGCGCAGGAACAGCCCCGCGTCGGAGACCACGCCCAGGTCGGGCTCGAAGACCCGGCCGATCTGGGTGGCCTCGATGTCGACGTGGATGAACCTGCGCTCGCCCCGGTAGACGTCGATCTGCCCGGTGTGGCGGTCGGCGAAGCGCGCGCCCACGGCCAGGACCAGGTCCGACTCCAGGAAGGAGGCGTTGCCGTAGCGCTGGGAGGTCTGCACGCCGGTCATGCCCGAGTACAGGGGCGAGTCCTCGTCGAAGGAGCCCTTGCCCATGAGGGTGACCTGCACCGGCACCTGGAGGTGCTCGGCCAGCGCGCGCAGGTCGTCGGAGGCCTCGGCGGTGATCACGCCGCCCCCGGCCAGGATCAGGGGGCGCTCGGCCTCCAGCAGCATGTCCAGCGCGCGCTCCACCCGGGGCGGGTGCGGCTCGACGGTGTTGACCTTCAGCGGGGCGTCGATGGCGGGGTCGTAGTCGATCAGCTGCTGGGCGACGTCCACCGGGATGTCCACCAGGACGGGGCCGGGGCGTCCCTCCCGTGCGATCCGGAACGCCTCGCGGAAGATCCAGGGAGCGGTGGCGGCCTCCTTGACCTGGACGGCCCACTTGGTGACGGGCTTGGCGATCTCGACGATGTCGACCGCCTGGAAGCCCTCCTTGTCCAGCAGGTCGGTGCGCTGCTGGCCGGTGATGCACACGATCGGGACCGAGTCCGCGATGGCCGTGTACAGGCCGGTGATCATGTTGGTCCCGGCGGGACCGGAGGTGCCGATGGCCACCCCGACCTTGCCGGTGGTCCGGGACCAGCCGTCGGCCATGTGGGTGGCGCCCTCCTCGTGGCGGACGGTCAGGTGCTCGATACCGCCGACCTGTTCCATCGCCTTGTAGAGGGGCAGGATGGCCGCGCCGGGGCAGCCGAAGGCCGTGTCGACGCCCTCGTCCTTGAGGACCTCCACGACCGCGTTCATCGCGGGCATCTGTGGCATGGGAAGCGAACCCTTCAGTGCTGGGGGTGCTGGTGGCTGTGTGGTGACAACGCTGTGTGGTGGTGGCGCTGTGTGGTGACAACGCTGTGTGCTGGTGGCGCTGTGTGCTGGTGGCGCCGGGTAGTGGTGACGCTGTGTGCCAGGGGTGGTGCCGGGGTGCGGGTGGGACCGGACGGCACGCGCGGGCCGGGCTCTCCCCCGGTGCGGCCAACACCGGGGACGGACCGCGCGGGACCGGGCGCGGACCCTGTTGTCCGCAGTGCCGGTCCGCTACCGGTCGGAGCGGTCGGAGAGCTGTTCGACGATCTTCAGCAGCGCGGAGTGGTCGAGGCCGCCGTGTCCCTGGTGCTTGAGCGCGCCGACGTACTGCGCGACCTGCGAGCCCAGCGGGATCGCGACCCCGGCGGCGCGCGCGGAGTCGGTGACGATGCGCATGTCCTTGTCGTGCAGGGCGATCCGGAAGCCCGGGGCGAAGTCGCGCGCGCGCATGGCCGCGCCCTTGCGCTGGAGCACGGTGCTGCCCGCGAGCCCGCCGCCCAGGACCTCCAGGCCGGACTCGGTGTCCACCCCGTGCGCCTCCAGGAAGACCAGGGCCTCGGCCAGGAGCTGGAGGTTGCCCGCGACGATGAGCTGGTTGGCGGCCTTGACCGTCTGGCCGGAGCCGCTCGGGCCGACCAGGACCGGGGTGGTGCCCAGGACGTCGAAGAGCGGCCGGGCCGCCTCGAAGTCCTCCGCCGCGCCGCCGACCATGATGGAGAGCTTGGCCTCGACCGCGCCCGCCTCGCCACCGCTGACGGGGGCGTCCAGGACGCGCAGGCCGCGCTCGGCCCCGGCCGCGGCCACCGAGCGGGACACGTCCGGGCGGATGGTGCTCATGTCGATGACCAGGGTGCCGGGCTTGACGCTCTCGAAGACGCCGCCCTGGCCGAGCATGAGCTCCTCCACGTCCGGGGAGTCCGGGACCATGGTGATGACGGCGTCGGCGTCGGCGACGGCCCCGGCGACGCTGCCCCCGCGCAGGCCGCCCTCGGCGACCAGCGCGTCGACGCGCTCGGGGGTGAGGTTGTGGCCGGTCACGGTGTATCCGGCGCGGACGAGGTTGACGGCCATGGGCAGGCCCATGATCCCCAGGCCGATGAAGGCGATCTTCTTGACGGGCACGACGGCCCCCTTCGTAACTGGTGGTGCGTGGCTGGTGCTGTGTGGCTGGTGCTGTGTGACTGGCGGTCGGACGCGCGGCTGTGGAGTCAGTTGAGCCAGCCGAAGCTCTGGGCGCTGGGCACGGTCGGCTTGTACTCCAGGCCGACGAGTCCCCGGTAGCCCCCGGCCTGGGCGGCGGTGAGGAGTTCCCCGATGGGCAGCCGTCCGGTGCCGGGCTCGCCGCGTCCGGGGGTGTCGGCGATCTGGATGTGTCCGAACTCGGCGGCGTGGTCGCGGACCGCGGCGGCGAAGTCGTCGCCGTTGACGGCGAGGTGGTACAGGTCCGCCAGGAGGGCGACGTTGTCCGCGCCCGCCTCCCCCGCACGGGCGACGAAGGCGAGCCCGTCCGCGGCGGTGGTCAGGGGGTAGCTCTCGGCCCCGCTGATGGGCTCGATGAGGACGGTGCCGCCGACCGCGGCCACGGCCTCGGCCGCCGCGACGGTGTTCTCCAGGGCGGTCCGGTCCTGTTCGCCGGGGTCGACCCCCGGCTGACGCAGGCCGTAGAGGGCGTTGAAGCCCGTGGCGCCCGTGCGCTCGGCGATGCGCACCACGACGTCGATGTTGGCGCGGAACTCGGCGCTGCGCGAGGGGTGCGAGAGCACGCCGCGGTCGGGGCCGGGCAGCCGGCCCGCGAAGAAGTTGAGGCCGCTGAGGCGGACCCCCGCCCTGTCGAGGGCGGAGACGAAGGAGTCGACCTCGTCCTGCGGCGGGGTCGGGCTCTCGAACGGCCACCAGAACTCGACGGCGTCGAAGCCCGCCTCCCGTGCCGCCCGGGGGCGGTCGTTGAGGGGGAGCTCGGTGAACAGCAGCGAGCAGTTCACCGTGTACCCCAGGGTGTGGCTCATACCTTGCCTCCAGCATCTACTTCCACAATGTGGAAAGTAGTTTTCGCTTTAAGGAATGATTGAAGTGTGTGCCGAGGCACCCCCGCTTGTCAACCACTCCGGATTCCGGCCGTCTGACGCGCCAGATGCCACCTCCAGCCGCCCCAGCCCCATGAACCCCACGAATCCCGCCACGAACTCTGAGTGACGACGAGCAGGTCGGGGCTTCTTTGTGCTCGGGCACAGATCGGGTTATTTTTCGCAGATCTCCCCTTGCGAGTGTTGACAAGGTCACACTCGCATCAACTAGAGTCCCTCCAATCCGTAATACGGAATTAGGTATCTGCACTACGAAAATTCTTGGCGGGAACCGCGGTACGCCGTCCCACGGACGGGAGACCCGGGGTCGCGCCGAGTCACGGGAGACCACATGAGCACCCCGGAGGAGCCGAAGAGCGGGCCCGACCCCGGTCTGGCGCGACTGAACGCGCTGTCCGCACAGGAGCTGCGCGCGGCACTCGCGCAGTGCCTGGACGTGGACCGCTGGGTCGCGGCCGTCGCGTCCGAGGCGCCCTTCTCCGACCGCGCGGCCCTGCTGGCCTCTGCCGACGGGCACGCGCGCGCGGTCACCGCCGACGAGGTCGCCTCCGCGCTGGCCCGCCACCCCCGCATCGGGGAGAAGGCCGAGGGCGCCGGCACCGAGGCCGCCTGGTCGCGCGGGGAGCAGTCCGCCTTCGCCTCCGACACCGACGACGCCTCCGTGCGCGTCCAGCGGATCTTCGCCCACGCCCAACGCGAGTACGAGGACAGGTTCGGGCAGATCTACCTCGTCTGCGCGAGCGGGCGCTCCAGCCGCGAACTCCTCGCGGACCTGGTCGCACGCCTGTCCAATGACCGCGACACCGAACTGGCCGTGGTCGGCGGGGAGCTGCGGCGGATCGCCGGGCTCCGCCTCGTCAAACTCCTGGAGGAGGACGCATGAGCCACGTCACCACCCACGTCCTGGACGCCGCCCTGGGCCGACCCGCCCGCGGCGTGCCCGTGCGGCTGGAGGTCGCCGACGGCCCCGGAGCCTGGCGGACGGTCGCCGAGGGGCGCACCGACGACGACGGGCGCGTGCCCGACCTGGGCCCCGACCGGCTCCCCGCGGGCTTCCACCGGGTCGTCTTCGACACCGCCGCCTACTTCGGGGCGACCGGCCAGCGCGGCTTCTACCCCGAGGTCTCCATCGTCTTCGACCTCGCCGACGAGGAGGCCCACTACCACGTCCCGCTGCTGCTGAGCCCGTTCGCCTACTCGACCTACCGGGGCTCCTAGGGCATGTCCGGCGGACACACGCCCTGACCGGGCGGGCGCCCCGCGCCCTCCCCCTGGACACCACCCACACAGACCACCGCGGCGGCACGGCCGACCGGGAAGGGAGCGGCGGGCAGGAGATCCTCGCCGGCCAGAGCAAGCCTGAATCTTCGAGTGCGCGACAGGTCCTTCCGCACGACCACAGCGGTCCTCCCTCGTAGCACTGCGCCACGGCGCGAACGATGACGACTTCACGCATCACACGGATGGAGTTCACCCTGATGGGCATCCGACTCGGAGAAAACCAGTACGGCAAGGCCGAGGTCCGCCTCGTCCACGTCAACCGCGACACCGACGTCCACCGGATCAAGGACGTCAACGTCACCTCCCAGCTGCGCGGAGAGCTGGAGACGGTGCACACCCGCGGCGACAACAGCACCTGCCTGCCGACCGACACCCAGAAGAACACCGTCTACGCCAAGGCCCGCGAGTGGGGCGGCGTCGGCGCCGTCGAGGACTTCGCACTGCGCCTGGCCCGCCACTTCGTGGACGAGCACGAGTACGTGCACGGGGCCCGCCAGGAGGTGCAGGAGTACTCCTGGGAGCGGATCGAGACCTCCTCCGGGCCGCACGACCACGCGTTCTCGCGCAGGGGCGCCGAGACCCGCACCACCGTCGTCACCAAGACGGGCGGGCGGGAGTGGGTGGTCTCGGGCTTCGAGGGCTTGTCCGTGCTCAAGTCCACCGGCTCGGAGTTCCACGGCTTCCCCAAGACCAAGTACACGACGCTGCCCGAGACCACCGACCGGATCCTGGCCACCGACGTCACCGCCCGCTGGCGCTACGTCGGCGTGGAGCACGACTTCGACAGGGCCTACTCCTCGGTCCGCGCCCTGTGTCTGGAGGCCTTCGCCCGGACCCACAGCCTGGCGCTGCAACAGACCCTCTACGAGATGGGCAGGGCCGTCCTGGAGGCGCACCCGGAGATCGCCGAGATCCGCTTCTCCATGCCCAACAACCACCACTTCCTGGTGGACCTGTCCCCGTTCGGCCTGGACAACCCGAACGAGGTCTTCTTCGCCGCCGACCGCCCCTACGGCAAGATCGAGGCCACCGTGGAGCGCGACGACGCCCCCGAGCCCGGCGACGCCTGGAAGACCGTCCCCGGCTTCGTCTAGGGGCGCACCCCCCGGGACGCCGCCGCCCGCCGCCCCTCCCGTCCCCGGGCGGCCCGCGGCCGTCCCGTGTCCGCACGCCCCGAGGGCGGCAGCCCCCGGCGCCCGGACGCCACCCCCGACGAAGCCCCGCCCCACCCCGTGTCCGGGCGCTCCCCGGTGAGCGCTCCGGCAGTGCCCCGCGGGCGGGACCGCCCTCTCCTCGCGGTCCCGTCCGCGGCCCCGGCGCCCTGTCTGGCACACGCACCGACACTCCCGTGACCCGCGCGCACAGCCGTGCCACGGGCCCTGGCCCGCCGCGGCAGGCCCTCCCCCGGCTCCGGCGCCCCCTGACGGGGGTGTCGGGCCGGTGCGACACCACCGGGCCCAGTGCCCGAGAGTTCGGCCCCCTCCGGGGTGGCCGCCGATCGCAAAGGCTGGAAACTGGCCATGTCGAACAGTCCGTCCGCGAAGGACTCGGCCACAACGAACGCCGCCTCCTCTCCCCGCCCCGAGGACGAGAAGCTGCCCGCGCGGCTGCTCCTGGTCTACGGGCTCCAGCACATCCTGACCATGTACGCCGGCGCGGTGGCGCCGGCCCTCGTCATCGGCGCCGCCGCCGGGCTCGCGAACGACCCTGCCGCCATGGGCATCCTCGTCAGCGGCGCGCTCCTCGTGGCGGGGTTCGCCACACTCATGCAGACCGTGGGCCACCGGCGCGTCGGCGCGCAGATGCCGATCGTGGTGGCCTGCTCCTTCGTCCCCGTCAGCGCCATCACCTCCCTGGCCGCGGGGCAGGACGGCGAGAACCTGCCCGTGGCCTTCGGCGCCTCCCTCGCCGCCGGGCTCTTCGCCCTGGCGCTGACACCGTTCTTCGGGCAGCTGATCCGCTTCTTCCCCCCGATCGTCACGGGCACCATCATCACCGTCATCGGCGTCAGCCTCATGCCGGTGGCGGCGCGGTGGATCATGGACGGCGGCGTCCGCACCCTGGAGGACGGCTCCGCGGTCCCGGCCGCGCCCCTGGCCAACCTCGGGCTGGCCGGGCTCACCCTCGGGGTGATCGTGCTCGGCTCCCGGGTCCTCCCCGGCATCTGGGGACGGCTGTCCATCCTCCTGGGCCTGCTCGTGGGCACCCTGGTCGCCGTCCCCCTGGGCATGGCCGACTTCAGCCGGGTGGGCGAGGCCGACATCGTGTTCGACCCGACCTCGGTGTTCTACTTCGGCGCGCCCCGCTTCGAGGTCGCCGCGGTCGTCACCATGTGCGTCATCATGCTCGTGGTCCTGACCGAGGGGGCCTCGCACATCATCGCGGTCGGTGAGATCACCGGCTCGAAGGTGGACGCCAAGCGCATCTCGGCGGGCCTTCGCGCCGACGTGAGCGGCTCGCTCATCGGACCGATCTTCAGCGCCACCCCCACCAGCTCCTTCGCGCAGAACATCGGGCTGCTGGCCCTGACCAAGGTGCGCAGCCGCTACGTGGTGGCCACCGGCGCGGGCATCCTCGTCGCGCTGGGGATGTTCCCGGTGCTGGGCGGCGCCATGGCGGCCATCCCCACGCCCGTGCTCGGCGGCGCGGGCCTGGTCCTGTTCGGCAGCGTGGCCGCCAGCGGCGTCAAGACCCTGGCCAAGGTCGACTTCACCAACAACCTCAACCTGGTGCTGGTGGCCGCCTCCGTGGGCGTGGCGGTCATCCCGCTGGCCTACCCGACCTTCTACGCCTTCCTGCCCGAGTCGGTGGAGCTGGTCGCGCACTCGGGCATCATCGGAGCGGCCGTCGTCGCGATCGTGCTCAACGTGTGCTTCAACGTGATCGGCCGCGGGCGCTCCGCCGCCCCGGCCGAGATCGACGCCGAGGAGATCGGCAGCGCCGGTCCCGGGGAGGCCAAGTACACCGACCAGGCCCGGGAGGCCTACCGCGACGGGGGCTCCGAGCCGCTGGACCAGCCCCGGGCGTGACCCGTCGCCGGGGGCCGCGCCCCCACCCCCGGAGCCGGTGTCCGCGCGATCCCCGCGGACACCGGCGTTCCGTTCAGGGCTGCTGAATGGTATTCCTGACAGGGTGACCGACTGGGATCTTCGCAAACTCCGCGTCCTGCGCGCCCTGGAGGAGTTCGGGACCGTCCGGGCCACGGCGGAGGCCCTGTGCATGACCCCCTCCGCCGTCTCCCAGCAGCTGTCCTCCCTCTCCCAGCAGGTGGGGGTCGCCCTGCTGGAGGCGCACGGGCGGCGGGTCC
Organism: Nocardiopsis alborubida; assembly: GCF_012396365.1. Classification (GTDB taxonomy): domain Bacteria; phylum Actinomycetota; class Actinomycetes; order Streptosporangiales; family Streptosporangiaceae; genus Nocardiopsis; species Nocardiopsis alborubida. Next base: position 17,387 of record NZ_JAAXPG010000006.1, on the reverse strand, counting down.
GCCTCACCGACGCGGCGTACGCCCTGCTGCGCCACACCGACATCGTCCTGGCCCAGCTGGAGCGGGCCGAGGCCGAGCTGGAGGGCTTCGCCCGGGGCGAGGCCGGGCACGTGCGCGTGGGCGCCTTCGCCACCGCCATCCCCAGCCTCGTGGTGCCCGCGCTGGGCGCCCTGCGGCGCGCCTACCCCGGCCTGACCACGCGGGTGCACCAGGCCGAGGCGGCCGAGGTCTACGACCTGTTGTCAGCGGGCGAGATCGACGTCGGCCTGTCCCTGGCCGCCCAGACCCCCACCGGCCACGACGGCCGACACGACCGGCGCGAGCTGCTCACCGACCCCCTGGACGCGGCCCTGCCCGTCCACCACCGCCTGGCCGGCGCACGCGCCCTGCGTCTGCGCGACCTGGCCGAGGAGCCGTGGATCTACGGGGCGTCGGGCCCCTGGCACGACATCACCGTCGCCTCGTGCGCCCAGGCGGGGTTCGTCCCGGGGCAGGCGCACGTGGCCTCCGACTGGAGGGCCATCCTGGACATGGTGGCGGCGGGCATGGGCGTCGCACTGATCCCCCGGCTGGCCGCCGCGGACGACACCCCCGGGGTCAGCCTGCGGGTGCTGCGCTCCGACCAGCCGCGCCGCCACGTGGTCTCCGCCGTGCGCTCCGGGGCGGGCGGTCGCCCCCAGGTCGCGGCGGTGCTGCGCGCCCTGGCCGACACCGCCGCGGACCTGGGCCGCCCTTCTGTTCAGTTCAGCTGAACAGAGTGATCAGAAACTTTCGCTGGTAGTAACCGTTTTCTCTTGGGACTCTGGACATGTCCGACACGTCCACTTTTCTCAGGAGCAACATGAGCGGGGCCCAGCCCACCGATCCACGCGCCTACAACGCCCGCCCCTACGCGGGCGGCGACCCCTACGCCGACTACCGGGGCACCGACCTCGACTTCTCGGCCCTGGTCGACCTGGCCGACCGGCGCCTGGGCGCCGGGGTCGTGGCGGCCAACGACGAGTTCTTCGCCCAGCGCGAGAACCTGCTGCTGCCCGAACCGGCCGTGTTCGACCCGCACGCCTTCGGCCACAAGGGCAAGGTGATGGACGGCTGGGAGACCCGCAGGCGCCGCGGTGTGAGCGGCGACCAGCCCCACCCCGCGGCCGACGACCACGACTGGGCCCTGGTCCGCCTCGGCCTGCCCGGCCTGGTCCGCGGCGTGGTGGTGGACACCGCGCACTTCCGCGGCAACCACCCCCGCGAGGTGAGTGTCGAGGCCGTCCACCTGGAGGGCACCCCCACCACCGACGAGCTGCTCAAGGCGGAGTGGACCGAGATCGTCCCCCGCGCCTTCGTGTACGGGCACGCCGCCAACGGCTTCGAGGTGGACGCCGGGCGCCGGTGGACCCACCTGCGCCTCAAGCAGTTCCCCGACGGCGGCGTCGCCCGCCTGCGCGTGTACGGCGAGCCCGTGCCCGACCCCGACTGGCTGACCGCCCTCGGCGGCTTCGACGTGGCCGCCCTGGTCAACGGCGGCATGGTCGAGGACGCCTCGGACCGCTTCTACTCCTCACCGGACAACATCATCGCCCCCGGCCGCTCACAGAAGATGGACGACGGCTGGGAGAACCGGCGCCGCCGCGACACCGAGCACGACTGGGTGCGCTTCCGCCTCACCGCCCAGGCCACGGTCCGCGCCCTGGAGCTGGACACCGCCTACCTCAAGGGCAACGCCGCGGGCTGGGTGGCGGTGCTGGGACGCGACGCGCACTCCGACACCCCCGACGCGTGGTTCGAGATCGTCCCCCGCACCCGCCTGGAACCCGACAGCGCCCACCGCTTCGTCCTGGACACCCCGGTCACCGCCACCCACGTGCGCACCGACGTGTTCCCCGACGGCGGCATCGCCCGCCTCAACGTCTTCGGCTCCCTGACCGGGGCCGGGGCCGACCACCTCCGCGACCGCTGGAGCGAACTGCGGGGCTGACCTCCGCGCCCGCGCTGCCCGCGCCAACCGCGCGGGCAGCTGGGCGGACAACGACCGGGCCGCCGCCGGGATGCTCCCGGCGGCGGCCCGTCGCCGTTCCTACCGACGGACGAGCATCCGCCCGGCCCTGTCCTCTGGCCCCACGTCCCGGCCGCGCAGGACGGTGCGGCGCACCCGCCCGAGCAGTTCGGCCCCGTCGTAGGGGCTCACCGGGTTGCGGTGCTCCAGCGCGCGCACGTCCACCCGGAAGGACTCCTCCGGGGCGACCACGGCGAAGTCGGCGTCCGCGCCCTCGGCGATGGCGCCCTTGCCGCGCAGTCCGGCCACCCGCGCGGGCCCGGACGACATCCACCGCACCACGTCCGCCAGGGAACCGCCGCGGCGGCGGGCCTCGGTCCACACCGCGGAGAAGCCCACCTGGAGCCCGGACACCCCGCCCCACGCGGTGCCGAAGTCGCCGGTGTCCAGGTCCTTGAGGTCGGGGGTGCTGGGCGAGTGGTCGCTGACCACGCAGTCGATCAGCCCGTCGGCGAGCGCGCGCCACAGCAGGTCGCGGTTGGCCGCGTCCCGGATGGGCGGGCAGCACTTGTACTGGGTGGCCCCGGCGGGCACGCCCTCGGCCTCCAGGGTGAGGTAGTGCGGGCAGGTCTCCACCGTCAGCGGCACCCCGTCGGCCCTGGCCTGGGCGATCAACGGCAGCGCGGAGGCGCTGGACAGGTGCAGCACGTGCGCGTGGGTGCCGGTGGCCCTGGCCACGTCGATCACCCGGGCGATCGCCTCGTTCTCGGCGGTGTCGGGCCGCGAGGCCAGGAAGGCGGCGTAGTCGCGTCCGGCCGCGGGCGGCGCCCCGTCCAGGACGCCGGGGTCCTCGGCGTGCACGATGAGCCGGCCGCCGAACTCCCCGATCGCCTCCGCGGCCGAGTACAGCTCCTCCGGGGACAGGTGGCCGAACTCCTCCACCCCCGACGGGGACAGGAACGCCTTGAACCCGAACACCCCGCGCTCCCACAGCGCGGCGAGCTCCTTCGTGGCGCCGGAGCGGCTGTTCTCGGGGACCGCCCCTCCCCAGAAGCCCACGTCCACGGCGAGCTTGCCCTCGGCGGCGGCCTGCTTGGCGTCGAGCCCGGCGACGGTGGTGGTCGGCGGCACGCTGTTGAGCGGCATGTCGACCAGGGTCGTGATCCCGCCCAGGGCGGCGGCCCGCGTGGCGGTGGCGAAGCCCTCCCACTCGGTGCGCCCGGGCTCGTTGACGTGCACGTGTGTGTCGACCAGGCCGGGCAGCAGCACCTCGTCCTCGGCCAGGGTGATCTCGCGGCGGGCGATGAGCGGCGCGGACTCCCCCTCCAGGACGTTGACCACGCGCCCGTCGCGCACCCCGACGGTGACGGGCCTCTCTCCCTCGGGGGTGAGGGCGCGGCGGGCGCGGACGGCGAGATCGTGCTGGGTCATGTGTGTCACTGCTCCTGTCCCACCCGTCGACTGGCCAGGCCGACGAGTGTGCGGGTGTCGGTTCCGGCGGCGTCGGCCACCTCGGCCTCGTCCAGCGCCCCGCAGCGTACCCCGCTCACGAGGGCGGCGGCCAACGCCTGGGCGGTGGCGGGCTCGTCCAGCACGCCGCCGGCGACGGCGCCGAGGTAGGCGCGCAGGCGCGCGGCGGCGGGCGCGAAGGCCTCGCGGTAGAAGACGTAGGTGGCCAGGTAGCGGGTGGGCAGCTGGTGCGGGTGCAGGTCCCAGCCCTGGTAGAAGCCGCGCTCCAGGGAGCGGCGGACCAGGGAGGCGTGCAGGCGCCAGGCGGCGTGCACCTCCTCTGCCGAGCCCACGGGCAGCACGTTGGTGGAGCCGTCGGAGAGCCACACCCCCGTTCCGGCCGCGGCCACCTGCATGACGGCCTTGGCGTGGTCGGCGACCGGGTGGGCCATGCTCTGGTAGGCGGCGGTGATCCCGCAGGCGGCGCTGTAGTCGTAGGTGCCGTAGTGCAGGGCGCTGACCCGCCCCTGTCCGGCGCCGATCATGCGGGCGACGGCCACCGTGCCGTCGGGGAGCAGGACCGACTGCGGGGTCTCGATCTGCAACTCGAACCGCAGCCGCCCCTCGGGCAGCTCCAGGCGCCGCTCCAGCTCCTCGGCGAGCCAGACCATCGCCTCGACCTGCTCCACGGAGGTGATCTTGGGCAGGGTGAGCGCGAGCCCGTCCGGCAGGCCGCCCAGCTCCTCAAGGAGGGTGTGCAGGAACAGCGCGAGGCTGCGGGCGCCGCGGGCGCGTCCGGCCGCCTCCATGCCCTTCATCCGGACGCCGAGGACGGGCGGGGCCTGTCCGGCGCCCAGGTCGGAGCACAGGGCGCGGGCGGCGTCGACGGTGTCGCGGTCCTCCTGCGCGTCGCCCCGGTCGCCGTAGCCGTCCTCCAGGTCCACGCGCAGGTCCTCGACCGGCTCGCGGACGAGCTTGTCGCGCAGGCGGGGCAGGACCCCGGCCACCGCCTCCTCGTCCACACCGGTGGCGGCGGCCAGTGCCGCGGCGTCGGACGCGTACTCGTCCAGGCTTCGCAGGGCGGCCTCGCCCCACTCCCGGACCAGGCCGGTCCGGACGCGGTCCGCGGGGACGTAGACGGTGTGCACCGGCTGGCGGGCCCCGGAGGAGCCCGGGTAGTCGCGGACGAGCCGGGCGTCGGCGTCGGCCAGGCGGGCGTTCAGTCCGGCGGTGAGTACGTCCAGACCGAGATCGGGTTCCCTGCGGCGGTTCTCGGACCGGTCCTGTTGCACGTGTATGTCCTCTCCCAGGCTAGTTTTTCCTATCGTGGATAGTAACTTTTGCTATCCGGAATAACAAGAGAGCCCGAGGTGTCCAAGATCCCGGGACGCAGGTTCCCGGAGCACCGGAACGCCGCCGTTCCACGTGCTATAGAAGACAGTGAGCCGGAAACCGTCCTCCCCCCGCGGAGGCAGGACCCCGAACCCACGGCCCTCAGCATGGGAGCACGATCCTTGTCAGCCCCACAGACCTCTCTACACCCTGAAGACCAGGGCAAACGCGGACGCCCCGGCGGCGTGCAGTCCCTCGACCGCGCCTTCTCCCTGCTGGAGATCATGGCCGAGGCGGGCGGCGAGACCTCGCTGAGCCAGCTGGCCGAGTCCTCGGGCCTCCCGCTGCCGACCATCCACCGCATCATCCGCACCCTGGTCGGCAACGGTTACGTACGCCAGCTGCCCTCCCGCCGCTACGCGCTGGGCCCCCGGCTGATCGGGCTGGGCGACAAGGCCTCGCAGATGCTGGGCACCTGGGCGAGACCGCACCTGGCGCAGCTGGTGGAGGACCTGGGCGAGACCGCCAACCTCGCCATGCTCGACGGCGACAAGGTCGTCTACGTCGCCCAGGTGCCCTCACAGCACTCCATGCGCATGTTCACCGAGGTGGGGCGCCGCGTGCTGCCGCACTCGGCGGGCGTGGGCAAGGCGCTGCTGTCCCAGCTCGACGACGAGGAGGTGCTGGCCACGGTCCGCCGCACCGGCATGCCCGCCGCCACCGACCGCACCATCACCGACCCCGACGACTTCCTCACCGAGCTGCGCCGGGTCCGCTCGCAGGGCTTCGCCGTGGACGACGGCGAGCAGGAGGTCGGCGTGCGCTGCGTGGCGGTCCCCGTCGCGGGTGCGCCATCGGGGATGGCGGTGTCGGTGTCGGGCCCCGAGGCCCGGGTGAGCTGGGAGTTCGTGGACCGCGCCGCCCCCATCGTGCGGCGCTGCGCCACCCTGCTGGCCACCGACCTCAACAACCAGACGTAACAGGCCGGGCCGGGGAATCCCCGGCCCGGCCTGTTCACGGTGATCTTGTGCCCACAGCCGACGTCGGCGCCCCGGCCTCGCTGCGAGTACAGGACCCGCGCGGGCCAGAACCCCGTGCGTCACACCGGCGACACTTCCGGCCGACCCGTCAGGTGGGCTGGTCGAAGCCCAGCTTGCGCAGCTGCTTGGGGTCTCGTTGCCAGTCCTTGGCCACCCGCACCCGCAGGTCCAGGAACACCCGGCGGCCCAGCAGGGCCTCGATCTGCTTGCGGGACCGCGAACCCACGTCGCGCAGACGCGAGCCCTTGGACCCGATCACGATCGCCTTCTGGCTGGAGCGCTCCACGTACAGCGACGCGTAGATGTCCATCAGCTCCTTGCCCGGGCGGGTGTTCTCGCGTTCGTACATCTCGTCCACGACCACCGCGATGGAGTGCGGCAGCTCGTCGCGCACGCCCTCCAGTGCCGCCTCGCGCACCAGCTCGGCCACCAGCATCTCGTCCGGCTCGTCGGTGAGGTCGCCGTCCGGGTACAGCGGCGGCCCCTCCGGCAGGTGCGAGCACAGCACGTCGGTGACGGTATCCAGCTGGAAACCCCCCTGGGCCGAGACGGGGACGATGTCGGCCCAGTCGCCCAGCTCGTTCACCGCCATCAGATGACGGCCCACGGCGTCCCGGTCCACCAGGTCGGTCTTGGTGACCAGGGCGACCACGGGGGTGTTGGTCTGCTCCGCCAGCTCCTTGGCGATGTAGGTGTCGCCCCGCCCGATCGGCTCGTTGGCCGGCAGACAGAACACGATCACGTCCACCTCGACCAGGGTGGACCGCACCAGCGAGTCCAACCGCTCGCCCAGAAGGGTGCGCGGCTTGTGCAGGCCGGGCGTGTCCACGATGATCAGCTGCGCGTCGGGCCGGTGCACGATTCCGCGCACCGTGCGCCGCGTGGTCTGGGGCCGGTTGCTGGTGATCGCCACCTTCTGCCCGACCAGCGCGTTCATCAGGGTGGACTTGCCCACGTTGGGGCGGCCCACGAAGCACGCGAAACCGCTGCGGAAGCCTTCCGGGTGGGAGGGCATCTGCAACGGCAGGCGCAGCTTCTCCAGGTCGAGCTCGTTCATGCGTCCTTCTCAGCGCCGGGTGATGCTCGCGGGCACCCCGTCAGGGGCGGCGATCACCACCACCTGGGTCTTCAGGTCGTCCGCCACCGCGCGGTCGTCCTCGGTCAGCTCCGCGGCCTCGGTGACCACAACGGCGGCCTCCAGCGCGGCGGCCTCACCCGAGACGGCCGCGGCCACGGCCGCCTGGAGTGCGGACAGCCGGAGCGAGGGCAGCGACACCGTCGTGGCCACGTACGTGCGTCCGGTCTCGTCGCGCACCGCCGCGCCCTCCGCCGCCGCGTTGCGGGCACGGGAAGCCCGCGCGAGCGTGATGAGCTTGCCGTCCTCGGGGCCGAGCCCCGTCGTCTCCGTCACTGCTCCGTGCTCCTCACGTCGTCGTTCCCCTCCTGCGGCGCCCCTGCGGCGTCGGCGGGCAGGCGCTCCACCAGGACCGTGGTCATCCGGCTCCGGCGGCTGTTCTTGCCCTCGAGGGTGAGTCGGAGACCAGCGTATTCGGCCCGGTCCCCTCCCGCGGGCACCCGGCCCAGGACGAACGCCACGAGTCCGCCGACGGTCTCCACGTCCGTCACGTCCAGGTTCCGGTCCGGGAACAGCTCGTCCAGCTCACCCAGCGGCAGGCGGGCGGTCACCCGCACCCGGTCCGCGTCGAGCCAGGCCACCGGCGGGATCTCGTGGTCGTACTCGTCGGTGATCTCACCGACGATCTCCTCCACGATGTCCTCCAGGGTGACCAGGCCCGCCGTGCCGCCGTACTCGTCGATGGCCACGGCGACGTGGTTGCGCTGCTGCTGCATCTCGCGCAGCAGCTCGTCGATGGGCTTGGTGTCGGGGACGTAGTTCGCCTGGCGCATCACGTCGCCCGCGGTGAGCGGCACCTCGTCGTCGGTGCCCGCGGCCGCGGCCCAGCGGTCGCGCAGCTGGTACACCAGGTCCTTGAGGTAGACGATGCCGACCACGTCGTCCTCGTCCTCACCCGTCACCGGGATACGCGAGTACCCGCTGGCCAGCGCCAGGGTCAGCACCGCGTCGGCGTCGGCGTCACGGCTGGTGAACACGATGTCGGGGCGGGGCACCATCACCTCTCGCACGGGCGTGTCGTCGAGCTTGAACACCGAGTGGATCATCTGGCTCTCCTCGGGGTCGATGACCTCCCCCCGCTCGGCCAGGTCCACCAGCTGGCGCAGCTCCACCTCGGTGCTGAAGGGGCCCTCGCGGTCGCCCTTGGCGCGCGGGGTGAGCGCGCGGCCCGCCCCCACGAACAGCTGGGCGATGGGGCCCACCACGACCTGGACCGGGTAGACCACCGCCGCGCTGGCGCGCGCGAAGGCCCCGGAGAACTGGCGGCCGAGGATGCGCGGCGCGATCGCGATCAGCACCGACTCCACCACGACCATCGCCGCGGCGGTCAACCCGAGGGCGGGCCAGCCCAGTCCCAGCAGGAACACCATGCCCACGGCGGCGGCCAGCACCGCGCACACCTCGCACACCACGCGCAGGAACAGCAGCACGTTGAGGTGGCGGGTCGGGTCGGCCGACACCCGCTCCCAGCGGCGCCCGGCCTTGGCCACGCGCTCACCGGGGCTCGCCTCGGGCAGGCCCACGGACATCACACGGGTGACGGCGACCTCCGCGGCCACCAGGAAGCCCGCGACGGCGGTCAGCACCAGGGCGACCGCGAACGCGCTGATCCACTCCCCGGGCTCACCGGTGGTCAGCGGGGCGATGTCAGGCCAGGCCGACGGAGTCATCGGGCGTTCTCATCCCCTTCGGCCCCGGGCGCCTCGCGCTCGCGCCAGGCGGCGAGGATCTCGCCCTGGAGGCCGAACATCTCCTTGTGCTCCTCGGGCTCGGCGTGGTCGTAGCCCAGCAGGTGCAGGATGCCGTGCGTGCACAGCAGGTCGATCTCCGCCTCGGTGCCGTGCCCGGCCTTCTCGGCCTGGCGCTCGGCCACCTGCGGACAGATGATCACGTCCCCCAGGACGCCCGGCTCGCTCGTGCGGCCGGGGCCGCCGGGGCGCAGTTCGTCCATCGGGAAGGAGAGCACGTCGGTGGGACCCGGTTCGTCCATCCACCGCACGTGCAGGTCGGCCATCGGCTCCTCGTCCACGAGCACGACGGACAGCTCGGCCAGCGGATGGACGCGCATGGCGTCGAGCACGTGGCGGGCCAGACGGGAGAGCCTCTCCTCGTCCACGGTGGTGACGCCGGACTCGTTGGCGACGTCGATACTCATGGTTGCGGCTGCCTTACCTAGGGATCGCGGGGCCGGGCGGCGCGCCCGGCCGGTGGTGCGGCGCGCCGGTCGGGCGCGCCCCGGCAACCGAACCGGTGGACCCGCCTGTCGCGGACCCACCGGTTCGAACGCCGTACTACTACCTCAGTCTGCCTGTTCCCCGCCATCGGCGCTCTCCGACTCCGGCGCGGTCGGGGTGTCGGAGGCGCCCCGGCGCGCGGGTCCGCGGCGGGGACGGCCGCCTCCGGCGGGGCCCCTGCGGTCGTCGCGTGTGTCGCCCTGGGCGGCGTCGTAGCGCCCGTAGGCGTCCACGATCCTGCCGACCAGCTTGTGCCGGACGACGTCCTCACTGCTCAGGCGGCAGAAGGCGATGTCGTCGATGTCACTCAGGATGGACTCGATCGTGCGCAGGCCGCTGGTCTGCCCGCCGGGCAGGTCGACCTGGGTCACGTCACCGGTGACCACGATCTTGGAGCCGAACCCCAGCCTGGTGAGGAACATCTTCATCTGCTCGGGCGAGGTGTTCTGGGCCTCGTCCAGGATGATGAAGGAGTCGTTGAGGGTGCGACCGCGCATGAAGGCCAGGGGGGCGACCTCGATGGTTCCCGCCGCCATCAGCCTGGGGATGGAGTCGGGGTCGAGCATGTCGTGCAGGGCGTCGTAGAGCGGGCGCAGGTAGGGGTCGATCTTGTCGTAGAGGGTGCCGGGCAGGAAGCCCAGCCGCTCTCCGGCCTCCACCGCGGGGCGGGTGAGGATGATCCGGTTGACTTCCTTGTCCTGGAGCGCCTTGACCGCCTTGGCCATGGCCAGGTACGTCTTGCCGGTACCGGCGGGACCGATGCCGAACACCACCGTGCGCTGGTCGATGGTGTCGACGTAGCGCTTCTGGTTGAGCGTCTTGGGGCGGATGGTCTTGCCGCGGTTGGACAGGATGTTGGTGGTCAGCACGTCCGCGGGGCGCTCGGCGCCGGGCGAGCGCAGCATGTGGACCATGCGTTCGATGGTGTCGGGGGTGACGTGGGTGCCGCTCCTGGCGAGCTCGATCAGCTCCTCGACGAGGCGGACCACGACGGCGGTCTCCTCCGGGGAGCCGCTGATGGTGAACTCGTTGCCGCGCACGTGGATGTCGCTGTCGAAGGCCCGCTCCAACGCCCTGAGGAGTTCGTCCCTGGAGCCCAGCAGGCTGACCATCGTGTGCTCGTCGGGCACCACGACCTTGACCTGGGTGTCCCGTGGCGGGTGCGTGTGCGTTGTCTCGGACATGGTGAGGCCGTGCGGCCGCTGTCCCTACCCTTCGGTCGGGCGCCTGCCCGACCCCTGCGGGAGGCGCACCTGGTGGACGGTCCCGGCGCCGCGGGCGGTGCCGGGTCGGAGCTTCCTCGCCGGTGTTCCCAACGGTCACACCGAACCCTCGAAGCCCACAGCGACGAGTCTACCAAGGCGCCTCCGCCCGACTCGATCCGTTATTTCCGCCTGTGGAGAACCTGCGGGAGGAGTGCTCAAAGGGGTGCGGACGTGGCGGCGCGGGGGGGCGGCTTCCGCCCGCCCGCGGTCCGGGGGCCGCTTGCGGCCTACCCGGGGGGCCAGTTCAGCCCGCGGCCGCCGAGCAGGTGCCCGTGGAGGTGGAAGACCGTCTGCCCGGCGCCGCTGCCGGTGTTGAACACCAACCGGTAGCCCTGGTCGGCGACGTCCTCGGCCGCTGCCACCTCGTGCGCCACCCGGACGATCTCGTCGAGCAGGCCGGTGTCCGCGGCGGCGGCCTCGGCGGCGGTGGGATAGTGCTCGCGCGGAATGACCAGCACGTGCGTGGGCGCCTGGGGGTTGATGTCGCGGAAGGCGACCGCGCGCTCGCTCTCGCGCACGATCTCGGCGGGCACCTCCCCCTTCACGATCTTGCAGAAAAGACAGTCTTCCTGGGCCATCGCGCACCTTTTTCCGTCTGCGCGGCCGCCGGAACGGCCGCCTTCTCGGGTTCGTCCGGGACCATGATGCCGCAGGTCCCGGCCGGGCGGGCCAACGGCGAAGGGCTCCCGCGGCGCCGCGGGCGAGCGGGTTCGGCGACGCCCGGCGCCCCGGGCGCGATAGGCTTTCCACCCGTGCGCGTCAGGTCGTCGGCTCCGTCCGGCCTCGGCCATATTCCCGCGTGTTCGGATTGAAACGCACGTCTACCTGGAAAAGAAGAGGTATGCCCTTTCGTAAACCCCGCGACAAGGGTGTGCGTCGAACTGATGTGACGACAGAAACCATGGTGGCCGGTGCCACCACGGCACCGCTCTCGGTGGAGTGGGACGCCGACCACGCCGTGACGGAGCTCTACCGGGAGCACTACCGTCCACTCGTTCGGCTCGCCGCCCTGCTCGTCCGCGATCACGCGACCGCGGAAGAGGTCGTCCAGGACTCGTTCGTCGCCATGCACGGAGCGTGGCGCCGCCTGCGTGACCCGAACAAGGCGCTGTCCTACCTGCGCCAGGCCGTGGTGAACAAGGCGCGGTCCGTGCTTCGCCACAGGGCGGTCGTGGAGAAGCACGCACCCAAGGCCCTGCCCGACGCGCCCAGCGCCGAACACGGCGCGCTGAGCCTGTTGGAGCGCGAAGCCGTCATCCGTGCCCTGCGCAAACTACCCACCCGTCAGCGAGAGGCCATCGTGCTCCGGTACTACGGCGACCTGTCCGAGGCACAGATCGCGGACGCCATGGGGATCAGCCGGGGCGCGGTGAAGAGCCACACGTCCCGCGGTATCTCCGCGCTCCGCTCTGTTCTGGAGCAGACGACATGACCAGCCCCACGAACCCCACGAACGATCCGTTCGAGGATCAGCTCCGCCACCTGCTCAAGGCCGAGGCCGACACGGTCACGACCTCTCCCGAGGCGTTGAACCTGATCCGTGAGCGCACCGAGCGCAACCGCGGTTCGGCCTGGTTCGGTATGCCCTGGCTACGTCCGGCGGTGGCGGTGGCGGGAGCCGCCCTGATCGCCGGGTCCGTGGCCATCTCCAGCCCCCAGGTCCGCGACCACGTGCTGGAGATCGTCCCCGCGGGCGCCGACCGCGAGGGCGCGCCCGCCGAGGAGGAGGGAGGGGGCGGCGGTGTCGCCGTACCCGATGCCTCCACCGGCTCCGTGGACGGCACCACCCAGCAGGAGGAGGAGCCGCCGCTGGACCCGGCCGCCTCCCCCACCCCGAAGGACGACGAGGAGGAGCCCGCTCCCTCCGAGGAGGGCGTCACGGCCACCTCCACGTGTCCGGCGCCCGGGGAGTCCGTCTCTCCGGCCCCGTCCGGTTCCTCCGAGGAGGACAAGGACGAGAAGGCCGCCTCCGAGGAGGAGTGCGAGCCCAGCGACGAGCCGAGCAGCGGCGCCGGCGACGGGCCCGCCGGTGAGGACGGCGGCGGCGACAGCGGCGGCGGGACCGGCGGGGAGGAGCCCTCCGGCGGCGGTGACGGTACCGGCGGCGAGGGCGGCGGCACCGGCGGCGAGACCGGCACGGGCGGCACCGGCACCACCGGAGGCGACAGCGGCGCCAAGACGGCTCCCAGCGGCTGACGCGCCCCTCCCGGGGCCGGCCCCGAACATCGGCCGCGAACAGGAGCACACGAACACGCGGGAGGCGCCCGGACAGGTCCGGGCGCCTCCCGCGTGTTCGGCGTTCGGCCGTGTGCTCTACCAGCCGTGCGCCCTACGCGCCCTACCAGCGGCCGGTGCGGGCCTGGAGCACCGACAGGGCGGCGACCCCGGCGGTGGAGGTGCGCAGCACGCTCGGCCCCAGCAGCGCCCGGACCGCGCCCGCGGCGTCGAACGCCTCCAGTTCGCCGTCGGAGAAGCCGCCCTCGGGGCCGACCACCACGACGACGCCGGGGCCCTGTCCGGCGGGCAGATCCAGCTGTGACAGGCGGCTGGCGCCGTCCTCGTGCAGCACGACGCCCAGGTCCGCCCCGGCCAGCAGCCCGGTCACGGCGGCGCGGTCGGCGAGGTCGGCGACCTCGGGCAGCCGCGCGCGCCGGGCCTGCTTGGCCGCCTCACGGGCGGTCGCGCGCCACTTGGCCAGCGCCTTGGCGGCGCGGTCGCCCTTCCAGCGGGTGACGCAGCGGTCCGCCGCCCAGGGCACGACCGCGTCGGCTCCGGCCTCGGTCATCATCTCCACGGCCAGCTCGCCCCGGTCGCCCTTGGGCAGCGCCTGGACCACGGTCAGGCGGGGACGGGGCGCCGGTTCCTCCCGGCGTCCCACCACCGCGCAGACGATGTGGTCCCTGCCCACGGCGGTCACCGTGCAGCGGGCGCGCAGGCCGCGTCCGTCGGAGAGGTCGACGGTCTCGCCCTCACGGATGCGGCGCACCACGGCGGCGTGACGGCCTTCGGCGCCGTCCACCGTCACCCGGTCGGCCGCCAGGTCGGCGGCCTCGACCAGGAAGACCGGCGGTGTCACTTGGCGCCGAAGGCGTCGCGGATCTTGGAGAAGAACCCGCCGTGTCCGGGGCTGAAGCGCCCCGGGGTCTGGTCCTCGCCGCGCAGTTCGGCGAACTTGCGCAGGAGGGCCTCCTGCTCCTCGTCCAGCCGGCTCGGGGTCTCCACGTCGACGCGGATGCGCAGGTCGCCCCGGCCTCCGCCGTCGAGGTGGCTGACGCCCTTGTTCGGGAGGGTGATGACGTGGCCGGAGTTGGTGCCCGGGCGCAGGTCGATGTTCTCGGTGCCGTCGAGGGTGTCGAAGGCGAAGGAGGCGCCCAGCGCGGCGGCCGTCATGGGGACGGTCACCGTGCAGTGCAGGTCGTCACCGCGCCGTTCGAAGGTGGGGTGCGGACGCTGGATGATCTCCAGGATGATGTCGCCGCGCGGTCCGCCGTTGGGTCCGACCTCGCCCTCTCCGGCGAGCTGGATGCGGGTGCCGTCGTCGACGCCCGCGGGGATCTTGACGGTGCGGGTGACCTTCTCCCGCACCCGGCCCTCGCCCGCGCAGTCGCCGCAGGGGTTGGTGATGACCGAGCCCTGGCCCGAGCACTGGGGGCAGGGGCGGGAGGTCATGACCTGACCGAGGAAGGACCGGGTGACCTGGGACACCTCGCCCTGCCCGTGGCACATCTCACAGGTGGTGCGGTGCGAACCGGCCGCCGTCCCCTCGCCCTGGCAGGTCTCGCACAGGATGGCGGTGGGGAAGGTGATCTCCTTGCTGACCCCGAACGCGGTCTCCACCAGGTCCAGTTCGACCCGGATCTTGATGCTGCGCCCGCGGCGGACCCGCTCCCGGGGGCCGCGCCCGCCGGGCTGGCCGCCGCCGAAGAAGGCGTTCATGATGTCGTCGAAGGCGAACCCGCCCGCACCGCCGAAGCCACCGGCCCCGCCGCCGCCGCCGGGCGCGTAGGGGTCCTGGCCCATGTCGAACATCCGGCGCTTGTTCTCGTCGGAGAGGACCTCGTAGGCCTGGGTCACCTCCTTGAAGCGCTCCTGGGTTGCGGGGTCCGGGTTGATGTCCGGGTGGAGTTCGCGCGCGAGCCGCCGGTAGGCCTTCTTGATCTCGTCCTTGGACGCGTCGCGACGCACTCCGAGAACCTGGTAATAGTCTCTGGCCACTGGGTTACTGTCCTGCCAAAATCTGTCCGACATAGCGAGCCACGGCGCGTACTGCTCCCATCGTCCCCGGGTAGTCCATCCGGGTGGGTCCCACCACACCGATCTTGGCGAGCGACTGGTTTCCCACACCGTAGTCCGCCGACACGATGGAGGTGGACCTCAGGCCCTCGTGGAAGTTCTCCGCGCCGATGCGCACCGTGAGCATCGACGGGTCCTTGGCCTCTCCCAGCAAACGGATGAGGACCATGTTCTCTTCCAGTGCCTCCAGGACGTCCCTCAGGCTGGCGGCGAAGTCGACGGCGGCGAGGTTGGCCGTCCCCGCGAGGACGATCTTCTCCTCGTGCCGTTCGACGAGGCTCTCCAGCAGGACGGAGAGGACCGACACCGCCATCTGGCGGTGCTCGGGCGGCACCTGCGGAGGCAGGTCCTCCACCGCGTCGGGCACGTCGCCGAGGTGACGTCCGGCGATGGCCCGGTTCAACATCGCGCGCAGGTCGTCGACGGCGGCCTCGTGGACCTCTCCCAGGCCGTCGATGACGCGCTGCTCGACCCGGCCCGTGTTGGTGATCACGACCATCATGATCCGCTGTCCCCCGAGGGGGACCAGCTCCACGTGCTGCACCGACGAGCGGGTCAGCGAGGGGTACTGGACGATCGCGACCTGGCGGGTGAGCTGCGCGAGGAGCCGCACGGTCCGGGCGACGATCTCGTCGAGGTCGACGGCGCCGGTGAGGAAGGACTCGATGGCGCGCCGCTCCGCGGTCGAGAGCGGCTTGACCGAGGAGAGCCGGTCGACGAAGAGCCGGTACCCCTTGTCCGTGGGGACGCGGCCGGCACTGGTGTGCGGCTGCGCGATGTAGCCGTCCTCCTCAAGGGCGACCATGTCGTTGCGGATGGTCGCCGGGGAGACGCCGAGCCGGTGCCGGTCGGCCAGGGCCTTGGACCCCACGGGCTCGTTGGTGTTGACGAAGTCCTCGACGACGGCACGCAGGACCGCGAGCTTGCGCTCATCCAGCACTCGCCACCTCCTGGCACTCCGTGGTCCTCAGTGCTAAGTCTATGCCCGGCCGCAAACCCTGACGGTTACCCGTGGGCCCGACGCCCCGCCGCCCCCGCCCCCGCGGGGCCCGCGGCGCGCGCCGCGGCCGACGGGGCGCCGGCTCGCGCCACCAGTAGACTGCACGACCGTGGCTACCAAGGGAACCGGCCGTTACGGCCGCGACGTGCTCGCCGGGGACTGGCGCCGCCCGAGGAAGAAGGCGGTCCGCGAGGTGCCCCTGGAACGGGAACTGGTCGTGGAGGACGCCGAGGAGGCGTTCTGCGGGGCGGTGGTGGCCTGGGACAAGGCCACCGTGACGCTGGAGGACCGGCACGGCCGCCGCCGCGTGTTCGACCTCGCCCCGGCCGCGTTCCTGGTCGACGGCGAGCCGGTGACCCTGGTGCGCCCCGCCGCGGGCCCGAGGGGACCGCTGCGCAGCGCTTCCGGGTCGGTGGCGGTGCCCGACGCGCGGGCGCGCACGGCCCGGGAGAGCCGGATCTACGTGGAGGGCGTCCACGACGCCGAGCTGGTGGAGAAGGTCTGGGGCCACGACCTGCGTGTGGAGGGCGTGGCCGTCGAGTTCCTGGAGGGGGTCGACGACCTGCCCTCGATCGTGGCGGAGTTCTCACCCGGGCCCGGCAGGAGGCTGGGCGTCCTGGTGGACCACCTGGTGCCGGGTTCCAAGGAGACGCGGATCGCCGAGCGGGTGCGCGGCGAGCACGTACTGGTGGCCGGGCACCCCTACGTCGACGTCTGGCAGGCGGTGCGTCCGGGTTCCGTGGGGATCGGGGCCTGGCCCGAGGTGCCGCGCGGCGTTCCCTGGAAGGAGGGGGTCGTGAGCGCCCTGGGCTGGCGGATGGAGACGGGCGAGGCGTGGCGCCGGATCCTGGGATCGGTGCGTACCTATGCTGACCTGGAGCCGGCCCTGCTCGGCCGGGTGGAGGAGCTGATCGACTTCGTCACCGGGCCGCACCCGGAGGCTCCCTAGCGAGCACTGCGCGCGGGAGGAGCGGCAGGACCTAGGATTTGACATGGGCGAGGCGTCGGACCCCGTGTCCGGCGCCGAGGTCGCCCGCCTCCGGCCCGCGCGGTCGTCGGTACAGCACGGTAGTACAGGAACCTCCCCCTCATCAGCGGAGCCAAGGAAGAGCATGAGCCAGACCCCGACGAACCCCCCGCCCCCGGAGGATCCCCACCGGGGCCCGCAGCCGGACCACGGGCAGGACGGGCAGCAGGAGTACGGACAGCAGCCCCAGCAGCCGGATCCCGGCCAGCAGTCCGCCTACGGGCAGCCCTCGGGCGCGCAGTCCCCGTACGCCCCGCAGCCCGACCAGGGCCACCAGGACCACGGCCAGCAGCCCTCCGGAGCCCAGCCGGGATACGGCCAGACCCCGGCGGCACAGCCCTCCGGCGGCCAGCCCGGATACGCCCCGCAGCCCGACCAGGGCCAGCAGGGCTACGGCCAGGCCCCGGGAGCGCAGCCCGGCTTCGCACCGCCCCCGGGCGCCCCGTCGCCGTACGCGCCCCAGCCCGGCCAGGACCAGTACGGCCAGGGCCAGCCCGTCTACGGGCAGCCCTCGGGCGCGCAGTCCCCGTACGCCCCGCAGCCCGACCAGGGCCACCAGGACCACGGCCAGCAGCCCTCCGGAGCCCAGCCGGGATACGGCCAGACCCCGGCGGCACAGCCCTCC
>NZ_JAAXPG010000059.1 GCF_012396365.1 Nocardiopsis alborubida | reverse complement strand
CTGTTGAGTTCTCAAGAAACAACCGCTCTTCGCTTACGAGCCCACCCGGTGAGGGTGTTGCTTTTCCGCCGAAGGCGTCTGCGTTTCCGCTTTGTTGTGTCTTTACTTTATCAGGTGTTCCGCACCCTGCCAAATCGGCGGTTTCTGCGAAATTGCACCGGATCAAGAAGACCGGTTCCTCTTTCGAGGTAACTCCCCGAGCCTACACGCCCCGAGCACATGCTCGAACCATCGAAGCCTGGAGAGGAGGTCAGAACAGCGGTCCGGTTCCGAGTCGACCCCTTGGGGTGTCTCGCCGTCCCGCAGCGACCCGATCGAGTTTAGGCAACCTCAGCGGCGGCGTCAAATCCGCCTGGACTCGGAGGGGACTCCTGGTCCGGGGCCTGGTCGTTCGTCGGCTTGCTCGTCGTCTGACACTGACCCTTCCCGGAGGCCGCGGGGCCAAACACGGGAGGTCGGGGTTTTCTGTCCCCGGGGCGGGACCGCCCCGGGGACGAGGACCTCAGAGGATGTCCGCGAGCTCCCGGGCGAGCATGCGGAAGGCGATCCCCCGGTGGCTGATCGCGTTCTTCTCCTCCGGGGACAGCTCCGCCGTGGTGCGGCTCTCCCCCTCGGGGACGAACACCGGGTCGTACCCGAAGCCGTTCTCCCCGCGGCGCTCGCGCACCAGACGGCCGCGCAGCACCCCCTCGGCGACGGCCTCGGTCCCGTCGGGCATCACCAGCACAGCCGCGCACACGAACTCGGCGCCCCTGCGCTCGGCCGGGGCGTCGGCCATCTGGTCCAGGACCAGGTCCAGGTTGGCCCGGTCCTGGTCGCCCGCGCCGAAACGGCCCGCCCAGCGGGCGGACAGCACGCCGGGCATCCCGCGCAGTTCGTCCACGGCGAGACCGGAGTCGTCGGCGACCGCGGGCAGCCCGGTGTGCTCGGCGATGGCCCGCGCCTTGAGCAGCGCGTTGCCGAGGAAGGACGCCTCGGTCTCGGGCACCTCCGGCGCGTCCGGGAAGGCGTCGAGCGAGAGCACCTCGGCCTCCACCCCGGCGTCGGCCAGGATGGCCCGCATCTCCGGGACCTTCTTCGCGTTGCGCGTGGCCAGGACGATCTTCACGGTTCCCCCTCCCTGGGGCGCACCGCCGGTGGGGCGGCGGTCACTCCGACAGAGCCTTCTTCTGGATCGCGGTCAGTTCCCCGCAGCCGGAGACGGCGAGGTCGAGCAGCTGGTTGAGCAGGTCCCGGTCGAAGGGTGCGCCCTCGGCGGTGCCCTGCACCTCGATGAACTTCCCGTCGCCGGTGAGGACGACGTTCATGTCGGTGTCGGCGACCGAGTCCTCCAGGTAGTTCAGGTCCAGCCGGGGCTGGCCCTGGACCACGCCCACGCTGACCGCGGCCAGGGAGCCGGTCAGCGGGTTGTTCTTGAGCTTGCGGCGCTTGCGCAGCCACTTCATCGCGTCGGCCAGCGCCACGTACGCGCCGGTGATCGCGGCGGTGCGGGTGCCGCCGTCGGCCTGGAGCACGTCGCAGTCCAGGGTGATGGTGTGCTCGCCCATCGCCTTGAAGTCCACGACGGCGCGCAGGGAGCGGCCGACCAGGCGGGAGATCTCGTGGGTGCGGCCGCCGATCTTGCCGCGGACCGACTCGCGGGAGCCCCGGGTGTCGGTGGCGCGGGGCAGCATCGCGTACTCGGCGGTGACCCACCCCTCGCCGGTACCGCGGCGCCAGCGCGGGACACCGTCCTCGACGCTGGCGGCGCACAGCACGCGGGTGTCCCCGAACTCGACGAGTACGGAGCCTTCCGCGTGGCGGAGCCAGTTGCGGGTGATGGTCACAGGGCGGAGTTGGGTCGGAACGCGTCCGTCAGGTCGGGCCATGGACAAGAGCGTATATCCGTGGAGTGCCCCGCGGTGCTGGAGCGCGGAACCGCACGGCCGGACCCTTCCCCCCGGTCCCGGTCAGCCGCCGACCGTGTGCACCTGGCCGCTGCGGGCCAGGTCGATGGGGCTGCCGTAGGTGGAGCGCGCCTCCGTGAGGGTGACGTCGTCGTCGTTCCAGGGCACCAGGTGGGTCAGCAGCAGGCGGCGGGCGCGGGCCCGGCTGGCGTGCTCACCCGCCTCGCTGCCGGTCAGGTGCATGTCCTTGGGGTGGTCGAGGTGGTCCTGGAAGGCGGCCTCGCACAGGAACAGGTCGGTGTCGGTGGCCAGGTCCACCAGGGAGTCGCACACCCCGGTGTCTCCGGAGTAGGCCATGGCCGCACCGCCGTGCTCCAGGCGGATGCCGAAGGCCTCCACCGGGTGGTTGACGTGGTCGACACGGGCCCGGAAGGGGCCGAGCGAGAACGGGCCGGGGGCGAGCTCGTGGAACTCGAACGCCTCGGTCATGCCCGGTTCGGGGTCCAGGCCGTAGGCCTCGGCCATCCGCCGGGCCACGCCGCTGGGCCCGTAGACCGGGATGCGGGGCTTGGCGCCGCCCGGGTGGAACATCCTGGCCACCCAGTACGAGCACAGGTCGAAGCAGTGGTCGGCGTGCAGGTGGCTCAGGTAGACGGCGTCGACGGAGTAGATGTCGATGTGCCGCTGGAGAGCTCCGAGCGCGCCGTTGCCCATGTCGAGCAGGAGGCGGTAACCGTCCGCTTCGAGCATGTAGCAGGAAGCCGGGCTGTCCGGCCCGGGGAAGCTCCCCGAGGACCCGATAATCGTGAGTCGCACGTCGTCGTCGCCTTCTCGATGGGCCGCGCGGCGTCCGTGGCACCCCCGCCGAGAGTCTGTGCGGAGTGCGGATGGCGGCTGGTTCTGCGGATGTCCCGTTGTTACGGGTGTACCCCAATGCCCGGCCAGGTGGTACAAAATGTGTCCCGCGTCTCACGCGACCTCGGTCACGTGTGAATTTTTCACACCGCTTGACGACGTATGTCTTGTTTGTTCAGGGCCTGTTTCACCGGTGTTCAGAACAGCGCGGAGGCCGGCACCCGAAGGTGCCGGCCTCCGCCGGGGCCCGGGCCGCCGTTCCCCGGACGGGTCACGGCGGACGCCGGGCGGGTTCCGCAGCTCTGGGCCTAGGCCCAGAGCTGGCCGTCGAGGCGTTCCTCGGCCTCCTCCAGCGTGCCCTCGTAGGCGCCGGTGGACAGGTACTTCCACCCGGCGTCGGCGATGACGAACGCGATGTCGGCGCTCTCCCCCGCCCTCTCGGCCTTGCGGGCCATGCCCAGCGCGGCGTGCAGGGCGCCGCCGGTGGAGACGCCCGCGAAGATGCCCTCCTTGTCCAGGAGCTCCCGGGTCCGCCTGAGGGCGGCTTCGGAGGGCACGGAGAAGCGGGTGGTGAGCACCGACTCGTCGTAGAGCTCGGGCACGAACCCCTCGTCGAGGTTGCGCAACCCGTACACCAGCTCGCCGTACCGCGGCTCGGCCGCCACGATCTGCACGTCGGGCCGGTGTTCGCGCAGGTAGCGGCCCACTCCCATGAGGGTGCCGGTGGTGCCCAGCCCCGCCACGAAGTGGGTGATCCCCGGCAGGTCGGCGAGGATCTCGGGCCCGGTGGTCTCGTAGTGGGCCCGGGCGTTGGCCGGGTTGCCGTACTGGTAGAGCATGACCCATTCGGGGTGGGCCGCGGCCATCTCCTTGGCGACGCGGACGGCCTCGTTGGAGCCGCCCGCGGCGTCGGAGAAGTGGACCTCGGCGCCCCACATGGCCAGCAGCTGCTTGCGCTCGGCGGAGGTGTTCTCCGGCATGACGCAGACCATGCGGTAGCCGCGCAGCTTGGCGACCATGGCCAGCGAGATGCCGGTGTTCCCCGACGTCGGCTCCAGGATGGTGCAGCCCGGGGAGAGCAGCCCGTCCTTCTCGGCCTGTTCGATCATGAAGAACGCGGCGCGGTCCTTGATCGAGCCGGTGGGGTTGCGGTCCTCCAGTTTCGCCCAGAGCCGGACCTGCGGCGAGGGCGAGAGCCGGGGCAGGCCGACGAGCGGCGTGCCGCCGAGGGAGTCGAGCAGGGAGTCGTAGCGCATGTGCGGCCTAGCGGCTTCCGCCGGCCACGGCCGGCAGGATCGTCACGTTGTCGCCGTCGGAGAGCTCGGCCTCCAGACCGCCGACGAAACGCACGTCCTCGTCGTTGAGGTAGACGTTGATGAAGCGGCGCAGCTTGCCATCTTCCACCAGGCGCCCGGCGATGCCGGGGTAGCGGCTGTCCAGGTCGGCGAACAGCTTGCCGAGGGTGTCGCCGGAACCCTCGACGACCTTGGCGTCGCCGGTCAGGTTGCGCAGGATGGTCGGGATGCGGACCTCGATGGCCATGAAGGTTTCTCCGTTAGCGGTCGTTGGTGTGCGTTCATTGCCAACAGGGGGCGCGCGGTGCCCATTCCTGGGCGCCGCCCCGTGTGGTGTGGAACCTACGGGGCGGTCGCGGCGCCGTCGCCGGGCCCGGTGACCTCCACCGGTTCCTCGGTGACCTGGCCGTCGACGATCCGGTAGGAGCGGAACTCGACGGTGTCGGGCTCGCGCGTGGACACGAGCACGTAGTGGGCGCCCGGTTCGGACGCGTAGGAGACGTCGGTGCGCGAGGGGTAGGCCTCGGTCGCGGTGTGGGAGTGGTAGATCACGACGGGTTCCTCGTCGCGGTCGTCCATCTCCCGCCAGACCTTGAGCTGTTCGAGGGAGTCGAACCGGTAGAAGGTCGGCGACCGTTCGGCGTTGACCATCTCGACGAAGCGCTCGGGGCTGTCGGAGCCCTCGGGGCCGGCCACGACGCCGCACGCCTCGTCGGGGTGGTCGCGGCGGGCGTGTGCGACGATCCTGTCGTAGATCGCGCGATCAATCCTCAGCATGCCTCCCAGAGTACCTACATCCGGTTCCCTACCAACCAAATGGGTGTTGTTGGCGGGCGGTGAGGGCCGCGGCGGCCCGGTGCTGGTGGGGGCGGCATCATCCGGCCCGCCCGGCACGGATTAGGCTCGTGCGCATGAGCGAGGACAGCAGCAGCGCGCTGCTCACCGACCACTACGAACTGACGATGCTCCAGGGGGCGCTGCACAGCGGCGCCGCCGCCCGCCACTCGGTGTTCGAGATGTTCGCCCGGCGGCTGCCGGAGGGGCGCAGGTACGGGGTCGTGGCCGGAACGGGCCGCTTCCTGGAGCTGCTGGAGCGGTTCCGGTTCGGCACGGAGGAACTCGACTTCCTGTCCGACAACGGGGTCGTGGACGAGCGCACCGTGGAGTGGCTGGCCGACTACCGGTTCTCGGGCAACGTGTGGGGCTACGGCGAGGGTGAGGCGTACTTCCCCGGATCGCCCATCCTGGTGGTGGAGGCCTCCTTCGCCGAGGCCGTGCTCCTGGAGACCCTGGCCCTGTCGGTGTACAACCACGACAGCGCGATCGCCTCCGCCGCGACGCGGATGGTGGTGGCGGCGGGCGGGCGGCCGCTGATCGAGATGGGGTCGCGGCGCACGCACGAGCGGTCCGCGGTCGCCGCGGCCCGCGCCGCCTACGTCGCGGGGTTCGCCACCTCCTCCAACCTGGAGGCCGGGCGCTCCCACGGAGTGCCGACCGGTGGGACGGCGGCGCACGCGTTCACGCTGCTGCACGACAGCGAGCGGCACGCGTTCAAGGCTCAGCTGGAGTCCCTGGGCAGCGGGACGACGCTGCTGGTGGACACCTACGACGTGGAGCGCGCGGTGCGCACCTCCGTGGAGCTGGCCGGGTCCGAGCTGGGCGCGGTGCGGATCGACTCGGGTGACCTGGCCGCCCACGCCGGGCGCGTGCGGGCGCAACTGGACTCCCTGGGCGCGACGGACACCCGCATCGTGGTGACCGGGGACCTGGACGAGCACTCCATCCAGGCCCTGGCGGTGGCGCCGGTGGACGGCTACGGGGTGGGCACCTCCCTGGTGACCGGTTCGGGCGCGCCGACGGTGTCCCTGGTGTACAAGCTGGTGGCGCGGGCGCGCGGTCTGGAGGAGGACGCGCCGCTGGAGCCGGTGGCCAAGCGCTCGGTGGGCAAGCCGAGCCGGGGCGGGCGCAAGTGGGCGGTACGGCGCCTGGACGACAAGGGCACGGCTGTGGCCGAGGAGGTCTACCCCCATCCACCCTCCCCGCAGGTGGGGACGCGCCCGTTGCTGCGGCCGCTGGTCACCGACGGCGTGGTGGTGGGCCGCGAGAGCGTGCACGAGGC
This sequence comes from Nocardiopsis alborubida, assembly GCF_012396365.1. Taxonomy (GTDB): domain Bacteria; phylum Actinomycetota; class Actinomycetes; order Streptosporangiales; family Streptosporangiaceae; genus Nocardiopsis; species Nocardiopsis alborubida. Next base: position 834 of record NZ_JAAXPG010000059.1, on the reverse strand, counting down.
CCGGGAGCGGCACCGGGCGGCGGTGGCGGAGCTGCCCGAGGAGGCCCTGCGGATGTCGCGTGGCGAGGCCGCGCTGCCGACGGTGTTCCACTAGGGAGTGTTCCGCGGAGGCTCCCGCACCAGCGGGCGGCCGTCCGACTGATCTCCCGCATGATGGTTAGCGCAGGTCAACCGGGTGGCGGTACACGGGCCCGGTCGGGCCCGACGACGACGGAAAGGGGTGCCGTTGTGAGGGCGCTCATCGTGGTGGACGTGCAGAAGGACTTCTGCGAGGGAGGGAACCTGGGGGTGACTGGTGGAGCCGTCACGGCGGCCGCCGTCACCGAGTACGCCCGCGCGAGCGACTACGACCACGTGGTGGCCACGCGCGACTTCCACATCGATCCGGGGGAGCACTTCTCGGAGGAGCCCGACTTCGTGGACAGCTGGCCGCGCCACTGCGAGGCGGGCACGCCGGGGGTGGAGTTCCACCCCGGCTTCGACGCCTCGCTGGCCGAGGAGGTCTTCGACAAGGGGCACTACACGGCCGCCTACAGCGGTTTCGAGGGTGTGACCGGGGAGGGCGGGGTCACGTTGGGCTCGTGGCTGCGCGAGCGCGGGGTGGACGAGGTGGACGTGGTGGGCATCGCCACGGACCACTGTGTGAAGGCGACCGCCCTGGACGCGGTGGCCGAGGGCCTGCGCACGCGGGTGCTGCTCGGGCTGACCGCCGGGGTGTCGCGCCCGACCGTGGACGCGGCGCTGGAGCGGCTGCGCGAGGCGGGCGTGGAACTGGAGGGCGAGCCGCTGGTCGGCTGAGGCCTGCCGTGCGGAGCGGGGGGGGGGGGGGGGGGG
>NZ_JAAXPG010000058.1 GCF_012396365.1 Nocardiopsis alborubida | reverse complement strand
TGCGGCGGGCGTCCACAGCCATCCGGATCGCTCGTTCGCGCAGCTCAGGCGGGTACTTCCTCGGTGCCGGCATGACTCTCATCCTTCCCAAGTTTGAGAGCCTCCATCACACCCGGAACGAGACAGAGTGCGTCCAGCCCCGGGTTGTGCGCGCGAGTCGAGGCCATCGTGTCCCAGGAGTGCGTGGACGGGCGGCGCGTCCGTAAGGCCGTGCTGTCGATGGCTGCCTACCTCGCCCGCTGGCAGCGTCCCACACCGTTCGGTCTCTTCGCGGGCACCGCCCCGGTCACTTGCGGCCCCGCCCCAGCGGTGACCTGGGGCGAGGACCATCTCCTCTTCCTCCGAGCCGACAGCGAATGGCTGTGCGAGGTCATCGCACGCCTGCACCGATGCCCCGCCCTCGTCGAGCGCCTGCGCGTGGTCGCCAACAACACCGCCCAGATCCGAGGAAACCGAGTCGTCGTCGCGGGTCAGTCCGCCGACGCTCGTGCGCGTCTGGCGGCACCGGTGGAGGTGTCAGTGCGCCGCACCCCACCCGTGGCCACCGCTTTGCAGGCCGCACGCTTCCCCGTGCCCTACCGCCGGGTCCGTGAAGAACTCTCCCGGTGCTTCGCGAACGCACCCCGGGAGAAGATCACCGCGCTGCTACAGGACCTGCTCGCCCAGCACGTTCTGTTGTCGTCCCTGTGGGCGCCGATCACCCACCCCGACGCACTGGGGTACCTGTGCGACCAGCTCACCGAGCTCGACGCCGGACACATCGGCGAGATCGCCGACCTCGTCGAAGAGCTCCACGCCATCCACGCGGACCTCACACATCCGACAGCGCACACCGCCTGGCCACAGCGTGCCCCGGTGCTGGAGCGCATGCGCGTGCTCAGCGACGCGGCACCGGTTCCCGTCATCGTCGACACCGCCCTCGACTGCCACCTGGAGCTACCCGCAGGAGTGATGGGTCCTCTGGAACAGGCTGCGGATGTGCTCACCCGCGTCTCGGCTCACCCCTTCGGTCGCCCGGAGTGGCGCGACTACCACCATCGCTTCCGTTCCCGGTACGGGCCCGGCGCGGTGGTGCCGGTGCTGGACCTGGTAGCAGACAGCGGCCTGGGCTGGCCCGCCGGATACCTGGGATCGGACCGCCGACGCCCGCCACAGCTGCTCACCGACCGGGACACCACGCTCCTGGACCTGGTCCAGCGGGGCACGGCCCTCGGGGAGGAGGAAATCGTCCTGACCGAGGAGGTGATCACCCGCTTGGGCCCCGCTGAGGGCGAACCAACGACAGCGGCGCCACGGGTGGAGATAGCGGTCCAGCTGCACGCCTCCACCATGCAGGATCTGGCCCGTGGAGCGTTCACCGCCGTGGTGACCGGCGCTCCCCGACCGGGCAGCAGCATGCTCGGCCGCTTCGCGCACCTGCTTCCCGACGATGCCCGGCAGACCCTCGCCGCTTCCTACCACTCCTCCGATCCCGAAGTGGTGGTGGCGCAGCTGTCCTTCCCCGCGCGTAAACGCCGCAACGACAACATCGTCCGTACCCCGCAGCTACTGCCCTTGGTGGTTTCGCTGGCCGAACACCAGCCGGACGGTGACACGGTGATCGCGGTGACCGACCTGGGTGTGAGCGCCGACGCGACCAGTCTGCGACTGCGACAGCTGTCCACAGGCCAGCACGTCGAACTGCGTGTGGCGCACGCCCTGGAAGCAGGCGCCCATACCCCGCCCTTGGCGCGCTTCCTGTCCGAGGTCGCCACGGCGCGCTGCGCGGCCTACGGGGCTTTCGACTTCGGCGCCGCCACACGCCTGCCTTACCTGCCCCGGGTGCGCTACGCCAACACCATCGTCTCTCCGGCCCGGTGGCTCCTGGGCTCCGACGACCTACCGGACGTCCATGCCCCGAACGAAGAATGGGAGAAGGGTCTGGAGCGATGGCGGAAGCACTGGCGGGTGCCCGAACAGGTGGCGCTGGTCGAACACGACCGACGCCTGCCCCTGGACCTGTCCCGGCCGCCGCACAGGCACCTGCTGCACCAGCGTCTGACCCAGCACGAGCGCGCGGAACTGGGCGAGACCTGGGGGCCTGAGCAGATGGGTTGGATCGGGCGCGCCCACGAACTGGTGGTGCCCCTGCACGCCCCCGCCCCAACGTCCACGACCACTGCGACCCTCGCGTCGAGACCTCCACACACCGCCCAGGCCGACGACACCCGGCTGCCCGGCGGCGATGTTGTCCTGGGACGCCTGTTCGTCCACCCCGAACGTGTCGACGAGATCCTCACCGACCACCTGCACGCGCTGACCGTTGGCCTGCCCGGCATGGTCCAGTGGTGGTTCCGGCGCCATCGCGACCTGGTACGGCCCGACACCCCCGCCTACCTGGAACTGTGCCTGCGCCTCACCGCTGAACAGGACTACGGCGGTGCGGTGGAAAACCTCCGTGCCTGGGCACAGCAGCTAAATCACATGCGCTTGCTGGCGGACCTGGAGCTGTCCACCTACCACCCACAGCACGGCCGGTACGGCCACGGAGAAGTCATGGATGCGGCCGAAACCGTGTTCAACGCCGACTCGAACGCGGCTCTCGCTCAGCTCCGCCTGTCCCACACCACGGGGTTTGACGCGCAGGCCCTGACCGCGGCCAGCATGGTCGACCTGGTCAGCGCCTTCAGCCCCTCTCCTGCCCAGGGCCTGGACTGGTTGATGAACGAGCTGACCTACACCCCGGGGCCGGTGGACCAGGACATACGCCACCATGCTCTGCAAGTCAGCGCGCCCGGAGACGACTACACGACCCTGCGACAGCTTCCCGGCGGTGAAGAGGTGGCCCAGGCCTGGCGGGAACGAGCCCAGGCGCTGGCCGACTACGGCAAGCGTCTGGCCGCCGAGCGCGAGCCGACCACGGTCCTTCGGTCCCTGCTGCATCTGCACCAGGTACGCGCGCTCGGCGTGAGTCCGGACCAGGAGGCCGTCACATTGCGCACGGCACGCGCCGTGGCGCTGGCCCACACCACCCGGAGGCCGAAGTGAACGCCCCCGTGCGCTGCCTGGACGTCTCTGCGTCTGCGGTCGTCGAGCGTCTCGCCGCACACCTGAACACCCCAACTCCAGGTGAGGAGCCGTGGCTTGGCCAGTCCCTGGGCGAAGGCGCGGCGGGGATCGCCCTGGTGCACATCGAACGCGCCCACACCGGGCAGGGCACCTGGCAGCAGGCGCATCGGTGGATTAAGGCCGCGGTCACCGAACAGGTCAGCGCCGCCGACACGACGGGCCTGTTCCTGGGCGTCACCGCCGTCGCCTTCGTCTTGGCCGCTGCCGACACCGGCACCGGCACCGGCACCGGCAAGGGTTCCAGTCGCTACACCGAGGTTCGCGTCGGCATGGACGCTCACGTGACCCGGCTCGCGCACCGGCGTGTGGAGGCGGCCACGGACCGTATCCGCCGAGGTGAGCCCACCACATTCGGGGAGTACGACACCTTCTACGGACTCAGTGGGATCGGCGCCCACCTGCTGCGCCAGAACCCAGGCGGAGACGCGATGGGGCGCGTCCTGAACTACCTGGTCGCCCTCACCCGCCCCGTGGTGGTGGACGGTCACGCACGTCCGGGGTGGTGGGTGGGTCATGATCCTCGCCGAGGACACTCGGTCCACTTCGCGGGCGGGCACGGCAACCTCGGCGCAGCGCACGGTATCACCGGGCCGCTCATGCTGCTCAGCCAGGCCCAACGGCGCGGCGTCACCGTTCCCGGACAAACCGAGGCGATCGAAACCATCCTCACCCACCTGGACCAGTGGCGTCAGGACGCGGAGCGGGGACCGTGGTGGCCCGAACACCTCACCGCACATGACCTGGCCACCGGCCGCCCGCACCAGCAGGGCCCCGCCCGTCCCTCCTGGTGCTACGGCACCCCCGGCATCGCACGCGCCGGTCAGCTCGCCGCGCTGGCCATCGACGATCAGGCCCGGCAGAGCTTCTACGAGCACGCGCTGGAAGCGTGCCTGTCCGACCCCGTCCAAATGGGGAAACTGCGCGACGGGAGCCTGTGCCACGGCTGGGCCGGGGTCTACCAGACCACTTGGCGTGCCGCCCGTGACGCCGCAACATCCGCCCTGGCCGTGCACCTGCCCGGCTTGGCCGCGTCCCTGGCTCACCATGCCGAAGGCACCACGGTGACAGGGCTACTCGAAGGACGCGCGGGCTCGGCACTGGCGCTGTCCACGGTCCCAGCGAACGCAGCACCGATCACGGGGTGGGACGCATGCCTGCTCATCGACTGAACCCGTCTCCCTTCGCTGCTGCAGACGGTGGGAGCGAACACGCGATCGCGCGCGTACTGGCAGGTGAATCACTGCACGTCGCAGCCGTGGACGCGCACATGAACCCCGCAGCGCTTCAGCACCTGGTGGAGGTGTTCGGGCGAGCCGGACGCCGTGCCCTGGCCGGCAATGCCGCCCAAGGCTGGTGGCAGGTGTACGTGGAGTTCCCCGACTGGGACAGGGCCGGGCGCACCGCGGCCCGGCACCTACTTCCGCTGCTGCGGAGTGCCCATGCCGAGGGTGTCATCACCAGCTGGTGGTTCATCCGCAAGCACCCCTGCTGGCGGCTGCGTCTACAAACCTCGCACCCGCAGACCCGAACCCGTCTCAGCGCCGAGCTGGACCAGTTGGCGAGCGCCGGCCGCCTGGCCCGATGCTGGACGGGTGAGTACGAGCCCGAGACCGCGGCGTTCGGCGGAGCTGAGGGGCTGGAGGCGGCACACCGGCTCTTCCACGCTGACAGCGACGCCATCCTCACCATGTCCGTGAACGAACACAGCCCCCTGGGGCATCGGGAGCTGTCGCTGCTGTTGTGCTCCCAGCTCCTACGGGCCGCAGGGCTGGAATGGTACGAGCAAGGTGACGTGTGGGATCACGTATGCCGAGAACGTCCCCTGCCCGCTGGGGTCACCGGGGAACGGCTCCACGGGCTGGTCGGGGATGTGCGTTCTCTCCTGTTGGCCGACACCGCACACGACGGAGCGATGTTCGGCACCGGCGGTTTCCTGGAGGGCTTCGCCGAGTGGGCGAACGCCTTCGACCGAACAGGTCGTCGGCTGGGCGCTGTGGCGCGCGGAGGCGTTCTGGAGCGGGGACTGCGCCGGGTCCTGGCTTACCAGGTCATCTTCCACTGGAACCGGCTCGGCCTCTCCACCCGTGCCCAATCCACGATGGCCTGGGCGGCGCGCGCGGCCATCCTCAACATTCCCGATCAGGACAGGTAGGTGTAGTCCTGAGCGAGCCCTCGCCTCCTGCTCATCCGCCGCCGACCACGAAAGCTCACATGACCGACACCGCGCCTACCACCGCTCCGCAGACCGCCGAGGAATTGCGCCGAGCGCTCGTGACCCGCCTGGCCGACAACGGCCGCCTGCGCTCCCCCGAGGTCATCGCCGCCTTCCGGGCCGTCGAGCGCCACCGGTTCCTGCCCGGCGTCGACCCTGAAACCGCCTACGTCGAGGACGCCGTGCCCATCAAGCACGACGAGGCGGGCACGATGATCTCCTGCATCTCCGCACCCTCGATCGTGGCCACCCAGCTGGAGCAGCTGGGCGCCGAACCCGGCCACAGGGTCTTGGAGGCCGGAGCCGCCACCGGCTACAACGCCGCACTCTTGAGCCGCCTCGTGGGTCCGCAGGGTCATGTGTGGACCATGGACATCGACCAGGACCTCGTCGACAACGCCCATGCGAACCTCGCCGCGGCCGGAGCCTCGAACGTGAGCGTGGTGCTGGCCGACGGCGCTGCTGGGCTGCCCGAGCACGCGCCCTACGACCGCATCCAGTTCACCGTCGGCGCCGGTGACATCCCGGTCAAGCTCCTGGACCAGCTCGCCCCCGGCGGACGCCTGGTCCTGCCGATGCGGATCCGCGGCAGCATCTCCCGCAGCTTCGCCTTCGAACGCGACGGCGACACCTGGAAGACCACCTCCTGCGAGATGGCCACGTTCGTGCCCCTGCGCAAGGGCGTGTGCAACGACATCTGCACCCGCGTGCCCATGGCCGGCGAAGGAAACGTACGTCTGGAGACCTTCAGCGAGCAGGACGTGGACCACGAGGCACTGCGCACTGTGCTGGACCATGAGCCGACCAAGGTCTACACCGGGGTGAAGCTCCGCGGGGATGGAAACTGGGAGTGGCTGTACCTGTACCTGGCCTGCGTGCTGCCCAACGGGCTGTCTCGCATGCCCGGCTCTCGTCCCGGCTTCACCCCGCACTTCCGCTGGGGCGCAATGGCCGCCCTGGACGGTGACAGCCTGGCCTACTTCACCATCCGCGAAGGCGAGGACGACCAGGGCAGGTTCTGGGAGATCGGGGTCATCGGCCACGGTCCGCGCGCCGCCGAACTCACCGAGCAGGTCGTCACCGAGGTCGGTGCCTGGGACTCCGGCTGGGACAACAGCGCGCCCGCCCCCACCTTCCGCATGGCCGTCGGTGAGGCCCGCACCCAGCTGATGGCTACCGACCCGCGGCTGGTCATCGACAAGCCCCACAGTCGCCTGGTCATCGACTGGCCGCGCCGGAGCTAGAACGATGACTCCCTGATCACCAGCCGTATCCCGCTGGTGCGCCGCCCCAGAGCGCCTGCGCTACCACTGGACGAGCGCATCAACCACCTCACAGGGTTTGCCGTGCGTACATGTTCCTCAGGGGCTCCAGGCGTCCTCCCGCCTGTCCATCCCCACGTACGCGGGGCTCACGAAGCCGGAATGACCCCCACGAAGGTCAACGCCTTGTCGCCGTTTACTCCGGCGTACAACCGGAGGATCGCTGAAGGTGCGAGGGTTGAGTCGCGTCCACGGGGGCCGAAGAAGGAGAAGTAACCCCGCACAGCACGAAGGCCCGGCGTGTGCCGGGCCTTCCGTGTTACCCCTCTAAGGGTTTATGAAGGTGAGCCGTCGCTCGGACAAGGCGCGCGATCGCTCAGGTTTCACTTCTCTGAGGCTCTATAAAGCGCGCCCATGGTAGGGGCTTTCGCCGCTGTGCTGCACGGGAGTGTAGGGGCGGGCCTGTCAATACATGGCGGGGGGTCCGTCCACGGTCACCACCACCGCCTCGTCGACGGCGGTGGTACGGCTGATCAGAGCCGATCCGCTGTACTCTTCCCCCGCCCCGGGTTGGGTCGTGGTCCGGGCGACGATCTCGACGTCATAGACGTCCGCTGGCGGGGCTGACAGGGTCGCGGACAGCACGCACACACGGTCGGACATCTCCCCCCGCACCTGCCCCACGGTGCCCCCGCCGTTCCCGTCGGCGACCAGGTCGCCGACGTCCACCACGGTCCCGGCCCCGTCCCGTAGGACATAGGACGGGGCGATCCACTCGCAGGTCCCGTCCTCGTGTGAGTCCATGAGTGACCCACTGTCGGTGATGGCCTCCACCCGCAACGGGATGCGCCCCTCGTCCCCGGGGGCCGCCTCGGTGACGGGGGCCTGGGTTGGCCCGGCGGGAGCGGTGGGCGTCTGCGAGCAGGCGGTCAGGCCCAGGACGAGGGCGACAAAAACGAGGGGACGAAACCGCACAGGGCCTCCAGGGCTGTGGACACGATCATGTGATGCACGTGCAAAGGGGGTGAACTGGGAGGACAACCGAAGACAGCGAAGCCGCCCGGTGCGAGAACACCAGACGGCGGTCCATCCCCGCGTGCGCGGGGCTCACCCTGCGGCGCTGCGCCCCAGCGTGGATGCGGGCGGTCCATCCCCGCGTGCGCGGGGCTCACCACACCACGGTGCACCGCGGGTCGGGCTCCGTCGGTCCATCCCCGCGTGCGCGGGGCTCACACCGTAGGTCTGCTGGACGTCGGTGACCGCGGCGGTCCATCCCCGCGTGCGAGGGGCTCACGATTGCACGCTGACACCGACGATTTCCGGTCGCGGTCCATCCCCGCGTGCGCGGGGCTCACTTCGGGCGCCGACGGTTCCTCCTCGTCGGCGCCGGTCCATCCCCGCGTGCGCGGGGCTCACGGGTCAGACGGCAGCGGCCGTGCGCACGATCTCGGTCCATCCCCGCGTGCGCGGGGCTCACGGTGATGCGCGCGAAGCCTGAGTCGATCATGCCGGTCCATCCCCGCGTGCGCGGGGCTCACGATGACGGTCTGTCCGGGCGGCAGGCGGAGGTCGGTCCATCCCCGCGTGCGCGGGGCTCACCCGGCGCCGGGCCGGGGGTGCGGCGGCATGAGCGGTCCATCCCCGCGTGCGCGGGGCTCACAGAACAAGCGGAATTGTGGATCAATACCGCACAGGTCCATCCCCGCGTGCGCGGGGCTCACGCGGTGAGCTGCTCGCGGAGTTTGGCCAGACCCGGTCCATCCCCGCGTGCGCGGGGCTCACGGTCGGGCCGGTGGCCGCGCGCCCGAGGCGGCCGGTCCATCCCCGCGTGCGCGGGGCTCACCCGGGGCTCATCCAAGACCGACCCGACGAGTGCGGTCCATCCCCGCGTGCGCGGGGCTCACCGGATCATTCTATGATCCGACCTACGGCCAGTCGGTCCATCCCCGCGTGTGTCCAGCGTCATTGGACTTGATCTGAGAGAGGTCTTTGACCAGCAGCGGATCGTCTATCCCGGCGCGGCCATGATGAGAGTCCGCCAACCGATCCGCTCTTTTTCACCGCCTGGCCCGAACCTGACTCGTTCACAGGAGCCGCTTCTACTCGCGGGAGCCAGCCCGATCAAAGGGCCCTTGCGCAACGAGACATTGCGCAAGGCCCTGGGCGTTCTCCCCTTGTCTTGGCCGGGGCCCACCGCCTAAGCCCTGGCGGGCGACCGTTCTCCGCCTTGCCGGGGTCCGCACTTACGGCGTTCCCAGGTCGGCGCGGATCTGCGGAAGCACCCTGGTGCCGAGCAGGAAGCCGCGCCGCTGGGGCATGCCGCTCACATTCGACTGCAGGATATTGTGAGCCCTACACGGACTCGAACCTGGAGGCGTTCGAGGCCTTCCTGCGTGGCAGGATCCAGGGGCGGCACACCAGGAAGATCAGCGCGATCTCCACCGGCGCACCCGCGTAGTACATCAGCTCGGCCCCCGCGCGCGCCTGTTCGGCGGGGACCCCCTCGGGCGGGGCGGTATAGAGGGTTTTGGCGAGGATGTTGTGCGCGGCGATCGCCAGGACCAACGCCGCTGCCCGCCACGGCGGGGAGGGCCGGTGCGGCGCCGGGTCGGGTCCGCCCAGGACGGCGAAGGTGAACAGGTATCCGGCGGCCAACACGTGCGCGTGGACCAGAGCGTGCACCCACGGGTCGGTGTGCATCGCGGTGTACAGACCGGTTCGGTAGAGCACCCACAGTCCGCCGATGTTGAGCACCCCCGCCACGAACGGATTCGTCAGCACCGCCAGTGGAAGCGAGGGCAGCAGCCGGGCGAGGGGGCGGGCCTTGCGCACCGGCAGAGTCCGCAGGGCCAGGGTGACCGGGGCCGCCAACACCAGCAGGAGCGGCCCCAGCATCCCCAACAGGACGTGTCCGGCCATGTGGACGGCGAAGTCGTGGTGGGCCCGTTCGGCCATGGGGCCGACCAGGGCCACGCCCACGCACAGCAGGCCTGCCGCCCAGGACACGGTGCGGGCGATGGGCCAGGAGGTGCCGCGCCTGTGCAGGATCGCCACCGCCACCGCGTAGGCCGCCAGGGCGGTCACCAACAGCAGCGCTGTCGCCGATTCCCCCGGGCTGAGCCAGGCGGCCTCGGGGGCGTGGTGTTCGTGGTGGTCCATGGGTCAGGCCGTGGCCCCGGTGGGTTCGGTGGACCGGCGCGCGCGTCGCGCGGTGACGGTCCACAGCACGATTCCAGCGACGAGAAGGGCGGCGGCGATGACGTTCCACGTCACGTCGTAGGGCACCAGGTTCACGCCGTAGCGAATCTGGTGCAGGCCCATCACCTTGTGCTGGACCAATCCGTCGTAGAGCTGGAAGAACCCCGCCCCGGTCAGCCACCCGGCGGTGAAGACCAGACCCCGAAAGGTGTGCGCGCGGCGCAGCGCGGCGACCATCAACAGCGAGGCGACGGTGGCGAACCAGCTGAAGGCGTGGAAGAGCCCGTCCGAGACCAGTCCCACGTCGCTGGTGGACAGGTCGTAGAAGTGGTGCCAGTGCAGGAGCTGGTGGAAGACCACCTCGTCGAGGAAGGCGACGGTGCCCAGTCCGAGCAGGAGACCCGCGATCAGGTTGCGGCCATGGTGTGAGCGCGGCTCTCCTCGCGTGGGTGTGGACATCAGTTCCCCTTCGGAAGCTGGGCCGGTCTCGTGTGGAGCCGTCGTACACGACTACCCGAGGCCTAAGGGCGAAACACACAGGCCCGCCGGTGCTTCCACTGATCAGGTTCAATCCAGCCAGAGCCTTGACGCAGACCTGGAGATGCCCCGGCGCCGACCCCGACAAACGGGCCTGTCAGATCACCACCCGCCTGGACTCGGTGAGCCCCAACGACATCGGCGTGGCCTGCAAGGACGCCCCGGACGAGGCCTTGGCCCATATCCTCACCGGCGCCCGCACCGCCCGGGGAGCTGCTCAACGCCATCGAGCTGGAGCCGCCGCCCACCAGGGTCGCGCCCAGGCCCAGTGGACGCTCCACCGTGTACTTGGCGGGCTTGTAACGCAGCGCGGCCTCGCGGGTAGCGGTGCCCCGCGCCTGCTCCAGGGTGTCCAGGTACTGCCCGGCCATGACTTCGGTGCGCATCGCGTCGAAGGGGCGCCACTCCCGGCTCAGCACCTCCGTCGGGAACAGACCAGAACCCTTGCCATCACTCCAGGAATGTTTCCGGCCGCATCCTTGGGTATGGGTGGTCCCGGCGCTACAGCCCTCATGCCGTACCGGTGGCACGGTGCCCCTCACCCATTCTGGGGCGATGGAAGCGGACACGCACGAGTTCGCTTCAGCCGCGTCCTGACCGCGATCGACAGCAGTACGACGCCCGCGACCGCGAGCAGCGGTTGCAGGGGTGCGAACCAGGACAGGGCGCCCGAGGTGCCCAGGGCCAACAGGACGAGTTTGTTGCATACCGGGCAGCCGATGGCGAACCACGTCAGGACGACGCCGGTGACGCTCCTGGCCTCGTCGGTCCTCGCCGGCGCGTTTCCGTTCCTGACGTAGGTGGCCGCCAGGAGACCGCACAGCACGGCGGTGACGCCCCACACGGGATAGGACCACCACGTCGGTTCGATTTCCCTGGTGAAGAGGCTGTTGGGCAACAGCACCGTCGGTACTCCTAGCAGTATCAGGGCACCCAGGAAACTGCCTGCTGCCACCAGCCACTGCCTGTGCGTCCACCGCGTCATCGCTTCGTCGTCCCTTCGTTGAAGAACCCGCAGAACAGTGCACTCACACGTCTCCGTCGGTGGTGTCGGGGTGGGTACCCCGGGAGATGACCTCAGGAATCGGTTTCTTCCCCTCGGCTCCCCTCGTCCTGCGCGCTCGGCTCCACTTCCAGGCACCCGCCACGAGCAGGGCCATCCCGGCCGCGCCGAGGACGAACACGTCGATCCCCGCCCCGCCGACGGCGAAGAGCCACTCCTGGACCCGGTAGCTCTGGTCGTCGAACGCCCCGATACCGCCGAAGAGGGACGCCGTTCCGTCATAGAGCAGGAACACGACGCCGATGGCGATGAACAACAGACCGGACAGCGTGCTCGTGGTGTGGACGCGCACGGGGCCGAGGGAGACGGTGCGTCCGCGCAGCCAACGCTTCTCCCCCAGGTCGTAGCGGTCCCACAGCAGCGCCAGCACGAACAGCGGACCCGCCATCCCCAGCGCGTAGACCGCCAGGAGCAGGGCCCCGCGCATGGGGCCGCCGGTGGCCGCGACGGTCA
>NZ_JAAXPG010000057.1 GCF_012396365.1 Nocardiopsis alborubida | reverse complement strand
CCCTCCCCCTCCACCGGCTCCGCGGCGGCGGGCACCGGGGCGCCGAACGCACCCGCCGCCGCCAGGCCCGCCGTGAGCGCGCCCGCTGTGAGCGCGCCCGCCGTCTTTGCCCCGTACTTCCGCGTCATGTCGCGCCTCCCACGTGCGTCGTTGCCACCTAGACAACTACGGGTGACCGCGAGTAGGCATGCTGTGACACGCCGCCGGGGGCGGGGTCTTAGGGCACACGGGCACTCAGACCTGCCAGGACTGGGATTCCTCCCCATGTGCGCCCCGGGGTCTTAGGGAGAACGTGGAGACCGGACGGCGGGACACCGGTTCCGCCGCGCGAGTGAAGAGGGAAGCACCGTGTTCCACAGCGAACTGCTCAACGCCAACACCCGGGAGATGACCGAGCGGCGCGTCCGCGAGGCCGAGAACGTGCGTGCGGCCCTGCGGGCACGCGCCGAGGAGCGCAAGCGGCGCAGGGAGGAGCGCCGCGGGCGCCAGCGCCAGCGGCGCTCCTACGGCCGCGCCGCGTGAGGGTGCGCGCGGGAGGGGAGGGAGACACGTGACGGGCATAATGGGCGCTATGCCCGTTCTTGCCGAGAGTCGTACCCTTTTCGTGGGCCGCGAGCGCGAACTCCGCCTCCTCCGGGACCACGCCAGGCGGTCCCACACCGAGGCGTCCGGAACGGTACTGGTCAGCGGCGACGCGGGCGTGGGCAAGAGCCGCCTGGTCGGCGAGTTCGTCTCGGCCCTGCCCCAGGGAACGGTGCTCGTCGGCGGCTGTCTCCAGCTCGGCGTGGACGGCCTGTCCTACGCCCCCTTCACCGCCGTGCTGCGCCAACTCCTGCGCGAACGCGGACGCGCGGCGTTCGAGGCCGCTGCGCCCGGCGGCACCGGCGAGTTCGCCCGGCTCCTGCCCGAGCTGGGCGAGGTGCCCGTGCTGCGCCCGGAGAACCGGGGCATCCTCTTCGAACAGGTCCTGCGCCTGTTCACCCAGGCCGCCGGGGACGGCGGCGTCACCGTGGTGCTGGAGGACCTGCACTGGGCCGACGGCGCCACCCGCGACCTGCTCGTCTTCCTCGTGCGCAACCTCGACCTGCCGGGCGTGCAGCTCGTGGCCACCTACCGCAGCGACGACCTGCACCGCACCCACCCGCTGCGCCGCCTGCTGCCCGAACTGCGGCGCGCACCCGGGGTCGAGCCGCTGGAGCTGGCCCCGCTCAGCCGCGAGGAGGCCGGCGCCCAGGCCGCCGCGATACGGGGCGCCGACCTCACCGGCCACGAACTGGACCAGCTGTACCGGCGCACCGAGGGCGTCCCGCTGTTCGTGGAGTCGCTGGCCTCGGCGGTCGGCGACCCCTCCGTCGACGGCCACGACGTGCCCGACCAGTTCCGCGACCTGCTGCTGGAGCCGCTGCACCGCTTCGACGACACCGCCCTGACGGTGTTGCGCGTGGCCTCGGTCGGCGCGGTCTCGGGCAGCATCGAGCACGAGATGCTCTACCACGCGGCCGGGCTGCCCGAACGCGAACTGGAGACCGCGCTGCACACCCTGGTCGACGCCAACACCCTGCGCGCCGACCGGACCGGCTACCGCTTCCGGCACGCCCTGCTGCGCGACGCCGTGCACGGCGACCTGCTGCCCGGCGCCCACGCGCGGCTGCACATGCGCTTCGCCCAGCTCATCGACGAGTACCCCGACTCCGTCCCCTTCGACCGCAGGGCCGCCGAACAGGCCCACCACTACAACGCCGCACAGGAGCTGCCCAGCGCCCTCCAGGCCGCCTGGTGGGCCGCGGTGCGCGCGGGCGACACCCTGGCCTACGGCGAGGAACTGGACATGCTGGAGCGGGTCCTGGCCCTGTGGGACCGCGTCCCCGACGCACGGGAGCGGGTCCAGGGCCGGACCTGGGCCGAGGTGGCCAGCCTCGCGGCGGGGGCCGCAGTGGAGGCGGGCCGCGCCAGGCGCGCCCTCGAACTGGCCGACGAGGCCCTGGCCGCCCTCCCCGAGGACGGGGGCGACGACCACACGCTGACCGTGCGGGCGGAGCTGCTGCGCCGCCGCGGGACGGCGCGGGCCGAGGAGGACTGCGGCAGCGGACTCGCCGACCTGGTCACCGCCCTGGAACTGCACCCCCCGCACCTGGTGGGCTACGGCACGCTGCTGTCCATCCTGGCCAGGGAGAGCATGGTGCACCGAGCCGACCGGCGCGACACACTCGACCGGCGGCGGCTGCGCGAGCTGGAGAGGGCCGGGAGGTCGGCGCGCGCGCTGGCCGAGGAGGCCGTCGCGACGGCCGACCCCGCCCGGTCGTGCGACATGCGCGCCGCGGCCGACGCCCGCATCACCCTGGGCGGTCTGCACATGGACGCGGGCGACCTGGCAGCGGGG
Organism: Nocardiopsis alborubida; assembly: GCF_012396365.1. GTDB lineage: Bacteria > Actinomycetota > Actinomycetes > Streptosporangiales > Streptosporangiaceae > Nocardiopsis > Nocardiopsis alborubida. Next base: position 12,190 of record NZ_JAAXPG010000057.1, on the reverse strand, counting down.
CGCCCGCTGATCGAGGCGGGCATCGCCCACGCCGCCCGGACCTCCGACCCCGTGCTGGAGGCGCGCGGGGCGGGCAATCTGGGCCACTTCCTGCGCGAGCTGGGCCACCACGAGGAGGGCCTGGCGGTGCTGGAGGAGTCCCTGGCCCGGCACGAGGCGATGGGGTGGGCGGCCGTCCACAAGACGTTCAACCACCAGAACCGCGCGGAGATCCACTTCGAGCTGGGCGATCTGGCCGAGGCACGGCGGATCATGGAGGCGGTCTCCCGCGACCGCTCTCCCGGCAAGTACCGCTTCTACGTCGACGCGGTGCTGGCCCGCGCCGCCGCCGCGCAGGGCGACCTGGAGACGGCGCGGCGGGCCACCCGGGAACCGGGGTGGGAGGACGTCCTGTCCTCGCACCGGATGAACATCGTGCAGCTGTCCCTGCTGGCGCTCCTGGAGACCGGCCTGGCCGGGGGCGCGGTCGACGACACCCTCGCCCTGTCCGAGCGGACCCTGGAGCGGCTGGCCCTGGAGTCCGCGCACGGGTACACGTGGCCGATGGCGGAGGCGATGGCCGAGGCCGCCCGACGGGGCGCGGCGCCGGGCCGCCCGGCGGGGACGGCGGAGCGTGCGCGCCGGGTGCGGGACCTGGTGGCCGCGCTGGTGGCGCCGATGCCCGCCCACGGGACGGCGCAGCACGCCTACCGGGTGTCCGTCGGGGCGCACCTCCGCGAGGCGGACGGCGCGGGACCGGACGCGTTGCTGGAGCGGTGGCGGGAGTCGCTGGCGGCGTGGGAGGCCACGCCGATGCGGCTGCACCTGTCGCGGGCCCGACTGCGGGCCGCCGAGGCGGCCGTGGCGGCCGGGCAGCGGGAGCAGGCCGTGGCGTGGGTGCGGCAGGCGCACGCGACGGCCCGGGAGTGCGGAGCGGTGCCGCTGGCCGACGCCGCCGCGGACCTGGCGCGCAGGATGGGCTCCGCCCTGGAGGCCGGCGCGGCCCCGCCCGCCGTCCCCGCCGGGCTGACGGCACGCGAGGCGGAGGTCGCGCGGCTGCTGGTCGTGGGCAGCACCAACGCCCAGATCGCCGAGCGGCTGTTCATCACGCCCAAGACCGCGAGCGTGCACGTGTCGAACATCCTGGCCAAGCTCGGCGTGCCCAACCGGGCAGCGGCCGGAGCGCGGCTGAGGGAGCTGGGCCTGGCCTAGGAACCGGTCCCGGGCCCGCCCGCACCGCGGCCGGGACGGGGACCGTGGAGGGCGCGGGTACGCCGGAGGCGGAGGGCGAAGCCCGGCTCAGACGGTCCAGCGGTTGGTGATGGGCACACGGCGGTCCCGGCTGAGGTTGCGCGCGCTGATCTTGGTGCCCGGCGCGGACTGGCGGCGCTTGTACTCGGCGCGGTCCACCATGCGGATGACCCGGCGCACCAGCTCGGGGTCGTACCCGGCGAAGACCAGTTCGGCCTCCCCCTTGTCCGTGCCGACGTAGGCGTCCAGGACGGCGTCGAGCTGCACGTAGTCGGGCAGGGAGTCGGTGTCCAGCTGGTCGGGGCGCAGTTCGGCGCTGGGCGGCTTGGAGATGGAGTTCTCCGGGACGGGCGGGGTCTGCCCCAGCCGGACGGCCTCGTCGTTGCGCCAGCGGGCCAGCTCCCAGACCAGGGTCTTCCAGCAGTCCTTGATGGGCGCGAACCCGCCCACGGAGTCGCCGTAGAGCGTGGAGTAGCCGGTGGCGGCCTCGCTCTTGTTGCCGGTGGCCAGGACCAGGTGCCCCTCCTCGTTGGACAGGGCCATCAGGAGCGTGCCGCGCACGCGGGCCTGGAGGTTCTCGGCGGCCAGGCCGGTGAGCGGGACGCCCGCCTCGCCCGCGGCCCGGGTGAAGGCCTCCACGGCCGGGGCGATGGCGATGGTGCGGGTGGCGAAGCCCTGGCGGCCCGCCAGGTCCTCGGCGTCGCCGACCGAGTGGTCGCTGGAGTGCGCGCTGGGCATGAGCACACCGTGCACCCGGTCCGCGCCCAGGGCGTCCACCGCGATGGTGGCCACCAGAGCGGAGTCGATGCCGCCCGAGACGCCGACCAGGACCGAAGCGAAGCCGTTCTTGACGGTGTAGTCGCGCAGGCCGGTGACCAGGGCGCGGTAGACCTCGCCCGTGTCGGAGAGGGGGTCGGGCCGCGGGGTGACGGCGCCGGCCCGGGGCGGATAGGGGGCGACCGGGTCGGCCGAGACGGTGTGGCGCACGATGCGCAGGCCGTCCACCCGTGCGCCCGGGCCGTCCGGGGCCGGTCCGGCCTCGGGCAGGTCGAGGTCGGCGACCAGGAGGGTCTCGGTGAACTGGGGGGCGCGGGCCACCAGCTCCCCCTCGGAGTCCACGATCAGGGAGTCGCCCTCGAAGACCAGCTCGTCCTGGCCGCCGACCATGTTGACGTAGGCCAGGGCGGCGCCGACCTCGCGGGCGCGGCGCTGGCACAGCTCCAGGCGCACGTCGTCCTTGTGGCGCTCGTAGGGCGAGCCGTTGAGGGAGACCAGCAGGCCGACTCCGGCGGCGCGGGCCGCGGTGACGGGGCCGCCCTCCTGCCACAGGTCCTCGCAGACGGCCAGGGCGACGTCCACACCGCGGACCCGGACCACGGACAGGGTGTCGCCGGGGACGAAGTTGCGGAACTCGTCGAACACGCCGTAGTTGGGCAGGTGGTGCTTGGCGGAGGAGAGGACGACGCCGCCGCGGTGCAGGACGGCGACGGAGTTCTGCGGGGCCCCGGCGGGCTGGCCGTATCGGGCGCCCGGACCCTCGCGGCGGGAGAGGTATCCCACCACGACGGGGAGTTCGCCCAGGCCCTCCCGGGCGAGGTCGGCGGCCAGGGCGCGGGTGGCCTTGATCGAGGCCGACACGAAGGAGTTGCGCAGCGCCAGGTCCTCGACCGGGTAGCCGGTGACGACCATCTCCGGGAGGACGACCAGGTGGGCGCCCTCCTCGGCGGCCCTGCGCGCGGAGTCGACGACGAGGGACAGGTTGCCGTCCAGGTCGCCCGTGGTGGGGTTGACCTGGGCCAGTGCGATTCTCAGCTGTGCCACGGGCCCGAGCCTAGCCGCAGGATGTTTCCGGGGAGCGGTCGCGGCGGGCCCGGGCACGCGGCCCGGCACCGGGCAGGGGCGGCCGGGGCGCGGGGGCGCGCACGCCGGGGGCTGCCGCGGGTTCCGCGCGGGATCCACGCGGGCCCCGGCGCCGACGGCGGGCGGATGGCCGGAAACGCCCGGTCACGGGCCATAATGCGTGTGCGGGTGACGGACCGGGCAGGCTGTTCGGCGTGTGCGGAAATACCCCGGAAATATCCGCACGGCACACTGGACCTGGGAGACCGTGTCCGAACCGGCCCCGCTGTACGCCGGGAGGGCCCGGACACCGACCGCATCGAGGAAGGTTGATCGTGAATCGACAGCAGGAATTCGTGCTCCGCACGTTGGAGGAGCGCGACATCCGGTTCGTGAGGCTGTGGTTCACCGACGTGCTCGGGTACCTCAAGTCCGTGGCGGTCGCCCCCGCCGAACTGGAGGCGGCCTTCTCCGAGGGCATCGGTTTCGACGGCTCGGCCATCGAGGGGTTCGCGCGCGTCTACGAGGCCGACATGCTGGCCCAGCCCGACCCCTCCACCTTCCAGGTGCTGCCCTGGCGCAACGAGCCGCACGGCACGGCGCGCATGTACTGCGACATCCTCATGCCCGACGGCTCGCCGTCGTCGGCCGACCCGCGCCACGTGCTCAAGCGCACGCTGGGCAAGGCCTCCGACCTCGGGTTCACGTTCTACACGCACCCCGAGATCGAGTTCTACCTGCTCAAGAAGATGCCCGAACTGGGCGAGCTGCCCGAGCCCAACGACTCCGGCGGCTACTTCGACCACACGCCGCACAACAGCGCGCACGACTTCCGGCGCAACGCCATCAACATGCTGGAGGCCATGGGAATCTCCGTGGAGTTCAGCCACCACGAGGGCGGGCCGGGGCAGCAGGAGATCGACCTGCGCTACGCCGACGCGCTGACCACCGCCGACAACATCATGACCTTCCGGCTCGTGATGAAGGAGGTGGCGATGGAGCAGGGCGTGTACGCCACCTTCATGCCCAAGCCGTTCACGCAGTACCCGGGCTCGGGCATGCACACGCACCTGTCTCTGTTCGAGGGCGACCGCAACGCCTTCTACGAGCCGGGAGCGGACTTCCAGCTGTCCAAGGTCGGGCGCGGGTTCATAGCGGGCCTGCTGCGGCACGCCGACGAGATCACGGCCGTCACGAACCAGTGGGTGAACTCCTACAAGCGCCTGTGGGACGACCCGGCCGCCTCCGCGGGCATGGGCGGCGAGGCGCCGGCCTACATCTGCTGGGGCCACAACAACCGCTCGGCGCTGGTGCGCGTGCCGATGTACAAGCCGGGCAAGTCCAACTCCAGCCGGATCGAGATCCGTTCGCTGGACACGGCCTCCAACCCGTACCTGGCCTACGCGGTGATCCTGGCCGCCGGGCTCAAGGGCATCGAGGAGGGCTACGAGCTTCCTCCCGGCGCGGAGGACGACGTCTGGGCGCTGACCGACTCCGAGCGCCGGGCGCTGGGCATCCGGCCGCTGCCGCAGAGCCTGGACGAGGCGCTGCGGATCATGGAGAACAGCGAGCTGGTCGCCGAGACGCTGGGCGAGCACGTCTTCGACTTCTTCCTGCGCAACAAGAAGGCGGAGTGGCGCGACTACCGCCGCCAGGTGACGCCGTACGAGCTGCACAGGTACCTGCCGACCCTGTAAGGGCCGGGTGGCGCTGTAGCACTGTGAGGCTGTGAGCCTGCGCGAGCCCCCTTCCCGGGTGTCCGGGGAGGGGGCTCGGTGCGTCTCGGGGGTGCTTCAGGGATGCTTCGAAGGGGCCAGGGTCAGGGGTCAGGGCTTCAGGGGGCGGAGCCCTTCACGGCTTCCAGGAGGGCGGTCCACTCGGTGCTGTCGGCTTCCAGGTGGCCGAGGTGACGGTTACGGGTGTCACGCACGGCCGCGCCCGCAGAGGTCCGCTTCGCCTCTACGCAGTCACCGCCGTTACCACCGCTGTAGGCGGACTTCTTCCACTCAGTCGAGAGCTTCGGCTTCGTCATCCCTTGACCGCTTCCAGGAGAGCGATCCACTCACGGTGGTCGGCCTCCAGGTGACCGAGGTGCCGGTTCTGGGTGTCACGCACAGCAGCACCCACAGAAGTTCTCTTGGTCTCTACGCACTGACCACCATTGCCGTGTGAGTAGGTGGATTTGCCCCACTCAGTCTTGAGAGTCATCTTCGTGCTTCCTTCGATGCAGGTAGAGAAGCTTCAGCGACTCCTCCGGTGAGAGCGAGACACCCAGGAGATCGCTGAAGAGCCTATCCATCCGGCTGACCTCGGCTTCCTCGTTGACCATCCTGCCAGCCAGCGCATCCTCTACGTACAGGGCATCGGCATCTCCGCTGAAGCTGAGCAAGGTGAAACCCATGGTGAATGAGGGACGCCGGGTCTTCATGGGGATGATATGAACCCTGATGACTTCCTTCTCCACCATCTCCACGAGCCGGGTCAACTGTCCTGACATAACTTCAGGTCCACCGATGCAGCACATCAACACGGCTTCGTTAAGGATGAGGATCATCCGGGGAGGGTCCTCACGACCCCAGAGGACCTGCCGGTCCATCCGCCCTGAGACCAACTCATCAGCGTCCCTGACAGGACCCAGCGAGTTATTTGCCCTGATGAGTGTTCGGGCATATGCCTCCGTCTGGACCAGCCCTGGAATCACAGTGGTCTCAAACTGCCTCATGAGCACAGCACGCGTCTCCGCTTTCACCAGGTCCCGAGCCCAGTCCGGATAGCTCCTTTTGGAGTTGAGTCGGTCCCATAGGCTGACCAGCGCACCGCTCCCCTTGAGAGCCTTGTCCAGGTCTGCGGCCATATCCCGGGAAGGCCAATGAGTCCCTTTCTCAAACCCGCAGATCAGGGTGTCCGAACACCGCACCCCATCAGCCACAGACTTCTGAGTCTTGTTGACCTTGGTTCTGAGGATCTTCAGCTCTGATCCCCACTCCTTGGCGTGTGGCCTGGTCTTACGCTTCGCCATCAGCTCACCGTTCTGCACTTCTCATCAACCACCGGGAACCGCTCTCTCTAGATTTTTCCACCTGTCCAGGCTCTCTAGGTTCCTACGCCGCCATTCAGGAAGATCACTCCCAGGCCCCTCCGCTTCTCATGTGCCACCAGGGGACTTAAGGAACTTTCCGGGAGGAAAATCCATGAACACCGGTAAATCGTGTAGCAGCGCAAGCGAGACCAGGGAGGCGGCCAAGCGGCTCGCCCTGGAATTGGGCAAGCTGAACCTCAAGCCGCTCCCCCAGCCGGGAATGGTGCTCGTGGTGAAGCGGGGTTCTCAGGAACAGTCGGTGCGCCTGATGCGGGCGGACTCGGGCCAGTGGCACTGGTTCTGGATGTGGGAGCCCTTCCGCACGCAGGACGCCTGGGAGTACGAGCAGGGCCTTCCGATCGGCCGGGAACAGGACATGGCCCGCCGTCTCCTCAGCGTTCTGGAGATCGCGGATGCCGGGGAGAAGACCTCGTGAGCGCGCACGAACTCCCCCGCTTCCTGGCCGAAGTCTCCCCCGAGGTGGCCGAATCCCTCTCCACCACACCGGGGGTGGAGAGGGTGACGCCCCCGGCAGATCCTCTGTTCGGCAGTCGGCCTACTCAACCTGCGCAAGGCCGGAGGAACCGTCTTCTTCGCCCGCGGCGGGGCCGTGCTCACCCGCCCCGGCATGCGGATGGTGACCTTCGCCGAACTCCAGGCGGGCGACCTCCCCCGCAGGTACCTGTGAGACCCACGGCGACCGCACGGAAAACCACGGGTCCTCCTCCGGAAGAAGACACGACCGGTAGGAGGGCCCGTTCTCTGACGGCTGGTTCCCTGACGACTCCCTTGTCGGACAGACTCCTTCTCTGACGGCCCCTTCTCCGACTGGCCTCTTATCTGGGAGCCCCTTGTCTGAGGGAACTCCGCCGGGCGCGGAGCGGTCGCACGGGCACATCCGCACGACCGCCCACGATCCTCCCCGCCCGGGAATCAGGGCGTGTACACCTCCGGCCAGGGAGCGGGCTCCATGCCGTCCCCGATGAAGAAGCTCGGGTGAGGCGGCTGGTTGTAGGCGGTGTTCTGCCAGGCGACGGCCACCCGGTACTGGGTGTCGTGCATCAGGGTAGGCATCCGCAGCTCGGTGGGGACGGGCGTGGAGTAGATCCGCAGCGCCCGGTTGTCCTCGGTGCGCCAGACGACCTCCTCACGCCAGTCACCGAGGATGTCCCCGCTCAGCGCCGGTGTGGACTTGGTGCCGTTGTTGGAGGCCACCCCGGTGCCGGTCAGCAGCCGGGTGTCGCCACCGGTCCCGTACTCGTCGACGCGGGTGCCGTCCAGCAGTTCCCGCAGCGGGTCGCCGTCCCACCAGACCACGAAGTTCGCCGACGAGGGGGCACGGACGCCCAGACGGTTCCCCTCGGCGTCGTACATGCCGCTGATGCCGCCACCCGTGACCCAGAACTCCGCGCCCGGATTGCCCGGCCACACGTCCGCGGCCACGCCCCGGCCGGGCCCCTCCTCACCGCTGGCGGTCGGCCTGCGCCAGACCACGTCTCCGGTGTCGGCGTCGGCCACGTAGGCGCCCGCCGCGCCCCCCGTGCGCTCGGTGATGGTGAAGACCTCCAGGCCGGAGCGGTCGGGCAGCAGGTCGCCCACGTGCATGGCGTCCCCGTGGCCGTGACCGGTGCTCCACATCCCGCTGCCGTCGTCGTCGACGGCCATCGAGCCGTACATGACCTCGTCGCGGCCGTCGCCGTCGGCGTCGGCGATGCTCAACTGGTGGTTGCCCTGTCCGGCCCAGCGCGACCCGGAGTCGTCGCTGTCGAAGGTCCAGCGGCGGGTGAAGCGCCCGTCGCGCCAGTCCCAGGCCGCGATGACCGAGCGCGTGTAGTAGCCGCGCGCCATGACCAGGCTGGGCCGCTGGCCGTCCAGGTAGGCCACGCCCGCCAGGAACCGGTCCACCCGGTTGCCGTAGCAGTCTCCCCAGTCGCAGACGTCGCCGCGCCCGGGAACGTAGTCCACCGAGTCGAGTTCGGCCCCGCTGCGGCCGTCGAACATGGTCAGGAACTCCGGCCCGCTCAGGACGTAGCCGTCGCCGTTGCGGTGGTCGGCCCCGGCGTCGCCGATGACCCCTCCGGTGCCGTCGACGGTGCCGTCGGCCGTCTTCACGGCGACCTCGGCCCGCCCGTCGCCGTCGAAGTCGTAGACCTGGAACTGGGTGTAGTGCGCACCGGCGCGGATGTTGCGCCCCAGGTCGATGCGCCAGAGCCGCTCCCCGCTGAGTTCGTAGGCGTCGAGCAGTACGGGGCCGGTACGGCCCGCCTGGGAGTTGTCCCTGGCGTTGGTGGGCTCCCACTTCAGGACGATCTCGTACTCGCCGTCGCCGTCGAGGTCGCCCACGCTGGCGTCGTTGGCGTCGTAGGTGTAGCCGCTGCCTCCGGACGGGACGTCCAGGGGAACGTCCAGGTAGCCGTCGCGCAGCGCCAGGGAGGTCGCCGAGGCCTCCGCCTCCTGGCCGTCGACCACGGGGCGGACCGTGTAGCGGGCGTCGGCGGCGGCGCCGTCGTCCAGGTAGGAGGTGGCTCCGGTGAGGGGTTGCGAGTTGAGGCGTGTGGAGCCCCGGTAGACGTTGAAGGCGACGTCCCCGGGATCGGTGGCCAGCAGCCGCCAGCTCACCAGGTTGCCCTGCGGTCCGTGCACGCTCACCAGGCCGCGGCCCAGCTCCTCGACCTGGCGCCCCTCTCCGGTGGCGGGCGGGTCCTCGGGGTCGGGCTGCTCCTCACCGGGCGGCTCCCCGGTGTCGCCGGTGCAGACGGTGCCGTTGAGCGTGAAGGACTCGGGGATTTCGGGGGTGCCGCCGTGAGAGCCGTTGAAGCCGAAGCTGACCGAGGCCCCGGTGGCGATGGCGGCGTTCCACCCGGTGTCGGCCACGCTGACGTGGTCGCCGGAACCGGAGAACTCACCGTTCCAGCCGCTGGTGACGCGCTCGCCCGCGGTGAAGTCCCATTCCAGGGTCCAACCGTCGACGGGATCACCGAGGTTGGTGACGGACACGGCGGCGGTGAAGCCGTTGTTCCACTGGTTCTGGACGGTGTAGTCGACCTCGCAGCCAGCGGCGGCGGAAGCGGGGCCGGTCGCCACGGCGGCGAGCGCGGCGCCCGTGGCGAGGGCGGTCACGAGGGAGGTGCCGCGCCGTGTTCGATGACGGACGGCTGGGGGGATGGGGGGCATGGGAAGGACACTCCTCACCGCATCCGGAGCCGGCGTGTCGCGACGGCCCGGATGCGTCGATGTGATGGGAGCGCTCCCGAAAACAACGCGAATGTAACACGGGGAGTAGCGGCGCGACAACGGTCCTTCCTAAACCGATTTACATCTGCCCGGAGGGCCCAAGTCCCAGATGACATGGGATATCCGATCGCCATGCGTCCGAGGAAGGGGGAACCTGGGTAGTTGAAAGCAAAACGATTCAAGCCTGGATCCCCGCTCCACGGGACGGGCTCTCCCGCCGACCCGCGAGCGGCCCATGGGGACAGGCGGTTTCCCGGGCCTCGACCGGTTCCCGGGAACGGACGGCTTCACGGATCCCGGGCGGTCCGTGGAGGCAGACGGCCTCACGGGTACCGCGCGCGGCCGGGCACGTCCGCCGGAACCGGATCAGCGGAGGCAGCGGGCCAGGTCGCGCAGCCAGGACTCCCGGAAGGCGGGCTCGCCGGTCAGCACCCGGTGGACGTGCTCGCGGACCTGGCGGGTGCGCCCCCGTTCGACCAGGGACACCGCCGTGGACAGGGCGCACAGCGCCTCCCTGTCGTGTCGGGGCCCGGTCACGGACGGATCAGTCCAGCGGGTACGGCGGAAGGACACGGTGGTCTTGGGCTGGTCGTTGCCCAGATGACTCCACAGCCAGCCGGGAACGGAGACGTTGCGCACCGCGCTAGCGGGCAGCTCGTCGGTCCAGTCCGCGTTCTGCTGCCAGCGCCAGGTGTTGGGACTGGTCTTCTCCCGCGTGGTGACCCCCAGATAGCGGACCCTGCGTCGGATGACGTTCCAGGCTGCCTTCTCGTCCCCGATCCAGTCGCGCAGGTGTTCGTGCAGGTTGCCGAAGGTGGACCCGTGCAGGACCAGGTCCACGAACACCAGGGGGCGCCCGCGCGCGGCCAGGCTCCGCGGTGTGATGCCCGAGGCGGACAGGTTGGTGCGCAGCTGGGCGCGTTCTGCGAAGGTGAGCTCCTGGCCGTCGCAGCCGTAGAGCGACAGGGGCAGCTGTCTGAGCCGTTCCCGGTACGGGGTGTCGGAGAGCACACCGCTGAGCAGGTCGAAGAGGCTGTCCGGGGAGCGGCCCACGAAGTACAGGTCTCCGTCGGCGCTACGGGCGAGCACCTTGGCCGCGCACTCGGTGAGCTCCTCCACGTGGAGGGGCTCGTGGTCGTGCCCTTCGGTCAGGGAACCGAGCCGGTCCCCGCCCGCGACGTCCCAGCGGAAGGGCAGGTTGGGTTCTCTGTTGGCCATGGAACCAGGGAAGCAGGGGGCGGCCGTTCGCGCCACGGGGTTTGGCGGCCTGTGGACGACCCGGAGTCACCCCTGCTTCACTCCGGCCTGTTAACCTCCCGCGGCCGGGGCCGCACCGGAACGGTCCGACCCGGATCGGCCAGCGGAACTCCGGCCTTTCGCACCCCGCTCCCCCGCTGAGAGGATGCTCCCATGAAGCCGCGTCCACGCCCGCTGGTCAGACCTGTGGCCTCCACCGCCACCCTCGTCCTGGCCGCGTCCACCCTGGTGGCGGCCCCCGCCGCCGCCGAGGTCTCGTCCTCGGTCCCCGAACCGCCGGGATCGCACGAGGTGCGCTTCGCCACCTTCAACACCGCGCTGGAACGCCCCGGCCAGGGCGTGCTCGCCGAGGAGCTGTCCACCCCCGACAGCGAGCAGGCGCGCAACGTCGCCGAGATCATCCAGCACGTGCGCCCCGACGTCCTCCTGGTCAACGAGTTCGACTACGACGAGGAGGGGGACGGGCCCCGCCTGTTCCAGGACAACTACCTGTCCGTGGGCCAGAACGGCGCCGAGGCCATCGAGTACCCCTACGTCTACTCCGCGCCCGTCAACACCGGCGTGGCCTCGGGCGCGGACCTCAACGGCGACGGCGAGGCGGTGACCGAGCCCGGCAGCCCCGCCTACGCCGAGGACGCCTTCGGGTACGGGCTCTTCCCCGGCCAGTACGGGATGGTCGTGTACTCGATGTACCCGATCGTCACCGAGGACGTGCGCACGTTCCAGACCTTCCGGTGGGCGGACATGCCCGGCGCGCTCCTGCCCACCGATCCCGAGACGGGCGAGTCCTACTACTCCTCCGAGGCCCTGGAGGTCCTTCGGCTGTCCTCCAAGAGCCACTGGGACCTGCCGATCGACACGGGCCGGGGCCGCCCGGTCCACCTGCTGGCCAGCCACCCGACCCCGCCGACCTTCGACGGCCCGGAGAAGCGCAACGTGGCGCGCAACCACGACGAGATCCGCTTCTGGGCCGACTACGTGACCCCGCGCGCGGGTTCCTACATCTACGACGACCGGGGGCGGCGCGGCGGTCTGCCCGTGGGCGCCCCGTTCGTCATCGCCGGGGACCTCAACGCCGACCCCAACGACGGCGACGGTCACCCGAACGCCGTCACCCAGCTCCTGGAGCACCCGGGGATCACCGACGTGCGCCCGTCCAGCCAGGGCGGCAGGGGCGCGGCCCAGCGTCAGGGCGGGGCCAACGACGGGCACGGGGGCGACCCGGTCCTGGACAGCGCCGACTTCGCGGACGAGCCCGGTCCGGGCAACCTGCGCGTGGACTACGTACTGCCCTCGCGGATCGTCCCGACCCGCTCGTCCGGGGTGTTCTGGCCGACCGTGGACGACCCCCTGTTCCGGCTGACCGGCGACTACCCCTTCCCCAGCTCCGACCACCGGATGGTGTGGGTGGACGTGGTCCGTCACTAGGTGTATTGACCACTGAGGTTGGTAACACCCACCCCACCTGACACACACAAAGAGGGCCTCCGGTAACGGTGTGGATTGCGACATCTACCACCGGACCGGAAGGCCCTCGATGCCCCACACTAC
>NZ_JAAXPG010000056.1 GCF_012396365.1 Nocardiopsis alborubida | reverse complement strand
CGACGCTCTTCCGATCTGTCCCCGGGGCGTCCCGGGGACGCACTCACTCGGGCCGACGGTCGGCCTTCTCGTACGCGGCGGTCCTGCGCTGGGCGGCCGCGATGCGGGCGGTGTCGAGCTTGTCGCCGCGGTCGAACCGGTAGACGCCGTTGCGTTCCTGGAACACGTCGGTGAGCTGCGTGTAGCAGTAACCGAACATGTCCGGGTCCTCCAACAGCACACCCGTCAGACCCTCGAAGCGGGTGTGGAACTCCTCCGGGGTCCTCGGGTCGTCGCCGTACCCCCACGACTGCTCGCCGCCGTCGGTGCCGGGGTCCCAGCGGATCCCGCCGAACTCGCTGCAGAAGTAGGGTTGGCCGCGGTAGGGCACCGACCAGTCGCGGCCGTCCGCGCCGCGGTTGACGTAGGGGTCGTCCTCGGCCAGGCCGCTCATCTGCTCGCGGAACGCCTCGGGGTCCTGCTCGTAGCTGTGGGAGTCGTAGACGTCGGTCTCGGGGACCCGGTGGGCGTACCCGGAGGCGTCCACCACCGGGCGGGAGGGGTCGATCGCCTTGGTCGCGAGGAACATCGCCCGGGTCACGTCGTCCAGGGCGGTGAAGCGGTCGTGCAACCGCTGGAAGGTCTCGTTGAGCGGGCACCAGCCGATGACGCTGGGGTGGGAGTAGTCGCGTTCCACGGCCTCGGTCCACTGGGCCACGTAGGAGGCGTCCGGCCGCTGGTTGTCGTCGGCCGCGCCGCCGTCGGCCGCGCAGCCCCAGTCGCCGAACTCGCCCCAGACCAGGTAGCCGAGCCGGTCGGCGTGGTACAGGAAGCGCTCCTCGAAGACCTTCTGGTGCAGGCGGGCCCCGTTGAACCCGGCCCGCAGGCCCAGTTCGATGTCGCGCACCAGGGCGGCGTCGTCGGGCGCGGTCATCAGTCCGTCGGGGTAGTAGCCCTGGTCCAGGACCAGGCGCTGGAACACGCGTCGGCCGTTGATCAGGATCGCCTTGCCCTGGACCGAGACCGACCGCAGGCCCGCGTAGGATCCGGCCCGGTCCACCACGTCGCCCCGGGCGTCGAGCAGTTCCAGGCGCAGCGTGTACAGGTGCGGGTCCTCCGGGGACCACGCGCGGAGCCGCTCCGGCGGCACCGCCAGGGTCAGCCGGGGCGCGGTGTCCAGGTCGGCGCGGGCCTCGGCCGCGGCGACCCCGCCGTCCCCGTCCTCCAGGACGGCGCGCACCCGCAGCCCCTCGCCGCTGCCGGACAGCGGCAGCAGCAGGTGGAAGGCCCCGTTGGCCAGGTCCGGGGTGATGCGGGGGCGCCGCAGGTGCACCTCGGGGACCGGTTCCATCCACACGGTCTGCCAGATCCCGGTGGTGCGCGTGTAGTGGCATCCGGAGTTGGCGTACCAGGTGGCCTGTTTGCCGCGGGCCTGGAAGCGGTGTCGGCTGTCGCGGGCGCGCACGACCACCACGGCCTCCTCGCCGGGGCCCGCGACCCCGGCCAGGTCGGCGGTGAAGGGGGTGAACCCGCCGCGGTGGCGGGCGACCTCCACGCCGTTGACCCACACGGTGGTGTCGTGGTCGACGGCCTGGAAGTGCAGCAGGACGCGCCGTCCCGCCCAGGCGTCGGGGACGCGGACGGTGCGCCGGTACCAGACCGCCTCCATGAAGTCGGTGTCGCCCACGCCGGACAGCTCCGACTCCGGGCAGAAGGGGACGGTGATGGTGCCGGAGAGCTCGGCGTCGCGCAGGCCCCGTTCGAGTCCGCTGTCGCCGCGGTCGGCCTCGAAGCCCCACGCGCCGTTCAGGCACAGCCAGTCGGGGCGGGTGAACTGCGGGCGCGGGTACTCGGGGCGGGGCGGAGCGGTGGGTCCGTCCCCGCGCTGCGACTGGTGGTGCGTCGGCACGGAGGTCTTCTCCTTCTCACGGCGGCGTCATGTGACTGGCGTCACGGCAAATGTCAGCACATTTTTACATCGATGTAAATACCTCGATGCGAAGGTCAGGGGGGTCCGGGCGCCGGGCGGGGGAGGCCGGGTCCGACCGCGGGGGCGGCGGCGGGGCGCGGGCTAGGATGGCGCTGATCGGGGGTGGACGTGGGCACGAGGCCGCGTATCAAGGACGTCGCGCGTCAGGCCGGGGTCTCGGAGAAAACGGTTTCCAACGTTATTAACGACCATCCGCACGTTCGGCCCGCCACGCGCGCCGCCGTGGAGGCGGCCATCGCCGCGCTGGGCTACCGGGTCAACCTGGCCGGACGCCACCTGCGCCGCGGTGAGACCGGCGTGATCGCGCTGGTCGTGCCCGAACTCGACCTCGGCTACTTCGCCGAGCTCGCCGACCTGGTCATCCGCGAGGCCGAACGCCTCTCGCGCACCGTCCTCGTCCACCAGAGCGAGGCCCGCCGCGACCGCGAGGAGTCCGCCCTGGAGGGGTTCGGCGCCGACTTCGTCGACGGCGTCATCCTCAGCCCGCTCGCCATGGACGACGCCGCCCTGCGCACGCACCCCTCCCGGCTGCCGGTGGTGCTCCTGGGCGAGCTGCCCCGCACGGTCCGGCACGGCCACGTGGCGATCGACAACGTGGCCGCCGCGCGGGAGGCGACCGAGCACCTGCTCGACGGCGGGCGCACCCGGATCGCGGTGGTGGGCGGCCGGCCGCCGGGCCCCTCCGGCACGGCCGAGCTGCGCACCCGCGGTTACCGCGAGGCCCTGGAGGCGCGGGGGAGGGGCTACGACCCCGCGCTGGTGAGACCGGCCGCGCACTTCCACTGGGAGGACGGGGCGGAGCTGGCCGCCGGACTCGTCGCCGGGTCCGGGCCGCCCGACGCGCTGCTGTGCATGAACGACCTGCTGGCGCTGGGGGCGATGCGCGCGCTGCACGACGCCGGGGTGCGGGTCCCCCGGGACGTGGCGGTGGTCGGGTTCGACGACATCGCCCCGGGGCGCTACTCCGTGCCGAGCCTGACCACCGTCGCCCCGGACAAGCCCAGTCTGGCCCGCGAGGCGGTGCGGCTGCTGCTGGAGGAGGTGGAGGCCCGGCGGGGCGCCCCGGACGCGGAGCCCCGGAGGGAGGACGACCGGCCCTCGGCCAAGGTCGTCGTCGGCCACACCCTGCTGGTCCGGGAGAGCAGTGCCAGCGTGCTCTGAGGCCCGCCCTCCTCGGAGAGACCGGGGCCACCAGACGCGCAAGCCGCTTTACGGAAATGCATGGAAATAGTCTGATTTTCTCTTCGTGCTTGCGTAGGTGAATGAGAATGGACCCCACAGCATGGCGGTGGTGGTGCCCGTTGTCGTGTCACTCTTCCTGTTCGCGCGCACGCCTCCACTCGCTTCGGCGGGGGAGCGGTGGTGCTATCTGTTTGGCGGTTTTGTTCCATTCGGGCAGTTCGGGTGGGGTCGAGGTTCCCGCGCGGGTGCGGATGAGGTCGTCCACGACCAGCCCGGCGAAGACGCGGGGGTGGGTCCTGTAGTCGCCCTTGCCGTCCAACCACCGGTAGAGGCCGTGTTCGGTGACGGTGACCTGCGCGTACCCGAGATAGGGGCAGCAGGTCAGGGTGGGTACCGGGTTCAGGCTGAACCAGTGGGGCTTGTCGCTGATCTGCGAGGGCAGCCCGCGTGCGGTGAGTTCTTCCTGGAGGTGCTGTAGCTGTTCGATCGCATCCATACACCAACGGTGCGACTGAACAGTGGTTTTGCACAGCTACCAATATCTGCCTGTATGGACATGGTCCAGGGTGCAGATTCCTGGATAGCTTTAAGGTGTGGCTGAGAACGAATTCACATCTCTGTTTGCCAAGCTTCGTGAACTGTCCGGTTTGAGGCAGGAGGAGCTTGCCGAACGTGTGGGGTCCTCCGCTGCCTCGGTGTCCCGGTGGGAGACCGGCGTCATCACTCCCAAACGGGCGAAGGTCGAACAGCTCGACAAGGCGCTCAAGGCCGAAGGGCGCTTGGTGCGCACGTGGGAACCGGTGGCCACCGGTTCGCAGATTCCGCCTTGGATGCGTTCCAAGGGCGCCCTGGAGGAGAAGGCGGTGGAGATCGACACGGTGACGGTCTCCAACCTCGTGCCCGGCCTCCTCCAGTCCCTGCCCTACGCGCGCATGGTGTTCCGCGCAGGACATCCCAGCGCGTCCAACGACGATGTGGAGCGCTTCGCCCAGCTTCGTGTCTCGCGCTACGAGGTGCTCAAACGAAGGAATGACCCGTTCGTCACCGCCGTCTTCCCCATCTCCGCGCTGACCTGCCTGCCCGACAGCGTACGCACCGACCAGACCAAGACGATCCTGCGGCACATCGAACGGGAGCGGATGGCGGTCCATCTGATTCCTGAGGGCAATCCGATGCTGCTGATCGCCGCCTCTGTCCAGGTCTACCGGCTGGCGGATGGCGCTGCCGTGGCGGCCTCCGACTACGCCCGGGGCAACCTCCTGATGGACGAGCCGGAGGACACCGCGGCGGTAGTGTCTGTCGTGAGGAACCTGATCGGACTGTGCTCCCCCTTGGGGGAAACCTCCGCCCTGCTAGGAAGGCTGCTGTGATGTGGCACAAGTCGAGTTACAGCAATGACGCCGCTCACTGCGTCGAGGTCAGTGAAGGGCCGACCATCCTGGTACGCGACACCCAGAACCAGGAAGCGGCCACCCTGGCCTTTCCCGCCGCCGAGTGGGCCGCTCTGCTCCGTTGTGAAGGTCCTGCCTCCTCGCGCTGACACCCCGCTCAACCGGTTCCCCGTTCGGGGGAGCGGGGGCGCTCACGACATCGCGACGTAGACCGTGTTGGACGCGTCGTGGTCCTGCTGGGGGTTGGGGAAGTCCACGACCTCCGCGCGCGCCGTGGCGAAGACCTCCGCCAGCAGGCCGGTGAACTCCTCGTCCGGCGCGTCGTTGGACCACAGGGCGAAGACGCCGCCCGGCGCGAGCAGGCGCTCGCGCAGGTGGCGCAGGCCCTCGGCCGTGTACAGACCCGCGTGACTCGGGTGGAGCAGGTGGCGCGGTGAGTGGTCGATGTCGACGATCACGGCGTGGAACGGCTCCGAGCCCAGCTGCGGGGCGGGCCCCGAACCGGCGCCGACCGCGGCGAAGAAGTCCCCGTGCTCCAGGCGGCACCGGGGGTCGCGGACCAGCGACGCACCCGAGGGGATCAGTCCCTCGCGGTGCCAGTCGATGACCTCGCCGAGGGCCTCCACCACGACGAGGGAGCCCACGCGCGGGTCCTCCAGCACCGTGTGCGCCGTGTAGCCCAGGCCCAGTCCTCCCACGGCGACGCGCAGGCCGTTCACCGCGTCCAGTTCGGCCAGGGCCAGCCGGGCCAGTTCGACCTCGGCCGCGGTGAACAGGCTCGACATCAGGAAGTCGTCGTCGAGTTTGATCTCGTAGACCTCCCTGCGGAAGAGGGGGTCGTGCCGACGCCGGAGGCTGAGCTCTCCCATCGGGGTCGCCCGCCAGCCCAGCTCCTGAAAACGGGCGCTCATCTGTTTCTCCTGCTCGTCGTGGTCCTCGGGTCCCCTTCGTACCACGCGCTGACGGGACGCGGGACCGTGTCCGGGGCCGGGCGGCGAAAGCCCGGCCCCGGCGGGGTCCGTACCGGAGCCGGTCCCTCCCTGCGGGTCAGGGCCCCGTCGCGGCCTCGGCGGTGAGGCCGTCGAGCACCACCTCACCGGCGTAGGCGCGGCTCGGGTCCTCCTCCAACAGGTACACATGCGAGACCGTGACCGGGTGTCCGGCGTCGTCGGGCACCTCCAGGCGCACGTCGCGCCAGCCCTCCCAGTCCACGGCGGGGCCCTCCAGGGAGTGGCCGACACCGTGCTCGTCGGTGAGGCTGACCATGAGGCGGGCGCCGCCGCCGTCGCCGCGCACGCCCACGGTGAACGCGAAGGCCTGGCGGTCCAGGGTCAGCGGCTCGGGCGGGTGGGCGGCGGCGGTCCGGGTGCGGATGTCGCGGGTGAAGTCGTAGGCCAGCGCCAGGCCGGGGCCGTCGCGTCCGGCCGCGGGGCGCACCTCGGCCTCGCCGCGTGCGGACCGCGCCGTCCACTCCCGCGCGTCCCCGAAGTCCGCCAGGGGAGTCGTCCGCGTACCGATGGAGAACGGGATCCGCGTGCTCACCCCGCCCGCGCTCACGGTGAGGACGCCCGACCCCTCTCCGGCCTCCGGCCCCTCCCCGGCGCGCGGCCGCACCTCGAAGCCGCCGTCGCCCCGGTCCACGACCTCGACCAGGTCGGGGACGGCCTCGATCCGTGCGTCGACCGGTTCGACGGGTGCCCGCTCGCCGTCCCCGGTGACCCCGGTGAGCACGAAGGAGGCGGTGTCCTCGGAGGAGGCCATGCCCAGGTGCTGGGGCGCGGCCAGGAGCGTGTCCGGGGCGGGCAGCACCTCCAGGCCGACGGTGCCGCGGAGCGGACCCGCCCGGCCCGTGACGGTCACCGGACCGGGGTCTCCCGCGACGAACCGGGGGCCGTCACCGTGCCCGGAGGGCGCGGACAGCTCCAGCTCACCGGTGCGGTCGTCGGGGGTGTGGGGCGCCCCGGGGCCGGACGGCCCGAAGGCCTCGTCGTGCCCGGTGGCGGCGAGGGTGCGGTGCATACCGGTGAACACGCGGCGGGGGTCGGCCTGGGGCGGCACGGGGGAGCCGTGTCCGGGCCGGGGTTCCAGCGCGGGCCGCAGCCACAGGCCCGAGGGCTCGGCCGAACCCTCGGGCGCCGTGATCACCAGGCCGTCGGGGACCTCCCGGAGCTGGTCCCCGGCGCGGTTGCGCAGCACCGGACCTGCACCGCCGGGTTCGCGCACGAGCAGGGTCGAGGATCCGCCGCCGTCCAGCTCCAGCGCCTGGTCGGCCCCGGACGCGGCGAGCAGTGCGGCGACCTCCGCGAGCGTGGAGCCGGAGTGGCCGCGGTTGCGCCCGTCCGCGGTCACCACGTGCATGGTCTCGCCGTCCTCGGAGAACCCGATCGCGGTACGCGGCGCGCGGGAGTCGTCCTCGACGGGAACGGGTTCGCCGTCGCGCACCAGCACGTGCCGTCCGCCCACGACGGTGCGGGGCTCGGTGCCCTCGGCGGTGAGGGCGTGCTCCAGCTCGACCGGGTCGCCCTCGGACAGCTCGGCGATCCGCTCCGCGGCGGAGCCGCGCGCCACCAGGACCTGCTCGTCCTCCTCGATCGGGCCGCTGCCGGGGGTGTCGCTGACCCGCTCGACGGCGCCCTCGGAGATCACGGCCTCGGCGACGGCCCTGTCCCCGGGGTCGGTCCCGGCGCCGGTCCCGGGCTCGTACACGACGTGTGCGCGGGGGTGCCCGCCCCAGTCCGACGTGTACAGGCCGAGACCGTTCGCGGGGACGGTGGAGGTGTTGAGGGCGTCGAGGTCCAGGTCCCCCGACGGCAGGGACACGGTTCCGTCGAAGGCCACCCGGCGCACGCCGCCCCTGCCGTCGGCGTCGATGACCACGGCGTTGGTGAACCCCGGGTCCGGCGAGGTGAGCAGACGTCCGTCACCCATCCCGGCGCCCAGGGGGGCCTGGGTCGCGCCGATGTCGAAGTAGCCGCCGTTGACCGCGGCGACCACGGTGGACCCCTCCGGGGGCTCGGCGGCGGCCGCCATGTCCGCGACCGTCGCCGGAGAGGTGAGGCCGCCCCCGTCGACGTACTCGATCCCGATCTCCTCGGTGAGGTCGACGGTGAGGAGGCTGGCGAACTGCTCACCGCCGCCCCCGGAACCGGGGACGGGGCCGGACACGAGGCCCACCCCGGTGGCGATCCGCTCCTCCACGCCACCGGCGATCCCGCCCACCGGCGCGGTGACGTCGGCTGTCACCTGGGAGGACGGTGCGGCCAGGATCATGGGCGCGACCAGCACGGCGACCACGGGGACGGCCGCCGGGCGGACAGGCCACGAGGACCTCGGACGGGACAGGTTCACGGGGGCACCCTTTCGCGTGAGGACTCGTCGGTGGGGCGGGTGACGCACCCGGGGTCCGGGCCGTGCACATCCTCCACGACGGGTGCTCTTTCCAACGGCGGTACACACCGGAGGGTGAGGACATGAACACGGGGAGAAGGACCGCGGACTCCTCTCCCCGTGTCTGGGGGGCGGTCCCCACGGCTGGGGAGCACCACCGTGGAGACGACGGAAGCGGGTCCCCGGAGGAACCCGCTTCGGAGGCGCTCTCCCGCATGCCTCCCCCGCGGGGGAGGCCCCGGAAACGACTGGCCGGAGCGCGCGCTCCGGCGCGGAGCGCGGCACTACAATCGCCACCGGTGCCGCACCGCGACCGCGGAACCCCCCTGTTTCCCGCGTTTTCGGTCTCTCAGGACGAAGCACCTGAGGGTCGTGACCCCTTCCCCACCCCCCACCTGGAGCATGGTTCCCATGGCTACCCCACCCCCCATCGACACCTCCGTCCCCCACTCCGCCCGAGTGTGGAACTACTGGCTGGGCGGCAAGGACAACTACCCCGCCGACAAGGCCCTGGGCGACCTCATCCTCAAGGACTTCCCGGAGATGGTCGACGTGGCGCGCGCCCAGCGCACCTTCCTGCTGCGCGCGGTCACCCACCTGGCCGGCGAGGCCGGCATCGACCAGTTCCTGGACCTGGGCACGGGGCTGCCCACGCACAACAACACCCACGAGATCGCCCAGTCCGTGAACCCGTCCGCGCGCGTGGTCTACGTGGACAACGACCCGCTGGTCCTCGCGCACGCCCGCGCCCTGCTCACCGGCACCGCACAGGGCGCCACCGACTACGTCGACGCCGACGTGCACGACCCCGACGTCGTGTTGGAGGCGGCGTCCCGGACCTTGGACCTGACCCGTCCGGTGGGGCTGACGATGCTGGGCATCCTGGGCCACCACACGCACGAGATGGCGATGTCCCTGGTGCGCTCCTACATGGAACGGCTGCCCTCGGGCAGCTTCCTGGCGATCGCCGACAGCACCGACACCAGCGAGGGCATGCGGCGGGCGGCGCAGGCGTGGAACGCCGACGCGCCCCTGCCCTACATCCTGCGCTCACCGGAGCAGATCGGCGAGTACTTCGCAGGGCTGGACCTGGTCGAGCCCGGTGTGGTGCCCGCCCTGGAGTGGCGCAGTTCCCAGATCGAGGTCGGGGGCCGGCTGCCCACCGCCGCCGACGAGTACTGCGGGATGGCCCGCAAGGCCTGAACGTCCCCGGAGCCGGTCTCCCACCCGAGCCGTCGGGCCCCGCACACCGCTGCGCGGGCCGGGCGGCTCTTCCTGTCGCGGCGGGGCTCCGACGCAGCCCGCGGTCCCGGGCCGTCGCGCCGGTATAAGCACTGCTTATGCGCCCCATGGAAACGGGC
Organism: Nocardiopsis alborubida; assembly: GCF_012396365.1. GTDB lineage: Bacteria > Actinomycetota > Actinomycetes > Streptosporangiales > Streptosporangiaceae > Nocardiopsis > Nocardiopsis alborubida. The sequence goes on along the minus strand of NZ_JAAXPG010000056.1, from coordinate 6,060 downwards.
CCCTACCAGGCAGGCCCGCCTTCGTGTTGCATGGGCGGGTCTGTGTCGCGGACCACAGGGCGATAGGCCCACCTGCCGTCGCGCGGCGCGGCGCCGCCTTCGGCGTTCCGCCGGAGAACGCGTTCGCGCTGTGGCCTGGAGCACGCCGGAGCGGACCCGCTCGCGCCGTTCCACCGCGGCTGTGCGAGGGTTCCCGCCGAGGTGTTCCCGCTTCCGCGCGGCTTCGGGCGGCAGGGAGGCCGGACCAGCCGCGGTCCGCCGCAGTGACCGGGAGCCTGACACCGCCCCCAATCAGGTCTGAACGGAAAAGAGCTCAATGACTGACACCTTGGTCGTGGCGCACACGACGATAGCGATCATCGGCGTGGTGCTGCTGATCCTGGCCGCCCGCGTCGAGCCGGTGATCGCACTCGTGATCGGGTCGATCTACCTGGGACTCGCGGCCGGGCTGGGATTCGAGACGACCATCTCGACCATCGCCCAGGGCTTCGGCGACATCATGGCCGAAGTCGGGCTGCTCATCGGATTCGGCGTCCTGTTGGGGTCGCTGCTGCTCCGCATGGGCGCCCTCCAGAAACTGGTGGAGCTGCTGCTGCGGCTGCTCGGCCCCAGACGGCTCCCCTACGCGCTCGCCGCCGTGCTGAGCACGATCTTCCCGTCCATCTACGTGGACGTGCAGCTCGTGCTCGCCGCCCCGCTGGCCCGCTCCGCCGCTCCCAGCCTGGGCCGCAACGGCGTCGGCATGATGGGCGGCGCGCTCAGCACCGGCATCCTCGTCGGCTACGTGTTCGTGATCCCCGGTCTGGGAACCGTGTCGATCGCCGGCCTGCTGGGCGTCCCGCTCGGCACGATGCTGCTCTACGGCTTCGGGGTCGGGCTGTCCACGGCCGTGCTCACCGTGTTCCTCTACGGCGTCCTGCTGAGGTTCGGGTTCTGGAACCCCGAAAAGGACGAGATCGCCCCGGTGGCGGTCGAGGACCGGGAGCCCGCCGGTGCCGTGCGGCCCGCGGGCGCCGCGCCCAGCGGCGGCAGCGGCGGCAGCGGAGCCGGCGGCGACGGGGACGGCGGCGTGACGAAGGCCGACGAGGCGGCGCCGCGGACCCCGCCGCTCCACGTCTCCCTGCTGCCCATCCTCATCCCGCTGGTCATGATCGCCGCCGGCGCGATCGCCGAGGCCGCCGGCGTGACGTCTCCCGTGATCGCGTTCTTCGGCGACCCGGTGCTGGCGCTCTTCGTCGGCCTGGTCGGCGCCTACCTGTTGTCCCGGGTCGTGCAGGGCACGGCGCGGACCAACGACGCACTGGGCGAGGGACTCAACACGACCGGGCAGATCCTGCTGGTCACCGGAGTCGGCGGTTCGCTGGGCGCGGTGATCGGGGAGACGGCGCTCGAAGGGGTCCTGGGCGGCCTGTTCTCGGCCGAGGCGGGCACACCGGCGCTCGTGGCGGTGCTGCTGGCCTGGCTGGTGGCGGCCGTGCTGCACCTGGCCATCGGCTCGATCTCCGTCGCCGCCATCGCGGCCGCGGGCATCCTCGCCCCGATCATGGGCAGCCTGGACCTGCCGCCCGCGGTACTGGGACTGGCCATCGGCGCGGGCGCCCTGTTCGCGCTCCAGGTGAACAGCAACTTCTTCTGGATGTTCCAGTCGCTGCTCGGCGTGACCACCCGGGGCACGCTCAAGGCGCTGACCTTCGTGACCGCACTGGCCTCCGTGGTCTCGCTGGTCATCGTCGTGGGCATCAGCCTCGTCGTCTAGCCGCGGCACCGCCGCGAGCCGCGGCCACCGCCCCTCCGGGCCGGTCCGCACGCGGCGGCCCGGAGGGGAGCGGCTCCCGGCACCCCCCGCACCGCGGCGCGCCCGACCGTTCAACACACGCAGGAGAGAAACCATGCAGCCGCTTCGCGGTGTAACCGTCGTGTCCCTGGAGCAGGCCATCGCCGCTCCCTACGCCAGCCGCCATCTGGCCGACATGGGCGCCCGCGTCATCAAGGTCGAGCGCCCCGGCACGGGCGACTTCGCCCGCGGCTACGACTCACGCGTCAACGGCATGAGCTCGCATTTCGTGTGGGTCAACCGCAACAAGGAGTCCCTGACACTGGACATCAAGGACCCGCGCGGCCTGGCGGTGCTGCGCCGATTGTTGGCCCGCGCCGACGTCTTCCTCCAGAACCTGGCGCCGGGGGCCGCGGCCCGTGCCGGGCTGGGCGCCGCCGAACTGCAGGCGCGGCACCCCGAGCTCATCGTCTGCGACATCTCCGGCTACGGCTCGCCCGGCCCCTACGAGACGATGAAGGCCTACGACCTGATGGTGCAGAGCGAGTCGGGGCTGCTGTCGGTGACGGGCAGCGGGGAGGAGATGGCGAAGGTCGGCATCTCGGTCTCCGACATCGCCGCGGGCATGTACGCCTACAGTTCGGTCCTGGGTGCGCTGCTCCAGCGCGCACGCACCGGGAAGGGCGCCCACCTGGACGTGTCGATGCTGGAGGCCACCACCGAGTGGATGGGCTTCCCGCTCTACTACGCCTACGACGGCCAGGAGCCGCCGGCGCGCGCCGGCGCGGCGCACGCCACGATCTACCCCTACGGCCCCTTCGCCGCGCGCGACGAGCAGGTGGTCCTGATGGCGATCCAGAACGAGCGCGAGTGGCGCGCGTTCTGCGAGCGCTTCCTGGAACGCCCCGCCCTCGCCGAGGACCCCGCCTACGCCACCAACGCCGCCCGCAGCGCCAACCGCGACACGCTCAAAGCCGTCATCGCCGGGCGCTTCGCCGAACTGGACGGCGACGAGGCCACCTCCCTGCTCGCCGCCATCCCGGTCGCCCACGCCCGGGTGAACAGCCTCGCCGAGGTGTGGCGCCACCCGCAGCTCGCCGCGCGGGGGCGCTGGCACGAGGTGGACACGCCGACGGGGCGGGTCCCGGCGCTGGCGCCGCCCGGCCCGCGCGACCCGGCCCCCCGCATGGACCCGGTCCCCGGCCTCGGTGAGCACACCGACGCCATCCTCGGCGAACTGGGGATGACGGCCGAGGAGACCGCCGAGCTGCGGTCGGACGGGGTGCTCTGATGGCGCCGCAGACGAGCGCCGCGCGCGCGGACGCACTCGCGACGGCCGTCACCTGGCTGTTCGTGCCCGCGTCCCGCCCCGACCGGTTCGCCAAGGCGGTACGCAGCGGTGCCGACGCCGTCATCATCGACCTGGAGGACGCCGTCCCGGCCGACGGGAAGGACGCCGCACGCGACGCGCTGCGGGACGGGTGGCCGAGCGTCGCCGACTCCCGCTCCTCCCTCGGCGGTGGCGCCCCCGCCGTGGCCGTGCGCGTCAACGCGCGCACCACAGCGGAGTTCGCCGCCGACGCGCGGCTCTGCCGCGAGCTGGCCCCGGACGCCGTCGTCCTGCCCAAGGCCGAGTCCGGCGAGGACGTGCGCGCCGCGGCCGAGGCGAGCCGGGCGCTGGTACTGCCGCTGATCGAGTCCGCCCGCGGGCTGGTGGAGCTCTCCCGCATCGCGAGCCACCCCGAGACGGTCCGGCTGCTGTTCGGCGGTATCGACCTGGCCCTGGACCTGGGCACCGCCGACGACGCCGCGCTCGACCCGTCGCGGAGCGACCTGGTGCGCTGGTCGGCGGCGTGCTCACTGCCGCCGCCGGTCGACGGCGTCACCACGGACGTGCGCGACGGCGCGGCCGCGGCGCGCGACGCCGCCCGCGCCCGCCGCTGGGGGTTCGGCGGCAAGCTGTGCGTGCACCCCGCCCAGGTCGCGCCCGTGGACAGCGCCTTCGCCCCCGACGCCGCCGAGCTGGAATGGGCGCGCGGGGTACTCGCCGCGGGAGGCGAGGGCGCAGCGCAGCGCGGTGGTGAGATGATCGATCGACCGGTCGTGGAACGCGCCCGCCGACTGCTGCGGCGCGCCGAGGGGAGGGACCGGACCGTGTAGGCCGAGGGGACAGCCAGTGGACATCGCCCAGTTGCGGGACTTCATCGCGGTGATCGACAGCGGGAGCTTCACCCGTGCCGCCTCGCAGCTGTTCGTCTCGCAGCCGGCGGTCAGCCAGCGGATGAGGCAGCTGGAGAGCGAACTGGGCGTGCGGCTCGTGCAGCGCGGCCCCCGCGGGGTGGTGCCCACACCGGCGGGGCGGACCCTCTACCGGGACGCCCAGCAGCTCATCCGCCGGTTCGACCAGATCGCCGAGGACGTGGTCAAGGAGCCCGGCGTCATCCGCGGAACGGTGGCCGTCGGACTGCCCACCGCGGTCGCCGTCCACCTCGCTCCGGCGCTGTTCTCCTGGACGCGGCGGCACTACCCCGGTGTCCACCTGCGGCTGTTCGAGTCGGTGAGCGGATACATCCAGGAGCTGCTCACGGTCGGGCGGATGGACCTCGCCGTCCTCTACCGCGACGACGCGGAGCCCCGCCCGGCCGAGACGCCGCTGTACTCCGAGGAGCTGTACCTGGTCGGGCGCTCGGACGCGGAGGAGCAGCCCCGGAGCGCCCGGGCCGCCGGGTCCCCGGGGAGCGGCGCGGCCGCCGCCGGCACCGCGGCGGGCGGGGACGTCAGGCTGGCGGACATGCTCCGGGTGCCGCTGGTCGCCCCCGGACCGCGCAGCAACCTGCGCGTGCTCATCGACCGCGTCTTCACCGAACGCGGCACGGCGCCGACGATCGCCGCCGACGTGGAGTCCCTGGGCACGATGGTGCGCATCGCCGAGAGCGGCGAGGCCTGCGCCCTGCTCCCCCTGTCCAGCGTCGAGGCGCTGCGGAGCACTCCCGACCTCATGGTGCGCCGGGTCGTCGACCCCGTGATCGAACGCCACATCGCCGTGTGCGCCGCTTCGGACTACTACGAGCCGCGGGACGCCGTGTCCGTTGTCCGGCACGGCATCGTGCAGGTGACGACCCGGCTCGCAGAGAAGGGGGCCTGGCCGGGGATCCATCCGGCGGCCCGGACCGAACCGCGCACCGGTGGGTCCTGACCGGGGCCCCACGGCACCCCGCGCCGGTGAGGTCCGGCGGCGGCGTCCGCCGCTGCCGGACCCCGTGTCCGGCGAGGGCCGTCCTACCCGCCGCCCGTGGGTCGAGGACGGGGTTTCGGAGCGGGCTCGTGCCGCGCGGCCGCGGCACCGCGCACCGGGTGGCCGCTGGCGATCGAGACGCGGTTGAACGCGTTGATGAGCGTGGCCGTCCACTCCACCGCGGAGATCTGGGCGGTGGTCAGGTGGGCCGCCGCACGAGCGTTGACGGCCTGCCGGTCGATGGTCGGATCGATCACCGTCAAGGACTCGCCAGTTCGAGCGCGGCCCTTTGCCCGTCGGTGAACGAGGCGACCTCGCGCCAGGCCGACAGCACGTCCAGAGTGCTCTGGCTGACTCCGGCCTTGCGCGCCTTTTTCGTCCAGCGCGATGTGGACGGCTGCACCGGTCCTGTCGGTCTGGGGCTCACTCAGGGGAGGCCTTTCTGGTGGGGAGGGTGTTCGGGCCGGTCGGCGGCGGGCCCGGCGGCGCCCCGGCCCGGGCGGGGTGAACGCGGGTCGGGCCGCCCGACCGCGGGTACGGACGCGACGGTGACGGGCTCTCGCCGCGACCAGAGCGGGGACCCGCCGCGCCTCAGCCCGTCGCCGCCGCGGAGGCGTTCACGGCGTCGCGGGCGGCGAGCAGTGAGGCGTGGGTGGGCGCGTCGGGCACGTGCGCGGGCCGTCCTGCGGCGAACTCCTTGCGCAGCACCGGCACGACCTCCTCGCCGAGGATGTCGAGCTGCTCCAGCACGGTCTTCAGGGGCGTTCCGACGCCGTCGACGTTGAACAGCTGGCGCTGGTAGTGGCCGAAGGAGTCGCGGAAGGCGAGGGTCTTGTCGATGACCTCCTGCGGGCTGCCGACGCTTAGCGGAGTCTGGTCCATGTACTCCTCCAGTGACGGCCCGCCGCCCATCAGGGGGTGGTGGTCGAAGTAGGGGCGGAACTCCTTCACCGCGTCCTGGGAGTTCTTGCGCATGAACACCTGCCCGCCCAGGCCGACGATGGCCTGGTCGGCCTTGCCGTGGCCGTAGTGCTCGAAGCGGCGGCGGTAG
>NZ_JAAXPG010000055.1 GCF_012396365.1 Nocardiopsis alborubida | reverse complement strand
CACCGCGTGCCGGGGGCCGAGGTGTGCCTGTCGGGGCGGCGCCGCGCGCGGGACCCGCCCCTGCCCCGCCTGCGCCCCCTGGAGCGGGCCTTCGGCCGCCCTGCCGGGCCGCCGGGGGCGGGGGTCAGCGGGTGGCGCCGCGGCGGTCGACGGGCACGATCATCGGGGTGTCGGTCTCGGGGTCGGCGATGATGCGCACGGGCAGGCCGAAGACCTCCTCGACCAGGGAGGCGGTCACCACGGTGGAGGGGTCGCCCTCGGCGACGATGGCGCCCTCCTTCATCACGATCAGGTGGGTGGCGTAGCGGCAGGCGTGGTTGAGGTCGTGCAGGACCGCGACCAGGGTGTAGTCGCGTTCGGCGTGCAGCTGCGCGCACAGGTCGAGCATGTCCATCTGGTGGGCGATGTCGAGGTAGGTGGTGGGCTCGTCCAGCAGCAGCAGGGGGGTCTGCTGGGCCAGGACCATGGCCAGCCACACGCGCTGGCGCTGCCCTCCCGAGAGCTCGTCCACCGACCGCTCGGCCAGTTCGGCCACCCCGGTGGAGGCCATGGCCTCGGCCACGACCGCCTCGTCCTGTTTGGACCACTGGCGCAGGAACCCCTGGTGGGGGAAGCGGCCGCGGGCCACCAGGTCGGCCACGCCGATGCCGTCGGGGGCGATGGAGGTCTGCGGCAGCAGCCCCAGGCGGCGGGCGACCTCCTTGGCGGGGTAGGAGCTGATGGCCTTGCCGTCCAGGTGCACGTGGCCGTGTGCGGGCTTGAGGGTGCGCGACAGGGCCCGCAGCAGGGTGGACTTGCCGCAGGCGTTGGGTCCCACGATCACGGTGAAGGAGTTGTCGGGGATGGTGACGGCCAGGTTCTGGGAGATGACGCGCTGGTCGTAGGCCAGGGTGAGGTCGCGTCCGTTGAGGCGGGAGGCGGAGTGGTCGGGACTGGTCAACGTTCTTCCTCTGTCTCGGTCAGGCACGTCCGCCGCGCCATTCGGTGTAGAGCAGCCAGATCAGGTAGCTGCCGCCGATGACGGCGGTGACCACGCCGACGGGCAGCTGGGTGGGGGCCAGGGCGCGCAGCGCGACCAGGTCGGCCACCACCAGCAGGGCGGCGCCCATGAGCGCGGATCCGGCCAGGGTGGTGCCGCCGGTGCGCGTCAGGCGCCGGGCCAGCTGGGGTGCGGCCAGGGCGACGAAGCCGATGGGGCCCGAGACCGCGATGGCGGCGCCGGTCAGGGCGCTGGCGGCGGCCAGGGCGATCAGCTGGGTGGAGCGGGTGGGCACGCCCAGGCCGCGCGCGGTGTCATCGCCCAGTTCCATGAAGCGCAGGCGCTGGCCCAGGGCGAGCAGGACCGGCCCCAGCAGGGCCAGGCAGATCCACACGGCCGCGACCTCGGCCCAGCCGCGGCCGTTGAGGCTGCCGATCATCCAGATCTGGGCGCTGAGGGCCTCGGTGAGTTCGGCGCGGGTGAGCAGGTAGTCGCGGACGGCGCCGAGCATGGCGGCCATGCCGATGCCGACCAGGACCAGCCGGTAGCCCTGGACGCCGTTCTTGGTGGAGAGCAGGTAGACGGCGGCGGCGGTGAGCATGCCCCCGGCGATGGCGCCCAGGGACACCCCCAGGCGTCCGGCGCCGAAGAGCAGGATGACGGCGACGGCCCCGGTGGCGGCGCCGCCGGTGAAGCCGATGATGTCGGGGCTGCCCAGGGCGTTGCGCGACAGGCTCTGGAAGACGGCTCCGGCGATGCCCAGTGCGGCGCCCACGCCGATGGCGGTCAGGGCGCGGGGCAGGCGCACGCCCTGGACGAAGAACACGTCCAGGCGTTCGCCGTAGCCCCAGATCGCGGCGGGCACGGCGCCGAGCGGGATCTCGTAGTCGCCCACGGCCACCGAGACGACCAGGGCGGCGGTGCTCAACACGGTCAGGACGGCGGCGACCGCGAGGGCGCGCGGGCGCACCAGCAGGGACAGGCGTTCGCCGAACAGGCGCAGGGCGAAGGAGCCGCGAGGTGTGGTGCGCGAGGTCGCCTTCGGGCGGCGCGGTGTCAGGGTGCGGCTCACAGGTGGGCCATTCTCGTGCTGCGGACCAGGGCGATGAACAGGGGGGCGCCGACGAAGGCGGTGATGATGCCGACCTCCAGTTCGGCGTCTGGAACGATGACGCGGCCCAGGGTGTCGGCGGCGGTGAGCAGCACGGCGCCCAGGACCGCGGAGTAGGGCAGCAGCCAGCGCTGGTCGGGGCCGGTGATCAGGCGCGCGGCGTGGGGGATGATCAGGCCGACGAACCAGATGGGGCCCGCGGCGGCGGTGGCGGCGCCGCACAGCAGGATGACGCCCACGGCGGTGGCGGCGCGGATGAGGGGGATGTTGGCGCCCAGGGTGGCGGCGAGGTCGTCGCCCAGGGCGACGGCGTTGAGGGAGGGGCCCAGGCACAGGGTGAGGACGATGCCCGCGACGAGGAAGGGCGCGACCTGCCAGAAGACGTCGAGGTCGCGTCCGACCAGGGAGCCGACCTGCCAGAAGCGGATGCGGTCGAAGACGAACTCGTTGAGGACGAACACGCCGTGGATGAGGCCTTGGAGGACGACGGCGACGGCGGTTCCGGCCAGGGCCAGGCGTACGGGGGTGGCGCTGGAGCGTCCGCGTGAGCCCAGGGCGTAGACGGCGACGGCGGCCAGGGCGGCGCCGACGAAGGCGGGCCAGACGTAGCCGGTGCCGGTGGCGCCGAAGGCGACGACGGCGACGACCACGGCCGCGGCGGCGCCGGAGTTGACGCCGAGGATGCCGGGTTCGGCCAGGGGGTTGCGGGTCAGGGCCTGCATGAGGGCTCCGGCCAGGCCCAGGGCGGCGCCGACGAAGACGCCGAGGACGGTGCGGGGCACGCGCAGGCTGCGGATGACGTCGTGGTCGTAGGAGCCGTCGTAGGCGGTCAGTGCGGCCCACACGTCGGCGGCGGGGATGGGTTTGGTGCCGACGGTGACGCTGAGCAGGGCGCACAGGGTGAGCAGGCCCAGGGCGGTGACCAGCCCGAGGGGGCGGATGATGCGCCTGGTGAGGGTGGGGCGCGTCAGGGTGGGGGCGCGCAGGGTCACGGCTTCCCCGTTCGTTGTCGCGTGGGCGGTGGGCGGGGCTGACCTGGTGGGGTGCAGCCTTGGGGTGGCACCGGTGAACTGCGTGCCGCCCCGGACAGGTTAGCCTTACCTTCATCCCGTTCGCACGGAAGGGTGCCTGTTATGCCCGAGTTGTCGCGTCCTGCGCGTGCCCTGGCCACACTAACCGCCCTGGCGGCACTGACCCTGTCCGGATGCGCCACACCACCCTCCCCCCAACCGCGCCAGGACGGCCCCACACGCACCGTGCAGGCCGCCAACGGGCAGGTGGAGATCCCCGCCACACCCCAGCGCGTCGCCGTCCTGTGGCGACCGACCCTGGCCGCCGCGACCCTGCTGGGACACGACGTGGCCGCGACCATGGGCGCCCCCGGCGCACCCGAACAGGGCCTGGCCCCCTTCCTGCCCCCGGGCGCCGACGGCGACGCGCTGACCCTGGTGACCAACTCCCCCGCCGAGGACGACGTCGACATCGAGGCGCTGGCCAACACCGCACCGGACCTGATCATCGGCGTCCACACCCGCTCCGGCGCCCAGGCGCGGATGCTCCCGAACCTGGAGGCGATCGCACCGACGGTGCTGCTGGAGTGGGAGGGCACCGGCTCCTGGAGCGAGCACCTGCACCAGGTCGCCGCCGTACTGGACGCCTCCGACCAGGCCGAGCAGGCCGTGGCCGGGTACGAGGCGGCCCTGGCGGGGGCGCGCGAGCAGATCACCGGGGCCGGAGTGGACCCGGCCGCCACCGAGGTGTCGCTGGTGCGGTTGCAGAGCCGGAGCGAGATACGCCTGGAGACACCCGCCTCCTTCCCCGGACAGGTCGTCCAGGACCTGGGTCTGGCCCGCCCCCAGGGCCAGCGCCGGGCCGAGGGCGAGAGCGACTTCATCGCCCTGGGCTATGAACACCTGGAGCGCGCCGACGGCGACGCGGTCTTCGTCCTGGCCGGATCGGGCTACCCCGACGCGCCCCGCACCTTCTCCGAGGGCGTGTGGTCCAACCTCCAGGCGGTGCGGGAGGAGCGGGTGTACCGGATGGACCACGACGTGTGGGGCGCGGCCAACCACCACGCCGCGCACCGCATCGTCCAGGACGTGACGGAGGCGCTGACCGGACGGGCCGAACCCGCGGTGTGACGACCGCAAGGTCACGGATCGGGCGAACCCGCCGGTAACCCCGGACCCGCACGCCATCGTGTACGGGCGAGCCGCGCGCACCCGCCCGCTCCGGCCAGACCCGTTCGCCGGACCGGCCGCGTGGCGCAGCGCTCGACGGGCCCCTGCCGGGCCCCACCTGCCGAGGGGGCGTGTTGAAGGATCGCACCGAGTCGATCGAGTCGATGGAGCAGCTCGCGCTGGTCTGGCGCGACCTGGTACTCGACCGTGACGCGCACGCCGATGTGCGTGACCTGCCGGGCCTGGCCGTGCGCTGGGCCGACTGCCGGTTCGCCTTCTGGAACTGCGTCACACTGACCGGCGTCGACACGGACGCGGCGGACCTCGAGCGCACCCTGGACCGGGCGGCGCAGATCATGCGCGCCAAGAGGCACCCCGGCTTCCTGTGGCTCTTCGAGGACCTGCTCGGCCCTCGGGCACGCGCGCACCTGCGCGAGGCGGCCCGCGGGGCGGGCCTGGAGCACGCCTTCTCCGGCACCGGCATGGCCGCGAACCTGCCGCCCCTGCCCGAGCCCTCCCACCCCGACCTGACGTTCGTACGCGTGAGCACCGACGAACACCTGCGCTCCTACGCGGACCTGAACTCACGCGCCTACGGCTTCGCGCTGCGCGACGGCCGCGACGGGCTCCTCGGATCCTCCCTGTGGAAGAGCCGGGCCCACGCCTACCTGGGCGTGCGCGAGGGTGTGGCGGTGACGTGCGCCGCGACGGTGCGGGCGCGGGACCGCCTGTTCGTCGCGCTCGTGGCCACGGCGCCGCGGTGGCAGCGCAGGGGCTACGGGGAGGCCGTCACACGCAAGGCCCTGTACGAGGGCGCGCGGGCCGGCGGCCTGACCCGCGCCGTCCTGCACGCGACCGAGGCCGGTGCGCCCGTGTATCCGCGTATCGGCTTCGCGGCGAACTCGCCGGTGCACTTCTACGGACTGCGGAGCTGACCGCGGGGTGCGGCGCACGCCCCCCCCGCGCCCCGGGGGGCTAGGTGAAGATGTCCCAGCCCATACGCACGAGCAGGGCGATGACGACCACGAGCAGGACCGCGCGCACGAACCCCGAGCCCCGCCGCAGGGCCATGCGCGCGCCGATCTGGGCGCCGATGATGGTGCACACCGCCAACCCCAGGCCCAGCAGCCAGTCGATGTGACCGCCCAGGCCGAAGACGACCAGCGCCCCCAGGTTGGTGCACACGTTGACGATCTTGGCCGAGGCCGAGGCCTCCACGAAGTCCATGCCGACCACGGCGGTGAAGGCGATGATGAGGAAGACGCCGGTGCCGGGGCCGATGAGGCCGTCGTAGAAGCTCACCGCCAGGCCCGCGATGGCCACGACCGCCAGGGCGCGGTTGCGGGTCCGCAGGCGCCGGTCGGACTCCACACCCATGGCGGGGCGGAAGTAGACCAGGAGGGCGACCCCGGCCAGGACCACCATGATGACGGGTTTGAGCACGTCGGCGGTGAGCGCGGCGGCCATGGCCGCGCCCAGCCCCGAGCCCAGCAGGGCCAGGGCCGCGGTGGGCACGACCACGCGGCGGTCGATCCTGACCTTGCGGGCGTAGGCCAGGGCGGCGGAGGTGGTGCCGAAGACGGCGCCGAGCTTGTTGGTGCCCAGCAGGGTGGCCAGGGGTGTGGTGGGCGCGGCGACCAGCAGGGCGGGCAGCAGCAGGAGGCCGCCTCCGCCGACGACGGCGTCGACCCAGCCCGCTGCGACGCCGACCAGCAGGAGCAGGCCGAGGATCTCGGGGTCCATCTACCGCGCCCGCACGAGGGAAGAGGTGATCATGGGTTCTTTTCGTGGCGGGGATGGCTGACGCACGAAGCCTACTCTGCACCCCGGGGTGTGTTTTGTCCCAGGGTGTCCTTCACCGTCAGAACCCTTGGAACCGTTGGACCAGCGGTGGCCGTGCGTCGGCGCGCACGGCCGCAGGGGCGCGCGGGCGGGTTCACGAGGAAGGGGTGAACCCGCCGTGCGTCACCGTGCCCGCCCGGCCCCGCTTCTTGGACGCCCGCCCGGGGGAAGGGCGAGGACGACCTCGTGGACGTGTGGCGAAGCCGGCGACAGGGCCTGCGGGGCCGCTGCTCAGACGATGATGGTGATGTTGTCGATGATGTCGTCGAGGAAGCCCTCGTCACTGAAGAAGTGCAGGGGGCGGGAGGACCCGGTGGCCACGGAGTCCGCCGAGGCCGGGGCGGCGCTGGCCAGCAGGACGGTGGCAAGGACGACACCGGCGGCGGTACCGGCCAGGGCACGTTGCATCAAGCACACGAAAACCACTCCATGTCACTTTGGGTGCGCATTTCATCGCCGATGGTATCCATGCGGGTGAGTGTCGCGCTCTGTTTTTCACATAACAGGGGCACGCGACCCACGACACGCGAAGCGGCGGCGCCCGGGGTCAGGGAACGCCGCCGCGGTCTTACGGGCCCGGGTCAGAACCGGGCGTGCTCGAACCAGGCGCGGGCCCGCTCCAGCACACGGGGCGCCACCTGGTGCCCCCCGGGGTGCTCCTCGGAGCGCACCCGCGCCCCGCGCTCGCGGAGCTGGTCGGCCAGCAGGCGCGCCTGGTCCACGGTGGTGACGGGATCGGCTACGCCCGAGCCCAGGAACACCCGCACCCCCGACAGGTCCACCGGGTCGGGCTCGCGCCCCTGGAGCGGAGCCCCGGCCGCGAACAGGGCGGCGCCCCGCACCAGGTGCGGGTGGAGCAGCAGCAGGGCGGCACCGGTGTTGGCCCCGTTGGAGAACCCGCTGACCACGATCCGCTCGGGGTCCAGGTCGTAGGCGCGGACGGCCTCGGTGACGAAGGCGGCGAGTTCGGCGGTGCGCTCGATGAGGTCCTCGACGTCGAAGACGCCCTCGCGCAGACGGCGGAACCAGCGGTTCATCCCGTTCTCGTCCACCTTGCCGCGCGGTGAGAGCAGGGCCGCGCCCGGCGCCAGGGCCCGCCCCAGCGGCAGCAGGTCGTGCTCGTCGGCGCCGGTGCCGTGCAGCAGCACCAGGGTGGGCGCGCCCGGCGCGGTGGCGGGGGTGAAGACGTGGACGAAGTCGTCGACACCGCTCACCGGTCGACCTCCAGTGCGGGCAGGTGGGCGGCGATCTGCTCGCGGTCGGGCTCCAGCCACGGCGGGAGCCTGAGCGAGCGGCCCAGTTCCAGCAGCGGCTCGTCGTAGTCGAACCCGGGGCCGTCGGTGGCGATCTCCAGCAGCACGCCGCCGGGCTCACGGAAGTAGACGGAGGTGAAGTAGCAGCGGTCGCGGACCTCGGTCACACCCACGCCGTCCTCCTCCAGCCGCTGGCGCCAGGCCTCCTGGACGGGGCCGTCGGGGGCGCGGTAGGCCACGTGGTGCACGGTTCCGGCGGCGACCAGGCCCCGCGGCGCACGGGGGTCGGCCACCACGTCGACGATGGTGCCCACGCCCCGACCGGAGGCGTTGGTGTGAAAACGCGTGCGGTCCCCGCTCTCCTCGGCCAGGTGGAAACCGAGCTGGTCGCCCAGCATCTGGACGGTGCCCTCCACGTCCTGCTCGGTGAGGGTGACGGCGCGGATGCCGCGGATGGCGTGCTCGGGCGGCACCGCCGCCCCGTCCCAGGGGTCGGTGTCGTGGTGGTCGGCGCTGGCGGCCAGTTCGATGACCAGGCCGTCGGGGTCGCGCAGGCTCAACACGTCCTCCTCGCCGCGCTCGGCGGGGCGGGTGGCCTCCACGCCCAGGGCGGCCAGGTGCTGGGCCCACCAGCCCAGGGAACCCTCGGGGACGGAGAAGGTCGTGGTGGTGGCCTGGCCCGCGCCCACCCGCCCGCGGGGCGCACCGGGCCAGGGGAAGAAGGTCATGATGGTGCCGGGGTTGCCCGCGCGGTCGCCGTAGTAGAGGTGGTAGGTCTGGGGCGAGTCGAAGTTGACCGTGCGCTTGACCATGCGCATGCCCAGGGCGCGCAGGTAGAAGTCGGCGTTGGCCTGCGGATCGCTGGCGATCGCGGTCACGTGGTGGATTCCCGCGGGGCGCACGTCCATGTCCCTCACCCTCCGTCGAAGTTCGCCGGACACCTGCCAATGTAGTTTAAATTTAAACTACCATGGCGGCCCGTTCCTCCCCCCACCCTCTCCCCGGGCCGGCCCCAGGACAAGCACACCGCCCGCCGCGCCGCCCGTGTCGCGCACGGCGCCGGCGCGCGGCACGGACGAAAACGCCGCCCCCGCCGGGCCCTACCGCAGGCGGCGCAGGCGCAGACCCACCACAGCGGCCGCCGCGCACAACCCCAGCGCGAAGACCACCGCGCCGCCCCAGCCCACGGTGTCGTAGACCAGGCCGCCCAACCAGCCGAACAGGCTCGACCCCAGGTAGTAGGCCAGGGTGTAGACCGCCATGGCCTGGGCCCGACCCCGCACCGCGCGGGTGCCCACCCAGGCCGAGGCGGTGGCGTGCGCGCAGAAGAAACCGAAGGTCATCACCAGCAGGGCCGCCAGCAGACCCGGCAGGGCCGTGGCGAACATCCCGCCCAGCCCGGCGGCCATCGCCGCGGTGGCGGCGGTGAGCACCGCGTACCCGCCCCAGCGCGCGGTGGCGCCCCCCGCCACCGCCGACCCCAGCATCCCGGCGGTGTAGGACAGGAAGAGCAGCGAGGCGGCGGCCTGGGAGAGCCCGAAGGGCTCGGCCATCAGGCGAAAACCCAACAGGTTGTAGACCGTCATGAAGGCACCCATGAGCAACAAGGCCTGCGTGTAGAGGGCGACCAGGCCGGGCGTGGCCACCGCGGCGCGCAGGCGGGCGCCCATCCCGGCCCCGCCCGGGTCGCCCGGCGGGGACGCCGCGGCGCCGGCACCGCCCGGGGCGGCGGGCCGGGCCGCGCGCGGCCCACGGGGCAGGACCAGCGCGAACACGGCCAGCGCCACCAGGGCCAGCAGGGTGTTGGCGGCGATCCCCCACTGCCAGCCGCCCAGGTCCGCGGCGAACCCGGCCAGCAGGCGCCCGCCCATCCCGCCCAGCGGGTTGCCCGCGATGTACAGACCCGTGGCGCGCGGGGCGTCGGCGGGGTGGATCTCCTCCGACAGGTAGGCCACGGCCGCGGCGGGCACCCCGCCCAGGGCCGCGCCCTGGAGCGCACGCAGCACCAGCAGCGTCCACAGGTCGCCGGCGAAGGGAATCACACAGCCCAACAGGGTCGCGGCCAGCAGGGAGACACCGATGACGCGGGCCCGCCCGAAACGGTCGGCCGCCCCGCTCCAGACGAGGGTGAACCCGGCCAGGCCGCCGGTGGCCAGCGAGACCGCGAGCGCGGCCTGGGAGGCCGAGGCGCCGAAACCGTCGGCGATCGCGGGCAGGATCGGCTGGACCGACCACAGCTGCGCGAAGGTCGCCACGGCGGCGGCCACCAGCGCGAGGACCGTGCGCCGGTAGGCGCCGGAGCCCGCACGGGGGCGGGTGTCGTGATCGGGCGGTGAGGCGCTGGTCAGGGTCATACCGCCCACGCTAGAAAGACCGGTTTCATACGTCCAATGCATGCTTTGCCGTTGATCCATACTGGAACGCATGGAACGGACCGAGCACGACGACGGCCTCGACGCGGACGCCCTGGCACAGGTACTGGCACCCCGCTTGCGGATGGTGGCGGCCGTCGCCGCGACCGAGCACATCACCCAGGCCGCCGAGGCGCTGGGCATGCCCCAGCCGACCCTGAGCCGGGCGCTGGCCCGGGCGCAGGAGGAACTGGGGATGGCGCTGGTGGAGCGCACCGGGCGCGGGGTGCGCCTGACCCGCGCCGGAAGGCTGCTGCTGCCGCACGTGGAACGGGCCCTGGCGGACCTGCGCCAGGGCCTGGCCGAACTGACCGGAGCGGAGGAGGGGCGGGTGGCGCTGACGTTCCTGCCCACACTGGGGGTGGAGGTGGTCCCGGCGCTGCTGAGGGGTTTTCGCGCCCAGCACCCGGGGGTGCGCTTCTCCCTCACCCAGGAACCGTGGTCGCAGTCGCTGCACAGGCTCACCACGGGCGGCGCGGACCTGGCGCTGACCTCGCCCCTGCCCTCGGGACAGGGGTTGGCGGCGGCGACGCTGCACACCCAGGTGCTGCGCCTGGTGGTGCCCGAAACACACGCGCTGGCACAGCAACACCGAAGACGCCAGGCGAGGGACCAGACAGCGCGGGCAGGGCGCGCGGACACCGGGCGGGGAGCGGACGGCGACGCAGAGGGCGAGGACGAAGCCCCGCCGCCGGGAGTGGCGGTGACCGCAGCGGCGCGCGAGGAGTTCATCCTGCTCAAACCGGGGCGGGGCGTGCGCCACCTCACCGACCGCATCGTGGAACGGGCGGGACTCACACCCCGGGTGGCCTTCGAGGCCGACGACATCGCCACAGCGCGCGGGCTGGTGGCGGCGGGGCTGGGGGTGTCGGTGCTCCCGGCGCGCCCCAAGGGGCCGCTGAGCGGGACGGTGGAGCTGGGAATCCAGGGCGTGGACGCACGCCGACCCATCGGGGTGGTCTGGCCCCAGCAGGGTTCGGGCGGCGGCTACGAACCCCCGGCGGTGGCGCTCTTTCGCGACCACGTGCAGCGGGTGGGCCCGCGCGTGATCCCCGACCTGACCGGGTGAGAACGCGCCCGCACCCGGCCCCGGCGGGGAAAACCACTGGCGCGCCGCGCGAAGACCGCGCGATCATCACCCCCATGACGCACACACCACCGCCCGCCCCACCCCGCCCCGTCGCCCTGGTCACCGGGGTGGGCCGCACCGCCGGCATCGGCTCCGCCGTCGCCCGCCGCCTGGCCGCCTCGGGGTGGGACGTGGCCTTCACCCACTGGAGCGCCTACGACGCCCGCATGAGCTGGGGCGCCGAACCGGACGCGACACGCTCCACCCTGGACGCCCTGGCCGGGCACGGCGCCCGCGCCGTGGCGATCGAGGCCGACCTGGCCGACACCGCCACCGCCGCACACGTCTTCGACACCGTCCAGGAGCGGTTGGGCCCGGTGAGCGCACTCGTCATGTGCCACTGCGAGTCGGTCGACTCCGGGCTGCTGGAGACCACCGTGGACAGCTTCGACCGGCACTTCGCGGTCAACGCGCGCGCCACCTGGCAGCTGGTCCGCGAGTTCGGCCTGCGTTTCGCGGGCGAACACGGCACCGGCCGGATCGTGGCCATGACCAGCGACGACACCGTGGGCAACCTGCCCTACGGCGCGAGCAAGGGAGCCCTGGACCGCATCGTGCTCTCCTGCGCGCGCGAGCTGGCCCACCTGGGGGTGAGCGCCAACGTCGTCAACCCCGGCCCCGTCGACACCGGCTGGATGTCGGAGCAGACCAAGGACGAGTGCGTGCGGCACACCCCGCTGGGGCGCCTGGGCACACCCCAGGACACCGCGGACCTGGTGGAGTTCCTGTGCTCGCCCCGGGGGCGGTGGGTCAACGGCCAGCTGCTGACGAGCGACGGCGGCATCTCCGCCTGACCCCGGACCGGAAACGGCCCTGGTGTGCCACAAGGGCCCTGGCCTGGGGCAATCGTGTACTTATAGCGAGGTTGGACCGTCGAGACTCGCCATAGGCACACGATCACGGTGAATCGGGCGGGCCGGCCAACCGCGCTAGAAGGGGTGGCGGGCCGGGTCGGCCTGCACCGTCACCCCCTGGGTCTCGGTGAACGCCTCCAGGTTGGCGCGGGTCCCCCCGAACCGCGAACCCGTACCCGAGGCGCCCACCCCGCCGAAGGGGGCCACCGCCTCATCGTCCACGGTCTGGATGTGCACGATGCCGCTGGGCGCCCGGTCGGCGATCTCCATCCCCCGCAGGGGGTTGCTCGTGAGCACGCCCAGGGCCAGCCCGTACTCGGTGGAGTTGGCCAACTCCACCAGCTCGTCGATCCAGGGCTACACCGGCCTGCCCCAGGTGTGGAGCACCGGCCACGTGGGCCGAGGACGGGCCCGCGGTCCGGATCAGGACGGAACCCGGACCGCGGGACCCGCCCTCGGCGCCTCATCCTGGGACAGGCCTCGTCCGGCTGTCAACAGTTGAGAGTTGAAGCGAACACGGTCGCCCGCGCCCACCCGACACCGCCAGCACGGGACACACACCCCCGCGGGATGGATAGGCTAACCTAACCTTCGCGACATCCGTGGCGCACGACCCACCCCCGGTCGACGCCCCTCACGTCCACCCGCCACCCACCCCGATTGGACACCACCCGTGCGGCTTCCCACCGCCCCCGACGGCAGCCGGGGCTGCTCGGCCCTGGCCCGCTACACCGGAGAACAGATCACCGCAACAGCCGGACG
Source organism: Nocardiopsis alborubida (assembly GCF_012396365.1). GTDB lineage: Bacteria > Actinomycetota > Actinomycetes > Streptosporangiales > Streptosporangiaceae > Nocardiopsis > Nocardiopsis alborubida. The sequence goes on along the minus strand of NZ_JAAXPG010000055.1, from coordinate 6,995 downwards.
CACCACCGGCTGGCTACTCATCGAACACAACGGCCCCTGGCGCAACCCCGCCTTCACCAGCCCCGGCCTGGACCCCGCCACCATCTCACGCCTGGCCCAACACCTCACGGGCCACGACATCAAACCCCAGCTCATCAAACGCCCCGGCGACCACACACGCACCCAGCCCACCACCCGACGGGCCTACCTCGCCCACGTGAGCCGCACCCACCCCTGGGTCCGCCGCATCGACTTCACCGACCCGGCCCAACTACTGGCATACGACCTCACCGCCGCCGAACACCCCCACCCGCCCACCTTCGGCACCCCCGTCGACCACACCCTGTACCTGGTGTGCACCCACGCCAAGAAGGACCCCTGCTGCGCGATCCTGGGCCGCCCCGTGGCCGCCGCCCTCACCGGCGGCCGAGCCCAGGTGTGGGAGACCACGCACGTGGGCGGCGACCGCTTCGCCGCCAACCTGGTCGCACTCCCCCACGGCCTCTACTTCGGCCGCCTGGACCCCGCAACGGCCGTACGCACCGTCGACGCCCTCGAACGCGGCCTCGTCCTGCCCCACAACTACCGGGGCCGATGCAGCGACTCCAACGCCGTCCAGGCCGCCGAAGCCGCACTGCGCACCCGCCTGGGCACGACAGGCGTGGACGCGATCACCCACCTGGACGAACAGCACAGCCCAGACGGGACCCGCGTCACCCTGGGCCACGACGGCGGCCTGTACACGGTCTCGGTGACCACCGAGCAGGGACCCCCATGCCCGGCCACCTGCTCCGCACCCACCCCCAGCCGCCCCCTACACCACCGGGTCACCGAGATCCGCCACGCCCCAGCCCCCTCACACACCTGAGAGACCCCACCCGCACCCCGGCCGGGATCAGCCCCAAAAACCGAAGCTGTACAGCAGACCGTTGGTCGCCGCGATCGCCCCCAACGCCAACACCGCACCGGTGACGAAGGACGTACGCAACGACCGCACCAGATACTCCAACGACACCAGGTTGTTGAGGATGAAGTACCCCAACATCATCGCGTGCCAGAACGACTCCCACCGAAAAGGCTCGAAAGCATAGGGCGCACCCGTCCACACCTGCGTCTCGGTGGTGAACCACGCCCACGCCAACGCCGCCCCGTACCCCAGCGGAACCTGGATCAGCGGAATGACCAACAACGGCAACAGCTTGACGAAACCCCACAGGCCCGGCTGGTCGGCATGGCGCGCCTGGCTCTGGGCCCGGCGCGCCGCCTCCTGCTCGGCCCGCACACGCTCACGGTGGGCGCGCTCGGCCTCCTGACGGCGACGCTGCTCCAACCGCTGCTCCTGCTGCTGGCGCTGCTGCTCCTCCACCCGCCTGCGCTGCTCGTCCTGATGGCGCTGCTGCTCCTCCATCCGGCGCTGGCGCTGCTCCTCCTGCTGACGCAACTGCTCCTGCTGCTGACGGTGCGCATCCGCGGCCGGCTCACGCCGCCCGCCGTACAGGTCGGCGTAGGCGTCCTCCTGGCTGGGCCGGTCCGGCCTCCGGTGACCCGAGGTCTCCTCCCGCCCGTAAGGAGCACCGCCCTGACCATGGACGGCCCCCTCCTGGCCGTAAGCCGTGGCGCCCTGACCGTACTGGGCGGTCGGCGGAACCTGCTGCGCCCCGGGAAAACGGGCCGTGGCCCCATACCCCTGCTGCTCACCCAACACCGAGGTCGCACCACCCTCGTGCCCCGGCACCTGCGGCGTGACCCGGGTGGCCGCCTCATCACCGAACACACCCGCCCCGGCCGCGGCTCCCGCCGCACCACCCACAGCGGCGGCACCACCCTGACCCAACACCTCCGTGCGCTGATGCTGACCGGTGGCGCGCGCGTCCCCGGCCGCGGCCGCCAACGCCCCGTTGACCTTGGCCACCTGCTCCTGCACCCCCCGCATCACCGCCGCGGGCAACCAGGTCGGACCCGTGGCCACATCACCCAGATAGTCCAGGATCTCCCCAGGACCCGGACGACCACGAGGATCCTTGGACAAACACGCGGCCACCAGATGACGCAGGGACTCGGGCACACCCGACAGATCCGGCTCACGACTGATGATGCGCATGACCATCGTCGGCATACTGCCCTCACCGAAGGGACCCGTGCCCGCCGCGGCATAGGCCAACACCGCACCGTAGGCGAACAGGTCACTGGCCGGGGTGAGCGCCTCCCCCTGCACCTGCTCCGGACTCATGAACCCCGGCGTGCCGATCACCGACTGCGTCGCCGCCGTACCGTCCGTGGCACGGGCGATACCGAAATCGATCACCCGAGGCCCGTCCTCGGCCAACAACACGTTCCCGGGCTTGAGGTCACGGTGGATCAGACCCACCCGGTGGATGTCGGCCAACGCCTCCGCCAGACCCGCAGCCAGCACCCGCACACTCTCCTCCGGCAACCGACCGTGGTCGTGCACCGCCGTGTCCAACGGCAGGGAGGGCACATAGGAGGTGACCAACCAGGGCACCTCGTCATCGGGACCCGCGTCGATCACCGGCGCCGTGAACGCACCACTGACCTGACGCGCGGCGTTGACCTCACGGGCGAAACGCTCCCGGAAGGAGGCGTCGGCCGCCATGTGCGGATGAACGCGCTTGACGGCCACCGCCCGACCCCCGGCGGAGCGGCCGAAGAACACCTGGCCCATGCCGCCAGAGCCCAAACGGCCGATCAGCCGATACCGACCGATACGTTCCGGGTCACTGGGATCGAGCCTAAGGGACACTACAGCCTCCACACACGACGTTCCGCCACCCCCGGGTGCCAGAGGATGACCACCGCCTCCCCCGGTGCCCGCGCACCCGCCGGAAAGACGCCTGCCCCCAACCTATCGGCGGGCGCACCCCCAGCCTCCCCCCACAAACCCCGGCGTGTGCCCCCACACCCCACCAATCCCCCGAAAACCAAGCCCCGACCCGGCACACACCAACGCCGCACCCCAACGACGAACCACCCCGCAAAGTTCCCCCCTGACCGCACACGGCCAAGTCACCAACCCACATGACCAGGCACCCCCCACCCGCCTAGGGTCGAAAAGAACGCGACAGGAGAACACACCATGCAGATCCCCGACGCCCTGCGCACCGACGCCCACCTGCGCCTGGCCCACGCGGCCTCCTGGACCGCCGCCCAGACCGGCGACCACCCCAGCAGACTCCTGCACTACCCCTGGCGCGACAACCCCTACCCCAACTACCAACGCCTGCGCACCCAAGGCCCCTTCGCCACCAGCAAACTCGGCTTCCGCACCGCCAACACCTACCAAGCCGTCAGCGCCCTCCTACGCGGACGCGAGTTCGGCGTCCAACCCCCCGACGGCACCACACCACCCCAACAGTTCGACGTCCTGGACCTGTCCTTCCTCATGCAGGACCCACCCGAACACACCCGCCTGCGCCAACTCGCCCGCCCCGCCTTCAGCCCCCGCCGCATGGGCGAGTACGAAACCGAGATCACCAAGATCACCCACGAACTCCTGGACAGGGCCACCGCCAAAGGCCGCTTCGACCTCATGCGCGACTTCGCCCAACCCCTGCCCATCGCCGTCATCAGCCGCCTGCTCGGCGTCCCCGCCTCCGAGGACGCCGAGTTCGTCCGCATCGGCCAGGCCATCGGCAGCGCCCTGGACGGCGCCCGCTCGGCGAGTCACCTGCGCCGCATCCACCAGGCCACGGCACAATTGGACCTGCTGTTCACCCGGCTCATGCAACAACGCCGCGCCGACCCCCGCGATGACGTCGTCTCCACCCTGCTCACCCAGGCCGACGACGGCCACCTCACCGCGACCGAACTGCGCACGATGTGCCGCCTGCTGCTAATCGCCGGATTCGAGACCACCGTGAACCTGATCGGGAACGGGGTGATGGCCCTGCTGCGCCACCGCCAACAATGGGAACGCCTGGTCGCCGACCCCTCCCTGGCACCAGGCGCCGTGGAGGAGATCCTGCGCTTCGACTCACCCGTACAGATGACCAGCCGCTGGATCCACACCGACACCACCGTCCAGGGCCAACCCCTCCACCGCGGCGGCTACGCCATGTGCCTGATCGGATCCGCCAACCGCGACCCCGCACGCTTCACCGACCCCGACCGCTTCGACATCACCCGCCCCGACGCCGCCGACCACCTCTCCTTCTCCAGCGGCATCCACTACTGCCTGGGCGCACCCCTGGCCCGCCTGGAGGGCCGCATCGCCCTGCGCGCCCTGGCCGAACGCCTCCCACACCTGCGACCCACCGCCCACCCCACCCGCCGCCCCACCACCGTCGTACGCTCCCTGTCGGCCTTCCCCGTCACCACGGGCACCCGGTAGAAGGTGGGAGCCGACCAGATGCGCAGCACGGCATCCTCCCCATGGCGCTCGCTCACCCGCGGACGCGGAGCCCTGCTGACCGCGGCCGCCCTGTGCGCGGTCATCCTCCTGGTCACCGCGATCCTGGTCCTCACCCTGCCCGCCCAACCAGAGTCCGACAGCGCCGGCCAACTCCCCCGACTGGCCCGCCAGAGCGACATCGACCTGGGCGTCGCCGTAGCCGTCAACCCCCTCGTACACGACCGCGAATACCAATCGGTGGTCACCGAGCACTACACCTCACTCACCGCCGAGAACACCATGAAATGGGAGTACGTCCAACCCCAGCGCCACACCTTCGACTGGAGCGGCCCCGACACCGTGGTCGACTTCGCCGAACGCAACGGCCTCACCGTCCACGGCCACACCCTGCTCTGGCACAACCAACAACCCGCCTGGCTCGCCCAGGGCACCTGGACCCCCGACGAACTGCGCCAGGTCATACGCGAGCACATGCAGGCCCTCATGGGCCGCTACCAGGGACGCGTCACCTCCTGGGACATCATCAACGAACCCTTCGAGGACAGCGGCCCCCGCCTACGGCAGAACCTGTGGCACCAGGTCCTGGGCGAGGACTACATCGCCGAAGCCCTGACCATGGCCCACGAGACCGACCCCCAGGCCCGCCTCTACATCAACGAGTTCGGCATCGAGGGCGGCGGCCCCAAGACCGACGCCCTGTACCAACTGGCCACCACCCTGCTCGAACGCGGCGTCCCCCTGCACGGCATCGGCTTCCAGAGCCACTTCATCCACGGCCACGTCCCCGACGACCTCGCCGAACAGATGCGCCGCTTCACCGACCTGGGCCTGGAGGTCAGCATCAGCGAACTGGACGTGCGCATCCCCGAACCCGTCCCCCAGGGCGCCCTCCAGAACCAGGCCCGCGAGTACGAACAGGTCATCGAAGCCTGCCTGGACGTCCCCCGCTGCGTACGCGTGTCCGTGTGGGGAGTCAGCGACGAACACTCCTGGATCCCCGAGTGGTTCCCCGGCTACACCGCCGCACTGCCCTTCGACGACTCCTACACCCCCAAACCGGCACTCAACGCCATGGTCCAGGCCCTCTCCCGCAGACCCTCACAACCCCCGGCACACTAGGAACACGAAACCGGCACGGACAACCCGACCACCCCGGCGGCACCACCGCCAACGACCGCCCGGCGACACACCTCCCACACCAGATGCGCCACCCCCACACACCCGCTACCGTCGAACCCCAGACCCACAACGACGAGGTGTTCGGTATGCGTTAGACCCGTGGTCCCCCAGGTGCCCTTCGTCACCAGCCATCACAAGACGACGAAGGACAACACCACATGCACGACGACACTCCCCCGATCCGCGTCCCCGAGGCCCTCGCACCCCTCCTGGACCGCTTCTTCGGCCCCGAGTGGACCCAAGCACTGCCCGCACTCACCCAACGCCAACTCCGGCACTGGAACCTCCAGCCCACCGGAACACCCATGCACGGCATGGTCGCCCTCGTCATCCCCGTACGACGCCCCGACGCCACCACCGCCATGCTCAAGATCCAACCCGTGGACGCCGAGAGCGAAGGCGAACCCCACGCCCTGCGCACCTGGGCCGGCGACGGCGCCGTACGCCTCCTCCAACACGACCCCGACACCGGCGCCATGCTCCTCGAACCCCTCGACCCCACACGCACACTCGACCCCGTCCCCATCGACGAGGCCCTCACCACCATCGGCACCCTCCTGGCCCGCCTCACCTCCCACCGGGCACCCCAGGGCATGCGCACCCTGGCCGACACCACCCGCACCATGGCCACCCGGGCCCACCTCCTCACCCCGCGCCTGCGCACCGCACACGAACGCGACCGCATCAGCGCACTCACCGCCCGCGCCCGCGAGATGGCCCCCGAAGCCGGAGACCGGCTCCTGCACTGGGACCTGCACTTCCAGAACGTGCTCGCCCCGCTGCCCGGCACCGACCGCGAACCCTGGCTCGCCATCGACCCCAAACCCCTCGCCGGAGACCCCGGCTTCGACCTCTTCCCCACCCTGCACAACCGCTGGGACGAAGCCCTCGCCACCGGCGACCCCCGCAAGGAGACCCGCCGCCGCCTGGACCTGGTCTCCGAGGCCGCCCACATCCCCCGCGACCGCGCACGGGCCTGGACCCTCGTCCGCGTCCTCCAGGAATGCGTCTGGGCGATCGAGGACGGCGACCACACCCTGCCCCGGGTACCGGTCACCATCGCCGAGGCCCTGGGCGCATAACCACCACCGCCCCCGGCCCTCCCCGGCCACGAGAACCCCTCGCACCCGGGCACCGCCGGGGGCGGCCCCGGGCACCCGGGCCCACCCGAGCACACCCCGCCGCACGGCGGCACACACCCGCCACACGGCACTGCCCCGCACACGCACCCGCCCCCGACAATGGTGACGCACGACACACCACACCGGAGGCCACCGTGACCACCCCGCCCCGCCCCGCACTCGACCCCGAACTCGCCGCCGCCCTCACCCTCCTCTGCGACGAGATCACCCCCTCCATCACCCCCGACATGATCCCCGCCCTACGCCAACGACGAGCCCGCCTCCTCCCCACCGACACCACGTTCGTCGGCCGCCGCGGCTCCGACATCACCGGGCGCACCCGTGAG
>NZ_JAAXPG010000054.1 GCF_012396365.1 Nocardiopsis alborubida | reverse complement strand
TCCTTGAGGTCTCCACCGACAAGGTGGACACCGAGATTCCGTCACCCGTCGCGGGCGTACTCACCAAGATCCTCGTCGACGAGGACGAGACCGTGGAGATCGGCGCGGAGATCGCCGTCATCGGCGGCACCGGGGACGAGCCCCCGGCCGTCTCCGAGGGCGCCGCCCCGGCCGAGGCCGAGCCCAAGGCCGCACCCAAGGCGGAGTCGAAGCCCGCCGAGCCCGAGGCCGAGACGAAGCCCGCCGAGCCCGCCCCGGAGCCGAAGGCCGGGTCCGCGCCCGCCGCGGACAGGGACCGGGACCGCGAGAGCCCGTCCGTGGACATCGGCACCCTCAGCGGCACCGGCCGCGCCTCGGGCACCGACGCCGGGACCGAGGCGTACGTGACCCCGCTGGTGCGCAAGCTCGCCTCCGAGCACGGCGTGAACCTCAGCCGGGTCAAGGGCACCGGTGTGGGCGGCCGCGTCCGCAAGCAGGACGTGCTCAAGGCCGCCGAGGAGCAGAAGGCCGACGCCGCCCGCGCCGCCGCCCCCGCGCCCTCCTCGGCCCCGCGCAAGGAGGCCACCGACACCTCCCTGCGCGGCCGCACCGAGAAGCTCACCCGCCTGCGCCTGTCCATCGCGGACCGGATGGTGGAGTCGCTCCACGTCTCGGCCACGACCACGCAGGTCATCGAGGTGGACGTCACCAAGATCGCCCGCCTGCGCGAGCACTCCGCCGAGCGCTTCGCCGAGCGCGAGGACGTGCGGCTGGACTTCTTCCCGTTCTTCGCGCTGGCCGCGGTGGAGGCCCTGCGCTCCCACCCCAAGCTCAACGCGGTGGTCGACAGCGACAAGCAGGAGGTGACCTACCACGACGTGGAGAACCTCGGCGTCTCGGTGGACACCGAGCGCGGTCTGCTGGCCCCCGTGGTCAAGGACGCGGGCAAGCTGGGCCTGGGTGAGCTGGCGCGCAGGCTCAAGGACCTCACCGAGCGCGCCCACACAGGCCAGCTGGGCCCGGACGAGCTGGGCGGCGGCACGTTCACCATCGCCGAGACCGGCTGCACCGGCGCGCTGTTCGGCACGCCGATCATCAACCAGCCGCAGGTGGCCATCCTGGGCACCGGCGCGGTCGTCAAGCGCCCCGTCGTGGTCGAGGACACCGCCATGGGCGACGAGGTGATCGCGGTCCGCTCGATGGTGTACCTGTCGCTGGCCCACGACCACCGCCTGATCGACAGCGCCGACGCCGGGCGCTTCCTCCAGAGCGTGAAGGCGCGTCTGGAGGAGGGTGCCTTCGAGGACGACCTGGGCCTGTAGGTCCGGGCCGCGAAGGCCCTCCCGCACCACCCGCCGGGCCGGGTGCCGCACGACGGCACCCGGCCCGGCGCGTCCTTTATTGGGGAATCTGCTGTCCGATTTGACCTCAAGACCTGTTGAGGTCCTAGCGTTGGCCTGTTCCCGAAGAACCGACGGTGCGCCGCGCGGCTCCGGCCACCAGGGCCGAGCCGGTCCGCGCGTGCCCGCCCGACGTGCCCGCCCGTGTGTGTGGGCCGAGACGGCACAGAGAAGCAAGGACCCACATGGACAACCTTCGGATCGCGGTCATCCTCGGCGGAAACCGCCGGGGCCGCACCGGACCCGCCGTCTCCCGCTGGTTCGTGGACCGGGCCGGGAAGTACCCGGACCCCTCCGTGGCGTTCGACTTCCTCGACGTGGAGGACATCAGCCCCCAGGACGGCCACGGCGGCCCGATGGCCCCGGAGCCGGCCCACACGGTGGAGGCGGCCGACGGGTACGTCGTGCTGACCCCGGAGTACAACCACGGCTACCCGGGCGAGCTGAAGAGCGCCATCGACGCCGCGCGCCGGGAGTGGTTCGGCAAGGCGGTCGGCTTCGTCTCCTACGGCGGGATGTCCGGCGGCCTGCGGGCGATCGAGCAGCTGCGGTCGGTCTTCTCGGAGCTGCACACCGCCACGATCCGCGACACGGTCAGCCTGCACAACGCGCAGACGATGTTCGGTCCGGACGGGGCCCCTGTGGTGGACATGTCGTCCGCTGAGGCCGCCGTGGAGCGGATGCTGCGCCAGCTGGCGTGGTGGGCGCTGGCCCTGCGCGAGGCCCGGGAGCGGCGCCCCTACCCCGGTTAGCGGTGCTCGCTCCGGGGCTCCGCCCCGTGTTCGGACGCCCCGAGCACCGGAATCGGGTGGGAGAAGGCGCAGCGGTGCCTCCAACGGGTTCGCTCGCGCCCGCACCGTCGCCCGCCGCCACCCTCGACGGACGCCTGCGGCGCGGCTCTCCCGAGGGAACCCGCCTCCGCCACCTCCAGGGCCCGTGGGCGCCCGAACCAACCCCCGGCGGCTGGGCTGACGGGGCAACGGAACCCGGGAGCACCGGGGAACCGGGCCCGAAGTGACGGCACACGTGGACGGGGCGGCGCCTCTCGGCGCCGCCCCGTTTTCTACCCCACCAATCACCATCCCCTGATGATCCCCATCATCAAAGGTCTGTGGTCGGGGACGCGGCAGTCAGCCCGACAGCGCGTCGCCCACAGTAGCTCCGCACTGACGCGGAGTTCCTGTCCCACGTTCAAAGTAGAAGACCGAGGGCCCCTCGCGCAGCTCTTTCGAGGAAAAAGCCGAAGAAAAACCGGGCGGGTGTCCTCGGTCGTCCCTTTGGTGTGTCTTCCCGCGCGAGTATCGCCCTCCTTCGGGTAGACCCAGGACCATGCGAGTGGCTATCACGGGGGCGACGGGACTCATCGGCAGGGCGCTGGAGGCGTCCCTGCTCGGCGACGGGCACACGGTGGTGCGCATGGTGCGCCACCTGCCGCGGGGGCGGCACCACCCGGACGTGGAGGAGGCGGAGTGGCGCCCCGAACAGGGCCGGGTGGACACCGTGGCCCTGCACGAGGCCGACGCCGTGGTGCACCTGGCCGGAGCACCGGTCGGCCCGGCCCTGTGGACGCGGCACCGGCGCACCCTCATCCGGCGCAGCCGCGTGCGCGGCACCCGCACCCTGTGCCAGGCCCTGGCGGGGATGTCCTCGCCGCCCCCGCGCCTGCTGAGCGCGTCGGGGATGCACTTCTACGGCGACACCGGCGGCGAGGCGGCCACCGAGGGCTCCCCGCCGGGCACCGGCTTCCTGGCCGGGGTCTGCCGGGACTGGGAGGAGGCCACCGCCCCGGCCGAGGAGGCGGGCCTGTCGGTGGCGCACATGCGCACCTCGGTGGTGCTCGACCGCTCGGGCGGCATGCTGGGCACGCTGCTGCCGCTGTACCGGACGGGGCTGGGCGGACGCCTGGGGTCGGGGCGCCAGTACATGAGCTGGATCGCCATGCGCGACCAGATCGGTGCCGTGCGCTTCCTGCTGGAGCACCCCGAGGTCACCGGCCCGGTGAACATGTGCGCGCCCGAGCCGGTGACCAACGCCGAGTTCACCAGGGCGCTGGGCCGCGTCCTGCGGCGCCCCACCGCCCTGGCGGTCCCGGCGGTGGCGATGCGCGCGGTGCTGGGGGACTTCGCCGAGGAGACCGCGCTGATCGACCTCAGGGCCGAGCCCGAACGCCTCACCAAGGCCGGTTATTCCTTCGCGCTGCCCACCGTGGACCGTGCGCTATCCGACATCCTGGGCAGACCCGCGCCGTCCACCGGGGCGTAAGGTTGGATGTGTGAGTGATCTCGTTTACGCATGGCTGGGCGACACTCCCGTCCCTTACCACCAGGGCTGGGATCTCCAGAAGCGGCTCCACGAGCGCCGCGTCGCCGATGAGGTGCCCGACACCGTCCTGTTGCTGGAACACGAGCCCGTGTACACCGCGGGAAAGCGCACCGGGAGGTGGGATCGTCCCATCACCGACCCCGGGGCGCCCGTGGTGGACATCGACCGGGGCGGCAAGATCACCTGGCACGGCCCCGGCCAGCTGACGGTGTACCCCATCGTCCGGCTGCCGGACCCCATCGACGTGATCGCCTACGTCCGGATGCTGGAGGAGGCCATCATCCGCACCGTCGCGGAGTACGGCCTGACCGGCACCCGGGTGGAGGGACGCACCGGGGTGTGGCTGGAGGCCGACCCCGAGCGCGGCCTCATCGAACGCAAGGTGGCCGCCATCGGCTGCCGGATCGCCCGCGGGGTCGGGATGCACGGGCTCGCGTTGAACTGCAACAATGACATGTCGTGGTACGACCGGATCATCCCGTGTGGGATCACCGACGCCGGGGTCACCTCGCTCTCCGCCGAACTGGGGTGCGACGTGTCCGTGGCCGACGCGCGGCCCCGGATGGAACGCCACCTGGCGGACCTCCTCGGCACGCGGGAGTACCGCCACACCGACGGCGCGGACCTGCTCTCCGGCGCCGCCGCGCGCGGATGACACACCACACCATGAGCCAGTCCCCGCGGGGACGCCGAGCCCCCACGAGGGGAAGGGTCCCCGGCACGGGGCACAGAAGGGAACGGGTTCACGTTGACCATCGCTCCTGAGGGCCGCAGGCTGCTGCGCGTGGAGGCGCGCAACAGCGAGACCCCCATCGAGAAGAAGCCGCCGTGGATCAAGATCAAGGCGCACATGGGGCCCGAGTACACCGAGCTCCTCTCCCTGGTCAAGAGCGAGGGCCTGCACACGGTCTGCCAGGAGGCCGGGTGCCCCAACATCTACGAGTGCTGGGAGGACCGCGAGGCCACCTTCCTCATCGGCGGCGACCAGTGCACGCGGCGCTGCGACTTCTGCAACATCGCCACCGGCAAGCCCAGCGCCCTGGACCGCATGGAGCCGACCAAGGTCGCCAACTCCGTGAAGACCATGGACCTGCGCTACGCCACCATCACCGGTGTGGCCCGTGACGACCTGGAGGACGGCGGCGCCTGGCTGTACGCCGAGACCGTCCGCAAGATCCACGAGCTCAACCCGGGCACGGGCGTGGAGCTGCTCATCCCCGACTTCAACGCCGACCCCGACCAGCTGGCCGAGGTGTTCGGCTCGCGTCCGGAGGTGCTGGCGCACAACGTCGAGACGGTGCCGCGGATCTTCAAGCGCATCCGTCCGGGCTTCCGCTACGAGCGCTCCCTCAAGGTCATCACCGAGGCGCGCGCGGACAACCTGGTCACCAAGTCGAACCTGATCCTGGGCATGGGCGAGACCCGTGAGGAGATCAGCGAGGCGATGCGCGACCTGCACGAGGCCGGGTGCGACCTGCTGACCATCACCCAGTACCTGCGCCCCTCCAAGCTGCACCACCCGATCGACCGGTGGGTCAAGCCGGAGGAGTTCGTGGAGCTGGGCCGGGAGGCCGAGGAGATCGGCTTCGCCGGTGTCATGTCCGGGCCGCTGGTGCGCTCCTCCTACCGGGCGGGCCGCCTGTACAAGCAGGCCCGGGAGAAGCGGGACGCCGAGAACGCCGCCCTGGCGAACAAGGCGTAACGGATTTTCCGTACGAGTCGTGACCAAGCTGGAACGGTGGCCCGCTGGCCACCGTTCCTCACCTGAGGGCACCCGCACATATCCTGATGAGGGCAGGCGCCCGTCGGTGGCGCCGCGAGGCGCCGCACCCAGGACGACCGCGAAGAGGAGGCAAGGCAGCCCAGGGATCTCCTTCCCCGCCGATCCGGCGTCGGCGTGAGCTGCCTGAGAGCACGATGGCGAAAAAGCCCAAGGGTTCACAGAACACGGCCCAAGGCAAGGACGGCGCCGAGAAGCAGCCGGGCCGTCTCAAGCAGATCGGCATGGTCGCCAAGGTCGTCCACCAGCAGAGCCCGCGCAGCATCCCGCTCGCGGTCACGGCGGCGTTGGTCATCCTCGCGGTGTTCATCGGCATCGGCATCTGGACCGGGTCGTGGATCCTGTGGCCGCTGACCGGTCTGCCGGTCGCCTTCCTGGTGGGCTTCATCATCTTCACCCGCTCCGCGCAGCGCGTGCAGTACAAGATGCTGGACGGACGCCTGGGCGCGGGCATGGCGATCCTGGACAACATGCGCGGCAACTGGGTGGTCGAGCCGGGTGTGGCGGCCAACAAGCAGATGGACGTCGTGCACCGCGTGGTGGGGCGCCCCGGCGTGATCCTGGTCGGCGAGGGCGACCCCGGCCGCCTCAAGCCGCTGATCGCCGGTGAGAAGAAGCGCGTGGCCCGCGTCGCCTACGACACGCCCATCTACGACTTCAAGGTGGGCAACGGCGAGGACCAGGTGCCGGTCTCCAAGCTCCAGCGCACGCTGGTCAGGCTGCCCCGCAACCTGGACAAGGCCGGGACCGCCGAGCTCAACTACCGGCTCAAGGCGCTGCCCGCCAAGATGCAGATGCCCAAGGGGCCGATGCCCAAGAACGCCAAGATGCCCAGGGGCATGCGCGGCCAGATGGGCGGCTGACCCGACCGGGCACGCGGCCGGACGAGGGGGCCGTCGCACCACGCGGTGCGGCGGCCCCCTCGCGTTGCCCGGGACCGGATCACTCGGGGTCGTAGCTGATCAGGTCGCCGGGCTGGCAGCGGAGTTCGCGGCACAGGGCGGCCAGGGTGGAGAAGCGGATCGCCCGGGCCCGGCCGTTCTTGAGCACCGACAGGTTGACGACGGTGACGCCGACCCGCTCGGCCAGCTGGGTGAGGGTCATACCGCGCTCGGCCAGGAGCTTGTCCAGGTGGACGCGGACGCCGGTGGCCTCCTCGGGCGGCATCAGACGAGCCCCTCGACGTCCTCGCGGAGCCGGGTGCCCCGGCGGAAGACCTCGGCGAGGGCGGCGAGGAGGAGCCCGACCAGGACCAGCGGCACGACCCCGCCCTGCAGCCCGAAGGTGAGGGCGAAGAGGACGGGGGCGTCCGACTCCACCGTGCGGCGCTCCAGCTCGGCACCGGCGACGGTCTCGGCGAGGAGGACCACCATGGGGGCGATGACCACCGTCAGGGCGATGGCGTACATGCGGCGGACGTTGGCGGTGGTGAACAGGTCCCCCCTGTCCGCGGTCAGGGCCATGCGCAGCAGCAGGTAGGTGACCAGACCGATGGCCAGGGTGGTGAGCAGGGCGGGGGCCACCAGCAGCAGGCGCTCGGCCGCGGAGGGGTCGTGGAAGGTGATCACCATGCGCCCGGCCCCCTCCACGGTGACGTCGCCGCGCGCGGCGACGTCCACCGCAGGCGCGGGCACGTCGGCGGGCAGCCACCAGGTGAGCTCGTTGAGCCCGGCACTGGTGTCAGCGGAGGCGAACCCGGCGCCCCAGACGGCCAGGAAGAGCCCGTGCACCACCTGGAAGCCCAGGAAGACGACGAGTACGAACCGAAGCAGGGCGGAGTCCGCCCTGGACCAGACCAGGGCCTTGCGAAGGGACATGACGGCCTTTCTCTTATCGCTTTTCGATAGTAACGATAAACGATAAACCCGGATCCGTCACCTCCGCCCCCGCCGTGGAGGCACGGGCGCACCGCACGGAAAAGGGCCCCGCGGTCACCGTGCGGTGACCGCGGGGCCCTGGGAGCGTCCTTGAGGGTTACTCGCAGCTGACCTCGTCCTCGGCGGCCGTGCTGGCGTCCAGGCCGGCCAGGGCGTCGCCCTCGCCCCCCTCGCCGCCGGAGCCCCCGCCGCTCGTGGCCAGGCCGTCCCAGTCCTGGGCGATCATCACCAGCTCCAGCTCCTCGCCGAAGCCGGGGACCTCCTCCAGCCGGGCGACGCTGAGCGCCGAGGCCAGTTCCTCGGCCTGCGCGAGCTGGTCGGGGCCGTGGTAGATCGTGGTGGCCTCGGGGACCCGCTCGACCGGGTCGCCCTCACCGGTGACGTTGAACCCCTGCTCGGTGAGCAGCGTCCCGACCTGGCTCGCCAGGCCGGTGATGCCCGTGCCGTTGAGCACCCGCACGGACACGTCCGCGGGTTCGACGGCGGTCTCCTCGGCCTCCTCCGACCCCTCGCCGCCGCCGTCGCCGCCCTCCTCCTCGGGCAGGGCCTCACCGGAGGCGACCGCGGAGAACAGCTCCTGGGCGGGGCCCTCGTTGAGCACCAGCTTGTTCGCGTTGCTCGGGGCTTCGAGGACCGGGGCGGTGACCATCCGCATCCGCCCCAGGTCGACCTCGCGCATCGCGATGGCCAGCTCCGTCATCTGGTCCACGGTGAACCCGTCGTCGGTCACCAGGCTGTCGGTGACCGAGCCCATGAAGTCGTAGAGCGTGGCGGGGCTGGACATGATCTCGCCGCTGGTGACCTTGCGCAGGATGGCGCCCATCATCCGCTGCTGGTTCTCGATCCGGTTGAGGTCGCTGCCCTGCTCCGTGCTGGCCCGGGAGCGGGCCAGGCCCAGCGCCTGCTCGCCGTTGAGGGTCTGCATCCCGGCGTCCAGCGTCAGGTGCGCCTTGGGGTCGTCGATGGGCTCGGGGACGCACATCTCCACGCCGCCGATGGACTGCACGATGTCCTGGAAGCCCGCGAAGTCGACCATCACCATGTGGTCGAGGTGGATGTCGGTGATCGTCTCCACCGTGTTGCCCTGGCAGTCCAGCCCGCCGTAGGTCATGGCGTGGTTGAGCTGGTCCACCGTGCCCGCCGCCACCCCGGGGTCCTCGCCGTTGGCCGGGCAGTCGGGCATCGGCACCAGCAGGTCGCGGGGCATGTTGACCATGGTCACCCCGCCGTTGTCCACGTCGATGCTCACCACGACGAGTACGTCGGGGCGGACCCCGTTGGCCACGTTGTACTCGGCGTCCTCACCCGCGCGCTCGTCGGTGGCGAGCAGCAGGATGTTGTGGATGCCCTCCGCCTGGGCGGGACGGTCGCCCCATGCGTCGGTGTTGACTTCCTCGGTGTCGATGCTGAGGACGTCGCGGTAGCCCGCGTACACGGTGAGACTGGCCGCGATGAGCAGGCCGGTCGTCCCGCACGCCACCCACTGGCCGAGACTCATCTTCCCCGCCAGGGCTGAGGACGCGTTTCTGGGAGCCAAAGGGCACCTGCGATTCGGTATGGGACAAGGGCTGGTCCGGTCGCCGGAGGGACGGCGCACTTCGCGAGCGACGACACGGACGTAACGGCCGGATGGTACCGGACGGGCACGTACCGTGTCAGATCGAAACCGGCGACCGGATCCCGGTCACCGGCCCTCAGCAGGCGCTCTCCTGCGCCCCCGCCGCGGTGGTGCCGCCCAGGTCCTCGGTGATGGAGACCTCGGGCCCGGACGAGCCTTCTCCGTCGGCGAAGCCGTTCCAGTCCTGGCCGATGACCAGTTCCAGGGTCTGCGGGAGGTCGGCGACCTCCTCGGTGACCGCGTTCTCCAGCGAACCCGCCAGCAGTTCGGCGGCGGCCGCCTCACCCGGAGCGTAGTAGACGGTGGTCAGCTCGGGGAAGCGCACCTCGGGTTCGCCGATGCCGGTGACGTCGTACCCCTCCCCCAGCAGGACGCCCTGGACCTCGTTCGCCAGGCCGGTGACACCGGTGTTGTTGAGGACCTGCACGGAGATGTCGGCGGGAGCGGGGGCGGCGCCTCCGGAGTCCTCCTCCGACTCCTCCCCTTCCTCCGCCGGCTCCTCGTCCTCCAGGTAGGCGCCGGAGTTGATCGCCGCGAACAGCTCGGAGGCGGCGGGCTGGCTCATGGCCAGCCGGTTGGGGTCGGCGGGGTGCTGGCCGTTGGGCACGGTGACGAACTGGATGCGCTCCAGGTCGACCTCGCGCATGGAGATGGCGATGTCGGTCATCGTCTCGACGGTCAGCTCCTCGTCGGTGGTCACCGAGTCGGTGACGGCGCTGAGGAAGTTGGTGATGGTCACCGGGCTGGTCATGACCTCGCTGCTGAGCACCTGGCGCAGCATGGCGCCCATGAACTCCTGCTGGCGGTCGATCCTGGACAGGTCGCTGCCGTCGCCCTGGCCGTAGCGGGAGCGCACGTAGCCCAGCGACTCCTCACCGCTGAGGGTCTGCGTCCCGGCGTCCAGCGTCAGGTGCGCCTTGGGGTCGTCGATGGGCGCGGGGATGCACATCTCCACGCCGCCGATGGCGTCCACCATGTCCTTGAACCCGGTGAAGTCCATCATGACGAAGTGGTCCAGGTGCACGTCGGTGACCTCCTCGACGGTCTGCCACTGGCAGCCCACGCCGCCGAAGGTCATCGCCGAGTTGATCATGCCGCTGTGCGGACTCATCCCCTCGTAGCCCTCCACGGCGTCGCAGCCGGGCAGGTCCACGACCAGGTCGCGGGGCAGGTTGACCAGCGTGGCCGCGCCGTTGTCCACGTTGATGCTGGCGATGAGCATGGTGTCGGGGCGCTCGCCCTCGGCCTCGCCGTAGTTGGCGTTCTCCCCCGACCGGACGTCGGAGCCGATGATGAGCAGGTTCATCACGCCCTCGACGCTGGTGGGCCGGTCCCAGGCGTCGGTGTCCACCTGCGCGGTGGTGATGTTGCCGACGATGCCCTGGTACCAGCCGTAGCCGCCGAGGCTGGCGATGATGGCCAGGGCGGTGGCCACGCAGGCGACCCACTGCCCCGGGGACATGCGCACGGCGTCCAGAGCAGGTGGTGCGGAGCGGGGGGCGGAGCGTTTTCCAGCCATGCGAACCTTTGGGTGCGGCGGCGTGCGTGGGAGTTCCCGCGCAGGGGACAGCAGCCCCGTGGGGGGGACGAGGGGTGAGCGCGCAGGATTTCGGTCCGTTCCCGGGCCAAGTAATGAACGGATGTTAACAGCAGCTCGGAGAGGCCGCGCCCACCCGTGCACCGGGTTCCCCCGTCGCTGAGAACCCCCCGTGAGGCCTCAGTAGCGGGTGGCGATCGTCCCGGCGGCCCGGTCGTGCAGCCCGCGGGTGTCGCGGTCGTAGATGACGGCGGGGATGACCAGGCACAGCAGGAGGGTGCGCACCGTCATGGACACGAACCAGGGCCAGGAGCGCTCACCGGTGGCGGTGATGCCGACGCCGACCAGGCGGCGGCCGACGGTGGTGCCGAAGAGCGTGAGCAGGAGGATGTTCATGACCGCGAAGACGACCAGGGCGGTGTTGCTGACCATCGGGGCCGCCTCCGCCTGACTGGCGGCGTCCGCGCCGACCAGCCCGACGCCGTAGGCCCCCCAGGCGAGTGCGAGGGACAGCGCCCAGTCCAGGAGGAGCCCCACCAGGCGGCGCATCACGCCGGGCACCGAACCCGGGCCGCTCTCGGGCAGGCCGAGCCGGTTGCCCCGGTACTGGAAGTCGTCCCCGGCCGCCGCGGTGGCGGGGCCCCGGCTCTCGTCGCTCATGGCCTCCACGGTATCCACCCTGCGGAAGGACCCGTACCCGGGGCGTCGGAGCGGTGGTGAGCTCCTCCGCGGGGGAAAATGGCGAAGGTCACACCAGAGAGCGTGGCGGAGACCACAACCGGCGCCGTCTGGTGTCCCTTTCCGACCCCTACAGGGCGGAATCACCGGGTCAGACCCGGTGGACTGCGACAACAGCCAGGTCCGTAACATACAGGAAACAATCGAGACATGGCGTGGAAACCACCCACTCCTAGCTTCGAGAACGAAGCCGGGAGACGGCGCGCGATCCGACGTGTCCGCGATGGGGCGGACCCCGGTCCACCGTCTCAGCCACCTGCACGGAGGTTCGTTTTGTTCAGCAGCGTCGACGAGGTGCTCGCCTTTATCCGGGACGAGGACGTCAAGTTCCTCGACGTCCGATTCACGGACCTTTTCGGAGGCGTGAACCACGTTACCCTCCCGACCGAGAACGTCGACGAGTCGACGTTCACCGATGGCCAGATGTTCGACGGCTCCTCGATCCGCGGCTTCCAGGCCATCCACGAGTCCGACATGCTGCTGCTGCCGGACCTGGGCACCGGCGTGCTGGACCCGTTCCGCAAGCACAAGACGCTGAACATGACGTTCTTCGTCCACGACCCGCTGACCCTGGAGTCCTACAGCCGCGACCCGCGCAACGTCGCCCGCAAGGCCGAGGCCTACCTGCGCGGCTCCGGCGTCGCCGACACCGCCTTCTTCGGCGCCGAGGCCGAGTTCTACATCTTCGACGACGTCAAGTTCGAGACCCGGTCCAACACCGGCTACTACGAGATCGACTCGATCGAGGGCGCCTGGAACACCGGCTCGGCCATCGAGGGCGGCAACCGCGGCTACCGTCCCCGTTACAAGGGCGGCTACTTCCCCGTCGAGCCGGTCGACCACTACAGCGACCTGCGCTCGGACATGGTCCGCACCCTGATCGACTCGGGCATCGAGGTCGAGCTCCAGCACCACGAGGTCGGCACCGCGGGCCAGGCCGAGATCGGTGTCAAGTTCGGCACCCTGCTCAAGCACGCCGACGGCGTCCAGCTGTACAAGTACATCGTCAAGAACGTCGCCAACGCGGCGGGCAAGACGGCCACCTTCATGCCCAAGCCGCTCTTCGGCGACAACGGCTCGGGCATGCACTGCCACCAGAGCCTGTGGAAGGACGGCGAGCCGCTGTTCTTCGACGAGTCCGGCTACGGCCAGCTCTCGGACACGGCCCGCTACTACATCGGCGGCCTGCTCAAGCACGCCTCGGCGCTGCTGGCCTTCACCAACCCGACGGTGAACTCCTTCCACCGCCTGGTGCCCGGCTACGAGGCCCCGATCAACCTGGTCTACAGCCAGCGCAACCGCTCGGCCTGCATCCGCCTGCCGCTGACCGGTTCGAACCCCAAGGCCAAGCGCATCGAGTTCCGCGTGCCGGACCCGTCGGCCAACCCGTACCTGGCCTTCTCCGCCATGCTGATGGCCGGCATCGACGGCATCAAGAACAAGATCGAGCCGCCGGAGCCCGTGGACAAGGACCTCTACGAGCTGCCCCCGGCGGAGGCCCAGGCCATCAAGACGGTCCCGGCGTCGCTGGACGAGGCCCTGGAGGCCCTGGAGGCCGACCACGAGTTCCTGCTCGAGGGCGGCGTGTTCACCAAGGACCTCATCGAGACCTACGTGGACTTCAAGCGCACCGAGGAGATCGACTCCCTGCGCCTGCGCCCGCACCCGCGCGAGTTCGAGCTCTACTACGACGTCTAGGCCGTAGACAGCAGCTCCGGGAGTCGCGCACCGCGCACTCCCCCCATCGGGGCCGGTATCCGTTCGGGTACCGGCCCCGACCCGGTTCCGGGTGCGCGGGACGGTTCGTCGCGGGCGCCGGGGACCGATCCGGTTCGGGGCACGGGCCCGCTCACCGGCCGGACCGTTACCGTTGACACGTGGTGAGGGACGGAACGACGAACATGACGGCAGGCGCGCTCGCCAGGCGCGGTTTCAGCGACAGCACCCGGGCCCTGCGGCTGGTGGAGGAGGCCGGTCTGGACGCCCGGGCCGACACCGAGGTCATCGGCTCGCTCGCGGCGGCGCCCGACCCCGACCAGGCGCTCCTCGGACTGATCCGGGTCCTGGAGACCGATCCCGACCCCGCCGAGTTCCTGGACGCGCTGCGCGAGGACCGGGAGCTGCGGGCCCGGCTGTGCCGGGTGCTGGGCACGAGCACCGCCCTGGCCGACCACCTGGTGCGCCATCCGGGCGACTGGCGGGAGCTGCGGGGCGCCGATGCCGCCCGCTCCCCCGAGCCGGAGGAGGTGCGCCGCGGCCTGTTGTACACCGTGGGCGCCGACCCCCACAGCCCCGCCCCGACCGCCGATCCGGCCGTGGTCGGCGACGGTTCGGCGGAGGACCTGCGGCACGTCCTGCGCGTGGCCTACCGCAGGAGGGTGCTGCGCCTGGCCGGGCGCGACCTGACCGGGCTGTGCACGGTGGACGAGGTCGCCGGGGAGCTCGCGGTCCTGGCCGCGTCGCTGCTGGACGCGTCGCTGGCGGTGGCCCGCGCCGAGCATCCCGAGGACGCCGCGCTGTGCCGCCTGGCGGTCATCGGCATGGGCAAGTGCGGCGGTCGCGAGCTCAACTACGTCAGCGACGTGGACGTGGTCTTCGTGGCCGAGCCGGTCGTGGACGGGAACGCGGACGAGGGCGAGGACGCGAGCGGGAACGCGGGCGCGGACGGGAGCGAGGGCCGGGGTTGCGGGAGGCCGGTGGACGACCAGGCCGCGATGCGCGCGGCGACCCGGCTGGCCACCGCGATGATGCGCGTCCCCTCCGAGACCGACGCCGAGGGCGCCCTGTGGGAGGTGGACCCGGCGCTGCGCCCCGAGGGCAGGAACGGGCCGCTGGTGCGCCCGCTGTCGGGGCACCGCGCCTACTACGAGCGCTGGGCCAAGACCTGGGAGTTCCAGGCGCTGCTCAAGGCCCGCCCGATCGCCGGGGATCCGGAGCTGGGCCGGGCCTACATGGACGTCATCTCCCCCATGGTGTGGGAGGCGGCGGGCCGCAAGGACTTCGTGGAGGACGTGCAGGCGATGCGCCGCCGGGTGGTGGCGCACATCCCGGCGGGCGAGGCGGAGCGCGAGCTCAAGCTGGGCCCGGGCGGGCTGCGCGACATCGAGTTCTCCGTCCAGCTGCTCCAGCTGGTGCACGGGCGCACCGACGACCGGCTGCGGTCGGGCAACACCCTGGAGGCGCTGGAGGCGCTGTCCGGGCACGGGTACGTGGGGCGCGGCGACGCGGCGGGGCTGGCGGAGGCCTACCGGTTCCTGCGGCGGCTGGAGCACCTGTTGCAGCTGGACCGGCTGCGGCGCACGCACCTGATGCCCGACCCGGCCGCCGAGGAGGGCCCCGACCAGCTGCGCCGCCTGGGGCGGGCGCTGGGGATGACCGCGGACCCGGTGCGGGAGCTGACCGACGCGCGCCGCCGGGTGTCGTCGGAGGTGCGGCGCCTGCACGAGAAGCTTTTCTACCGCCCGCTGCTCAACGCGGTGGCCAAGCTGCCGGGCGAGGAGGCGCGCCTGTCGCCGGAGCAGGCCAGGGACCGCCTGGAGGCGCTGGGGTTCGTCGATCCGGGCGGTGCGCTGCGCCACCTGGAGTCGCTGACCTCGGGGGTCTCGCGCAGGGCGGCGATCCAGCGGACGCTGCTGCCGGTGATGCTGGGCTGGTTCTCCGACGCCCCCGACCCCGACGCGGGCCTGCTGGGCTTCCGGCAGGTGAGCGAGGCCCTGGGCACCACGCCGTGGTACCTGCGCCTGCTGCGCGACGACGTGCGGGTGGCCGAGCGGATGGCGTGGCTGCTGGGGACGAGCCGGTACGTGACGGAGCTGCTGCTGCGCGCCCCGGAGGCGGTGGCGATGTTCGACGACGACGGCGACCTGGTGCGCCGCGACCCGAAGGTGCTGGCGGGGGAGGCGGAGGCGGCGCGGCGCCGGTACGACACGGCCGAGGAGTCGGTGTCGGCGGTGCGCGCGCTGCGCCGCCGCGAGCTGCTGCGCACGGCCTCGGCCGACCTGCTGGAGGTCGCCTCGGTCCAGGACGTGGGCGCGGCGCTGACCGACATCGCCGCGGTGACCGTCGAGGCGGCGCTGCGGCTGGCGCAGAACCGGGTGGTGGCGGCGTCGGGGGACGAGCCGCTCACGCGGGTGTGCGTGGTGGCGATGGGCCGCTTCGGCGGCGGCGAGCTGACCTACGCCAGCGACGCGGACGTGATGTACGTGCACGACCCCCTGCCGGGCGTGGACACGGGCGCGGCGACCAAGCAGGCGCTGGCCGTCGTGCGGGAGCTGGCGCGGCTGCTGGAGATGCCCGCGGCGGAGCCGCCGTTGAAGGTGGACACCGACCTGCGCCCGGAGGGGCGCAGCGGGCCGGTGGTGCGCACGCTGGAGTCCTACGCGGCGTACTACGGGCGCTGGTCGCAGGTGTGGGAGAGCCAGGCGCTGCTGCGGGCCAAGCCGGTCGCGGGCGATCCGCAGCTGCGGGAGGCGTTCACGAGGCTGATCGACCCGATCCGGTACCCGGAGGGCGGGATCGACTCCTCGGCGGTACTGGAGATCCGCAAGCTCAAGGCTCGGATGGAGGCGGAGCGGCTGCCGCGCGGCGCCGACCCGACGCTGCACACGAAGCTGGGCCGGGGCGGGCTGTCGGACGTGGAGTGGGTGGCCCAGCTGATCCAGCTGCGCCACGCGCACGAGTACCCCGACCTGCGGACCACCGGCACCCTGGAGGCGCTGGATGCGGCCGTGGCGCACGGGTTCCTGGACGAGGAGGACGGCGAGGTGCTGGGCCAGGCCTGGCAGCTGGCGTCGCGGGTGCGGGGAATGGTGATGCTGGTGCGCGGCCGGGGCGGGGACTCGCTGCCCTCGGACCTGCGGGTGCGGGCGGCGCTGGCGGGGGCGATGGGCTGCCCCGGCGGCGGGGACGGTGAGGACGCGGAGGACGGGGGCGGGGAGAACGCTGACGGGGGGAGCACGGGTGGGGAGAACGTGGAGCTCGCGCGGGAGGGTCCGGCCGAACAGCTGACGGAGACCTACCTGCGCGCCACGCGCCGGGCCCGGGCGGTGATGGAGCGCGTCTTCTACGACGACTAGCCCACCGTCAGCCCGCCGTCAGCCCGCCGTCCGCGAGGGTCCGCCGCTCCGGCGCTGTGCCAGCGTGATCTTGTCCTTGGAGCGTCCGCCAGTAGGTGCCGGTCGTGGACCGGCCGGAAACGCTGCTGGTGTGACGCAAGGGTTCTGACCTGGGAACCGCGGGGGGAAGTCCTCTGGTGCGCGTCGGCGACGCCTGCGGCCAGATCGCGGGCACGCTGAGGCTGGCGGGCCCCGGGGACCCCCCGTGTTCCAGGAGACCGCGAACGGCCCGGACCGCGCCAGAGGCGATCCGGGCCTGTGGACGACCCCGGCGGGAGGCGGGCCCCTCCTGGGTCGGCGCCCCCGCGCGGGAGAAGCCGAACGCGGGGGCGCCGGGGCCGGGAGTGGTCGGCCCGTGGGAGTGGTTCGCGGCTTCCGCGAACGCGTCCCGGAAGGCCGTGCGCGGCGCCCCGGGCGGGGCGCCGCGCACGGGTCCCGGTCAGTCGCGCCAGGTGACGCTGGTGGCGGGGCCGACGCGGTTGGCGCCGGACTCCCACTCGACGTTGCCCGCGCCGTCGACCTTGACCAGCTTCCACTCGGTGTCCGCGCCGATGGGGGCGGTGCCCGACCACACGGGGTAGGTGGACGCGTCGGTGGACAGCCTCACCCCGTTCTGGGGGTTCCATGACCCCAGCCCGGGGGTGGAGCCGACCACGTACACCTCCTGGCCGTACCAGGTCTCCACGGTGGCGGAGACGCTGACGTCGCCCGGCTCACCGGGGTCGCCGCCGCCCTCGCACTCGGCGGGGTCGTCGCAGGTGCCGCCCACGTGCAGGGCGACGGCCCCGTTGGCGGGGACCTGCGCGCTGATCCGGCCGTCGGCGACGGTGAGGGTCCCGCTCCCGGCGGCGTTGTCGTAGCTGCCGTCGGGCAGGCCGGTGTCGGCGGTCAGGTTCCAGGCGGCGCCGGTGGCGTTGAAGGCGGCGAAGCCGCGGTCGCCCCGGTCGAAGGCGAGCCGGGAGGAGCCGTCGGTGGCGCGCTGGACGACGGGGGTGTCGCCGGTGGCGTTGCGGAAGGCGGGCATCCCGGCGACGGTCGGGTGGCGGTGCTCGCAGACCCACTCGGCGCCGGCGCAGTCGGTGTCCGCGGTGATCCAGCCTGCCGGGTTGCCCTCCACCTCGCCGACGCTGGGCGGGCCCTGGGTGACGTTGGAGCCGAAGTCGTAGCTGGACATCACCACGGGGCGCCCGTAGGGGTGGGCCAGCATGTACGCCACGGCCAGGTGGTAGCGGTCGCCGTCCTTGTAGGTCAGGGTCGGGTGGTAGCGCTGGGTGTCGTGGTTGTCGACGAAGACGGTGGCCTGCTCGTCGGTGAGCCCGCCGTAGTCCGGCAGCTGGGCCAGGCCGGAGATGTCGCCGCCCGCGAACTTGTCGGAGATGTCGCGCTGGTAGTCGAAGGCGGTCACGCGGCCGTAGGGCGCGTAGGCGGTGTAGGGGATGGTCTGGTCCCCGTAGACCTCGTGGAAGACGTCGGGCTGTCCGCCGAAGACGGGCACCTCGTTCAGGTCGGAGAAGATCGCGTCGACGTGGGCCTCGGGGACGTGCTTGGAGGCGTCCACGCGGAAGCCCCCCACGCCCATGTCCACCAGGCCGTTGAGGTAGCGGCGGATCTGGGCGCGCACCTCGGGGTCACCGGTGTCGAGGTCGGACAGCCCGACGAGCTCGCAGTTCTGCACCTCCCACTTGTCGTTCCAGTTGCTGATCTCCTCCCGGCAGGAGCTGAAGTCCTCCCCGGTGCGGGATGCGGTGCCGTCGCCGAACAGGTCGGGGTACTCGTACTTGGCCCAGTCGGTGCCCGCGCTGCCGGTGCCCGAGCCGTCGCCGGTCATGTGGTTGATGATCGCGTCGGCGTAGATCCGCACGCCGTTGTCGGCGCAGGTGGAGACCATGGCCTGGAAATCCTCGGCGGTGCCGCGCCGGGTGTTGTCGATGCGGTAGGAGGTCGGCTGGTAGTCCTGCCACCAGGGGTAGTCGCCGCCCTCGGCGAAGGGGATGACCACGTGCTCCTGGGGCGGGGAGACCTGCACCCCGCCGAAGCCGCGGGGGCCGAGGAACTCCTCGCACTCGGTGGCGACGGAGTCCCAGTTCCACTGGAAGAGCTGGACGATGGTCTCGCCGTTGTCGGCGGCCCGGACGTCCTCGGCGGGGGCGGGGGCTGCCGGGACCGGTGCTGCCGGGGCTGAGGCTGCCTGGACTGGTGCTGTTTGGACTGGGGCTGCCGGGACGGGAGTGGCCTGCGCGGGGGCCGCCAGCAGGCCGACCCCCATCAGGATCGCCCCGGCGACGGCGCCGGGTCCGGTGGGCTTCATGTGCGCTCCTTGGGGGAGGTGCGCGGCGGGGCGGCACTGCCCCGTCCGCCGTCCCCTTGCAGTGATTGCAAGAGTTTGCGTGAGCGTGACGAAGCTAACAGACCGGACCGCTCTTGTGAACGGGTCCCGTTCTGGGCGTCACACCGCTCACTCAGCGCGACGGCTCCCGCTTCCACCTGCCGCAACGCGCTTCGGTCCGCTTTCCCCGCCAGGACGGCCCCACGAGATGTCCCCCCGCGAGCTGGGGCGACGCCCGCGCAAGCCCTCAAGGCCTGTGGGAAAAATTTCGCAAGATTACTGAAACGCACACAGAAAAAACCGGTGGCGGCACGGTTCGTGCCGCCACCGGCGGGAACTCCGGCGCGGCCTGCGGGGGCCGCTCCGGGAGGGGGTTTACCAGAAGACGGCCACGCCGATGTTGACGATGGCGAGCACCCCCGCGATGATCGCGAGGTTCTTGGCGGGCTTGCGCAGGTTGAGCACGCCCACGACCACGACCGCCAGCGCGACCAGCAGCTTGACGGCGATCTTGACGTGGTTCATCTCGCCGAGGTCGGCCATCTCGGCCACCCCGACCAGCAGCAGACCGGTGACGAGCTGGAGCAGGGAGCTGTGCAGCAGGACCTTGGTCGACTTGGGGTTGTCGGTGATGACCTGCATGAGGAAGCCCGCGATGATCCCGGCCAGGCCGATCATGTGCAGGAAGACGAGCGCGGAGTTGAGAATGTCCATGCCGGAAACACTACTACGCCCTGTAGTTTTCCCTCCCCGGGTTCATGACACGCTGACGTAACAAAACCGGCGCCCTCACCTGTGCGACAGCGCCCTCCTGCGCCGCCACAGCATCCAGGCCAGTCCCGCCGCCAGGGCGACCCCCGCGGCCCGCAGCAGGCTCGCGGGATCGGTGTACTCCGAGACCCGCGACATCACAGTCCGCTCCGCGACCAGGACAGAGTCGCTGGCGCACGCGGCCGGGTCGGCGTCGCGCTCCAGCAGCAGGCAGGCGGTGCTGGCCAGGCGCTCCCCCGTCGCCTCCGGCGCCCGGACGCGCACCGTGTACACCGCCTCCTCCCCCGCGGGCACCGCCACCTGCCAGTTCACGATCCCGTCCCTGACCACGCCCTCCTCCCCGACCTCGATGATCTCCAGCTCACCGGGAACGTGCTGGGCCAGCAGGGCGCCCTCCACGGGACCGTCGGTGACGGTGGTGCGCAGGGTGAACTCCTCCCCCGGCCGCGGGGCCTCGCCCGCCTCCAGGAACAGGCCCACC
>NZ_JAAXPG010000053.1 GCF_012396365.1 Nocardiopsis alborubida | reverse complement strand
GTAGACCTCGGAGGCGCGGCCTAGGGCGGCGATGCTGGCTTTGGGGATCTCGATGCCGGTGAGGGCTCTGATGGCGTCGCGTGAGGAGTCGGACATGTTCTCGTCCAACGGCATACGCGTCTCCCCCTCTGCCCCCCGGTGCCGCTACGCGGCCACGAAGGTAACACCGGAGAAATCGCGTGAATCGGTGGTTCGTTGCCCGGGCCGGAACTCTCTTCCAAGGGCCTCCTGATGAATTGCCGGAGGTCACGGGTGCGCCGTGGAGGCGGCGGAAGTTTTCTGTAACATGTTCCACCCGGTTGGTGCGCTGAGTATTTCCGCAACGGTTCTTCTGGAGCCGGGCGGATATTCTTTTCCTGTTTCCCTCGTGTCGGGGGGTGGGTCGTGGGGAGGCCGCTCCGGCGTCCGGGTGCGAGGCCTGGTGGGAGCGGCCTGAAGGCCCGGCGCTGCCGCCCGGGAGCCGGTGCCCACCGGCTCGGTTCACCGCGTTCGCGGGAGGGTTTTCTCGTCCGGAAAAGGGTGGCGGCGGGCGGAGTGGGCCGCGCGAATGAATGGGATCCGCGATCGGCTCCGGGGAGAGGAGTATTCATTCCCTGTTCTGCGGGAATTCTCCTCATGGATTCGAGGAGTGCACCCCTGTGTTGTCAGGGAATGAAACCTGGAAGAACGGCAGGCGGGGGAAACGCGCCTGTCGGGAGGATCCTGTTCTCCCCGGTCCCGCACGGGAGGGAAGATGGGAAATCGTCGCGCGCCCCTCGGAGCCGTCCGAGGCCGTCGGGAGCCTCTCGGGCGTCAGGAGGAGCACCCGGGTGTCCGCCCCGTGCCCCCGGACCGGCCGCCGTCGGCGGTCGTGTCGAAGCCGGGCCAGGTCACTCCGGTTCTTCGAAGTAGCGGACGTAGGCGTTGGACTGCGCGGCGCAGTCGTCGAATATCCGCTCGTCGGACCAGCCGCGCGTGGCGCGCAGGCGCGGGATCGCGTCGGCCGTCTCCGGGTCGTGGGCGGTGAGGGTGCCGTCGTCGTGCAGCGTCAGAAACGGCCGTGTCCGCTGCGTGCGGCGGTCCTGGGCATAGAGCACACGGGTCATCGGCCGCCCCCTGAGAACAAGCCGGTGGTTCCACGCGCGTTGCGGGCCAGCATGTCGAAGCGCTCCATCATCTCGTCGAACCATTCGGACCGGTCCAGGCGGGCGAACTCGCCGGAGAGCCCGGCGAGCCGGGCCCGCAGGAACCGGATGTCGGCCCGGGTCAGCGGGTTGGCGATCCATGCGTTGGCATCGAAGTCGTAGAAGGGCCGCATGCCGTTGGTGTAGGCCAGCCCCTCCAGGTCGGTGGGGTCCTCCGGCGTGTGCTCGTACTTGAACCAGGCCTTGCCGTGGTCGATGCCCGCGACGCGCCCTCTGCCCTGGTCCAGCCAGTTGCCCGGGTTGCGGTCGCCGTTGGCGATCAGCAGGTCCAGCAGGCCCAGCACGTGTCCGTCCCGCGTGTTCAGGAGCGGGGATCGCGGGTTGTCCAGGTGGGCGAACCCGGATTCGCCGTTCATGAAGTGCATGAACACCTCGGTCTCGCCGATGCGCAGGACACCGGGCACATTGGCACCGATGGCGCGTCCCACCAGTGAGGCGAGCTGTTCGGCGTCGGCGCGGTCACGGGCGAAGGTGGCCCCCTCGGTGTCCTTGTAGACCGCCTGGGCACCGTTGGCGAAGCGCATGAGCGTGGTACTGCCGTCGGAGCCGTCCTCGACGAGCCCCTGCTGGCTCACCACGTCGAATCCGGTGGTGTCGGCGAGGTCCTCGACACCGGCGAAGGTCCCGTTCCACAGCATGAGCCTCGCGATCCGCTCGTCATGGTCCCCGTCCCGATCCTGCGCGGTCTCCTCGGTCGAAGCCGCGGGCTGCTCGTCGTGCGCCACCGCGGAGGGGTCAGGGAACCCGGTGGCGTGCTGGTCGTTCTCCCCGTCCGCGGATGTGTTCCCCCACTGGCCTGAGGACCCGGTCACGGGGTAGGCCACGATGTCGGTCAGCGAGCTGGGCAGGGGGCGGTCGCTCCCGAAACCGGAGTCCAGGAGGCCGAAGGGGGCGTCCGGGGACTTGGGGTTGAGGAAGCCGAGGGGACCGCTTCCGTGACCGGGGTGTTTGGGGTCCATGGTGTCGAAGCCGTGGTCGTCCCGGGCCCACAGGGGCTTGAACCGGTGGTCGTCGTCGAACGGGGTGCGCAAGGGCCGGTCCCGGACCGGGGTGTCGGGGGAGTCGTACAGGGACAGGTCGTCGTCGGAGACCAGGTCCGGGACCGCGTCCAGGTCCGGGGCGGAGTCCGTGTCCGAATCGGTCTCCGGGTCCGAGTCGGTGTCGGAGAACGGGTCGCGCTGGTCCGCGGGCGCGCTGTCGCGGGTGCCCCGGCCGCCCCGGCCGCCTCCACGCGGGGAACGGCCGTCGTCCCCGCCCCTTCCGCGGTTCCCGCCGTCGCCCCCGGAACCGCGCCCGGTGCCGGAGCCGTCCCGGCCATCGGAACGGTCGTCGCCGCTCCGGTCGCCCCCGTCGCGGGAGCGGTCGCCCCCGCCGCCTCCGGTCCGGTTCTCGCCCGAGCCGTCGCCGGTGCCGTCCTCGTCCCCGCGCCCGTCCTTCGCGGGACCGTCGTCGGACGATGTCCTTCCCGGTTCCACGGCCGCGTTGATCCTCTCCAACAGCCTCCGTACGCTGTCGGCGCGCTTGCGGGCGCTGTCGGCGATCTTCCCGGCGTCGTCGCGGGCTTCCTGGGCGGTCTTCGCGGCCTCCGTGGCGTGTGCGGCCGCGGTCTCCGCCTTCTGGGCGGCCTGTTGTGCGTACCCGTGTGCGCGGCGGGCGTCGGCGGCGGCTCTGTCGGCTGTCTTCACGGCCGTGTCGGCGGCGTCCCGGGTGTTCTCGGCGATTCTCTGTGCCTCGTTCGCGCGGGCGGCGGCTTCCCGGGCTTCCCGTGCGGTGGTCTCCGCTCTGGTGCGCAGGTCCTGTGCCTGCTGGTCGAGTCGGTTCGCGTTCTGGGTGGCTCGGGCGGCGTGTTCCGCTGCTTCGCGGGCGGTCTGCCGGGCTTGCTGGGCTCGTGTTCGTGCGTCCTGCGCGGCCCGGCGGGCGGCGTCCTGCCGGGTGTCCGCCGTCCTCGCGCGCTCGTCGGCCGTGTTCTGCGCGGTCCGCGACCCCGTGTCTCCGGGGGTCCTGTTCGGCGGGTTCGCCGTCTCCCGGGTGCTGGTGCCGTCCGTCGCGGTCTGTCCGTCGGAGGAGGTCCGGGAGGTGCTTGCCGCCGCCTGTGCGGCGAGGTCCGCGGCGGTGCGGGCCGTGCGGGCGTCGGTCTCGGCCCGTGCCGCGTCTCTGGTGGCGTTCGCGGCGCGGGTGCGCACCTCGGCGGCCCTGTCGGCCGCCGTGTCCGCGGCGGTGCGGGCGTTCCTGGCAGTGTCGGTGGCCCGCTGGGCCGCCTCGCCGGCTCTCTGCGCGTTCTGGGCGGCCTGGTCCAGGAGGTTGCGGTGGTTGGAGGCGCTGGTGCTGAGTCCTTCGGCCCATGTGCGCAGGGCCTCGGCGTCCGCGGCTGTCTGGTCGGCCTTGGCCTTGGCGGTGTCGGCCTCCGTCTTCGCCTTTCCGGCGTCGGTCCGTGCTGTTTCCGCTGCCTCGTGAGTGGTGTCGGCGCGTTCGGCGATCCGCTCCAGGTCGGAGATCAGACTGTTGGCCTCGTCGCGTGCCTCGCGTGCGGCCTCATCGCGCGCGTCCTGGGCGGCCCGGTCCCCGCTGACGGGTCGGTCCCGCCCGGACAGGCCCTCCACGGCGGTGTTGAGCGCCTGGTACCGCCTGGGGGTCTCGTTGAGTTCGTCCACGAGCTCGGCGGTGGTCTCCTCCTGCCTGTCCGCGGCCTCCTGAGCGCTGGTCGCCGAGGTATCCGCCTCCCCCGCCCCGGAGACGGCCGTCCTGACCCGTTCGATGAAGGCGTCGCGGTCGGGTTCGGGCATCCTCGTGAGGGCGTCGTCGCGGGTGGTGGTGAAGGCGTCGCGTGCGGTGGTGGCGGCGGTGTGCGCCGTGTCCGCCGCCGTACGCGCGTCACGTGCCTGCTGTTCCGCCCCCGGTGAGGGGGTGTCACCGGTTTCGGACGCGGGTGCGGGCGCGTGTCCTTCGGTTCCGGCGGCGGGTGCTTCGCCGTCGGAGCCCGTGAGGATGCGGGTGCCGTTCTCCAGTTCGGTCGTGCCGTGCTCCAGGGCGATGGAGAGGTCGTTCGCGGCGTCGCGTGCGCCGCGTGCCTCCCGGTCGGCGGTGTCCGCGGCGTCGGAGGCGCGCTGGACCCGCGCGTCCACGATGTCCGTGTTCTGTTCCCGGCCGTCCCGGAGACCGCTGGAGCTGCCGGGGTCCCCGGCGGGGGCGTCGGGCTCCGGAACACGCAGGTTCAGCTCCGACAGGAAGCGGTCGACCAGTGCCTGGCTCGGCCCCGTGGGCGCGGGCGCCGGGTCCGGCGGCGGGGTCATGGTGATGGTCGGCGGGGGCGCGCTGGTGGTCGTGGTGGCGCCATCGGTGTCGCCGGTGGTCGCGGAAGTGACACCCGCGTCGCCGGCGGTGTCGCTGGTGCCGGTGGTCGTGTTGCCAGCGGTCGTGCTCCCGGTGGTGCCGGTAGCCGTGGTGTTGGTGTTCCCGGTGGTCGTGTTCCCGCTGGCCGGTGTGCGGGCCGCCGTCCCTCCGCCTCCGTCGCCGCTGACCGCGCGCACGGGGGGGACGGTGCCGCCGTCCGTCCCCTGCCCGGTGTCCCCCAACGCGGTGCGCGTGGTGTTCACGGTCTCGACCAGGGCGTCGATCTGCCGGTCGAAGTCGCGCAGCGCCTCCGTGTACTTGTCCTCCTGCGCGCTGTAGGCGCTCTCGGCGCTGCTGTCGCCCGGAGCGGCGGCGTACCTCTCGGCCAGACCCTCCAACGGGGCCCGGGTGTCGGCGTACGCGGCCTCCGCCTTGCCGAACTCCTCGCGTGCCTGGTTGACCCGGTCCATGACGGGGGCCAGGCCCTTCGCCTGGTCCGGCGTGAGGAAGCCCATCGCGACCGCGTCGGCCTCCGAGTACCAGCCGGCCATCCTGACCGTGACACTGTCCACGCTCCAGCGGGTGGGCCGGGAGTAGAACCGGGTCGACGGAGGTTTCGGGACGTTCGGGTGGAAGGCGGAGGGCGCCGTGAGCTTGCTGCCCGCGGCGAACGCCCAGGTGACGTCGTGCTCCACGAGGTAGACGGGCCCCTGGCGGAGCTGATCGGACTCCTGGTAGCCCTTGACGGCCTGGTTGGTGCCCCTTGCGGCCCCGTGGGACGAGCTGGTGTTCACGCCCGCCGCGCCGGTGTGGATGCCCTCGTGCCTGTCGTAGCCGTCGACGTCGCCGGTGGTCAGCCCGGACGGGCGTACCTCTCCGCCGCGGCCCCGGCCCCCGCCGTGGGAGTCGCCGAAGCTGTGCGTCCGGGGCTGGACGCGGGAGTCGCTGAGCTGGCTGTCCGGCAGCGCGTCCAGAATCCTCGCTCCGCGGCTGCTCGGCACGACCTTGGCGCCCCACCCGGTGCGGCTGATGTCGGTGAACTGCACCCCCTCGGAGCTGCGTGAGGCCGACGGGTACACGGCCTTGACGGCCTTGTCGGTGAGGCTGTGGTCGATCTCGTTGTACACCGGGTCCTGGCCGTAGACGTCGGCGAGGTGGGCACGCGCCGCAGCCGCCGCGGCGGGGGTGGGCTGCCCCCCGGCGGGGGTGCCGGCGGGCGGCTGCCAGCCGAGGGACTGCGCGATGACGACGTTGGCCTTGTCGCGCAGCGCCTGTCCGCGGTCCTGCACCATGGCCGGCTTGGTGACGGCGGTGTCGCTGCCGGGCCGGGGACCGGTGTTCTTCGCCCAGTCGAGCAACGCTTCGGACACGGACGTGTGGACGGGGGCTCCGCCGCCGTCCTCCGGAGGGTTGGGGGCGCGGTCGTCCCCGGTCGTGCCGGTTCCCGTCCGGTCGATGGTGGTGTCGCCGCCCTCCGGGGCCGGAGGGGTGTTCCGGTCGGGACGAGCGGTCCCCGTGGAGCCGGTGCCGTCCGTGGACGTGGCGATGGCGGGAGGCGCCGGCAGGTCGGTGCCGGTGTTCTGGGCGCCGTCTCCCGTGGTGGTTGCCGCCGAGGGGTCGAAGGTCATGTACGCGAACGGGTACAGCGTCTCGACCCGCCCGCTGTCAGCGGTGCCCGTGTACGTCGATCGCGGCGGGTTGCCGTTCTCCCCGCCCTTGGGTTCGCCGAGTTCGAGGGTGAGGGTCAGCGTCGTGTCCGCGCCGACCTTCGCGTACGGCGTGTTCAGGTGCAGTTCGACGGTGCGGGCGTCGTCCTGGGACTGCCCGGAGGAGCGCCCGTCGCTGCTGGAGGAGGACACCGCGCCGGCGGGGGAGAGGAACAGCGGACGGTGCTCCGGCTGCCCCTCCGGCCCCTGGTCGTCCTGGGCGTAGGGAAGGGGTTGCAGCAGCACGCCGTCCGCGCCCACCGTCGTCCCGGTCCCCCTGTTCTGGGAGTTCGCGTCGGTCGCCTTCCACGTGTGCGACTCGATGTAGTAACCGGACTGGCCGACGTACGAGACGTCGGTGCGGCTCGGGTCCCTGGTCAGGTTCACGTAGACCTTCGCCGCGGTGGCCGAGCGCATGACGTGCGGATGCGAGTCCGAGGTGGGCTCCGGACCCAGCGCGCGGACCTTGACCGGCACCGGGACGGTGGAGTCCGGGTTCTGGCCCAGGTGCGTGGTCAGCTTCTGGAGCAGGAGCTCCCGGCCGCCGCTCGTCAGCTCCAGTCCGTTCGAGGCGAGGTCGTTCACCAGGGCCTGGATGGCGGCCTCGGGGTCGGCGGGCTGGATCTGCCTGCCGTTGTCCTCGAATCCGGGCCGCACCTGCGCGGTGTCGGGCGTCTTCGGGTTGGGCTGCGGGCTCAGGTTCACCCCCGTCCCGCTCTCGTCGCGGGTCGCCCGGTCCATCACCAGCCCCTCCTGCTGGGCGTCACGGGAGTGCACGTAGCCCGCGAGCAGGTTCTCGACGGGAGCGGTCCAGCCGTGGAACAGGGTCTTCCAGTTCAGGGGCGGGCCGATGCTCCAGTTCTTCAGGAACTCGATCGCCTGGGTGAGGTGGCCGGAGGCGCGGAAGGCGTACACCTTGGTGTTGTCCGGGATGAACAGCACCGACGACGTGAACGAGGTCGCCTGGGTGTGCGACGTGCCGCGGGAGAAGAACGTGCGGGAGAGGGAGGTTCCGAACACCGGGATCGGTCTGACGGCCTCGGAGGGCAGGGAGTCGTCGGAGGGGTACGGGTTCGGGTTGCGGGTCCCGCCCCCGCCGAACCTGAGGCCGAGGCTGCGGGTCCGGGGGGAGCTGGTGAACGACAGGGTCACCTCGCTGCCGCCGTTCCACCGCATCTGGGCGTCGATGGGGCGGAAGTCGGTGACGGTGTCGATCTCGACCTTGGTGGCGATGGTGGCGCGGACGTCGTGCGGTGACCAGAAGCCGCCGCTCATCTCCTGGCGGATGCGGGAGCCCGACGGTGTGGTCACGCTCTTGCTCGCGGCGAGTTCCTCCCCCGACAGGTGGTTCTCGAACTGCCGCCCGCCTCCGGACGCCTGGGAGAGGAACGACTCCAACTTGCGCCGGTATCCGTCGTGGAGGCCGCTGCGCGTGTCGGAGAAGGTCCGGTACGTCTCCTCCAGCAGCCCGCGCATGCCCCGGCTCCCGGCGTCGAAGTGGGTGTTCACGCGCTCGATGGTGCCGCCGATGCGGCGGATCGCCTGGGCGCGGGCCTGGTCCAGGGTCGGCGGGCCCTGCGGGGGCCGGTTGTCCGGGGCGCCGTCCCCGTCCCGGTCGCCTCCCGCCGGAGCGGTCTGCGGCGTCGTCCCGGTGTTCGCGGTGCCGTCGGGGGGAGGCGGCGTGGTGAGGACGACGGCCTGGTCGTTGCCGGTGCCGGTGGTGTTCTGGGGAAGGGGGGTGTTCTCAGCGCTCCCGCTGAACAGGCGCCCCCAGTTGTGCACGAACCCGTCCCGGATGACGGTCCACCGGCCTCCCCGGTCATCTCCCGCCGTGCCGTCGGGGGTGTTCTGCGGGACGAAGTTCCGGACGATCATGTCCCGTGCCTGCTCGGGCGTGAGCGGTTGCCGACCGCCGGTCGTGGCGGGCGCCGTGTCCCCGGAGGTGTTCTCCTGCGCGGAGTCCTCTCCCCGTGTGTCGGCGGCGGCCTCGGGGGTGTTCCGCGCCTCCCGACCGTCGGAGGAGGTGGCGGTCCCGCCGTCGCGGGTCGTGCCCGTCGGGTCGGACACGGTGTCCGGGGAGTCGGAGGCCACCGGCGGCATCTTGGGTGTGAGGAGGAAGGCCACGGCCTCCATCCCGTCCCCCAGGAGCGGGACGCCGTGTTCGCGTTGGGGCCGGTCGTCGCGCGCCATCCCGATGTCGTCGTTCTCGAACAGCCGCGCGGTGAAGCGGGTGCGGGACGTCCACACGTCGGAGTCCCCGTTGAACAGCACCGTCTCCTCGGAGCTGTGGGAGAGGCCCTGACTGGAGCCCTTGCTCTTGTTCAGGGACCCGTTCAACGAGACCGAGGGGTTTCCCATGACCCGGGGGACGCCGCGCGCGTCGGCGCCGGCGTCGGTGCGCACGCTGGCGCCCGCGGTGAGGCTGAGCGCGTGGTTGAAGCTCGACCCCTTCGTGGTGGTGATGCCGGCCGACCCCGCGAACCGGGCGCCCCCGCCGGCGGTCGTGTCGTGCCGGTGCACCAGGCGGTCGAAGTCGCCGTAGACGCGCACGGTCACGGTCTCGGGGCGGCCGCCCCCGTCCTCGCGGATCATCGTCGGGTCGATCACGGCGGATTCCTTGAGGCGGACCGGAATGCCGTTGCCGGGCAGGTCGGGCGCACCGCTCCTGAGCCCGGACTCGGAGAGCGCGTTGATGACCTTCAGGGTGTTCTGCTGTGCCACGTCCACGTTGCGGCGCAGGCCCCAGCGCTCGCGGAAGCTGCGCGTCGGTCCGTCCGCACCCATGTGGCTGGGGCGGACGGCGTAGTCCTTGCCGGTCCGAGCCAGCTCCGGGATGACCATGCCGGGGCGCTCCTCGGCGATGCCGCTGAGCACGCGGTAGGCCAGGTCCCTGTAGAACGGGTCCTGTGGTGAGGGAGACGTCTGGGTGTCGCCGTCAGCGCTGTCGTTCCCGGTGGTGCCCGTCGTCTCGCCGTCGTCCGCGGGAGCGGCCGGGGGAGCGTGGCCGAACCCGCGTACGGTGGCCCCGCTCAGGTCCGTGGGGCGGTCCGCCGCGAGGTTGGGGAACGGGGGCCGGGGCGGCGCGGACGGTTCGCCGTCCGGGTCCGGGACCTTGGGAGGTTCACCGTTGAGCAGGCGGGCGTCCTCGACCGTGAGCAACTCGATGGAGCTGCCCTCGAAGCGGTGCGGCCCCGTCGCGTCCCCGAAGTCGACGTAGAAGTCGCGCTGCACGTCGTAGGCCGCGTGGCCGGAGGGGGCGTGCACGACATGGCTGCTCGTCCCCGAGGTGTTCAGGGTGACCCCTGTGCTCTTCTCGAAGGTCCCCGAGTACTCCAGGAAGGGCGCTTCGAGCCGGACGCTCTTGCCGTTGGGCAGCATGAGCCAGATGCCGAGGCCGCCGCCGACCGAACCGGACACCACGGTGGACTGCTTCACGCTGGAGGAGTCGCTCTTCACCGTGGTGTTGCTGTGCACGAAGTCGACCAGACCGGGGGCGAAGTCCTTGCGGTCGTACTCGGTCGCCACCGACCACATGTCCATGGCGATGGGGCGGCTGCCGGGGATCTCAATCAGGATGCGCGCGGGACTGTTGCTCATCTGCGGCAGGTACTGCTGCATCCGTTCGTTGTCGAAGGTGTGCTCGATCCGCTCGCGGTACTCGTTGTCGCGCCGCTCCCGGCTGGAGGGTTTGCGGTCGCTGCTCTGATCCCCCTCGGGGCGGGGCCCCAGGATGCGGTCGGCGAGCCAGGTGCCGAGGGTGCTCTTCCCCGGTCGGCCGCCGCTGCCCGTCGTCGCGGTGGAGGTGCTGTCGTCGCGGTCGCTCTCGCCGCTGGTGTCGCCACCGTCCGGAGCCGTGGCGGGAGGCGGGGGGACCGGGGAGAAACGGGTGATCTCGATCGGGTGGCCGGTGCCCATGAACGGCCGGTTGACCGGCGGGCGGTGCCCGTTCTCGTCCGCCGGTCCGTTGTCGGGCACGATGCGCCGGGGGGCGGCGTCGGGGGCGGAGACCGCCTCGCCCGGCAGGTTCATGGCGAGGCCGTTGTAGGCGGTCACCTCCCGGACACGCGGCGCGGTGAGGCCGGGGCCGGTGACGGACGTCCGCATG
Source organism: Nocardiopsis alborubida (assembly GCF_012396365.1). Classification (GTDB taxonomy): domain Bacteria; phylum Actinomycetota; class Actinomycetes; order Streptosporangiales; family Streptosporangiaceae; genus Nocardiopsis; species Nocardiopsis alborubida. Next base: position 10,280 of record NZ_JAAXPG010000053.1, on the reverse strand, counting down.
CGCAGGTCGCCGACGTAGAGGGTAGGGGCGCCGAGCTGTTCGATGCCGCTGGCGGCGTTGGCGCTGGTCGAGGCCGACCCGGAGGTGCCCCGGACCCTCTTGCCGCCGCGTCCGCCGACAGCGGCGATCGGCCCGGCGTCGTTGCCGTTGACGCCGGTCATGTAGAAGGGGCTCATCGTGAACTTGCCGCCGAAGGTCTTGCCCCCGCCGCGTGACCCGCCGTCGCTGGACTCCACTCCGAGGCCGGTGTCGTGGAGCCTCAGGAACCTGGAGTCCCCGCCGTTCAGAGCCGTGGTGTCGACATGGTAGAAATCGCCGTCGTCGGGGCGCAGGTCGATGTCGACGCTCCACGTCTGCCCGTCGTGGGTGGTGCTGACCGTCTGTCCGCCCTCACGGAGGAAGGGGCGCGGCCCCTCCTTCCCGAGGATGCCGGCCACGCTGTTCACGATCCCCCGCCGTGCGGAGTCGGGCATGTCCGGAGTGGTGCTCAGGACATCGCTGACGAACCCCTCCAGGTGCTCGGCGAAGAGCATGTGCGGCCCGAGGACGTTGGACGTGGCCAGGTAGCCCAGGTCGTAGCTCTGACCGCTCCGGTCCGGCACGAGGCTGCCGTCGTAGGCGGGGGCCGGGAGCGGCCGGGGCGGCGGCGCGTCCTCCGGCGGGGTTTCCTCCCGGGTGCTCCGGTTCGGGTCCCCGCTGGTCCCGGTGCCGGTGTCGTTCCTGTCGCCGGTCGGGCTTCCGTCCTGGGGAAGGGGGGGAACGGGGGGATCGGTGCTGAGGGAGCCGAGCGGGATGTCACCGCTGGTTCCGCCGAGGGGGACAGGGCCGGTGTCGCCGCTCGGGTCTCCGGAGAGCTCCCGGACGGCCATGACGGTGATGGGCTGGTTGGGGCGTAGCAGGTCGGCCTGCATCCGGGCGAGGTCGGTGTAGTTGAGGTAGGCCTCGTTGGCCTGGCGCTGCGTCTCGTAGGCGCGGGCGCGCAGGTCGGCGGCGTCGGGGCGGCCCCGGCTCTCAGCCTCCCGGGTCTGGCCGACCAGGTCCTGGGCGCGTTGGTAGCGGCTGATCGCGTCCTTGATGCTGGCCGAGACCAGGTCCTGGAGCCGGGCGGCGGCGGTGATCCTGGCCGACGCGGCCTGGGGGGAGGGGCGGCCCCGATCACTGGTGTTCGCAGGAGCGGAGCCGTCCTGGTCGCCTCCGCCCCGGGAGCGGTCGCGGTGGTCCGGTTCCGTGCCGCGGCCCCTGTCGCCGCCTTCGGTGTCGCGTCCGGTGTCGGAGCCGCGCCCGTCCTCGGAACGGTCGCCGTCGTCGCCGCTCCGGTCGCCGCCGTCGTGGCGGCTGCTGTCCGGTCCGTCTCCGCCCTGGCCGCCGTCCCTGTCGTCGTCCCTCTCCCGGCCGTCGTCGGACGATGTCCTTCCCGGTTCCACGGCCGTGTTGATCCTCTCCAACAGCCTCCGTACGCTGTCGGCGCGCTTGCGGGCGCTGTCGGCGATCTTCCCGGCGTCGTCGCGGGCTTCCTGGGCGGTCTTCGCGGCCTCCGTGGCGTGTGCGGCCGCGGTCTCCGCCTTCTGGGCGGCCTGTTGTGCGTACCCGTGTGCGCGGCGGGCGTCGGCGGCGGCTCTGTCGGCTGTCTTCACGGCCGTGTCGGCGGCGTCCCGGGTGTTCTCGGCGATTCTCTGTGCCTCGTTCGCGCGGGCTGCGGCTTCCCGGGCCTCCCGTGCGGTGGTCTCCGCTCTGGTGCGCAGGTCCTGTGCCTGCTGGTCGAGTCGGTTCGCGTTCTCGGTGGCTCGGGCGGCGTGTTCCGCTGCTTCGCGGGCGGTCTGCCGGGCTTGCTGGGCTCGTGTCCGTGCGTCCTGCGCGGCCCGGCGGGCGGCGTCCTGCCGGGTGTCCGCCGTCCCCCGGGAGTCGGTGCCGTCGGACGTCGTCCGCCCGTCGGGCGGGGCCGGGGAGGTGCTTGCCGCCGCCTGTGCGGCGAGGTCCGCGGCGGTGCGGGCCGTGCGGGCGTCGGTCTCGGCCCGTGCCGCGTCTCTGGTGGCGTTCGCGGCGCGGGTGCGCACCTCGGCGGCCCTGTCGGCCGCCGTGTCCGCGGCGGTGCGGGCGTTCCTGGCAGTGTCGGTGGCCCGCTGGGCCGCCTCGCCGGCTCTCTGCGCGTTCTGGGCGGCCTGGTCCAGGAGGTTGCGGTGGTTGGAGGCGCTGGTGCTGAGTCCTTCGGCCCATGTGCGCAGGGCCTCGGCGTCCGCGGCTGTCTGGTCGGCCTTGGCCTTGGCGGTGTCGGCCTCCGTCTTCGCCTTCTCGGCGTCGGTCCGTGCTGTTTCCGCTGCCTCGTGAGTGGTGTCGGCGCGTTCGGCGATCCGCTCCAGGTCGGAGATCAGACTGTTGGCCTCGTCGCGCGCGTCCTGGGCGGCCCGGTCCCCGTCGGCTGACCGCTCACGCCCGGACAGGCCCTCCACGGCGGTGTCGAGCGCCTGGTGTCGGGTCAGGGCCCCGCCGAGGTCGTTCCCGAGTTCGGTGACGGTGCCCTTGTGCTTGTCGGCGGTCCTCTGGGCGGCGGTGGACGCGTTCTCGGCTGCCGTGGCGGCCGTCTCGACCTGTTCGGCGGAGGCGTCCCGACTGGGTTCGGGTTCCCTCGTGAGGGCGTCGTCGCGGGTGGTGGTGAAGGCGTCGCGTGCGGTGGTGGCGGCGGTGTGCGCCGTGTCCGCCGCCGTACGCGCGTCACGTGCCTGCTGTTCGGCCCCCGGTGAGGGGGTGTCGCCGGGCGCGTGTCCTTCGGTTCCGGCGGCGGGTGCTTCGCCGTCGGAGCCCGTGAGGATGCGGGTGCCGTTCTCCAGTTCGGTCGTGCCGTGCTCCAGGGCGGTGGAGAGGTCGTTCGCGGCGTCGCGTGCGTCGCGTGCCTCCCGGTCGGCGGTGTCCGCGGCGTCGGCGGCGCGCTGGACCCGCGCGTCCACGGTGTCCGCGTCCCGGGCCGGGGTGTCGGACTCCGCGGCGGCGAGGTTCAGTTCCGCACGGAAGCGGTCGGCCAGCGCCTGGCCCGGCCCCGTGGGCGCGGGCGCCGGGTCCGGCGGCGGGGTCACGGTGATGGTCGGCGGGGGCGCGCTGGTGGTCGTGGTGGCGCCATCGGTGTCGCCGGTCGCGCTGGCGGTCGCGGTGTTGTCGGCGGGGGCCGGTACGCGGGGCGTGCTCCCTCCGCTTGTGTCGCCGCTCGACGTACGCCCGGGGGAAACGGTGCCGCTGTTCGTCTCCTGCCCGGTGTTCCCCAACGCGGTGCGCGTGGTGTTCAGGGTCTCGACCAGGGCGTCGATCTGGTCGTCGAAGTCGCGCAGCGCCTCCGTGTACTTGTCCGCCTGCTTTTCGTAGGCGCTCTGGGAGCTCCTGTCGCCCGGAGCGGCGGCGTACCTCTCGGCCAGGCCCTCCAGCGGGGCCCGGGTGTCGGCGTACGCGGCCTCCGCCTTGCCGAACTCCTCCTGCGCCTTGCGGATCCTGTCCTTGACGGGGGCCAGGTCCGTGGCCTGGTCCGGCGTGAGGAAGCCCATCGCGATCGCGTCGGCCTCCGAGTACCACTTGGCCATCCGGATCGTGGTCTGGTCCACGATCCAGCGGGTGGGCCGGGAGTGGAGCGGGGCCTGCGGAAGGCTCGGGTCGTTCCGGTGGAAGGCGGCGGGCGCCGTGAGCTTGCTGCCCGCGGCGAACGCCCAGGTGACGTCGTGCTCCACGAGGTAGAAGGGCCCCTGGCGGAGCTGGTCGGACTCCTGGTAGCCCTTGACGGCCTGGTTGGAGCCCGATGCGGCCCCGTGGGACGAACCGGTGTTCGCAGCCGCCGAACCGGTGTGGATGCCCTCGTGGCGGTCGTAGGCGGGGCTCTCGGTGGTTATCCCGGCGGGGCGCAACCCGCCCCCGAAGCTCCGGCCCCCGCCGTGGGAGCTGCCGAAGCTGTCCGTCCGGGGCCGGACGCGGGAGTCGCTGAGCTGGCCGTCCGGCCGCGCGTCCAGGATCTTCGCTCCGCTGCTGCTCGGCAGGGCCTTGGCGCCCCACTCGGTGTGGTTGCTCCGTACGACCCTGTCGATCCACCCGGGGAGTTCGATGTCGGGGAACTGCACGCCCTCGGGGTTGCGCGAGGCCGACGGGTCTATCGCCTTGATGGCCTCGTCACTGAGGCTGGCGTCGATGACGTTGTAGACCGGGTCCAGGCCGTAGACGTCGGCGAGGTGGGCCCGCGCCGCGTTCGCCGTGTCCTCGACCGACTGTTCTCCTTCGGGGGTGCCGGAAGACGGCTTCCAGCCGGCGGACCGCGCGATGACGATGTTGGCCTGGTCGCGCAGCGCCTGTCCGTGGTCCTGCACCGCGGCCGTCAGCGCGAGGACGGAGTCGCTGCCGGGACGCGGACCCGCGTCACGGGTCCACGTGCGCAGCGCGTCGTCCTGGGAGGCGTAGATGGGGGCTCCGGGCCGCCGCGCCGGGCCGGAGTCCGTCCGGTCGCCGGTGGTGTCGCCGCCTTCCGGGGCCGGAGTGGTGTTCTGGTCGGCCGGAGCGGTGCCGGTGGAGCCGGTGCCGTCCGTGGACGTGGCGAGGGCGGGGGCCGGCGGAGGCGACAGCGTGTCGGTGCCGGTCTCCTGCGTGCCGCCTTCCGGGGTGTCCGTCGCCGGGGGGTCGAAGGTCATGTACGCGAACGAGTACAGCGTGTCGACCCGTCCGCTTTCAGCGCTGACCTCGTAGGACGATTTCGGCTGGTTGCCGTTCGTCCCGCCCTGGGGTTCGTCGAACTGGAGCCTGAGCTTGAGGGTCGTGTCCGCGCTGACCTTCGCGTACGGGGTTTTCAGGTGCAGCTCGATGGTGCGGGCGTCGTCCTGGGACTGTCCGGAGGAGCGTCCGTCGCTGCTGGAGGAGGACATCTCCCCGGCGGGGGAGATGAACAGGAAGCGGTGCCCCGGCTGTTCGTCCGGACCCTGGTCGTCCTGGGCGTAGGGCGGGGGTTGCAGCGCTACGGCGTCCAGGTTCGCCGTCGTTCTGGTCTCCTCGCTCCGCGAGTGCGCGTCGGTCGTCTTCACCGTGTGCGACTCGATGTAGTAGTCGGACTGGCCGGCGTGCGAGACCTTGGTGCTTTCCGGGTCCCTGACCAGTTCCACGTAGAGCTTCCCCGCGGAGCTCGAACGCTGTGGCCGGAGCTTCGAGTCCGGGGCGGGCTCCGGACCCAGCGCGCGGACGTTGAGCGGCAGCGGTGCGGTGGGGTCCGGGTTCTGGGCCAGATGCGTGGTCAGCTGCTTCAGCAGGGCCTCCCGGCCGCCGCCGAGCGTCAGCTCCAATCCGTTCGAGGCGAGGGCGTCCACCAGGGCCTGGGCGGCGGCCTCGGGGTTGGCGGGCTGGATCTGCCTGCCGTTGTTCTCGAACCCCGGGCGCACCCGCGCGTTTTCGGGCTTCTTCGGGGGGTCCTGGGGGCTCAGGTCCACTCCGTCGCCGTCGCGGGTCGCCTTGTCCAGCACCATCCCCTCTTCCTGGGCGTCGCGGGAGTGCACGTAGCCCGAGGCCAGATCCGTGACCGGACGGGTCCACCCGCGGAACAGGGTCTTCCAGTCCAGGGTCGGGCCGATGCTCCAGTTCTTCACGAACTCGTTGAGGAGGGTGAGGTGGCCGGAGGCGCGGAAGGCGTACACCTTGGTGTTGTTCGGGATGAACAGCACCGACGACGAGAACGTGGTCGCCCGGGTGTCCGATGTGCCCCGGGAGAGGAGCGTGCGGGAGAGGGAGGTTCCGAACACCGGGATCGGTCTGACGGCCTCGTTGGGCAGGGAACCGTCGGAGGGGTACGGGTTCGGGTTGTGGGCCCCGCCCCCGCCGAACCTGAGGCCGAGGCTGCCGGTCAGGGAGGAGGAGGCGGACAGGACCGTCTCGCTGCCGCCGCCCCACCGCATCTGGGCGTCGACGGGGCGGAAGTCGGTGACGGCGTCCATCTCGCTCCGGGTGGCGCTGGTCACCCGGACTTTGTGCGGTGACCAGAAACGGCTGCTCATCTCGTAGCGGGAGCGGGAGCCCGACTGGCTGAACAGGCTCTTGTCCGTGGCGAGTACCTCCGACGACAGGGACTGCTCGATCCGCTGACCGTTCCCGGGCGACCGGGAGAGGTGCGACACGCGCTTGCGCGTGAATCCGTCTTCGGAGAAGGACCGGTACATCTGCTCCAGCAGCCCGGGCTGCTGGTCCCTGGCGCCGAAGTGGGTTCTCACGTGCTCGATGAAGGCGCCGGCGCGGTGGAGCGCCCGGGCGCGGTGCTGTCCCAGGTTCGGCGGCGGGTCCTGCGGCGCCCGGTCGTCCGGGGAGCCGTCCCCGCTCCGGTCCCCTCCGGGGGGAGCGGTCTCCGGCGTCGTGCCGGTGGTGGTGCCCGTGGTGCCTCCGGGGGGAGGCGGTGGGGCGGGGACGACCGCCTGGTCGCCGTCGGTGCCCGTGACCGTGGTGGTGTCCGCGGGAGGCGCGGTGGTGTCCGGGGAGGGGGCGGCGGTCTCGGCGCCTCCGCCCAACAGGCGTCCCCAGGTGTGCACGGCCCCGTCCCGGACGACGGTCCACAGGCCGCTCCGCTCGCTGCCCGCCGTACCGCCGGAGGCGGTGGGCCTCAGGGTGAGCATGTCCTTCACCTGCTCGGGCGGGAGCGCCTGCCAGTCGTCGGTCGTGTCGGTGTCCGTCTGCGCGGGGTCCGAGGCGGTCGGGGACGCCTTGGGCGTGAGGAGGACCATCTGGGTGTCCAGCCCGTCCCCCAGGAGCGGTGTCCCGTGTTCGTGCTGGGGCCTGCCGTCGCGCGTCATTCCGAGGTCGTCGTTCTCGAACAGCCGCGCGGTGAAGCGGGTGCGGGACGTCCACACGTCGGAGTCCCCGTTGAACAGGACCGTCTCCTCGACGCTGCGGGAGATGCTCTGAGCGGATGACCTGCCGAAGCCCAAGGAGGTGAGCAGCGCGACCACCGGGTTCCCCATCCGCCTGGGGACACCGCGTGCGTCGGCGTTGGCGTCGTCGCGCACGCTGCCGCCGACGGTGAAACTCAGCGAGTGGTTGAGGTTCGTCCCCTTCGTGGTGGTGATGCCGGATGAGCCCGCGAGCCGGACACCGCCGCTGGAGGTCGTCTCGAACCGGTGCTCGAGTTTTCCGAACTCGCCGTAGACGCGCAGGGTCACGTGGTCGGGGCGCAGGCCCCGGTCCGCGCGGGCCGTCTTCACGTCGATCGCGGCGGTTTCCTGGAGACGGACCGGGATGCCGTCGTAGGGCAGGTCGGACTTGCTGCTCTTGATGCGGGACTCGGAGAGCGCGTCCCTGACCTTCTGGGTGTTCGCCTTCGCCACGTCCGCGTTGCGCCTTCCGCCCCAGCGCTCGCGGAAGCTGCGGACCGCGTCCGGCTCCATGTGGCTGGGGCGGACGGCGTAGTCCTTACCGGTCCGGGCCAGGTCCGGGATGACCATTCCGGGGTGCTTCTCGGAGATGGCGCTGAGCACCTTGTACGCCAGGTCGTCGTAGAACGAGCCCTCTGGTGAGTTGTGCGTCCTGGTGTCGCCGTCGGTGCCGTCGTTCCCGGTGGTGTCCGTCGTGTTCGCGGCCCCCGTGCTGCTGGTCCCTGTGTTCCCAGTGGTGCTGCTTGTGGTGTTGGTGTTTCCGGTGGTGCCAGTGGTCCCACCGTTGTTCGCCGGAGCGACCGGGGGAGCCTGGCCGAACCCGAGCACGGTGGACCCGCTCAGGTTCGTGGGGCGGTCCACCGCGAGGTTCGGGAACGGGGGCCGGGGCGGCGCGGCCGGTCCGTCGGTCGAGGACGGGGGCTTGGGCAGTTCACCGTTGAGCAGGCGGGCGTCCTCGACCGTGAGCAGCTCGACGGAGCTGCCCTCGAAGCGGTGTGCCTGCGGCTCGCCCTGGATGTGGACGTAGAAGTCGCGCTTGACGTCGTAGGCCGCGTGGCCGGACGGGGCGTGCACGATATCGGTGATCGTCCCCGAGGTGTTCTGGACGGTCCCCGTGCTGTTCTTGAGCGTCGCCGAGTACTCCACGGCAGGAGCTTCGAGCCGGATGCTCCTGCCGTCCGGCAGATCGATCCAGATGCCGAAGCCGCTGCCGATCGAACCGGACACCGTGGTGGAGTGCTGCACGTTGGAGGAGACGCTCTTGACCGTGGTGTTGCTGTGCACGAAGTCGACCAGACCGGGGGCGAAGTCCTTGCGGTCGTACCGGGTCGACACCGACCACATCCGCATGTACCGGGTACGGCTTCCGGGGATCTCGATCCGGATGTTCGCGGAACCGTTGGACATCTGCGGCAGGTACTGCTGCACCTGGTCGTTGTCGAAGGCGGCCTCGATCCGTGCGCGGTACTCGTCGTTGCGCTTCTCCCTGCCGGAGAGGGCGCGGCCGTCGCCCCGGTTCCCGCCGGGGCGGGGGCCCAGGAGGTGGTCGGCCAGCCAGGTGCCGAGGGTGTTCTGCCCTGGTCGGCCACCGTCGCCCGTCGTCGCGGTGTCGGTGCTGTCGTCGGACGTGGTGTTCCGACCGGCCCCGCTATCGGATGCCGGTGGGACCGGGGAGAAACGGGTGACCTCCAGCGGGTGTCCGGTACCGATGAACGGGCGGTTCACCGGCTGGTGGTGCCCGTTCGCGTCCCTGGGTCCGTTGTCGGGCACGATGCGCTGGGGGCCGTCGGAGACCACCACCTCGTCCGGCAGGTTCATGAGCAGCCCGTTGTACGAGGTCCCCTCCTGGACGCGCGGCGCGGTGAGGCCGGGCCCGGTGACGGACGTCCTCATGCGCAGGTCGCCGACGTAGGCGTTCGGGGGGCCGAGCAGCTCGATGCCGGTACCGGAATTTGCGCTGACCGAGGCCGATCCGCCGGTGCTCCGGACCTGGGAGCCGCCGCGTAGGCCGATGGAGAAGATCGGCCCGGCGTCACTGCCGCTGACGTTGCCCAGGTAGACGGGGCTCGCCGTGAACCTGGGGCCGAAGGATCCGCCTCCGTCCTGGGAACCGGCTTCGCTGGAGGACACCCCGGGTCCGGCGTTGTTGAGCCTCAGGTACCTGGAGTCCTCGCCGCTCAGGGACTCGGTCTTGAAGTGGTAGAAGTCGCCGTCGAGTGGGCTCAGGTCGATGTCGGCGCTCCACGTCTGCCCGTCGTGGGCGGCGCTGACGGTGTGCCCGCCCTCGCGGAGGAAGGGGCGCGGTCCCTCCCGCGTGAGGATGGCGGCCACACCGTCCACGATCTGCTGTCGTGCGGTGTCGGGCATGCCCGGCGTGCTGGCCAGGACGTCGTTGACGAACCCGTGCAGGTGCTCGGCGAAGAGCATGTTCGGACCGAGGAGGTTGGACGTGGTCAGGTAGCCCAGGTCGTACGGCGTGTTCCGGTCCGGGACGAAGGTGCCGTCGTAGGTGGGGCCCGGGGGCTGCTGCGGCGGGGTTCCCTCCGGCTGTGTTCCCTCCGGAGGTGCGCCCTCCTGGTGGACGGGGGAGTCGGTGCTGAGGGGGCCGAGCGGGATGTCCCCGCTGGTCCCGCCCAGGGGGACGGGGCCGGTGTCGCCGCTCGGGCCCGCCGGGGTCTCCAGACCGGCCGGAGGGGCGGATTCGGGGGAGCGGTCGTCCAGCGCCCCGGAGAGGAGATCGGTGTCTTCGGCCTGCGGCGGCCCGCTCTCCGTCCTGACGGTGGTATCGCTGTGGTCGGCGCGTTCTTCGGCGCGTTCTTCGGCGCGTTCTTCGGCGCGTTCTTCGGCGCGTTCTTCGGCGCGTTCTTCGGCGGCGGTCGGCGAAGGCGGAGGGCCGTCCTCCGACTCCGTCCGCTGCTCGGAAACGCTCACGGTGTCGGGGTTCGCGCGCTGTTCGTTCGTCGAGCTGTCGTGGTCGTCCTGCCCGGTGGTGTCGCCGGTGGTCCCGGTCTCCGTAGCGGGAGGCGCGCTCTCGGCGGCGGTGCGCACGTCGTCGCTGGCCGATCGGTCGACGGCGGTGCCCGGGGTGATGGTGTCGTTGGTGTGCTGGGGTGAGCGTTCACCGCTGTTGCGTTCGGTGGATGCGGAGCGCTGTCCGGTGTCGGTCAGTCCCAGGCCGTGGGCGAGGGAGTCGAGGTCGGTGCCGCTGGTCCCGGTGCCGTTCTCGTCGGGGTCTCGTACCTGTCCGGTGATGTCGGTGACGGCGAAGGCGAAGAGGTTGTTGGAACCGGCCGGGCCGGAGAGTCCCATCGCGTTCATGCGCGTGTTCAGTCTCATGCGCGCCGCCGAACCCGGAGGGGTCAGGTCGGCGATGGACCGCGCCCGGTCGAGGGCGGCCGTGGTCGCGGCGTCGTCGTG
>NZ_JAAXPG010000052.1 GCF_012396365.1 Nocardiopsis alborubida | reverse complement strand
GCCCCCGCCCCCGCTGTGCGCACTCTCTCTTTTTTGTCGGAATGCTGACCCTTGATGTGCATTCGTGGTGGGGGAAGGTAGTCTCCTGTACGTCGGGAGGACGGTGTCCGAACACCGCCCGTTTCCGGCGCCAACGCCTTCGGAAGGGCCGCCCCGGCATCCTCTCCGAAGGCGCGGAGAACTTTCCGGCGCTCCGCGTTCCTCGGTCGTGTCCCGTGTCCTCGTCGGCCCGGACGGCCCGCGAAGCGTCGCACTCCTCGTCCCGAGCCGTTTCCGGAGCAATTCCGGGAACGGCGCGGAACGGGGGAAGAGGAATCGACAGGAGAGCCATGACCCCAGCTCCCCGCGGACCCGCGCCCCCGGGCCGCCCCGTGCGCCGCGTCCCCGCGCCCCGCGCCGGCGCGGTGTCCCGAGACCGCCGGCGGACGCGGACCCCGTGTGAGGGGGACCCCCGCCGGCGCGACGGGCGGCGCGTTCCCGCCCGGCGACCGGCCGCAGGGCCGCGCGTCCGTGCTGTTCAAGGCGGGTGCGCGTCGTTTCGGGCCGGGGGTCCGCTGGTGCGGCGGCCCGGTTGCTGACACCTGTCCGGAAACAGACACGGGTCCATAAATCTCACAAAAACATCTGGGGTCACAGCACCTTCAGAGCGGTGTTTGCGCACGTCAGAGACGTTGTCCCGCGTGCTTTTGTGATCCTTCCACGATTCGTCTGCCAAGGCTGTCGACCTTTGTTAGTCTGGCGAACCGAACGACGGTTCTCGGTGGAAGTACAGGAATTGTGCGGGGCATGGATACTTGTCTCCGGATGGGGTGTCGCACCCGTCTGGTCCCCGTTCACGCGGGGGTGCCCCGACCGAGGCCTTCTTCCGGCGCACGGGGCACCCGGCTGCCACGGGGACCCCGCGCGGGACCCCCGGGCGGCCACCTCCCCGGGCAGGGCGGTGGAGCGGCGCCGCCGCTGATCCGCCCCCACCGACGCGAGGAGATGAGATTGTGGCAGAGGCGCCGTCGCCGCGAGACAGCCCCGCTCCGCACCCGCGCGGGGGCGGGCCGATGACGTCAGCGGAGGACGGGCAAGGAGCCAGGCGGGAGGGACGGTTCCGACGGGCCATCTCCCGTATGGTCAGAGCCCAGGAACCCCCCTCACCGGAGACCCAGCAAGGAAATCCCGTGCATCATCCCGTGCATCCGCACTCGCAGAACTCCGGCCGCACGTCGGGCAGGGAAGGCGTCCAGCCCACGGCCGGATCCGCTCCCGAGTCGGGCGCGACGGAGCGCGGCGACGCCGCGCCCCCCGCGACCGGCCCCTTCTCCGGCTCCGCCGAGAACGGGTACCGGCCCTCCTCCAGGACCAGCGTCCCCAACCCCTACACCACCCGGCGGGTGAACGTCGACGACGTGGACACCGGGGCCACCCCGGTCAACCAGTGGCGCGGCGTGGGCCTGGACGAGCCCGAGCCGCGTACCCCACCCATCACCGCCACCACGGACACCATGACTGACACCTCCTCATCGACAGAGCGCTCGGAGCGGCCCCAGGCCCCCGCGGCGCAGACGCAGGCGGCCCCCGCGGACACCACGCCGCAGCCGGCCCCGCGGCCCGAGCAGGCGGGGCAGCAGTGGGCCGAGGCGCCGCACGGCCAGACGCGGAACCCCGAGGAGCAGGGCCGCTCCTCCCGACCCGAGCAGCCGGACTCCCGGCGACAGGAACCGCCGCGGGCCGTCGACAGTCACAGCCAGCCGGAACAGCCGCAGGCCTCCGCGCCCCAGGCTCCCGACAACCACAGCCAGAGTGAGCCGCCGCAGGCCGCCGCGCCTCCGGCCGCCGAGGGCCACCAGCAGGCTCCCCAGGGATGGGCCGGACCCGCGCCCCAGCCCTACCAGGTGCCGGGGGAGCGGCCCGCGCCCCCGCAGGTACAGGGCCAGCACGGGTACGCCCAGCAGCCGAACCCCGGCCCGGCCGGCCACGACCCCTACGCGGCCCCCGCCCCCTACCAGGCGGCCCCCGGCCCGCAGTACGGCACGCCCTACCACCCCGCCGGGCAGGAGCCCCACCACGCCTATCCGCCCCACCCGCAGGCCGCTCCGGCGCACTACCCCGCCGCACCCCAGCCGCACGGCGGCTACGCGCCCCCGCAGCACGGCGGCTACGCGCCCCAACCGCAGGGCCAGCACCCCTATCCCCCGCAGCCCGCGCACTACCCGGCGCAGTACCCGCCCCAGCCGCTGGTCACCTACCAGAGCGCCTACCCGGCGCCCTTCCAGCCCCCCGGCTACGTCATGCACGGTCAGCCGATGTTCTATCCGGGGCAGTACAACCCCTACGGCCAGCCGGTCCAGCACATCATCGTGCTCGCCGCCGGGCAGCAGCCGCAGGTGATCAGCGCCGAGTCGGCCAGCACGCTACTCGCCGAGCACACCGAGACCCGGACCGAACCCACCGAGCGCGAGGACCGGGCCCTGACCCGTGCGGGATCCGACACGGACGCGGGCAAGGAGCAGCCGGAGCGGGAACAGGAACGGGAAGCCCCCGCCGAGCCGGCCGAGCCCGCCGAGGCCGCCGCCCCCGAGGCGCCCGCCGAGACGCTCACCGAGCGCAGGGCCGCCCTCATGGACGCGATCGCCCCCGCCGGCCCGGCCTCCTCCGCGCCGTCCGACGGTCGCGGCAGCCTTCTCAACGAGGCCCTGGCGGGTCTGGCCATGCGCGACCTGTCGCTCGTGGACGCCCTGTTGGAGATGGTCGAGGAACTGGAGACCGACGCCCAGGACCCCGACCTGCTCGACAAGCTCTTCCAGATCGACAACTTCGCGACCCGTATGCGGCGCAACGGGGAAAACTTCTTGGTGCTCACCGGACATGACGGCGGCGAGTCCGACGCCCACGACGAGATCGTCCCCCTGCTCGACGTGGCCCGCGCCGCCACCTCCGAGATCAAGGACTACCCCCGCGTCCGGATGGGCAAGATCCCGCAGACCTCCATCACCGGTATGGCGGCCGACGACATCAGCCACCTGCTCGCCGAACTGCTGGACAACGCCACCGCCAACTCGCCCGAGCACTCCCAGGTCGTCATCAGCGCGCAGGAGCTGACCGACGGGCGCCTCATGATCGTCGTCGAGGACGAGGGTGTGGGCATCCCCGAGGGCCAGCTCGCCGAACTCAACGGCCGCCTCGCGGGCGAACCCGTCCTGGACTCCGACGTGCCCCGCCACATGGGTCTGTACGTCGCCAGCCGGATCGCCAAGAAGCACGGGCTGGAAGCCAGGCTCGAACCCCGCTCCTTCCGGGGGGTGAGTGCCTACGCGATCATCCCCAAGGAGCTGCTGCGCGTGGCCACGCCACGAACCCCCGGACAGGCCCGCACGTCGACCGTTCCGTCGAGCGCCCCGCCCGCCAAGCCCGTCATGCCCGCCCCGGCCTCCACCCGGCCCCCCGCCAGCGGCTCGGGCAAGCCCCCCGCGGCGAACGGTTCGGCGGTGACCTCCGCCGGACTCCCCCGCCGCAGCGCCACCCCGCACGGGTCGCCCCTGCGGATGATGTCCCGCCCCGGCCAGAAACCGGACACCCCGCAGACCAGGGAGGACACCCCGCCCAGGCTGACCGGCGAGGCCAGGGCGGAGCAGATCCGCGACGAGCTCGGGGACTTCTTCGACGGCGAGCGCGAGGCCCGCGAGGGCGGCGACGAGCCCGGGAACGACCAGAAGTGACGGCTCCCGACCCCGTCCAGGGCGCCCCTCCCGGTGTGCCCACGCAGAAACCCAAGCAGCGAACACGACCCTCGGCCCAGGCAGGTAAGGCACAGCGATGACTGAATCCGTGAACGACAGTGTTGAGAACTTCTCCTGGCTCATCGACCGGTTCGTCCGCGACGTGCGCGGTGTCGAGCACGCCGTCGTGGTCTCCTCGGACGGCTTGGTCCTGACGCACTCCAGCGACTTCCCCGAGGAGCACGCCGAGCAGCTGGCGGCCATCGCCAGCGGCCTGCACAGCCTCGCGGTCGGCGGGGCCAACCTCTTCCAGAGGGGCGAGTGCGAACAGCTGCTGGTCCGCTTCAACCACGGCCACCTGTTCATCATGGCGATCAGCGACGGCTCCTGCATGGCGGTGCTCACCGCCCCGGGCACCGAGCTCAAGATCGTCGGCTTCCAGATGACCAAGCTCGTGGAGAACGTCGCCCACGTGCTCACGCCGCAGCTGCGCTCGCAGCTGCGCGAGGTCATCCAGAACTGACGACGGTGCCCGTTCGGGAGGAGAGGTTGCCTCGGCTATGAGCTTCCGCAGGCGAAGGAGTAACCGTGTCCGTCCGTTCACCTTCACGGGTGGGCGGACACGGTCGCGGCATCCGCTGATGGTGCAGACCCTGGTCTCGACGTCCGAGCCCGGGCAGGAGCCTCCTGGCACCCTCATGCCGGAGTCGATCAATATCTACAAGCTGTGCCGGGAGACCCGGTCGCTGGCCGAGGTGTCGGCCGAGTTGAACATCCCCCTGGGCGTCACCCAGGTCCTGGTCAGTGACCTGGCCGAACAGGACCTGGTGTACATCCACCCGACCATCACCGGCAGCAGTCCATCGGAAAACCAGGTTCTGGAGAGGGCTCTTCGTGGTCTCGAACGACTTTTCCAGTGACAAGAGGTCGAATCGCAAGAAGATGTCGAGCAAGATCGTCATCGCCGGGGGCTTCGGCGCCGGCAAGACGACCTTGGTGCGCTCGGTGTCGGAGATTCCCCCTGTCACGACCGAGGCGATCATGACCGAGGCCAGCATCGGTCACGACGACACCTCGATCACACCCGACAAGACGACCACCACCGTCGCGATGGACTTCGGTCGCATCACCATCGACGACGAACTGGTCATGTACATGTTCGGCACACCGGGCCAGGCGCGTTTCTGGTTCATGTGGGACGATCTGGTCCGGGGCGCCGTGGGCGCCGTCGTGGTGGTCGACTGCCGGAGGCTCGCGGACTCCTTCGACGCGGTCGACTACTTCGAGACGAACAAACGCATCCCCTACATCGTGGCGCTGAACAAGTTCGAGGGCCACCTCGACTACACCTCCGAACAGGTCCGCGAGGCACTGGAGGTCAGTCCTGAGGTACCGATCATCGACTTCGACGCACGGAACCGGCTGTCCGGGGGTGAGGTGCTCAAGACGCTGCTCAGGTACGCCTTGGAGCACAACCGCGCCAGCGAGCCCGTCGCCTGACGGACGGGGAGACCCAGCCCTCCCCACCGCCCCGCAGATTCCCCAGGAAAGTTAGCGACAATGCGCAAGATCCTTATCGTCGGCGCGGGTCATGCCGGCCTGCACCTGGCCCATGGGCTACTGACCCATGGATACGACGTCACGGTGATCACGGGGCAGTCCTCGATGGAGATCCGTACGGGCCGCTGCTCGGTCGCCCAGTTCACCTTTCCCACCGCCCTGGAGCAGGAGCGCGAGTTCGATCTCGACTTCTGGAGCGCGCTGGCCCCGCAGATCCGGGAACAGAAGCTTTTCATCTACACGGCGGACGGAAAGGCGAGCGCCCTCCAGGGCAGCTCGCACCCGGGCAACGGCTACTCGGTCTCGGTCGATCGCCGCGTAAAGATGGCCGACTGGCTGGAGTTCTTCGAGGACCGGGGCGGCAAAGTGGTGATCCACGGCGTCACCGTCACCGATCTGGACTACTTCTCCCGTATGTTCGAGCTCATCATCGTGGCCGTCGGCCACGGTGAGCTGGGGCAGCTCTTCGACAACGACACCAGCCGCTTCAGCGGGGCCAGGCCGAGGTCCCTGGCCCAGGCGCACATCTACGACGTTTGGCCCGACCCCGAGGGGGACGAGAACATCAGCTGGGCGGCCACCGCCCAGACCGCGGGCAACCTCATGCTCATGCCGATGCTCGGCCAGGACGGGCCCTGCCACAACCTGCTGCTCGTGGACCGCAAGGGCGGTCCGATGGACGCCTGGCCGGACCGGCCGAGGCCCGAGGAACAGCTCCGTCGGATGAAGGACCTGCTGCGCAAGCACGCGCCCCATGCCTTCGAGCGGATCAAGGACGCCAGCCTGATCGACGGCAGGAACAGCACCCTGGTCGAGGAGCTCACCCCGCAGGTCCGCAACCCCGTGGGCAAACTTCCCGGTGGGGGCAGCGTCCTGGGCATGGCCGACGTGGTCGTGACGATGGACCCCTACACGGGGGAGACCTGGAACAACTCCACCCGCTGTGCCCAGGCCTACCTGGAGGCCATCATCGAACGGGGCGACCAGCCCTTCGACGACGACTTCCTGGTCGCGGCGTTCGACCGGTTCTGGGAATTCGGTCAGGACAACCAGAGGTGGGCGGAGTTCGTCTCCACGCTGTGGGACCAGGACCTTCCTCCCCACGTCGGCGCGGTGATGGGCGCCGCGGCGCAGTACCGCGAGATCGGCGATCGGTGGGTCCAGTCGTGGGACAACCCCTCCGAGTTCAAGAACTGGCTGTTCGATCCGGACGCCGCGCTCCGTTACGTCGAGGAGGTCAAGGCCAGGCACGGGGACTGAGTCCGTGCGCGGCCCATGGCCCGCGGCCCGGTGCCCTGTGGGGCGCCGGGCCGTTTGTGTTCAAGGTCATGTTGCGTATGTATTAATTCCAATCGGTGAGTACTGAACCGAGTGTCCGAAAATGCGAAGCCCGTTGTCAGCGGTTGTGAACAACCGTTACGCTCCCTCAGGTTGATGCCTGTTAGTCACCATTGGCCGGTTGTGGGGCAACTCATTTCCCTCTCCCTTGTTGACTAGCCACAACAGGGATCACCGTCACATCGACACCGCCCTGACGTCGGTCGGAAATACGTGTCGCGTGCACATGCATGGGCGCTGGCCGCTGTTCGACCCCGGGTTACGGACAGCAGGGCCCCCGCGGACAAGCGGGTCAGGCGAGAGTGAAAGGCAGCGATCGTGAGCGGCAGATCAGACGGAGCCCCCGCCCCAGGTCCCTGGGAGCCCATCGCAGTCGTCGGGCTCTCCTGCCGGCTCCCGGGCGCGCGCACACCCGACGCCTTCTGGCGGCTGCTGTGCGAGGGACGCGAGGCCATCACCGCGCCGCCCGCCCGGCTGGGCGAGCCACCCGCCGCCAGGGGGAGCTCCTGGGGCGGCTACCTCGACAACGCCGAGGGCTTCGACGCCGCCTTCTTCGGGATCTCCCCGCGCGAGGCACTGGCCATGGACCCCCAGCAGCGCCTGATGCTCGAACTGAGCTGGGAGGCGGTCGAGAACTCCCGGACGGCGCCCGGCACGCTGCGGGGCGCGAGGGTGGGCGTGTTCACCGGGGCCATCGGTTCCGACTACGCGCTCCTGTACGACCGCGGCGGGGCCGGGGCGATAACCCACCACACGCTCGCGGGCACCCACCGGAGCATGATCGCCAACCGGGTCTCCCACGCCCTGGGCCTGGTCGGGCCCAGCCTGACCGTCGACGCGGGGCAGTCCTCCTCGCTGGTGGGCGTGCACCTGGCGGTGGAGAGCCTGCGCCGGGGCGACTCCGACGTCGCGCTGGCGGGCGGGGTCAACCTCATCCTGGTCCCCGAGAGCACCGAGAGCGTCGCCAGGTTCGGCGGGCTCTCCCCGGACGCGCGATGCCACACCTTCGACTCCCGGGCCAACGGCTACGTGCGCGGCGAGGGCGGCGCCGTGGTCGTGCTCAAACCCCTCGGCCGGGCCCTGGCCGACGGCGACCGCGTCCACGCCGTCATCCACGGCGGCGCGGTCAACAACTCCGGGGCGGGCGAGTTCCTCACCCGTCCCACCGTGGACGGCCAGGAGGCGGTGGTCCGCGCGGCCTACGCCGACGCGGGCAAGGACCCCGGCCAGGTCGCCTACGTGGAGCTGCACGGCACCGGGACCCCGGCGGGCGACCCGGTGGAGGCGGCGGCCCTGGGCGGCGTCTTCGGTCGGGGCGCCGAGGAACCGCTGCGGGTGGGCTCGGCCAAGACCAACGTCGGACACCTGGAGGGCGCGGCGGGCATCGTCGGCCTGGTCAAGGCGGTGCTCAGCCTCGATCACCAGCAGATCCCGCCCACCCTGAACTTCGCCGAACCCCACCCCGACATCGACCTGGACGGCCTCGGGCTGTCGGTGCAGACCCGGCGCGAGCCCTGGCCGACCCACACCCCCCTGGCGGGGGTGTCCTCCTTCGGTATGGGCGGCACCAACTGCCACCTGGTCCTGGGGCCGGGCCCCGTGCCCGAGCGGACCGGTTCCGACCCGGTGACCAAGCGCGTCCTGGACCCGGTGCCCTGGGTGCTCACCGCCCGCTCGCCTGAGGCCCTGCGTGCCCAGGCCTCCGCACTGCACGCCTACGTCTCCTCCCGGCCCGGCGTCAGGGCGCACGATGTGGGCCTGTCCCTGGCCACCACGCGCGACGTCATGGAGCACCGCGCGGTGGTCCTGGCCCCCGGGGACGACAGCGATCGCGAACTGGAGTCGGTCCGCCTGGAGGGCGGTCCCGATACCGTGCCCGACCACGACGGCCCCGGCCCCGTCCTCGTCTTCCCCGGGCAGGGCGGTCAGTGGGCGGGGATGGGCCGCGACCTGCTCGACGGGGAGGGGGTGCTGGCCGAGGCCTTCGCCCGGCGCCTGCGCGAGTGCGAGAGGGCACTGGAGCCCCACACGGACTGGTCGGTCTCGGCCGTGCTGCGCGGCGCCCCCCAGGCTCCCCCGCTGACGGGCGAGGGCTCCAGGGTGGACGTGGTGCAGCCGGTGCTGTGGGCGGTCATGGTCTCCCTGGCGGGCGTGTGGGAGGAGCTGGGGGTGCGTCCCTCAGCGGTGGTCGGGCACTCGCAGGGCGAGCTGGCGGCGGCGTGCGTGTCGGGTGCGCTGTCCCCGAAGGAGGCGGCCCGGGTCGTGGCACTGCGCAGCCGGACGCTGACCGCGCTGTCGGGCAGCGGCGGGATGGCCTCGCTGGGCGTCACGGCCGAGGAGGCCGCCGAACTCGCGGCCGACATCCCCGATCTGCACGTGGCCGCGGTCAACGGCCCCGAGGCCGTGGTGGTCTCGGGCAGCCCGCGCGCGGTGCGTGAGGCCGTGGAGCGCTGTGTGGACCGGGGCGTGCACGGGGCGCTGGTCGACGTGGACTACGCCTCGCACTCGGCGCACGTGGAGCGCATCCGGGACACCATCGCCCGGGATCTGGGCGAGGTGCGCTGGCGGACTCCGCGGATCCCCTTCTACTCCACGCTCACCGGCGGGCACCTGGACGGGGACGGACCCGCCCTGGACGCCGGGTACTGGTACGCGGGACTGCGCAACCCCGTCCTGTTCGCCCCCGCGATCGACGCGCTCATCGCGGACGGGCGGCGCGTCTTCATCGAGGTCGGCCCGCACCCGGTGCTCTCCTACGGGATCCGGCGCTCGCTGGAGGCGGCGGGCGTGTCGGGGCACGTCCTCAAGACGCTGCGCCGTGGTGAGGGGGACCAGGCCCAGCTGCTCACGGCGGCGGCGCGAGCCTTCACCACCGGCGTGGACATCGACTGGCCCAGGTTGTTCAAGGGCACCGGCGCACGCCGCACCGACCTGCCCGTCTACCAGTTCCAGCGCCAGCGTCATTGGCCCGACGCCCTGGCTGTTCCCCGCGCGATCGCGACCGGGCCCGTGGCACCGGAGGAGGAGGCCGAGGCGCCCGAGGCCGATGAGCGCACGTCGTCGGTGCGGGAGCTGGTGTACGAGCGCACCGCGCGTGTTCTGGACCGGGCGGCGTTGGGCTCCGGCGACGAGAACCGGGCCCTGCGCGACCTCGGCTTCGACTCCATCATGATGCTCGAACTGCGTGATCAGCTGAGAAAGGCGACAGGGGTCCACCTGGAGGGCACCGTCCTGTTCGAGGTGCCCACTCCGGCGGGTGTGGCCACCCGTCTGGTCTCGGAGCTGGGTCACGACGAGGTCGTCACACAGGAGCGCTCCAGGACCGCTTCCCCGCACGCCTCAACTCAGCAGTCCGCCCCCACACCGGCCCCGGTCCCGGCCCCGGTCCCGGCCCCGGTCCCGGTCCCGGTCCCGGCCCGGCTCCCCGACGAGGACGACCCCATCGCCATCACCGCGATGGCCTGCCGCCTGCCGGGCGGCGTCTCCTCGCCCGAGCAGCTGTGGCGCCTGGTCGAGGACGGCGTGGACGCCACGGGCGAGCTGCCCGACAACCGGTTCTGGGACCTGGACGCGCTCTACGACCCCGAGCCGGGAGTCCCCGGGCGCACCTACGCCCGCCGGGGCGGCTTCCTGTACGACGCCGACCTCTTCGACGCCGACTTCTTCGGGATCTCCCCGCGCGAGGCCGACGCCATGGACCCCCAGCAGCGGCTGCTGCTGGAGACCTCCTGGGAGGCGGTCCGGCGCGCCGGACTGTCCGACGAGGCCCTGCGCGCGGAGAGCGTGGGCGTCTTCGTGGGGGCCATGCCCAGCGACTACGGCCCGCGCCTGGCCGACCCCGTGCGCGGCAAAGACGGCGGTTACCGGCTCACCGGGTCCACCCTGAGCGTGGCCTCGGGCCGCATCGCCTACGTGCTGGGGCTCAACGGCCCGGCCATGACCATCGACACCGCCTGCTCCTCCTCCCTGGTCGCCGTCCACCAGGCCGTCGAGGCCATCCGTCGGGGCGAGTGCGCCATGGCACTGGCCGGGGGAGCGACCGTCATGGCCACGCCCGGCATGCTCCTGGAGTTCGCCGCCCAGCGGGGGCTGTCCGCCGACGGCCGCTGCCGGGCCTTCGGGGACGGCGCCGACGGCACCGCCTGGGCCGAGGGTGCCGGAGTCCTGCTGCTGGAGCGCGTCTCCCGGGCCCGCCGGGCCGGGCGCCCGGTCCTGGCCCTGATCCGGGGCGGCGCGGTCAACTCCGACGGCGCCAGCAATGGGCTCACCGCGCCCAACCCGCAGGCCCAGCAGCGGCTCATCCACAGCGCCCTGGCCGACGCCGGACTGGAACCGGGCGAGGTGGACGCGGTGGAGGCGCACGGAACCGGCACGCGCCTGGGCGACCCCATCGAGGCCAAGGCGCTCATCGCGGTGTACGGCCGGGACCGGGATGGGGAGCCGCTGCGCCTGGGCTCGCTCAAGTCCAACATCGGGCACGCCCAGGCCGCGGCCGGGGTCGCCGGGGTGATCAAGACCGTGCAGGCCCTGCGCCATGGACGGCTGCCCCGGACCCTGCACGTCGACGTCCCCACCACGCAGGTGAACTGGGAGGACGCCGGGGTGCGCCTGCTCCACGACAGCGAGCCCTGGCCCGACACCGGCCGCCCCCGGCGTGCTGCCGTGTCCTCCTTCGGCATCAGCGGCACCAACGCCCACCTGGTGCTGGAGGGGGTCGTCGACGAGGGCGCCCCGGTCAGCATGGTGGACCTGCCCTTCCAGCGCCGCAGGCACTGGGCGGAGCCCCCCGCTCCGGAGGTGGCCCCCGCCGCGGCCCCGCGGCTGCTCGACGGACCGGGCCTGGAGCTGGTCGACGGCAGCACCGTGTTCGGCGGCCGGATCGGTGAGGCCGCCCACCCCTGGACGCGCGACCACCGGCTCCTGGGCCGGGTCGTCCTGCCCGGGACGGCGCTGGCCGAGCTGGCCCTGTACGCCGGGGCGCACACCGGCGCCGCCGCCGTGGCCGACCTGACCCTGGAGCGGCCCCTGGTGCTGTCCCGGGGCGGAGAGACCTCCGTGCAGGTGACCGTCGCCGCGCCCGACGGGCGCGGGCGCCGCGCGGTGAGCGTGCACTCGCGCGGTCCCGACGCGGGGGAGTGGACGCGGCACGCCTCGGGCGCGCTGGAACCCGACACCGGCGGGGAGGCCGCGTCCGCGCGGGCCTGGCCGCCGCCGGAGGCGGCCCCGGCGCCGTTCGAGCGCGACGCGGACTACGCGCGGCTGGCGCGGCGCGGCTACGCCTACGGGCCCGTCTTCCGCGGGCTGCGATCGGTGTGGCGGGGACGGGACGACACGCTGCTGGCCACGGTCGCCCTGCCCGAGGGACACCGCTCGGGAACCTTCCGCGGCCCCCACCCGGCGCTGCTGGACGCGGCCCTGCACACCGCGCTGCTCTTCGGCGAAGGACAGGACGGCCCGCCCCTGGTCCCGTTCGCGTGGAGCGGAGTGCGCGTCCCCGAGCGCGTCGGCCCGCCGCCCGCCGAGCTGCGGGTGGTCCTGGAACCGCTGGGCGGCGACCGCCACCGCCTCACCGCCTTCGACGAACAGGGAAGCCTGGCGGTCGGCGTGGATGAGCTGGCGCTGCGCCCGATCGACACCGAGGACCTGCCCCCGGCCCCCGACGAGGAGCCCGGGCTCTACAGGGTGCGCTGGGACCCGGTCCCGGCGCCGGAACCGGCGGCGCGGGTGCCCGTCGGACTGGCCGCCCTGGAAGACCTGGCCCCGGACGAACCCGTCCCCGACACCGTCTACGCCGAGCTGCCCCCGCGCGCGGTCTACGCCGACCACGACCCCGTCCCCTCCGCGGTGTACGAGGGGCTGCACGCGGTCCTGGACACCGTGCGCACGTGGCTGTCCGAGAACCGGTTCGCGCACGCCCGCCTGGCCCTGGTGACCTGGCGCTCGGTGTCCACCTCGCCCGAGGACCGGCTGGGTGGCCCGGCGGCCTCGCCGGTGTGGGGCCTGCTGCGCTCGGTCCAGCGCGAGCACCCCGACCGGTTCGTGCTGGTGGACTCCGACGGGTCCGAGGACTCCCACCGCGTCCTGCCTGCGGCCGCGGCGCTGGGCGAGCCCCAGCTGGCCCTGCGCTCGGGGCGGGTCCTGGTGCCGCGCCTGGTCCCGGCGCACGCAGACGATGTCCCCGTACCGCCCGGCCCGGCCTGGCGGCTGGAGGTCGGCGGCCCGGACGGTCCCGCGCTGTCGGCGGCGCCCGCCGCCGCGGCGCCGCTGGAAGGGCACCAGGTGCGGATCGCGGTCCGCGCCGCCGGTGTGGCCCCCGACGGGGACACGTCCCCCCGGCGCACTGGTGCCCAGGGCGCGGGCGTGGTCCTGGAGACGGGTCCGGAGGTGGACGATCTGGCCCCCGGCGACCGCGTCACCGGCCTGTTCGACGACGCCTTCGCCACGACGGCCGTCGCCGAACGGCGCCTGCTCGCCCGGATCCCGCGCGGGTGGGGCCTGGAGGAGGCCGCCGCCGTCCCGTTCCCCGCGCTGACGGCCTACCACGCCCTGGTCGACCTGGCGGCCGTGCGACCCGGGGAGAGCGTCCTGGTGCACGACGCGGCCCGCGGCGCCGGACCGGTCGCGGTGCAGCTCGCCCGCCACATGGGCGCCCGCGTCCTCGCCACCGCCGACCCGCGCCAGTGGCCGCTGCTGACCGGCCTGGGGCTGCCCGAGGATTGCCTGGCCTCCACCCGCGACCCCGGCTTCACCGCCGCCCTGCGCGAGGTCAACGGCGGCAGGGGTGTGGACGTGGTCCTGGACACGCGCACCGGGGACGGCGTCGACGCCCTGATGGGTCTGCTCGCCACGCCCTCCGACGGCGGGGGAGTGGGCGGCCGGTTCGTGGAGATGACCGGGACAGGCCCCCGCGACGGAGCCGAGCCCCCGGTCGCCGACCACCCCGGGCGCGGCTACGAGGCCTTCCGGCTGGCGGACGTGGACACCGAGCGGGTCGGGCAGATGCTCGCCCGCGTCATGGAGCTGTTCGCCTCCGATGTCCTCCGCCCCCTCCCGGTGGACGTCCACGACCTGCGCTATGCGCACCTCGCGCCAGCCGACCCCGACGGGGCCGGAGTCCTGACCGTCCCGACGCCCTTCCCTCAGGACGGCACCGTCCTGGTCACCGGGGGCACCGGGACCCTGGGCCACCAGGTGGCCCGGCACCTGGTCACCGGTTACGGGGTGCGCCACCTGACCCTGATCAGTCGCAGCGGCGCCGCCGCGCGGGGCCAGGACGGACGCACCGACGAGCTGCGGCGGCTGGGCGCGCAGGTGGAGGTGCACGCCTGCGACGCCGCGGATCGCGACGCGCTGGCCCGCCTGCTCGACTCCCTGCCCGGGGATCGGCCGCTGCGCGCCGTCGTCCACACCGCGGGCGTGCTCGACGACGCCACCGTGCTGTCCCTGGACGCCCAACGGCTGGAGACGGTGCTGCGGCCCAAGGTGGACGCCGCCTGGAACCTGCACGAGCTAACCGCCGACCTGGACCTGGGCGCCTTCGTTCTGTTCTCCTCGGTGACGGGAACCCTGGGCAGCCCGGGGCAGGCCAACTACGCGGCGGCCAACGTCTTCCTGGACGTGCTGGCCAGCCTGCGCCGCGAGCGCGGGCTGCCCGCCCTGTCTCTGGCCTGGGGCCTGTGGGGCGAGGCCAGCGGGATGACCGCCCACCTGGACGGCGGTGACCTGGGCGCCCTGGGCCGCGCCGGGCTGCTCCCGATGCCCGTCGACCGCGCCCTGGCCAAGATGGACGCTGCTCTCTACCTGGGGGCCGAGGCCCTGGTGCCCGCCCTGCTCAACCTGGGGGACGGGACCGACCTGCCAATCCTGCGCGAGCTCGCCGGGGCCGCCGGGGAGGGGGACGCGTGCGCGGACGGCGGCGGGGAGCCGCCGCTGTCGGGGCGGAGCCTGGCCGGGCTGGCCCCGGCCGAGCGTGCACGGTTGCTGCTCACCGAGGTGCGCGAGCACACCGCGCTCGTCCTGTCCCGGCAGGACGCGGGCCAGGTCCCGGCCGACCGCCCCTTCCGCGAGCTGGGCCTGGACTCCCTGACCGGGGTCGAGCTGCGCAACCGGCTGGGTGCCGCCTCCGGCCTGCGCCTGCCCGCGACCGCGGTGTTCGACCACCCCACCCCGCGCGCCCTGGCCCGGCTCATGGAGGATCTGCTCTTCCCCGCCGGGCCGGAGGAGCCCGGGGACGCCTGGGGAGCCGGGGGCTCCGAACCCGCGGCCCGGGGTCCGCTGTCGGCGGAGCCCGGGGACGAGGACAGCAGCATCGACGACATGGACGTGGAGGACCTTCTGCACCTGGCCCTGGGCCGGGAGGGGGCCGCGTCCGACGGTGAACAGGAGACGGCCGATGGCTACCGATAGCGCTCAGAACACCAAGCTCGTCGCGGCGCTGCGCTCCGCTCTCAAGGAGAACGAGCGCCTGCGCGGCCGCAACCAGGAACTGGACCGCAGGAGCGACCCCGTGGCCGTCGTGGGCATGGGGTGCAGGCTGCCGGGAGGAGTGGACTCGCCCGAGGGTCTGTGGGACCTGCTGGAGCGAAGCGCCGACGCGATCGGGCCCTTCCCCGAGGACCGAGGCTGGGACCTGGACGCCGTGCTCGGCGGTTCCGAGCCCCTGTCCGCGATGGGCCAGGGCGGCTTCTTGGAGGGCGTCGCCGACTTCGACGCCGCGTTCTTCGGGATCTCCCCCAAGGAGGCCGCCGCCATGGACCCCCAGCAGCGCCTGCTGCTCGAACTGAGCTGGGAGGCCCTCGAACGCGCCGGGATCGACCCCTCCTCGCTGGCCGGGACGCCCACCGGCGTCTACGTGGGGCTGATGGCCGCCGAGTACGGCCCCCGGCTCTCCGACGCTCCGGAGGAGGGGCACCTGCTCACCGGGACCATGCCCAGCGTGGCCTCCGGCCGCATCGCGTACACCCTGGGCCTGGCGGGCCCCGCCCTGACGGTCGACACCGCCTGCTCCTCCTCCCTGGTTGCCCTGCACCTGGCGGTGCGCGCCCTGCGCGAGCGGGAGTGCTCCCTGGCGCTGGTGGGCGGCGCCACCGTCATGGGCACCCCCGGCGTGCTGGCCGAGTTCACCCGCAAGCAGGGGCTGTCCGCAGACGGCCGCTGCCGGGCCTTCGGTGCGGGAGCCGACGGCACCGGGTTCGCCGAGGGGGCGGGCGCGCTGGTCCTGGAACGCCTCTCCGACGCCCGACGCAACGGGCACCGCGTGCTCGCCCTGGTCCGGGGCAGCGCGATCAACCAGGACGGCGCCTCCAACGGGCTCACCGCGCCCAACGGGCCCTCCCAGGTGCGCGTGGTGCGGGCCGCCCTGCACGACGCCGGGATCTCCCCGGACGGGGTCGACGCCGTCGAGGCGCACGGCACCGGGACCACCCTGGGCGACCCCATCGAGGCCCAGGCCCTCATCGAGGCCTACGGGGGAGAGCGCCGGAGCCCGCTGCTGGTGGGCTCGCTCAAGTCCAACATCGGCCACACCCAGGCCGCCGCCGGGGTGAGCGGGGTGGTCAAGGCGGTGCAGTCCCTGCTGCACGGGACCGTCCCGCCCACCCTCCACGCCGACGAGCCATCCGCCCACGTGGACTGGGACGCCGACGCGGTCCGCCTGGCCACCCGGGCGCACCCGCTGCCCGACCTGGACCGGCCCGCCCGGATCGCGGTCTCCTCCTTCGGGATCAGCGGGACCAACGCCCACGTCATCCTGGAGGCGCCGCCCGCCGAGGCCGCCGCCGAGGACGGAGCCTCCGCGCGGGAGAGCGGACCCGTCCCGGACCCGCGGATCCTGCCGTTCGTGGTCTCCGCGCGCGGGGAGGAGGCCCTGCGGACCCAGGCCGCGCGCCTGTCGGCCCACCTGGGCGCCGCGCCGGCCGCCGCCTCGGACCGGGACACCGAAGGCGACCCCGGCGTCTCCGGGGCCGCGGCCCCGGTGGCCGCGGCCCGCGCCCTGGCCACCACCCGCGCGCGTCTGGAGGACCGCGCCGTCGTCCTGGCCTCCGACACCGGCGGCCTCACCGCCGCCCTGGACGCCCTGGCCGCAGGGCGCCCCGCCGCCAACCTCGTGCGCGGGCGCGCGGACACGGGCGGCTCCGTGGCCTTCGTCTTCTCCGGCCAGGGCTCCCAGCGCCTGGGCATGGGCCGTGACCTGTACCGGGCCCACCCCGCCTTCGCCCGCGCGCTGGACAAGGCCGCCGACGCCCTGGACCGCCACCTGCCGCGCCCGCTGCGCACGGTGATGTGGGCGCGGGAGGGCACCGCCGAGGCCGGGCTGTTGGACCAAACCCTCTACACCCAGGCTGGGGTCTTCGCGGTCGAGGTGGCCGTGGTGCGGCTGTTGGAGTCGCTGGGCGTGGTCCCCGACCACGTCGTCGGCCACTCCATCGGCGAACTGGCCGCCGCTCACGTGGCGGGCGTGTTCACGCTGGAGGACGCCGCCGCCCTGGTCGCCGCCCGTGGCGCGCTCATGCAGGACCTGCCCGAGGGCGGCGCGATGGTCGCGGTCCAGGCCGAGGAGCGCGAGGCGCGCCAGGCGGTCGCCCGCTCCGGCGGACAGGTCTCCGTCGCGGCCGTCAACGCGCCCGACAGCGTCGTGCTGTCCGGGGAGGAGACGGCCGTGGCCGCCCTGGCCGACCACTTCGCCGGGCAGGGCCGCCGCACCAAGCGGCTGACGGTCTCCCGCGCCTTCCACTCCCCGCTCATGGACCCCATACTCGGCGCCTTCGCCCGGGCCGCCGAGCGGGTCTCCTACCGCAGACCCGTCCTTCCCCTGGTGTCCAACTTGACCGGGACCCGCGCGGGGGAGGAGGTCCGCGAGCACGGCTACTGGGTACGGCACGTGCGCGAGGCCGTCCGCTTCGCCGACGGTGTCGCCCACCTGCACAAGGCCGGGGTCACCGAGTTCGTGGAGGTCGGGCCGGGCGGCGTGCTCAGCACTATGGTGCAGTCCTGCCTGGGTGGGGACCGGAGTGCGCGGGTCACCGCCTTGCTCGGCGGGGAACGCGACGAGTCCCACGGGTTCTCCGAGGGGCTGGCCGCCCTGCACGCCCGGGGCGCGCACGTGGACTGGTCCGCCTACCTCCCGCCCGGTCCGGCGGCCGCGCTGCCCACCTACCCCTTCCAGCGCGAGCGCTACTGGATGAACTCGCCGGTCGGGGGCCGCGTCGTGGTCGAGACCGGCGCTGGGGCGCCCGCCGCCGGTGGCGGCCCTGCGTCCGTCGCGCGCGCAGACCTCGCCGCCCTGGGCGAGGACGAGCGCGCCGAGGCCCTGCTGGACCTGGTGCGTCAGGAGTCGGCCGCCCTGCTCGGCCACGCCTCCCCACGCGACGTCCCCTCCGACCAGGGCTTCCTGGAGATGGGCCTGGACTCCCTGGGCGCTGTCCGCCTCGGCGCGCGCCTGAGCGCCGCGACCGGCCTGGAGGTGTCGGCCACCACCGTGTTCGACCACCCCGAGCCCCGGGTCCTGGCCGCCCACCTGAGCGAGGAGCTCGCCCCCGAGGGCGCCGGCCCCTCCGAGGCGGCCGGGGACGACGGGCGGATCCGCGCCGCGCTCGCCCGGATCCCCGTGGACCGGCTGCGCTCAGCCGGGCTCTTGGAGGCCCTGCTCGCCCTGGACACGGGAGAGGCGGGGCAGGACGGCGCAGCCGAGGACGCGGACGTGGACTCCATGGACGTCGACGACCTCGTGCGCATGGCGTACGGCCGAGACTGAGGAAGCGAAGGACACACGATGCACAACCCAGCCGACGGCCGCCCCGACGAACGGGTGGTTCAGGCGCTGCGCGCCTCCGTCAAGGAGAACGAACGCCTGCGCGAGCAGCACCGGCGCCTGGTGGAGGCCGCGACCGAGCCGGTGGCGATCACCGGGATGGCCTGCCGTTACCCCGGCGGCGTCCAGTCCCCCGAGCAGCTGTGGGACCTGCTGGTCACCGAGCGCGACACCGCCTCGGCCTTCCCCGAGGACCGGGGGTGGGACCTGGCGGGGCTGTTCGACGACGACCCCGACCAGCCGGGCCGCAGCTACACGCGCACGGCCTCCTTCCTGGACGACCCGGCCGGGTTCGACGCCGGGTTCTTCGGGATCTCTCCCAAGGAGGCCCGCACCATGGAACCCCAGCAGCGCCTGCTGCTGGAGTGCGTCTGGGAGGCCGTCGAGCGCTCCGGGACCGACCCCACCACCCTGCGGGGCACCCGCACCGGCGTGTTCGCCGGGGTGGTCGCCGCCGCCTACGGGCCGCGTGCGGTGGACGCCACCGACGGCAGCGAGGGCCACCTGGTCACCGGCACAGCCGCCAGCGTCACCGCGGGCCGCGTCTCCTACACCCTGGGCCTGGAGGGGCCGGCGGTCAGCTACGACACCGCTTGCTCCTCCTCCCTGACCGCGCTGCACGCCGCCGTGGAGGCCCTGCGCCGCGGCGAGTGCGAGCGCGCCCTGGTCGGCGGGGTCAGCGTGGTCACCGACCCCGCCGTGTTCGCGGGTCTGAGCGGCCAGCGCGCGCTCTCCCCGGACGGCCGCAGCAAGGCCTTCGACGCCAGCGCCGACGGCACCGGCTGGAGCGAGGGCTGCGGCGTGCTCATGGTCGAGCGCCTCTCCGACGCGCTCCGCCACGGCCGTCCGGTCCTGGCCCTGGTACGCGGCGCGGCCGTCAACCAGGACGGCGCCAGCAGCGGGCTCACCGCGCCCAACGGCTCCGCCCAGCGCAAGGTCATCCAGCAGGCCCTGGAGGCCGCCGGGGTCACCGCCGACCAGGTCGACGCCGTCGAGGCCCACGGCACCGGAACGCCCCTGGGCGACCCCATCGAGGCCGAAGCGATCATCGCCACCTACGGCAGGGCGCACACCCCCGACAATCCGGTGTACCTAGGCTCGCTCAAGTCCAACATCGGCCACACGGTCGCCGCCGCCGGGATCTCCGGCGTCATCAAGACGGTGTTGGCGCTGCGCAACGAGACACTGCCGCGCACCCTGCACCTGACCGAGCCCACGCCCCGCGTGAACTGGTCGGCCGGGACCGTCGCCCTCCTGGAGCGGGCCCGACCCTGGCCGCGTCGGCAGGAGCGTCCCCGCCTGGCCGCGGTGTCCTCCTTCGGGATGAGCGGCACCAACGCCCACGCCGTGCTGGAGGAGGCACCCGCGGCCGAGCCGTCCCCCGAGGACGCCTCCGTCCACGCGCTCCCCGTCGCCAGCGACCTCGTGCCCTGGCCGCTCTCGGCGCGCGGCGCGGACGCGCTCGCCGCCCAGGCGGCCCGGCTCGCCGACCACCTGGAGGCCGGTCCCGGCCTGTCGCCCGCCGACGTCGGGCACACCCTGGCCACCGCCCGCGCCGATCTTCCCGACCGCGCGGTGCTCCTGGGCTCGGACACCGACGGCTTCCGCGACGCCCTGCGCGCCTTGGCCGAGGGGCGCGACACCGACGCCGCCGTGCTCGGGCACGTGCGCGAGCGGGCCAAGACCGTGATGGTCTTCCCCGGGCAGGGGCCGCAGTGGATCGGCATGGCCGTGTCCCTGATGGACACCGTTCCCGAGTTCGCCGAACGCATCGACCAGTGCCAGAAGGCGTTCGCGCCCCACGGCCTGGACTGGACGCTGACCTCGGTGCTGCGCGGGGAGCCCGGGGCCCCCGGTCTGGACCGCATCGACGTGGTCCAGCCGGTGCTGTTCGCGGTGATGGTCGCCCTCGCCGACCTGTGGCGCGTCCACGGCCTGCGCCCCTCGGCGGTCGTCGGCCACTCCCAGGGGGAGATCGCCGCCGCCCACGTGGCCGGGGCCCTCAGCCTGGAGGACGCCGCGCACGTGGTCATCACCCGCAGCCGCCTGTTCACCTCACTGGTCGGCCGGGGCTCCATGGCCAGCCTGGCGCTGTCGCCCGACGAGGCCGCCAAGCGTACCGAGCCCTGGGAGGGCAGGGTCACGGTGGCCGTCGTCAACGGACCCGGCACCGTGGTCGTGGCCGGGGACAAGGACGCCGTCGCCGAGCTGGCCGACTCGTGCGAGGCCGACGGCATCCGGACGCACCGCGTCGTCGACGGCATCGCCGGGCACACCTTCCACGTGGAGGAGCTGCGCGAAGACCTGCTCGCCGCGCTCTCGGGCATCCGTCCCCGTCCCACCCGCACACCGCTCTACTCCACCGTCACCGGCGAACGGATCGACGGCACCGCCCTGGACGCTGAGTACTGGTACCGCAACCTGCGCCGGACCGTGCTGTTCGAACCGGCCGTCCGCGCGCTGCACGACGCCGGGTTCACCGCGTTTGTGGAGGTCAGCAGCCACCCGGTGACCACCTACGGCATCCAGCAGACCCTGGACGACCTGGGGGAGGAGGCGACCGCGGTCCTGCACACCCTGCGCAGGGGTGAGGGCGGCTACGGGCACTTCCTCGCCTCCCTGGCCCGCGCCCACGTGAGCGGCGTGACCGTGGACTGGACCCGCGCCCACGCCCCCCACGCACCCCGGACAGTGGACCTGCCCACCTACGCCTTCCAGCGCGACCGCTACTGGCTGGCCCCCGGCGGGGCCTCGGACGTGCTCGGCTCCGGCGTCGACCCGGCCGGGCACCCGTTGCTCGGCGCCGCCGTGGACCTGCCCGACGGGGGCGGCCACCTGTTCACCGGCCAGCTGTCCCTGGCCACGGCACCCTGGCTCGCCGACCACGCCGTGGGCGACACGGTCGTCCTGCCCGGCGCCGCCTGTCTGGACCTGGTCCTGCACGCCGCCGAGCACGTGGGCCTGTCGGCCGTGTCCGAGCTGACCCTGCTCGCGCCCCTGGTCCTGCGCCCGGGCGCCGACACCCGCTTGCAGGTCACGGTGTCCGGCCCCGACGACTCCGGTCGGCGTACCGTCCGTGTGCACGCGCGGCCCGCCGACCGGGCCGACGAGTGGACCCTGCACGCCGAGGGCCTCCTCGAAGACGGCGCCCGGACAGAACGGCCAGCCCCGCGCCTTCGAGGAGGTCCTCGAAACTCCGCCACGCGTGCACCGCCAGCGCGGATCCGTCCTGTTCCCCGGCGCCGCGCCCCCCGGCCTCGGGGGTGCGGC
>NZ_JAAXPG010000051.1 GCF_012396365.1 Nocardiopsis alborubida | reverse complement strand
CCCCGCCCCGCCTGCGAGGGCTGCGGCTACCAGACCTGGTGCTCCCAGGGGCGCACCGCCGCCCGCCACCTGTCCCTGGTCGCCGGACTGCGCACCGACCAGGCCGCCAAACTCACCGACGCCGGCCTCGACACCATCGACGCCCTCGCCCGGGCCGGCGACGACGAGCGCCCCGCCACCCTGCCCCGCCGCTCCTTCGACCAGCTGCGCGCCCAGGCCGCCCTCCAGGTACGCCAGGACCACACCCGCACCCCCGCCAACCCCCAGGGCACCGTCACCGCCGAGGTCTTCGCCCCCGACGGCCTGGCCAGCCTGCCCGCCCCCAGCCCCGGCGACGTCTTCTTCGACATGGAGGGCTACCCCTACCACTCCCGCGAGGGCGAACGCGGCCTGGAGTACCTCTTCGGCGCCACCACCGAGGACGAACACGGCAACGAGACCTTCCACGCCTTCTGGGCCCACGACCGCGCCCAGGAGAAGAAGGCCCTGGAGGACTTCGTCGACTTCGCCACCGCCCGCGTGGACGCCGACCCCGGCGCCCACGTCTACCACTACGCCTCCTACGAGGTGGACCGCCTCAAACACCTGAGCTCGGAGTTCGCCACCCGCGAGGAGGAGGTCAACCGGCTCCTGCGCGAGAACCGCCTGGTGGACCTGTACACCGTCGTGCGCAAGAGCCTGCGCGTGTCCCAGCGCTCCTACTCCATCAAGTACCTCGAACCCCTCTACCTGCCCTCCGCCCGCTCCGGCGGCGTCACCACCGCCACCTCCAGCATCGACGCCTACGCCGCCTACCTGGCCGCCACCGAGGCCGAACGCCCCGACCAGGCCGCGCAGGTCCTGGCCGACATCGCCGCCTACAACCGCGACGACTGCCACTCCACCGCGCGCCTGCGCGACTGGCTGGAGGACCACCGCACCCACCAGGGCATCACCGACCGGCCCCTGGTCCAGCTCGAACTCACCGAGGCCGAGGCCGAACGCGCCCGCAAACGCGAGGAGAAGGCCGCCCGCCACGCCGCCCTCACCGGCCCCCTGCTCGACCAGGTCCCCGCCCAGGCCCAGGACCGCGAACCCGACCACCACACCCGCGCCCAACTGGCCGCCCTGGTCGGCTACTACCAGCGCGAGAACCTGCCCCCCTGGCGCGAGCACTACCGGCGCACCAGCGCCCCCCTGACCGACCTGGAGTCCGACACCGACTGCGCCGTGCCCTGGCAGGTGCGCGCGGGGGAGTGGATCGAACCCAGCGGCCGCCAACGCAAGTCCCGCCGCGAACTGTCCCTGCGCCTGGACACCGCCCACCCCCACCCCTTCACCACCGGCCAGGACGTGCACCTGCTCTACCCCGGCGCCCCCGGGCAGGCCGCCACCACCACCCAGGCCAAGGTCACCGAGGCCGACGCCGACACCCTGGCCATCGCCGAGACCTGCGACCCCGACTCCACCTACTCCCGGCCCCCCGTCGCCGTCCTGCCCGGCTCCCCGGTCAACCCCGCCCCCAAGGACGGCGCCCTGGAGACGGTGGCCCGCACCGCCCTGGACACCCTGCCCGCCTGGCCCCACCACCCCGGCCTGGACGTGCTGCGCCGCATCCCGCCGCGCCTGAGCGCCCCCGGCCCGCTGCCCGATCCCGCCGACCACGACGGCGACCTCATCGCCACCACCATCGCCGCCGTGGACCGCCTGGAGGGCTCCTACCTCGCCGTGCAGGGCCCGCCCGGCGCCGGCAAGACCTACCTGGCCGCCCAGCTCATCACCCACCTGGCCCGCCAGGGCAGGAGCGTGGGCGTGTGCTCCACCGGCCACAAGGCCGTGGAGAACGTCATGACCGCCGCCCTGCGCGCCGCCGAGGCCGCCGGAGTGGAGGTGGCCGCCGCCAAACGCGCCAAGGGCCGCGGCAAGGACGCCGCCGAGGACCCGCCCTGGGAACAGCCCTCCAGCCCCCAGGCACTGGCCAGTTGGCGCGACAAACACACCGCCCAGGGCCACCCCGTCCTCATCGGCGGCACCGCCTGGGCCATGTCCAACGCCGCCATGCTCGCCGACCCCCTGGACGTGCTCATCATCGACGAGGCCGGACAGTTCGCGCTGGCCGACACCCTCGCCGTCTCGGCGGCCGCCCGCAACCTCGTCCTGCTGGGCGACCCCCAGCAGCTGCCCCAGGTCGTCCAGGGCACCCACGGCGAGGGCGCCGACGCCTCCGCCCTGCAACACCTCATGGCCGGACGCCAGATCATCGACCCCTCACGCGGCTACTTCCTGGACCAGACCCGCCGCATGCACCCGGCCGTGTGCGCCACCGTCTCCGCCCTGTCCTACCAGGGGCGCCTGCACGCCCACCCCAGCACCGCCGAGCGCTCCCTGGCCACCCTGGCGCCGGGCGTGTACACCCTGCCCACCCCCCACCAGGGCCGCACCACCCACAGCCCCGAGGAGGTCGAGGCGGTGGTGGAGGTGGCCACCCACCTGGTCACCGACAAGGTCACCGGCACCGCCGAAGCGCACCCGCGCCCCCTGACCGGACACGACATCCTCGTGGTGGCCCCCTACAACCTCCAGGTGCGCGCCCTGCGCCGCGCCCTGGCCCAGGCCGCCCGCACCCACCCCGCCCTGGAGGGGGTACGCGTGGGCACGGTGGACAAGTTCCAGGGCCAGGAGGCCACCGCCGTCATCTGCTCGATGACCACCTCCAACGCCGCCGAGGCCAGCCGCGGCACCGCCTTCGTCCTGGACCGCAACCGCCTCAACGTGGCCCTGTCACGCGCCCAGCTGGTCGCGGCGGTGGTCTTCTCACCCGACCTGCTCACCACCGCCCCGCGCAGCATCGACGAGCTGCGCCTGCTGTCCTCCTTCACCCGCCTGACCGAGGGCGCCCGACCCTGGCCCTCCGCGCGCTGAACGCGCCCCGGCGCTGCGACCGTGCTCACCCCCGCCCGCCGCCCCCGCCCAGACGCCCCGCCGCGCCCAGGTCAGGGCCGGTACGGCGACGGGGACGGCCCCGCCCCGCCTCCCGCCCCGCGGTTTCGGACACCCCTTGGGTGGAGTACGTTTTACACAGCACCGCACCCGCCCCGGGCGTCACACGTCAGGGGCGGTGCCACGCGTGTTCTGACGGCAAGAACCACCACCCGCACCCCGCTGCGGGCGTGCCCCCGCCCGCCCTGGACCGCCACCCGTTCTCGAAAGGCACCACGGCCCCCGTGTCTGACCGCCCCTCCGCTCCCGGCAACGGCCGCAACACCCGCCACCCCACCGGCATCCGCGTCGTCATCGCCCTGTTGGCCCTGCTGTGCCTGGTGCTGGGGCCGGCCGGCTACCTCCGGGGACTCAGCGTCCAGGCCCACGCCGACTCCGCGGCCGAGTGGTTCACCCTGGCCTTCGGCGCCGCCGTGGGCATCCCCCTGCTGGCCGCCGCCGTGGCCACCGTCGCCGGGGACCGCAGGGCCGCCCTGTGGTCACTGGCCCTGCTGGCCTGGCCGGTGGTCTTCGTCGTGGCCATCCACCTGGCCCAGGCGCTGTGAGCGCCCCCCGCCCGCCGGGGCCCGCCCCCCGCCCGTACCGGCGGTAAGCTACCGACGTGTCACCCAAGAAACGCAAGCGCCGCAAGGCCCAGCGCCCCGACACCGCCCCGACCGCTCCTCCCCAGGAGAAGAGCGAACCGGACCCCGGGCCGCTCCCGCGGACGGGAGGTGTCAGCCGCACCCCGGTGGTCGTCGCCGACCCGCCCGACCGCAGGATCACCGCCCTGTGGGTGGTGCTGACCCTGGTGTGGCTGCTGGGCACCCCGCTGGCCCTGGCCAACCTGCTGTTCGTGTTCATGGACCTGCAGGAATCGGTGGTCTACGCCGCCCCCGAGGCCCCGGTGGCCCCCGAGAGCCTGGAACCGGTGGGCAACGCCCTGGTCTGGGTCCTGGTCCTGGCCCTGGTCGTCCCGGCGGTCTCGGCCGTGACCGCCCTGGTCCTGCGGCGCAGGATCGCCGCGATCGGGTTCACCGCGGCCCTGGTCGTCTCGGCCCTGCCCCTGCTGTGGGTCATGCCCCCGGCCGAACTGTGGGACGCCCTGCGCACCCACCTGTTTGGCTGACACCCCGCCCCGACCGCACCCGGGCGCCCGCGCCGCCTCCCGCCTTCGCGCAGGGCCCTGGGCCATCATGGATGACCGTGAACACACCCCAGCCCACCCCCGACCCCACGGCCGCCCACGAGATCGCCCTGCCCGGGGCCGTGCGCGCCCGCCTGGAACAGGCCACCCCCAGCGTCCTGGTCGACACCCGCGCGCTGGCCCGGGTCCGCGAGCGCTTCGACACCGAACAGGCCCAGACCCTGGGCCGCTACCTGGCCAGCGCCCAGTCGCCCAACACCCTGCGCGCCTACCGCGCGGACTGGACCTCCTTCACCGCCTGGTGCCTGGTCCAGGAACGCCAGTCCCTGCCCGCCGACCCGGTGGACGTGGCCGTGTACCTGGCCGCCTGCGCCCAGGAGCGCACCCCCGACGACACCGGCTGGGCCCTGGCCCCCTCCAGCATCGAACGGCGCGCCGCCGCCATCGCCGCCGTCCACGGCGCCCACGGCCTGGACTCGCCCACCCGCGCCGAGGTCGTGCGCATGACCCTGCGCGGTATCCGCCGCACCCGCCGCGCCCGTCCGCGCCGCAAGGAACCGGTCGTCCTGCCCGTCCTGGAGGCACTGCTGTCGGTGCGCCCGGGCCCCGAGCACCCCCACGGGGTGGCCCGCAGACGCGACACCCTGCTGCTGCTGGCCGGGTTCGGCGGGGCCCTGCGCCGCAGCGAGCTGGCCGCGCTGACCTTCGACGACCTGACCCTGCACACCGACCCCGCCACCGGCACCCCCGCCCTGGTGGTGGGGCTGGGCGCGACCAAGACCGACCAGGAGGGCCGCCACGGCCAGCGGGTCGCCCTACCCCGGGGACGGCACCGCCACACCTGCCCGGTGTGCGCCTACGCCGACTGGGCCGCCCTGCTCCAGGCCCACCGCACGGGCGGTGAGGAGGCGGTGGCCGCCCTGCTGGGCCGCGCCCGCCCCGAGGAGGGGCTGGCCCACCTGTGCCAGGGCTGGTCGGGCACGGACCTGGCCGACGGCTCCGAGCGCCCCCTGCTGCCCGCCGTGGACCGCCACGGCCACATCGGAACGCGTCCGATGTCGGGCCGGGCCGTGGGGGAGCTGGTCAAACGCTACGCCCGCCGCGCCGGGCTGGACCCCGACGACTTCGGCGGGCACTCCCTGCGGGCGGGCTTCGCCACCCAGGCCGCGCTGGGCGGGGCCAGCGACCGCGAGATCATGCGCCAGGGCCGCTGGACCAACCCGCGCACGGTCCACGACTACATCCGCACCGCCAACCCGCTGGAGGACAACGCCGTCACCC
Source organism: Nocardiopsis alborubida (assembly GCF_012396365.1). Lineage (GTDB taxonomy): Bacteria > Actinomycetota > Actinomycetes > Streptosporangiales > Streptosporangiaceae > Nocardiopsis > Nocardiopsis alborubida. The sequence continues at coordinate 22,614 of NZ_JAAXPG010000051.1, read as the reverse complement.
GGCTGGGCCTGTGAGCCCGTACCAGCAGCCCCCAGGGCATCTCAGCTTGCCAACAAACCCACCAGTAGTACTCGAAATCACCAGTTAAAGTGCGATCCTTCCCTGATGAGACATTAGGTTGGTTCCGTGAGAAAGGGGACGGGCCCATGGTCGACGAGTTTCGCGCGGCGTTCCAAGAACTGATCGACGCCTCCGTCGCCACCGACCCCCAACACTTCCCCCCAGCCGTCCACAAGGTCTACGTCCTGGCCTCCCAGATCCCCGCCTCCGAACGCGAACTCGCCCTGGAGGCCCTGACCCCCCTCCTCTCGGGAGACCACGCCGCCCCCGGCATCATCGCCGACCTCTCCGTGGTCGCCGGAGCCCTGGTCGAGATGGGCACCGACCCCGGCCCCACCGGCGTGGAGGTCCTGCGCCGCCTGCGCACCATGGGCCGGGGCGCCATCGTCTTCGTCCGCGCCTGGGAGCGCACCGGCGCCGACGCCCCGCCCGACCCCGAGGCGGTCACCGCCGACGCCGAGGCCCGCGTGGCCGCCGACCTGGGAAACGACGCCCCCGGCGCCACCATGTGCTGGTGGACCATCCGCCGCCACGGCCTGGCCGCCAGGACCATGCTCAGCGAGGCCGCGGTGCGCGCCCACATCCGCCGCGACCCCGCCCTGCACGCCGAACTCCTGGCCATCGCCAACCAGCTCGGCGACCTGCTCCCCGAGTTCGACCAGGTCCGCGACCTGCTGCGCATGGCCGAGGCCACCGGCGCCCTGGTCCTGGACCGCGCCTCCCAGCGCGCCTTCCGCGTGCGCTTCGAGGGCATCGGCGACAACTCCCAACTGCACACCCTGCTCGCCGACGCCCTCATCGGCCCCCAGCGCCAGGGCCTGCCCGGGGACCCGCCCGACCCGCGCTGGGTCGCCGCCTTCCGCGACAGCGCCCCCGACCCCGCCGCCCAGACCGTGCGCGGCTGGTGGAACCTGGTCGCCCACGACGGCACCTGGGTGTGGAACGAGGGCCTGCCCGCCGAGATCCCCACCCTGGAGGGCGAACACCTGGTCGTCCTGGACGAGCAGCCCTACCCCCGCTCCTGGAACGCCGCAAGGCGCCACCCCCAGGTGCGCGGCTGGCTGGAGGTGGAGGCCGAACTCCCCTCCGAGGAGGCCGCGCTGTGGTGGAAGCGCGTCGCCCCGGCCGAACCGGCCATTCCCAGCACCGACGAGGACCAGCACCCGCCGCTGCCCGAACCGGTCGTCCTCGGCGCCGAGGAGGCCGAACCCGTCCGGGTCCGCGGTTTCCTTCCCGAGGAGCCCCCCGCACCCGAGCCCCCCGTGACCGCGCAGCCCGAGCCGCAGAGCGCACCCCGCACCGAACCGGCCCGGCCCCAACCCCCGAGCGCCCCCGCCCAGCCCTCCGCGCGCCCGCAGCGCCCCGAACCGCCCCGCGCACCCCGGCCTCCCGCCGAACCCACCGGCGGCAACGGCATCCTGCCGCCCCTGCCCCCCGGGGTGTCCAACAGCTCGGGCTGGGGCCCCGCCTGGCGCTGACGCGCCCGCCGCCCACCCGCGGGGCGGACAGGTGTACTGAGACCCCGGATTGGGCGCGTTCCCCTCACCGAAAGTCACGGTGACCGAAACCCCGACTCCTTGCACAGGCATCATCACGCACAGTAGCGTCACGTCACTGTAACCTTCCGTGACTCCCCGGGCGGCGGGGCCGCCCGGATGGACAGGAGACGTCACCGTGACCAACCGTGTGACCTTCCACCTCAACGGCACCCGGGTCGAACTGGTCGACCCCTCACCCCACCTGCTGCTCGTGGACTACCTGCGCTCTGACCCGGTGGGCCTGACCGGCACCAAGAAGAGCTGCGGCCAGGGCGGCTGCGGCGCCTGCACCGTCGTCCTCTCCCACTGGGACAGTGCCCAGAACACGGCCCACCACCGCGCCGCCAACTCCTGCCTGCGCCCGGTGTGCTCCCTGGACGGCATGGCCGTGACCACCATCGAGGGCACCGGCTCCGCCCAGCGGCCCGCACCCGCCCACCTCTCCCACGGCACCCTGTACTCCTTCGCCGCGGCCCCCAGCGGCTTCGTCCCCTCCACCGAGACCGAAGCCGTCCAGACCCTGCGCCAGGCCCAGGAGAGCACCCCCGCACCCGCGGGACCCGCCACCTCCACCGCCCAGGACGGCCCACAGCCCGAACCCACCCCCTGCCGGGGCATGAACCCCGTCGCCTACCGCCTGGCCGCCAACAACGGCACCCAGTGCGGCTTCTGCACCCCCGGATTCGTCATGAACATGACCGGGTTCCTCGTCAACCACCCCCGCGCCACCAAGGCCGACATCGAAGGCGCCCTGGACGGCAACCTGTGCCGCTGCACCGGCTACCGCCCCATCCTCACCGGCATGAAGACCTTCGCCTCGGACTGGACCCCCCAGGACGAAGAAAAACGCATGCACTGCGTACCCGAACCCGTGTGCTGCCCGCCCGCCCCCGAGGCCCGCCCCGCCCTGCCCTACCCCGAAGACGCCAAGACCGCCCCCGGCGACATCACCGTCAAGGCCCCGCACACCACCTGGCTGACCGCGCACACCCTGGAACAGCTGCGCACCCTGCTCACCCAGACCACCCCCGGCACCACCCGCCTGGTCTGCGCCAACACCTCCTACGGCGTCTACCCCCAGGAGATCCACGACGCCGCGCGCCTGATCGACATCCGCCACATCCCCCAACTGCACCAGCACGACCTCACCGACACCCGACTGCGGGTGGGCGCCGCCACCACCTACACCGACCTGATCACCCACCTGGACCGGGCACTGACGGCCCACCCCGGCGCCGCCTCCCTCCAGGCCCTGCGCCTGATGGCCCGCCGCACCGCCGGAACCCTGGTGCGCAACACCGCCACCCTGGGCGGCAACACCATGCTGGTCCTGCACCACCTCACCCAGGGCGAACCCTTCCCCTCCGACCTGTTCACCACGATGGTCGCCACCGACACCGCCCTCACCTACTGGCGCGCCAGTACCAACACCACGCACACCGACACCGCCCAGGGACTGCTCGACCACGTCAGCGCCGACCCCACCCTGCTCCAGGACCTGCTCCTGCTCTCCTACGACCTGCCCCTGACGGGCAGGCACGAGCACGTCACGGCGTACAAGACCGCCCTGCGCGAGGTCAACGCCCACACCCTGGTCAACGCCGCCACCCGACTGAGCACCCGCGCCTCCACCGGCGACGGCGTCCCGGTGGACGGGGCCCGCCTCGTCTTCGCCGGCATCGCCGCCGCGCCCTGGCGCGCCAGGCGCACCGAACAGGAGCTGGCGCGCGCCCCCCTCACCCACGCACGCATCCCCGCCCTGCTGGCCACCCTGCGCCAGGAGACCGCCGAGGCCCTGGCCGCCACCGCCCCCGCCCGCGCCCACCACCCCGACGAGGGCGTCACCGACGCCTACCGCACCGACCTGGTGTGCGCCTTCGCCCGCAAGAGCCTGCTGTCCCTGCTGCTCTCGCGCTCACCCGACCTGGTCCCGGCCACCGAACACTCGGGCGCCACCGCACCCTGGGGCACCCAGCCCTGGGGCGCCTGGCCGGTCAGCGGCGGCCAGCAGACCTACACCCCCGACCACGACCGCGAACCCGTCTCCGAACCCCACGTCAAACACCTGTCCATGTACCAGGCCTCCGGCCAGGTCCGCTACACCCAGGACGTCGCGGTACCCGAGACCACCGCCCACGCCGCCCTGGTCACCAGCCGCCGGGCCCTGGCCCGCTTCGCCTTCACCGTCCCCGGCACCAGGGACAGCGGCCACCAGGCGCTGCGCCGCCACCTGGCCGAACACCACCCCGCCTTCCTGGGCCTGGTCACCTGCGCCGACGTCCCCCCGGCCGGATCCAACCGCAGCGGCATGGCCGCCGACCAGCCCCTGTTCGCCGACCAACGGGTGATGTACGCGGGCCAGACCCTGGCCCTGGTCGCGGCCACCGACGACGAACAGGCCCAGCGCATCGCCGCCTACGTCACCGACCACTGCGTCACCTACACCCCCGTCGACTGGCCCGCCCCCTGGGACACCCCCGTGCTGAGCCTCAAGGACGCCCTGGCCCGCGGCAGCGTCTTCCCCGACTGCCCCAAGGACGCCTCCTTCGTCTCCCACATCTGGAAGGTCACCCGCCCGGGCAGCGACCTGTCCTGGACCCGCCCCAGCACCCCCTACACCACCACCGAACCCACCACACGCACCACCAGCATCGACAACAACACCTGCACGGTCGTGGACAGCCCCCAGACCACCGGAGGCCAGGCCCACTTCTACATGGAGACCCAGGCCTGCCTGGTCGAACCCGCCGACGGTGACCGCTGGTCGATACGCGTGTCCACCCAGAGCCCCATGGAGATGCACCAGACCGCCGCCCACGCCCTGGGCGTGGAACACCACCGCGTGGAGGTGCGCGTGGACGAGGTCGGCGGCGGCTACGGCGGCAAGACCGAACCCACCCGGTTCGTCACCGGCCCCGCCGTCATCGCCGCCCACACCCTCAACCGGCCCGTGCGCCTGGTGGTACCCCGCGACCAGGACACCGCCCTGATCGGCAAACGCCACCCCTACCACGGCCAGGCCCAGATCGCCGTGGACACCGGCGCCGCCACCCCCGCCGCCAAGGGCCTGATCCGGGGCATGAGCACCCTGATGTGGGGCGACGGCGGAGCCTACTACGACTGCTCCTTCATCGTCTCCAACTGCATCCAACTGCGCGCCGACAACGCCTACCGGGTGCCCCACTTCGAGAACACCATCGACGTGTGCCGCACCAACACCGCCCCCAACACCGCCTTCCGCGGCTTCGGCGACCTCCAGAGCAAGATCATCACCGAGAACGCCATCGACGACGCCGCCTTCACCCTGGGCATGAGCCCCGAACAGGTACGCGAACGCAACCTCTACCGGCGCGGCGACGTCACCCCCTTCGGCCAGGCCCTGAGCTACTGCTACATCCGCCAGGTCTGGGACTACCTCAAGGAGACCGCCGGCTACGAGGCCAAGGCCGCCGACGTGGCCAGGTACAACCGGGACAACACCTGGCGCAAACGCGGCCTGGCCATGATCCCGGTCAAGTACGGGTCCGGCTACAACGCCGTCATGCTCGAACAGGCCGCCGCGCACGCCGCCGTCCACACCGCCGACGGCAGCGTCGTCATCCACCAGGGCGGCGTGGAGATGGGCCAGGGCCTGATCACCAAGATCGAACAGATCGCCGCCCACGTCCTCAACATCCCCATGAGCCTGCTGCGCGTGGAGGGACCACGCACCAGCGTCATCCCCAACCCCACCAGCACCGGCGCCTCCACCGGCACCTCCTACAACGGCGAGGCCGTCAAACAGGTCTGCGAGCAACTGCGCCGACGCCTGGCCGACTTCGGCACCCGCATGCTGCGCGAACACGGCGACGCCTGGTGCGCGGGGAAGGGCATCGACTACTGGAACCACGGCGCCCAGGGGTGGGCCGCCCAGACCGAGGTCGGAGGCCGCCGCAAACTCGTGTGGCAAAACCTCGTCGACCTGGCCTTCAACCACCGCGTCAGCCTCGTGGCCTCCCTCAACGCGCCCATCACCGGCGGCGAGACCCCCGTCCCGGCCCTGACCTACAAAAAGCCCGGCCAGACGCCGCCGCCGGGCATCGAGGTCGACCCCACCGCCGTCCCCGGCGGGGGAGTGACCTCCTTCACCGGGTTCACCTACTCCGCGGCCTGCTCGGTGGTGGAGACCGACATCCTCACCGGCGAGGTCAAGATCCTCAGCTCCGACCTGGTCTACGACATGGGCCGCAGCATCAACCCCGCCCTGGACGTGGGCCAGATCGAGGGCGCCTTCGTCCAGGGCGTGGGATACCTGCTCACCGAACACCTGGCCTACCAGGGCACCGGAGCCGAACGCGGACGGCTCAACAGCACCAACACCTGGCGCTACAAGCCCCCGGCGGCCTCCACCATCCCCCTGACGATGAACACGCGCCTGTTCCCCCGCGACCTGGCCGGCGACGTCCCCGACAACCCGAACGACCTGCTCTCGGCCAAGGAGGTGGGCGAGCCCCCGCTCATCCTGGCCGCCACCGTCTTCTTCGCCGTCAAGGCCGCCGTGCGCGCCTCACGCCTGGAACGCGGCCTGAGCGGCCTCTTTCGCATGGACGCCCCCGCCACCGTGCAGGAGGTCCGACGCGCCTGCGCCCTGACCTGACCACACTGTCCGGGGCCCTCCCAGGGGCCCCGGACGACCCCCTCAGGCCCGGTGGCGCGGGGTGTGGGGGACCGACTCGGTCGCGCCGCGCGTGCGCCGGGGATCCTGCCCGTCCTCGTACAAGCCCTCGAAGTACTCCTCCTCGGTGGGCCCCTCCTCCTCACGGCGCCAGCGCTGACCCACGAACACCGGGGCCACCAGCACCACCACCAAGGGCACGAACACCCCCAGCGGCAGCAGCACCAGGGCACCCTCGGTCCCGGGCAGCTGCGGCAACCGCTCCAGCAGGTACATCCGCCACACCGCCAGGCCGCTCAGGGACCCGACCACCAGCGCCGCGCCCAGGGGCAGCATCGGCGTCAGCCGCGGCGGAACCGCCAGCATCGCCACCAACAACCCCACACCCACCAACCCGGCCACCGCCAGGGGGCCCGAACCCTGGAGGGCGCCCAGACCGACCGCGTGCAGGCCGCGCAGATGGGCGAACGCCCACCCCGCCACCAGAACCAGCAGCGGACCCAGGACCAGACCGAACAGGAAGCCGACGAAGTGTCGCACGGGGGTGCTCCTCTCAGAGGTTGCGCAGCACCCTAGCGACAAAAACCAGAAACGGCATCACATCACATCAAGACGGGCACCCGTCCCGGCTGCGGACCCCGCACCGGCCGGCCCCCGCGCCCACGAGAACGGGGCCCACCCCCACCGGGAGTCAAGCCCCATGCCCCACACCGCGCTAGTCGGCTCCCGGACGACGGCGCAGCGCGTCCGCGTCGGGCCGCTCCGGCACCGCCAGCACCCGGTCACTGGGCGGCGTACGCCCCCACCTGCGCCGGAACTCATAGGCCACCAGCGCCACCACCACCGACCCCACCGAGGCCAACAGCGCCTGACGCTGGTCGGGGATGACCACCATCGCCACGAAGATCATCACCAGACCCCCCAGCACCGCCCACGTCAGGTACGGAAACGCCCACATCCGCAGGGTCAACCGCTCCGGCTCGCGCCGACGCACCCGCCCGCCCACCACCAGCTGCGAGGCGCAGATGGTCAGGAACAGCACCAACAGGATCGCACCGATGGAGGCCACCAGGAACGGGAAGACCCGGTCGGGCCACAGGTAGTCGGCCACCGCCGCGCCGTACCCCACCACGGTGCCCAGCAGGATCGCCCGCACCGGCACACCCCGCCGGTTGGTCCCGCGCAGCACCCGCGGGGCGTCCCCCTGCCGGGTCAGCGTGAACAGCATCCGCGAGGAGGTGTACATCGCCGCGTTCAACACGCTCAGCACCGCGATGAAGACCACGATCTCCATGATCAGCGCCGCCCCGGGCACACCCACGTGCTCCATCACCGCCACGAACGGACTGCGCCCCGGATCCACGCTGTTCCACGGCAGCACCATCACCACGACCACGATCGAGGCCACGTAGAACAGACCGATCCGCCAGAGCACGTTGGTCACCGCCGAGGCCACACCGCGCTCGGGCTCGGCGCTCTCACCCGCGGCCACCGTGATGATCTCCACCCCGCCGAAGGCGAACAGCACCACCACCGTGGCCGCCAGCACCGCGACCCACCCGTTGGGCGCCACCCCGCCGTGCTCCCACAGGTTGGCCACACTGGAGCCGCCCGCGCCGCTCCACAGACCCAGCGCCCACAGGCCGCCGATCAACAGGAACGCCACGATCGTGGCCACCTTGACCAGCGAGAAGAACGACTCGGTCTCGGCGAACACCCGCACCGAGACCAGGTTGGCCACCGTCATCGACAACAGCACCAGCAGCGCCAGCGCCCACCCGGGCACGCCCGGCACCCACTGGCCCAGGATCGCCGCACCGGCCACCGACTCGGCCGCCACCAGCACCGCGTACATCCACCAGTACACCCACCCGATGGTGAAACCGGCGCGGGGACCGAAGGCCAGACGGGCGTAGTCGGAGAAGGAGCCCCCGGCCGGGACCGCCACCACCATCTCGCCCAGGGCGCGCAGGGTGAAGAACACCAGCGCCCCCGCCAGGACGTAGGAGAACACCGCCGCCGGGCCCGCCATCTGGATGACCGACCCCGAGCCGATGAAGAGTCCGGCACCCACCGAACCGCCGATCGCGATCAGCGCCATGTGGCGGCGCCTGAGCGAGTGGGCCAGTCCGGCACCTGGGGTCTGCGTTTGGTTGGCCGCGCTCTCGGGCGGCGTCGCACTGCTTGTCACCTGGCCAACCTTAGGAGCCTCTCCTTCCTTGGACAGGCCCTGACCCCATCAAAGACAGCGGATGACCCCATCATGTGAAATATGTAACATCCCAGAACAGTCAACCTTCGCACACATGAGCGAGGCCACCCGCCCGAGAGACCCACACCACCCAACCCCGTGGCCCCCTCACCCCGCCCCGGACCGCCCCGCCAGCGAACCCGCGGGGGAGGGGCGCCACCAACCGCAGAAGGCCGCCCCGCGCCGACCTCACCCCGCCGGGGGAGGCGCCACCACCCCCGCCTGTGCCACGATCACCCACGTGCGCCACCTCACCCTGCTCCTGCGCCCGCTCACCAGCGCCCACACCTACCGACGCTGGGCCTACCTCATCATCGGCGGCGCACTCCTGATGCCCTACGCCATGGCCGCCCTCGTCCTGGCCACCCTCGTCAACCCCACCCCCGCACCCGCCGCCCTCACCCTCACCCTCGCCGCGGCCCTGGCCGCCGTCGCCGCCACCGCCTACCTGCCCGGCACCCGCAACGCCCAGACCCACCTGGCCCGCGCCCTGCTCCGCGGCCCCCTCACCCACACCCCCCGCCCCAACCCCACCTGGCGCAACAACGCCCGCACCAGCCTGTGGCTGTGCCTGCACATGGTCACGGGCATGGCCGTGTGCCTGCTCACCATGACCGCCCTGACCGAGGCCGCCCTCCTGGCCGTCGCACCCCTGACCCGCGACCCCGCCACCATCGCCCAGGGCCCCCTGACCTTCATGGGCCAGACCACCCTGACCCCCACCCAACGCGCCCTGGGCCCCCTCATCGGCCTCGCCCTGCTCGCCGCCCTGATCTACACCACCGCCCTGACCGGCCACCTGCTCACCCTGGCCGCACCCCGCCTCCTGGGCCCCTCACCCGCCGAACGCCTGGCCGCCGCCCAGGCCCACGCCCACACCCTCGCCGAACGCAACCGCCTGGCCCGCGAACTCCACGACTCCCTGGGCCACGCCCTGTCCGTGGTCACCCTCCAGGCCGCCACCGCCGCACGCCTGCTGGACACCGACCCCGACTTCGCCCGCCAGGCCCTGACCCACATCGCCGACCAGGCCCGCACCGCCACCGCCGACCTCGACCACGCCCTGGGCATCCTGCGCGAGAACACCACCACCCCGCGCACCACACCCCCCGACCTGACCCACCTGCCCCACCTGGCCCACGCCACCCAACACACCGGCACCGACCTGACCCTGCACCTGAACGGCGACCCCGCCCGCGTACCCGCCCTGCTCTCCCGCGAGACCTACCGCATCAGCCAAGAAGCCCTCACCAACGCCCTGCGCCACGCCCCCGGCCAACCCCTCACCCTCACCCTGGACATCACCCCCACCACCCTCACCCTGACCCTCACCAACCCCCTGCCGCCCACCCGCGCCCACCGCACCCCACGACGACGCGGCCACCACGGCATCACCGGCATGCGAGAACGCGCCCACCTGCTCGGCGGCACCCTCACCGCCCGCCCCCACCACGACACCTGGCACCTCACCTGCCACCTGACATGGAAAGAACAACCGTGATCCGCATCAACCTCGTCGACGACGAAGCCCTCATCCGCGCCGGACTGGCCGCCCTCATCAACGCCGAGGACGACATGCGGGTCACCGGCCAGGCCGACGACGGCGCCGACGTCCCCGACCTCGTCCGCCGCACCCGCCCCGACCTGGTCCTGATGGACGTGCGCATGCCCCACCTGGACGGCATCCAGGCCACCCGCACCCTGCACACCACCCTGACCGACCCGCCCCGCGTCATCGTCGTCACCACCTTCGACAACGACGACTACGTCTGGGGCGCCCTACGCGCCGGCGCCCACGGATTCCTCCTCAAACGCACCCCGCCCGAGGACATCCTCGCCGCCATCCGCATCGCCCACCGCGGCGACACCCTGCTCTTCCCCACCGCCCTGCGCCACCTGGCCGCCACCCAGCCCACCGCACCCACACCCGCCGCCCGCGCCGTGGCCACCCTCACCGAACGCGAGTCCCAGACCCTCACCCTCATGGCCCAGGGGCTCACCAACGCCGAGATCGCCGACCGCCTCTTCCTGGGCACCGAAACCGTCAAGACCCACGTCTCCCACACCCTCACCAAACTCGGTGTCCGCGACCGCACCCAGGCCGTCATCGCCGCCTACGACTCCGGCCTCATCCGCCCCAACACCGGCCACTGAGCACCCCGCACACGACGACACACCCACCCCCGGGTGAACACACGGCAACAACGCTGCTACTTTCGGCAACCACACCGTGTCCGCGCCACACCCGGGGAAAGCACATGCCCACCACCATCGACCTCGACCACATCCGCCACCTCTACCGCACCCACCGCGACGACCTGGCCCGCGTCCGCGACCAGATGCGCCACCACCACACCACCAACCCCCACCTGCGCCCCTGCACCGACGACATCGAAGCCGAGATCACCTACCTGCTCCTACGCGAGAACACCCCCGCCCACACCGTCCAGATCGGTACCGACCACGGCTGGTCCACCACCTGGATCCTGTCCGCCCTGCGCGACAACGGCACCGGCCACCTGCACTCCTTCGACACCCGCGACCACGCACCCCGCCACGTCCCCGCCGACCTGGCCCACACCCGCTGGACCTTCACCCACGGCGACGTCCGCACCAGCACCGCCCACCTGCCCCCGCGCACCGACCACCTGCACATCAACGCCACCCACCAGGGCTGGTTCGCCCGCTGGTACCTGCACCACCTGCTGCCCACCCTGCCCCCGCACACCACCGTCACCGTCCACGACGTCTTCCGCCGCCACTCCACCCCGCCCTTCACCGAAGGCGCCCACGTCATGGCCTGGCTCACCACCCACACCACCGGCTTCTTCACCGCCTCCGCCGCCCGCGCACCCCACACCCACCGCGCCCTACGCGAACTCAAGGAAGAACTCGGCCTGACCACACCCCTGCACACCGGCCACCACAACCCCGCCATCTACTTCCGCCTGCCCGCACCCACCCCCTGACACGCCGAAAGGGGGTGGAGGCACACGACCCCCACCCCCCGCGACCAACCGCGGCCTCAGCCCTCCCCGGCCTCCACCGCACGCCGCACACGCTCACGCCCCGACACCACATCAGCCGCATCCGCCACAATCCGCGAAAAATTCACCGGCTGATCCAAACTCACCATGTGCCCCGCCCGCGGAACGTTCACCAACCGACCATCCGCACACGCGTCGAAGAAACGCTTCTCATGGATCCGGAAGTGGTCCCGCGCCCCGTTGATCAACCACACCGGGCCCTCATACGCGGCCAACGCCGCCAACACGTCCATCTCCGAGACCGCGTCGATCACCGCCGTGGCCGCCTCCACCGCCAGACCACCCCCCAACACCGCGTCCGCCGCACCATCACGCAACGTCAACCGGTGAAACCGCTCGTTGACCGCGGCACCCTTGTCCGGCAACCGATCCATCAACACCGCCGGAATCCGGTACACCTGCGCCAACAACTGCGCGGGCTTGGCCGTACAACCCGCCGCCACCAACCCCGCCACCCGCCCCGGAGCGGCAGCCGCCGTCGCGATCGAGACGAACCCGCCCAGGCTCAACCCCACCACCAGCGCACGACCACCCACACTGTCGACCGCGGCCAACACCGCGTCCACCGCACGCCCCAGCGAGAACTCCTCACCCCGCCGCGACCCGTGCCCCGGAAGATCGGGGACCACCACCGTGCGCCCCTCGCTCTCCAACAACTCCACCTGCGGACGCCACATACTCCCCGACACCCGCAACCCATGCACCAGAACGATCGGCACACCCATGACCGCCTCCTCCTACCGCACCCGGTAGCGCACCGTCACCGGAGCATGATCGGACCAACGCCCAGCATGCTCGGAAGCACGCTCCACCCGCGCCTGCACAGCACGCCCCGCCAACCCCGGAGTGGCCACCTGAAGATCGATCCGCCACCCCGTGTCGTTGTCGAAGGCACGACCACGGTAGGACCACCACGTGTAGGGCCCCTCCTGATCCGGGTGCAACGACCGCACCACGTCCACGAACCCCGCCTCACCCAGGACCCGCGACAACCACTCCCGCTCCTCGGGCAGGAACCCCGCGTTCTTGCGGTTGGCCCGCCAGTTCTTCAGGTCCACCTCGGCATGGGCGATGTTCCAGTCCCCGCACACCACCAGCTCACGACCGCGCTCCTCCACCTGCGCACGCCGCTTGACCAGATACGGCAGGAACGCCTCCATGAAACGCTCCTTCTCCTCCTGGCGCTCGGTGCCCACCTCACCCGAGGGCAGGTACAGGCTCGCCACCGTCACCTCACCCAGGTCCACCTCCACATACCGGCCCGAATCCTCGAACTCGGCATGGCCGAACCCCACCCGCACCTCATCAGGCTCACGCCGCGAGTACACCGCGACCCCCGCACGCCCCCGCGCCGCCGCCGGGGCCAACACCACGTGCCACCCCTCAGGCGCCACCACCCCCGCCGGCAACTGCTCGGCCTCGGCCCGCGTCTCCTGAAGACACACCACGTCGGCGTCCGTGTCCGCCAACCACCCCACGAACCCCGGATCCTTCTTCGCCGCGGCCCGCAGCCCGTTCACGTTGACGCTCGAAACAGTCAAGTAAGTCGTATCCACAGGCAAAGCCTAGTCACACCCCGGCTCAGCCGCCCCCGCCCTCGGCCACCAGACGCCGCAACACCCCGTACGTACGGTTCGACGACGCCGCCTCCCGCTGCGCCCGCGCCGTCACCTCGATATAGGCCTGCGACGACGCCACCGACGCATGCCCCAAAAGGTGCATGATCTCCGACACCGACGCCCCGTCCTCCGCCAACCGCGTCGCGAAGGTGTGCCGCAACGCGTGCACCAACGTCCCCCGCGCCACCCGGTCGTGCACACCCGCGTGCTTGTAACACTGCTGCACCAGATACTGCAACCCACCCCGGCGCAACCCCTCACCCCGGTTGTCCACCAACAACGGATCCGACCCCCGCACCACCCCGAACCGCTCACGCCGCGAGACCAGATAGGCCTCCAACAGCGCCTCCAACGGCACCTCGATCGGCAGGACCCGCTCACCCCCGCCCTTGCCCACCACCCGGATACGGCGCTCACCCGAACGCCCACCCACCGACTCCACCCGAAGCGACAACATCTCCGCCGACCGCATCCCCGTCAGCAACGCCAACGCCAACACCGCCAGATCCCGCTCCGGCCACGGATCACGCGCCTTACGCGCACCCCGCGCCAACGCCTCCAACAACCGCTCCGGCGTGTCCTCGCCCATCAACGGCTTGGGCCCGGAGGGACGCACCCGCGGCCGCGGCACCGCCGACATCGGATTGCCCGCCACCACCCCCTCCGCCACCCAGAACGCGAAGAACCCGTTCCACGTCGACCACGCCCGCAACACACTCGAAGCCGCACGCTCCCCGGCGAACTCCGCGAACGCCGCCCGCAACACCCCCGCCTCCAGGTCCTGCCACCCCACCAACTCGGGCTCCACACCCACCACCCGCGCCACACACCCCAGCACCCCGCGCAGATCACGCCGGTAGGCGGCCACCGTGTGAGGGGAGGGCTTGGCCGCCCGACGCGCCACCAGGTACTGCTCCACAGCCTCGGCCACAGGCCCCGTCTGAGCACTCATACCCCCAGCATCCCCGATTCCGCGGGCGCTTCCACCGCCCGCCACCGCCGGGTTTCGAACGCGGTCGAACACGGCCGGACGCGTTCGACACCCGACGACGGGGGAGAGGGGCCACAGCGCCCAGCCGGACCCAGAGGACGTGCTGCGGCGGGGGAGAGGGCACCCGCCCACCACACAGTGGTCACTCTCCGTGCCCATGTCGAACCCTGGGGTGAGCACCGTTCGAACGGCGAGGCCGAGCGGGGGAGAGGATGCCGCGCCGTGGCGGCGGGCGCCGACGGGGGAGGGGAGCAGAGGCCGGGGCCGCGCGGTCGCGCACGGGGGAGTCCGGCGGGGGCCGGTGAGGGCGGGGGTCGCGCTGGAGCGGGGGCGAAGGGGTGGACGGCGAGCGGGCCAGCGGGTCAGCGGAAGCCGGTGGTCGACCAACCGGCCACCATGGAACTACGCATAGAAGTACAAAACCCTACAAAATCATGCATAACACGGTTTATGCATGAAACATGGAGGAATCGGGCGAGGGGTGCGGGTCCAGGGGGCACCGGGCCGCCTGGACCCGCCCGCGCGCACGTACGTACCGCCACCAGGGGAAGGACGCCCAGGCCAGGGGCGGACCAACGAGACACCGGGGTATCTGCGCGAAGACACTCGGCGCCGGAAGGCCGGTCCGGACAGAGTGATCCAGCCTGCACGGCCGGAGAAACCGGAGTGGTCCTCGGACACCAGGGCATACGGCGGGCCACGCCACCGGCGCCGAGCAGACACCCGATGAACCCGCGACGACCAGCCGACGCCCGTGCGACGGCTGCGACGACGTTCTCGGCGCCGCAGCCGGACCGGCGCGCACGACCGCAGCGCCCACCGCCGCCCAGGGGCTCGACCACCCGACCGCGCCGACGCCAGAGCCGACCGACGCGCCGCCGTCCACGCCCCACAGCACCCGAGCACGCACATGTGACCCACAGAGCCGAGAACCCCTTCCCCGCAGGCCGTCCCATATCGCCGATAATGCACATTATGTAAAGTAAGGCGGATCCGCTCCCGCCCCGCACGCCCCCGAGCCCGCGTTCCCCGCGACCCGCACCACCGGGCCCCGGGGAACGCACAGCGAGCCCTACCCGGGCAGCCGCAACCATCCCGTACGCACCTGCCACGCGCCCCCCGACTCCAGCCGCTCCACCACCGCACGCTCCAACCGCGTACGCCGCCCGGCCGCCGCCACATCCACCACCGGCATCCCGAACACGAACCGGAACACGTCCGACTCCCCCGGCTGCCCGCGCCCCACCAACGTGAACCGCCGCTGGAACCCCACGATGTTGGAGCCCTCCCCCAACACCTCCTCCCACTGCGGGTCCAGCAACCACGACGTACACGTGGCCACCACCGGGTCGAACCCCAGGTGCGAGCGCGCGAACCCCCGCGCCCGACCCAACGCGTCATCCACCGACGCCGGATCCAGACCCCCCGACGGAATGTGCAACCGCAGCGCCAGGTCCCCGCGGCCCATCCCCGGACCCAACCGCGCCGCCTCCTGCTCGGCGTACCACTCCACACCGCCCTGGTCGGTCAGCAGCCCCGGCTCCAGCTGCAACCCGCCCACCCAGTACAGGCGCCCCCGGAACTGCGCCGCCACCCACGACGCCGTCTCCACACCCAACCGGCCGAACATCCGCCGCGACCGCGCCACCTGCACACCCACGTCGGCCAGCGTCGCCGCCGTCACCGCGGGGTCCACACCCAACTCCGCGTGCGCCTCGAACTGCGCCGGAACCCGCGCCGCGAACGCCCACAACGACGCCGCACGCACCCGCGCGTCCTCGGCCCCCACCAACGACGGCCAGTCCTGCCACTCCCCCAGCGCCAGGTCCGCGTCCGCGCACAGACGCCGGTACATGCACTCCACCAGGTGCCACAGCTCCGGCGGCCACCGCCCCGGCTCCGAGCCCGAACCCGGCCAGAGCGCCTCCACCTCGGCCCGGTCCGCCGCCTCCAGCGCGAACAGGTCCAGCACCCGCTCCGCCTCAGCACCCACCGGAACCTCCAGAGCCCTCACCGGCTCCGGCAACCGCTCCGCCTCCTCCAGCCACAGGCGCACATCCGCACCCAGACCGAAACGTTCCACCACCGCGACGCTATCCATCCCCACATCATGTCCCAGCGCCCACGCGGCGCGCGAGTGAGGCCAGCCTCACAGGTGGGCATAGTGTTGACGTAACCCGCGAAAGCCCCACACCAACCGAAAAAGAGGACCGTCACCGATGCCCGTGCCCGACCCGGAGCACCACGTCCGCGACTGGCTCGCCACATACGACACACCCACCACATCGGTGGCCCACCTCCTCTGCGACCGCCACGACCCCCACGCCATCGCCACCACCGAGATCGGCCCCACCCTGGAGGCCACCACCCTCACCTTCGGTGAACTCGCCCAGCGCTCCCGCGACCTGGCCACCGGACTCGCCGACCTGGGCATCACCGCCGGAGACCGCGTCGCCACCCTCATCCCCAAGGGCACCGACCTGACCGTCACCGCCCTGGCCGTGTGGCGCCTGGGAGCCGTCCTGGTACCCCTGCTCTCCGCCTTCGCCCCCTCGGCCATCAACGAGCGCCTCACCGACTCCGGTGCCCGCCTGGTCGTGTGCGACGCCGAGTACCGCGCCAAGCTCGGCCCCGGCGCCGACCACCCCTGGTACATCGCCACCACCGCCGCCGAGCCCGCCCACGAGGGCGACCACACCCTCGCCGGCCTGGCCGCCCGCGCCGCCACCGCGCAGCCCGCCCCCGACGCCGCCGTGGGAGGCGCCGGGCCGCTGGCCGTCGTCTACGTCTCCGGCGTCATCGGCCCGCCGCGGGGCGTGCGCGTGCCCGTGCGCGCCCTGGCGGCCATGCACGCCTACCACCACTACGGCCTGGGCGTGCGCGACGACGACGTCTACTGGAACACCGCCGACCCCGGTTCCGCCTACGGCCTCTACCACGGGCTCATCTCGCCGCTGCTGGCCGGGCACAACTCCCTGGCCCTGCGCGCCGGGTTCTTCGACCCCGAGCTGACCCTGGACGTGCTGGGCGTGCACGGCGTCACCAACCTGGCGGCCGACCCCACCACCTACCGCACGCTGCGCGCGGCCACCAAGACCCTGCCACCCGAGGTCATGGTGCAGAGCCTGGCCAGTGCGGGCGAGCCCCTGGCCCCCGACGTCATCGACTGGGTCGCCGACGTCTTCGGCGTCCCGGTGCGCGACCACTACGGGCAGACCGAACTGGGCTGGTGCGTGGGCGTCGCCAACGGCGACACCGGTCAGGAGCCCGCCGCTCTGCCGCCGGGGGCGATCGGTCCCGCCCTGCCCGGCTGGCGGGTGCAGATCCTGGAGGCGATCTCCGACGACCCCGCTCCCCTGGGCGCCTACGGGCGTGTGGCGGTGGACCTGGCGCACAGTCCGCTGGCCTGGTTCGACGGCTACATCGGCCACGAGGGCGCCTCGCAGGTCAGGTTCACCCCCGACCACGCCTACTACCTGACCGGGGACACCGGCATCCAGGACCGTCAGGGGTCGTTGTTCTTCTCCACCCGTGACGACGGAGCCATCTTGACCTACAGGTACCGGATCGGTCCGACGGAGGTGGAGACGGTGCTCAACGCCCATCCCGCGGTGGAGGAGTGCGGGGTGTACTCGATCCCCGACGAGCTCGCGGGGCAGGTGATCGGTGCGCGGGTGGTCCTGCACGCCGCTCATGAGGCCACGCCGGAGCTGGCCGAGGAGCTCAAGGGGTGGGTGGGTGAGCGGTTCGCCGCGCACGCCGCGCCGCGGGTGGTGGACTTCGTGGAGGAGCTGCCGCGCACGGCCTCGGGCAAGATGCGTCGGGCGCGTCTGCGCTGACCCCTCCCCTACCCTGCCCGGTGCTCCGGGGCGGGCGGGTGCGTCGGTGGGTCCGGGTGCGCGGGCCGGGTGTCGCGCGTCGGCGCCGCCTGCTGCTCCCCCGTGGTGGTGTCAGGGGACGAGTTCGTCCACGCGGGCGGCCAGGGACATGTCCTTGTCGGTGACGGCTCCCTCGGAGTGGGTGCTCAGCGCCAGGTGCAGGGTGTCGTAGCGGATGTCGATGTCGGGGTGGTGGTCGACCTGCTCGGCGGCCTGGGCGATCTCGTTGACCAGGGCGATGGCGGCCGGGAAGTCGGGCAGGCGCACGGTGCGGCGGATGGCGGGTACGGCGGGGTCCAGTTCCCAGTCGGTGAGGCGGGTCAGGCCGTCGCGGATCTGCTCCTCGGTGAGCTTCATGGTGGGTCCTCTCCCCCTGTGGCGGTGGTCGGTGCGTCCGGTGCCCGTGCGGGTGGTCGCAGGGGGCTACGTACCCGTGTGCGGGGC
Organism: Nocardiopsis alborubida; assembly: GCF_012396365.1. Taxonomy (GTDB): domain Bacteria; phylum Actinomycetota; class Actinomycetes; order Streptosporangiales; family Streptosporangiaceae; genus Nocardiopsis; species Nocardiopsis alborubida. The sequence goes on along the minus strand of NZ_JAAXPG010000051.1, from coordinate 4,132 downwards.
GGGGGTCACATTCCGTGCGCGTGTCCCCCGAGGTGGCCCCTTGTGGTGGTCGGTGCGGCGGAGCCGCTCCTTTGGTTTTTCTGGTTTTTGGGAGAACGGAAGGCCCGACCGTACGATGTAGATTTTAATCAACTTAGTAGCTTGGTAGTTCGCGTTACCAAGCTGAGGCCACCCTCCCCACCTGCGCCGATCCTGCCCGTATGGGTCCCGGTGTCCCTCTCAGGCTTGCGCAATCCCCCGTTGAGCGGTTCACTCTGGGAAACTCCGGCCCCTCCCCCACCCGGTGGACGTCCCCCGCAGGCAACGCCCGCCGCTCTCCCCCCGGAAGCGAGCCCATGCCCCACAACAAGCGCCGTTCGCTTCGCGCCCGCATGATCACGCTGGTCCTGTTCCCCAGCACCGTGCTGCTGGCCCTGTGGGCCGCCTTCACCGCCCTGCTCATCGGCGACATCGGCGAGCTGCGCGCCACCGCCACCTTCACCGAACAGGTCGGCGTCCCCGTCGAGGAGACCGTCAGCGCGCTCCAGCGCGAACGCCGCGCCACCATGGACGCGGCCTGGGGCACCGAGCGCACCGCCCTGTACCTGACCTACTCGCGCCAGCGGACCGACGAGGCCGTGGACGCCCTCAGCCAGAGCCTGGACGCCTTCGACGTGCAGGACCTGCCCGAACAGGCCCTGGCCTTCCGCGCCGCCGTCAACCGCGTCGACACCCTGCGCGCCCGGGTGGACGCCTCCTCCCCCACCGAGATCGACCTGGAGGAGACCTCCACCGTCTACGACGAGATCATCGAACAGGGCCTGCGCGTGTGGGACGGCCACGTCGAGCGCGCCGACCCCGCCCAGGCCCCGCACCTGCGCTCGCTGACCTCGCTGATGCGCACCCGCGAACTCCTCAACCAGCAGGACACCGTCCTGGCCCACTCGGTGGCCACCAACGCCTTCCCCGTCCAGGCCCACGCGCAGTTCGCCGCCGCGGCCGGCGCCCAGCACTACACCTGGGACCGAGTCGTGGTCGAGATGAGCGAGGAGGACAGCCAGGAGTACATCGAGCTGGAGTCCTACACCGAGTTGCAGCGCATCTACCAGCTCCAGGAGAGCATCATCTCCATGCCGGTGCGCGGCGGGGCCACCGTCCCGGTCAACGCCACCGCCTGGCAGGGCGCGGCCGAGGCCGTGGACGCGCGCATGCGCGACGTCGAACAGGGCCAGATCGACCGGGTCATCGCCTTCAGCCGCTCCCAGTCGGCCGAACTGCGCACCAGCGTCCTGCTGATGAGCGTGCCCGCCCTGGTGGCCGCCCTGGTCTCCTCCGCGGTCGCGGTGGGCGCCACCCAGCGCCTGGGCAGGCGCCTCCAGCACCTGCGCACGGTCACCCTGGAGCACGCCCGGGTGCGTCTGCCCGAGGTCACCGCCCGGCTGCGCGCGGGCGGCAGCGTGGACGTGGACGCCGAGGTGCCGCGGCTGCGGGTGGAGAGCACCGACGAGATCGGGCAGGTGGCCGAGGCCTTCAACGACGCCCAGCGCGCGGCCGTGGCGGCGGCGGTGGAGGAGGCGCAGGTGCGCGCGGGCGTGCGCAACATGTTCCGCAACATCGCCCGGCGCACCCAGGCGCTGGTGCACCGGCAGCTGGGGCTGTTGGACGCGCTGGAGCGCGCCGAGACCGATCCCAAGGTGTTGGAGTCGCTCTTTCGCATCGACCACTTCAGCACGCAGATGCGGCGCAACGCCGAGAACCTGATGCTGCTCAGCGGGGACGCCCCGGTGCGGCGGGGGCTGGCGCCGGTGCGTGTGCACGAGGCGGTGCGGGCCGCGGCCAGCGAGATCGAGGACTACGTGCGGGTGCGGGTGCTGGCGGTGCCGGGGGTGGCGCTGCGCGGCGAGGTGGGCGCGGACACCGTGCGCCTGCTGGCGGAGCTGTTGGAGAACGCGACGTCGTTCTCTCCCCCGGGCACGGAGGTGACGGTGCGCGGCCGGGCCGGGGAGGCGGGCGGGTGCGTGCTGGAGGTGAGCGACCGGGGGCTGGGGATGACGCGGGAGCAGTTGGAGGCGGCCAACGCGCTGCTGCGCGACCCGCCGCGCTTCGACCTGGCCCGGATGCGCGAGGACTCCCAGCTGGGGCTGTTCGTGGTGGCCACCATCGCCGCGCGCCACGGCCTGGAGGTGACGCTGAGCGCCGGGCAGGGGTGTGGGACGTGCGCGGTCGTGGCCGTTCCCGGGGACGCTCTGGCGGACGGGGACGGGGACGGGGGCGCCTCGCAGCTGCCCGCGCCCGCGACGGCCGCCACGGCGGTCACCGCGCAGCCGCAGCGGCTGGTCCTGGCGGGCGGGGCCTTGGCTGCGCGGGAGCCCCTGGCCGAGGCCGAGGCCGAGGACACGGGCGGGGACACGGGCGGGGACACGGGCGAGACCTACAAGGGTCTGCCCCGGCGGCGGCGCAAGAGCCTCCAGCCCTCCCCCGCGCCCGCCCCGACCGCGCCCGGTGTGCCCGGTGCGTCCGGGGACCGGGAGGCGGCGGCTGAGCGGCCGCTGACCGAGATCCGGTCGATGATGAGTGCTTTCCAGTCCGGGAGCCTGCGCGGGCGCGCGCAGCCCCTGGACGGGGATGGAGACGGCGTGCGCGACGCGCGCCCCGGTGAGAGCTCGGAAGGGTGATGTCGATGACGGCGGACGCTGCGGCGGGAGGCCGGACGGCCGACGCGGTGGAGGAGCAGTCCCCGGCCAGGACGCTGGACTGGCTGCTGGGCGACCTGGTGCGGCGGGTGGCGGGGGCACGGCACGCGCTGTTGCTGTCGGCGGACGGGTTGCTGCTGTCGCGCTCGGCCGACCTGGAGCGCGAGCAGGGCGAGCGGCTGGCCGCGATCGCGTCCGGTTTCGCCAGCCTGGCCCGTGGCGCGCGCGGGCAACTGGGCGCGGCGGAGGTGCGTCAGACGGTGGTGGAGATGGACAACGTGTTCTTCTTCGTGCTGGCGGCGGGCCAGGGAGCGTCGCTGGCGCTGGTGGCCGAGTCCACGTGCGACATGGGCCAGGCGGCGTTCGAGGTGAACCGCCTGGTGCGCCAGGTGGGTCCGCACCTGTCGGCGCTGCCGCGGCGCGGGAGCGCGAGGAGGTGAGGGCGTGGACGCTGGGCCGCCCGGTCGGGAGCCGGGACGGGAGTGGTCGTTCGAGTCGAGTCTGATCCGGCCGTACTCGTTGACGGGTGGGCGCACGCGTCCCTCGCGTACGGACTTTTCGATGACCTCGCAGGTGGTCGCGGTCGTCCCGGCTCCCGCCGGGGAGGTGGACCCGGAGCTGGAGCTGATCCTGTCGCTGTGCGCGGGGCCGGTGTCGGTGGCCGAGGTGGCCTCGCGGTCGGGGTTTCCGCTGGGGGTGACGCGGATCTTGCTGGCGGACCTGTTGGACCAGGGCCGTGTGGTGGTGCGCACCTCCGACTGGGAGCGGCACCGGCCCGACGCCGGGACGCTGCGCTCGGTGTTGGAGCGCATCCGTCAGCTGTGAGGGGCAAGGTGGTGTCGAGGTGGAGTGGATGAGTCGTTGGTCGTGATGGACGCCGAGGGTGCGGGACCGGTTCCCGACACCCTCAAGATCGTGGTCGCGGGAGGCTTCGGGGCGGGTAAGACCACCCTGGTCTCGGCGGTGAGCGAGGTGGAGTCGCTGCACACCGAGGAGGTCATGACCTCCGAGAGTGTGGGCGTGGACGATCTGGACGGGGTGGAGGCCAAGGCGACCACGACGGTGGCCTTGGACTTCGGCCGGATCACGCTGGACGGGTCGACGGTGGTGTACCTGTTCGGTACGCCGGGCCAGCGGCGGTTCTCGTTCATGTGGGAGGAGCTGACCGAGGGCGCCTTGGGGGCGGTGGTGCTGGCCGACACCCGGCGGTTGGCGGACTCCTTCGACGCGATCGACTTCTTCGAGTCGCGCGGGGTGCCGTTCGTGGTGGCGGTGAACTGCTTCGACGGGCAGCGCACGCACCGGGCGGACGACGTGCGGGTGGCGCTGGACCTGGAGGAGCGGGTGCCGCTGCTGTTGTGCGACGCCCGGGACCGGGAGTCGGTCAAGGAGGTGTTGGTGGAGCTGGTGGCTCTGGTGTTGCGCCTGGAGCTGTCGGGGGCCTGAGAGGGGGGCGGGGC
>NZ_JAAXPG010000050.1 GCF_012396365.1 Nocardiopsis alborubida | reverse complement strand
GGAGGGCCGATCGGGGCGCGGGAGGGCGGTGAACGACAGAGGCTCGGAGATGGTTACTCGCTCCTGCGTCGGCACCAAAGGCGAGCGGGCCCTCCGGCCTCGGGCAGCGCTACCGGCCCCGGTGGTGGGGGCAGGCGACGACGGCAGCGGTGGGCGCGGGGCCCGGGCCGCCTGCCGGGTGCGGGCATGCCGGGGCCCGACCCGGCCGGGGTGTTCATTCCCGGGGTAGTGGGTGGGGTTCGAGAGGGTGTCCCCGGTCGTGGTGTCCCGGGCGGGCTTCCCTTCCGTTGCGTGCCCGGTGGTGTTGCTGGTGTGTGCGCAGCTCGCGTTGATACTTGGCCCGGTTGTGCGGGCCGCATAGTGGTTGCAGGTTCGCGACCTCGGTGCGTCCTCCCCGGGAGAAGGAGGTGATGTGGTCGGCCTGGCACCAGGTGATCGGCACCTCACACCCGCCCGGGTGCGCACACGTGCTGTGCCCGTGGAAGGCGGCCGTGCGCTGTCGGGCTGAGGCCAGGCGGCGACTGTGGCCCACGTCCAGCACCCGCCCGGTGGGGGGTGCGGTGAGCATCCGCACCACCTCGGAGTCCCCAGCCAGTTCGTGTACCAGCCCGACGGGGATTACCCGGCCGTTCTCGTCCAGAGCTGGGGTTTCCTGGCCTTCGGTGTCCAGGTAGGTCTGCACCGGTACCAGGATGCGGATCTGCGCCAACGGGGCAGGGGTGTGGGTGCATCCGGTGTGGGTGGTGGCGAAGCGCAGCGCGGCGATGAGCGCGTCATGCTCACGCTGGGACCGGGACCGGGTGTCACCTTCTCCGGGTGGGGTGGTGAAGGTGTCGATGGCGGCGCGCACGATCAACGCGTCTCCGGCCCCGCCCCAGGCCTGGAGTTGGTAGCTGCCCTGGAACGTGTCATGCACAGCCAGACCACGGGCGGCGTGGGCGGCCTCGTGGTCGCGGTCCAACCGGTGCGGGTCCAGGCGATAGGCGACCTGACGGGCCACCGCCTGGAGTTGGTTGACCGACAACGCAGGACGCTCTGCCTTGGCCGCCACCAGAGCCGACTCAAACCCGCCCCGGTAGCCCTGCTCGTCGGGGAAATGCTGGGCATCGCGGGTCTGGACGGCTTTGTCGGTGACCTTGGCAATCGCCACCGCCTCACCCAAGGCCACCGTGTTCTCCTCCAGAGCCTGGACGGTGGCGGGCAGGGTCTCCTCGTGCACATGCTGGGCCAGACGGGCCAAATCCTTGGCCTGACCAGTCGGCACCTTGCACTGGTGAGTGATCCACTTGTCCAGAGTGGCGTAACCGCTGTAGCGGGCCACCTCACCGCGCGCGTACAAACGCGCCATCCGCGCCAGCGCCCGGTAGCGGATCTTCTCCACCTGGTCCCACAGGGCGGCGACTTCCTCAGCGGCGGCCTCGTCCGCCCCCGGCGGCACTTCGGCATCCCACACCTGGTCGATGATCTCGCGCGCACCAGCCAGCGCGGCCACACCCGGGGAACAAACCCCGGGGGCCGCGTCGGGCGCTGCAAGCATCATCTCCATACCTCTTATTATAAGCCAACAGCAGCCATTGCGCCAGAATTCACAGCACCGAATTCACCCACCCTTCCGGATTTCCCCCCACGGGAGGCTTGTCCTTCATTGGTAAGCCACAATTGGGACAAACCGAAAGGCGCCAGAAAGGGCGCGGGAGAAATGATCCCTCGCCGCTGGTGCCATCGCCGCCGACCCCCGAGCACAGGGGCCAAAGACGCCATCCGAGGCTGGAGGACCCGCCTGCCGTTGGCGCCACCGTCGCTGACCCCGGCCATCCCCGAACCCCGGCGTTGGTCGCCCTGGGCCAGCCGCTCCTGCCTTTGGTGCCGCTTTTCGTCGGGCCCCTCACCCCCACCGGACGACTACCGTTTATCGGAGTCCGTTCCACTTCGCGGCAGCGGGTGCGCTTTCGTCGCTGCCAGCAACCCCCGTCAAGAGCAGCGTAGGGGAGAGACCTGATGGCGGCCCCTCCCTGCCCCTCAATCCATTACTCCCCTTGAGGTGTCGGGTGTTTGAGGGCACACCAAAATACGCGTGGGTGGGATCCCCCCTATTTCCAGGAAACCATCACGGCGCCACCCGCTGCCAGACCCGACCACCACCTGTGGAAAGCCCCGACCGCCACCTGCAAAGAACGCAGCCGCCTACGTAGCCAGGGGGTTTGACCCCAGCACCACGGGCGGACCGGCCAGGACGCCTCCCCCGACCGGCCCGCCCTCGAAACACATCACTACTGGTCGGCGACGGGCTCCAGGACGAAGACCGGGATCTCCCGGTCCGTCTTCTTCTGGTAGTCGGCGTAGTCCGGGAACGCCGCCACCGCGCGCTCCCACCAGACCGCCTTCTCCTCGCCCGTGACCTCGCGGGCCCTCATGTCCTGGTTCACCGTGCCGTCCCGCAGTTCCACGTGAGGATCGGCGAGGACGTTGAAGTACCAGACGGGGTGCTTGGGCGCACCCCCGAGCGAGGCGACGGCGGCGTAGCGCCCCTCGTGCTCCACCCGCATCAGCGGCGTCTTGCGTAGCTTGCCGCTCTTGGCTCCGCGCGTGGTGAGCAGGATGACCGGCATTCCGCGCAGGGTCATCCCCTCCCTCCCCCCGGAGCGCTCGATCTGCTCGACCTGGTTGCGCACCCACTCCGTCGGACTCGGCTCGTACTCGCCTTCGAGCGGCATGGAATCGTCTCCCTCGTCGTTCTGCTGGCCAACACCACTGCCAACACCACTGCCCCAAGGGTTCATCCGTACCACGGTGGCGGACGTCACGAAGTGCACGGACGCCGAACACGCCGGAACCTCAGTCGGGGGTCCGGGCGTCGTGGGTGAGCAGCGCCAGCTGCACCCGCCCGGACAGGTCCAGCTTGGTCAGCGCGCTGGACACGTGCGCCTTCACCGTGCCCATGGACATGTACAGCCGCTCGGCGATCTCGGCGTTGGACAGACCGGCGGTCACCGCCTCGGCCACCTCGCGCTCGCGTTCGGTGAGCAGCGCCAACCGCTCCCGGGCGCGCTCGCGGCGCGAGGGCGCCTCGGTGCGCTCCACCGGGTCGGTTCCGGCCACCCGGTCCATGAGCGCGCGGGCCACGCCGGGAGAGAGCACGGGCTCGCCCGCCGCCGCGCGGCGCACCGCCTCCACGATGCGCTCCGGAGCGGTGTGCTTGAGCAGGTACCCGGCGGCGCCCGCGCGCAGCGCCCGCACCACGGTGGCGTCGGCGTCGAAGGTGGTGAGCACCAGGACCTGGGGCCCGTCCCCGTCGCCGCGCAGCGCCTCGGTCGCCGCGATCCCGTCCGTCCCGGGCATGCGCACGTCCATCAGCACCACGTCGGGGCGGTGCTCGGCCACCGCCGCGGGCACCTCGGTGCCGTCCCCGGCCTCGCCGACCACCTCGATGTCCCCGTCGCCGCAGAGCATGATCCGCAGGCCGGTGCGGACGAGGGGGTCGTCGTCCACGAGCAGGACGCGCACGGGAGTGTTCACGGGCACCACTATGGCACCTCCGTCGTCTCGGGCCAGGGCAGCGCGGCGAGCAGGCGGAACACCCCGTCCTCGGGGCCGTGGCGCAGGGTTCCGCCGTCCAGGGCGACCCGTTCGGACAGGCCGGTCAGGCCCGCCCCGGCCCCGGGGATCTCGGCGGGGACCACTCCCACCGGCAGCGGGTTGACCACCGACACCTCCAGGCCGCGTCCGGGGGCACCGCTGATCCGCACGTCCACCCGGGCCCCGGGAGCGTGCTTGCGCGTGTTGGTCAGCCCCTCCTGCACCAGCCGGTAGGCGGTGCGGCGCACCTGGCCGGGGGGTTCGGCGCCCTCGGGAACGTCGTAGGCGGACCGCACGCGCTGGCCCGCCCGGACCGCCTCCTCCACCAGTCGGGTGACGTCGGCCAGGGCGGGCGGCTGGGGCGCGGCGGTGCCCGCGTGGTCCTCGTCCCGCCCTGGAGCGGTGTCGGCCGCGCGCAGCACCGACAGGACGCCGCCCAGTTCCTCCAGCGCCTGGTGGGCGTTGTCGCGGATGACCCGCACGGCCGCACCCAGTTCGGCGCCCTCCAGCGGCGGCGCCTCGCCCCGCTCCGCGCGTTCGGTCCGGTAGGCGAGCGCACCGGCGTGCACCGACAGCAGCGACATGCGGTGGGCGACCACGTCGTGCATCTCGCGGGCGATGCGCTGGCGCTCCTCGGTCCGGGCGGCGGCCAGGCGCCGCCCGCGGTCCTCGCGTTCGCGCCGCACGTCCGCGCGCAGCCGCTCGATGAGCTGGCGCCGGGTCCGGATGGCCACGCCCCAGCCCATGCTGCCCGAGATGAACAGCGTGGCGATGACGAGGACGATGACGCTTTCGCCGCGGGTGGGCGGGACCATGACGATCCAGGGCAGGCCCAGGAGGACGGCCGCCATGGCCGTCACCGCGGCCTGCCGCCAGGGGCGGCGGACGGCGAGGTTGACCAGGGCGACGGCCAGGGCCCCGATCGCCGAACTGGAGACGGCCTGGACCAGGCACAGCAGAACGCCCACGCCCAGGGGATGGCTGCGGCGCCACCACAGCGCGAGGCACGCGACCGCGCCCAGGACGAGGTCCGGAAGGACGAGCCAGGAGGGCACGTACGCGTACAGGCCCACGCTGTAGGCCAGGAGGTAGTAGGCCCACGTCAGCGCCGCGCCGAGGAAGAGCAGGGCGTCCAGCACCCATCCCCGCGGGCCCCGGCGCTCTCCGCGGTTCGCGGTGCCGCCGGGCGCGGTGTCCGCGCCGTCCGCCGCCGGTGTCGTGTCCACGTGGTCCTCCTTCCCGCCAAGGGTAGGACGGCCGCCCCCGCGCCGCCTCGGCCGACGGGCCTTCGCCCGGGCGCGGATCTGGCCGACCGGACAGGCGGTCGCGACCGATCGGAGGATGTGCCCGGAGGGGGGCCGCGGGGAGGGTGGCGGTATGAGCGAGAACGTGCCCGCCCTGGAGATGGACGGGCTGACCAAGGTCTTCAACGGCACGACGGCGGCGGACGGGGTGAGCCTGTCCGTGCCGCGCGGGGCCATGCTCGGGCTGGTCGGGCCCAACGGGGCGGGCAAGACCACCTCGTTGTCCATGGCGGTGGGGCTGCTGCGCCCCGACGCCGGGACGGCCCGGGTGCTGGGGGTGGACGTGTGGTCGGACCCGGTCGGGGCCAAGCGCCTGCTCGGCGTACTGCCCGACGGTCTGGCGCTGCCCGAGCGGCTGACCGGCGGGGAGCTGCTGAACTACTGGGGGCAGCTGCGCGGACTGGGCCGGGAGGTGACGCGGGCGCGCGCCGAGGAGCTGCTGCGGGTGCTGGAGCTGGACCGGGCCGAGCGGGACGCGGTGCTGGTGGCCGAGTACTCCACCGGTATGCGCAAGAAGATCGGGCTGGCCACGGCCCTGCTGCACGCGCCCAAGGTCCTGGTCCTGGACGAGCCCTACGAGGCCGTGGACCCGGTCTCGGGGCGGGTGCTGACCGCGATTCTGCGCAGGTTCACCGACGGCGGCGGCACGGTGGTGATCTCCAGCCACGTGATGGCGCTGGTGGAGCAGCTCACCGACCGGGTGGCCATCATCGCCCGCGGCCGGGTGCTGGCCGACGGGTCGCTGGAGGAGGTGCGCGGCGTGGACACCACCCTGGAGGACACCTTCGTGCGGTTGGTGGGCGCGCGTGGGATGGAGGAGGGTGAGCTGGCGTGGCTGGCCTCCTGATCCGGTTGAAGTTCACCCTGCTGCGGCACTCGGCGACGGGGATGCGGCTGTTCGGAATCATCCTGGTCGTCGGCGGAACCGCGCTGACCTGGTACCTGGCGGTGACGGCGGCCTCGGACGGCGTGCGCGCGGACCTGCTCTGCCTGGCGTTCGCGGTGTGGGCGGCGGGCTGGACGCTCGGCCCGACGGTGGCCAACGGCACGGGGGTGCTGCGCTCGCAGTACTTCGCGCTGCTGCCCCTGGACCGGCGCCGGGTGGGCGCCCTGCTGCTGGCGACGATGTTCGTGGACGTCGGCCCGGCCCTCACGCTGCTGGCGCTGGGCGCGCTCGTGTGGCACGCGCTGGCGCTGGACCCGTCCGCGCTGGTGGTGGCGGTGCCGGGGGTCCTGGTGCTGTGGGTGTTCGTGGTGACGCTGTCCCGGCTGGTGTTCCGGGCGCTGGGCGCGGCGATGCACTCGCGGCTGGGCATGGAGATCGCGTCGGTGCAGTGGGGGCTGTTCCTGGCCGGGATGTTCTTCGGGTGGATGGCGGTGCAGCCCGCGTTCCAGGCGACGCTGAGCCTGAGCGAGAACGGTCTGGGCGAGGGCGCGGTGGGCACCGTGCTCGTGTTGCTGCCGACCTCGTGGCCGCTGCTGGCGGTGCAGGCCGCCGCGGCCGGTCCCTGGCCCGTGGCCGCTGCCTGGCTGGGCGGGTTCGCCGTGCTCACCGCGGGGATGGTGGCGGTGACCTGCGCGCTTTTGGCGCCCCGGGTGGGGGCGCGCGGGGTCCGGAGGCGGGTCCGTCCGGGCAGGGTGCTCGCGCGCCGGGCGCTCGCGCTGCTGCCGGACTCCCCGTTGGGCGCGGTCGTCGGCAAGGAGCTGCGCCAGTGGTGGCGCGACCCGTGGCGGGGCCTGGAGCTGCGGTCGTCGCTGTGGGCGGCGCTGTTCATGGGGCTGATGGCCTGGTCCAGCGACCTGTTCTCGTTCTTCGCTCCGTTCGCCGGGGTGATCGCGGCCTTCGTGATGGCGCTGTCCACCTCGAACATGTACGGGCACGACGGAACGGCGCTGTGGCTGTCGGTGGTCGGCCAGGACCGGGACACGCTGCGCGCGGACGTGCGCGGCCGCCAGATCGCGATCCTGCTGCTGATCGCCCCGGCGGCGACCGTGCTGAGCGCGGTGTTCATCGTGGCCACCGGAACGCACTGGGCCTGGCCGCTGGTGCTCACGGGGCTGGCGGCGTTCTTCGGCGTGGGCAGCGGGGTGGCGCTGCTGTTGTCGGTGGTGGCGCTCTCCCCGGGGGTGGACCCGCAGCTGAGGGTGGACGCCAACGACAGCGGTGACAACACGGTGCAGGTGTGGTTGGCGATCATGATGCTGCCGTTGCTGTGCGCGCCCTCAGTGCTGGCCGCCGTGTTCCTGTCTCTGTGGGGATGGCCGTGGCTGGCGGTGCCGGTGGGTGTGCTCAACGGGGGGTTCGTGGCCTGGCTGCTGGGCCGGATCGCCTACCGGAGGCTGGAGGCACGGCTCCCGGAGACCTTCACCCGGATCCGGTACGGCCGGACGATCGCGCTCCAGACCGTGCCGGAACGGGGCGGCTGGCTGGACCGCCTGGAGCGCTCGGCGATCCAGGGCAACGCCGAGACCAAGCCCACGGGCTCCTGAGGGACCGGCGGCCGCGCGACCCGGGACGGGGGTCGCGCGGCCGCCTTCTCGCGTGCGGGCCGCGCCCCTCGCCACTCCCCCGGCGGGGCCGCCTTCCCACCGGTAGGGCCCGGCCCCCATCCCTGCGGGGCCCGGCCCCACGGCTGACGGGGCCCGCTCCCCGAGTGTGACTGGGTGCACTCAGTGCTTCGTTGCACTTGGTGCAACCACCTCCATAACGTGGAGACGTGGACAATCAGCACGAACCGCCCTCACGCGATCGGCGTGAGGCACTGAAGTCGCGCCACCGCCGCGCCATCGTGGACGCGGCCGCCGCGCTGATGACCGAACGCGGGGACACCGGCTTCACCGTCGACCAGCTCTCCGAACGGGCGGACGTCTCCCGCAGGACCGTGTTCAACCACTTCAGGTCCCTGGACGACATCGTCCTGGAGGTGTTCGGCGAGATGCTGGACGCGATCGTCGACAGCATCGAGGCCAACCTCCCCGCCGCCACCGGGGACCGGCCGGGGAGCATGTTCGACGAGTTCGCGGCGGCGATACGCCAGACCGACCTGGTCACCCCGATCACCCGGCTCAAGCGCTTCCTCCGGCAGAAGGGGCACGAACCCGCCCCGAGCCAGGCGGCGCTGTTCGAGCGGGCCATCAACGACGTGAGCGTCCGCCTGGCGGCCATCATGACGCGCCGCCACCCGCGTGCCGACCCGCTCGTGGTCGACCTCATGTGCGGTGCGGTCATCAGCGGCGGCACGATCACGGTCCAGCGCTGGGAGCAGACCACCGGAGGGGTCGACAGCGACGACTCCCGCCGGGTCTGGTCCGACCTGCTGGACCGCATGCTCGCCGTGACCCGTGACGGCTACGGGAACGCCGGCCCCCACACCTCCTGAGCGCACACGCGCTCCCTTCCACCCACTCCGTTTGCAGGAACCATGGCTGAATTTCTCTACAGAATCGGGCGTGCGTGCGCACGCCGCGCCCGAACCGTCATCGCGGTCTGGCTGGCCCTCCTGGTGGCCTCCGGCACCGCCTTCCTCCTCTTCTCGGGTGAGCTGGAGGACAGCTTCTCCATCCCCGGAACGCCCACCGACGAGGTGGAACAGCTCCTGTCCCAGGAGTTCTCCGGGATGGGCGGCGGCGCGGGCACCGTCGTCTACCAGACCGAGGACGGCTCGGACTTCACCCGGGAGCAGCAGGACGCGATAGCCGACCGCGCCGAGCAGGCCGCCGAGGTCTCCGGCGTGGAGGACGCGATCGACCCGTTCGCCACGGAGGCGCAGCGCGCCGACCAGCAGCAGGAGCTGGAGGAGGGCCGCGACGAGCTGGAGGCGGGCCTGGAGGAGCTCGAAGCCGGTCAGGCGGAGCTCGACGCGGGCCGCGAGCAGGCCGAGGCCGCGGGGATGATCGACCAGGTCGGCCCCGGGCTCGACGCCGAACAGGTCGTGATCGACCAGAACCGCGAGGAGCTGGAGGCGGGCCTGGAGGAGCTCGAACGGGGCGAGGCCATGCTGGAGATGGCCTCGGAGATCCGCTCGGTCTCCGAGGACGGCGACACCGCCCTGGTCCGCGTCGCCTTCAGCGACAGCCAGACGGAGATCACCCCGGAGACCCGCGACGCCGTCATGGAGGTCTTCGAGAGCGACCCCGTGCCGGGCACCACCGTCGACTTCGGCAACGACATGGCCATGACCATGCCCTCCCTGGTCAGCATCGCCGAGGTGATCGGCGTGATCGTGGCCGGCGTGGTCCTGGTGATCATGCTGGGCACCCTGGTGGGCGCGGGCCTGCCGATCCTGACGGCGCTCGTCGGCGTCGGTGTGGCCACCCTGATCGCGATGTCGCTGTCCGGGGTGCTGGAGATGGCCTCGGTGACACCGATCCTGGGCCTCATGCTCGGCCTGGCCGTCGGTATCGACTACGCGCTGTTCATCATCAACCGGCACCGCCGCCAGCTCAAGCAGGGCATCGGCGTCGGCGCGTCCATCGGCCTGGCCAACGGGACCGCGGGCAACGCCGTGGTCTTCGCGGGCACGACCGTGCTCATCGCGCTGCTGGGCCTGAACCTGACCGGGATCGGGTTCCTGGGCCTGATGGGCAGCGTGGCCGCCGTCTCCATCGCCATCGCCGTGTTCATCGCGATCACGCTCGTCCCCGCGCTGCTGTCGCTGGTGGGCGCGCGCATCCTGTCGCGCCGCGAGCGCGCCCGGCTCGCCGAGGGCGCCTCCGCCGCCGGGCGGAGCACGGACGGGGCGGAGCGGACCAGGCCGATGTCGACCGGCCGCGCGCTGGCACAGGCCGCCGTCGCCGTGATCGCCCTGGGCGTGGTCGCCCTGCCCGCCCTCGACCTGCGCCTGGGCATGCCCGACGGCTCCTCCGAGCCCACCGACTCCACCCAGTACCAGGCCTTCACCGCCGTGGAGGAGAACTTCGGCGCGGGGCAGAACGGCACGCTCCTGGTCGTGGCCGAGCTGACCGGAGGACCGGACGAGGAGGCCGCGCGGCAGAACGCCGAGGAGGAGCAGGGGCTGGTCGCCGAGGAGATCTACTCCCACGACGACGTGGCCGCGGTGGCCCCCGTCGGCATCTCCGAGGACCACACCCTGGCCATCTTCCAGGTCGTGCCCGTCGAGGGCCCGGCCAGCGCCTCCACCGAGGAGCTCGTGCACACCCTCCGCGACATGGAGCCGGTCGAGGGCACCGGTCCGCTGGGGGTCGCGGGCATGGCCAGCGGCAACATCGACATCTCCGAGACGCTGAGCGACGCGCTGCCGACCTACCTCGCGGTGGTCGTGGGCCTGTCCCTGGTGATCCTGCTGCTGGTGTTCCGGTCGGTCTTCGTGCCGGTCGTGGCCACGCTCGGGTTCATCCTGTCCTTCTTCGCCTCGCTGGGCGGCGTGGTGGCCGTCTACCAGTGGGGTTGGCTGGGAGGCCTCTTCGGGCTGGAGAACACCGGTCCGGTGCTGAACTTCCTGCCCACCCTGCTGGTCGGGATCCTGTTCGGCCTGGCGATGGACTACATGCTCTTCATCGGCACGGGCATGCGCGAGGCCTACGTGCACGGTTCGCCCTCACGGCTCGCCGTGGTGCAGGGCTTCCGGGCCGGCCGCTCCGTGGTCACCGCCGCGGCGATCATCATGATCTCGGTGTTCGGCGGGTTCGTCTTCTCCCACAGCGTCATGATCAGCTCGATCGGCTTCGCGCTCGCCTTCGGCGTGCTCATCGACGCCTTCGTCGTGCGCATGGCGCTGATCCCCGCGCTGATGCACCTGGCGGGGAACGCCGCGTGGTGGCTGCCCCGGTGGCTCGACCGGATCCTGCCCGACATCGACGTGGAGGGCGCCTCCCTGGAGCGCCGTCACCCGCGTGAACAGGAGGCCGGTACCGGCGGGGACACGGGCGGCGCCGCGCCGACCGGTGGCGCGCCGGCGGCCGGGGACACGGGTTCCTCCTCCGAGGAGGGCACGGACCGGGTGTCCTCCCAGCGGCGCTGAGGCGCACGAGTTCCGAGGGGCCCGGGGGCGGTGGCGACCGCCCCCGGGCCCCTCGCGCTCAGTCCCGGTTCCCGACCCTGTCGAAGACGCCGGTCAGCCCGTCCAGGAAGGCCGAGAGCGCGAGTTCGAAGCTCGCGTCGTCGATCTCGGCGGCGTGCTCGGGCAGCCGGTGGGCCTGGGACAGGTTCGGGTAGCGGTCCCGGTAGACGCGCACGTCGTCGTCGAACCCGCGCGCGAAGGAGTTGGTGGCGGCCCCCACGACCAGGTACTTGGTGGAGGCGCCGATCATCGTGGCGTAGCGGGGCGGCCATCCGGCGCCCACCAGGCCGCCGTGCACGGCGTCGGCGCGGCGCAGCGCCTCCTCGCGGCGCCCGGGACCGGAGGAGACCACCGGCAGCAGGTGGGGGTGCTCGGCGAGGGCGTCGCGGTAGGAGCGCGCCCAGACGGTGAGGCCCCGGCGCCAGTCCCCGCCCTCGAAGCCCGAGACGTCGATGCGCGAGGTGACCTCGTCCGCGACCTCGGTGAGCAGCTCCTCCTTGGTGCGGTAGTGGCTGTAGAGGGAGGCCGCCTGCACGTCGAGCTCCTGGGCGAGCTTGCGCATCGACAGGCCGTCCAGCCCGTCACGGTCGATGAGCGCGAGAGCCGCGCGGCGGATGCCCGGACGGCTCAGGATCGGCGTCTTGGGTCGGGCCACGGAGGGATCCCCTTCTCCACTGCGGCGGACGGACCGGACCCTCCGGCGTCCGGCCCGATCATCGCACGTCGGCGCACCGTGTGCGGCCCCCTGGCGGTGTTCGCGCACCTGAGAGCCCGTCTTCCGGTCCCGTGTGCCCCGGTGGGGGTGCCTGTCCGGAACCGGGCGGCGCACCCGTTTCCTCCCGTTCGGCGACACCTCTTGCACGCACCCCCGGGAAGACCGTACCCTCAAACCGAACGCCGTTAGGTTACTGGGGAGACAGGCCGTGATCGATTTCTCACTGAGCGATGAGCAGCGCGCCGTACGCGACTGGGTGCGGACCTTCGTCGAGCGGGAGCTGATGCCGCTGGAGAACGAGGTGCTGCGCCGCGAGCGCGAGGGGCACCCGCCCGGCCTCAACGCCGAGGAGCGCGCCCGACTGCGCGAGCTGGCCCGCAAGTCCGACTTCTGGGGCGTGGAGACCCCGGTGGAGTACGGCGGCATGGGCCTGGACGCGGTCACCGCCGCGATCATCGAGATCGAGCTGGGCAGGACCTTCCTGACCTTCAAGTTCGGCGGCGAGGCCGACAACATCCTCTACCACGCCAACGAGGAGCAGAAGGAGCGCTACCTGCTGCCCACCATCGCCGGTGAGCGCCGCTCCTGCTTCGCCATCACCGAGCCCGGCGCGGGCTCCGACGCCAAGGCCATCCGCACGCGCGCGGTCCGCGACGGCGACGCCTGGGTGATCAACGGCGAGAAGACCTTCATCACCGGCGGCAACGAGGCCGACTTCGCCATGGTCTTCGCGGTCACCGACCCGGACAGGGGCGCCGACGGGGGCGTGACCTGCTTCCTGGTCGACCGCGACGCGGGGTGGACCTCCGAGCCCATCGACACCATGGGCGAGCGCCGCCCGGCCTCCCTGGTCTTCCAGGACGTGCGCGTGCCGCACGAGAACATCCTGGGCGAGGAGGGCCGCGGCTTCGAGCTGGCCATGAAGTGGATCGGCAAGGGCCGCTACCTGCTGCCCGCCCGCGCGCTCGGCGGCTGCGAGCGCCTGCTGGACATGGCGATCGAGTACTCGCGCACCCGCGAGACCTTCGGTGCGCCCATCGCCGACCGGCAGGCCATCCAGTGGATGATCGCCGACTCCCAGACCGAGATCGAGGCGCTGCGCCTGCTGGTGCTGCACGCCGCGTGGCAGGTGTCGGTGGGCCGGGACTCGCGGCACGCGCAGTCCATCGCCAAGCTCTTCGGCGGTGTGAAGGCCAACGAGATCGTCGACCGCGTGATGCAGATCCACGGCGGCATGGGCTACACCCGCGAACTGCCCATCGAGCGCTTCTACCGCGACGTGCGGCTGCTGCGCATCTTCGAGGGCACGGACGAGATCCAGCGCCGCACGATCGCCCGCGACCTGCTCAAGGGCCACGTCAAGGTGGGCGCAACCCTGGGCTGACGGCGGGACGAGGGGCCCGTGCCGCACGTGGGAGCGCGGCACGGGCCCCTCCCGTACGCGTGTGCCCGGAGCGGATGCGTGTCCCGGCCGGAACGGATGTGTGTGCTCCGACCGGTCACCGCGGGGAGCCGGAGAGCGGGGCTCTCCGGGCCCGGGCGCGCGGGACCGGCCCGGGAGGGACCGCGGACGGGTGCGGCGGCCGCGCGGAGCCCTCGCGGGGAGGAGGTCCTAGCTGACGCCGACCAGGTCGCAGACGAAGATCAGGGTCTCGTTCGGCGCGATGGCGCCGGGGGCGCCGCGCTCGCCGTAGGCCAGGTGCGGCGGGATGACCAGCTTGCGGCGGCCGCCCACGCGCATGCCCAGGACGCCCTGGTCCCAGCCCGCGATGACCTGGCGCGCACCGAGGCGGAAGCTCAGCGGAGTGCCGCGGTTCCAGCTGGCGTCGAACTCCTCGCCGCTGGAGAAGGCCACGCCCACGTAGTGGACCTCGACGGTGCTGCCGTGGCCCGCCTGGGCGCCTTCACCGACCTGGATGTCGGTGACCTCCAGCTCGGCGGGCGGCGGGCCCTCGATGAAGTCGATCTCGGGACGCTCAAGCGCCATGGTGGTACTCCTTGTGTTTTTCCAGTGAACAGAGGGGCCCAGGGTATCGGTGCGCGGGAACCTCCCCGCGCAAAACGGACGTCCCGCCAGGGTGCTCTGTGACGCGCTCGCACTGCCCCGACCCGGCCTCGGGTCTCAGGCCTGAGGACTCAGGCTTCGGGCCTCGCGTCCAGGGACCCGGGCTTCGGATCTCAGGTCTCACCGACGGTGGCGGCGATGACGTGGCCGTGGCCCTCGACCTTGATCGGCCCGCTGTCGGCCTGCACGAACACCGACTCGCCGCGTTGGAGGGTCATCCCCTGACCGACCTCGGCGACCAGCTCCACCTGCCCGTGCAGGGCAAGCAGCACGGTCGGGCCCTCTCCCGGCAGGTGGGAGGTGATGCGTCCGGGGCCGATCTCGTGCAGCGCGAACTCCGGGGCGGCCGTGCGGAACTCCCGGCGCCCCTCGCAGACCCCGGGTCTGGCGTAGGGGATGGGCAGCACCGAGAAGTCCACCACGTCCAGCAGCTCGGGCGCGTCCACGTGCTTGCCGGTGAGCCCTGCGCGCAGCACGTTGTCGGAGCTGGCCATCACCTCGACCGCGGTGCCCTGGAGGTAGGCGTGCATGTTCCCCGCGGGCAGGAACAGGGCCTGGCCCGGCCAGAGCGTGACCCGGTTGAGCAGCAGGGCGGCCACCGCGCCGGGGTCGCCGGGGTAGCGGTCGGCCAGGTCGGCGACGATGGCGCCGTGGGATCCGCGCGGGCCGGAGCCCGTCCACTCGCGCACGAAGTCGTCCAGCAGCCGGGCGCGTTCGTCCCCGGGGAGGGTGAGCAGGCGGGTGAGGGCGCCGCGCAGGGCGGTTCCGGTGTCGGCCAGGGCGAGGTCGCCGCGCAGCGCGACGGCCAGTTCGCAGGTGAGCCCGCGCAGGTCGGCGTGGGCGGCGGCGGGTTCGCGGAAGCCGCACAGCGCCTCGAAGGGCTCCAGTGCGAGGAGGAGTTCGGGCTTGTGGTGGGGATCGCGGTAGTTGCGGTGCGGGGCGTCCAGGGGGATGCCCGCGCGTTCCTCGGCCTCGAACCCGGCGCGGGCGCGGACGGCGTCGGGGTGGACCTGGAGGGACAGGGGCGCCTCGGCGGCCAGGACCTTGAGGAGGAAGGGCAGCCGCCCGCCGAAGCGCTCGGCGGTGCGCCGCCCCAGGACGCGGTGGGGGTTGTCGGCGATGAGCCCGGGCAGGAGGCGCGGGCCGTCCTCGCAGTGCGCCGTGCTGGGTGCGCCGTGGTGGGCTCCCAGCCACAGCTCGGCCTGGGGCGTGCCGTCGGGTTCGGCGCCCAGCAGCCGCGGGATGGCCGTGCGCGCTCCCCAGGCGTAAGGCCTTACCTGGTTGGTGAGCCTGTGCATGCGCCCCCCGCTTTCCCGTCTGCGTGTTCTCACCCCGTGGACACCCCGGCGAGGCGGCAACAGTCTCGTGGAGGGCGCTGTCGCGGTCGACCCGGCGCGCCCCACACCTTGAGGTAGTGCACACTTCACCTCGCGGGGTGGGCGGGCACCCCACGAACACGGGTACCGGCTGCGGCAACGAAGTTACTGGGAAGTAAACCATGATCGGAAGCACGTGAACAGCGCCACATCCTGACCTCCTCTTCCAGCCCGCGGCGGGGTCCCGCCATTGTCCCGCAGCGCCGTCCCGGGTGCCACGGTCCCCGCCCCGGGGACCGCCTCTCCCGCCGCGCCGCCGACGCCTCCCCTTCCCCCACCCCCGGGAAAACCCGGATGCCCGGCGGATGGGCGACCGGTTAACGTGCATTGTTCGTGTTTGTTCCCCGACACGTGAGGCGGACACTTGAGGCTGCGCCAGGGCGGACCAGAGGACCTGTCGGCGGTCCTGGAGACCTTCGACGCCACCGTGGCGTGGCTGGTCGAACACGGGCGCTCCGCGCAGTGGGGCGACCGCCCCTGGTCCCGGGACCCCCGACGGGTCGCGCGCGTGAAGGAACTGGTCGCCGAGGGCCTGTGGGTGGCCGAGATCGGCGACGGCACGGCCGGGTTCCTCGTCGCCACCGAACGGGCTCCCGGCTACGCGCCGAGGGTGCGCGAACGCGAGCTCTACGTCCACCTGCTGCTGGTCGCGCGCACCTACACCGGGCGCGACGTGGGCGGCAAACTGCTCTCCTTCGCCCGCAGGCAGGCGCGCGAGCGCGGCGTCGGGCTGGTGCGGGTGGACTGCTGGGCGGGAGGGGACGGCGCCCTGGTGCGCTACTACGAGGGGCAGGGGTTCACCCCGGTCGAGCGGGTACCCGTGGGCGGCACCGAGGTCCAGATGTTCGAGTACCGGGTCTGAGCCCGGCCGGGCCCGCCGGGGAGCGGAGTCCTCCCGCCCGGCCCGGGACGCGGCGACGCGGACCGGTTCGGCGGCGGGAGGCGGGGGCGGGGAAGCGGCCCGGGCAGCGGACGCTCAGCGCTCGCGGCGCACCTTGTCGGAGGCCTCCACCAGGCGGTCGATCATCCGCTGCGTCAGCACCGGGTCGGGCTGGGGCAGCCCGGCGATCGCCGCCATGTACAGCCCGTCGCCCGCGCGCAGGACGATCTCGGCCAGGACCGGGTCGGTGAGCTCCTCGTGCAGCAGGTCGCCCCAGCGGCTGAAGAGGCCCTGGACCGTGCGGACGGCCTCCTCGGGCATGTCCTCCTGGCCGCGCAGGGCCGCGATGACCGCCCAGTACAGCTCCCGTTCCTCGGGGCTGCGCGGCAGCGAGGTGCGCAGGAAGACGCGGACCACGCCCTCCTCTCCCTCCACCGCCTCGCGGAACTCCTCCTCGGCCAGCACGCGCAGGCGTTCGATGAGCCCGGTGAGCATGGCGGTCTTGGACGGGAAGTGGTACAGCAGTCCCCCCTTGGACACCCCGGCGTCACGGGCCACGGCCTCCAGGGTCACCGCGGAATAACCCTCCCCGACGAGGATGTCCTGTAGGGAGTCGAGAATGCGGTCGCGGGTGTTCGAAGCGTTCACGATTGACACTGTACCGGCTGGACGGTACTGTACCGGCTGGACGGTTGAAGAGTCCCGGGAGTACGCCCCGGTCGACCAGACTTCCCGTCCTTCCGCCCGGCCGTTCGCCCTCCGCATCCCGCCGGTCCCAACGCGCCCTCACAGCCGTGCGGCGCGCGCACAAGCGACACGTAACGAGGAAAGATGAGTTCCGCCCAGACCGGAAACGGCACCGTCGGCGCGCGCGGCCGCGACGGTGCGGCGCCCGCCCTCGCGGGTCCGCGCGAATGGACCGCGCTCGCCGTCCTGGTCCTTCCGGTGATCCTGATCTCGGTCGACTCCACCGTGCTCGGATTCGCCGTCCCCGCGCTCAGCGAGCAGCTGCGGCCCGACGCCGGCCAGCTGCTGTGGATCGTCGACGTCTACGGCTTCGTCCTGGCCGGACTGCTGATCACCATGGGCTCGCTCGGCGACCGCATCGGTCGGCGGCGCCTGCTCATGATCGGTTCGGCCGCCTTCGGCGCGGCCTCGCTGATCGCCGCGTTCTCGCCCACCGCCGAGGTGCTCATCGCGGCCCGCGCCCTGCTCGGCCTGGCGGGCGCCTCGCTGATGCCCTCGACCCTGTCGCTGCTGCGCAACATCTTCCTGGACCCGCGCCAGCGCCTGCTGGCCATCGCCCTGTGGGCGTCGGGGTTCTCCGGCGGCGCGGCGCTCGGCCCGATCCTGGGCGGCTGGCTCCTGGAGCACTTCTTCTGGGGCTCGGTGTTCCTGATCAACCTGCCGGTGATGGCGCTGATCCTGGTGCTGGTCCCGCTGCTGGTGCGCGAGTCCCGCAATCCCGGCGCGGGACGCCTGGACCTGCTGAGCGTGGTCCTGTCCATGGCCGCGATCCTGCCCGTCGTGTACGGCGTCAAGAACCTGGCCACCGAGGGCCTGGCGGTCACCCCGATCGTGTCCCTGCTGGTCGGCCTGGGCCTGGGCTACCTGTTCGTCCGGCGCCAGAAGGCACTCGACGACCCGCTGATCGACGTGGGCCTGTTCCGGTACCGCGTGTTCAGCGTGGCGGTGGCCACCAACCTGATGATCGTGTTCTCGCTGGTGTCGTCGCTGTTCTTCCTGACGCAGTACCTCCAGCTGGTGCTGGGCGTCTCGCCGATGCGGGCCGGTTTCGTGCTGGTGCCCGGCCTGGTGCTGTCGGTGCTGGCGGGACTGGTGGCGGTGCGGCTGTCGCGCCACCTGAGCCTGGCCACGGTGATCGGCGGGTCCCTGCTGGTGACCGCGACGGGGTTCGCGGTCCTGGTGTTCGCGCCGGAGGGGAACGTGGTGACCGGTGTGGTGCTCGTGACGGCGGGCTTCGCGCTGATCGCCACCGGCTCGGGGTTCGCCGAGACGCTCACCAACGGCGCGATCATGTCGGCGGCCCCGCCCCAGCGCGCGGGCGCGGCCTCGGCGATCTCCGAGACCGCCTACGAGCTGGGCGCGGCGCTGGGCGTCGCGCTGCTGGGCAGCGTGCTGACCGCGTCCTACCGGGCCAACCTGACCGCCGTGGAGGGCGTGCCCTCGGGAGCCGTGGACACCGCCCGGGAGACCCTGGGCGGGGCCTCGAACGCCGCCGCCGAGGTGGGCGGCGCCGCGGGCGACGCGCTGATGGGGGCCGCGCGGACGGCGTTCACCGACGGCATGCACCTGACCAGCGTCATCGCCGTGGTGATCGTCCTGTCGGCCGCCGCGCAGGCGTGGGTGCTGCTGCGCGGTCGGGGCAACCCGGCGGTGGAGCCTGTGGAGGGCCCCGCCGAGGGAGTCGTCGAGGAGACGGCCGAGGCCGTGGGTACCGCCGGGACGGCGGGGACCACGGTTGCCGCTGAGGCCGCCGGTACCGAGGAGAGCCAAGGTTCCGAGGTGACCGGGGGTTCCGGGGAGAAGCCGGACCCGGCGGCCGCCGACCCGGTGTCCGGGAACGCCGCGGCCGCGCCGCGGCAGGAGCGGTCCGGCGGCTGACACGCGAAGGCCCGGGCCCCGGAGGCGACGCCCTCCGGGGCCCGACGCGTGTCCGGGTCCTCTCCCTAGCCGGTGCCCGCGGCGCGGAACCGCGCCGCGGTGCCCCTGTACCGCGGTGCACCTGTAGGGTCCCCGCATGAGAATGCGGTTCGGTCGCCCCGACATCTCCCGTTACGCGGACCGGTTCGACCTGCCCGATGCCGCTCACGGACCGTCCGTCACCTTCCTGGGCGTGACCACCCTCCTCATCAGGGACGAAACCTCGGCCGTCATGACCGACGGGTTCTTCTCCCGACCCTCACTGGCGGCGGTGGGCACGCGGCGCATCGCCCCGGACCACGCGCGCGTGGACGCCGCCCTGGCCCGCGCCGGGGCGGGCTCGCTCGACGCGATCGTCCCCGTGCACACCCACTTCGACCACGCCATGGACACGGCGCTGGTCGCCGCCCGGACCGGGGCCCGTCTGGTGGGCGGCGCGTCCGCGGCCCGCATCGGACGCGGCGGCGGTCTGCCCGAGGACAGGATCGTGCGGGCCGTGTCCGGCGACCGGGTCGCGTGCGGCGCTTTCACGCTGACGCTGGTCGGGTCCCGCCACTGCCCGCCCGACCGCTACCCGGGAGAGGTCGCCGAACCCGTCGTGCCGCCGGTGCGGGCGTCGGCCTACCGCTGCGGAGAGGCCTGGTCCCTGCTGGTGGAGCACACCGGAGGCCGCACCGCGCTGGTCCAGGGCAGCGCCGGTTTCGTTCCGGGAGCCCTGGACGGGTACGCGGCCGAGGTGGTCTACCTCGGTGTCGGCCAGCTGGGCCTGCGGGAGGCGGACTACATCCGGACCTACTGGAGGGAGACGGTCGAGGCGGTGGGCGCGCGCCGGGTCGTCCTCGTCCACTGGGACGACTTCTTCCGGCCGCTCGACAGGCCCCTGCGCGCGCTGCCCTACCTCGGCGACGACCTCGACGCCACCATGGGCGTCATCGACCGGCTCGCCGCCGAACAGGGTGTCCCGGTGCACTTCCCCTCCCTGTGGAGGCACGAGGACCCCTGGGTCGGACCGCGCTGAGAAACGGGCGCGGACTCCCCCGGAGGTACCGCGGGCACCCGCCCCTGCGCACAGGACGCCCGGGACGAGGCAATGAGGGCGGGGGCGAAGCCCCTGAGGGCGGTGTCAGGGGACGCGGAGCAGCTCCACCTCAGTGCCGTCCCAGCCCGGCGGCACCACCGCGTAGGCGTCGGCCAGCGCGGCTCCGCGCAGGCTGCCCGGGCGGTCGTGGCCGACCGGGTGCGCCCGACCGCCGTCCAGACGCACCGCGACCAGCCTGGTGTCCCGGGGGTGGGCCGTGACGGCGCCCTCCAGCACGGCCCGGGCCAACCCCGTTCCGGGGTCCGGGCGGCCGCTCATGGCGGCCAGCAGGGGGACCAGCAGGGTGGCCGCGGCGACCAGGGCGGCCCCGGGGTTGCCGGGAAGGCCCACGAACACGGTCCGGTCGGTGTGCGCGAGCAGTTGCGGATGGCCCGGACGGCAGGCGACCCCGTCGACCGCGACCTCGGCGCCCAGTTCCTCCAGGACCGAGCGCAGGTGGTCGGCCGGGCCCCGGGACGAGGAACCGCACACCGCGACCACGTCGCCGTCCGCGCCCGCCAGCGCGTCGAGCAGCGGCCGCCGCTCGTCGCCCATGTGGCGCAGGGACTCGATCCGGCCGCCCGCGCGCTCGACGACCCCCGGCAGCGCCGGGCCGATGGCGTCGCGCACGCTGCCGTCGCCGGGCAGCCCCGATGTGGTGATCTCCTCACCGGTGACCAGCACCGTCACCCGGGGGCGCAGCACAGGCAGGGTGTCGTGGCCCAGGCTGGCGGCCAGTCCCAGCGCGGCGGGGCCGACCACGGCTCCCCGTTCGAGGACGGTCTCGCCGGGGGCGGTCTCCTCCCCCGCCCAGCGCACGTGGCGGCCCGCCTCCGCGGGTCCGTCCACCGTCCCGTCCCGGACGGCGGCCAGCTCGTAGGGCAGAACACACTCCGTGCCCTTGGGCACACGGGCGCCGGTGGCGATCTCGACGGCCTCGCCCGGGCGCAGGCCCACGGGCGCTTCCGGCGCTCCGGCCAGCTGCCTGCCCACCAGCCGCCAGGGCCCGGGGCCCGACACCGCGAAGCCGTCCATGGCCGAGGCGTCGAAGGCGGGCAGGCCCGTCAGGGCGTGCACGTCCGCGGCGAGGACGGCGCCCAGGGCGTCCTCCAGGGAAAGCTCGCGCGGGGCCGGCGGCCTGCCGCCGCCCAGCAGCCGGGCGGCCTCACGCGCCCGCGGCCACGACCGGTGCCCGCCGTGTCCCCCGGTGCAGCCGCCCGCGCCCATATCCGTCTCCCCCTCGTCACGCCGGTGTCCTCCATTGTCCACCCGGGCGCATGACGCGGACGTTAACGTCTGCGCTGAGCGTCCCGGCGCGCCCCCGCCCGCACGGCCGCCTACCCGCGCTGGGAGCGCCGAACCGGCCCCTCCCAGCGCCGATTTGCCGTCTGCCGACTTTCCGCTAGAGTTCTTACCAGCAGCACGGCGGGGCCCACGGGCCAGACGCCAGGCAGCAAGCGGACGTGGCTCAGCTGGTAGAGCATCACCTTGCCAAGGTGAGGGTCGCGGGTTCGAATCCCGTCGTCCGCTCGGAGGAGACGCGAGGTGCCCCGGCGCCTTACGTGCAACTCGGTGGAGTGGCCGAGAGGCGAGGCAGCGGCCTGCAAAGCCGTCTACACGGGTTCGAATCCCGTCTCCACCTCCCCATCGCTACACGCGGGCGGTTAGCTCAGTTGGTTAGAGCGCTACCTTGACACGGTAGAGGTCACAGGTTCGAATCCTGTATCGCCCACCACATCTTCCCAGGTCGGAGCACACGCTCCGGCCTGAGTCGTTTCCGGGGTCCCCTGCGCGGGAGACATCCGGGAGACCGCCTCCCAAGCGGGCCCCTGGAGGGGCCCGATCTCGCCGTCTGCACGGTGCTGCTCTTGGAGCGTCGGCGCCACGGTGAAGAGCCGCTCGCACCCCCGGATCGCGGGAGCCGTCACGCTCCCCCGCCACCGGTTCCCGGGCACGCTGACTACACACCGCTTCGCCTCCGGCGTCGCCTGCTCGTGGACCCGGGCCACCCCCCGGCGCCCGGTGCCCCAGGTGGACCGCACGCGCCACCTCCTGTCCAGGAGGTGGCGCCTGCCCCGGCGGACGGCCCCACCTCACCGCCGAGGATCAGTCGAAGAGCGTGGCCGCGTGGTCCAGGACCCCGCGAGGCAGATAGTCGCTCTCCACGGGCACGTCCCAGCCGCGGGCGCGGGCCAGGCAGGCCAGGGCGAGAACGCGCGTGTTGACGAACCCGTCGCTGTCCCCCTGGTTCCTCCCGACTCCGGAGGCGTCCCGGTGCTCCTCCAGGGCATCGGCCAGGGCCAGGGCGAAACCCTCGCGGTCCCCCGCGACCAGCTGGGACAGCAGGATCACGGGAGGCGGCGGGTAACCGGGCAACGCGTGGTGCCGTTCCAGGGCCGCCACGGCCTCGTCCATGGCCGCGCGTACCTCCTCGGTCGGCTGCACGGTGCCCTGGTCATCGTTGTGGTCCGTACGGGACCGTGACGACTCCGCGCGCAGGTAGGCCAGCAGAGCCGCTGAATACAGGCTGTGGACGCTGGCGCTCTCTGCACGGTCCTCAAAAGCGAAGGCGTCCATGGCGTAACTCAACAGCGTGTCCAAACGCTCCCGCGATCCGGAAAGCACCGCGTACTCGATCGCGACTGTGCGCGTTCCCTCATTGGTGTCGCCGTTGGAAGCCGCACCGGGCAGGGACACGGTGGTCGGCCCGAGGGGGATCTCGACGGTGTCCTCCACGCTGGTCACGCTGGTGAAGGCCGCAGCGGTGTACTGGGAGGCGTGGGTGAGGGCCTCCAGCTGGCGCGGATGACGCTCCTGAGTGTCAGCGAGCGAACTGTACTGGAACCGGCGGATCTCGTCCTCGGCATGCCGCTGGAGCTCTCCCGGGAGCATGTCCGGCACGAGCGCGGATCCCCGGATGTCCTCCAGATTCTCGGCGGAGTGGCTGTCCAACCTCTCCAGGATCCGATCGATGCGTCCGGGAACGGTGACCGATCGCTCGACCTTCAGCGCGCCTTGGGACAACACCCTCAGCGCCCCGGGGTCCTTGTCCGCCCCGTAGGCGCCCACACGCAGACCGCGCCAGCCCTGTTCGCCCGCGACGAGGCGGTGGGGCAGGTAGTCGGATTCCAAGGGCTGCCCCCATCCCTCCATGCGCACGGCCATCGCCGCGAAGGCGATCTCGTCGATGGGCAGCAGGAAGCGCGGGGAGACATCCGGGGCGCTGTCACGGTGGGCCTCCAGCCGGGCCGCCATCATCTTCCAGAAGAGTTCCTCGTCGCGAGACAGCAACGCGTACAGCTGGAGGAGGTCGGGGTGGGGCAGCTCACCGTCGTTGGCCATACCGGTGACGGCGGCCTCGACGTAGCCCAGGACCTGGTCGCGCTGGGCGCCCAGTTCGGGGAAGAGGTAGTAGGCCAGGCCGCGGGCCAGCACCTCCCCCTCGTCGAAGGTCGAGGCCAGGGTGAGGAAGGCGCCCTCGTTCTCCTCGTGCAGATCGGCGACCAGACACAGGTACAGGGTCTGGATCCAGTCCCACGTCGTCGGAGCCCTGTCCTGGTCGGTGTCCTCCCCCTCCCCGAAGTAGGACACCCCGGTGCCCGTGTAGGTGAGGTGGACCGAGAACGACGCGGAGGCAGGCGCGCAGTCCAGCTTGAGCGCTCCGATCCGGGCTTCGGCAGCCGAGTACAGGGCGGCGTGGGAATCGGTGTCGATGGCGGGATCAGCCACCGACCGCGCCCCGGCATAGTCGCACAGGTCGTCGGCGACGATGTCCCACCCGTGGAGTTCTCGCCCGCACTCCTGCTGACGGTGGGCGGCCCCGCCGATCCGGTCGAAGAAGTCCTCCGTGGCCTCGGCCAGGGCCTCGTCCCGCACGTCGTGCCGCTCGATACGCACTGGTTCCCGCATCCCTCTCGTAGGTCGCGGACCGGGCGCCCTTCGCGTGCCCGATCGCGTGACGGAGTCTGGCACGGCGCGACGACAGGGCGCGGAGAGGCACCTCACCCGCTGCGCACGGCGGTGTGGCGGGAGCGGGCCGGTTCCCGGCACGGTGTCCGTGCCGGGACCACCCGGGTTCGTGTCAGCAGGAGGTGGGAGGCCGACCGCTCCCCCTTGCGGCCCGCTCCCCCGAAGCCGTCCGGAGGTCGGACCGTGCCGGTCTCGGCGGTGCCCGGACTCCACAGCCGGTCACAGTCGGCCGACGCCCACCGCCCGTCCCGCCTCTCCGGGGACTCCACACCTCATCGGGGCGGTGGCGGTCCCACGCGTCGGTGGCGACGGATCGCGCGTGAGCGCCGGTACTGGTCCAGGACGAGGGCGGCGAGCGGGGGCACGGACCGGTCCGGTCTGTCGCGGCTCAGACCGTGCATTCGTGCGGTGATGCTCGCCTGCACGGCCGCCGCGCGCAGGGACTTGGAGCGGGCCAGCGTGCACGGCGGCTCGACTTCGGCGTCCTGGCCCGCGAGCCAGCGCCGGGGGGCGTCGGGCTGTTGGGCCAGTGCGGTCGCCACACCCACGAGCGAGAACCCGCGGGCGAGGACGTCCTGCGCGACCCGCCCCCGCCGGATGCCGCCGGTGAGCATGAGGGGCACCGAAGCGTGCTCGACGAGTTCCCCGGCCAGTTCCAGGAAGTAGGCCTCGCGTTCGAGGGTGCGCCCGTCCGCGGGGTGTCCCGCGGTGGCGAGTGATTCGACGCTTCCTCCTGAGAGTTCGACGAAGTCGACGCTGTCGCTGAGCCAGTCGATGACCTGGCGCGCGTCGTCGGGCTCGAAGCCTCCGCGCTGGAAGTCCGCGGAGTTGAGTTTGACGGCGATCCCGAAACCCGCGGACACGCGCGCACGGACGGCGGCCACGACCTCGAGGAGCAGCCGGGCCCGACCGCGCAGGGGTCCGCCCCACCGGTCGTCGCGCCTGTTCACGAGCGGGGAGAGGAACTGGGCGAGCAGGTAGCCGTGCGCGGCGTGGATCTCCACACCCGCGAAACCGGCCTCCTCCGCCAGCGCCGCCGTGGTGGCGAAGCGTTCGATGGCCTCGTGGATGTCGTCCTCGGTCATCGGTACCGGTGCGGCGAAGAGTCTGGACAGCGAGCCGATCCTCACGGGGACCGCCGAGGGGGCGAGCGCTCTGGAGCCGGTGTCGCGCCGGACCACGCGACCCGGGTGGTTGATCTGCATCCACAACGAGCTGTTCGGTGCCGCCCGTGCCCATGCCCGGAAGGGTGCGAGATCGCTGTAACCGTCCAGGACGACGTCGGCCGGCTGGGCGACGGCGGAACGGTCGACCATGACGTGGCCGGTCAGGATCATGCCCGCACCGCCCCGGTCCCAGGTGCGGTAGAGCGTGGCGAACCGCTCGTCCGGATGACCGCCGGGGCCCGCGAGCTGCTCCTCCATCGCTGCCTTGACCAGGCGGTTCGCGACAGTGATGCCTCGGGGAAGCCGGAGCGGTGAGGAGAGCGCGGGAACCTCTGACGGCTCGTGGGGGCGTGGCGTACTCGTCATCGCGTGAGCACCAGCTTCCCGACGGTGCGCCCCGAGCGGCTCTCGTCGATCGCCGCGTTCACTCCCTCGACCGTCAGCGGGAAGGTACGGGCGACGTGGACGCTGACGCCGCCGCTCTCGACGAACGCGTTGACGCGCCGCAGCAGCGGCCCTGAGGCCTTGAGGAAGACCGGCACGTACTTCACGCCCCGCGCGCCCGCGCCCCGGATCCGGCGGGCGGAGACCGTCGCGAGCAGCCGCATCGCGGAAGCGGGGGTGACGACGCCGTCCTCGTCGCGGGCGATCGTCACGAACCGTCCTCCCGGTCGGAGGACGTGCCGCGCCCGCACCCACTGCTCGATGCCCCCGACGGTGTCGATCACGACGTCGAACGAGTCCGGGCCGAACCGTGCGGCCAGATCGGTGGTGGTCCTGTCGACGACCTCGTCCGCGCCCAGCGTACGGACGAACCCGAGTTTGCGGGTGCTGGCGGTGCCGACGACGAAGGCGCCGACGGCGCGTGCCAGTTGGACGGCGCAGTGGCCCACTCCCCCCGACGCCCCGATCACCGCGACCCGGGTGCCCGAGGTGACCTCGGCGCTGTCGAGGCACGTCAGCGCCGTCTGTGCCGCCAGGGGAATCGCGGCGGCCTCCGCGAAACCCAGACCCGCCGGGACCGGAGCGAGCAGCCCTTCGCGCACATTGACGTACTCGGCCCCGCCACCCCCGCCGGTCTCGTTGTCGGCGTGTACCCGGTCGCCGACTCCGAACGAGGTCACGCCGTCGCCGACCGCGGTGACGACTCCCGCGAGATCGAACAGGGGCGTGAAGGGGAACCGGCGAGGCGTGATCAGGCGCCGGTTCCCCTCGATCATCTGCCAGTCGATGGGGTTGATCGACGACGCCCGCACGCACACCTGCACCTCCCGCCGGCCTGGGGCGCGCACGGGCACGTCCTCGGACAGTCCGAGCACGTCGCGCGCGGCGCCGTACCGGGTTTGGACGATCGGCCGCTGGACGCGCGGCACCGGGGTGGTGGTCATAGTGCGGTTCCTTGTGGTCGGCGCTCTTTTAGACTCATAGGACAGTACTGTACTTCGAGTCCATTAGTGCCCTCATCGACCAGAGGGGGATAGTCTCGGTCCATGACCAAGTCGGCCGGTGACCCGGGAGATCCGCGCGTGGCGCGAACCCGACGCGACGTGATCCAAGCCAGCGCCGCCATCCTGCTCGAGGACGGGTGGGGAGCCGCCACGCACGCCGCGGTCGCGCGGAGGTCGGGATACTCGAAGGCGACCCTCTACGCGCACTGGCCCACCCCGACAGATCTCATGCGGGACGCGATCGACAGGATCTGCGAGGAATCCACGACCCCGGCGCCGAGCGGAGACCTTCGCGAGGACCTCCGCACGCTCCTCGGAAGGTTCGCGCTCGCGCTGTCCGAGCGCCGCTACGACCAACTGATGGCCGGAGCCATCGAGCTCGCCGGACGGAACGAGGTCGCGCGCGAACTCCGGGACCGCCTCTACGAGACCGCCACGAAGGGCATTCGCGACACCCTCGCGACGCATCTTCCGGCCCGCGATGTCGACCCCTCCCTCGCCATGCTCGTCGGCGCAGTCCTGGTCCGCGTGACCTACGAGGGCGAGGCGGCGACAGCGGAGTTCATCGCCGATGTCGTCGACCGGGTCCTCGGCTGACAGAGCCCCGGGCCCGATGTCGGGACCGGCCTCGGAGCCGGACCTGCGAACCGGCTTCTCCCGGGGAACGGGGCCGCCGTGATCCGCCGCCTGCCCGGCCCCTCGCTTCGGGCGGCTCCCCGGACGGAGGCCTCCGGTGCCGGCACCGCGCCCCGCCTGGACCGTCCTCGTCCTCGCCGCGCCCCGAGGGCCTCCCCTGCTGCTGGTCGACGGCACCGCGGGCCACCCGGCCGAAGGCGCCGCGGACCTGGCTGAACGCAGCGGAGGAGCACACGCGGGGATCCCCGTCCGCGACCACGCCGAAGCCGTCTCCTCCCCGCTCCTCGTACGGAGCGCGGTGGACTTCCTCGGCGGCTGAGGGCGTTCGGTCGAGAACGCGGGAACCCCCGGCGTGTATCCCCCCGGGGGTCCTTCTCCCCCGTCAGGCGCGGCCTCGGGCGCGGCCGTCGCGCACGACGGTCACGCCGCGCCCTCAGGCGGCGCCGGCCGCCTCCCGCTCCGGCACGAAGTCGGCGTACTCCTCGATGCGGGTGATGAGGCCGTCGTCGTCGAAACGGAAGTAGACGGCGGCGAACACCTGACCGCGCACGCCCCCCGCCGCAGCCACGTGCACCACATGCTGCTGGAGGACCTCGCCGGGCCGGGTGAACTGTCGGGTGATGTCGTAGCGCATCGACTCGATGGTGTCGGCCTGGCCGGCCATCGCGACGATGTTGTCCGCGA
The DNA here is from genome assembly GCF_012396365.1 of Nocardiopsis alborubida. GTDB lineage: Bacteria > Actinomycetota > Actinomycetes > Streptosporangiales > Streptosporangiaceae > Nocardiopsis > Nocardiopsis alborubida. The sequence goes on along the minus strand of NZ_JAAXPG010000050.1, from coordinate 4,261 downwards.
TGGTCTGCTCTCCCTTGCCGTCGTTGTGCCAGACGGTGGCCGTCGAGGCGCACATCGCACGGGCGGTCTCCCAGTCGCCCCGTTCGAGGCTTCGTAGGTAGGTGACGGCCTTGTCCTTGGGATCCCGGCTCATGGTGTCGCTTCCTTCTGTGTGGGGCGTTCCTACCAGGGGGGCTGCGGGTCCCTGTCCGGTCGTGTCGTGGATCAGGGCGCGCTCACCTGCTTCGACGCGCAGCGGCAGGTGGTTCCCGGGAGGCGAGAGCGGGCAGACGAACACCGATGGCCGCAGGTGGTGGTGGGAGAGCGTCGCCTTGTTGAAGTCGACCGTCAACGTGCTGCCCGGTTCCAGCAGGGGCAGCACCAGCCAGCGGCCGATCCCGGGCGTCCCGCGCCCGTTGGTCCGGTCGGTGAAGACCACCAGGCGTTGGCCGGGCATGTCCTCCAGGACGGCCATGACGTGTTCGGTGCCGTTGACGGTGACGACCAGGTCGACGGGGGCGAGGATCGCCTCGGTGCTGCACGGCGAGGTGAGCCGTTCGACTTCGATGCGGCGGCCTTCGGGGGCCGCTCGGTACTCGCCCTCGAGGACCCAGGCCGGGTCGTAGGGGTAGGCGTCGATGCCGGTGAGGCCGGAGCGCTCGACGGCGGCGTGGTCCCTGACGACCAGCCCGTAGGCGCCGTCGCTGCCCCCGACGAAACCGACGAGCCCGCCGGGGAACTCCAGCGAGTCCCCGGGGGGCACCTGAGAGGTGCCGTCCACCACGACCCCGTCCACCACGACGCCGTCGGCCGCCGAGGCCGTCACGGTCAGGGCGCCGGTCCCGTCCGTGGCCCACCGGCCGGGAACGCCCGGGAGGGTGCGGACGTCCGGGCCGGTCACCATTCCGTTGGCGACGACTCTGGCCTTTCCGTTCGGTCCGGCCACCTCCTCCCATCGGCCCCGGCGCCAACCGTCGTATTCCGCCGGTGTGTCGGCGGGTGCCGAACCGCTGGCCGGTGCCTGCTGTGTTGACATGAGATCGCTCCCTTCCGGGCCGCCGCTCGCACCCCTTGTCGAGGTGTTCGCGGTGGCCGTACTCCCTGCCCTCCGTGTGGGCGGTACGTCTGCCACAACGGTTCGATGCTTGTGACGCATCCCCACTTGCGTATAACGCAAGAAGAACGGCCTCAGTGTTGGCGTAGGAGCAATCGGGGCCCCATCGATGACGGTCGGTACCCGCCGAGGCACCGACGGGCTCAGCCGCGCGCCCCGTGCGGGACGTGGAGCGGCTCAGCCGTGTTCGGTTGGTGGTCGGGGCAGCTTCTGGCGCGTGACGGTCATGCCGGGCTCCGCCGTGAGGGGCCAGCGCGTCAGGACGTGGGTGCCGTCGGTCGTCGGACCGGTGACGACGTCGTCGGACGCGGTCTCGGCTAGCTGGTCCAGGGTGGTGTCCGAGGCGCACGGGGGTGATGAGGCCGTCCAGGGCCAGGCGCCGGGGGAACCGCGCCCCGCGGGGCCGACGGACCCCGTGTGCCGGACGCCCCCGCGGGCGTGTGAACGCGCCCACAGGAAGGCCTCTCGGCCGTACCCGTCAGACGGGGGCGGTCAACGCGGGTCGGGGGTCCGCACCAGCTCCTCGTATGCGGCTCGTTCGAACTCCAGGTAGCCGCCGCAGGACGCGGGATCGATGAAGGGTGGCACCTGGGTCGCCCAGAACCCGCCGATGCCGTGTCCCCGCCCGGGAGGGGACCGGTCCGGGACGGGCGGTGCCCGACGCGGACCGGCCCCGTTCGGCGGTCGTGTCGTCAGACGCCGCTCGCGGCGCGGCTGGCCGGCATCTGCGTCTCCCAGGCGAAGGCGATGCCGGTGGCGCCGCCGTGCCGGGTCAGGACCTCGACCATGCCCTGCGTGGTCTCCTCGCGGGCCCAGTCGCGCTGCCACTCGCCCGCCACGGCCAGCCAGGTGATCGGCGCCACGCCGGCCCGGACCATGCGCCGCACGGCCATGTCGTGGGACTCGGCCGAGGCGCCGCCCGACGCGTCGGTGACGGCGCATCTCCGCCGAGTGAGGTGACGCATCACCAAAATTAGCACCATTGGATGATGTGTCAACCAAATCGGACCCCGGATCCGCCACCGCCCCCACGAGTCGAACGCCGCCCAGCAAGTTGTCTTGTCACCTACCATCCGGATGATGTATCAACGACCAGCGGGGGTCTCGCACCCACAGGCGACGCGGGGCGCCGCCCGCCCGGAGGCCGCTGGTCGCCGGGGGCGCGGCGGGGGCCGACAGGACCGAGGTCCGCCTCGCTCCGGGAGGGGCGAGGGGCCGGGACACCCGTCCGCGGCGCACGACCGCCTCCGCCCCTGGCGCACAGAAGGAAGTGAGTGAGCGATGACCAGCCCGTCAGCAGCGAACTGGCCGAGCCTGCGGGTCTCGGACTGGACGGACACCCGCGACACCCTGCACATGTGGACCCAGATCGTGGGCAAGATCCGCATGGCCCACGCTCCGCTGATCAACCACTGGTGGCAGGTGACCCTCTACGTCAGCCCGCGCGGACTGACCACCTCGGCCGTCCCGTACGGCACGGGGGCCTTCGAGATCGAGTTCGACTTCGTCGACCACCAGCTCCGGATCCGCAGCAGCGACGGCGGCGAGCGGAGCTTCCCGCTGCGGCCCATGCCGGTCGCCGAGTTCTACTCCCGGATCATGGACGCGCTCGGCCGACTCGGGATCGAGGCGCCGATCCGGCCGAGCCCCAACGAGGTCGAGCCCGCGATCCCCTTCGCCGAGGACCACGAACACGCCTCCTACGACGCGGAGGCGGCCGCCCTGTTCTGGCGTCAACTGCTCCAGGCGAACCGGGTGATCGGCCAGTTCCGGTCGCACTTCGTGGGCAAGGTCAGTCCGGTGCACTTCTTCTGGGGGGCGATGGACCTGGCCTGCACCCGCTTCTCCGGGCGGACGGCCCCGCCCCACCCGGGCGGAGCGCCCAACTGCGGGGACTGGGTCATGGTGGAGGGCTACTCCCGGGAGCTGTCCAGCTGCGGGTTCTGGCCCGGCGGCGGCGAGGAGGGCGCCTTCTACTCCTACGCCTACCCCGCACCCGACGGGTTCGCCGACCAGCCGGTGGGCCCCGAGGGCGCGTACTACAGCACCGAGTTCCAGCAGTTCCTGCTGCCCTACGAGGCCGCCCGCACCGCACCCGACCCCGACCGCACGGTCGCCGAGTTCCTGCGCACCACCTACGAGGCCGCCGCGAACCTCGGGGACTGGGACCGCTCCGCGCTGGAGGACGATCCCCTGCGGTGGCAGGGCACGCCCGCGTCCTGAGGGGACGACGGGACGGACCGGACCGGGGCGTCGGCCCCCGTCGACGGGCCCCCTCCGCGCTCCCGGAGGGGCCGCCCGACGGAGGACCGTGTCCCGGCCGCTTCGCCCCAGGTGGATGAGGTGTCAACTTCTTCGTTACACTGCGCCCATGAACGAGACGCCGCGCTGGCTGGAGGCGGATGAGAAGGCCGCCTGGGACAACTTCATCCGCATGCAGGAGACGCTCATCGGGCGGCTCTCCCGTCTCCTTCAGGCCGACTCCGGGATGTCCGCCTCCGACTACATCGTGCTCGTCAACCTCACCGCGACGAGCGACGGCAGGATGCGCTTCCTGGAACTGGCCAGACTGGTGAACTGGGAGAAGAGCCGGATGTCCCACCAGGTCCGGCGGATGGCCAAGCGCGGGCTCGTGACCAGGGAGGAATGCCCCGACGACGCCCGCGGAGCGTTCATCGTCGCCACCCCGGCCGGTTACAAGGCGATCGAGGACGCCGCGCCCCTGCACGTCGAGCACGTTCGCCGCCTGTTCGTGGACGCCCTCACCCCCAACCAGCTCAGCACGTTCGCACGGCTCTCCCAGCGCGTCTCGGACCACATGGAGAAGCAGCCGGACTGAGCCAGCGGCGCGGAGCCCCGGGGATCAGCACACTGATTCGGTTGATGGATCAACGTCCACTTGCACTACCATGGTTGACTCATCAACAAAAGACGATGATGTCGCGACGGGGGCGGCCACGCCCGGCACCGCGTTCGACACGGCAGTCGGCACAGCGACCACAGGGAGACGGGTGCGATGCAGTTCGGGATCTTCAGCGTCGGTGACGTGACCACCGACCCCACCACCGGCCGTACGCCGACCGAGGCCGAGCGCGTCAAGGCGATGGTGACCATCGCGCTCAAGGCCGAGGAGGTCGGCCTGGACGTCTTCGCCACCGGCGAGCACCA